>NZ_FUYB01000005.1 GCF_900167255.1 Thiothrix eikelboomii
AGAGCAAGAACATGACCTCTGCTTAGCTCGCCGCCACGCTCATCATCTTCCGGCGGGTAGCGTCTGTGCGGTGGATCTGGGCTATGTGGGGTTCAGGGTCGAGGGATGCTCTGTGGTCATGCCGTTCAAAAAGCCGCCGGGTCGAGACTTAGAGCCGGAGCAAATGGAGTTCAATCAGCGGTTGGCCAAGGTTCGGGTCAAGGTGGAGCATCGGATTCGCTCACTGAAAATTTTTCGGATTCTGAAGGGGGTTTACCGAGGACGGCGACGACGGTTTGAGCTACGCTTACGGTTGATCGCCGCTCTTGTTAATCGGATGATTGGGGGATAATTATTTTCGCAAGAGGTCTAATATTTGAAATAGTATTATTATCAATATTAATTTTTTGCTGCGAAGTCTGCTCTAAAGGGGTATGGCTACTAATGCTAATACCATCGGCCACGCCAGATAGATGGGTGTTGGTGATGTTTATAGTACTGGGTTTGTTATTTAAAACTACACGAATACCTGTCTCAGACTCAGGTAGTGTTCTAACTTGTGCAGGGCTCAAGCCTTTATTTCCAATATCTAAGTGATTCAAGGTGAGTTGTGAAGCATCAGTAGCATTAATCCTTTTTATTTGTGGAGGTGGCTCTTGTCCATTTAAAGTTATATTTTTATTGATATTAATAGTTTCATAGTTGCCAGACGGTACTGTCAGGGTACTACCTTCAGTAGCATTATCAATTTGTGCCTGCAGTTCAGCAGTGGGATCTGAGGCTTCAACTGATTTTATCGTAGCATCGAGTAAAGGCTGTATAATACTTTCCACTGGTTTTTGAAAAAAGCTAGTGAAGTTATCAACCAGTGATTGCTGGGGAGGAGTAAGTCCCCTCGCTGGGTATATATCCTTCTTCGTAGAAATTCCAGATATTTGCATTGTTATATTCCCTATTTTTTAAAATCCCTTTGTTTTTAAGCGTAGCTAATAAAATTAGCTTTAAATTTCTCTACAGAACGAACGCATGAAAAATCAGGATAGGCGGTAGGGTTCTCTACGAGCTGTGTTGATGGTTTTTGGCGGGAATCCAAGGTCTACGCGCTGACAGCTCACCGATTCCACGCTATCATGTTCCCATCTTAGCCGCCTTCTGCGGTTTTATTTTTGCTATATCAATAACGGATTTGAAGTCGATGCGTGTATCTCAATTTCCTTTGTCCACTCTACGTGAGACACCAGCTGATGCGGAAGTCATTAGCCATCAACTAATGCTGCGTGCCGGTCTGATTCGCCGCACGGCCTCTGGGCTTTATACGTGGATGCCGTATGGCCTACGTGTCTTACGTAAAGTCGAGGCGGTTGTCCGTGAGGAAATGGATAGGGCGGGTGCCGTTGAATTAATCATGCCTGCGATCCAACCTGCTGAGCTTTGGCAAGAATCTGGTCGGTGGGAGCAATATGGCCCGGAATTACTACGGGTGAAAGATCGACATGCGCGGGATTTTTGTGTTGGCCCTACGCATGAGGAAATTATTACTGATTTAATGCGTAAAGAGCTGAATAGTTATAAACAACTGCCCGTTAATTATTATCAAATCCAAACGAAATTCCGTGATGAAGTTCGCCCACGTTTTGGGGTGATGCGAGCACGGGAGTTTATTATGAAGGATGCTTATTCCTTCCATTTGACCCAAGAATCTTTACAAGCGACCTATGATAAAATGTACGCGGCGTATTGCCGTATTTTTGAGCGCTTAGGTTTAAACTTCCGCCCTGTCGCAGCAGATAATGGCTCGATTGGTGGTAGTGGTTCGCATGAATTCCATGTCTTAGCTTCCTCGGGTGAAGATGATATTGCCTTCTCAGACGCGAGTGATTATGCCGCTAATATTGAAATGGCTGAGGCAGTAGCACCCGCAGGTGAGCGTCTTCCTCCTAGTCAAACCCTACAGCAAGTGCATACACCCAATACCAAAACGATTCAGGCACTGGTCGATAATTTTAAATTACCCATTGAAAAGACGATCAAAACTTTAATTGTTGAAGCCTCCCCAGCAAGTGAAGCGAAGTTTGTGGCTTTATTAGTGCGTGGCGATCATGAGCTGAATGAAATTAAAGCAGAAAAACAACCTGAAGTGGCTAAGCCTTTACGGATGGCGACTGAAGAGGAAGTGTGGGCTGTGATGGGGGCGGGTCCCGGTTCGTTAGGTCCTGTGAATTGCCCGATACCTGTGATTGCTGATCGCACAGTGGCGGCGATGAGTGATTTCGGTGCAGGGGCGAATATCGAAGATTATCATTATTTCGGCATTAACTGGGAGCGTGATTTACCGTTGCCACGAGTCGCTGATCTGCGCAATGTAAAAGCGGGTGATCCAAGCCCCGATGGCCAAGGTAAGCTCTCCATTGTGCGTGGAATTGAAGTCGGGCATGTATTCCAGCTCGGTAAAAAATATTCCCAGACCATGAATGCCACGGTGTTGGATGAACATGGCAAAGCACAAACCATGATCATGGGCTGCTATGGGATAGGGGTAACGCGGGTGGTGGCCGCCGCTATTGAGCAAAACTATGATGAGGCGGGTATTCTCTGGCCGAAAGCGATGGCTCCTTTCCAAGTCTCGATTGTGCCTTTGAATATGCGTAAATCTGAAGCAGTCGCTCAAGCGGCTGAACAGCTGCATGATCAATTGCAGGCAGCGGGGGTCGAAGTGCTCTTAGATGATCGGGATATGCGCCCCGGTGCGATGTTCGCAGACCATGAATTGCTCGGGATTCCGCATCGGATTGTGGTTTCAGAGCGCGGCTTACAGGCTGGACAGTTAGAGTATAAAGCCCGCAAAGGTGGCGAAGCTGAGCAAGTCGCTCATGCTGAAGTGCTGAATTTCCTTCAAGCTAAACTGGCTTAAAGCGGATAAGGCTGGCGAAATTGACCTCAAGTGCAGCTTGTTAAAGTCTAAAAGGCTGCACTTTCACCCAAGCGCCCGCTTCAACGCCAGCATTGTCTTCATCTAAAATAATATAGCAATTGGCACGGCTCATCGACATGAGTATTCCTGAGCCTTGAGCGCCTGTGGTGTGGACTGTTAGACTGCCGTCCGGTGCTGGCTCATAAATAGCTCTTAAAAACTCAGTACGCCCCGGCTTTTTCTTGAGTCGCTGTGTGGTGCGAGCGGGTATCACTAATGGCTGATAGGCAGTTTCTCCGGCTAAATATAACAAAGCAGGTTGTACAATCTGTTGGAAAGTCACCATCACCGCGACCGGATTGCCCGGCAAGCCAAAGAAGAGGGTTTCACCCAATTGACCAAAGGCGAGCGGTCGACCGGGTTTAATCGCAATCTTCCAGAAACTAATTTCACCCAATTGATCCAGTATAGTTTTTGTATAGTCTGCCTCCCCGACCGAGACTCCCCCAGACGTGATGACGACATCCGCACTGTCGGCGGCCATTTTAAACGCTGCTTGCAGTGCAGCAGGTTGATCGGCAACCACACCAAGATCAACGACATCCAAACCTAGATTTTTCAGCATACCAAATAAGGTATAGCGGTTGCTGTCATAGACACAGCCTGCTTCCAGCGGCTCACCGATGGAACGCAATTCATCACCTGTTGAGAAGAAAGCCACTCGTGGTGCACGATAAACTTTGACTTCTGCAATCCCTAACGACGCGAGTAAGCCTAAGTCAGCGGGACTTAAACGTCGTCCGGCGGTGAGGACAGTTTGACCTTGAGTAATATCCTCACCTTGGCGGCGCACATTTTGTCCAAACTGATGCCCTGTACCGATGCGCACCCAACCCTCTGCTGTGGTTTCTGTGTGCTCTTGCATGACGACGGTATCTGTACCAGCTGGCATCGGTGCACCCGTCATAATCCGAATACAAGCACTTGGCGGGCAAGTTGCTGCAAAGGCATGACCTGCAAACGCGGTGCCTGCGATGGGCAAGGTTTTCAGGGCATTCAGTGGTAAATCAGCCGCCGCTACCGCATAACCGTCCATTGCAGCATTCGTATGGGCAGGCACATCCAACGGTGAGATAACGGCTTCTGCCAAAACTTGTCCTAAAGCGAGGCGCAAGGACTGCTTAATGACCGTTTTGATCGGTGTAATCGCCGCCAGAATACGGGTTTGCGCTTCATGCAGTGTCAGGCTGGAGGGTTCACGTGCATCAGCACAACTGGGGGTAGTTCGAAGCTCGGTCATGTTTTGGGTGTTACGGCCAACAATGCGCTCAAGAATAAATTGGGCGATCAGGCTGGGCTGTTTTAGATCAAGTTGCGTGACGCGCACCGGACTGGGCAAGTCTAAAGGTAGATCGCTGGCCAGTGCAATAATCTGTGAGTCGTGGGGAAAGAGCAGGGGATGGCCAAGGCTAGGGCGATGAATCTCAATTTTCGGTAGGGTTTCATGTTTAAAGCCTTCCACTAAAATCAGATCAATCTGCTGATCATTCACTAACTCTAGTGCAGCCGTCAGTGAAGCCTCCGCTACCTCACGCTGCTCAAACATGACCGCACGGCTTTGCGCTGAGGCTAAAATCACCTGTTCTGCCCCGGCTGTTCGAAAGCGAAAGGTATCCTTGCCCGGTTGGTCGAGTTCGATCTGATGATGGGCATGTTTGATCACCGCTAAGCGCAAGCCTTGAGCGCGTAATAGGGGGATAAGTTCGGTGATTAACGTGGTTTTACCCGTACCGCTCCATGCGCAAATGCCCACTATAGGGAGAGAGTTTGAACTCATAAACAGCCTTCTTGCAATTTCAACTAACTTGGCGGAAGGGTATGGGAGTCGAACCCACCAGAAGCTGTGTGACAGCCTCTCCCAGATTTGAAGTCTGGACATCCCACCGGGGTATGCCACCCTTCCAAGTGCTATAGCATAAGCTAATTGTTGCTAAAAAGCTGTGGGTTACGCAATAAGCGCTCATCACGGCGTTTACCCTGCGCACCTTCACCAACAATACGCCGAGTTAAGCCGACTCGATCAAAAAATTCTAAGATTTGAATGGCTCGTTTGCGCCCGATACCAATTTGATTGCGGAAATTAACCACATTCAATAAGGGTTGAGCTTGCGCACAGACGATAGCTGCCAAAGCTTGTATCGCAATGGGCGCATAAAATAAATCATGCACTATTTGATGCACTTCTCCCCGTCGGGTTTGTTTACACAATACTTGTCTAATCAGTGATTCTGGTTGTTGGAGTTGCTCGGCTAGCTCACGTACCCACGGTGGGTCAAAGCGGCCTGCCTGTAAAATAGGTAATAACTGTTCCCATAACTGTTGCTCTGTAAGGGTGAGGCTCAAAACATGCCCAGGGGCATGCAAAAAGCTCCCAGTTTGTACTAAAATTCCTTGTTGCAACCAATACTCGACTAGGCAGCTAAACAGGTCTGGACTGGCATTGGGGAGCGCCATCCGCCGTAAACGCTCACAGGAAATACCAGGTTCATCGGCTTGTTGTTGGTGAAAATAATCGAGATGGGCTTGAAGTTGCTCGTGTAGTTGTACCGCTAATTCGGGCAGCAGACACCATGCTTGCCCATGCTGATCCATGATCTGAATATCGGGTGTTTGTGCTTGTAACTCGGCTAATAAATGAGCCAAGGGATAATTCATCTGTAGCGCCCAAGCCTGTAAAGATAAGGGTAAGGTCGCCAAACGCAACAGTTGTAGCAGGGCTTGCTCAGGCTGTGCAGCAGTCAATGCTTGCAAAATTGCTTGACGTTCAGGCTTTTTGCGCCCCCGCAACGGCGGCATCACATCTAGAACTAGGCCGCCAGCTAAGGTGTGTTGCCCAGACATATCACGCAAAACAATACGGTCATGCCAAAAGATCGGCAAAGGCTCACTTAAATTACATTGTACCAGACCGCTAGTACCGGGTTGCCAAGCCGTATCTTCTAATAAAATGAGTCGTGCTGGGCATCGCGCTGCGCCATGATGCACCATAACTTGTAGACCTTCGCGCCAACGGTGAGCAGTATCCTGTGCCAAGGTAAGCAGAGCATCGAAGCGCTCACAGGGAGCAGGTAGGTGGTTGGCTAAGAGCCATTGCCCCCGTTCAATCTGGTCTTTTTCAACCCCCACTAACACTAAACCGCAACGACTGCCTGCGCTGGTGGTTTGTACGGCACGGTTTTGGGCATGAATAGAGCGGATACGCACGGTTAAACCTAACGGACTCAGTTTGAGTAGATCACCCACCTGCAATTGACCTGTATGAAGTAAGCCGGATACGGTAACGCCTTGGCCAGTTAAGATAAAACAGCGATCAAATGCAAAGCGCACGCCTTGGCTAGCTGCCGTCGTTATTGACTCGGGTAGTGCCAATAAATGTTGACGCAGTGCAGGGATACCGCTACCGGTCATGGCGGCGACTGGAAAAATAGCAGCCTTGGCATACGCAGTCTGCGCTAGCCATGCTTGAATTTCTAAGCAGCGAGCAGTGATCAGTTCAGGTTCAACCCGATCTATTTTGGTCAGGGCGATGGTCAAACCTTTGACAGCCATAAAGCTTAAAATGCCTAGATGCTCACGAGTTTGCGGCATAATGCCATCATCCGCTGCAATCACTAACACAGCTTGTTCGATACCGCTAGCGCCCGCCGTCATGGTCGATACAAATTTTTCATGCCCAGGTACATCGACAAAGCCTAATACGCGCCCATCAGAGCTGGGCAAATAGGCAAATCCCAACTCGATAGTGATACCTCGGCGTTTTTCTTCCGGTAAGCGGTCGGTATCTACCCCCGTTAAAGCATGAATGAGCGTAGTCTTGCCGTGGTCAATATGGCCTGCTGTGCCGATAATCATATCCTTGAAAATACCCTCGTTTCATCCTCTACTCGTAGGCAACGCAAATCCAACCACAGCGCCTTATCGGCTAAGCGTCCGATCACTGGACGTGGCAGCTCACGTAATAAGCGCTCTAGTTTATTCAGGCCACCTGCACGTTGACCACTAGGGCGGATGACCAAAGCAGCCGAGGGTAGGCGGTCAATGGGGAGAGATCCAGAACCGATTTGTGACCAACAAGGCTCTATACTGATCAGCAAGTTATGCCCCAGTAAAAACTGCTGCAATAGGGGCAACAGACGTTGGCATTGCGCTTGAATGTCTGCTTGTGGGCGGGTCAATAGACTGAGAATTGCTAAGCGCTCGGGCAAATGTTCAGGAGCACGATACAGTTGTAACACTGCTTCTAAAGCGGCCAAGGTCAACTTACCCACTCGCAAAGCACGTTTGAGCGGATTCTTTTTTAGTTTTTGGATGAGGGCTTGATCACCAACCAAAATCCCAGCTTGGGGGCCGCCTAATAATTTATCCCCGCTGAAGCTGACTAAGTTCGCACCCGCTTGCAGTGATTCACGAGGCGTTGGCTCATGCGGCAAACCCCAACGCTCTAGATTGACTAAAGTTCCACTTCCTAAGTCTTCGACAAACGGTAGACCGTGAGTCTGTGCGAGTGCAGCTAATTGGTTCGGTGCGACGGTATGCGTAAACCCCTGAATAGTATAATTACTGGTATGAATTTTCATCAGCATGGCGGTACGTCGAGTGATAGCTTGCTCAAAATCACGGGTGTGAGTACGGTTAGTACAGCCCACCTCAACTAGTTTCGCTCCAGCTCGCTGCATAATATCAGGGACACGGAAAGCTCCGCCGATTTCTACCAGTTCCCCGCGTGAGACAATCACTTCTTTGCGTAAGGCGAGGGTATTCAGTAGCAAAAAGACTGCTGCTGCATTGTTATTCACGATGGTGGCTGCCTCTGCGCCAGTTAGCTCGCAGAGTAATTCATGCACTAGCTCATCACGATCACCGCGCCCACCTGTGGCAAGGGCATACTCTAAAGCAGATGGCTCGCGGGCAGCAGTGACCAAGGCTTGTATGGCAGTTTCTGGTAAGGTGGCACGTCCTAAATTGGTATGCAGGACCGTTCCGGTAAGATTAAACACGGGGCGTAACTTAGGCGCTGCCCGAGTTTGCAAATGCTGGGCAGCCAAACCTAATAAGGTTTCGAACTCAGGTGGGGGGGCTGATGGACTTAAATTGGCACGGGCATTGGCTAATATCTGCCGCAGGGCAGCGACCGTTTCATCATGTCCATACAGCACCCGCCATTCACTGGCCATTGGGGTATTGAGTAACCGATCAACAGAGGGGAGTTGATGCCAGGGCGCACGCGCCACTGAGGCAGTTTGAGTCATCTTGGGCTTGAGGTATCCTCTTGATTTTCTAAAGTGAGTTAATTAATAAGCACTTAATAAATTCCGTGCGGCTCGTCCATAGCCTTCTTGTTCTAACATGACATCCAGCCCTAAGGTGGCTAGATCGTCTGCACAGGGGTCAAGTTGTACTTCACGCGGCAAGGATAATAGTTTCACATAACTCTGGCAGACCTCACAGCACTCGCCTTGGATAGGTGCTTTTTCTGAGGGTCCTAAGAGCACAACCTCTTTCGGACTATCGCAGTTGGTACATTTGGCACGTGCGGCCTGCCATTGGCTTTGGCATAAAGTACATACCAGATAACGCACCCCATGATTGGGGTCGCCCGTATGGACTAAACTGACCATTGGATGTGAACCACAGACAGGGCAAACCGCTGATTCACCTTGGTAGGCTGCATGGATTGCCGTCGGCAATTGACTGGCGCGTAAAGTCCACTCTACTTGTAACGCTGCGCCTAAAAAAGGTGCAGCTTCCGGTGTTACGCCGTCCTCGCCCAGCAACAAGGCTTGAGCTTGTGTTTGCCAAGTGGCTTTTGGCCAAGCCTGTAAGGTCTTGACCAAGGCCAGTGCTTCAAGGGTTAAGCCCTTGCCTACTTGGGTGGGAGGGCTGTGGGGGCTATGAGTAGTTGCCCCTATCAGCTCTGCTAAGAGTGCTTGCCAATACCCCCAAGAACGCTCGGTCAGTGCTAAAGAGAGAGAAGCTTGCGCTTCCCCATCTTCGATTTGGACTCGATCTACCAATCGCCCTTGTGCCAAGCTTAAAGCATGACAAAACAGCAACCACGCCGCTAAGTCATGCCCGTCAGCAAGATAATGTAGCCGCCTTGCTCGTTGCTGAAATACAGTACGTGGGTCAGGCAGCAGCAAACGGGGAGCGTTATGAGGCGCTATCCCTATTTCATCTGCTTTAAGCACCCGGGTCATTGGCGATACGATACTCATGAGCGCTTCTCTTCAGTAACTTCCTGATACCATTCGGGGTGGTGGTGTCGTGCCCAAGCCCGTCCGACTTTGCCAGTGAGCATGCCACGCATTGTACCTTTTACCCAAAAGGCTGCATAGATATGCACCATAATGCCTGCAATCAACACCCAAGCCGCAAAAGCATGGATCAAAGCTGCCAAACGCACCAGATCAATCGAGAAACTCGCTGCAAACCAAGGCCGCCAGAACATAACTCCAGTCACCAATAAGGCTAGCATGCAGAGAATCATCACCCAGAACAGCAGTTTTTGCCCCGCATTATAGCGGCCTACTGGGGGTAATTTATCGTCATTGCCTGCAATCACGTCCCCGATTTGCCCAAGCCACTTCCGATCATTTTTGGTCAGGTGGTTATGCTTCCAGAAACGTAAAGCTAGAATCAGGAAGAATAGGAACATGGCCACTCCCAAAAATGGGTGGAGGATGCGGGTCCAAGCGCCACCCCCAAAGAGATTACTCAGCCAAAATAGGGCAGGATGAAACAAGGCTAAGCCGGATAGAGCCGCAAGGATAAACAGAATAGCAACCATCCAGTGATTGGAGCGTTGTGAAGCGGTATAACGCTCAATTTCATTAGGCTGTGACATTATGCGTCCCTCCCATTGCTGCCTGATTGCCGAACAATAGCCAATTGATCATCTTCGTCCTCATGCACTTCTTTACGCCCACGTTTGATGAAGTGGAAGAAGGCACCTAAGGCAATTAAGCCAAAGCCTGCTAAGCCGAGCGGTTTGGTGATGCCTTTCCATAGGCTCACGGTGGCTGCAATCTTTGGGTTAGCAGGTAAATTGGCATATAGCTCGGGTTGGTCGGCATGTTGCAGCACATACATAACATGAGTACCCCCCACGCCCTGAGGATCATACAAGCCCGCATTCTGATAGCCACGGGCTTTCAGGTCGGTAATTCGTTCCTCAGCGTAGTCCTGCATATCCTCTTTGGTGCCGAAGTGAATGGCTCCGGTTGGGCAGGTCTTGACACAGGCGGGGGCTTGGCCGACAGCTACTCGATCTGAACACAAGGAGCATTTATAGGCCTTGTTATCCTTTTTCGAGATCCGTGGGATATTGAAGGGGCAACCCTGAATACAATACCCACAGCCAATACACTGGTCTTGTTGAAAGTCGACAATGCCATTGCTGTATTGAATAATTGCTCCCGGTGAAGGACAGGCCTTTAAGCAGCCCGGATCAGCACAGTGCATGCAACCATCTTTACGGATCAGCCATTCGAGCTTGCCATTTTGCTCCGTTTCACTAAAACGCATCAGGGTCCAGCTCTGATCAGACAAGTCAGCCGGGTTGTCATACACCCCGACATTCTTGCCGACTTCATCCCGCAAATCATTCCATTCCATGCACGCCACCTGACAGGCTTTGCAGCCAATACAAGTAGACACGTCGATAAGCTTTGCAATTTTCGGCAGATGGCGTACCTGTGGCGCTTCGGTCGTGGTTGCAGAGCGGCGTTGGATGTCTAACATAGTCATATTAAGCTCCTTACACCTTCTCAATGTTGACCAAAAACGCCTTGAATTCCGGTGTCTGCACATTGGCATCACCCACATATGGGGTCAGCACATTGGTCAGATAACCGGGGCGCGTTACCCCTTTGAATCCCCAGTGAATCGGGATGCCTACGGTATGAGTCGGTTTACCATTCACTTGCAGGGTCGGGATCCGTTTAGTGACAACAGCCACCGCTTCAATCTTACCGCGTTTGGAGCTAACTCTCACCTTATCACCGTGAGCAATCCCTTTGGATTTGGCAAGCTCCTCACCAATCTCAACAAATTGCTCCGGTTGAGTAACGGCATTGAGCCAAGAGTGTTTGGTCCAAAAGTGGAAATGCTCGACCAAGCGGTAAGTGGTTGCTACAAATGGATAGGCATCCGCTGTACCAAAATTCTCCTGATCACCGGGGAAAACTCGTGCGGCAGGATTATTTTTTGCCTTAGCATTGCTAGGGAACATAGGATTTTCCGCCAAGGGCGATTCGAAGGGCTCGTAATGCACTGGCAAAGGCCCCTCTTTCATACCCGCAAAGGCAAACAGGCGAGCAACACCTTCAGGATTCATAATGAAGGGGCTAACCTCAGCGGGGGGCGCATCAGGGCGAATGTCAGGAATATCATTACCCGTCCATTTATCACCCACCCACTTGATGACCGTGCGTTTTGCATCCCAAGGCTTACCATTAGCATCACAGGAGGCGCGATTGTAGAGAATGCGGCGGTTAGCAGGCCATGCAAACCCCCAATTCAAAGTTTGCCCTAAGCCGGAAGGGTCAGAGTTATCACGCCTTGCCATTAGATTACCAACTTGTGACCATGAGCCGGAGTAAATCCAGTTGCCACAGGAGGTCGAGCCATCATCCCGCAATTGGGCAAATCCCGCCAATTGTTCGCCCGCTTTCGCTAATACCTTAGTTGGGTCTTTCAGGTCCAACACATCGGCTAAGGCGACCCCTGAGACTTCCTTAGCTAATTCTTCAGGTGAGGGTTTATTCGGGATACGATAAGGCCAATGCAGTTTCTTTAAGGGTTCGGAGTTTGCTCCTTGGCCATCGGCATACATGTCACGCAGCTTTAAAAACAAAGCAGCCATGATTTCTGCATCACCTTTGGTTTCACCGGGGGCATCAGCTCCTGACCAACGCCATTGAATGACCCGCCCAGAGTTAGTAAAGGAGCCTTCCTGTTCGGCAAAAAGGTTGGCGGGTAGACGGAAGACTTCGGTCTGTACCTCTTCGGGTTTAACATCATGGTATTCGCCATGCGCTTTCCAAAACTCAGAGGTTTCTGTGGTCAGTGGATCCATTACGACCAAATACTTAAGCTTGGCTAGAGCTTGACCGAGTTTGGCGGCGTGCGGTACAGAGGCTAAGGGGTTAAAACCTTGGCAGAAAAAGCCTGTGAGTTTACCTTGATGCATGCGCTCAAAGAGTGCCAATACATCCTGTGCACCGTCGATTTTCGGCATCCAGTCATAACCGAATTGGTTTTCAGCGGTCGCATTGGGGCCATACATAGATTTCAGATGGCTGACAAAGAATTTGCTGTAATTTGACCAGTAGTTCATCTGTCCAGCTTGCAGCAGCTTCGGTGTTTTAGCCTCAATAAATTGTGCCAAAGTCGCTTCTTTATCGGTTGGGTTTGCCAAGTAGCCGGGCAAACTAGCACCAATCAAGCACATATCGGTGATACCCTGCACATTCGCATGTCCGCGTAGTGCATTGATACCGCCACCTGCCATGCCAATATTACCCAAGAGTAATTGGATTAAGGCCATAGTACGGATGTTTTGCGAACCGACAGAATGTTGCGTCCAACCAAGCGCATAGAGAATGGTCATTACCTTGTTGGGCTTGGCGCATTCCCCCATCATTTCGAGGATTTTTTCATAATCCTTTTGGGGCGTACCCGTTACTTTGGAAACCACTTCAGGCGTATAGGGCGCAAAGTGTTGTTTCATTAATTGCAATACGCATTGAGGGTCTTGCATGGAGTAGTCGATCTTGGCAAAGCCCGTCGCCTCATCCATCTGGTATTTCCAAGTCGTATTGTCGTAGGAACGTTTGGCCTCATCGTAGCCAGAAAACATACCTTCATTAAAGGTATAACCGGTATTGATTAAATACCCAGCATTGGTATAGGCCTGTACATATTCGTGATTAATTTTGTCATTGGTCAGTAAATAGTTGATGACGCCAGACAAAAAGGCAATATCCGAACCGACACGGATCGGTGCATAAAAATCTGCCACTGCCGCTGAACGGGTAAAGCGTGGATCAACCACGACAAGCTTGGCACTTCGGGTTTTTTTCGCTTCAATGACCCATTTAAAACCGCAGGGATGAGCTTCGGCAGCATTGCCGCCCATGATTAAAACTAAATCAGCATTCTTGATGTCGACCCAATGATTGGTCATCGCACCACGCCCAAACGTCGGAGCCAGACTGGCCACCGTCGGTGAGTGTCAAATACGAGCCTGAGTGTCGATAGCGGTCATACCTAAACCGCGCAGCACCTTATTGGTGAGATAGCCTGCTTCATTAGAAGCTGCCGAGCTTGCTAAAAAGCCAGCAGATTGCCAGCGGTTGACAGTAACACCGTCTGCATTCTTGGCCTGAAAATTAGCATCACGGTCAGCACGCATGTGAGTAGCAATCCGCGTAATCGCCTCATCCCATGAAATACGCTTCCATTCAGATGTACCAGCTTCACGGACTTCAGGGTATTTTAGACGATTGGGGCTATGGATCATATCCAATAAGCCAGCACCTTTCGGGCATAGCGTCCCTCGATTGACAGGATTGTCAGGGTCGCCTTCGATATGGATGATTTCTGCTTTAACGTTTTTGGCTTTGTCACCGATGCTATACATGAGTACGCCACAACTGACAGAGCAATAAGGGCAAATATTACGCGCTTCGGTAGTGCGCTCTAGTTTAAAAGGTCGAGTGGCTGCTTGGACTTGTTCTGGGCTTAGACCTAAAGCACCAAGTCCAACACTGGCTACTCCACCGGCGGTCACCTTAAAAAATTGGCGACGGGTCATTTGAGCAGTCATTGAGACGATTCCTCCTTCAGTATTTTTATTAAAAACAAACAAAATACCCTTAGAGATTCTAATCCTTTTATCAGTTTTGTCATCTTTAATTATGAAGCTTGCTGATTGGAGTTGTTTATTGCCAACCAATAAAAGTATCGAGATAGAACCTAATCCTGAAAAAATAGGTAAAATCACCGTGCTGCAAGCAGCAAGCCTAGCCGACGGTTGATAGTCTGTTGTGCTTTAGTGAATGGCTTGATAGGAGAAAAGGATGAAACAGCTTTGTGCTAGACGTATGCAAGGCCGCGATGTACACGAACAGCATCGTGCGGCCACGCCGCTGGAATTATTTTATGATTTAGTGTTTGTGATTGCGGTTGGGGCTTGTGCGTCTTCTTTGCACCATGCACTGGCAGAACATCATTACAGCGACATCTGGGTGTATTTGGCTGTTTTTATGCCTATGTGGTGGGCATGGATGAATTACACGTGGTTTTCTTCGGCATTTGATTGCGATGATACCGCTTTCCGCTTGTTGTCAATGGTGCAGATGTTTGGCGCTTTGCTGATGGCAGCGGGCATGAAAGGTTTTTTTAATGGTGATGCCTTGTTGGGTTTGTTGGGGTTTATCGTAATGCGAATTGCGATGGCCTCGCTGTGGTTCAGAGCGGCTAAAGAAGATCCGCCATACGCCACGACGGCTCGGCGCTATGCTTACGGCATTCTGTTCATGCAGACCATCTGGGTGCTTTGGTATTGGTTCACCAAAGATCTGGACATCGTAGTGCGCTTGGTTTCCATGCTGTTTTTCATGGGCGGGGAATTGTTGGTGCCGATACTGGCTGAGCGAATCAAGCATACCCCTTGGCATCCACACCATATCGCTGAGCGTTATGGTCTGCTGACGATTATTGTTTTAGGGGAGGGGATCATTGGCGTGGGGAATGCGATTATGAATGCACGTGAACTCGATGTGGTGCAAGCGTTGTTGATCGGTTTTGCCGGAACAGTGTTAGTGTTTGCCTTATGGTGGCTGTATTTCAAAGTACCCTTTGCTCAAGCTTTGCATGACCATAATCTGCGGCGCGGAATTCTATTTGGTTATGGTCATTATCTGATATTTGCATCCTTGGCAGCAGTCGGTACGGGATTAGAGTTGGTCGCTGATAATTTTACCGCTGCCTCGGGTGGACATGGTGGCGATCCAGTCCTTGCGATTATGACGCTGGCCGTGGCGGTGGC
Source organism: Thiothrix eikelboomii (assembly GCF_900167255.1). GTDB lineage: Bacteria > Pseudomonadota > Gammaproteobacteria > Thiotrichales > Thiotrichaceae > Thiolinea > Thiolinea eikelboomii. The sequence goes on from NZ_FUYB01000005.1 coordinate 15,003, forward strand.
TGTTTATATGCTCACCCTCAGTAGTATTCGTGCTGCGGTGGTAAAGGCAGGCAAGTACAAGTTCACTGCGATTATAGCATCGGTCTTACTGCCAACTTTGGCGTCTATTACCGCCTTAACCCATTTATTACCCTTATGGGTGAGTCTGTTGGTGATGGCGGCTGCACCTGTGGTAGTGATCCGTTTATACGATCATGAGGAGGCGGTTCAGGCGAATGAAGCCGCTAACTTAGCTTAGCCCGTGCTTGCATGTTTGCGGTTTTGGCGGATCAGCAGGAACACTACGAGGGCTGTACCCAATTCAGCCAGTAAATAAACCAGTAGTAGCGTGGTGGGTTTACCTGTATCGACTAGCAAGCTGAAGATTCTGGATAAGGATAGCCCTAGCATCGCCAACCCTAGTGAATACAAGGCTGCCAAGGTAAACTGTGAATTAAAAGCGGCATAGAGCCAGAAAGCGACAACCCCTAGGATTAGCCCCATCACTGAGCGGTAAATATGGATAGCGTTAATATCAGCGACGGGTGTGTGATAGAGCGTCGGTACCAAACTCACCGGATCAGCTCCAAAGGTGAGTGCGATAACCGTAAGAATCGCTGAGCTGACAATAAGTAATGCCTGATTGAGTCGCTTTAAGTGCATGGTGAAATTCCTGCTGAGCAGTAGAGGATTGAGGGATAAGCAAAATCCTAGCACATTGTTTGTTTAGTGGTGGGTGCTTGGTTTAATTTTATTTTTACTTTTCCTATAAAGGACGTGGTATGTCTGATCATTATAGTGTCGTGCAGATTAAGCCTTCACCGAGTCAAACAAAGCTCTTACCTGCCCAAAAGAAGTTCAATACATTAATTAAAAATATCAATAAACAAAGAAAACTTTTGTTGGAATGGCAAGAGGCGATGACACAGTGCCAACAACAGGCGGTGGAGAAACTAGAGCCTTTACGAAAAGAGTTAGGTGAGTATCAGGCTCAGCTGGTTCTGTTATTGGATCAACAGTTTGATAGTCATAAATTCACCAAAAATCAACAAGAAAAAATGTGTGACTTGATTCTGGAACTAGCGGATGTACTGATTGTTGAACACCAACGTGTGGATCTGAAGCCTTTGTTTGATAAATACAGTACGGAAAGCTTTGATCAGCTGGATCAAGCCTCTGATGGCCTAGCCTTGGATATGCTGAAAGAGTTGCTTGAGCAGCAGTTTGGCATGACGATTGATGAGGCTGATTTGGATGTGCATGATATTCAAGCCACCTTAGATCGCTTAAATCAGCAGTTTGAACAACAAGTTGAACAGCAAGAAGCGCAGCGGGCCACCCAGCGACCTAAGTCTAGGAAGTCTGCCAAGCAAGTAGCGAAAGCTGCAGAAGAAACGGCAGAGGTTGAAAATGTTAGTAAGTCGATTCAGGCGGTCTTTCGTCAATTGAGCAGTGCTTTGCATCCTGATCGTGAGCTTGATCCGGTAGAACGGGTGCGTAAAACTGAATTGATGCAGCAAGTGACGGTTGCTTACAGTAAAAAAGATTTACTAAAATTATTAGAGTTACAGTTAGTGGTCGAGCAAATTGACCAAATACAATTAGATGCGATTGCAGACACGCGCCTTAAACATTATAACCAAGTCTTAGAGAGTCAGTTAAACGAGTTGAAAGCTGAACTTGCGCAGCAAGAAATGCTAGGGCGTGACATGATTAGTGCTCCCCCCTTTATGCCCATTGTCCCCAAACATCTGATGACGACGCTGAAATACGATATACAAGGTTTGCGTGAAACGATTCTAAATGTTCAACGCGATTTACGTGAATTTCAGGATGTAAAGCAACTAAAAGCGTGGCTAAAGGATTATCAAATAGATTAGCCACGGCTTATTTAAGCTACTCCAGTTACCACAGACCCGCAGGACCATCCAGAATAATTGGTTGAGTCGGCGTGGGAGTTACCCATGCACCGGCTGGACCATCTTGAATAATCGGTTGAGTCGGAGTCGGCGTAGTTGTGCCGCCGATAGCAGGGCCATCTTGGATGATGGGTGGAGTAATAGCGGGAGTTACCCATGCACCGGCTGGACCATCTTGAATAATCGGTTGAATCGGAGTCGGCGTAGTTGTGCCGCCGATAGCAGGGCCATCTTGGATGATGGGGACGGTAGGCGGTGTTGTTGCACCTGTCCACTGTCCTGCTGGGCCATCTTGAATAATAGCACCATGCGTATTCCCTAAATTGGGAGTCGGGTTACTAAAGTTTTGAATTCGATTTAAGAGCTGCTGTAGTAAATTCTTAAGTAAGTCCTGTTGTGGCAAAGCGCCCGTCGTATTGTTTTTTAGAGTAAATGTATTTTGCGGACGCTCTAAAGTATTAGCATAAGAATTTTTAGCATGAATATTATGAGTAGTATTAATTTTCATTTGGATAAGCTGGGTCAGTGGACAAAAAACTAAGAGGTTTCACTAAGAGTAGCCCTGCATAACCGACTAAGCTGCTTGGGTTAAGATGATTGGATTGGGCAGAATGATGAGCGGCAATCGTGCGCCAAACATAGTCGGGTTGTTGGGCTAATTGTATCAACCCCTTTAACCCTAGATACCCACACGCTTGATCAGGTGTAAGGCGGTCACTGTGCTTAGCTTCGATCAGACGGATCGTTTGCATACCTGTTAAGAGTGCTTGGGAGCGCGGTAGGTAGTGATATAAATCCGAGCTAATCACGATTAATGTCTCTGGGTCTTCCCACGCAGGCTTGAGCAAACACTGTGCTTGTTCAGTGCTGCAAGGCCCGAGTAGGAGCGGTGCGACAGGTAGCTCAGGAAAGCAGGTATGAATAAAGGGCAGTTGTACTTCAAGGCTATATTCAGTCGCATGGGTCGCATTATCGACTTGTACATAGTCCAAGGATTGCCAATGGTTATGAATGAAGGTTTGATCAACGCTGATCTCACCTAGAGGCGTAGAGGCGTTTGTAGGGCGGTGTAATCACTGATTAAGCCGCCATTGTGAGCATTTTGATGGTTAGGTCCTACGAGCACAATGCGCTTAGGTTTGGTTTTACCGCGCACTTGAGCATAGGTTGACCCTGCAGTCCTACCGGAGTAGTCATAACCGGCATGAGGGACAACCAAAGCTTTGATCGTTTCATGGTTGCTTTCACTGGGGTGATCTAAATAATATTTGAGTTGTAGCCGTAAATTATCAGGATCAGCACTATAAAAAATACCACTGTAGAGAGCAGGTCTTAGTATTTTCATGCTTCAAGTTCCACCCAAGCTTGAGTACGTAAGGCTAAAGCACTATGGATAGTCATGAGTTGACCATCGAGTAAGCCACTATACAAGCCGCCTTCAGCCATCAGGGGGTTGGGCAGGGCAGTATCCGCTGAACTCAGTACCGTTTGCCCATATAAATAGTAAAAGGTTCGTTCTAAGACGCTTTGATCCTGATAGCAACTGATCAGTAAAGCCGTGAGTGCTTGAGCACTAAACAAAGTGGGCGATAAATGTGGATGCTCAGGAAGCCAACCACCATCGGGTTGTTGCCACTGAACTAAATCCTTGTGTAGGCTCTGAATCAGGCCGCTGCAATCATAAGGACTGAATTGATGAAGCGCCGTCAGGGTTTCTAATAACTGCGGATACTGATGTGGGCGAGCATAATAGCGCACATAGTCAAATAAGCGCTCGCTGGATCGGTTACGCCATAAGTGGTCGATGTACAAACCCGCTTGCTCAGCATGAATGAGCGCCAATAATTCTATCGAGTAATGCGAGTCATAGTGGGTGATTGCAGGTTTTGGCCATTGCCCATGTTGATTGAGGCTTGCCTGCAACTGCTGCACAAGCTTAGCCAAACTCGGCTTTGCCTGTTGACGCCATTCAGGATGTTGGCTTAGCGCTAAAAGACAATAAGCGCTTGAATGAGTATCTAAGGTTTGAGTGTGGATAGCATCAATTAAATAGGTATAGCTTTTATCCCAAGGTGGAGCGAGATGATCTTGGGTTTGGCTCAAGCACCACAAAATCCATGCAGTATTGAATACAGGTTGTTGATTCTGAACCTGATCGAGCGCTGCCTGATAGGCATAATAAATCGCGCCATTATTCTGTTGTTGGCGCTCAACGAAGTGTAAGTAGGCTCTTCGATAAGAGTAAGTGGTATCAATGGCTGTAGTCGGTGTCAAACGTTCGGTGGTTAAGGGAACAGCCGTGGGATTTACAGTACTGAATTGCCAAAGACGACACCGATAACGCTGCCAGTGTACCTGTGGATAAGGCCATGCCAGCCCTGCTTTTTTATAAAGCTGTTGCTGAAGCTGCTCGATATTCCAAGCCTGTTGCACCACTACATCCGGCAAGATCAGCGCAAACTGCTCTTGATGGCTTAGCGCAATAGCGTCTTGTCCTAAACTCATATTGCCAAACGCGGATAGTTGCTCACTCAACCCTAAATAACTCGCTTCACTGAGCAGGTAGAGCTTGAGAGTGAGTATTCCGGGCTGCCCTAATTTGGCTTGCCAACGTGGATCTTGACTAGCGGTTTGCAGGAGTGTCGGTAAAGCCGCACTAGGGTGGTGTGGAATAGTACCTGCACAAGCTAAGAGCTGGCCGTTTAAATACACGGATACAAAGAGCCATTGGCAGCTAGCTGGGATAAATAAAGGCTTGAGCGGTGGGGGCAGCATCCTTTGGTGTTGTGCTTGGGCTAGTGCTAATAAGGCGTTGGCAAGGGGTTGGACAATATAGTTTTTTTCATCCCACTGCGGGAGGGCAGAACTCCCTCCGACGGGCCACTCAGCTCCCGGTTCAATCAGCTTTTTGACGGTATAACGGTACAATAAAAACGGCTCATAGGGGCGTAGTTGCGTATTATGAAACCTTGCATGATGTAGTAAATGGGCGGCGGTTTGAATACCCGGCATCTTCGGTAAAGCACCACCCATTTTCCAAGGGGCTGCTAAGCTACGCACGGCTAAACCGTGCTGGTTAAAGTCAAAATCCCCATAGGTCGTTTCCACTAATTCACTGCATAAAGATAAGCCTAGTGCACTCTGGTCTAGACGCGCCTCACGTAAGGGATCAGCTGCTAATTGGCGCGCTAATAGCCAAGCGCATTGCACTAAGGCTAGATTAGTGGCCGTCAAAGGCTCGTCGGGGAAATTCCAAAGGCCTTGCCGCCCTTGCTGGGTATAAACGAGATCTTGAGTGCGTAGGCTAATCCAAAGCCCACCAGATGCTTCAAGGGGTTGATTAAATACACGCGGTGGGCGTAACAACCGACCGGTTTGCCAATAATGCTGCATGCAGCGGCGGATGACTTGAAACGGGGAGAGATAATCGGCGAGGGCTTGCTCATCCCATTGAATCGCAGTGAGGCTAGCTTTGATTGGGTAAGTCTTCAGTGGGGGTTCGTGCGGTAAGCGCGGTGAAATATCGGTGAGTTGATCAAATAAATAGACCACTCGATAACCCCGCTCTAATAAACTGGCATAACCGCTGTCATAGCCAAAGCGCACTAAGCACGCACACCCTTCCACATATAAACCAGCTTGCTCAAGTTTTTCAATGCAATCCAGCATATTCGTTCCTGAACCAATCGAGTCATCTATGACAATCACCGGTTCGTGGGGGCGGATCTGACCATCAATCAGATTAGCAGTACCATAGGTTTTGCGTTGAGGTCTGACCATTAGCCCCGTGTAATGTCCTTTTGATGCTAAAATACAAGCACTCATTAAGGGGACAGCGGCCGTGCCGATGGTGGCTAATTGTCGCCCTTTAAAAGAGCTAAGCAGAGTTAATAAGGCCTGCGCGGCTAATTGTAAGCCCTCATAATGCAAAGATAGGCCTAAAAAATTCATTACCCAACGTAAATGTGTTTTCCCATCGCGGGCTAATACGGGGCGATGCTCGGTTTCGTGCAAAATGCCCTGTTCAATGATGAGCTTTAATAGTTGAGCCTTATCCGTTTGATTGTTATCCATCGTGCTCAGTCGTCGGTTTAAGGTATCGACCACTCTACTGCAATCACAGCAGCTTACTAAAGGCGCAGGGGGATAATCGGCATGATGAGCAGCGTTAGCTTCGACGGATGCATCTAAACCAAGTTGGTTCACGTATGGTTAGTGTTGGCTAAATAACCGTAACTAACACCCTACAACCAAAACTAACACAACACTAAGAAACGAGGAGATCCGATGAAACCTATTAGCTTGGCTGGTTTTTTGATGGCAGATTGTTGGCCGCTTGATCTGATTTTAAAACCTTTTACTTTATTAGCTTTGCGGATTTATGTGGCATGGATGTTTTTTGAGTCAGGCCTAGTCAAAATCCAGAGTTGGTCGAGTACGGTTTCCTTGTTTGAAACCGAGTATCAAGTCCCTATTTTATCGCCAGAATGGGCCGCTTATTTGGCAACGGGTGCAGAGTTAATCCTACCTGTACTCTTGGTTTTCGGTTGTTTAACCCGCCCAGCTGCTTTAGGTTTGTTTGTACTCAATATCGTGGCGGTGATTGCTTATCCTTATTTATGGACAGTCGCAGGTGCAGGTGGTTTTTGGCAGCACGTGACTTGGGGAACGATGCTTTGGGTGGTATTTGTGTTTGGTCCTGGACGCTTCGCTCTCGACTATCTATGGAGTCAGCGTTTAGCTAAATAGCTTTCTATATAAGCCTCATTCTTTAATTCTTTATTCGTTATCCCTAGCTAGTTTAAGGCCAGAAGTGCAGCAGAGTGAAGTACTTCTGGCCTTGAGCACTAGCTAAGCATCTTTACATACTTTTACATTCATCTAACCCACCTTTACAGCTGACTCAGGCAGACTAAGCGTATCAAAAACAAATTGAAGGGTGGTTAAGTGTATGAGTTTGCGACTCAGCCCAGCGGTGCTCACCGTGTCGATCTGTTGGACTTTAGCGGCTTGTGCGCCCATGACTGATACCCGTCAGACACCTACTGCAGCGGTGCAAATGGCCAATAAGGCATTAGCGACTGTCAAAACCAATCGTGCACCGATTCAAGCTGCTTGGTGGCAAAAATTTAATGACCCACTCATGACGGCACTGATTCAAGAGGCTTGGCAGGCCAATCCTGATTTAGCCTCTGCTCAAGCGAGTGTCAAAACAGCACGTGCTCAAGGTGTGATAGCGGGTGCGAGCTTATTTCCTAGCTTGGCTGCGAGTGGTTCAGCACGGACAGCGAATGGCTCAGGGACTAGCCTCTCTACGGGGCTGGATGCAGGTTGGGAATTAGATATTTTTGGTGCAAATCGCCTTGCGAATGCAGCCGCTCAAAGTGATTTTAAAGCAGCTGAAGCGAGTTACGAGGATGTAAAGGCCTCCTTAGCGGCTGAAGTAGCGAGTGCTTATGTCAATTTGCGGTTAGCCCAAGCACGTTTAGGGGTCGCTCAGCAGAATCGTCAATCACGCCAAGAAACGGCTAGGCTCACGGGTTTGCGCCAACAAGCGGGTTTAAGTAGTGGTTTGGAGCTTGAGCAATCCAAGCTCAGCTTAGGTCAGACTCAAGCTCAGCTTCCTGCTCTAGACGGTGCGGTCTCACGTTCTAAATATGCTTTAGCGGTCTTAACGGGCAAAACCCCAGAAGCTTTAAATCAGCGTTTAACAGTGGCTAAGCCGATCCCCAATTCAACTGGGCGTTTAAAAGCGGAAATTCCTGCGAACGCTTTACGTCAACGCCCTGATCTACGGGCAGCTGAATTTCGAGTCGCTGCTGCGAGTGCACGGGTCGGTGAAGCGAAAGCCAATCTAAATCCGAGTTTTAACTTAAGTGGCTCTTTAAGTTTAAGCGGTAAAAATCTGGGTGATTTGTTCGATATTAATAGTTTGGTACGCTCACTCTTAGCCTCGATCAGTGCACCTTTGTTTGATGGGGGGCGTTTAAAGCAGCAAGTGGTGGTACGTGATGCAGCCTATGAACAAGCAGTAGCCGCTTATCAAAAAACGCTGCTGAGTGCTTTGCAAGAAGTGGCGAATAGTTTTGCCACCTTAGCGGCTTTACAAAAGCAGCAGCCCATTTTGGTGCAGAACCTGCAATTAGCACGGAGTACTGAGCAGTTAGCACGCTTAAGCTACGATGCAGGGACAGCCGACTTCCAAAATGTCTTAGATGCGCAACGCTCAGTCTTGAGTGCGCAAGAAAGTGTATTGTCAGCCCAGGCGGATAGTAGTTTAGCGTTAATCAGCCTGTATAAAGCCGTAGGTGGCGCTTGGTAGGTAAGCAGTAATCATCATGACAAATATACAATCCAGCCATGACTCCGTTAAAGCCGTTTTAGGTCAGCCTGCTGCTAAGAAGAGTGGTTTTGGCAAGCGTTTAGTGACCTTAGTCATCCTTGCTGCTTTAGGGGGCGGTGGCTATTGGTATTATCAGCAATATCAAGCGAATGGCGGCGTAAAAACGGAAGTACCTGCTTATCAAACTGAAGTGCTCAAGCGCGGCGATTTGAACCTTACAGTGATCGCTACGGGCAATTTACAGCCTATGAATCAGGTGGATATTGGCACTGAGCAATCCGGTACTGTGGCTGAAGTGTTGGTTGATGCTAATGCAACCGTTACTAAAGGGCAAATCTTAGCCAAACTCAACACCAATCAACTGGAAGATAATCTGACCAAGGCTGAAGCCGCATTAATCACTGCCGAAGCGAAGGTCGCACAAGCTAAAGCGCAACTAACCCAAGCGGATGCGAATATTCTGAAAGCAGAAGCCAGTATTCAGCAAGCCTTGGCGGGTGAGCGTCAATCCAGTGCTCAAATTCAGCAAGTCGGTGCGCAAGTACAGCAAAACCAAGCACAGCTGCAACAAGCCAATGCCCAGATTCAAAGTGCAGAGGCTCAGTTGGCTCAAGCTAAAGCGAGTACTGCAGAAGCCCGTGCTCAGCTTGGGCGCTTACAAACTTTATATAAAACCAGCGGTGGTAAATTGCCGTCAAAAGCTGAGCTAACAACGGCTCAAGCTGCTTTGCAGCGTGCACAAGCAGCAGAGCAAGCAGCTAAGTCCAGTGCGGATTCTTCACGTGCGAATGCCACTGCGGCAAGGGCGAGTATTTCCGCTTCGCAAGCGAATGTAGAGTCTGCCAAAGCAGGTTCAGGGGCTTCGAGTGCGAATGTGTCGGGCTTAAAGGCGAGTGCAGCGGCGACTAAAGCAGAAAAGCTTAGTGCTCAAGCTGCCTTAGAAGCAGCCCAAGCGGGCGTGAAAGAGGCGCAAGCTAATGTACGTTCTGCCCAAGCCAATTTAGCTAAAGCTACCATCACCTCACCGATTGATGGTGTGGTTTTAACGCGCTCAGTAGAGCCGGGGCAAACTGTAGCTGCGTCTTTATCCGCACCCACCTTATTCACCCTCGCTGAAGATCTCAAACAGATGGAGCTGCAAGTTAGTGTTGATGAAGCCAATGTAGGGCAGGTGAAAGAAGGGCAAGCCGCTGAGTTTACGGTGGATGCTTGGCCGGGGCGGAAGTATCAAGGCAAGATTACACTGGTCAGTTTAGGTTCAACCCTGACCGATAATGTGGTGTCTTATCTAACTAAACTGAATGTTGAGAATACTGATTTAACGCTACGCCCGGGGATGACGGCGAATGCAACGATTAGTACCCAATCCCGTAAAGCGGTGTTGTTAGTACCGAATACGGCTTTACGGTTTAAGCCTGCCAGCCCAGAGGAGGCTAAAACCACGGCTCCAGCCCAACAGACTGGTGGGGGCTTAGTATCTCAACTGATGCCGCGTCCACCGATGCAAAGGCAACGTGGGCAAGGTCAGGGGCAAGGCGGTGCTGGCCGAGGGCAAGGCCAAGGGCGTCGTAGTGGTCGTGGTGAGATTTGGATTTTAAAAGACGGTATACCCAGTGCAGTGAAAGTCAAAATAGGCTTGAGTGATAGCAAATTCACCGAGGTGAGTGCGGATGAGCTGACTGAAGGCGATTTAGTGATTACAGGTGCGGCTACCGGTGCGAAGCCATGAGTGAGGGCATTGAAAAGCTGATTGAGTTGCGGGGGATCACCAAAACCTATGGGCAAGGCCAAGCGCAATTCCAAGCTTTAAAAGGCATTGATTTAAGCATAGAGGCAGGTGACTTTGTAGCAGTGATGGGACCAAGTGGTTCGGGCAAGTCTACAGCAATGAATATTCTGGGTTGTTTAGATGTACCCACAACGGGTGAATATCATTTCCGTGATGTACAAGTCGAGCAGCTAGATCGGAATCAACGTGCACTCTTACGCCGCTACTATTTTGGTTTCGTGTTTCAAGGCTTTAATTTATTAGCCCGCACTTCAGCGCAGGAAAATGTCGAGCTGCCACTTCTATATCGTGGGGAATCGACCAAGGCTCGGCATCTCGCTGCGCAGGCCGCTTTGGAAAAGGTCGGCCTAACCACTTGGACAGGGCATACGCCCGCTGAGTTATCCGGTGGTCAACAACAGCGCGTCGCTATTGCTCGCGCCATTGTAACTAATCCGGTGTTGTTATTGGCCGATGAGCCAACCGGTAATTTAGATAGCAAACGCAGCCATGAAATCATGGAGCTACTGGTCTCTTTGAATCGGGATCAAGGTATTACTGTCTTAATGGTCACCCATGAACCTGAAATGGCAGCCTATGCCAAGCGGATTGTGACTTTTGTCGATGGCAAGGTGGCTGCGGACAAGCGGCAAGCGGGGCTGGGCTATGTTATGGAATAGTTTGCTACTAGCAATGCGCGAAATTCGGCGTAATTTATTGCGTTCCTTCCTGACTATTTTGGGGATCGTGATTGGGGTTTCGGCGGTGATTACGATGGTCACACTCGGGAATGGGGCAACGCAGGCGGTGAAAAATCAGGTCTCGAGTTTAGGGAGTAATCTCCTCCAAATTCGCACCGGTCAGCGCATGATGGGACCTGGTGGTGGCGGTGGTGCACCAGCTTTTAAGTTGGATGATATTGAAGCGATTCGTAGCTCGGTGAGTGGCTTAAGTGGGGTAGCACCCCAAGTAAATCGAACCGCCACGGTCGTGTCGATGGCCAATAATTGGTCAACCAGCGTGACCGGAACTACCAACGATTTTTTTACAGTCGGTAACTGGAAGTTAGCCTCTGGTCGGAGTTTTTCTGAGCAGGAAGAGCAAACGGGAACCTCGGTCTGCATTTTGGGGGCAAGTTTATATAAACAGCTGTATGCGAATCAAGATCCCTTAGGTGAAATGCTCAGGGTCAAGAATTTTTCCTGTGAGGTAATTGGGGTATTAGAAGCGAAAGGCCAAGCGGCGATGGGGCGCGATCAGGATGATACCTTAGTCATGCCACTGCGCACTGTGCAACGGCGCTTAACGGGGAATCAGGATATTTCTTCGATTCAAGTCTCGGTTGAAAATGAAACTGAAATCACGCAGGCACAAACGCAAATCACGGATTTATTACGCGAGCGCCGTCGTATTTCCGAGGGGATGGATGATAATTTTAATGTACTGGATACCCGTCAATTGGCGGATGCTTTATCCGGTACGACTAAAGTGATGACCACGTTGTTGGGTGCAGTGGCTTCAGTGAGTTTATTAGTCGGTGGGATTGGCATTATGAATATAATGCTGGTGTCTGTTACCGAACGTACTCGTGAAATTGGGATTCGCCTAGCGATTGGTGCTTTGGAGCGTGAAGTACTGCTTCAGTTCTTGACGGAAGCCGTGATGCTCTCTGCTTTGGGCGGCTTAATCGGGATTATCTTAGCGACTATTGCTTCCTATTTTCTCTCTGGCTTAATGCAGGTACCTTATACTTTTAATGCACCGATCAATTTAGGTTCGTTTTTCTTTTCAGCTGGGATAGGGGTGTTGTTTGGGTATATGCCCGCCAAGCGGGCAGCGCGTTTAGACCCGATTCAGGCACTAAGGCATGAGTAATAGCGATTGCTAACGGCTGATTAATTTCTTTAAGCTTATTATTAGCCTATTCACAGTCGCTTAGCACCTATTGAACTAATTAAAAAACCTTGAGTTCTAAGCTTCATCTACACTCATTAATAAGCTTGCCTTATGCTTTTAGCGATCACTGCTAAAATTTGTATGTATTCAATAAAACGCTAGCTAGGGAACGGGAACTAACCCATGTCTGTATTGAAAACCATAAGTCTGATAACAGCGGTTACTTTGATGAATTTAGCCCCTACACAAGCAGCCGAGATAGTTCCTGTGCAGGAATTGCCGAAGTTAGAGCAGTTTCCAGCTCAGATGAGTGAGGATACTAGCCAAGCGCCTGCCCAACCGGATCAGTCTAAGCCCGTAATCGCCCCTAAAGTCTTAACTGAGGCTGAGGTGAAGGCTTTATTAGAGCGATTACCACCCTTGCCCAAACCTGCGGAATCCACAGCTTTTGCGATTCGCTCCAGCAGTGAGCCGCCGCCTAAAGCGACTGCAACTTTGCAGCAGCCTTTTCCGCCCCCTGCTAACCTCGAATCTGCACCCAAGGTTAAGGCTTCAGGAGCCGTCAAGGTGACACGCTTTGCACCGCAAGGCGAGGTTGAGTTTGCCGATCAAATCAGCCTTGCTTTTGATCGCCCGATGGTGGCAGTCACCACCCAAAATCAAACCATTGCGGAAGCTGTCCCCGTCAGTATGACACCTGCCCTAGAGGGGCATTGGCGTTGGATGGGTACACAAGTCTTGGTATTTGAGCAAAAGGATCATGCTCGCTTACCGATGGCAACAGAATATCAGCTGATGGTGGCGGCTGATACTCAAGCTGCCGATGGTAGCCGCCTTGCAAAACCTCTGCAATGGACGTTTACAACCCCTACCTTGCAATTACAGAATAGCTATCCTAGTGGCGAAGCTGTGGCCTTAAATCCGCTATTATTTCTGGCATTTAATCAGCGAGTTGAGTCAAGTGCACTCTTGCCTTTTATTCAAATTACGGTCAATGAACAGCGCTTAACTGCACACTTAGCCACTGAAGAGGATATTAAGGCTGATGAAGCGGTGGCAGCTTTAGTTAAGCAAGCACCTCAAGGTCAAGCTTTGGTTTTAAAATTAGCACAACCCTTACAAACGGATAGTAAGGTAGTTATTAATTTAGCGGCACAAGCCCCTTCGGCCGAAGGCCCCCGAGAGGCTCTTGCGCAGAATTTGTATAGCTTCAGGACTTATGCCCCTTTAGTGATGACTGAGCAGCGCTGTGGTTATGAACGTTGTACTCGTTATGATACGGCTGAAATCGTGTTTAATAATCCTTTGGCAATGGCTCAAAATCTGGACAAATTAATCACAGTCAGCCCAGCACCGAAGCAGCTCGAGCAGCATCAGGCAGGTGATCGTTTGTATTTGAGCGCACGCTGGCAGGCCAACACCACTTACACCGTGACAGTTGCTCCTGAGCTAAAAGATCAATACGGGCAAACTTTAAGTGACCAATCCAGTTTTAGTTTTAAAGTGGAGAAAAGCCCCGCCAGTCTTGCCATGACAACTTCTTTATTGGCAACTCTAGACCCCAAGCTACCCGCTGAGTTGCCTTTGTATAGTACTAATTATCGGAGTGCCAAACTGACGATTCAGCACGTGCAACCGAGTGATTGGCCCGTTTTTTTCAAGCAGGCACAAGCCCTACAACACGGGCAACATGATCCTAATCAGCCCGTGCAGCTCCCCGGTAAAACCGTCAGTCAGCAAACTTTAACGCTGAATGCAGAACCCGATGCCGTGGTGACGACGCCAATTGCTTTAGGGCAGTGGTTGTCGGCGGGGCAATTAGGACATTTATTGGTTTTAGTTGAGCCGGGCGAGGCCACCGTAAAACCCACGGCGAATGATCCACGCCAATCCCCACTGTTAGTCTGGGTGCAAGCTACACAATTAGGTTTAGATGCCTATGCTTATGCCGATAAGCTATTAGCATGGGGTGGTGAGTTAGCCAGTGGCAAAGCGCTCGCTAATTTAGCGATCAGCTTGCATAGCTCAACCAGTGCAAAATTTGCCACCGAAACTACCGATGACCAAGGTTTAGCCTCGTTAGCTTATATCGAGTCAGCCCCGCTGGCGAATGCTGCCCATTTGCCCGCTGAGCCAAGCATTCGCTGGCTAGAAGCTAAACGAGGGGATGATCTTGCCATCTTGCCAGAGTCCTTGCATCCTTGGTCAACTGATGTTTGGCAGGCTCGTGAGCAAACCAGTCAAACCCTTTGGTATGTCTTTGATGATCGCCATTTGTATCGTCCTAAGGAAGAGGTTCATCTCAAAGCTTGGGTGCGAGAGCGTGCCGCTAAACCTGCGAGTATTTTAAACTGGCCGTCGGATTTATCCACTTTGCGTTATCAAGTATTCGATGCGGCGGGGAATAAAATGGCCGAGGGTGAAACGCAGTTAAGTGGTTTGGGTGGTTTCAATCTTGCGTTTAAACTTCCTGATACCCCGAATTTAGGACCGGCACAAGTTCAGTTCAAACGCCCTCATTCAGACGACTTGTTGTATAGCCACAGCTTTGAGATCCAAGAGTTCCGCACGCCAGAGTTTGAAGTGAAAGCTGAGTTGACTAATCCAGCTCCTTATTTAGTGAAGCAAGCGATTCATCTTAAGGCTCAGGCTAGTTATTATGCAGGGGGTGGCTTGGCGGCTGCTCCGGTGGCTTGGCAGTTGAGCGCTCATCCAGAAAATTATACACCCCCCAATCAAGCCGAATGGTCATTTGGCTTGGTTAAGCCGGTTTGGCTACGTTGGGGATATGTCGTGCCGCAGGAAGTGGTCACTGCTAGTTTTACCGGTAAAACCAATGCAGCGGGGCAACATGCTTTGCTATTGCAACCGAATAATACTGATTATCCCCTGCCGATTTCAGTACGTGCTGAAGCGAGCATCACGGATGTGAATCGTCAAACTTGGACGGCTGAGCGGCAGTTGTTAATTCATCCTGCAAGTACTTATGTCGGCTTGAAAACGGCGAGCTATTTTGTTGAGCAAAACCAAGCTTTAAAACTGGAGTTAATCACCGTTGATATTGATGGACAAGCGGTTGGGAAGAGTTCTGTATTAGTCGAGGCAGGATTAGTCGATTTTTCTCAAGAGCGTGCAGGTAGCCAGTTGAAAGAGGTACAGCGCTGTTCAGTGCAAACCGATGGACAAGGTTTGGCAACATGTGAGTTTAACACCGACCGAGCGGGTCAATATCAGATCACTGCTACCACAGTCGATCAGGAGGGGCGGCGCAATATTAGCCGAATCACTCGTTGGGTGAGTGGTGATCAGGAGTTGCCAACAACCAACAACCGTGTCGAAATGGAGTCGGCACAAATTATCCCCGATAAAGAGCATTATGCTCCCAATGAAACCGCCCAATTATTGATTCAAGCACCTTTTAATAATGCTGAGGGCTTATTGCTAGTGAATCATAATGGTCTAGTCACCGAGCAGCGCTTCAAGATGCAGGGCAATAGTCATACCCTAGCGCTAGCCTTGAAACCAGAGTGGCTACCGAATGTGAATCTGAATCTGAGTTTAGTTGGGCAAACAGTGCGTCGTACTGCGGACGGTCAGGAAACTCATCTGCCACAACGCCCAGCGATGGCTAGCGCTGAGTTGAACTTGCGAATTTCTAAAGCTGAGCGCAACTTGACGGTGACGGTTCAGCCCCAAAAACAAGATTTAGCCCCCGCTGAAGAAACATCCATCACGGTAAAAGTTCAGAATCATCAAGGTCAGCCAATGGCAAAAGCTGAGGTGGCTTTAGTAGTGGTGGATGAGGCCATTTTAACAGCAGGTGCTTATCAGCTACTGGATCCACTCGAGAGTTTCTATCCTGAAACCAATAGCTCTGTGTTAGCCCAGTATTTCCGTGCCTCCGTTTTATTGCCAGAGTTCCCTGAGCAGCTGAATCAAGGGGGAGGTGGCTTCACACAAGCTGCTGTAGCGAATGAGGCTATGCCCAGAAGACCGGTAATGGCAGCACCTGTTATGGCAATGGGGCGGTTTAAAAGTAGCGATGCGATGGCTGAAATGACGGGTGCTGCATCGCCGAGTATCGTGGTACGTACTAATTTTAATCCTTTAGCCGCTTTTGTCCCGAGCCTCATCACGGATGCCCAAGGTCAAGTGACTACCACCGTGAAATTACCCGATAACTTAACCCGTTATCGAATTATGGCTGTGGCAGCTCAGAATACGACCCATTATGGCAAGGGTGAATCGCATTTAACGGCTCGCAAAGCATTAATGGTGCGTCCAAGCGCACCGCGTTTCTTGAACTTTGGCGATAGCTTTGATTTGCCCGTGGTCTTGCAGAATCAAACCGATCAACCCTTAGCGGTGCAAGTTGCGCTCGCGGCGAACAATTTAGAGTTACCTGCGGCTCAAGGCTATGCCCTAGAGATTCCGGCTAATGATCGGGTGGAACTGCGCTTCCCGGCAAAAACTAGCAAGGTCGGGGCAGCGGATTATCAAGCGGTTGCAGTCAGTCGCCAATTGAGCGATGCGGCTACGGGCAGTTTGCCAGTTTGGACACCTGCGACTAGCGAAGCCTTTGCGACCTATGGAGTGATTGATCAAGGGGCGATTAATCAGCCGGTTGAGACACCCAAACAGGTCTTGCCACCGTTTGGTGCTTTGAAAATCACGACTAGCTCTAGCGCTTTGCAATCGTTAACGGATGCTTTTATTTATCTGCAAAATTACCCGTATAGTTGCAGTGAGCAAATCGCTTCACGCATCTTGAGTACCAGTGCCTTGAAGGAGGTCTTACAGACATTTAAAGCCAAAGATCTGCCGCCCCCTGAAGCGATTGAGCACAGCCTGCAGCAGGATTTAGTCGCCTTAAAACAGCGCCAAACGCCAGAGGGTGGGTTTAGTTTATGGGGTGGCTCGTCACGTGATTGGCCGTATGCGAATGTGCATGTGACCCATGCTTTGGTTCGTGCTCAGCAACAAGGTTATCCAGTCGATGCTGACCTGCTAGCGCAGAGTTTGAACTACCTAAAAAACATCGACCAGTACTTTCCAAAGGACTATTCACCTGAAATACGTGTTTATATTCAAGCCTATAGTTTATACGTGCGCCAGTTGGTGGATGATCAGGATAGTGTTAAAGCACAAGCTTTAATTCATGAAGCGGGCGGGGTAAACAAGCTGTCGACTGAGGCAGCGGGTTGGTTATTGAATGTGTTAGCCGCTGATACGGCGAGTGTTAAACAACGTGAAGCGTTACGGCAGGAGCTACTGAATCGCGTCCAAGAAACGGCGGCGGGTGCAAGTCTACGTAGTGAGTTGGAGGCAGGTGATTATTGGGTGATGCATTCGGCTCGGGCGGCGAATGGTATTGTCTTGGCGGCTTTAATCAAAGATCAGCCGCAGTCTGATTTGATTCCAAAGTTGGTGAAGGGGTTGCAAAACGAGCGTGTTCAAGGTCATTGGGGGACGACTCAAGCCAATGCCTTTATTTTATTGGCCTTGGATGATTACTTCCAACAATACGAAGCACAAACACCGGATTTTGTCGCCAAAGCATGGTTAGGTAATGATTTCGCGGGTGAGCACAGCTTTAAAGGGCGCACGCTGGATAGTGTTGAAACAACGCTGCCGATGGAGTGGTTGCTGCAAGGTGAGCCGAATCGGGATCTGGTTTTGGCTAAACAAGGTGAGGGGCGGTTGTATTATCGGATTGGCTTGACGTATGCGCCCGCCAGTCTAAATTTAGCCGCTGCCGAACAGGGTTTCAGCGTGACCCGTGTTTATCGTGGCTTAGATGATCCCGAAGATGTCAAGCAAGATCCAGACGGTCATTGGCGGGTGAAATTGGGTGCGCGTATTGAGGTGAGTTTAACGATGTTAGCGGCTGCTGATCGTCATCATGTGGCCTTGGTCGATGCCTTGCCCGCTGGCTTTGAAGCGGTCAATCCCGCTTTGGCAGTGACTGCACAAGAACCGAGGACTCAACCAGAGCCTATCGCATTTTCTTGGCTGAGCACTTGGTATGAACATCAAAACTTGCGTGATGAACGTGCAGAAGCTTTTGCCTCGATCTTACCCGGGGGGCTTTATACGTATCGCTATATTGCCAGAGCCACCACACCGGGACGTTTCATGGTGCCACCTGCCAAAGCTGAGGAGATGTATCATCCTGAAACTTTTGGGCGCAGTGCTTCCACCGTGGTGGTCATTGAATAGCGGGTGGTTGGTAGACCTAAGCCTTCGAGATTAAGGTATTGAGCAATCAATTTCGCCTTAGGCTGAATTACGCCTGAGCTATGTTAGTATGTAAGCTCTGAACGTGGATTTATTTCGGATAAGTCATGAA
Organism: Thiothrix eikelboomii; assembly: GCF_900167255.1. Taxonomy (GTDB): domain Bacteria; phylum Pseudomonadota; class Gammaproteobacteria; order Thiotrichales; family Thiotrichaceae; genus Thiolinea; species Thiolinea eikelboomii. The sequence continues at coordinate 33,257 of NZ_FUYB01000005.1, forward strand.
TACTGCGCGATCATTAACGACGACTCTAATCAGTGAAGCGGACTATTTAACCAGTGAGCAGCAGGCGACCGAGCGCCATGAATATGTGCGTGGGCAGGCCTATCTCATAGCAAGGGCGAGTAAGCGGCATAATCGAATTGCTATGAATTGTGTCGTGCAAATGACCTTAGCTACGCGCAATACGGCTTGTAATGTTTATGCATCGGAGGTGAAAGTGCACTCCGAAAAATATCACTGCTATTACTATCCCGATGTTGTCGTTGGCTGCGAGCCTGATGAGGCTAGTGACTATATCCTTGAGCAACCTTGCCTGATTGTTGAGGTCAGTTCAGATTCGACCTTGCGCAAAGATTATTTGGAAAAGCTCTTGGTTTATCAAACAATGCCCTCTTTGCAGGCTTATTTGATTGTTGCTCAAGATAAAATCCAAGTCGATATGCTGGTACGCTCAGCGGATGGTTTATGGGAGTTGCAGCAGTTTAATGATTTAGCCGCAGAATTAAATTTGCCTTGCCCGCTGATGAGTTTGCAAGTAGCAACAATTTATGAGGGCTTGGAGTTGTTAGCTGATTGAAAGGGATTAATAATCTGCAGCCCTGCGAGTGAGCGTTCGGCCTGAATCACATCAGAATATAAAACACGGCACTCGCTCTTTTGTGCCATGCGAATAATCAGCGCTTCCCAAAAGCTAAAGGCTTGTGCTTTATTCAGTTCGATGGCTTGAAGAATATCCTCAGAATCAATACTGATGACTTCCATCTGGCTGGCCATTAACTCAATTTTGCGTTGAGCAAGATCAATCGGAATGCCCAGCTTTTGGGTACTGGCAGAGAAGTACTCACGCAAAACTTGAGTCGAGATGACTGCATGACCACTGGCCCAACCCGCTTGCAATAAGGCCAAAGCCAAGGCTTGTTTTTCAGGGGCTTGGGTGTCATCGGTTGCGAGTAAGACGCTCGTATCAAGAAAACTACGTTCTTTCATGGAGTTCATCTCGATTAAAAGCCCAAGTATGCGCTTTACCTTGCCCACTTAAGGTGGTGAACTCAGCAAAGCTTGCGCCAGCTTTTTGTTGATGGATGATGGTTGCTAAATAATCATGGACGAGTTGATTCAGATTAGTGCCTTTAATTGCCGCCACCACTCGTGCCTCAGCTATCAATTTCTCGTCCACCAATAGGGTCGTTATCATCGTTAGTCTCCATGAAATAGCCTAAAATTTATTCATTCGATAGCATCTTTACTTGCAAGATTTAGTGCATGTGAAATAAAAAAGCAAATAGTAAGGTTTCTGTCGTGAATTCACTGTATAAGCTAAAAAAGCGTAAGATAGGCTCGTCGACTAGCCAGATTGAGTAAATAGGAGGAAAACCATGTCCGAGCGACAGCTGATTGACCGTTTTGGGCGGCGTATTACGTATGTACGCATGTCAGTAACCGATCGCTGTGATTTTCGCTGTGTGTATTGCATGGCTGAGGATATGGTATTTGTACCGCGTGAGCAGTTGTTGACTTTAGAAGAGCTAGCCCGGGTTGGGCGCGCTTTTGTGAATCTGGGGGTAAGTAAAATTCGTCTTACCGGTGGTGAGCCGCTGACTCGACGTAATGTGTTGCAACTTTGCGATGATCTAGGGCAACTCGAAGGTTTGCGTGATTTCACGATCACGACCAATGGTAGCCAATTGCCTAAATACGCAGCAGCTTTGAAGCAAGCAGGCATCACTCGTATTAATATTAGCTTGGATACTTTGCAAGCGGATCGTTTTAAAGCACTCACACGCACGGGTGAAATTGAGCAAACACTAGCAGGCATTGAGGCCGCTTTAGCTCAAGGCTTTAAGCGGGTGAAGCTGAATGCGGTCATTCTCAAACACCGTAATCATGATGAGGTGATAGATTTAGTCGAGTTTGCTAGAGACAAAGGTTGTGATATTTCTTTTATTGAAGAAATGCCACTGGGCGTGATCGGCGATCATGATCGTGCCGAGGCTTATTATTCAAGTGATGAGATTCTGCGTGATTTACGCCAGCGTTTTGATTTGCAAGCGATGGTCGAACAAACCGGTGGGCCTTCTAAGTATTATTCTTTTTCTGATCATTCCAGTCGTGTCGGTTTTATCTCGCCGCATAGCCATAATTTTTGTGGTGATTGCAATCGAGTGCGGGTCACGGCTGAGGGGCGTTTGTTGTTGTGCTTAGGGCAAGAGCATTCGGTCGATTTGCGGCGCGTGCTACGTGCGTATCCTTTAGACAATACCCCCTTGTATGAAGCGATTGAAAAAGCGATGCAGATTAAACCTCAAGGACATGAATTTAATCTGCAAGCTAAGCCCATTTTATTTAGACACATGAATGCAACCGGTGGTTAATTGACACCAGAAAATAAGCGAACTAGAAAGGATGGCTATGAAACTGTTAGAACCGATGTCTTTGGGTGAGTTAAACCTTGCTAATCGTGCCATTATGGCACCATTGACGCGCAGTCGGGCGGGGATGGAGCATTTACCGAATGCATTAATGGCCCAGTATTACGCACAGCGTGCCAGTGCAGGTTTGATCATTACCGAGTGCACGATGATCCTACCTAATACCTCGGCGTTTATTGCCGAACCCGGTATTTATTCCGCCGAGCAAGTGGAGGGATGGCAGCTAGTCACGCAGGCGGTACATGCTAAAGGCGGTAAGATCTTCCTCCAAATATGGCATGCTGGGCGCGCAGCCCATCCGAATATGTGCAATGGTCAGCAACCGATTTCGGCGAGTGCGCTGGCGATTGAGGGGGATACGCACACACCACAAGGTAAAGCGGACTATGTTTTGCCTCGTGCGGTCAGTACAGATGAAATTCCGGGTTTAGTGAAGGCCTTTGCCCAAGCTGCCCGCCATGCTAGGCAAGCCGGTTTTGATGGGGTCGAAGTGCATGGTGCTAATGGTTATTTGATTGACCAGTTCTTGCGTGATGGTTCGAATCAGCGCACCGATGATTACGGTGGCTCCGTTGAGCATCGTGCACGTTTCTTGTTTGAAGTGCTGGAAGCGGTCACTGCTGAAATAGGCAGTGAGCGGGTAGGTTTACGTTTATCCTTATTAAATAGTTATAACAGCATGATTGACAGCGATCCGATAGGGTTGGCTAAATTTTTAGGGGAGCGTTTGAACGCTTTTAATTTGGCTTATGTGCATGTGATGCGTAGTGATTTCTTTGGTGTCCAAAAAGGTGATGTGCTTACCCCTCTGCGTGAGGCTTATCAAGGCGTTATTATTAGTAATATGGGGTATAGTGCTGCAGAGGCTGAGCAAGCTATTCAGGCCGGACAGGTGGATGCCGTCGCTTTTGGTACCGGCTTTTTAGCAAACCCTGATTTGCCAGAGCGGATTCGTACCGGAGCGGCTTGGAATGCACCGAATCCGCAGACTTTTTATACCCCAGGCGCAGAAGGTTATACCGATTATCCGTCGCTGGGATAGAGTGAGCTAACTGAGGGCTAGCTGCTGGTTAAGAGTAGCTAGTTTTTGCGCAAGCGGCTGACGATTTTTGCTGTTGCCGTTCACTAAGCATGACAAAGCTCTTGGGCTGAAAATCTTATTGTTGCAAAGATTGATGCAAGGCTGCAACAAAAGCTGCAACAATCCAAGTGCTAAGAACTGCCGAAGAGCTAGGCTAACTTATGCTATATTTAGACCATGCGTACCTTATTCCTACTCAGCATTTTGCCTTTTATCTTTGCCGCGAGTCAGTTAGCAAACTCACCTGCTGCAACTGCGATGGCTAACCCTGCCGCGATTGAGCCGTTTATTCCGAAAAACTTTACCTTTTTAAAGATAGCTGAAGGTAGGCTCAATACGGACAGTGAAACGGATTATGCAGTCGTGGTGGAGCGAGCTGCCTCAGCCACTCAATCGGCTGCTCGCCGCTTATTAGTGATCCTTAGTGATCCTGAGGTTGAAGGGGGGTTAAAGATCGCACAACAGTATTGGCGCTTTATTCCTTTGCCAGTTGAAGGAGACGATCCCTTTTCGCAGCTGATGATTCTTGATGGGGCGCTGGAAGTCCAGTTCAAACCGCCGAATGCGGGGCGTTCACACGTGACTTATACTTTTAAGCCAGAAGGTCGGCGTTTTGTATTAAGTCGGTTGCAACGCTATACAGTAAAGCCGACGACGGGCATGTTTAAGGAGACGCTCATTCATCTTGAACAAGGTGAGCGTGAATTCACCTCAGGGAGCATGTCGAGTCCACGCCATCTAAAAAAGCTAGAAAAGTTTAAGCCGGAGCAAACCTGGACGCCGTGTCGGATTGATGATCCACTCAATTTTGAGCCTTAAATTCGACTGCACTTTTCCTGCATAATACCTTCGTTAAATTTCCGCAAATTATTGATTAAATAAACTTTTAACCTCGGCCAAGGCAGTTGCAGCGAGTATGAGCAAACAAATTTTAGTGGTTGATGATGATCTGCATATCCGTGAAGTGATTAGCTTTGCCCTCGAAAAAGCAGGAATGAGCGTGCGTCAAGCTGGCGATGGGCGTGAGGCTGTACAAAGCTTTCGTGAACAAGCCGCTGATTTATTAGTGCTTGATATTAATATGCCAGAAATGGATGGTTTAGAGGTTTGCCGTGAGTTACGCAAAACTTCGAATGTACCGATTTTGTTTTTATCATCGCGGGATGATGAAATTGATCGGATTCTGGGTTTAGAAATCGGTGGTGATGATTATGTCACCAAACCGTTTAGTCCCCGTGAGTTGGTGGCGAGGATTAATGCCATTCTCAAGCGTACTCAGCCTGTTAGTGCCGAGCCAAGTCCGCCTTCAGATCATTTAATTCGTGGCAAATTAATGGTTAGCCCACAACAACATTTAGCCACTTGGGATCAGCAAGCGGTGCATTTAACGGCTACCGAATTTGGGATGTTAATCTTGCTTGCCCGTCATCCGAATCGAGTATTTAACCGTGATCATATTATGCAGCAAGCCTATGATAATCAGGTTTATGTGAGTGATCGCACCATTGATAGCCATATTCGCCATATTCGGCAGAAGTTTGTGGAAGTGGGCTGTGTAAATATTATTGATACGGTTCATGGAGTTGGTTATAAGCTTGCACCATGCTAGTTAATGCCCGTTTATCTCTGCCGAAAAAGCTACGCTTTAGCCTACGTAGCATTCTGTTGATTATGATGCTGACCTTATTACTCTTGCCTTTGGCGACCTTATATTTTTTTCGGATTTATGAAAATGAATTAGTTCGCCAAACCGAGTTAGAGTTGATTGCACAGGGCGCTAGTTTAGCCGCGAGCTATCGGCAGATGATGCGCCTCACGCATCCGAAAGTGGCTGATTACGGTTATGTCTTAAGTTATTCCCCTTTGATTGCTGGCCAGCGGCGCTCGTATATGCGCGACGAAGTGATTGATCCTTATTATACGCCGATCACCCCTGAATTAGACTTAGTTAAGCCTGTTTATGCTCCGCGTCCTGATCCAATAGCGACTCCACAAGTGGCGGATGCTTACGCCCGTAAAGCAGGAGCGTTATTGATACCAGTAATTCAAAATACCCAACAAGTGATGCTAGCTGGGATAAGAATTTTAGATATGAAGGGTATTGTGGTTGCAGGCAAAGACGATTTAGGTATGTCTTTAGCGCATGTTCCCGAGGTCAGTCAAGCACTCAAAGGCCACTACGCGAGCTTAATTCGCCAACGGGTTTCAGATGAGCCACCGCCTCCTTTGTATTCTTTAAGTCGTGGTACGCATATTCGTGTCTTTGCGGCCTTTCCGATTATTGAGGGGAATCGTTTGCAAGGGGTAGTTTATCTATCACGCACGCCGAAAAATATTCTCAAACACCTGTATTTGGTACAAGACAAGTTGTATTTAGCCACAGGGATTTTGCTCAGTGTGGCGGTGTTATTGGTGCTCTTTCTTTCTTCAAGTTTGTCACGTCCAATTCGGGAACTGATTCGGCAAACTCAGCAAGTCGCTCAAGGTGAGCTACCCTATGTACAACCCTTGAAAAATCCAGTGACTTATGAACTCGCCCAGCTTTCAGACAGTTTTGCCAGTATGTCGCAAGCCTTAGCTGAGCGTTCTGATTATATTCGTCGCTTTGCTTCGCATGTTTCGCATGAGTTTAAAACGCCCCTTACTTCCATGCAGGGGGCGCTAGAGTTATTAAATGAGCATATCGACACCATGCCACCGGAGCGTCGCCAGCGTTTTTTGGATAATCTGCTTAGCGATACCCAACGCTTAAAAAATCTGGTGAGTCGCTTGTTAGAGTTAGCCCGTGCCGATGCTTTAGAGCCGAGCAAGCAAACCAGTCAGTTGCCGGAGCTACTGCGCGCAATGACCAATCGCTATCATGAACGCGGTTTAGCGTTGGAGGTATTGGATCTGCCGGCGCTGCCCTTAGCAATCGCCCCTGATGCCTTAGAGTCGGTACTGGGGAATTTGTTTGATAATAGCCTACATCATGGGGCTTCTGTGGTGCGCTTAACGGCGAGGGTTGGGGCTGAACGGTTATGGCTGTCTTTGCAGGATAACGGCCAAGGTATCTCCCCAGCTAATCGTGAGCGCATCTTTACACCTTTTTTTACAACTCGCCGCAATGAAGGTGGAACGGGCTTAGGTTTAGAGATTGTGGCCTCCTTGCTGAAGGCCTATAACGCGAGTATCTCGCTAGGCTCAGCCGAATCAGGGGCAGAATTTATACTAGAATTGGCCTTAGCGACTTAATTCCGATAGGGTCGTTGCTGCTTTCTTAGCTTAACAACCATCGTTTTTATAGAATGTTTTATGCGAAACATTCTGTTTTTATTTAATGGCTAACCTAGTTATACTGCACTGCATCATACTGGTTGCTAATTTAAGCAATACATCAGTAAAGCATTAATTTGTTAATTTATTAATTTTTAAGGAGAAAATAATGTTACCGAATAGTGAAGGCAAAAAAGTTCCTCAGGTTACCTTCCATACCCGCCAGAACAATGCTTGGGTTGATGTAACGACTGACGAATTATTCAAAGGCAAGACGGTCGTCGTGTTCTCTTTACCCGGTGCATTCACACCTACCTGTTCTTCTACCCATGTGCCACGCTATAACCAATTGGCGGATGCACTAAAAGCGAATGGCGTGGATGAGATTATTTGTATGTCGGTCAACGATACCTTCGTGATGAATGAGTGGAAGGCCGCGCAAGAGGCCGACAAACTCACTTTTATTCCTGATGGGAATGGCGAATTCACCGAAGGCATGGGTTTGTTAGTCGACAAAGATAACCTGGGCTTTGGCAAGCGTTCATGGCGTTATTCAATGCTGGTGAAAGATGGTACGGTCGTGAAAATGTTCATCGAACCTGAAAAAGATGGCGACCCCTTCGAAGTCTCTGACGCTGATACCATGCTGAACTACATTGCTCCTAGAGCAAAGAAGCCTTTGGATGTGACAGTCTTCAGTCGTTTAGGTTGTCCATTCTGTGCTAAGGCGAAAGCTCAGCTGAAAGAAAAAGGGATTGCCTTTGATGAGTTAGTTTTGAATAAAGACTATCGCAATGTGACGCTGCGTGCGGTCGCGGGTCAAGATTCAGTCCCCCAAATCTTTATCAATGGCCAGCATATTGGTGGCTCTGACAAATTAGAGGCTTGGTTAGCCAGCAACACCTAACCGCTCTGTCGGTTTAGACTTAGGCTAGCCTGGGTTTCAAAGAGAACAGGCTAGCTGCAATTTTCACCGACATTTTCATTGGCTTAAGTCGAGAGGATCTTATGAACCAGCATTATGACGTGATTGCGATTGGTGCAGGAAGTGGCGGTTTATCCGTGGTTGAAAAAGCAGCCGCTTACGGTAAAAAAGCCGCTGTGGTTGAAATGAATGACGATCTAGGTGGTACTTGCGTCAATCGGGGTTGTGTTCCGAAAAAGGTCATGTGGTATGCCGCAGAATTGGCGCATGCTCAAGTTCATGCCCGCGATTATGGCTTTGATCTCACTCCGGGCAAGGTGGATTGGACTAAGTTAGTCATGAAGCGCGAGAACCTGATTGACGGGATTAATGATTGGTATCGGGATGATTTTCTAGCTAAGGCGGGAATTGATTTAATTTACGGTCAAGCTCGGTTTCTTGATGCACATACCTTAGAAGTGAGAGGCGAGCGCTATACGGCTGATCATATTGTGATTGCGACTGGCAGCCGTCCTTTGGTGTTTAAGGATATACCGGGTGCTGAGTTAGGGATTACTTCGGATGGTTTTTTTGAATTAGAAGAGCAACCCCAAAAAGTGGCAGTAGTCGGTGGTGGTTATATTGCCTTAGAATTGGCAGGGGTCTTAAATGCACTAGGTAGTGATACGCATTTATTGCACCAAGGTTTTCCAGTTTTAATTGGCTTCGATGCTATGATTCAGCAAGGTTTGCGTAAGCAAATGGAAGCAGATGGTATTACTTTTCATGATAATGATAAAATTGCTAGTATCGAAAAACAGAATAATGGCCAATTAACCGTGCATTATCAAAGCGGTGAAACTTTAGAAAATTTAGATCAACTGATTTGGGCCATTGGGCGCGTACCGAATACCGATGATTTAGGTTTGAATACTATTGGTTTACAACCTGCCAAGAATGGCTTGATTGATGTGAATGAGTATCAAGAAACCTCGGTTGCCGGTGTTTATGCCATTGGCGATATTATCAATAAGCGCGGAGTGCAATTAACGCCAGTTGCGATTGCTGCCGGTCGACGTTTATCTGATCGCTTATTCGGTGGTATGCAAGGGCGTAAAGTGGATTATAATTTAATTCCTACGGTAATGTTTACTCATCCACCCATTGGCACGATTGGCTTATCGGAAGAGGCCGCTCGTGAGCAATACGGTGATGAAGTGAAGGTTTATCAAACCGATTTTAATTCCATGTATTATTCATTTGTGAAGCACAAAGTTAAAACCTATATGAAACTCATTGTGGTGGGCAAAGACGAAAAAATCGTTGGTTGCCATGCGATGGGCAAAGGTGTCGATGAAATGATGCAAGGTTTTGCAGTAGCATTGAAAATGGGGGCAACCAAGCAAGACTTTGATGACACGATAGCGATTCATCCAGTGAGTGCCGAAGAAATGGTGACAATGAAATAGGGTACAGGCTCAATAAGATTAACTTTTCATTACCAAATGCTTACTTATCCGTAACTGGATATTTGGTCGGATTGCTTTAAAATCACCTTATTGCACTAAACAACAGCTAATCAGTCGTTGTTTTCACTTCGCAGTTTGGGGTTTTGAAGTGATTCAATCCCCCTTTTTTAAAATACATTTGGATCAGACCGCTAGCGGCTCTTTCCTACACTGAAAAAAATCAATCCTAAGGCCAAATCCAACCCACTGAGGTTTGGCTTAGGATAAATCCTGTCGCACCGGAGTTTTGCTCCGGTGTTTTTACGGATATTCGTTTACTCGACTTGCAAGGCATCCCGCTCACGGCAGCTTAAAGTCGTATATTGACCTGCAGGTAGTTTAGCTTTTAAACCCAGTTCTTTTAACACCGTTTTAAGATCGACCTTGTTTTCCACTGAGCAAGCATTGGCTTTGGCAAAAGCTTGTAGGGCGCTATCATCACCTGTTAAACGCACCGTAATTCCCGCACCTGCATTCACACAGCAGCCAATATAAGCCGTCATGTACTCTTCTTCGATCATGACTAACTCGTGCCCCATAAAGTGGGCAGGCTTATTCACTAAATAATAATCGGTGTAATCAGCACGTAGGTTAGGCTTTTTATTCACAATTCCAGCGCGCATATAGGCCTGAATCGCTTGGCCAGAATCACCGATGCGCTCAGCTTTAGCAGGGTCATAGCGCAAAGCATCACTGAGCCCTTGCTCGAGTTGACTCGCTTGAGTCGTGCCTGCAGCATGAGCTGCTTGCATAACTACTGCTAAACTTAAGCTCAATAACAGGGATTTCAAAGTTAAAACAGGCATCTTAGTCAGTCCTTACCATGAGTTATATTTATTCGAGCACACGCTTAAATAATTGTTCAACTTCGGTGTTGCCAATTTATTTACTAACTAACTTGGGCGCGAGTATAGTTTATCGGCCATGTCAATAAGCCATTGACCGCTTGGCGCTGATTATGGTCTGTTTTATTGGCGTAGGTCTCTCTAAAATGGACAGCCTTCTACCTAAAACAACAGGACTAGGCGATGTTTCAGGCTTTACGCAAACCCGAAGTGCTAATCACGACCTTAGCTGCAGCGGGGATATTGATGGTGACGATGGGGACACGACAATCTTTAGGGTTGTTTATCGAACCATTGACGACCAGTACTGGTTTGGCGATTACCACGATTAGCCTAGCTTTAGCGATTGGCCAATTTACTTGGGGGGCTATTCAGCCTGTAGCAGGTGCGCTTTCGGATCGTTATGGTCCACAAGCTATTTTAGTGGTGGCCTTGTTGGTCTTGGCTTTCGGTGTGGGTATTACGCCTTTTATGAGTTCTGGTTTTGGGCTGATGGTATCACTTGGACTATTCTTGGCGATAGGTTCAGGTGCGGGGAGTTTCTCGGTATTGATTGGGGCAGCCGCGCAGCGATTACCCGTTGAGGCGCGAGCCGAGGCTTCAGGGGTGATCAATGCGGGTGGCTCATTCGGGCAGTTTGTGTTTGCGCCACTGATGCAAAAATGTATCCAAGTGTTTGGCTGGATGGGGGCGATGTGGACGATGATGCTGATCACCCTCGCTGCTTTGCCGCTGATTGCGCGTTTAATGGGTAAGGAAAAGTTTGTACCAGCGCCCAAAACAAAGGATGGGGGTGTCTGGCAAGCGGTTAAGGTGGCGATGCAAGATCCAAGCTACTTGCTGCTGCATTTAGGGTTTTTTACTTGTGGCTTTCATATTGCTTTTTTGGTGACGCATTTACCCGGCGAGGTGAATCTCTGTGGTTTGCCGCCTACGGTCGCAAGCTGGTCATTAGCCATTATTGGCCTGTCAAATATTTTTGGCAGTCTCTATGCGGGTTATTGTGTGTCGCGCTATCGCAGTAAATATGTATTGGCTGCCATGTATGCTTCGCGGGCTTTATTAGTGATTTGGTATCTGATGATGCCACGTACTGAGTGGACCTTTTATATTTTTGCGATAGGCTTAGGTTTTACTTGGTTAGCGACCGTACCCCCGACGGCCGCGATTGTGAGTAAATTGTTTGGGGTGCGTTATCTGGCAACCTTATTTGGTTTAACCGTCTTTACGCATCAACTCGGCGGTTTCTTAGGCGCTTATTTAGGTGGCTGGTCGATTACCCGTTTCGGTGATTTTACGTGGATGTGGTATGCCGATATTGCCCTTGCCCTGCTAGCGGCCGTGGCTAATTTACCGATTCGGGAACAGAAGGTGGTTCGTCCGGTAGTGGCTGTTGCCTAGGGACGGGATGCATGGTTGGGCGCTGTGTATACTGCATGCTACTGACTGCAGTGGGCGAGTCGGTGTGAAAGGCTGATACCACTAAAGCAGTGGCGAGTGCATAGCACATTCCGCCACTTAAGCTAATGGCAGTCGAGACCCCAACTTATTGGCTGGCTAAACAGCCTTCAAAGTTTAAGTCAGTGCTCCTAGCGCCCGTAGGGCAGCGATTTGCTCAGGACTATAAGCGAGTTCCGCCAAAATGCTGGCAGTATCCTCTCCCGCTCCTGTGGGAGCAATTGGTGCTTTGGCGGGTGTGCGACTCAATCGAGGGGCGGGGGCTGCTTGCAAAACCTCATTGACACGTACAAAGTTGCCACGTGCTGCATTATGCGGGTGTGCTTCCACTTCGTTGAAATCAAGGACGGGCGCGACACAGGCATCACTCCCCTCAAAAAGACTTAACCATTCGGCTTGCGTCTTCTGCCGGAAAATCTCGGCATAGTACTGGCTACGCTCTGGCCAATTTGCTTTTTGATATTGACTAGAGTAATGCTCGCTAGGGAGCGCTGCTTTGGTTAATAACTCTTTAAAGAAATGGGGTTCTAACGGGGCGACGGCAAGGTATTTGTTATCCGCTGTGGCATAGCAACGATAAAAGGGTGCTCCACCATCTAAGAAATTCGCTTCACGTTCAATAGTCCACCATTGGCGTGCCAACCAAGTATGTAATAAACCCATCATGGCAGGTACGCCATCGACCATCGCTGCATCAATGACTTGGCCTTGACCCGAGCGGTCGCGCTCATATAAAGCAGCGAGGATGCCCAGTAATAAAAACATCGTTCCACCCCCATAATCAGCGACTAAATTCAACGGTGGCATCGGTGGCTGGCCAGCAACTCCGAGTGGATACAGGGCGCCTGTGAGTGCTAAATAATTCAGATCATGCCCCGCCGTTTGTGCCAATGGGCCTGTTTGCCCCCAACCCGTCATCCGGCCATAAATCAGCTTTGGATTATGACTCAAACAGGCTTCAGGACCTAAACCAAGTTTCTCCATCACACCGGGGCGAAAACCTTCAATGACAACATCCGCTGCGGCGATCAGTTGCTGAGCAATGGCTAGACCTGCAGGATTTTTTAAGTCGAGCGCGATTGAGCGTTTATGTCGCCGATTAATATCTGTTGGGTCAGCGGGCGTTGAGGTTCGATCAATCACAATCACCTCAGCCCCTAAATCAGCTAGCAGCTGTCCAGCTAAAGGGGCAGGGCCAAGACCCGCCATTTCAATGACCTTGAGTTGATGCAATGCTGTGCCCATAAACTTGCCTTGTTAGCGAAAAAACAAGCCTAAGTTTAGCTGATTTATTATGCATAAATCTTGTTGCGACCCAATAAAGACAGGCGTATAAGAATCTGGCGAGAGCTGGAACTTCAGGGAAGGATCTTGAGTCTATCGAGTAGAAGTTTCACGCTAAAGATTTAAATAAAGCTATTTTCAGGAAGTCAATTTACTATGAAATTAACAAAAACAAGTTTAGCCATCACGGCGCTTTTCTTTTGCCTAGGTACGAGTGCTGCCTTCGCTGCTGATCCTGCGACAGCACCCGCTGAACCCACTTTAATCGTCGAAGATACTATTGATTCAAGTGATGAAGTCGATGCGGCTAATCCCGAAATGGATAGCGCTGAATTACAAGCAGAAATCCGAATCGCTTGTGAGGAATTTGCGATTGATGAAAAAGTAGCTGAAGACAAAGTGCCTGAATTTGTCGATGCCTGTGTGGCTGAAAATATGCCAGCAGAAGAAGCGGATACGATAGAAACCGTCGATAGTGAGCTACCTGAGCTTGAGGAGTCAGCGCCTGAGACAACACCTTCGGTCGTGGCCGGTCAACCGACTACCCAAGAGTGACCTTAAGCTAAAATTTGTTTATAGTCAGAGCGGGGAGCACCATCTGGTTGCTCCCCGTTTTTTTTCTTATATCCAGTAGTTTGGTATGAATACCTCTCAATTCACTAGTGTTAATGAATGGCTTGAGTTTGACCGTGAGCATCTTTGGCATCCTTATACTTCGATGCAAAATCCACTGGCTTGTTATCCGGTGGAGTCAGCCCAAGGCGTAAGGATTAAGCTGGCCGATGGTCGTGAGCTAATTGATGGTATGGGGTCTTGGTGGTGTGCGATTCATGGTTATAATCACCCGTTTTTGAATGCTGCGATCCAAGAGCAGCTGGGGAAAATGAGCCATATTATGTTTGGTGGCTTAACCCATGAGCCTGCCGTTCGATTAGGCAAGTATTTAGTCGACTTAACGCCAGAACCTTTGCAACAGGTCTTTTTAGCTGATTCGGGTTCGATTTCGATTGAAGTGGCGATTAAAATGGCGCTGCAGTATTGGTATTCACAAGGCCAAGCCAACAAGCATAAATTGCTCACCATACGTGGGGGCTATCATGGCGACCCCTTTGCTTGTATGAGTGTCTGTGATCCAGTCAATGGCATGCATCATATTTTCCAGCGCATTTTACCCAAGCAGCTATTTGCCCCAAGGCCTAGCACTCGTTTCGAGGCAGTGTGGAATCCAGCGGATCTAGCGGAGTTTGAGCAACTCATCCAAGGCCATCAGCATGAACTGGCGGCTGTAATTTTAGAACCTATTGTGCAAGGTGCGGGGGGGATGTGGTTTTATTCGCCGGAGTATTTACGCCAAGTGCGCCGCTTATGTGATGAGTATCAGGTGCTGCTGATTCTGGATGAAATTGCGACCGGCTTTGGGCGTACTGGTGAATTATTTGCCACCATGCATGCAGGTATTAGCCCCGATATTATGTGTGTGGGCAAAGCACTCACTGGGGGGTATCTGACGCTAGCCGCGACGTTAACCACTCGCCAAGTCGCTCTGGGGATTTCGCAAGGTGAAGCGCCCATGTTAATGCATGGCCCGACTTTTATGGCTAATCCGCTGGCTTGTGCGGTAGCTTGTGCCAGCATTGAGCTGCTTCTTGCCTCGCCTTGGCAAGCACAAGTCAAGCAGATTGAGACAATTTTAACAGAAGAATTGCTCCCTCTTTTAGCGCATCCGCAAGTGGCTGATGTGCGCGTACTCGGTGCAATTGGTGTGATAGAAATGCATGAGCCTGTACGGGTGGCTGAGGTTCAGGCACGTTTTGTACAAGAGGGTGTATGGATTCGCCCGTTTGGTAAATTAATTTATATTATGCCCGCTTATTTAATGAGTGCGGCGGATTTGCGTCAATTGACCCGTGGAATGAAGAGTATTTTTAATGATTGATCTGCAATGGATACTCGCCTATTTGGCTTTAGGGGCGGTCGTGGGTTTTTTTGCTGGTTTACTGGGGGTTGGTGGTGGCGGCATTATGGTACCTGCTTTGACCGCATTGTTTGCAGCCCAAGGTTTGCCCTTTGAGCATTTAGTGCATGTCTCCCTTGCGACTTCGATGGCAGCGATTGTTGTTACTTCAGCCTCTAGCCTGAGGGCACATCAACGGCATGGAGCGATTCAGTGGCCTATTGTTAAAGGTATTACCCCGGGTATTTTAATCGGTACCTTTGGGGCGGCACTGATCGCGGCTTATATTCCTTCTTTGCCTTTGGCAATCTTTTTTGTCGTTTTTATGGCTTATGTTGCAGTACAAATGTGGCTGAATATCAAACCTAAACCGTCACGCCAATTGCCGAGTCCCTTAGGTTTAACTGGGGTAGGTTTGGTGATTGGTGGGGTTTCTGCCTTGGTTGCGATTGGTGGAGGTTCATTGTCAGTGCCATTTATGACTTGGTGCAATGTCAAAATTCAGCAAGCGATTGCAACTTCAGCCGCGATTGGCCTACCGATTGCTATCGCCGGTACCTTAGGTTATTTAGTGAGTGGTTGGGGTGTGCAGGGTTTGCCGCAATATACGTTTGGTTTTATCTATTTACCCGCTGCCCTAGCGATTTCTTTAGTAAGTTTTTTTACAGCACCTATCGGCGCTAAGCTGGCACATCGTTTGCCTGTGGCGACCTTGAAAAAGCTATTTGCCCTGTTACTGATTGGCTTAAGTTTGAAAATGCTGCATACCATTCTCACCCGCTAGAATTTGTTGCCTACAGATATATCCTGATAAAACCCCAGTTTATTGAGCAGAGTTGTCTCGCTTAAACCTTCGTTCTATTCATAATGAAAGCGACAAGCTGCAACGTAAATACATCCACCTTCTGGCAAATATACAAGGTGGTGTTCTTTATCAATCCGCCTGGGTTATTAGATAAAAGATCATCGTCGGTGAGGGATGTGAGGGATGAATGACCACTGCGTTTGAAAAGGATTGGATCTTGTCCACGGCCATGCGCAGTTCTAATGAGTGGAGTTTTTCCTATTTGATGACTGAACTTTAGTCCACCTTAAAGCTTCTAAGCGGAATACTAATCAACTTGAGGGCAAAGCATGCAGCGTCGTTTAGGGTGGGTGTTTGGCTTGTGGATTTTATGGTCGGTACCAGCATGGGCAAGTGATTATCAACAGGAAATTAAGCATTTGCTGAATTATATCAAGACTACTGACTGCGATTATCAGCGCAATGGTTTGACCTATACGGGCAGTGAGGCGGTTGTGCATGTGCAACGTAAATACGATTATTTCCAAGCTAAGATTAACTCAGCTGAAGATTTCGTGCGCCTCTGTGCCACTAAGAGTGAATTAACGGGGCAGGCCTATCAGGTGCAATGCCCCAACCAAGCTAAGCAAACTAGTGCGGCTTGGTTATTGAAAGAACTGCAGCAGTTTCGGCAATAACTAAATAGAGGATTAGACGATGGAGACCTCGGATTTAAAGCTCCAAATAAAGCTGCCCATTCTGAATATGCAGTTGATAAGTTTTTAGTTTACCTTCGGCGGGTTCAGCGACGGCTGCGCCCGTTTTTACATTAAATTGCCCGCCATGCAAAGAGCAGTGAATAATTTCACCCTTTAAGCAGCCTAAATACAAGGATGAATCTTCGTGAGTACAGCGATCATCCACTGCAAAAAATTCACCTCCTATATTACAAATCAATACGTGCTGCCCTTGGCCTAGCTCTAAACGCTTAGTTTTGCCTAATGGGATTTCGTTTATACTGCCTGCATCAATCATTGGGAGCGCTCATGAGTCGATTATGGATAATGGGTTGCGGTGATATTGGCCGCCGTGTTGCTCGTTTATATCAAAATCAAGGGGTGGAGGCTACTGGCTGGGTGCGTAGTGCGGCCTCTCTCTCTGTGGGGGTAAAGCAAGGACTGGCTATGCGCCTTGGAGATATGGATCAAGGCTGCTTTTTCCCGCGTAATGCTTTTGAAGAGGCTGAGATTTTTTGGCTGCTGCCGCCGCCGCCGAGTGGTGGGATAGATAGTCGCTTGCGGCGTTTTTTATTAGCCGTACAAGGAGCACCCAAACGTATTGTGTTGATTTCGACCACGGGTGTGTATGGTGATTGTGCAGGTCGTTGGATTGACGAGTCGGAGCCACTTAAACCACAAGTTGAGCGTGCCAAACGGCGTGCAGATGCAGAGCTTGCCCTGCAAGCGTGGGGTAATCAATATAACGGTGATTGGGTCATTCTGCGTGTGCCTGGGATTTATGCGGCAGAGCGTTTACCCTTAGAACGATTACAACGCGGTGAACCGGTGTTGCTTGAGGCAGAAGCCCCCTGGACGAATCGGATTCATGCTGATGATTTGGCGCAGATTTGCGTGCGAGCGATGCAAGTGGCACCTAAACACAGTATTTATAATGCCTGTGATGGAGAGCCTTTAAGCATGACGGCCTATTTTAATCAAGTCGCGCAGGCAACGGGGTTAGCGCCTCCCCCACAACTAAGTTTGGCTGAGGCGAGTTCGGTTGTCAGTGCCGGTATGCTCTCTTATTTACAAGAATCACGGCGCATTAAAAATCATAAACTCCTGAATGAATTAGGTTTGCAGCTGTTATATCCGAATCTCGCGGCGGGATTGAAAGCTGTAATGAGGAACAATTAATGTTATTAGTCATTCCTAAGGTCTTAGATACCGAGCGCTTACAAGAAGTACAAGGTTTATTGCGCCATGCTGATTTTATTGAGGGTAAGCTCTCAGCAGGAAAAGAAGCACAAGCAGTGAAACATAACCAAGAGTTATCCGCCCATAGCCCGCAACGGCGACGCTTAGATGCGCTAGTCATGTCTGCTTTAGTTCAGCATCCTCACTATCAAGCAGCTGTCTTGCCACTTCGGGTAGCGACCGCTTTTTATGCGCGTTATCAAGTGGGCATGGGTTATGGCTTTCATATTGATGATCCGGTGATGGGGCCGATGTCGGGGCGCTATCGGAGCGATATAGCCACCACGATTTTCTTGAATCCTCCTGAGGCTTATGTGGGTGGTGAGCTCGTGATTCGAACGGCATTTGGCGAGCAGTCGATTAAGGCTGAAGCAGGGGCGGCGGTGATTTATCCAGCTAGTACTTGGCATCAAGTAACACCGGTCACTCAAGGTGAGCGTTTGGTTGCAGTAACTTGGGCGCAGAGCTTGGTGAAAAGCCCCGAGCAGCGTGAGCTACTCTATCAATTAGCTCAAGCGCGTGAAGGCTTATTAGCTAAAGCCGCTGATAGTGTCGAGCTAGCCCAGCTCAGTACGGCGTATAGCAATTTAGTGAGAATGTGGAGCGAAGTTTAAGGATCTTGATTCTGCTCGATATACAGTGCTAATTGCAACTCAGCTTTCTGCTGGGTTTCGACGATTTCTTTAGTTTTTTCGTTCTTCATAGCTAAAGCATTCATTTCAGAGCGTATTTTGCTTAAGTTCTGATTGGCTTGCTCGAGTAGTTTTTGTGCGTTCGGAATAGCGGCTCGTAATTGCTCTTCTTGTTGAGACAAAGCGACGAGCTTAGTTTGATACTCTTGCATGACCTGCGGCGTGCAGGCCTGATTTTGTAAGCCTTTAAATAACTCTTCTTGATGCGTCAAACGCCACTCGCGAAACTTCTCCATTTTTATAATGGTTTGTGCCAAATTGCGCTCAGCTTCGGTCACGGCCTGTTTAGCTTGCATGACTTCAGTTTGCTTTTTCTCTAAGCGCCGTTCACGGATTTTTTGTAGTTCGACTAAGCTCATCCGGTAAACCCAGCAATTTGAATTAAACGCCCCACGGTTTCCTGAAAGCTTGAATGCTCATCAGGGTCTTGTTTTAAGAAGGTATTGATGGCATCAATTTTAGCCAAGGCCTCATCAGCTTGTGGATCAGCACCCCGCTGATATTCCCCAACCCGGACTAAGAATTCGATTTCCTTGTGTTTAGCGAGCAATTTACGCAAATGAGCAGCAGCTTGCCGATGTCCCGGAGCAGCAATACGCTGCATTAAACGACTCAAGCTGCCTAAAGCATCCACTGCTGGGTAATGATTTGAGGAGGCAAGATCCCGCGATAAAATGATATGCCCATCCAACAAGGAGCGCACTTCATCACCGACCGGATCAGACATATCATCGCCTTCAATGAGGACGGTATAAAAGGCCGTGATCGAGCCTTGTGCTCCACAACCTGCACGCTCAACGAGCTTGGGTAATTCAGAAAAGACTGAAGGTGGATAACCGCGTCGAGCTGGAGCTTCACCTGCGGCTAGCCCAATTTCCCGTTGTGCGCGTGCAAAGCGGGTTAATGAGTCCATCATTAGCAATACTTTCTTGCCTTGATCACGGAAAAACTCAGCTACTGCGGTGGCGACATAGGCAGCTTTTAAGCGCTCAATGGGTGGGCGATCTGAGGTTGCGACGACTAAAATAGTCCG
Source organism: Thiothrix eikelboomii (assembly GCF_900167255.1). GTDB lineage: Bacteria > Pseudomonadota > Gammaproteobacteria > Thiotrichales > Thiotrichaceae > Thiolinea > Thiolinea eikelboomii. Next base: position 52,457 of record NZ_FUYB01000005.1, read on the forward strand.
TTCCATACCAGCAGGACCGAGTGATTCTTCGATAAACTCCCGAACCTCACGCCCCCGCTCGCCAATTAGCGCTATGACATAAACATCCACTTCAGCATGCTTAACTAACATACTAAGAAGTGAGCTTTTGCCAACCCCAGCGCCTGCGAAAATACCGATTCGTTGCCCCACTCCACAGGTAATTAAACCATCTAAGGTTCGAATCCCTAAATGCAAAGGCTCATGTACCATTTGGCGGGTGAGTGGATCTGGTGGGGAGGCATAGAGCGGATAATATTCCTGAATGGCAATCTCAGATCTACCCCCCATACTCTGAATACGGCCAATACCATCGAGTACGCAACCTTTTAAATCCTCACCCACTCCCACCCGTAGCATTTCACCGGTGGCGGTCACTTGAGTATGCACGGATACCCCTTGCATATCTCCAATCGGGGCAAGCAGGGCTATATTTTGCTCAAAACCAATCACTTCTGCAGGAATGGGTGATTCTTCACTCCCATTGCGCAACATGCACAGTTCACCTAGTCTGACTTTAGGAATAATGGCGCGTACCACAGTGCCTGTCACTTGCACGATACGTCCGTGTAAAATCAGTAGATTATGGCTTTTAATCGCTGCTTTCATACGGGTCGGTATATAGTCTAAAGACATCGGTGTTACCTACTGCGTTAAGCGAATTTCGCCGACTGGTTGGACGGATACATTAGCGGTGAGCTCGGGTAAGGACATAATCGGTAGATCAGGAAATTCTGCCGCTAAATGCGTCCTTAAATGCCGTCGTAAATCAAGACTGGTCAAAATGACAGGTCGTGGACCGTCATTAATCAGTTGCCGATTATTTTCTTCGAGCATCCGTAAGTTGTTCATCAAATTGCGATTGACATCAGGCATCAGGGCTAAATGCACACCTGCTGGTGTTTGCCGCACGCTGGTTTGGGCGAGCTTTTCACTTTCTGGGTCAAATAAATAGACGGGTAAGCGCCCTGTGCCATTCGTATAGGTATAAGATAATTGGCGACGCATACCAATCCGCACGCGCTCGGTGAGTAAACCATTATCTTTTTCAGTTTCACCAAATTCGATCATTGTACCTAGAATTTGGCGCATATCCCGCACGGAAACACCTTCACCTAGCAAGCGTCGTAAAATATCGACCATTCGCGTTTTATTCACAGCACGTTGCGCTTCTTGCACTAAAGTGGCATAGCCTGCTGCTTCCAACTTACCCATGAGAGCATGTATTTCCTGCACACCAATAAACTCAGGCGCTTGGCGGCGCAAAATATAAGCCACGTGCCGAGTAAGAATCTGCATTGGAGTGAGTTTGTCGAGGCCACGACTCAGTACTTGTGGTAAGGCATTTTGCCCCGGTGTACTGGTTTCACTTTGGGTTAAAAGGGGTTGTTTAATCCCTAATTGCCCTTGGCCTACAGGAATACCATGCACTGAAATGCGATAACTATCGTCTTCAATTTGTTTAGACAGGCTAATACTGATCCCTTCAAGCGTGACCCCTAAATCTTTATAGAAATCTTCTCGGACTAAAACAAAACTAGTATTCAATTCAGGTAAGGAAATATGGGTACGAGCTGCCTCAGGTAATTCGACTAAGACGGGTGCTAGAGGTTGCATCGCGTCTAAGGCCTCTAAATCTGAGGAAGATGCTCCGCCCGCTAATAACTCAGCCCGTTGATTACCAATCACTGTAACTTCTTCAGCTTCACCAAATTCAAAACGATTTTGAACTCTTTTCAACAGAAAACCAGTTAAACCCAGTACTGCGCCTAAAAAGAAAAACACGATGGTAGGAAAACCGGGGATTAAGCCCATTAAGGTAACAACAGCTGCACCGATTAATAAAGCATTAGGTTGGCCCAAGAGTTGTCGACCAATATCTTCACCGAGATTACTATCCTCATCCACAGTAACCCGCGAAACGATAATACCCGAGGTGATGGAAACAAATAGAGCAGGAATTTGTGAGACTAAACCATCACCAATGGTGAGTAAGGAGTACAGCTCCATCGCTTCGCCAATCGGCATACCGCGTTGGAAGCTACCAATAGCAATCCCACCTACAATATTGACAATAATGATAATCAAGCCTGCGATAGCATCACCCTTGACGAATTTCATCGCGCCGTCCATAGAGCCGAACAGTTGACTCTCTTTTTCCAAATTGGAGCGACGTTTACGGGCATCAGCCATAGTAATGACACCTGCCCGTAGGTCACTATCAATACTCATTTGCTTGCCGGGCATGGCATCTAATGAAAAGCGCGCACTGACTTCCGCAATCCGTTCAGAGCCTTTGGTAATAACAATAAACTGCACAATAGTGATGATCAGGAATACCACAATCCCAACGATCATATTGCCTGCAACAACAAACTCACCAAAGGTTTGAATAATATGTCCGGCTTCACCTTCACTTAAAATAACACGAGTAGTGGCGATACTTAAAGACAGTCGAAACAGCGTACTTAAAAGTAATACCGACGGAAATGAAGAAAATGAGAGTGGTGAAGGTAAATAAATCGCTAGCATTAACATAATAATGGCCAACGACATATTAAAGGCAATCAAAATATCAATGATTAGGGTAGGCAGTGGCATGATCATCATAAAGATCACCATAACCAATAACACCGCCAGTGCTAAATCACTGCGGCGAGTGATTCGATGGAGCAGGCTTTGCGATTGAGCACTTTGCATGGAAACCTCGCTTAATTCGCTGTAGTGATGGGCTCGTCTTCGGCGAGGCTGACATAATTCAAAGTCCCAGTCAGATCGAGCAGTTCAATAATATTTTGATTGGCATAGCGTAAAATAGGTTTAACCCCAAAGCTTTGGTAATAGCCCAAAATAACCCGTGACCCTGCTGCGGTCACATAACTGACTTGGCGTAAATCAAATATGATCGGTGGTGCTACTTTAGAAACTAACGGAACTAAATTGCTCGAAAGCTCTTGATCTAAAACACCTTGTAGGGTGATCACCGTATGATCAGCTTGACGGGAAATTCGGATACTATTTTCGGTGATGCTCATACACCACCTGCGCGCTTTAGACCTGACAACGGGACTACATACAAAGTTTTGGCATCTAAAGTAACAATTTTAACTTCAGCACCAATCGGGCAATCCGGCCCTGAAACTAACCACTCACGCCCTTCTAAAATAGTTTGTCCCCGACGCTCAATAATTGGGCGAGTTAAACTAATGACTTTACCCACTAAATGTTGATGCTCGGTATGGCCAAATAAACTATTTAAGGCGGCTGGAATTTCGAAAATAAGCGGAGCTAATACCACAGACAACAGTATTAAGGGTAATTGCCAAAGCCAAGTTTTTTGTGGGCTAGCAAACATCATCACAGCGGTTAAACACATACCCAAGCCTAGCCACAATTGCCAGTCATCGAGTAAGCGCCGCTTATATTTAGACAGCAAACTATCCGATTCTTTAGCCTGCTGAGTCTGTTGGAAAAGAAAATAGTGGAGTCGTGCTTTGAGTTCTCCCGAACGAATACGGTCGAGGGTCGAGGTGAAAAGCTGACTCGCTTTGTTTCCATCCTTAGTATTGGCATTATCCCTGTTGACACTGGCTGTTTGTTGTTCCTGAGTTTCCATCGTCTTTGTCTAATATGCAGGTGTAGGGAGCAACCGAGTTATTCATTATCGTTTATTATTGCGCATCGCTTTAGCCACTCGGTCGAGAGTAGATGTTGGGATATATTGGTCTATTTTTCCCTCTTCAATTAAATCAGCTACTAGGCGTGCATCACTGATGATCGGTACATTCTCAATTTGAGCAATTTCGATCATTTTCCGCGCCATTCCTGCTTTACCAATCGCCACTATCACTGGCAAAGGTGTAACATCCTGCTCATAGTAGAGTGCAATCGCTAGACCAATGTCTATGATCACCAGACGAGCTGTCTTAATTCTGGCCTGAATGTCTTGTTCGGTGAGTTCGCGGCGCATGCCTTGGCGTGCACCCCGTACATGCGGGTCACCATAAGCATCTTTCATCTCGCGTTTAATCTCTTCTTTAGTCATGCGTTGATCTTTCTCGAACTGCATTCTTTGGAAGAGCAAATCCAGTGTAGCTAAAACAATGATTAAAGGTAGGATCATCATCATCAGCTGTTTCAACAACTCAGTCGTGATCTCTTTTTGGCAGGGGATATCACATTGTTTGATTTCATTCATATACTGAAAAAACCCCACATGCATGACAATATACAGTGCGATGCTAATGGCTAAAGTTTTGAGCAGCGAGAGTAAAGTATTCACTACCTGCTTCATAGAAAAAATCCGCTTAAATCCCTCACCGGGATTGACTTTACTAAGGCGTGGAATCAGTGGATCGAAGGAGAAAATAATACCGAACTGGACAATATTACCCAGAATACCCATGATAGTAGCGACGCCAATAATTGGCAAAACAATAGCAAACAAACCGATTTCTAACGTAATTTTGATCGCAGCACTTAAAGCTTGATTAAAAGGGAGGGTCGGTAGTTGATAGCTAATAATATAAAGTTCGGCCATTTTGGCGATGATCCAGTCACCCATCACCCACAAATAAATAGTTAGAGCTAATAAAATTAAAGCGCCAGGTATATCCTTGCTATTGGGGACTTGGCCTTTCTTCTTCGCATCCCGCAGTTTCTGGGGGGTGGCCTTTTCGGTTTTTTCGCTGCTAGTCTCCGCCATTCAATAGCCTACTGAGTACATTAAGATTTGCACCAAAATCTAAAAAGCTATCATGTAAATAACGACCAATGATACCGATATAAACAATTAGAATTAAAAACACTAAAGCGCTTTTAATTGGCATGGAGAGTAAAAACACATTGAGCTGCGGTAGATAGCGCCCTACTAAGCCTGTGCCTATATCAATAATCAGCATAATGCCAATAAAAGGACCAGCAATCAGTAAGGTCGTATACATCAACGCATCTAATTGCTTCACAAAAAATCCGGCTGTCTCTGGAGTTAAGTCAGGAAAAAACTTATCTAAAGGCCACACTTGATAGCTTAGCATTAGAGTTTGCAGGAGCAGCATAAAACCACCACTGGTAAACACTAAAGTGATCGCTAATTGTGCGAGTAAATTACCTAAGGGGGATACCATATTACCGATAGTCGGCGAGAAAAACATGCCAGTCATGGCACCGCGCTGCATATCCATGACTAAGCCAGCCCCGCGTGCTGCCCAAAAAGGTAGGCTCATGGCATAACCGAGTAAAAAACCGATCAAGGATTCTTTAAAAATTAATAAAACAAACATTGGAATATCTAGCGTGATTCCGGTGAGTTGATCTTTGGTTAACGGTAATAAAGATAAGGAAATCATTACCATCACACCATTACGAATCATGGCTGGAAAGATGGGCTGCGAAAAAACGGGAATGACACTGAAGGCCATCAAAATTCTGGGCGTGGTCAGAATTAAGGCGAGTGACCATGAGTGCCAAACGTCAATCATCGGTGCACCAAAGCAATTTGATCAAAGACGCTAATCGTATAATTATAAAGCTCAGGCCCCAGCCAACGGACAGTCACCCCAATCGCGACCATGACGGCGACTAATTTAAAACCGTGCGGTAAGGTTTGCTCTTGAATAGAGGTCAGTGCTTGAAACAAACCAATGATTAAACCGACTAAAGTTGCTACGACAATCGCTGGCATGGATAAATACAGTACCAGTTTCATGGATTGAGCAGTAAAAAATAAGAAACTATTCTCATCCATGTCAGGAGTAACTCAGTAATAAGCCATGAATCAAACGTGACCAACCATCAATCATCACGAATAGTAGCAGTTTAAAGGGCAAGGAAATCACCACAGGTGAAACCATAATCATGCCTAATGACAGCAAAATATTCGAAACAATTAAGTCAATAACGATAAACGGTAGATAAATTAAAAAGCCTACTTGGAAAGCTAAGGTTAGCTCACTGACTAAAAATGCCGGAATTAATACCAGCAGATGTCGCTCATTCACGTCTTTGGCGTATTTAGGTGGCCAAATTTGCTGAGTCGTTTTCACAAAGAAATTACGTTCAGCTTCAGATGAATGTTTGGTTAAAAAATTCTGCAAAGGTGTCGCACTTTGACTTAGAGCAGTGGTGAAGTTTGGATTTTGAATATCCGTGATTTGTACTCCTTGCTGCTGAAAGATTTCATGAGTCTCCATTGCGACTGGTGCCATAATATAAATTGATAAAATAATCGCAATGCCACTAATTGCCATATTCGGTGGTTCTTGTTGTAGACCTAGGGCGCTACGAGTTAATTGCATCACTACAACTAATTTAATAAAAGAACTAACCAAAATAGCTAAAAAGGGCGCTAAAGCTAATAAGGTGAGTACCCCAATTAGCAAAATTGGATTTGGAAAAGTCGTTTCCATTGCTCACTAACCTGTTTTAGAGCGATTACCGAATAGGCTCAAAATACGCACCCCAATTCGTCCGCTAATATCGACTAGCTCACCTGTACCGATTAATTTATTCTGAGCTCGAATCTGAACAACTTCAGGTAAACTTTGTGAGAGATCAATGACATAGCCGGGGCGTAGTTGTTTGACTTCATTGAAAGACAAGGTTTTTTGCCCTAAGTCGAAGGATAATTGCACGGGTAGTTGATTGATTTGTTGAACGCTTTGTTTTTGATCATTGTCGCTCATAATATTCCAGTCCGTCGTAATAGTGATCTGCCGGTTTGGTTCAGCAATGAGTTGAGCTCCACAGTAGAGCAGGGTGTTTAAACGCAGACGAATTAAACCATCCCTACGGAAACCATTATTATCTAATAAAATAATATCCGAGGGTTCGAAATGATTAACTTCTTGTACCGAAACAGTGGCGGTACCTATTTCTAAAAATAGATTAGCCTCCAAGTTTTCCCATTGTAATTCGGTATCTGAGGGCCAAAAGCGTAAACGCTCTTGAATCAAAGGATAAAGCCGCTCTTCTACCATTAATAAGCCCCGAATTAGGGTCATTTGTTCTTGTTGATGCGCATTGCGCTGGCCTTCAAGGAGTTCAAAGCTTAGGGGTAGGGCATACAAGTTACTGTTTTTGTCGGCAGACAAGGATTGAATTTTTATTTTGCTGCCTAAGCCATTTTCAATGCGGGTAATCAGAGGGTCTAACGCATTTTCAGCAAGGGCTATACCTAAATTTTCCGGCAAGCGAGCCAACATACCTTCTGGAATATAACTACGAATTTGATCTAATAACGGCCATTCAGATAGCCATAATCCTGCTGTGGTATCACCAATCCCTAAAGTAAGACCAATGGGAAAGACTAAGTTGCTATTAGGTTCGGCAGGGAAAATTTGTAGGCGAAATGCTTTATTTTCGCTAAGAAAAAAGGCAAACGGCTGAGTTTTAGTCAGCAGTAAATTGTTCATGCGCACGGCTGCAGGTGTCCATGAAGGCGGTGCGAGGAGCTTAAGCGTTATCCGGCGGCGTTCATCAGTCATTGTTATTATCTTTATGGCCTACCATGTCCAGACCCATACCCAGCACTGTTGCTTTGAACAGGCCGGCTGGTACATTTGTGAAAGATCGAGCAACTGGCTTATAAATTATTTTATAAGCCGAGTTTATAACTAAGTATTCTGAGCTGCAACTTACACCGTTTATCTGCATCAGCGCACGACCGAGCCATCGTCATCCCAAGCCTGTAAGCGAGTAGTATTCGGATCAGAAACCACTGCACCTAGGTAATAGCCACTTAACTGACCGGTGGTGAGATAACTATTATTGGTAAAGTCGACATTAATTTTACCGATGCTACTACTCCAGAATTGGTGATGACCGTCTTCAGTCTGGCCTAAATACAAGGCATTCCAACCTTGGACGGCGCTGCTGTTATCACCGGGTAAATCAAAATAATAGCCATTGCCCGGAATCAGCTGATCACCCTTACTTGGGTCGAATAAAGCAGTTTCACCGGCTAAATTGCGAATCCCATTAATATTAATTTCACCTGCCTCTGCCGTTCTGACTTGGGCGATATAGCCGCCATCAAACTGGGAAGCATCGTATTGATCAAACCAAGAAGCCAGCATCAATTGCCCCGCATTACGGTTAAAGTCATCCGCACCAATCGTATCTAAGCTAGCTTTTAAATTGAGTACTGACATTGGGCTAGCACAATCAAAGGCATAGGCTTGGCGATGGTCGAAAAGGTCATTAATGGCATCAGAAGCTTGAACAGTTTGGTTTTGATCATTGCTGGTACGCATTAATAAATAGCGATTACCCTCACGTTCAACGACTTCCCAAAATTGATTGCGCTCTAGCACTCGCTCTGTGCCCGTTAAACCATTGGCACTGGTAAACTGACGTAACTCCGGTTGAGCTAAAGCTGCATCTTTGATGCTCACGAGCTGATCAGTAAATTCCCAACCTGTCTCAATGGCTAGGCCGTTTTTCAGCATATTTTCACGAAAACGTAACTCATACATATCATTGCTGCTTAAGGTGCTACGTTTTAATTCTTGTCCTGCTGAGTTCTGGACAATCAGCGTATCGCCGACTGTTAACTTCCCGTCTTGATTGCGCCCATCTAGCACGGCTACTGTAGTTTTAGTGTCGCCGAAACTGCTCTGCAAAATACTTTGCTCGGTTTGACTCAAGCTTAACGGTGTAGCGGGTTGAGCTTGATTGGTGGGGTCTTGGTGCTGATTGAGTTGTTGCATGAGTTGTTGTAAGAGCTGCATCACCAAAATCATCATTTGCATCTGTTGAGTTGACTCACTGAGCAAGCTAGACCCTGCTGACCAATTAAAGCTATTGCTGAAATTCAGGTTTTGGGTGTTGTTATTGGCTTTGGTTGTTTGAAAATTTTTTGTAATGGAGATGGCTGTTGTCATAATTGCTATACAGCTCCGCTAGTCTAGTTGTTATCTATTCTGTGTTCGCAGCCACAGAATGCTTTTATTGTGAGGCTATATTTTAAAACCCTTCTAGGGTAGCAACACCTTAATAAGCTGACGAGTGGTAGCACTTGACTGACAGTATGCCTAGGGCTTGTTTTCAGTTTTAGCTATGCTGTTGTTGAAGCAGAGTGTGGTTAAGTCTCATATCATCCTAGCGGAGTCTGTTACTCCGTCATTTTGATGCGTTCATCTGGGTGTTATTCGACCTACTGACTTATTTTTGGAATCATTGATACTATAGAAAATACTTAGGCTGAATTAGTAATGTTAGTAAGAATACTCATTGTTTGTTTGTTGCTACTAACAAAAGCAGCATGGGCTGCTCCGTTAACTTGGAGTCAGCAGGCCTACTCGCATTTTTCTGATCAAGAGCCTTTAGTTGATCTTTTACAGACTTTAGCCTCCACCCAGAAAGTGCCGGTAGTGCTTAGTCCCCAAATTAAGGATGTGGTGAGTTTGCACTACAAACAACAATTGCCGGAGGTTATCTTCGATAACTTGGTTAAAACCTATGGTTTAATTTGGTTTTTCGACGGAGAGACTCTGTATGTCTATAAGGAAAATGAGGCACAGCGTGGTTCGGTCAGCTTAGAAAAAATGACTCCGCAAGCCTTTACCACCGCGATGAAACGCTTGAATGTATTGGATAGTCAGTATCATTGGGAGGTGTCCGAAGTAGATAATATGATCTATTTCACAGGGCCAGAGCGATTTGTGAGTTCAGTCTTAGACATGGCAAAAATGATGGATAACCAAAAGCTTGAGCGCCCACAAGTGTATAAATGGATAGATGCGAAGGGACAAGTAAATTATAGCAATGAGCGCCCTACATCGACCAATGCTGAAGTGAACAAGGACGTGGCTACTAAAGAGCGTTTCCCCGGTTTTGATGTGGTGGATGTCATTAATCGCTAAGTTTTTGTGTTGAGTTGTGCTTGTGAAATCATTAGCTCACCACTTTACCTATAAAAAAGAGCCTCAAACAATATGAGCATGCAGCACACCCCTTATCTATTGAAAGTGCTTAGTGGCAGCAATGCTGGTGCTTTAGTTCGCTTAAAGGTTGCTGAAGTTGTTATCGGCAAATCCATGTCTAGCGATATTATCTTGCATGATGAAAATATCGCTGATCTGCACCTTAAGTTAAAAGTCGATGAGGAAAATATCAGTTTAGAAGCACTTGCTAAGCCTGTGCTGATTGATAATAAAGAAGTTGATTTAGGAATACATCCACTGAAGCCCTATCAAGTGGTGAGTTTAGGCAGTATCGACTTTTTTATCGCTGATGTGCGCAAACCCGGCCGACGTGGACATGAAACCAAGTTAAACGAACCCTTAGTTCCGCCGATAGTAAAAGCAACAGCTAAGCCTGCTGAGGCAATCAAACTAGCAGGTGCTTCGACTCTAGGTTCAGCACCGATGCGGGTTAAACCGAAATCTAAAGCCTTGGGTTGGACTTTATTAGCCTTAGGTTTAGGTCTATTGTTATTGGCTAACTTATTATTTTTTAGGCCATATATTAGTGGTATTGCAGAGAAAGTTGGTTTAAGCGAGTCTGCTGAGCAGCGCGCTGAAGACTTAGTGAAAAAATTGCAGCCGACTAATCTCAGTGTGATTCGTGACCCAGATGGTCGTATTGCTATCACTGGTTATGTTCAAACTCGCGATGATAAGCGTGAATTGATGAATCAGGCTTTATTAGCGGGGAATGGGATCAATTATCGGGTATGGGTACGTGAAGACTTGGTTGCCAATGCTACCCAAGTGGCGCGTGCTTTAGGCCAATTAGATTTATCATTTAGCAACCTAGAGGAAGGTAAGCTCGCTGCGCATGGTTATGTGAGTGATGAAGCGGATTGGGCGCAAATCAAAGCCAATATCATGTCCGATGTCAGTGGTATTCAATCTATTGATGATCGTTCTGTCCAAACCCTAATCAAACGTAAAGAAGCTTTGGTACAGTTTATCGAGAAAAAAGGCCTGTCTAGCCGTGTTAAGGTTACTATCGAGAACGCACGTATTAAAGTTGACGGCGAGTTGACCCAAAACGAACTAAAGCGCTGGGTTGCTCTGTATGATGAATTTATTCAAACCAATGGAGTTGGCCCGACTATCGTTGAGAATTTATATAACGTTCGTGATCGCCTCAAGCTAGTGATTAGGAGCGTGAGTGTAGGGGAAACACCGTTTCTAGTTTCAAAAGACGGCAAGAAGTACATGGAGGGCTCGAATCTGGGAAATGATTATTTTATTAAAAAGATTACTCCAGATCATGTGCTCCTTTCAAATAATGGTATCGAAATACCAATGTATTATGGTGTAGAGGATAAACAATGATTTTACAAATAGAGCAAAACCTCAAAAATGATATTTCCGGTATTTACAAGAATGAAATTCTTGAGAAATTTAGTCAGGTAGCGTCAGAAGTTCGGTTTGAGTTAAATCAGGGGGTAGAGCCAGCAGAATATGAAAAGTTAAATAAATTTCTGCAAGCTCTAGAAGCGGGTTCGGAGGTAGTGGAACAGGTCTGGTCCCAAAAATAATGGGAAGTGACTTGGCATGGAGCGCAATGCCTCTCAGTTTATAATTCCCTGCGTTTGATGTAGAAGTCATCGGGAATGTTATAATTTTTAATTAGGAGTTAATTCATAATGGCAACAATTGATACTAGTTCATTTACAGATGCTATTAGTAAAATGCAAGAAACCAACAATGCTATGTTACAGTTTCAAGAGCAATCTGTAGCAGAGAATAGACGGTTTAGTATTGAAAGCACTACACTTGAACATGAAGCCTCTGTTACTGAAAGAATGCAAGGTATCATGCAAACATTAGCTCGAAATTCATCTAGCTAATAACTAATTAAGTAAGGCATGGCACTACATCTGTGATGTAGTGCCATTTTAAGAGTAATCTTGCATTAATAAAGAGAAAATAATGAAAGCAACGACTGAAATTCTTCAACTATTATCTGAAGTAGGGTACATGGCCTGTTTTAAAGGTGATTCAGTACGTTCTCAAGCAATTATGGAGGGTGTTGATGCCATTGCTAGAGAGCAGTCATCTATTAAAATGGGGGTAGCGGTAGCAAAAATGTATGCGGGCGATATGGATGGTGCTATTTCTATTTTCCGTGATCAGGTTTTAGCAAAAGAGCCTGACCACATGAGTGCTAAGTGTTTCTTAGGGATTGCCTTAAATCTTTCGGGTGAAGCGGATGAAGCACGTACCTTGTTTGAAGAAGTATCGTTGCGTGGTAACTCAGACGAAAAAGGCATAGCTGATTTTTATTTGTCTAAGTAGTTAAAAACTAGGATATTGCCATGGTAGATCCAAGCTTATTGGGTATTCAATTACCCACTCCTAATACTCAGGTCACTCCACAACCTTTGCCTAGCCCTGAGGCTGCAGATTCGACACGCTTTCAGGATCTCTTAACGAATATTGGTGGTCAAGGGGGGCAGATAGACTCTCCTTCTTTGCGTGATCAGCCCGTTTTGCAAAAAATTAATCCTACTCAAACTGAGAATACTTCAGGTTTTACGGATGCTTTTGTTGAGCGCGTGACGGGCATGGATAAGTCCTATCATTCAATTATGGATCAGCTGAAAAATCGCCCACAGCTTGGGTCTTATATGGATGAATTGAAGAGTAGTCATAGTGGCAATTTACGGACTTATCCGAGTGTTTCTGGTAGTGCGGATAGTCAAGTTACACAGCTAAAAGACATGATGGATAGCATGCGTAACGGTAATATGGCAATGCTAAATTATGAGCGTGATGTGAATACTTGGGCGATGAATTTTCAGATGTGGTCTTCTGGAGTTGAATTAGCCTCCTCTATCGTGTCGCAACTCTCAAGAGGGTTCCAAACACTCTTTAGAGCCAGTGGCTAATTATTAATTTAAGAAGGTTGCAATGAAAATAAATACAATAAAAGGCATTCCAGCAATTTTTCTGTTTACACTCCTCGCTTTATCTGGGTGTAAGACGGATTTATATAGTGGCTTAGCGGAGCAGGACGCCAATAATATGTTGGCGATTATGTTAAACCAAGGTATTTCAGCTGAGAAAATTGTTGATAAAAAAACCAATACTTATACGCTTAGTGTAGATAAGTCGAGTATTCCGGTCGCAGTGAGATTATTACAGGAGCACGGTTATCCTAAAGAGAAAGTGTTTTCAGTCAATGAAATGTTTCAGAAAGATGGCCTAATTTCCTCTCCCACCGAAGAGCGGGCGCGCTTTATTTTTGCTTTATCACAAAGTGTACAAGAAACCTTAACTCAAATTGATGGGGTATTAGTAGCTCGAGTGCATGTAGTCTTGCCAGAAACAAGTGCTTCAGGGCAACAAGTCAAGCCTTCCTCAGCCTCAGTATTTATTAAGTATCATCCGGCTTATGATTTAGAAAGTATGAAGTCTGAAATTAAGCTGATTGTAGAAAAAAGTATTGAGGGTTTAACTTATGATAAAGTTTCAGTAGTTATGGTACCTGCACAGTTGAATAAAATTGAAAAATAAGCTAGTTAAAGATTGAATATGATTCGACCTTATCAGAAAAAAGACTTGGCTACCCTAGCTGAAATATATCGTTTAGCTAGACCTTATGAGTTTAGCTTTGAACCTTATCAGTTTGAGTTCAAAAGTTTATTAGATGAAACCGATAATTTAAAGCGGTTTTTTCAATCTAATATTCTAGTCGTGGAAGAACAAGGTCAAATCAAAGGTTTTGGTGGCTATGTACATGATTACATTGCTTGGCTTTATGTTGATCCAAGATTTCATCGGCAGAAACTAGGTCAACGCTTATTAAAATATATGCTGGAAAAATTAAAGCACAAAAAATTACTGCGCATTTCTATTGTTAAATCTAATCTTGCTGCCCGTGCTTGCTATGAGTCTTTAGGCTTTCGTGAGCAGGAAACTTTTTATGTTAGTTTTCAAGGTCAAGCTTTAGAAGGTTTAAGGATGACGCGCAAGCTTTAAATAAGGGTTTTGTCCCTTAATAGGGCGAGTTCTAAATAATTTTAAGAGCCACATATATTGTATCGGATGTTGTCGAACCAAGGCCTCAAAACGAGCATTCATATTAGCCGCATCTTCTTGTGGATCTAAAGCACCGAAATCATCTAAAGCGGGTTCGATCTTGATTTGATACTGGCCGGTTTGTTCGTCGAAAAATGCCATAATTGGAAAAGCACAGGCACGCCCTAGCTTAGCAATGCGCGCTGGTGTGGTTAATGTGGATTTTTCGGTACCAAAAAAAGGTACAAAGACAGAGTTTTTTTCACCGTGGTCTTGATCAGGTAAGAAGAATAATAGCTTACCCGGCTCTAAAGAGCGTACCAATTTAATCATCCCTTCTTCACGTGAAACTACAAACTGAACATCTCGCAGGCGACTGCGCATAATGAGCCAGTTAAACACGGGGTTTTTAAAGGGTTTGTAAGAGCCATAGGCTTTGAATTGCTCACCAATCGCAACAGGTGCAAACTCTAGCCAGACACTATGCCCTAGGAGTAGGATAATATTTTGCTGTTGTGCAATGGCTTGCTCTAAGTGCTCAGCACCGAAGAGTTGGATTCTTTGATAGAGCCAAGTGCGAGAGCGAAAAAATAATAAACTGTAGTCGAGTAAAGCCGCTGCGTATTCTTGCAAATGCTGCTGCGTAAATTGCTCGCGTTCAGCCACTGAGAGTTTAGGAAAAGCAAATTCAAGATTGATTAAAATAATTTGGCGGCGTTTAGTATTATATTTATAAATCACGCTACCTATCCGTTTAGCTAACCAGCGCCTAGCTTGCCAAGGCAACAACGCAAATAAACTTAAACCACCCACCGCCCACCAACTCGGCCAGTAGCGGGGGTGGAGTAAATGGGAGGGGAGTTGACTCGAATTAGGCACAGGCTGACTCAAAATGCAGCTGTGTTAAGACGCGCACAATTGACTTGATCCGTTTGCATCCGGGTTTCAAACCAAGCAGCCGCTTGTGCAACCGCAGCCCGTTTACCTTTTAAGCCAAAGTCGATCTGAAAGCGGTTTTCTGTACTCGGTAAACTCGATAGGCGTACTTCAGGGAAGGTTTGTAATAACTCCTCCATCATCGGAATGAGTTCGCTTTCAGGCGCATTTTCTAGCATCCAGCGCTGGTCAATCGCGGGTTCGGTATCATGAAACTGTCGATAATGAGTATCTAATACCCATTCAATCATTGGCCATGCCATATTGGGAAAACCGGGAACGAAGTGGTGATTTAAGACTTTGAAACCTGCAATCTGATTGATTGGATTAGGAATTAAGCTTGCACCATCCGGTAAATCAGCCATGCGAATCCGATTGGGATAAGCACTTTCCCCAAAGCGGCGCTCAAGAATGGCTTGGAGTTGAGGGTGGCGAATTAAACGCCGTCCGAAGGCCGCCGCTGCGCATTGTCGAGTTAAATCATCTGGCGTTGCCCCAATCCCTCCAAAGCTAAAAATGATTTCTGGCATTTGTATGGTTTCATTTAAAGTTTTGATCAGTAAGGGATACTCATCGCCCACCATCCTTACCCAAGCTAAGGGTAGGCCTCTGACTTGTAGTAGGGTCAAGACGGCTGCTAAATGCCGATCTTGGCGCGAACCGTTTAATAATTCATCTCCAATGAGTATCAAGCCCACTTTGCCATTGCATTTCATTGTTTTGCCCCTTGGTCTTGTGCGCGTTTTTGGGTTAATTCTGCCTGCTTTTGCAGCATCTGACCATTCCAATCTGACGAAGTTTCCGCCCAGCCTTGAGTATGTTGTTGAATCAAATCACAAAGCATTTGGATATGGCGATAATTCGTATTTAAAGCAGGGACATATTGATAAGCTTGCCCGCCAGCTTTGAGGAAAATAGCTCTATTTTCGACCTGAATTTCTTCCAAGGTTTCTAGACAGTCAGCTGCAAACCCCGGACAAATGAGGTCGACTGATTTAATACCTTCTTTAGCTAGGCTGGCCAAGGTTTTATCCGTATAAGGTTGTAGCCATTCGGCCTTGCCAAAGCGGGATTGGAAGGTAACTCGATATTCATTCGAGCGTAAATTCAAATTTTCTGCCAATAATCGGGCGGTTTTTTGGCATTCACAATAGTAAGGATCGCCCAAGTTTAAATTGCGCTTTGGGATGCCATGAAAGGACATGATTAAGAGTTCACCGCGTGGATTTTGATTCCAATACTCAAATAAACTCTGGGTTAATGCCTCAATATATCCCGGATGATCATGATAATGACTGATGGTGCGCAATTCAGGCATCCAGCGCCAGCGTTTTAATTCATTGAAGGTCGCATCAAAGGTGGTCGCGGTGGTAGCAGCACAATATTGCGGATAGAGTGGCAGAATCAGTAAGCGCCGTACCCCTTCCGCTTTAAGTTTTAATAAGCTGTCACGAATCGACGGATTGCCATAGCGCATCGCCAATTCAAGTTTCACCGGACCTTGGAAGCGACGTTCTAATTCCTTCTGAATCGCCGCTTGCTGTTGGCGAGAAATAGTTAATAGCGGTGAGCCTTGTTCAGTCCAGATTTGTTGGTACTTCTGGGCACTCACTGCAGGGCGTTTGGGTAGGATGGCTAAATTGAGAATCGGATACCACAACCAGCGTGGGATTTCGACCACACGGGGATCAGACAGGAATTCATGTAAATAACGGCGCAATGAGGAAGCATCCGGGGCATCCGGTGTCCCTAAGTTGACTAAGAGTACACCAGTACAGTCAGCCTTACCGTGGAAATAGTCTTGTTCGTTGATAAATCGGCTCATGGTATCATCCTTCTTTTCGACACGAAGGATACACCATGCAGCCTGACCTGCAAGCAATTGCACAAAAGATACGTGAGATAGCGCGTGCTGAAATTCTTTCACGTTTTGAACGGGTGGGCTATGAGTTCAAAGATGACGGTAGTGTACTCACCGAGGCTGATTTAGCCGCTAATCAAGGTATCACTGATTATCTACAAGCCCATTATCCTGAAATACCGCTACTCAGTGAGGAAATGGATGAGGCACAGCAGACCCGTTTACTGCGTGAGTCTTCCGTTTTGTGGTGTTTAGACCCACTCGACGGTACGAGTAATTTTGCCTCCGGTATTCCATTATTTGCGACCTCCTTGGCTTTATTTCAAGCAGGGCAGGTGGTATTGGCGATTACTTATGATCCCTTTCGGGATGAGTTATTTACCGCGAGTCGTGGGCAAGGTGCTTATTTAAACGGTAAACCTTTGCGCTGTCGACAAACGGGGTTCAAGTTAAAGCATGCAGTCGCTCTAGTTGATTTCAAGCGCTTACCAAAATTAATGCAATGGGTATTATTGGAGCATACACCTTATGGCTCACAGCGTAATTTGGGGGCGAGCACTTTAGAGTGGGCTTGGATGGCCGCCAATCGGGGGCATGTTTATTTGCATGGTGGTATGAAGCTCTGGGATTTAGCAGCGGGCAGTTTAATTTTAGCCGAAGCCGGTGGATATTCCTCAGGCTTAAACGGTGAACCCGTGAGTTTAGTCAACTTGGCGCATAATTCAGTCGTTGCCTCACCTGATCATGAGCTATTTACGCAGTGGCTGGCATTTTTACAGACTTATAATGATCATGTTTAAACGATCTAAACAGTCTGCGCCCATCGGGGTATTTGATTCTGGCCTCGGGGGGATTTCGGTATTACATGAGATTCACCGCTTATTGCCGCACGAAGACTTGATTTATATTGCTGATTCTGGGCATGCCCCCTATGGTAGCAAATCAACCACTTATATTACTCAACGTTGTTTGCAGCTCAGTCAGTTTCTTTTAGGGCAAGGGGCAAAAATGTTGGTGGTTGCTTGTAATACTGCCACGGCTCATGCTATTGACACTCTGCGCCAGCAGCTAACGGTGCCGGTGATTGGGATTGAACCAGCGGTCAAGCCTGCAGCGCGTTTAACCCGCACGGGCGTGATTGGTGTATTAGCGACTCAGCAAACGGTACAAAGTCAACGTTTACAGCGTCTGATTCAAGAGTATGCCAGCGGTATCAAAGTGGTCACCCAAGCCTGCCCAGGCTTAGTCGAGCATGTCGAACGTGGTGATTTTTCCAGCCCAACCCTGAACAGCCTACTTGAGCGCTATACTCAGCCTGTGGTTGAGCAAGGGGCTGATGTCCTCGTCTTAGGTTGCACTCATTATCCGTTTCTAGTAGCGAGTTTGCGGGAGCAGATTGGCTGTGACATAACCATTTTAGAAACCAGTAATGCCGTTGCTTTGCATGTTCAGCGTCTATTGGATAAATATGCTTTAAATAGTCGTACAGAGCAGTCGGGGTTAGTCTACTTTTATTCCAGTAAAGATGAGGCAGTGCATTGGCAAAGTATGCAGTTGCTTTGGCAGCAAAACATTGATCACGCGATGCTGCCTGAGCCTTATTTAACTATACCTGCGCAAATGCCTGTTCAAGATCAGCAATAATATCAGAGATATGCTCAATCCCAACGCTGATACGAATCGTTTCCGGGCTGACACCTGCCCGTAATTGTTCTGCTTCAGTTAATTGACGGTGAGTGGTCGAAGCAGGATGGCAGGCTAAGGATTTGGCATCCCCAATATTCACCAAGCGTTTGATCAATTGCAGTTGATCATAGAATTTCACGCCAGCATCAAAGCCACCTTTAATCCCAAAAGTTAACAGTGAGGCGGGTTTACCTTGGAAGTATTTTTTGGCGAGGGCATGATACTTGTCAGTGTCTAAGCCAGCAAAATTTACCCATTCGATTTTAGGATGAGCTTGCAAATATTTAGCAACGGCTAAAGCATTATCACAGTGGCGCTCCATGCGTAAGCCTAAAGTTTCTAGACCTTGCAGCGTTAGGAAAGCATTGAACGGGGATAAAGCTGAACCCGTATTCCGCAGTGGTACAGTACGAGCACGCCCAATAAAAGCGGCTGCCCCTAAGGCTTGGGTATAAACGACACCATGATAAGCCGGTTCTGGCTGATTTAAGGTCGGGTAGCGGTCTGGGTGTTGCGCCCACGGAAATTTACCGGAGTCGACAATAATCCCACCAATAGAAGTACCATGACCGGCAATATATTTGGTCAAAGCATGCACGACAATATCTGCACCATATTCAATCGGATTACAGAGCATCGGGGTAGCAACGGTATTATCGACAATCACCGCCACGCCCTGTTGATGAGCCGCGATCACAATCGCTTCAATATCAACGATATTACCCGCCGGATTGCCAATCGTTTCGCAATACACAGCTTTGGTTTTGGCATCAATCAGTTTTGCAAGTGCTTCGGGGCTATCGTTGTCCGCAAAGCGCACTTCAATGCCTTGTTTAGGCAGCATGTGCGCAAATAGAGTGTAAGTACCCCCATACAATTGCGGAGTAGTGACAATATTATCACCGGCCTCAGCGATGGTTAGAATCGCATAATTAATCGCTGCCATACCCGAGCTAACCGCTAAGGCCGCAATCCCACCTTCTAAGGCCGCTACCCGTTTCTCTAGTACATCATTGGTCGGGTTCATAATGCGTGTATAAATATTGCCGGGAACGGCTAGATTAAAAAGATCCGCACCGTGTTGAGCATTATCAAATTCATAAGCAACGGTTTGATAAATGGGTACGGCAACGGATTTAGTTGTCGGGTCAGTCTCATAGCCCGCATGAATAGATAGGGTTTCTTTTTGCATCAAGCTGCTCCTTTGGGGGTAAAATAAGGTCTCTCTCAGGGGTGATTTTGCACGGTTTCTAGCAGTTTCACCACTGAGGTGACTCAGGTTATTTAGAGCACTAAGATGACTGAGATTGCTGAGGTTAATGGCTCTTCAACTGTATTAACCTAGGTTAGCGCTAGGCATCAGTGCCTTAACTTAAAAAGATGCGTAGGGCAATTAAAATTAAGACTAACCCTAGGGCTCGTTCTACCCAAAGCTGATGCTGCTTCAGCCAAGCCAATAAAGGACCACGCGAGAGGACTAGGGAAACCAAGATATACCAAAGCCCATCGACCATAATAATCGTCAGTACAAAAAGAGTTTTAGCGTCTTTCCCCATCCCTACA
Organism: Thiothrix eikelboomii; assembly: GCF_900167255.1. Taxonomy (GTDB): domain Bacteria; phylum Pseudomonadota; class Gammaproteobacteria; order Thiotrichales; family Thiotrichaceae; genus Thiolinea; species Thiolinea eikelboomii. The sequence goes on from NZ_FUYB01000005.1 coordinate 72,497, forward strand.
TGAATGAATTGGCTAAATAAAGCCAGAAAATACAAGCCAATTTTGGGATTGAGTAGTGCGATCATAAAACCATCCCGCGCCGCATCCCAAAGTGAAGCGGTTTGCTGGGTTTGGAGTCCAGCATGCGCAGAGCTGCTATGGGGTTTAGCTAACAGTCCCTGTACCCCAATCCACAATAAATAGATCGCCCCTGCATAACTAATCAGCTGAGTAAGGATGGGGGATTGTTGGAGCAATAAGCCTAACCCCAATACCGACAGCAAAGCATAGACCCCAACCCCCAAGGCATGGCTCACTGCAGTCACGACCCCATGTAAAGCGGAATTCTGGAGGGTTTGGCGCAAAACGACGGCCAAACTCGCACCGGGAAACATAGCACCCATTAGGCAAACTAGGAGTAAAGAGAGCCAAGTGGTAACAGTCATGAAGCACCTACAAGCTGAGCGAGCTGCCTACTTTAGCGATTCAGCCCATTGACTCACAAGTGTACTGCATTAAAATTGATTATCTGTCGCTAAATAGGTGTGGGGTGGCTGGTAATATTTGAAAAAAGTCCCTGCGGCGCTGTCTTTACCAAAAATACGTGGCAAGTTTAAACCTACACCGACATAAGTATGTCGTTCGGGTTGATCCCAATGCCCCTTATCGTAAGTACGGAAGCCGCGTGTATAATAGCCTGCCTGTAATTCTAAGTACTCTAAAGGTGTGCCCTTCAGGCGTGCAAAACCATCGCCTTTAATGGCAATCAAATGCTTCATCCCCGAATAATCGGCCGCTGCATCAAATTTGCCACTAAAGCCCGGTGAGGGCCAATACTCCATGCGCAGGTCAATCCGTTCACCCCATTCAGGGTGGTTGGATAACCACCAAGAAGCACCCACGCCCACCGCATCTGCAATAAAATCCTCACCGGAAAACCCGTACTTAGATGAACTGGCATCGCCCACTTCAATTAAGGTCATGGCGGCTAGAGCGGCTATGGCTGCTTTATCTTCGGGGTGAGTGACTTGGTGACGTTTAAAGTCCCATAGTAATCCTTCCGTGAGTAGATAGGACATATATAAATGGCCGGTCTTATCCGCGCCGCCTGCATGGGTGTCTGCACCAAACCAACCTTCTTGTTTAAATTTCGGTGAATGTTTAAACCAATCCCATTTACTGACCCCCCATGCTGTAAATGCGCCAGCGGCTAACCCAAAATCACGGGCGACAGCTCGATCAGGTGGGCTTAAGTTAGTGCAACCCCCTAAGCTCAAGAGGGTAAGGATTGAGAGCGATAAACTAGGCAAGCGCATCAGTCAGATCATCCATTAGCGGTTTAAACGCATAAATAAGTCACGCACCATATACAGGGCCAGTAGGCTGCGTCCTTCCGTACATTCATTACCCGCAATCAATTCATCAAGGCGATTTAATTTCCAAGGCACGACTTCTAAGGGTTCAGGTTCGTCACCGGGCTGGGTCGCAGGATACAGATCGCGGGCTAGCAATAAATTGGTATGGTGCCCCATATAGCCCGGAGCTAGGCTTACCCGCTTTAATAGTTGGATATGGTGAGCGCCATGCCCCACTTCTTCCATAATTTCACGATTCGCGGCTTCAAATAAATCTTCACCCGGTTCAACCTTACCTTTGGGTAAGCCGAGTTCATAGCGTTCAGTGCCAGCGGAATATTCACGAATCAGCAACACGGTTTCATTATCGAGCATCGGCACTATCAAGACAGCACCATAACCACGGCTGACTAAACGTTCAAAGATACGCTGCTCGCCATTGCTAAACTCAAGATGAACCTCTTCCACTTGGAATAAGCGGCTGCTGGCGACTAATTGGGTCTTATGAATAATAGGTAATCTAGGCATTGGGAGATTTTAGCACTCGATGCTAGGAATGCGTACTCTTCACGGCATAAACCGTAAATAATTCGTTTTAATCAGCATTCTTAGCATTTTCAGTTATGCTAGGTGCTAGTTTAACTCACACTATCTTTTGTTATGTCTAAGTTTCCTGATAACCCTTATTTGCCCTGGTCCGAGATTAACACGGTCTTTTTGGATATGGACGGCACTTTGCTCGATCTCCATTTTGATAATCATTTTTGGTTGGAGCATTTGCCAAAGCGTGTTGCCGAACATAAGCAATTAGCGCCCGCTGAGGCTAGACTGTTAGTGACTGAGCATTGTGCTGCGATTGAAGGTTCGTTGAATTGGTATTGCTTGGATTATTGGCAAGCTTACTTAGCAATGGACATCGTGGCTTTGAAGCATGAAATTGCCGAGCGGATTGCTGTACGGGCGCATGTTGAAGCATTTTTAGGGTATTTAAGGCAGTTAGATAAACGGATTGTCCTGCTAACCAATGCCCATCATAAGAGTGTTAATCTCAAGTTCGAGTACGTGAACTTAGCACCTTACTTTGATCGGATTATTAGCTCACATGAATTGGGCTTGGCAAAGGAAGAGACGGGTTTTTGGGAACGCTTATTAGCGATAGAGAATTTTCAGCCTGAACATAGTCTGTTTATTGATGATAATTTGCAGGTATTACGCAATGCTAAGCAGTATGGTCTGAAATATTTATTGGCTGTACGCGACCCCGACTCAACCTTACCGCCGAAAGATACCGCTGAATTTGAGGCCGTAGTTTGCTATCAGCAGTTAATGCGCTAGGGTCTAGCATTGGGTAGCTGTAAATAAAAGCCGACCCCCTAGGTTTGAGGGGAATTAAGGGGGTCGGTGAGCAGAAAACTCAAGAAAACTTTAAACAACTCAGTAGACTAGCGAGTGTGTGATCAATCAATGAGCAACAGCTTAACAGAATCAGTCCGCAGGTGATGCAACTAAATTGTTAAAAATGTTAACAACGGGTTAACAGTTGCTAGCGCTTAGTTTTAATGGTTTTACTGTAATGGGTTAGCTGTTGTAGGCTGGTATCTAATTCAGCGCTGAGTTGTTGAATAAATTCAGGGGTTTGGATACTAGGAATCTCGGCTTTTTCTATCAGAATCAGTTGATCCAATAAGGTTTTGGAGGCTAGCAAATGTCCAGTCGCCAATAAATTATGGGCGTAGAGTGCTGCGCCTTGCCAATCTTGGCTGTGGAGGCATTCAATTAATTCGTAACGACGGATCTGGATGAGGGGAAGAATGGAGTGGAAAAGATTCACTGACTTTTCCACTCCCAAGGTTGCAACAATAGTCTCAAGCTCACTCATAGCTATAGCTTTCACTCCACGCTGATCGGTCAGGTGAATCAGCGCTTCAACTGCCTATTATGCACCTATTTAAGCTCAGGATGCACCTTTTGATACGCAGTTAATAAAGATTGGTGCAACACACAAGTTGCTAAACTTAAATCAGGTGATGCAAGATTCCAAAAGCGCAGCTCACCCTTGATTAAGGCTTGGGCATTAGCTAGGCTGCTTGCCCCATAGATCAGCTGTAAATGCGCCAGATAAGCCTCATTTGATTCGAGTTGTAATAAAGTTTCTACACAGCGATACGTGCGCGCGCGTTCTGCAGGGAGTTGATCAAAATATTGAATCCATTGGCAGGCTTCTAAACTACGGCTTTGATCACCGATTGCTAAGGCTAATAAAGCCTTCAACTCGCCTACGCGCAAATCCGCCCATAGTGAATTGGCATCAGGCGCTAAGCCAATCAAAGCAGCAATCGGTTGAATATTATCAAGCGATAAATCCTCTAAGGTATCCAATAGCTCGGTACAGCCGGCCTCGTCTAATTCAGCCAGATTCAAAATAGCGGGACGTAAGTCATTGCCTGTATTATTGTTATCCCATTCCAAATCATCCACTGTATAGATTTCTGATAGGCCGGGGACTAAGATTCGGCAGGAGTAAACCCCTAAGTGCTCATAGTCCATGATATAAATATTAAAACTATCTTGATGAAGTTGCTGGCAAAGATGCGCAAATTCTTCCTGAGTATTGCCTTCAAAATTCCAGTCATTAAATTCAAAATCAGGATCAGCGCGTAGAAAATCCCAATGAATCAAACCACTTGAATCAATAAAATGAGTTTCAAGATTATGAGTAGCAGCGACTTCTTCTAAATCAAAATCAGGGGCAGAAAAACCGTCAAGTTTCTCTAAAGCACGCCCTTGTAATAGTTCAGTCAATGCGCGCTCTAAGGCGACTTCAAACCGAGGGTGAGCACCAAAGCTGGCATAGCAACCTTGATCTTTAGGGTTTAATAAAGTCACACACATCACCGGGTATTTGCCGCCGAGCGAGGCGTCTTTCACCAAAATACCAAAACCCGCTGCCCGTAATTCAGCAATACCCGCTTGAATCTTAGGATAACGCGCAATCACTGCGGCAGGGACCTCGGGTAAGCAGATACCTTCGGCAATAATCCGAAATTTAATCGAGCGCTCAAAAATTTCTGAAAGCGCTTGAGTGCGTGCTTCAGTGGCGGTATTGCCAGCTGACATGCCATTACTAACATATAAATTGCCAATAATATTCACCGGAATCCAAGTCACCATCCCATCGGCTTGGCGAGTAAACGGGAGCGCACAAATACCGCGTTGACTATTTCCTGAATTTGTATCAACCAGCATACGGGCTGTTAAGGATTTTTCTGGATTATAAAAAGCCTTTAACTCTGGGTTCAACAGCTCTACCGGAAGCTGGTCGTCGGTGATAGGAAGCCAACGTTCTTGTGGGTAATGGACGAAAGCTGCTTGCGCAATTGACTCACCTAAGTAATAGTCAGCCCAAAAATAATTAGTACTTAAGCGTTCGAAAAATTCACCTAAGGCACTGGCTAAGGCGGCTTTTTGCGAAGCACCCTTGCCATTGGTGAATAGGAGTGGGCAGTCACGATCACGAATATGCACCGACCACACATTGGCGACGGGATTCAGCCATGACTGTTCAATAATGTGAAAATCTAACTGGGCTAGTTGGGCTTGCAGTTTTTGAATGGAAGCTTCTAGCGAAGCATCTTTGCCGGGGATAAAGCTAGCAGTCATGAGTTAGTTCCAAAATAGATAAGCATGCTATTTTAAAGCAAGTCTGAGGAATTGTTTGCTTTAATGTTTATAATTCAATAGGAAGGTCTGGATTGTTCGAGCAAGGATATAGGTTGTGAACTGGAAGCAAGTGATTAATAAATATAAGTATCTCTTACTTGCAGGGATAATTTTTGTCTTGCTCGTATTCGGGGGGCAACTCGCTTATCGTGAGTGGATTCCCAGTTCATCGGTCATCACGACGGCAACTGCCCAGCAATACACCGAACTTAAACAAGCCTCAGGTACTAAGGGAGGGAGTTGGTTACGCAGCTTAAATACCGATATTCAAGCCGTGCAGGGTGATTTATTGTGGAATAGTGCACAGCAGCTTGGTATGGTACGCTTAGTGAATTTACCCGATCCTAAATTAGGTTATCAATATCATATTTGGGCGTATGATGCCCACCGACCCTCTGATCAACCGATTTCGGTGCTCGTGCTTGACCGAGGCTCGGGACAGCAGGAGTGGTATTTGCCACTCACTGCACCCGAATCCATTCCCAATCCCTATAAGTTTGAATTGACACTTGAGCCGCTGGCGACTCAACCGCAAGCTAGCGCTAAGCCTTTGGTTTTATTAATGGTGCAGTTTTAATTAAGCACGTTGAGCGCGCTTAGCCACTGTGCGGTCTAAATCCAGCAAGGTCTTAATTAAATAACTAGACAATTGATGCATTTCCGTCATCGCACGATATTGTCCGAGTTCATCACCGGTTTTAAAGTGAGCTAAAGCCCGGGCGCTGGCCTCATGAAACTTTTCATGTGGTTCAAACAGCTGCTCAAAAAGGTTATGCACATCAGCACCCAAAGCCTGAACTTCTTGTGGACCTTCTCCATATAGCCATTTACCTAAGGCACAATGATGGCAATCAGTGCCTTGGAAGTTCCCTCGTTTATTTAAGGTAGCTTTAATTTTGCTTAGATATTGCACATGATCGTTCATACGCTGTAAAAAAAACGCTGGTTTATTCATTGTTGAAAGCCCTAAAGTTTTATGGTTTAGCGTCTAGTGTGGTTAAAAATTCATTAGTTTTTCATAAGCTATTTAGCAAGCGAGTATTGATTCGATTTATGCTCTAACACTTGTTGTGCTGAGTTAAGGCTCTTTAAATTAAACTCCTGAATCAGACTCTTGCTCAGAGTAAGCAGCGCTTGTGCATGCACAGTAGCATCGGCTTTCAATTTATTTCTGGCAATCTCATGCTGATACATGACGACAAAGCGACCTAAACGCTCTATTTGCGGATGTAAGGGATCACGGAGTTTAATTTGGCGCAGGTAGAATACGACCCCATTTTTTTCACTAAAATTCTCCATGTCTAGGGTTTTATTAGCACGCTCAATCAAGTCGGCTAGGCTTAACGGGGGGGCTTTAGCTGCAGTCGTGCTTGGTTTTGGTGGTGTGAGGGGCGAAGACTTTGTTAGTTGAGTACTAGCATCAACCGTGTCGCTAGTGTCGATACTAGCGGTGTAATAAATAGCCTCGTTACTCGCCTCAGTTGTTACCTTGGTTATGCTGGTTTCAGGTTGGGTGACCACTGCTGCTTTAGCGGTGGGCTTGGCTGGCAGGGGTTTGAGGCTAAGGTTTGCAGCTGGTTTCGTCTTAGTGGCTGCTAGGCTAGGCTGTTCCTTGCTTGTTTCAAGGTTTGGCTTCGCCGTAGTTTTTTTCTTTTCGGCCGCTTTTTCAGTGGTTGTTTCACTAGCCTTGTCGGGAATTTTTGCAGCCGTTTTTTTAGTGATATTGTCTAAGCTTAATGGAGCGAGTGTGGTTGCAGCGAGCTTAGTTTGCTGCACGGGTTGGCGAGTGGTCGTTTGAATCGAGGTTGAGCTAAGCGCAACGAGGGCGGGTTCAAGTGCAGCCAAAGGCTCTTGCAAAGCAAATGGCAAAGTCGAATTCAACGGATAGCTTGCTGTCGGTCGATCATGTAGGCTCGCTTGTTCTGCTTGAGTCAATCCAGTTAATGTATGGAAGACCGTTTGGGGTGAGGAGACATGAACCGGTTTAGCTTGGAGGTCTTGTAGGCTTAAAGTATCCGGTTTATTTTGATATTCCACCGCGAAGGTGCTTAAGGTAATCGCCATCATACTGCTCAGTGCTAAGCTGCGCGTTACGGTTGGCCGCTTGTAGATCGTCAGACCCGTATGGTAAGCACGTAAAGCATGAATAGGCTGCAGGAAAGCGGTGGCTAGCAGATATAAGCTCTGATTAGGTAGGCTAATCAACAAGGCACTATCAATCAGGTTGGGGAGTTGTTTGGCTTTGACGAGGCTACCGAATTGTTGCATCAATTTATTGAGGTCAGGTAGTTGTTGGCTCGGCAAGCTCATGACGCTATGTGCCCCTAAACTGTCAGGACTACTTAACACAAAGTACGGTCGTCCCTCTGTTTGACCTTGCGCTAAAATGGGTAAAACCCAAGGCTGGTTTAAGTCTTGGGTAATGGTTTGCGCCTGTGCAAGATTAGCCTCAAGATCACGCAGTTGATCATGCTGAGGTAACAAGTGAATCAAAATACGTGAAGGTCTAGTTTCAGTCTGTGCCAGCTCTAAATCACGGCCACGATAAATCTCACCAATACCCGATACCGCTAGGCATTCTAATAATGCGTAGCGTTCGTCCAGTATCTTGTAGCCCATACCGGATGTGTTCATAAAGATTGCCCTTTAACTTATGTCATTCATATTTGGTTTAGATTTCATCTTAAGAGGATTCGGTAGGTAAAGAAGTAAACCTACACTTGTTACCCGTAACGTTAGGGGTGAGGATGCTAAACGCTGCGGATGTTTTTTTGTAAGTGAGGTAGGGATAAGCGTATTTTTTATAAAGAAAAACGCTAGATATTAAAGGTAACAAAATTATTCGTGACTCGTGTTCATGAATTGTTCACAATAACCCAAAAAGGACGCCCTAATTTAGTGTCGAATACCAATGCCCGTTTCATGGGCAGACTGCATATGTAAGAAGAGATTTATGGTTAGCAAGGAAAGCATCCAGCAAGAATTGGAGCGGATACTGGCGAGTGAATTATTCGGAGGCAAGAAGCAAGCCGGGAAATTCCTACAATATATTGTGAATGAAACCCTTGAAGGACGAGGGGAGCGCATTACTCAATATGGTATCGCGATTGAAGCTTTGGGTAAGCCGATGGACTATTGTCCGACTGAGAGCCCTGCTGTGCGTGTTGAAGCGGGTCGAGTCCGCAAGCTATTAGAAGAGTATTATGCAAGTGATTGCGATAGTAGTCAGCATGCTTGTCAGATTAGTTTACCTGTTGGTGGTTATACGCCCGCTTTTAAACCGGTGGATAGTGCGCGTGCCCAATGGCGACGGTTAGGTGGTAAACGAGTCCAATCCTCCGGCCCTAAAGTCTATATTGCTTGCCAAAGTCCGGCCTCCATTCGCGATGATCGCTTACGAAACATTATTTATAAAATTCGTTCAAGTATGCCGGTGATGCTGGGTAAGCTTGGGACAGTGCAAATTGCTTTAGCTGATCCGGGCTTTGCCTTTAGCTATGCGGATCATGCCTTAGAATACGCTTGGCGACAGCATCAAGCGGAGTTTTTATTGTATTCTGAAGCGGCTTGGCAAAGTGAAAGCCCGAAGTTACGTTATGTATTGATCCATACCTTATCGCGTGAAGTGGTTTGGTCGACTGAGTTTATGATTACCAATACCGAGGGTGATCAGTTATTAGATGAAATGTATGCTCGCCTTGTGAACGAAGTTTTCAGTCTCTATCAAGGGGTGGCTTTATCATTTTGGAGTCGTTATTGGTATCGGCAAGCGAGCATGCCAGAAGCTTATCAAGTACTCGCCGCCCATGTGCGTTTTTTGCAGGATGAGGCTAACGATCTGAGTTTCAATGCACTTTGGCAGGTTTGCCAAAAACGGACTCGTCAATACCATGATGATGCTTTGGCGCATTTGCATTATGCCGTCGCTTGCTTGTATGCCTATATGTTAAAAGCAGATTTGAGTGAGAGTCTAGAAGAACTCTGGCAACGTCAAGCTTTAGCCGCTTTAGAACTGAATCCGGGGAATGCTTTAGCCCATGCGATTTTTGCCTTAAATTGTTATGCTCGAGGTGAAAGCGAGCTCGCCCGTGTTGAAATCGAAATTGCCCGTAAATCCAACCCCTTAGATATTGGTTGTGAGCGTTTAATGGCAACCGGTTTATGTGCTTTGCGTGCTTGGGATAAAAGTTTTCGTTTGCTAAACGACTTAGCTGCTTCAATACAAGAGCCTAGTTATCCTGATCCTTTACGGACGGTGCCTTGTTTGTATTATTTCCGGCGCGGTCGTTATATTGTGCATGCTGCCACTGAGGCGGGGTTTAATGATTTAGGCAGTTGGGAGCAGTTCGGTGAATTGGTCAACCACTGTCGAGCGGGTGAATGCAAAGCCTGTGTGTATAGCATTAATCAGGTCGTGGATCGTTTACAGCCCGCGATTGGCGTAGGTTTGCAGGAATATGTGTGGGAAGAAAAGCGAACTAGCAGCGTTAATCTGAACAATCTCAACACGCTGAATAGTGAGTCGATACAATGAGTCGATGAATTAGTGATTCGTATTATCTGCTAAGTTTGCTTCAAAATAGCGATAATGGCCTTTAATTGGCCAAGCCAATAAAACATCTTCAATTTGAGTACCTGCCCCAACATTGTGGCCAATTAATGGACGTAGCTCATCGTGGCTGCGTTCAGCCAAGACAATGCCAATATGCTCTTGCCCACTGGGTAATTCCCAAACCACTAAATCCCCGGATTGATACTGATCAGGTTGCTCAGACACTGTTAAGTTTTTGCCTTGCCGCGCAAAATAAGTCATTAAATTAGGCACACGGCGATGATCAATATTCGGATCAGGCTTACGTAAACCCCATTTGTTAGGATAAATTTTGAAAGCTTGACGCATGTCTTCATGGACTTGTTTTTGTAAGTCAATGCCTTGAGCACGAAAGGCACGAATCACGACATCCGTGCACACGCCGGTCGCTGCATCGACATCGCCGTTTGGATAAGCCAATTTCACATAAGCCGGATCATAAGAACGGGTGATTTTTGTTTGCTCGTAGACTGAATTGATCAGTTTGGCAATATGTTCCGGTGGCTTAGGGCGTAGTTTGGGTGGTAGAGTTGGAATCAGGTCAGTCGGGAAAGGAAATGGCTCTACAGGAGGCTGAATAGGCTCAATAGCTTGATTAGGCTGAGTAGGCAGCGAAGTTTGCGGCGCTAACGGTATAAGGGGCGGACGCATTAGCTGCTGTGCTACCCAATAACTGAGTAGCGCAAAAACTAAGATCAGTAATAAATCATACAATAACGAAGTTAAGCGCATAGTTGCTGTAAGCATAATTTTTTAAACATTAAATCATAGTAGCAGGTATCGCATTTGAACTCTGAATTTCCCCATGCCAAACAATGCTTGGACTGTGAACGGATTTCGCCCAATACATTGCTGAATCGCCAGCTTCTAACACTTTACTTGGATTATAGCCACATAAGGAGGCCTGTACTGCTCCGGCACTTAAACTAGCAGGCAAGTGCTTATCACCGAATTGCAAAGGCAGCTGTAAGTTTTGGGTGAGCTGATTATAGTAATAGGCAATCTCACGTTGATCGGTATGGGGAATTAGCCAGATAAATTCATCGCCACCAATGCGACCGACAGTACCTATTTTTGTTAGGGTCGCTTGGAAATTGCGGGCTACATAAATTAAAAGTTGATCCCCCGCCTGATGCCCATAGGTATCATTGATCAGTTTGAATTTATTTAGATCAAGAAAAACAATACAAAAATCAAGCCTTTTTTTACACAATGCCTCTAAGCGACTGATCACAAAATCACGACTGGCTAAGCCGGTTAATGAGTCTTGTTCAATTTGGATACGTTGTCGCTTTTGTTCTCGCACTAACAGGTAAATTAAATGCCCTACGACTAGAAACAAGATCAGGCTGGCTAAGCCAACCGCGATCATTGATTTTAGTAAATCCTGCCAAGCGGCACGTGAATAGCGTCCATTGCCCGCCGAAATATCATTGACTAAAAAATTAGTGAGGTTTTCTCGATCATGTTTAAGCGCACTGATCCAACGAGTCAGGCGCGTATGATTCAAGGCTTGCTCACTGCTAAAGTCGGGATCCATTGATTTCACCCGAGTGAAAATATCGTCTACCATCTTAGCTAAGCCGGGGATATGCTGAAGATTAGGGTCTTGATCTAGGCTGCTTTGAACCACAGGCAGCCGACTCCAAAGTAGCTCATATTGAAAGCGCAGTTGATTGAGGGTACTGGCTTTGACTAAATACAATTGGCTTTCATGAATGGTACTTTCGATTTCACGGTTTAAATGCTCTAAGCTCCAAATGGTTTCATGTCGATACTTCTCTAATAAGAAAAAAGTTGATACTAAATTCATAGCTGAGGTATAAATTAAAACTAGCATCAAAGGGACTAAAAACCATTGATAAATATAGCGAAGATGATATGCAAGTTTTAACATGATGAGTTGATTTTAGTAGCAGTTAGTCACTCGTAAGGACGCGGATATAATAAAGCTGCCAAACAAAAATATTATCTAAACTACGGGGAGGAAGTTTATATTCATCTGTATTAATCATTAGCCAAAGAGGTCCTTTTTCTCGAATGGTAAGTGCTTGCCCATTAACCTTTAAAGCCAAGATCGGCTGATATTTGGCTATTGCTTGAAAATTAACCATAACCGAGTATTTGTCAAGTGAGCGCAGATAAATATCTCGAGCATTAGCGCAAACTTGTTTAAGAACATCGGTTAATAAAGGACCGGAGAATTCTTGAGCGATATTCGCCCAAGTATGCTTGGTTTTGAAGCTAGTTTGGGGGAGCGCTTGTAGTTGTTGCTCACTAAAAACGAATTCTTTAGTACCACAACTGCTGTTTGGGTCGGTCTGGACAATTAAGACTTGCTCCAGATTACCGGCTGGTTGCGGGATGGGGGGAAAGGGTGGCGTGCTTTGACTATTACCCGTGTGAGTGACAATCGGGCTGTCAGCGAGTGGATTGAGGAGTTTACTGGTTAAATACAAACCAGAGCCAATGAGAATCATCATCAAAACAACAATAAGGAGGCAGGGCTTTCCACATTGCATAGATTTTTATACCTTGTAAACATCTCAATAGACATCTAAGCAGATGTCCAAGGGGTTGGTTTATTTTAATTATAAAGATAGCGACGGGGAATAATCCACGGTATTTTGTTACAACCGATCTCGCATTCTATATGATAGACAGTTTTTAAATTTTCTATAGAGAGAACTTTAGTTACACTGCCGGTATCAACCACACAACCCTTGTCTAATAAATATAAGCGATCACAATAGCGTGCAGCGAGGGATAGTTCATGTAATACCACAATGCAGGCACGCTTTTCCTGCGAAAAGGCACGTAATAACTCTAAGGTTTGTAATTGATAGCCGGGGTCAAGTGCAGCAATGGGTTCGTCCGCTAATAATACGATGGGTTCGGCGGCTAAGGCGCGTGCTAATAGAACGCGCGTGCGCTCACCACCGGATAAAGTAGTCGCATCACGAGTCCGTAAATGCGCTATCCCTGTTTGTTGGAGGGCTTGTTCAATCGCCGCTTGATCGCTAGGGCTGATCGACTGCCAAGCTGCTAAATGCGGTAAACGGCCTAAAGCGACCAAGCGTTCTACACTCAACGGCCAATGAATTGTTCCGCCTTGGGCCAGCCAAGCCAGCTTTTGGCTGCGTATCTTGGCAGGAAGTTGAGTTAAGGCTTGGTTTTGAAATTTGACGGAGCCACTATTAGGCGTTTGTAGGCCGGCTAAAATTTTCAATAAAGTCGATTTGCCCGCCCCATTTGGGCCAATTAAACCAACTAACTCACCCGCCTGTAATTCTAAATCAACTGCCTGCAATAGGGTTTGCTGCTGGCGTTTAAATGAAACTGCGGTTGCCTCGAGTAAGCTCATAGCTGTTCCTTGCGGCTGCGTAAAATCAGATATAAGAAAAATGGAGCGCCAACGAGTGCGGTGAGTACCCCGACTTTAAGGGCGGCTTCCGTAGGAATGAGTCGAACTCCAATATCAGCCGCGAGTAACATGGCTGCGCCACCTAAAGCCGACGCAGGTAACAAGCGTGCTGGTTCGTAATGGACTAAGGGGCGGAGTAAATGGGGTACGACTAAACCGATGAAGCCAATCATGCCCGTGGTGGCGACGGTAGCACCTACCGCAAATGCAATGGCAATAAAAATCCGCCAACGGATCCAATTAGGACGGACGCCTAAGGAGTTGGCTGTTTCCTCACCTAAAGTAAGGGCATTTAATTGCCGCCCGACACCGAGTAGCAAGCTCCAGCCGATTAGGGTGAAGGGTAACATCAACCAGAAATCATCCATACTGCGATCCGTTATATCGCCCATCGTCCATAAAACCAATTCACGCATCGCATAAGGGCTAGGGGCAAGGTTTAAGAGTAGTGACATGGCACTGGTGGCAAAGGCGTTCACTGCGACACCCGCCAAAATTAAGGTGGTAATACTGGCATCACGCCCCGCTAGGGCAAAGACTAAGGCGGTTGCCACCAAAGAGCCTAGCATGGCTGACAAGGGTAACAACGCTAGCGAAACGCTTTGCCAGCCAAAATATAAAACAATGACTGCACAGAGGGCAGCGCCACTACTACTACCAATTAAATCAGGACTGGCCAGCGGATTACGTAACAAACCCTGCATCGCAGCACCCGCTAGACCGAGAGTTGCACCCGCAAACAAGGCAATTAAGGCACGCGGTAGACGAATTTCAGTCAGAATTAACGCAAAGACTGAGCTGCGATCTGTCAAGGCTTCATTGGCGGCTTGCCAAATCGGTAAAGGATTACGGCCAGCGACTAAGGACAAGCAAAATAGACAAAAAACTAACAAGCTCAAGCTAATCAGTAACCAACGGTCATTCATTTTGATTCGGATGCTCTGTTCAGAAAAGTTAAGCGTTCATCCACCAAGGTTTCAATGGTGTCAAGCGTCCACGGGCCATCACAAATGGTCTGATTGCTCGGGATACTAATAATATGAGGATTTAAGCCTAGACCACGCAAGGCCGGATGTTTAGCGAGCGCCTCTGCTCGAGAATAAGTATTGAGCGTATACGGTGAGTCGATTAAAGCATCTGGTTGTAAGCTGACCATCGTTTCTAAGTCCAGCGAACCATAATCCGCTACCCCTGCTAATTCGCCTGCATTGCGCCAACCCGCTAAATGGATACTTTGACCGCGTAAGGAGGCTGCACCCACAGTATAGCCATTAGGGTCATAGACTGCTGCTAAGGGGGCATTCGCCTCTAGCACGGGGAGCTGGGCTAAGCGGGCTTGCATCGTTTTGACGATGGCAGCCCCTCGTTCTGGATGGCCAGTGAGACTCGCTACCCACTCAATATTGCTAAACACTTGCTGCATATTATTGGCTAAGGGCAAAGTCTCTACTCGTATGCCCAGTTTTTTGAGCAAATTGATAGTGGGTAGACCGCCATATTCACCCGCGATCACTAAGTCGGGTTTAAAAGGCAGAACTTCTTCAGCCAAACCTTGAGTTGTCGGATAACCAAGGGCTTTAGTTTGCAAATAAGAGGCCGCTTTATCCTGTGAAAGATGGGTTAAAGCACTAATTTGCTGGGGGTCAGCGAGTAGCAATAATAATTCATCGGCACATAAGTTAATCGAAACAATGCGCTGAGGTGGAGTAGAGGACGCAGCCACCGTCGCTAAGCTGAATACAGCTAGCAGAAAACAGCTTAAGCACCATCGGTTGAGGGAAAGGCGGTAGCACATAAGTTTGCCAGTTTTGTCGTTGAATGAGGAGAGAGGCTTAGCGCCGCATAGTGGCATGCGCTAAGCCAAACTAGCAAGCTGTGGCGAGTTGTTAACTTATAAAATTCGCACTGTGGTGGGAACGACATGTCCGGTTTTGCCTAGACCGACTAAGCTGACCTCGCCCGTTGAGCAACTTGAAGGTTTAATGCAGTATTTAGAGTTATCCTGCCCATCGCCAATTCTGACTTTGGCTAAGCTGCTACGACCTTGATTGATTTGTACCTTGTTAGCATTACCAATGACGGAATCTTCTAAGGTATTGGCGACAAACCACCAAGGATAACGGCAATTAATCACAATTTTGTCAGTACCAATTTTAAAGTTTCGATAGCGTTGTTGCTCACTCAACATGAACAATTGGGAGTTAGCATCATTGGTTTGAATATCCAGTTCACGAATAGTGACCTCCGCAATGCCAGCAAGATCTTCGGGGGCATTGGGGATGGGTGCTTTGAGTTGAGGATTTGCTAGCGGAACATGTAGATCAATAGCGCGTATTCGATTTTTTGTATCAAGCTCTAAGCTATAGGGTGTTTCAGCGACTTGATCTAATAAGCGGTTGATTGGGCTGATCATCGTCAGGCTGCGTGCTTGTGAGCCGGTCACTAAATCAAGCGGGGACGGGGCAAAATTGAGAGCAAGCGTTTCGAGTTGCTCCACAGGAAGATGGAGCGGCATGAATTCTGAACTAGGCTCACTGGTTTGGTTGGGGGGTAAAAAATAGCGAGAGGTCACGGTTTTAGGTTTAGGGCGATAGGCTTGTAAAGCAATGTCACTATGATAGCCCGGACTATAAAAAACCGTTTGCCCATTTTCTTGAGTTTCTAGCCACTGCAATAAACGCCAATCATAAACCTGCTGTTTGCTCGCTTGTAAGGCAGCCAGAATCTGGGTTTCCGTGAGTGCTGTTACCCGCAGCGTGTGATAAGGCCGAGTAGGTGTGCTATTACGTACAATCAGTTGATGAATAGACAGGCCATTGCCCCATAAATTGATACCATCCCCCCCAAAGTCTTTAATTTGTAAACGGCCAATACTGAGTAGGCCATCGCCACTTTTCACTAAAGGTAAGAATGTATTTTCAATCACCAATTGCTGAATATGCAGTTGTTGATCAGCCTCCAAATGAACTCTTAAGCCTAGATCAATATTCCGATTTTTCCCCTGAATAAATAAAGTGTCATACGCGCCTTCAGACGCAATACTTCGAATGATAGTCATGATTTGCCCCCAAATTGACTTTAGCCCTAGTAATCGCTGTATAGATACGATTAATTGGAGTGCAGTAAACAGTCTTTGTTCAAAATGTATCCAATTTTAACAAGAAATTTGTAAACTTGATCAAGCTTATCAACCTTGTTTGGTGCTGACGGTATGACTAGGTCGAAGCCGTGAGCGATGGTCTGGATTTTCGTGCGCTATGAGCGCAAGCTAAGCCGTTTTTTGTTTTAGGCTGATCAGAATGGCTATGCACTCGCAGATGTCTACTTGGCGAGCAGATATGTATTTGCTGATGACCACGCTGTTAGCGGGTTTGGGTTGGATCTTTTCCAAGGAAGTTGTGGCTGTTTGGCCACCCTTATTATTTTTAGGGGTGCGCTTTTTCTTAGGGGGCGTACTGCTTTTGCCATTTGCATGGTCGGCAGTCAAACAATTAACGAGCTCTGAATTTAAAATCATTCTGCGCGTGGGTTTATTGTTTGCTTGCGGCATGGTGCTGTGGATGTTTGGTTTAGCGCATGCACAGCATCTGGGGGTGGGCGCGTTTTTAAATACCTTGGCCATCGTACTCGTGCCGTTGATTGCACTGGCTTATGGTGAGCGTCCTAGTGTATTAGTGTGGCTGGCTCTACCCCTCGCCTTGTTAGGCATGGCCTTGCTATTTTTAGAAAACCAGTTTGCGTTAGGTATTGGCGAGCTTGCCTTTTTAGCCGCAGCGGTCGTGTTTGCCTTAAATTTCACTTTGAACAGCCAAGCCGCTTATCACTTACCCATTTTAGCCTTGACTGCGCTGCAATTAATCATTGTGGGGGTGGTCGGTTTACTCTTATCAGCGGGTTTAGAAACCTGGAGTGTCCAGACTTTTCAGCAGCCTGCGAGTTTATGGTTGTGGTTAGCTTTAAGTATTTTAGTCTCAACGAGCGGGCGTTTTTTATTGCAAACCAAAGGCCAAGCTTTAACCCCAGCTAGTCATGCGATTTTAATCATGACCCTAGAGCCAGTTTGGGTGGCAATCATGGCGGCGATCTGGTTTGGGGAGAGTATGAGTGCTTGGCAGATCACGGGCTGTGTTTTAATTTTCACCGCTGTTTTGCTGAGCCGCTGGAAGGTTATTTGGCAGCTACTGAAAGGTTAACTTGCCTAAAACTCGTACAGTATCAATGAGTTTGCCTTAGCTACACTTAGTTTTATTCAGAGGTTAATTAAAATAAATAAGCTAAGGATCAATCATGAAAGTACGAACACTAAAGGGAATGAGCCGTCGTTTTGTTGGTTTAGGGATCGTCGGTGGGTGTTTATTAGTCAGTAGCCTGAGCACCGTTCAAGCGGGATGGAAATTAGAATGTGTCGGACGTAACCCCGCTTGGAGTGTGGACGTTTTGCCAAAATCTTTACAAACGCGAGTCGGTGGCAAAAGCGCTATTCTGCCTATTTTAGCTAAGAGTCAAGCCCACGGGCGGCATAATCGAGTCGCAATCAAAACCAAAATTCGCGGTGCAAATCGCTCAGATCGCTTGGATTTGACCTTAACCTTTACTAAATCATGCCGGAGTAGTGTGAATGGCAAACTGATGAGCTTTCGTGCTAAGGGTCAGTTTAATCAGACCAGTTTAAGTGGTTGTTGTCGGGCAATTCGTCAATGATGAGTTTGTTAGACGGATTGCTGCACTGCATTACTCCAAGACATCAAATGTTCTGCCAGCACCTGATCATTTGATCAAGTCTAGATGAGCCAGATAAATAATCATAGTGTTAGTATTTTTATAAGTAATTGATTAATTTGGTTTAATTTTATTTAAATTAATTGGCATGCCTTTTGCTAGACAAAAGCAACCCGTTTGGTTGACTGTTTTGGAGGAAACAAAACCAATGGAAGCTAGCCTAGTTGAACCCTTTTTCCAGCCACGTTATGTGCGTGTGACTCGAGTACGTGATCAGCGTTTTGTGGAATTTGATTTTTCCATTGGTGATCCGAGTTTGTTTGTGGAGTTGGTATTGCCGTTTGCGCAATTTCAGCAGTTCTGTCAACGCAATCAAGTGGTGGAAGTGAGTGCCGAGCAAGCTGCTCAAGTCGATTATGACCAGCTGAAATGGCGCTTTGGCAAACCTGGGGTTCGGGATTAGGTGTTTGTTACTGGAGGAGAACCTGCATGTCTTTGAATATTGCTGCAAAAGAAATTAAGCCGCTGCGCCTCAACTATGCGCATCTTGCCCGGCGGATGGGTGAGCATAAACCTGCCACGCGCTATCAAGAAGCGGTTTATGATGTCCAACCGACCACTAATTTCCACTATCCACCGAGCTGGGACCCAAGCCGCAAACTCTATGATACCGCCCGCACCGCGATTGTGATGCAGGACTGGTATAGCTTTACTGATCCACGTCAATTCTATTACACCAGCTATGTGGCCGCGCGCGCTAAGCAGCAAGAGATTATGGAAAGTAATTTCGAGCTAGTGGAAAAGCGTCATTTGTTACAAAGCCTACCCGCTGAATTAGCCGAGCAGCTTCGCCAAGTGCTGATTCCGCTGCGCCACTACGAATACGGCGCGAATATGAATAACCAAGATATTTGCCATCGTGGTTACGGCACGACGATTACTTCCCTTGCATCTTTCAATGGTTTTGACCGAATTGGTATGGCGCAGTATCTATCTCGGATTGCCTTGCTCTTGGATGAGAATGAAGAAACTTCACTGCATGCAGCGAAACAAGCATGGCTAGAGGCCCCGACTTGGCAAGGCCTACGCCATGCGCTGGAAGATAGCTTCGTGCTCGATGATTGGTTCGAGATATTAGTCGTACAAGATGTGGTGATGGATGGTTTACTTTATCCACTGATTTACGAGGGCTTTATTAGCCAAGTGGCCGCGCAAGGGGGAAGCGCCTTCTTAATGCTCACTCAGTTTATGAATGAGTGGAATGAAGAAAATAGCCGCTGGACGAATCAATTACTGAAAGTCACTGCCAGTGAATCGGCTGCGAATGCAGAGCTGCTAGCGCAATGGACACAAACTTGGTTAGTCCGCCTTGAGCAAGCCTTCATGCCGATTGCGCAATTAGCCTTCGGGGAGCAAGGCGCTGAGCAATTAGCCACTGTAAAAGCCACATTGCTAGCACGGTTAGCTAAGCAAGGCATCAAGGTATAAGGAGTCGGGCATGTCAGAACATAAAGTATTCATGATTTTCCAAAATACAGCCGATGCACAGCCCTTCATTTCGGCTTTTGCCCAAGAAAATTCAGCGGCCACTCTAGATTATCAGCCCGGTATGGTCAGGATTGAAGGCTTGGGTGAGCTTGGCATTACCCAAGCAGTGGTCTCGGAGTTGGCGGGGCGCGAGGTGAATTTGCAGGAGCTGCATCTCACCTTGATTTCCCTGTCCGGCAATATTGATGAAGACGACGATTATTTCCGTATTACTCGCCACTAAGAGGAGCAAGTCATGGCTAAGAAATTAAATATGCGTAAGCGTTATGAACTGCTCACCCGTGGTTTGGGTTGGGAGCCGACGTATCAGCCAAAAGAAAAAGTTTTCGCCCAAGAAGCTTACGAAGGCATCAAAATTACTGATTGGAGCAAATGGGAAGACCCCTTCCGCCTGACTGCGGATGCCTATTGGAAATACCAAGCGGAAAAAGACAAGAAGCTCTATGCGGTGATGGATAGCTTCGCGCAAAACAATGCGCATCTAAATTTGGCGGATGCGAGTTACGTGAATGCGCTTAAGTTGTTCATTCAAGGGGTTAGCCCGTTGGAGTATGCAGCCCATCGTAATTTTGCGCGGTTAGCGCGTCAATTCAGCGGGGAGGGTGCACAGATTGCTTGCCAAATGCAGTCAATTGATGAATTGCGCCATGCCCAAACCCAGATTCATACGATTAGCCATTACAACAAGCATTTCCACGGCATGCACGACCCTTTCCACATGTTTGATCGGGTTTGGTATTTATCAGTACCGAAGTCTTATTTCGATGATGCGAGTGCTGCCGGACCATTTGAGTTTATTACTTCAGTATCTTTCTCATTTGAATATTTGCTGACTAATTTACTGTTCGTGCCCTTTATGTCGGGGGCGGCTTATAACGGTGATATGGCAACGGTCACCTTTGGTTTCTCGGCGCAATCCGATGAATCGCGCCACATGACACTCGGCTTAGAGATCATCAAATTTTTGTTGGAACAACATGAAGATAATCTGCCGATTGTGCAAGGCTGGATTGATAAGCATTTCTGGCGTGCCTATCGCTTACTCGGTTTGGTGGCGATGATGCAGGATTATTTCTTGCCAGAAAGCCCTATGTCGTGGAAGGAAGGTTGGCAGATTTACTTCGTGGAAAATGCAGGTGCACTGTTCAATGATTTAGCCCGTTATGGCTTACGCATGCCGAAGTATCACGAGATTGCTACCGCCGAAGCGGATCATATTAGTCATCAAGTGTTTGGGATTTTCTACAACTATATTCATGCGGCGGCCTTTAATTTAGGTTTGCCGAGCGAAGCTAAAATGAATTGGCTCTCTGAAAAATACCCCGATACCTTCGATAAATATTACCGCCCTCGCATGGAAATGTGGGCAGAAATGGCGAAAGAGGGTAAGCGTTTCTTCAATATGGGTTTGCCACAACTTTGCCAAGTCTGCCAAATTCCAATGGGTTTCACTGAAATTGCTAAGGGCGAACCGATGCAGGTGGCTTATCGTGTCAGTGAATTCAGGGGCGATAAATTCCATACCTGCTCGGATGGCTGCAAAGATATTTTTGATCATGAGCCAGAAAAGTATGTGAATGCTTGGTTACCCGTGCATCAAATTTTCCAAGGCAATTGTGGTGGTGCAACCGTACCGGATGTGTTGGCTTGGTATCACTTCCATCCTGAAGATGGCGGTGATTATGCAGGTTCAGCTGATGAAGCACGCTGGAAAGCTATGAAAGGCACCGCAGCTTCCAGTACAGCCGCTGCTAAAACCGCACCCGCTGATGCAGCCTAGGAGAGATAACAATGGCCGTTAACTGTATTCAAGGCGATTACCCATCCATCAATATGGATAGCGTCGACCGCTTTCATGGCAATCAATTGGTCTATGTGGGTTGGGATAACCACACCAGTATTAGTACCGCGAATGCCTATCCTTTGCCACCTGATATGCCTTTTGGTGCTTTGACGGAGGCCGTGTTGCCGAGTGTGTTAGCACCCCATCCAGATTTTGCCTTGATTGATTGGGGCAAAGTTCAGTGGCTGCTGGACGGGCAAACTTTCACACCGGATATGAGTAAGAGCCTGAGAGAGAATGGCGTAGGGCATAAGTCCTTAATCCGCTTCAAAACCCCCGAATTGACAGGCTATAAGGGTACGGGGAATTAGCAGGCTAACTCAACCCCTCCTAAGCACCCCTTGTCAAAGGCGGAACTAAAAAACCCCTTCCCTGATAAGGGAGGGTTGGGGTGGGGTTGGCATCAGCTCCTAAAAGGATTACACAATGAGCTATCAATTAACCATTGAGCCGATTGGCGAAACCATCGAAGTGGAAGAAGGCCAGACTCTCTTAGATGCAGCCTTGCGGGCTGGGATTTACCTACCGCATGCTTGTGGGCATGGCTTATGCGGTACTTGCAAAGTCGAAGTGCTGGAGGGGGAGATTGAACACGGTGAGGCCTCACCTTTTGCCTTAATGGATATGGAACGTGAAGATGGTAAATGTTTAGCCTGCTGTGCACGTGCCGTCGGCGATCTGACGATTGAAGCCGATCTGGAAGAAGATCCTGATGCCCAGCATTTTCCAGTCCGTGATTTTGTTGGGGTGGTGTCTAAAATTGAGACTTTAACGCCCCGAATTAAAAGTATTTTTCTGGCAATTGAGAATGGTGGGATCGAGTTTCAAGCCGGACATTATATCAATCTGCTGATTCCGGGCATGGAAGCGTTACCACGAGCCTTTTCGATAGCTAGCCCACCTTCTGAGCAGCATCTGATTGAGTTGAATGTTGCTTTAGTCGAGGGCGGCAAGGGTACGCAATGGCTGCACAATAGCTTAAAAGTGGGCGATGAGTTGCGTTTTAATGGTCCGTATGGGCGCTTTTATGTGCGTAACTCAGCCAAAGAACCTATGCTGTTTTTAGCTGGTGGTTCTGGCTTATCTAGCCCTAAGTCGATGATTTTGCATCTATTTGAGCAGAATGAATCTCGACCGGTTACTTTCATTTATGGCGCACGTAATCAAGCTGAACTCTATTACCGCGATCTGTTTGAAGAGCTAGGGCGGGATTATCCGAATTTTACTTATCTGCCAGTACTGTCAGCAGAGCCAGACGATTCAGATTGGCAAGGCTTGCGTGGTTTTGTGCATGAAGCGGCTAAAACCCATTTTGGTGGCAAGTTCGCAGGGCATAAGGCGTATCTGTGTGGTCCTCCCGCGATGATTGATGCTTGCATCACTACTTTAATGCAAGGGCGCTTGTTCGAGCGGGATATGTATATGGAAAATTTCTATACCCAAGCCAGCCGTACTGCTGCCCCCAAAAGCCCCTTGTTTAAAAATATTTGAGGAAAGCCAATGAGTAGCAATCCAGAAATCGCTCAGAGTATTCAAGCCGCCGGTATTGCAACCAACTATCACGATCAGGGCCGTGGTGAGCCTGTGCTATTGATTCATGGCTCGGGCCCTGGGGTGAGTGCATGGGCAAATTGGCGTTTAAGTTTACCTGTGCTCAGTCAAAATTTCCGTGTAATTGCCCCGGATATGGCAGGGTTTGGGTTTAGTGAGCGCCCTGCGAATTATCAATACAGCATGGAAAATTGGGTGACGCAAGCCGTAGGTTTATTGGATGCGCTGAATATTACCAAAGCTTCGGTAGTCGGGAATTCCTTTGGTGGGGCGTTAGCTTTAGCACTGGCGATTCGCCACCCTGAGCGCGTCAATAAATTGGTATTGATGGGGAGTGTCGGTGTGCCTTTCAAAATCACGGAAGGTTTAGACCGTGTGTGGGGCTATCAGCCTTCTTTGGAGGCGATGAAAAGTTTGCTGGATATTTTTGCCTATAATCGCGCTTTAGTGACGGATGAGTTAGCCGAGCTACGTTATCAAGCGAGTATCCGCCCCGGTTTCCAAGAATCGTTTGCAGCGATGTTCCCCGCACCACGTCAACGCTGGGTGGATGCGATGGCTAGCGCATTGGCAGATATTCGGGCGTTGTCGCATCACACTTTGATTATTCATGGGCGGGATGATCAAGTAATTCCTTTGCAGAATGCCTATCAGTTACTCGATTTGATTGAACAGGCGGAGCTGCATGTGTTTGGGCAGTGTGGGCATTGGACACAGATTGAACATGCGACGGCTTTTAATCGTTTGGTTGGTGATTTTTTGCAAGCAGCCGACTAGATAGAACGAAGTGCTTTAAAATATCGACAAATTATACTATTCTCGATATTACCTAAAAGGAGAGGTAAAGCATGTTTGGTTTGACATCTGGTTACACCATTCATATCCCAGAAACAGGCGCGAGTTTTAATTGCAAGCCACAGGAAATGTTGTTGGTGGCGATGATGCGGCTAGGTAAGAAAGGTATCCCTGTCGGATGTCGCAGTGGTGGCTGCGGGGTTTGCAAAGTACAAGTCCAGCAAGGTAAATATGCCACTGGCAAAATGAGTCGAGCGCATATCAGTGAGCAAGAAGAGCAAGCTGGCTTTGTTTTAGCCTGTCGCTGCCAACCGCAAAGTGATTTAGTGATTACGGTGGTCGGGCAAATGCGTAAAGCGACTCACCGTAACGAAGTTTCTAGTTCAACTGCTGAATAGGAGGAGAGAGATTATGGCAATGACTGGCGTTTTGCGTCCCGGACATGTGCAAATACGTGTGCTGGATATGGAGGCCTCGCTGACCCATTACATCGAGCGGATGGGTTTATTAGAGACGGATCGTGATGACCAAGGCCGTGTTTATTTAAAGGGCTGGGATGAGCATGACTGGTTTTCGGTGGTGCTGCGCCCTGCTGATACACCGGGGATGGATTTCACAGCCTTTAAAGTCGATAGTGTTGAAACCCTCAACCGTTTAGAGCAAAGTTTAAAAGACTTTGGCTGCGAAATAACTCGTCTGCCTGCAGGTGATCTTAAACATTGTGGTGAGCGCGTAAGCTTCATTTCACCGATGGGGCATACTTTTGAGCTGTTTGCTCAAAAAGATTATATCGGTAATGGTTTGGGGAATATCAACCCACATCCTTGGCGTGAAGACCTGAAGGGTATGAAAGTCCATCGTTTTGACCATTGCTTATTGTATGGTGATGATCTGGATGGTGCAGTCAAATTATTCACTGAAGTGCTAGGTTTCCAACAGACCGAAAAGGTGGTGGTCGGTCCTGGTGGTTCAGTACAGATTGCTAGCTTCTTAACCTGCGGGATGAAAGCGCATGATCTTGCCCTGATTCGCCATGAGGAAAAGGGCAAGTTGCATCATGTTTCTTTTTTATTAAGAAGCTGGGAAGAGGTCTTACACGCAGCGGATATTATGGGGCGCTATAAAATCCCGATTGATATTGGTCCGACTCGTCATGGGATTACTCGCGGTCGCACGATTTACTTCTTTGACCCCTCTGGTAATCGGAATGAAACTTTCTGTGATTCTTACGATTGGTATCCTGATCATCCTGAAATCACGTGGACTGAAGATGAATTAGGAGGGGCAATTTTCTACCATGATCAACAGCTCAATGAACGCTTCTTGAGTGTCGTGACCTGATTGTTTTTGTGATCATCCTGAACTGGAGCAGGGTGAGTCTGCTCTGGTTTCCCCCTATGTCAGGCGAGTTGTACAACGTGCGGTACTCTCGCCAGTAACCTAGGGTCAATAATAGTTGATCCTCTAGGCTTAACGGGCTGGGGCGACCGGACTTCTTCTTCGTCAACTCGCCTGCTTTGAGCACCTCCAGCAGTTCGTGAAAGAGCGGCAGGGGGATTCCTACTCCGCGTTTGAACGCCGAGGGAGATAGGGTTTTCAGGGTTAAGTAGTTCATGCTTAACCTTATAGGCGAGAATGACTACTTTCGCAAGAGGTCTATTATTGAAACTTAAACTTAACCGTATAGCTGATTTCTACAGCGTATTGTCAAAAGTTGTCTCAAGTAAATCTAAATCAGGCTAAATAACACTTACACTAAAATAGACTTAAAAACTGAAATGGAGTTGTTACCATGAGTTATGTTTCCCCTATTCAGCAAAAACAATCTATTGTTGATCTTCTGAAAGATAAACCATCCAATGTTCCACTCTCGGAAAAAGATGTGGCAGCTTTCAGCAAAGCATTAGCACCACCTTTGCAGTTAGCAGAAACTACTGTGATTGAACTCATCGATGGTGGCCCAGGACATGCAGCACTTCATATTGATGATGGAAAAGGGTCACCATTTCTTTATGATCCTGCTGGAAGTTATATGCCAAAAAATGGAGTTCGTAGCAGTGATCTGATGTCAGGAGAGGATGCCAGTTTGGCAAATTACACGAAATTTTGGCAAGATAGAAAGGATACTGTGCATTTACATAAGCTCGATACAACCCCTGCACAAGAACAAGCTATTATGAAACGTGCAGAACAAATTGGTAGTGTGCCAGCCCCATTGTGCGCCAGCTCTGTTTCCAAAGCATTGGATGGTGTTTGCGGTATTGAAGGCTCTATATGGCCATCAACACTAGGGGAGAATGCTGAGCATGCAAACTGCAAGTAATGCCCAACACCCCCCGTATTATCTAGTTCTTTGCTTATTGATATTAATACCAGTCTATGTGTTAGCAGGTAGCATTTGGAGACTTAAGGACAGCGCTTCAGCCTTGGCAAATTATGAAACGTTGTATGCATTAGTTCATGCGGCTTTTATGTTATTGAGCTTGATGGTGTTTAAACGGATTTTATTGCAAGGACAAACGTGGAAGGTTCTTTTATTGGGTACACTGATGGGGGTTTTAGCAACCTATGTTGCCTTACCTTTATCCACACTGCTGGCTCTCGATGATGGAGCCAGCAGAATAGCGAATGGCTACCGAGCATTTGGTTGGGTAGAGGTAACGGCTGTCAATGGTTTGTTTGCCTTTTATAGTTATGCTTGGTTGTTGGGTGCAAGTCTTTTTATTTCTATCAAATGGCTGATGAAAGTTACTGCTAATTTTCAGTAGCCAGCCTCCATTTAGGGGAAAACTACTCATACGCGCCAACTTAAGATCCTAAGCTCTTGTTTCCTCTTGCGAACAGGATATGGCAACCCCATGTAGAATGCTTTTACCGACCAAAGTGAAAGTTCCTATGAAGTTGCCACCGTTATTAGATACCCGTTTTGCCCAATTCCTGCAAGTGTTGCCTGCCGATTATCACGAGCAAGCGTATGCCTTCAAAGCCTTCGCCCGTCCCCGCAAGATCAAAAGCCCGCTGCAATTGCTCCAGTGAGTGCTGGCGTACTGCGGTTTAGACTTGTCGCTACGCAGTTGCGCCGGGGAGGTTGCCCAGAGGCAGGGCTACCTCAGTGACACAGCCGTAAAAAAAGACTGGAGGCTTGTGTTCCGTGGGTAAAATCCCTGCTGGCAGGCGTATTTGGGCTAAGCGAGGTGGTCGATAGCGGCAAACTGCGCTTCATCGTCATTGATGGCTCGACCGTGCAAGAACCGGGAGCCACTGCCACGACTTACCGCCTGCATATCGCCATTGATTTGATCAATCTCAGCCTGCATCAAGTGGAAGTCACCACCGATAAAGAAGGCGAAAACCTCGACCATTACACGCTGGCAGCGGGTGATGTGGTGCTGATTGACCTGGGTTATAACCAACCCAAAACGCTTGTCCCTTTCATCGACCGGGGCGGTGATGTGGTATTACGCTACAACGCCCACAGCATGAACCTGTATGAAGATGGCGAAGGAGATGATGCCGGACATCTGGTCAAAATCGACTGGTACACGCGCTTACGCAAGCTGGGTAAACGCCCCAGTGGTGTGCCGGTTTGGTTATGTCATGGCAACAAACGCATTCAGGGCTACCTTCACGCGATCCCTTTGCCGGGAAATGGCGTTGAGCCGTGTTTAATCAAGGAGATAGGGGCTTAAGTTGGCGTATATGATGATTCACCCTCCCATGAGCCAAATAAGTCGAAATAGTTTTCAGGCCATGTTGATCCAACATCTTTTTGAATCAGCAGAGCTAGATACTTTGATACTGACAAATGGGCTTGAGTCGCTTTGTGTTGAAGCTGATCAGCCAGTTCATCTGGGATATAACAATGAAGCTGTGGCATATATTCCTACAAATGTATGTGCTATATGTGAAGCATGACAGGCTAGATAGGAAATAGCTCGGTCGGTTTTCTGGGTTAGTCCCGCAACTGCTCCAATAAAAACACCTTGGTAACGTCTGCAGTTTGGCGGATATGTGCTTCCACTTCACGGCAGGCGGTATCGACATCCCGAGCGAGGGCGGCATCATAAATCCGCTGGTGTTCGCGGCGGACATCGCGTTGCCCTAAGTTAGCGACTAAGGAAATATTCCGATAGCGTTTATGTTGGTCATAAAGAATATGATAAAAATGCAGTAGCCATTTGGAGGTACAGGCTGAAATTAAGGCCCAATGAAAATCGTGATTGCGTTGCTCCCATACTTCTAAATTAGCGAATAAATCCAATTCTTCAATTTTGCTCAACTGATAATAGGTCGCAACCACTCGTGATTCCCAGTCATCCTTGCCATGTTGCAAGCTATTGCGCAGAGCTTTTAACTCTAAAGTGACACGCAACTCAGTGACATCATCCAAATCTTCGGGTGAAATCGGGGAGACACGAAAACCACGTTGGCCCTCAGTAATCACGAAACCGTCTGAACTTAAACGGCTCAAAGCCTCCCGCAGTGGAGTTGCACCGACACCGTATTCAGTCCTTAAATGTTCGATTTTGAGTTTGCTTTTGGGCGCAAGTTTGCCACTGATAATATCGGCACGGAGCTGTCCATACACATAATCGGTTAAAGTTTTCGGGGTGGAGTCAACAGGCTGCAGGCTGGTCATAAAAAGTGGTAGGGTCATCAAAAATAATGGCGCGATTATAACAATAAGCTAGCTGACTATGACAGCTAGCCGCTGTTTTATCCCTTGAAGGGCTTAGGTTAAGCCGCCCTAGACATTTTAGCCTAGGGCTAGAGACCGCTGTTGAGTCCTATGATTTAGCTTTTGTTAAATTGATTCGCCCAACGCTCAGCAATTTTCGCCGCTGCCTCTCGACCACCTAAACCAAAAGCCAAGGCAACCGCTACGGCCACTGCACCTAGGGTGAAACCAAAAGCCATATTCACAATATTATCGGCCAAACCCATCGCCCGTAAGCCCATCGCTAAGACTAAGCCGAGGATGGCTATGCGGGCGATATTTGCTAAATTGCCACTGCCGTATTCTTGAAGCTTATTATAAGCCAAGCTGCTGAGTAGATAGCCCACAATCAGAATGACACTGCCCACTAAAATACCGGCCCCAAATTCTAAAACACGGGCAAAGATCATCGAAACGAGGTCAATACCCAAGGTATTCACTGCCGCAGTGGCAGCGGTCAACATGGCGAAGAATAGGATCACGCTGCCGATTAATTGAGTTGGGGTTCGAGTTTCATTGAAATAGCCGGTGATACCTAGTTTTTGTGGTAAGTCATTCACATTCAGGCCATTTAAAATATCGGTCAACAGCGAGACTGCAAACTTAGCCACAAAATAAGTGACGACTAAAATCAAAGTCGCTCCAATCACATTAGGAATCGCGGCCCAGAGTTTATTGAGCATATCGGAGGCAGGTACGGTGATTGACGGGACATTTAACACCCCTAAAGCAGTCACAAAAATGGGTAGCAGAACGGCTGCAAAGACAAAAGCCGCCCCTAGTTTAGACACTCGTAGTTTGGAGTTGCCAGTACGCTCTAACAGATGGCGATCAACTTTATTCAGCGCAATTCCCGTGAGCTCAGCCAACATTTTGGCGATCACCCAGCCTGCATAAGCAATAATACCTGCCCCGATCATATTTGGAATCGCGGCTAAGAATTCATTGACCAAGTTTTTAAGTGGGGCGAGTACATCAGTAAGGCCAAAGTGCTGGAGTACAATCATCAGCACGAAAATCGTTAAAATGGCTTTAACCAAGGAAGCGAGTGGTTTCGCGAGGTTTGAGCGATTTAAAAAACCAATTTTGTCTAACAGGCGCTTGAGAAAACCAGAGACAATAGCCACCGCAATAAGCCCTAGAACCAAAATCAACAAGCCAATCAGTGCATGACCTAGCTTACCAGAGCTAAGTGGAGTCATGTATTGAGAGAGGGTAGTTGAGAGGTTTTCCATCGTGATTACTCCTTATAGTGATAGTGGTATGAGTGAGTCGTTGCAAGCTCGGTTATTGGATAACAGAAACTTCAATCCGCTGACTCTTTTTAGAGATAGCTGAGGTTGGATCGGGAGAAGTGGGCTTACCCATGCCCATAATGGTAATACGTCTACGCTCTATGCCTGCCTTCACCAGTTCTACACCCACCGCATTGGCTCGCATTAACGACAGTTCAGCGCTGTTTTCAGAGTTAGGACGGGTTTCATCGGTATAGCTAGTGATAAGAATATTGGCTTGTGGGTATTGCGCAAGTAAGGCGGCTAACAGCAGAACATTGGCCTCTGATGCTTGAGTGAGCTGCGAGGTTTGAGGTTCAAAGGCAATGCCATCCAAAGTAACCGGGGTTTCTAGCGTGTTTGAACTCAGATAGCTTTGTAATTCAGCTTCAGGGCTACCGGAGGCTAACTCGAGTTTATTCGGTGTTGCCGCCGCTACGGGTAATGGCTCAGCCTCTGCCACAGGACCTGGTGGTGGTAAGGGCTGGCTGGTTGTTGGGTCAGCGATTGCAGTTGCAGTTGTAGTTGTAGTTGTTGCAGCAGGGGGCGTTGTAGCAGTGGGAGCGACAATAGGGCTTGGTGTTGCAGGTTGAGCAGCTGCAGCAGTCAGGGCTGCCTTAATTGGGGTTGCTGCAGGAGTGGTTGTCTGGGGCAATGGGGTTTCAGTCGTGGTCGTAGGCGTACTGGCAGTGGTACTCGTAGTTGTGCTGGGATTACTTGCTAGGCTATTGCGTTGAATGAAGCCTGTGGTGGATGCTTGCTCAGTGAGTAAGGGGCTGGGTGTATCTGCATCCCAAGGATTCAAATACCAATATAACAACCCAAAGAACAGTAAAACTAGCCCAGCAATAATGCCTTCTTGGGTTGAGGTCAGCTCTTTATTTTTCTCGGTACTTGCTACCATAGTCATCTTCCATTGAATTAGCTTGGGGTTATGCATGCCAAACACACGCGCTCAACACCAGCTTAGGTTGTTGATTGAAAGTCTGAGGGGAGATTTACGACGCCCATGTTTGAGTGTAGATGGAAATTTTTAAGTTTGTGGTTTAGTTGGTTGATTTTTCAAAAAAATTAAGCAATTCATTGAAATTGGTTTTTAATCTTTTTAAAAAATATCGACAAAAATATTGAATATCGACAAAATTCTTGTATGCTAAATCTATTCAGATCGGAGGATGGTAGGTATGCAAGAAATCAAGCATTTCATCAACGGTGAGTTTGTTGGCTCTCAATCCGGCAAAACCTTCGCTAATCTCAATCCCGCGACTAATCAACACATCGGTACGGTTCATGAAGGAGGGCAAATTGAGGTTGAGCAAGCCGTCGCTGCTGCCCGTGCTGCACTCAAAGGTCCTTGGGGAACAATGCCTTTAGCGGAGCGCATGGCGATTTTGCATAAAGTTGCTGATGGGATTAATGCCCGCTTTGACGAGTTTTTAGAGGCAGAGTGTTTAGATACGGGCAAGCCAAAGTCCTTGGCTGCGCATATCGACATTCCACGTGGGGCGGCGAATTTCAAGGTATTCGCGGATTTATTCAAAAATGTCCCCACTGAAAGTTTTATGCTCGATACCCCTGATGGTAAGGGGGCTTTAAATTATGCGGTGCGTAAGCCTAAAGGCGTAATCGCAGTGATTAGCCCGTGGAATCTGCCTTTATTGCTGATGACTTGGAAAGTAGGCCCTGCTTTAGCCTGTGGGAACACCGTGGTGGTGAAACCTTCAGAGGAAACACCGCGCACGACAACACTATTGGGCGAAGTGATGAATGCAGCGGGTGTACCTAAGGGTGTGTACAACGTAGTACATGGTTTTGGTCCGAATTCAGCGGGTGAGTTCTTAACCACACATCCTGATGTCGATGGTATTACCTTTACCGGCGAAACTCGCACAGGTGCGGCCATTATCAAAGCCAGCTCTGCGCATATTCGGCATGTGTCGTTTGAGCTAGGTGGCAAGAATCCGGGGATAGTGTTCGCCGATTGTGATCTGGATAAAGCGATTGAGGGTACGATGCGTTCGGTATTTGCCAACTGTGGGCAAGTTTGCTTAGGCACTGAGCGTGTGTATGTCGAGCGCCCAATTTTTGATGAATTCGTCAAGCGCTTAAAAGCAGGGGCGGAGGCTTTGCAAATGGGGGCTTGGGATGATGCTTGTACCTCAATGGGGCCATTGATTAGCCAAGAGCATAAACAAAAAGTACTGTCCTACTACCAAAAAGCCGTCGAAGAGGGCGCAACCGTCATTACCGGGGGCGGTGTTCCCATGATGTCGGGGGCTTTAGCCGAGGGAGCTTGGGTTCAGCCGACTATTTGGATTGGTTTACCAGAAACTGCCTCGGTGGTTCAAGAGGAAATCTTTGGTCCTTGCTGTCATGTGCAACCCTTTGATAGCGAAGAACAAGTGATCGAATGGGCAAACGCTACTCGATACGGTTTAGCCGCTGCGGTTTGGACTGAAAATAGTTCGCGGGCGCATCGAGTTGCGGGGCAGTTAGATGCAGGGATTGTCTGGGTGAATTCGTGGTTCTTGCGTGATTTACGCACACCCTTTGGTGGCATGAAGCACTCTGGAATTGGTCGTGAAGGCGGCGTGCATTCCCTAGAGTTCTACACCGAGCTAAAAAATGTCTGCGTGAAGTTATAAGGGGACAGTATGTTAAGTACAGCACAAATTCAAAGCTATGCTGAAGAGCTTTATCAAGCTTTGCGCCAACGTGAAATGGTAGAGCCACTCAGCAACCGCACACCAGACATGACGGTAGAGGATGCATATGCAGTGTCTTCTGGCTTATTAGAGCGACGGATGCAGCGTGATGGTGAGACAGTGATTGGTAAAAAGATTGGTGTGACCAGCAAAGCGGTGATGACTATGCTGGGTGTGCATCAACCGGATTTTGGTTATCTGACCGATGCGATGGTCGTGGATGAAAGTGAATCCTTGTCACTGAGCACAAAAATGATTCAGCCAAAGGCCGAAGGTGAAATTGCTTTTGTCCTCAAGCAGGATCTGATTGGGCCGGGGGTGACTGCTACCGATGTATTGCGTGCGACGGATTTTGTCGTGCCTTGCTTTGAGATTGTCGATTCGCGGATTAAAGACTGGCAGATCAAGATTCAAGATACCGTCTCTGACAATGCCTCTTGTGGGTATTTCCTGCTTGGCTCACAAGCGGCTGATCCGCGTCAGTTGGATTTATCCACCGTAGGGATGGTGGTGGAGTTGAATGGGCAGGTGATTTCCACCGGGGCAGGGGCAGCCGCCTTAGGTTCATCACCAGTGAGTTGTGTAGTGTGGTTGGCCAATACCTTGGGCAAATTCGGCGTGCCTTTAAAAGCAGGTGAAGTGATTTTGTCAGGTTCGCTCGTCCCCCTACAAACCGTCAAGCCCGGTGATTATATGAGTGTCAGTATTGGCGGGATAGGTCGTACTGCAGTACGGTTTGATTGAGGAGAGAGAACATGGCAAAAATCCGTTGTGCCTTAATTGGCCCTGGCAATATCGGCACTGATTTATTATATAAACTTAAGCGCAGTGAGCTGCTTGAACCCGTGTGGATGGTGGGGATTGACCCTAGTTCAGAGGGCTTAGCTCGGGCGCGGGATCTGGGTTTGAAAACAACGGCTGCAGGTATTGATGGCCTGCTTCCGCAGATTGAAGCTGATCATATCCAGATTGCTTTCGATGCCACCTCGGCCTATGCCCATGCAGAGACTTCCCGCAAACTGATAGAAAAGGGAGTGAAGGTGATTGACCTAACACCCGCTGCCATTGGTCCCTTCTGTGTTCCACCCGTCAATTTGCTGGATCATCTTGATAAAGGCGAGGAGAACGTGAACATGGTGACTTGCGGTGGGCAAGCAACCATTCCAATGGTGTTTGCGGTTAGTCGTGTACAACCCGTGCGCTATGGGGAAATTGTGGCCACGGTATCATCTAAATCCGCAGGTCCGGGTACTCGTAAAAATATTGATGAATTCACCCAAACCACCTCCGGTGCGATTGAGAAAATCGGCGGTGCAAAACAAGGTAAAGCCATTATTATCCTTAACCCAGCTGAGCCGCCTTTAATGATGCGCGATACCATCCACTGCATCACTGAAACGCAGCCGCAGCAAGACGCGATTATTGAATCAGTCAAAGCAATGGAAAAAGAGGTGCAGCAATATGTTCCCGGTTATCGTGTGAAGGAAGGCCCGGTCTTTGATGGTAATCGGGTGAGTGTCTTCGTAGAAGTCCGTGGGCGTGGTGACTATCTCCCTGAATATGCAGGCAATCTCGATATTATGACCGCTGCCGCCGCTCGGACGGCGGAAATGTTTGCTGAACAGTTGCTCAAGGCAGCAGGAGGCCGCGCATGAATCCCAATCTGAAAGGTAAAAAAATCCGCCTGCACGATATGTCATTGCGCGATGGTATGCACTCCATCCAGCATCAATTTAGCGTACAACACATGCAGGATTTATCCCAAGCCCTAGATCGCGCCAAAGTATCCCTGATTGAGGTCACGCATGGTGATGGCTTGAATGGCTCATCGGTCAACTATGGCTTTGGCCTGCATACTGACCGTGAGTATTTAGAGGCAGTGATTCCTCACCTCAAACATGCTCAAGTCTCGATTCTCATGCTACCCGGGATTGCTACCATTGAAGATTTAAAAATGGTGGAAGACTTAGGCGTAAAAACCGTGCGGGTTGCCACCCACTGCACGGAAGCGGATGTTTCTGAACAGCATATCAAATACGCATCGCAGCGTGGTTTTGACACGGTGGGCTTTTTAATGATGAGCCATAAAGCCAGTGTCGCTACCATTCTCGAGCAAGCTAAACTCATGTACGGCTATGGCGCGAACTGCCTCTATATGACCGATTCGGCAGGTCACATGCTACCTGAGGAAGTGAAAGAAAAAATCGGCATATTGCGTGATTACTTCCCGGCTGAAGTCGAAATTGGTTTCCACGGCCACCACAACCTCGCACTCGGGGTGAGTAACTCTTTAGCCGCCGTTGAAGCGGGTGCAACCCGCATTGATGGCTCAGTGGCTGGCTTTGGGGCGGGGGCGGGCAATACCCCTCTCGAAGTGTTTGCTGCTGTCTGTGATCGGTATGGCGTGGAAACGGGGGTGAATATTAGCGCCCTCATGGATGCGGCGGAAGATGTCGCCGTGCCTATTATGGGTGAGCAATTGCCTCGGATTAACCGCAACTCACTGACTATCGGTTATGCAGGGGTTTATTCCTCCTTCCTGCTTCATGCTAAACGTGCGGAGCAAAAGTATGGCGTACCCTCCCGCGAAATCCTGTTAGAACTCGGGCGACGCGGCGCGATTGGTGGGCAAGAAGATATGATTGAAGATGTGGCATTAGAAATGCTACGTGCTCAGCAATGAGAGGACTATATAGATGGCAGTTTTAAGCAAAACCACAATCGCACACTTGGCAGAGCACCTCGAAAATGCCGAGTTGCAAGCCTTTGATGTCACCAAAATTACCGATGATTATCCTGACATGGACTGGGAAGATGCCTACGACATCCAGTATGAAATTCGTCGGCGTAAAGAAGCACGCGGTCATCAAACCATTGGCTTAAAAATGGGCTTAACCTCCTATGCAAAAATGAAGCAGATGGGGGTAGACGTTCCGGTCTATGCATTCTTAAGCGATTACTTCAGTGTGCCCGATGGCGGTGAGATCAATATGGCCGCTTTGATTCATCCGAAAGTCGAAGCCGAAATTGCCATTATTACCAATCAACCCCTGCACGGCCCGGGCTGCACCGTGGCACAGGTACTCGCAGCAACCGAAGCAGTTGTGCCTGCGGTGGAAGTCATTGACTCACGCTACCGTGATTTCAAATTCGACCTCAAAAGCGTGGTGGCAGACAATGCTTCCTCAGCGCGCTTTGTCACGGGCGGCAAGCTCAAACGTGCTGATCAAGTCGATATGAAAACCCTCGGCGTGGTGATGGAGATCAATGGCAGGGTGGTCGCAACCGGTGCGGGTGCTGCGGTATTAGGTCATCCTGCGGCGAGTGTGGCAATGCTAGCCAATATGCTGGCAGAACGCGGTGAGCATATTCCTGCCGGAACTTTCATTATGACGGGTGGGATTACCGCCGCCGTGGAAGTGAAGGCCGGTGATAGCGTGCGCGTGCGTTATCAGGACTTGGGTGAAGTGAGTATTCGTTTTGTCTAGAGGCAAAAGGAGGGTGTTATGCCATTGATTCAAGCAACTATTTTGCAAGGCCGCACGCCAGAGCAAAAGGCCGCATTTTTTCAGGACGTGACGGCTGCAGCGGTGAAAAACTTAAATGTGAAGCCTGAGCAAGTGAGGGTGGTGATTAACGAGGTAGCCCCCGAGCATTGGTGTATTGGTGGGGTGAGTAAAGCTGAACTGGATAAGCGTGCAGCGGAGAAAAGCTAAGCTGCTGTCACAAGAGGAGAGACAGACTGCATGAGCCGACACTCGAAAAAGCCCATTTATCCGGCGGATCAAGACTTAAAGTCGATGATTCGCTTTGAAGGTGAAACAGGTAGTATTTGGCTAGGGCAGCAGCGTATGATTCTGTTGCATGCTTCGGCTTTCGGTTCGATGCGCAGTGAGTTAATCGAATCATTTGGCGAAGACTATGCACGCGGTGTCTTGCTGCGAATGGGGTATACCGCTGCCCAATCTGATGCGCAACTTGCCCGCAAAATCCGAAGCTCAGCGGATCTAATCTCAATGTTTCTGGTCGGGCCACAACTCCATGCTTTAGAAGGTGTGGTGAGCGTTGAGCCAGTGAAGCTCGAAATGGATTTAGATACCGGGCATTTCTATGGTGAGTTCACTTGGCGAAATTCATTTGAGGCCGCTGAGCATTTGCGGCTGTATGGTTTAGCCACTCAACCGGTTTGCTGGAATTTACTCGGTTATGCAACGGGCTATACCAGTACTTTCATGGGGCGACCGATTTATTTCAAGGAAGTCGAGTGTGTCGGTTGTGGGGATAAGCAATGCCGAATTGTCGGTAAGCCCTTGGCTGAGTGGGAGAATGCTCAAGAATTAAAAGCGCTCTATTCACTGGAGTCGATGGCAGCAAAATTATCCTCTTTAGAGGAAGAAGTTCGCTTTTTACGCAAAGAAATCACCTCCCGCGCTCGCCCTGAGCACATTATTGCTGAATCCGCACCGATTAAAGAAATCATGTACCTCCTCGGTAAAGCCGCCGCGACCGATGTCACCGTGTTAATGCTCGGTGAAACGGGAGTAGGGAAGGAAATCTTTTCGCAAGCGCTGCACCAATTGGGTAAGCGTTGTGATGGGCCATTTATTGCGGTGAATTGTGCTGCCTTGCCCCGTGATTTGGTGGAGTCTGAGTTATTTGGGGTGGAAAAGGGAGGTTATACGGGGGCTGATAAATCGCGTCCTGGACGTTTTGAGCGAGCAGATGGTGGCAGTTTATTTTTAGATGAATTGGGCGAACTCAATGAGCGGGCGCAAGCCAAATTATTACGTGCCATTCAAACGGGTGAGTTTGAACGAGTGGGTGGTACAGAAAAAATTAAAGTGGATGTACGCCTGATTGCTGCGACCAATGCCAATCTTCAAGAGCGCGTCAAACAAGGCTCATTTCGGGCTGATCTTTATTATCGCTTAAATGTATTTCCGATTGCGATTCCACCTTTACGGGAGCGTTTAGCCGATTTACCGGGGTTGATTCGTAAATTTATTGAGCGCTATAACGCAAAATACGGTAAGCAGGTGCAGGGTATTTCTGATCAGAGCTTGCGCCGTTTCATGGCCTATCAATGGCCGGGCAATATCCGCGAGCTAGAAAATATTATTGAACGTGGGGTGATCCTAACCGAAAGTGAGACTCGGATTGAATCAACGCATATTTGCTTAGGGATGCCTGACCCCGATGATGAATTTATGGTGATCGGACAGAATGGTTTGCTAGAAAAAGGTACAAGCTCTGTATGGGTCGATCAAGTTCTAGATAATATGCATGCGAGCTGTTTAGGGTTTGAGCAGTTAGAGCAGCAGATTCTAGAGCAGGCTCTTAAGCGAGCACAAGGCAATGTACTCGAAACGGCTCGAATTTTAGGGATTAGTGGGCCGCAATGTCGTTATCGGTTAAAGAAGTGCGGGTTGATTTAGAGCGCTCCTTGCGGGGTTTGCACCACGAGAGTGATTGATTTTTTGTAAAAAATGCTGCATAGCACATAGAAATAGTGCAGACTCTGCTCAGTACTAGCAAGGAGAAGTCAGTGATGTCGGAAAATGCCCAGAATGAAGTGAATACCTTAGGGTTTGCTGCTGCCAAAGAGCTAAGAGATAACTTCAAGCAAGTTGAAGAGATTATGGCGGGCTTTGCCAAATCTTATGAAAATATGAAGCTTGACCCTTTCAATTTGACTCAAGCTTATGGCGATTGGTTGAAAGCAGTCAGCGCTGATCCACAAGCCTTCATGCAAAAGAATATGGAATACTGGCAAAAATCCCTCGAGCTAAGCCAACAAGCGATGATGGCTTTAATGGGGCAAAAGCCTGAGCCTGTGGTGATTCCGGCCAAGGGTGATCGTCGTTTTAGTCATGAGGATTGGTCAGAAAAGCCGATCTTTGATGTGATCAAGCAATCTTATTTACTGACTTCACAGTGGATGCGGACGTTAGTGTCTGACGTAGAGGGTTTAGATGAGCATACCTCTGAGCGGGTGAAATTTTTCACTGAGCGCTTCATGGATGCGATGTCACCGACGAATTTTGCGCTGACGAATCCGGCAGTATTAGAGAAGATCAAAGAAACCAAAGGCGCAAACTTGGTGCATGGTCTGAAAAATATGCTGGAAGACTTGGAGACAGGTAAAGGCGAATTACGCATTCGCATGACCGATACTAAAGCCTTTGAGTTAGGTAAAAACGTTGCAGTCACGCCCGGCAAAGTTATTTTCCAAAATCGGATGTTCCAACTGATTCAGTATACGCCAAGTACTGAAAAAGTCTTAAAACGCCCCTTATTGGTTGTCCCACCGTGGATCAATAAGTTCTATATCATGGATTTGCAACCCAAAAACTCCTTGCTGAAGTGGTTAGTGGATCAAGGTCATACCGTATTTGTGATCTCTTGGGTGAATCCTGATGAGACTTATGCTGATACAGGCTTCGATTCCTACATTAAAGAAGGTGTACTAACGGCGATTGATGCGATTCAATACGAGACAGGTGAATCTGAAATCAATGCGATTGGTTATTGCATCGGCGGCACGTTGCTGACTTCAACTTTGGCCTATATGAAAGCTAAAGGTGATGAGCGTATTAAAAGTGCGACCTTCTTCACCACCATGATCAATTTCTCCGAGCCGGGTGAGTTGGGTCTCTTCATTGATGACACGCAAGTCTCGGGTCTTGAATCTACGATGGAAAAGACCGGCTATTTAGATGGTAGCCAAATGGCAGGCGCATTTAACTTATTACGTGCCAATGATCTGATTTGGTCGTTCTATGTTAATAACTATTTGTTAGGCAATGATCCACGTCCTTTCGATTTGTTGTATTGGAATGGTGATTCCACGCGGATGCCTGCCAAAATGCATAGCTGGTATTTGCGTAATCTCTATTTGCAAAATGATTTGTGCAAACCACAAGCCTTGAGCGTGGATGGTGTGCCTTTAGATGTCACTGCTATTGATGTGCCTGCTTGCTTTGTGTCTGCGGTTGAGGATCATATTGCGCCGTGGAAATCGACCTATATGGGTGCGCGCCTGTTCTCAGGACCCACTCGCTTTATCTTAGGTGGTTCAGGGCATATTGCGGGTATTATCAATCCACCAGCGGCTAAGAAATACGGCTATCGTGTTAGCGATACTCTAGTTGAGAATGCCGAAGAATGGATGGCGGCTACCCCAGTTTCTGAAGGCTCTTGGTGGCCAGAATGGGACAAATGGGTGCGTGCTCTAAACCCTGCTGAAGTAGCTGCTCGCAAACCGGGCGCTAAATTAACTGCTCTTGAAGATGCCCCAGGTACTTATGTCAAAGTCAAATTAGGTGAGCCAGTGCCTAAATTACCAGCGACAGTCTTACCTAAGCTGGAAGCAGCGGTGACGCCTGTGATTGAAGCTCAAGCTAAGCCTGCGCCAGCAGCAGAAGCCTCTACGCCGACTGAAGCTACACAAGTGGCTTCAAATCCAGAGGCTGAAAAGCAGGAAAAACCTAAAGCTGACAAGCCGAAAGCGGTTAAAGCAGCAACCAAGGCAACTCCAGTCGCTCCAGCGGTGGCTCAGCCTGAAGTAAAAGCTGAATCCGCTCAACTTGAACCTGCTAAAGCTTCACCTGTTGAACCTATTGCTGCTACTCAAGCGAGTGAAACGAGTGCTAAGCCAGTGCCAGCAGAAGAGAAAAAGCCAGCGGCTAAAAAGGTGAGTAAGAAAACGCCACCTCAAGCTTAGACTTGCTTCAACCTGCGTAAACTAACTTAAACTCAATGAGTTTATTCTTTCGATTAGAGTAGAAATTCTACTCTAATCGCCTAAAGAACCTCCTAGTCGTTCTTCAACTTGAATTTCTATAAATTAGACGCATACTATGATCGTATGGGCTATAACTGCCTATAGCGCTGTGTAAAATTTAACAGTGCCTCATAAATACGATCACAAAAATTTTGGAGACAAGTCTGTGAGTGAAAATATTGTATCTCTGTCAGATGCTTCGTTTGAGCAGGATGTGCTGAAGTCAACACTGCCTGTTTTAGTTGATTATTGGGCAGAGTGGTGCGGACCCTGCAAGATGATTGCGCCTTTATTAGAAGAGATTGCTACCGAATACCAAGGTCGCTTGGTGGTTGCTAAATTGGATATTGATAAAAACCAAGCCACTCCACCTAAATATGGTATTCGTGGTATTCCCACTTTGATGTTGTTTAAAGGTGGTGCGGTTGAGGCTACGAAAGTCGGTGCGATGTCTAAGTCGCAATTAGCTGCTTTTATCGACCAAAATATCTAAACTGACGATTTAGACGAGTGCGATTGTAAAAACTCACAGTCGCCTCTTAAATTTCCTCGCTTTTCGCTGGACTAAGTGTTAACTCCATGCTAATTTTAGGTGTAGTGAATCCACATCTGGGTTCATTTCTTTGAAGCCTCGATCGTATTTGTTCCTGAGTTAAAACTCCTGAAAAAGCTACTGCTTAATCATTAAATCGAGTCATCTTGGTGCATGCAAGTCGAGGGCATTGCTTCCATCAATTTAATCTTCCGCTGGTGAATTAACCTTCATATGAACCTATCTGAATTAAAGAAAAAACCAACTGCTGAACTGTATGAGCAAGCGCTCGCGATGGGGGTTGAAAGTATCTCCCGTGTTCGCAAGCAAGATATTATTTTCGCCATGCTCAAAACCCACGCGCAAAGCGGGGAAGATATCTACGGCGATGGGGTGCTAGAAATCCTACAAGATGGTTTCGGCTTCCTCCGCTCTCAAGATTCTAGCTATGTGG
Organism: Thiothrix eikelboomii; assembly: GCF_900167255.1. Taxonomy (GTDB): domain Bacteria; phylum Pseudomonadota; class Gammaproteobacteria; order Thiotrichales; family Thiotrichaceae; genus Thiolinea; species Thiolinea eikelboomii. The sequence continues at coordinate 113,487 of NZ_FUYB01000005.1, forward strand.
CAGGGGCTGATGATATTTATGTATCACCGAGCCAGATTCGTCGCTTCGGTCTGCGGACAGGCGATACCATTACGGGTAAGATTCGTCCACCGAAGGATAATGAGCGCTATTTCGCTCTCCTGAAAGTCGATACCATTAACTACGAATCGCCTGAGCAAGCTCGTAATAAAATCCTATTTGAAAACCTCACGCCTTTACATCCTGATTCACGGATGCGTATGGAGCGGGGTAATGGGAGTCGTGAAGATATTACCGCACGGGTGATTGACCTAGTAGCGCCTTTTGGTAAGGGGCAGCGTGGTTTGATTATCGCACCGCCTAAAGGCGGTAAAACCTTGATGTTGCAAAATATTGCCCAAAGTATTTCTTCAAATTATCCCGAATGCTATCTGATTGTAATGCTGGTCGATGAGCGCCCTGAAGAGGTGACAGAAATGTCGCGGATGGTGCAGGGTGAGGTCGTCTCTTCAACCTTCGATGAGCCAGCCACCCGTCATGTGCAATTAGCTGAGATGGTTATCGAGAAAGCCAAGCGGTTAGTTGAGCATAAGCGCGATGTGGTCATTTTATTGGATTCCATTACTCGTTTAGCCCGTGCTTATAATACCGTCGTACCTTCTTCCGGCAAAGTATTAACCGGTGGGGTGGATGCGAGTGCTCTGCATCGGCCTAAGCGTTTCTTTGGGGCTGCGCGGAATATTGAAGAAGGCGGTAGTTTAACGATTATTGCGACGGCTTTGATTGATACAGGCTCAAAAATGGATGATGTCATCTATGAAGAGTTTAAAGGCACGGGCAATATGGAAATTCATTTGGATCGCCGGATCGCAGAAAAACGAGTCTTTCCAGCGATTAATATTAATCGTTCGGGTACACGCCGTGAGGAGTTATTGACGAATCCTGAAGAGTTACAATCTTTGTGGATCTTGCGTAAATTCCTGCACAGCATGGATGAGTTGGACGCGATGGAATTGCTGTTTGACCGACTCTCAAAAACCAAAACTAATAATGAGTTTTTTGATGTAATGAAGCGCGGTTAAGGCTTTAAACACAGGCAGTAGTCGTTAAATTAAACGGCTACTGCTTCAAGTTTAAGACCTGCCTGATTTAAATAGGCTTTCAGCTTGCGTTGATCAATCACTAAGTCGAGTAAATACTCGCCTTCCTCGCCAATACTTTCCGTTTGAATCGCTTTATCCGCATAGAGTTGAGCGCGCAAACGCCCGTGGCTTGGTAATAAACGCAGTTTGCCTCGAAAAGTTTGTTGGGCAAAATAAGCGCCTAAATAGTCGAGTAATTGCTCCAAGCCCTGTTTTGTTTGTGCAGATACCCAAGCCGTGGTGGCATGTAAGCCATTACCTTCTTGAATACCCGCAGCATGTTCAGTGAGGTCAATTTTATTCATGATTTCAATTTGTGGCACTGTTTCAGCGCCAATTTCTTCAATCACTTGATTGACTTGATCGCGGTATAAATCACGTTGCTCATCATGGCTATCAATGACATGGAGTAATAAGTCAGCTTCTGCCGTTTCTTGCAGGGTGGAACGAAAGGCTGCAACCAAGTCATGAGGCAAATGACGAATAAAACCCACCGTATCCACAAGAATGATTTCTTGCTGATTGGGTAGGTTAATGCTGCGCAACGTGGGGTCTAAGGTGGCAAATAACTGATCCGCTGCATACACATCCGCTTGAGTTAAAGCATTAAATAAAGTGGATTTGCCTGCATTGGTATAACCGACTAAAGAGACGGTAGGAATCTCTGCTTTTTTGCGGGATTGCCGACCTTGTTCACGTTGATTTTGAACTTTCTCAAGCTTTTTATTAATTTGCTTGATTCTAACCGCTAACAAGCGGCGGTCAGTTTCTAATTGCGTTTCACCAGGGCCACGTAAGCCAATGCCACCTTTTTGACGTTCAAGGTGAGTCCACCCACGCACGAGACGGGTGGACATATGTTTTAGCTGCGCAAGCTCAACCTGTAGCTTACCGTCATGGCTACGGGCGCGCTGGGCAAAAATATCAAGAATCAAGCCAGTGCGATCTATAACGCGACACTCAAATAAGCGTTCTAAATTGCGCTCTTGTGCAGGGCTTAATGAGTGATCAAAAACCACTAAGTCGGCTTGTAAATTGCGGACATAATCACGAATTTCTTCGGCTTTACCTTGGCCTATAAAATAGCGTGAATCAGGTCGCTGTCTAGAACCAGTGACCAGATGCACGATCTGGGCACCGGCTGAACGAACCAGCTCTTTGAACTCTTGTTCATCGTGCGGGATGTCGTCAGTCTTAAAATTTATCTGAACAAGGACAGCATTCTCGCCTGCGGTTGGGCGTTCAAATAATTCCAAGATAAAACTTATTCGGCAGCTAAATTAAGTTTAATAGGACATGCCGGAACAATCGTCGAGATAGCGTGCTTATAAACTAATTGGCTAACGGTATTACCCAATAAAACAACAAATTGGTCAAAAGATTCAACATGCCCTTGCAGTTTAATGCCATTCACCAAATAAATAGAGACGGGAATCCGTTCCTTTCTCAGAGCGTTGAGGAAGGGTTCTTGTAAAGTGTGCCCTTTCGACATTGGGTTTCTCCTAAAAAAATATACTTTGGGTTTGTGGTTGTTTGTGGTCTGGTATTCACTCAGACCCGTCGATTCTTTGACCGACAGGCTAGCCTACCAGCTTCACACATTTGTAAAAACACCAGTTTATCGGACATCTCCGTTTATCCGCCAATAAACGTCGAAATGTTCATGATGACCGATGAAAGGTGGTAGTTCTCGGCGTTATAAAGGCTCAAACCCTGATCTGAGCGGAGCCACGTCATCTGACGCTTCGCAAGCTGCCTCGTTGCCACGATAGCACGATTACGCATCAGATTATAGTCTATTTTTCCATCTAAATAATCCCAAACCTGCCGATAACCGACAGCGCGAATTGCAGGTAAGCTCGGATTTAAATCAGGGCGTGCATACAGCTGTTCAACTTCTTTAATCAAGCCTAGCTCTAGCATAGCATCAAAACGCTGTTCGAGGCGATTATGTAGCCATGCACGATTTTCAGGAATTAAAGCAAGTTTTAATAGCTGATAAGGGCAAGCTTCAAAACGTAGTTTACGCTGTAATCCGGTTAAATTCTCTCCAGTGAGTTCATATACCTCTAAGGCGCGTTGTAAACGCTGGGGGTCATTGGGGTGAATCCGCTGTGCCGCTTCTGGATCAATACGCTGTAAGCGCTCATGTAAGGCCTGCCAACCTAGCTCAGTCGCCTCAGCAATTAAGCGGGCGCGGATTATAGGGTCGGCTGAAGGTAGCTCAGAAAGACCTTGCTCGAGGGCGCGAAAATACAGCATCGTGCCGCCGACTAATAAGGGGATGCGTCCTTTGGCGGTCACTGCAGCCATTTCGCGCAAAGCATCTTCACGAAACTCAGCCGCAGAATAAGCTTGGGCGGGATCAAGAAAATCAATTAAGCGATGCGGTGCTTGTTTTAAGGTGTCGGCATCGGGTTTGGCTGTGCCAATATCCATCGTTTTATACACAAGTGCAGAATCCACACTAATAATCTCAACGGGTAATTGCTGGCGAATAGCCACCGCTAAATCGGTTTTACCCGTTCCTGTTGGCCCCATTAAAAAAATAGCTTTAGGTGGTTGCTGCATTTATTGTCCGCGCATAAATAGTTTATCAATTTGCTCCATGCTCATTTGCAACCACGTAGGGCGGCCATGATTGCATTGCCCGCTACGTTCAGTGCGTTCCATGTCGCGTAATAAAGCATTCATTTCAGGCAAGGTCAGGCGGCGATTTGCACGTACTGAGCCGTGGCAGGCCATCGTGCCTAAGATTTCATTCATCGCATTTTGAATACGCTGGCTGCTGCCATGCGTCATTAAATCGGCGAGGACATCACGTACCAAGCTTTCGGTATCAGAATCCTTGAGCAGGCTGGGTACAGCGCGAATCACGATTTTTTCTAAGCCCATGCGGCTGAGTTCAAAGCCGAGCGCTTGAAAAATAGAGGCTTGTGCTTCGGCTTGATCTGCTTCACGGCGACTCACATGAACTGCTTGTGGCACGAGTAGGGGCTGCGAGCGGATAGAATCCGACTGCATATTGATTTTTAATTGCTCATAGGTGATCCGCTCATGGGCAGCATGCATATCAACTAGCACTAGGCCTTGGGCATTTTGTGCAAGAATATAAACACCATGCAGTTGTGCAAGCGCATAGCCTAAAGGCGGAAAGTCAGCAACTGCTGAGCTGGTTTCAGCCTCAGTAGAACTCGGTTTTAGGGCTGCTGTTTGCCCATAGAGTTGTGCATAAACAGGCAAACTTTCACGGACTGGTAAACCTAACCGAGGCTGTTGATAGTGATAATGGTTAGGAAAGGCCGCTTGGTTCGGCTGGGTATTAGACAACGGCTCGGTTGCGATTGAGAGCGTGGTCTGGGTATCAAACAGATCAGGCCTTGCCAGTGGTTGCACATAAGTGGGGAAATGTGCTGGGCTAGCCGTTTCGGCACTCGGGCGGAGTTCAGCTAGGAGTTGATGTAGGGTGTGAAAAATAAAATCGTGAATTAAACGGCCTTCACGAAAACGCACTTCATGTTTAGTGGGGTGTGCGTTCACATCCACGAGCTGGGGTTCTATTTCTAAATACAGCACAAAGGCGGGGTGGCGACCCTGATAGAGCACATCTTGATAAGCTTGGCGCACAGCATGAGCAATTAGGCGATCACGGACTGCCCGCTGATTCACATAAAAATATTGTAGATCTGCTTGTGAGCGTGAAAAAGTGGGCAAAGCAACCCAACCCCAGAGGCGTAGACCCGAGGCTTCATGTTCCAAATATTGACTTTGTTGAACAAAAGGCTCACCACAAATTTCGGCTAAACGGCGTTCTGAGGCCACACGGTTAGAGGCACTATTTAGCTGCAGCAAGGTTTTTTGGTTATGACGCAAATGAAAGCTAATATCAAAGCGACTGAGGGCTAATTTACGGACTGCTTCCTCAATATGGCTCAATTCGGTTTTTTCCGTTTTGAGAAACTTACGTCGAGCCGGTACATTGAAGAATAAATCATAGACTTCCACCGTTGTACCCGTCGCATGTGCAGCAGGTTCAGGGCTAGGATTGGCTGAGTTAGCCACTAAGCTCCAACCTTGCTCAGCCTCTTGATAGCAAGAACTCAGGGTTAAGCGTGCCACGGAGGCAATACTAGGCAAGGCTTCACCTCGAAAGCCGAGGCTACGCACCTGCTCTAAATCTTCAAGGCTACTGATTTTGCTAGTGGCATGGCGACTCAGTGCTAAGCTGAGTTCATCTTTAGGGATGCCACAGCCATTATCCCGAATCCGAATCCGTTTGATGCCCCCTTGTTCTAAGTCAATATCAATGCGTGAAGCACCAGCATCCACGGCATTTTCTAGTAATTCTTTGACGACAGAAGCCGGCCGCTCGACCACCTCACCGGCGGCGATTTGATTGATGAGATGGTCTGGCAGCGGGCGGATAGGCATTAGATCGGTGCTGCCTTCACCGCAACTGGCAACGCAGGTTGTTCAGCTTCGCTTGAAGACTGCCCTGCCACAGTAGGCGTTGTATTCATAGCATCTGGCAATAAATCTTTAGAGCGGTCAGTGCTAATGCCGTAGCGGGCGAGGATAGAGGGCTGCTTAGTGGCTGCCTCAGTACGATCAATTACCACTTGATAGCCATCATCCGTTTCTAGAACCACAAATTGGGTATTTGCCGCTTGCATCTTTTCATAGAAGGTTTTGAAATCAGGGATGGCTTCACCATTGACTTTGTGGATAATCAAATTGTTATCATGATGATAGTCTTTGTTAATATCAGCGGGTAATACTTGGGTCATTAGAATCACTTCCTTGCGATCCTCACTCGGGGCTTCCTGTGCGAGTGCGGCTAATGCAGAAGGAACAGGATCCATGCTACCTAAAATATCATGGTTCAAAGGCATAAATACAAAGCCACCATAAATATAATAGGTCGGTTGCTTATCAAACTGATTCGGTTTGACCAGTAAAAACTCTTTGCCCGGCCGATCCAGTTTTAAGGTAATGTCCATTGGCTTGTCATCCCGAATGATGCTGAGCTTCATTTCATCCCCTAACTGATGCAAATCAATCCAATGAGTGTAGTTAAGATACTCGCCGTGGCGAAATTCTACTGTGCCATTGTTTTGAATCGGATGCCCATCAATCTGAGTGATGATGTCGCCCACTTTCATAATGCCGTCGGCGGGTGAGTTGGGATAAATTTTGTGAGCTAAGACCCCGGTCTGGTCTTCATCCACACTGTATTTGCGGCGCATGGCGGGATTTTCCATTGATTGGACTAAGAACCCGGGGAAACCAAAGCCTTCGGTTTTGCCATCTTCCACATCTTTTAAGAAATGTTGAATGATCGGGGTGGGAATCATATAGCCAATATTTTCCGTGAAAAAGCCGGATTGCATGACAACCCCGACCACTTTGCCATTAGAAATAACCGGGCCACCGCTATTTCCGAAGTTAATCGCTGCATCAATTTGTACGGCAATCAGATTTTCGTCGGTATGTGCGTAGTTTTGTTTTTCAATCCGTGAGACAACCCCACGAGTAATACTGAGGGTTGTACCTCCAATAGGAAAGCCATACACTTCAACTTCCTGTTGAGTTTGTGGTAAATCACCCAATTCTAAAGGTTGTACATCCTTGAAGGTCGTTGCTTCCTTAGTACGCAGTAAGGCTAAATCCGCTTCGTGAGAGATGTAGACGACTTCGGCTTCATAGCGTTTTGTTTCGCCATGTCGTTGTACTTCAAGGAAGGTAGAGTCAGCGGCGACATGTGCATTGGTCAGAATCAAGCCCCCTTTGATAATTAAACCAGAGCCTGAGCCTTTTTGCGTATTTGAGTTCCAAGGCGAGAGTGCATTATAACTGTGTTTGACCACATAGACATGCACTACAGCGTCTTTGATTACATCGCGTCCTTCAGCGGCGAGTGTTGTTGGCGTGAGCGGTTTGGTGGCTACTGCCTCGGTAGGTACAGGCGGGTTGGTTTCAGCCACCTCAGTTTTTTTAGGACTCACCACTGTCGGTGTAGGTTCGCCGACTTTTTCTGCTAATACTTGAGTGGAAACGCTAAGCCCGATTGTGAAAAGCATTAAGCTCAAGGTGTTTGTTATGTAGTTCATTAAATTAATTCCTGAGAGTATTTCTACCAAAGAGTCTAGATCTCTTGGTAAGGTGTTGTAATTCTAAGTAAAGTTAGCTGCCCATTGCCGATGGAGTATTTTGCATGGAAACAGCCCGCCATGCATTAAGCCTATCGGTTTTTATCTGAAAACTTGGTATTCTTCGCCGATTATGCGCACAGAGTCAACAACATCAATAGGATTGCACGATGACGGATTATAAGCATACGCTCAACCTGCCAACCACCGAGTTCCCAATGCGCGGCGATTTGGCTAAGCGTGAGCCAGAGATGCTAAAGCACTGGGAGCAAGCAGGCCTATACCAAAAACTGCGCCAGAAAGCGCTCGGTAGACCTAAGTTTATTTTGCATGATGGCCCACCTTATGCCAATGGCGCGATTCATTTAGGCCATGCTGTCAATAAAATCCTTAAAGATATTATTGTTAAAAGCCGCACGATGGCAGGATTTGATGCGCCGTATGTGCCGGGTTGGGATTGCCACGGCTTACCTATCGAGAAAAAAGTCGAAGATCAGATTGGGCGTGTGGGCGTGAAAGTTGATGCTGCTGAATTTCGCAAAGCGTGCCGCCAATTTGCCACCGAGCAGATTAAAATTCAGCGCCGTGATTTTAAGCGCTTAGGGGTGCTAGGTGATTGGGATAACCCCTATCTGACCATGAATTTTCATACCGAAGCAGGCATAGTGCGGGCTTTGGGTAAAATTGCCCTCAGCGGACATATGTATAAAGGTGCTAAGCCGGTGCATTGGTGTACCGATTGTGGCTCGGCCTTGGCAGAAGCGGAAGTTGAATACGAAGACAAGCAATCCTATTCGATTGATGTGCGTTTCCGAGTTGTCGATGAAGCGGCCTTATTAGCTAAGCTGCCCACTGCTCAGGGTGCAGGTGGCGTGAGTGTCATCATCTGGACCACGACACCTTGGACCTTGCCTTCTAATGAAGCGGTTGCCTTAAATGCTGACTTAGATTATGTGGTCGTACAAGCCGGTAATGAGCGCGTGATCGTGGCAGAAGGTTTACTCGCTGAGGTCATGAAGCGTGCTGGTATTGAAGCTTATACGGTACTCGCCACTACTAAAGGTGCTGAGTTAGAAGGCTGGTTATTGCACCATCCGTTTTTGGCTAAGCAAGTTCCGATTATTTTAGGCGAGCACGTCACGCTAGAGGCGGGTACCGGGGCCGTACACACCGCGCCTGCTCATGGTCAAGAAGACTTTGTGGTCGGGCAGCGCTATGGTTTACCCGTGGGGAATCCCTTATTAGATGATGGTAGCTTCCAGCCGAGTATTCAGTATTTTGCGGGTGAGTCGGTTCACAAGGTTAATCCCCATGTGATTGAGATTTTAAAAGAACACGGCGCTTTACTCGCTTCTAGCAAATTCAAACACAGTTATCCGCATTGTTGGCGGCATAAAACCCCATTGATTTTCCGTGCGACTCCCCAATGGTTTGTGAGTATGGATAACTTGGGTTTGCGTGACCAAACTTTAAAGTCGATTCAAAAAGTGCAATGGGTACCCGATTGGGGGCAAGCACGAATTGAAGGCATGATTGCCAATCGCCCAGATTGGTGTATTTCGCGGCAACGCACTTGGGGTGTGCCGATTGCACTGTTTATTCATAAAGAAACGGGCGAGTTGCATCCGAATACTGAAGCTTTGATTGAGGAAGTCGCACAGCGTATCGAACAAGGCGGGATTGATGCTTGGTTTGCGCTCGATAAAGCTGAAGTCCTAGGTGCTGAGGCCGATCAATACACTAAAGTACCGGATACTTTAGATGTTTGGTTTGATTCTGGGACTACGCACTTCTCGGTCTTAGAAACCCGTGCCGATTTACGTTTCCCCGCTGATATGTATTTGGAAGGCTCAGATCAGCATCGGGGGTGGTTTCATTCGTCGATCTTAACCTCGGTGGCGATGCATGATTTTGCGCCCTATAAAGCTGTATTGACCCACGGCTTTACAGTGGATGCGAAAGGCGAAAAAATGTCTAAGTCGAAAGGCAATGGCATTGAGCCACAAGATATTATGAATAAGCTGGGTGCCGATATTTTACGCTTGTGGATCGCTTCAGCCGATTACAGCCGCGAAATGACGCTATCGGATGAAATCCTCAAGCGTAATACCGAAGCCTATCGGCGCATTCGGAATACGGCGCGTTTTTTATTGGCGAATTTAGGTGATTTTGATCCTGCGAACGATATTGTCGCGCCGCAGGCTATGCTGGCCTTGGATCGTTGGGCGGTGGATCAGGCGTATCAGTCTCAGCAGCGGATTATTGCTGCCTATGATCGTTATCAGTTCCATTTGGTATCCCAGGAAATTCAACGTTTTTGTGCAGTAGAAATGAGTAGCTTGTTCCTGCACATCACCAAAGATCGCCAATATACCATGCAGGCGAATAGCCTTGGACGGCGTTCGGCACAAACTGCGGCTTGGCATATTTTGCGAGCCATGTTGCGTTGGATGTACCCAATCTTAAGTTTTACGGCGGAAGAAATTTTGAAGTATTTGCCGGGGGAAAGCGAAGAGTATGTGGTGTTCATGCAATGGTATGAGGGGCTATTCCCTTTGGAGGCACATGAAACCGTCACGGCTAGGGATTGGGAGCATATTTTTGCTGCCCGTGAAGCGGTAAGTAAGCAACTCGAAAATCTGCGTATTAATGGTAAAATTGGCTCTAGTTTAGAAGCTGAAGTCGACTTATATGACTCAGGAAACAGTGAGCAAGCCAAGGCTTTGGCGAAGCTGGGTGATGAACTAAAATTTGTCTTTATTACCTCTGCAGCACGTTTGCATCACGGTTTAGCCCCCGCCGAGGCGGAGAGTTTGATGGATACCTTGCAAGCGGTAGTGAGTGTTTCTGCGTCCAGCAAATGTGTGCGCTGTTGGCATCATACCCCTGAGGTTGGAGCGGATTCGAACCATCCTGAGTTGTGTGGGCGTTGTATTGAAAATGTAGCAGGTGCAGGTGAGTGCCGTGAGTATGCGTAGTTTTCGATCTTTATCACGTATCGACGAGCAGCGTGGCATGCTCTCTTGGTTATGGATTGCAGCGGTAGTGGTCGCCATTGACCAATTAACTAAGTGGATGGCAGAAGCCAATCTAGAGTTCGGTATACCCTATTCAGTCTTCCCGCATCTTAATTTTACCCTAGCGTATAATTATGGTGCTGCCTTTAGTTTCCTCGGTGGCCAAGGTGGCTGGCAGCGTTGGTTTTTTGCCGGTTTAGCGATTGTAGTGGTGATTTTTATCATTAACTGGTTACGCAAGCTTTCTAAAGGACGAAACTGGACGGCACTAGGCTTAGTTTTAGTGCTCGGTGGGGCTGTTGGTAATCTGATTGATCGGCTACTATATGGCAAAGTAATTGATTTTATTGACATCTATTTTGACATCCCGTTTGTAATGGAAAATTATCGTTTTGCGACTTTTAATGTCGCCGATATAGCCATTACCTTAGGGGCAGCCATTTTAGTATTCATGAGTTTGTTTGCATCGGATCGAATGGAGTAGGGCGTCACTCTATCCTCTAAGTTTTTGACTAGACGACTGGTTTATTTTAAAGTTAAATATTTTAAGCTTTAAGTATTTTATATATTGCTAGGAGAGAGCAATATATTATAGGTCGTGTCTGCTTGGTGGAGAGTCTAGTGCTTTTCACCAACTCAAGTGGAGGAGTCGAGTATGATTGAAGTTAGCGATGTATCGAAGCATTTTGGCGGCTTAAAAGCGGTTAATCATGCGACACTCACAATAGAAAAAGGCTCGATTACAGGCCTGATCGGCCCGAATGGGGCTGGCAAATCTACTTTATTTAATCTGATTGCGGGCTTATATCCGCCGACTTCGGGGCAAATCTTTCTGGATGGTGAAGAGGTGACCGGCCTTAAGCCACATGAACTCTTCCACAAAGGTCTGCTTCGAACCTTCCAAATTGCCCACGAGTTTTCCAGCATGAGTGTGCTTGAAAACCTCATGATGGTGCCTTCCGGTCAACTTGGTGAAAACTTGTGGAACACTTGGTTTCATCGTAAAAAAATCCGCGAGCAAGAAGAGCAAGTCCGCGAGCGTGCTGAGGATGTGATTCGCTTTTTAAAAATTTCGCATGTCATGCATGAAAAAGCCGGTAATCTTTCCGGCGGCCAGAAAAAGCTGATCGAACTAGGGCGCACGATGATGGTGGATGCACGCATTGTGTTGTTGGATGAAGTCGGGGCAGGGGTGAATCGGACGCTGTTAGGTGAGATTGGCGATGCGATTTTGCGCTTGAATCAAGAACGGGGTTATACCTTCTGCATGATTGAGCACGATATGGATTTTATCTCGCGGCTGTGCAATCCAGTCGTAGTTCTTGCTGAAGGTACGGTGCTCATGCAAGGGACTGCAGATCAAGTAAAAAATGATGAAAAAGTCATTGAAGCTTATTTAGGGCGTGGGCTGAAAAATAAGGGCTTGATGAAAACAGGGGAAGCAGCATGACTTATTTAGTGGGTGAAAATCTAACCGGTGGTTATGGAAGTGGCCCGAGTATTCTGAACGGTTGCAATATCAGCGTGGATAAAGGTGAGATTGCGGTGATTGTCGGCCCAAATGGGGCAGGTAAGTCGACTGCTATGAAGTCCTTTTTGGGTTTGCTGAATCTCAAGGAAGGCAAGGTCACTTTAGATGGCAAAGATATTACTCATTTAGCACCACAAGCTCGAATTGGTGAAGGCATTGCTTTTGTGCCGCAGACTGAAAATGTGTTTGTCAGTATGACCGTAGAAGAAAATTTAGAAATGGGTGCTTTTCTGCGTACTGATGACTATCAGGATACGATGGGGCAAATTTATGATTTATTTCCCATTTTAAAAGAAAAGCGCTATCAATTGGCGGGGCAATTATCAGGGGGGCAGCGTCAACAAGTGGCTGTCGGCCGTGCCATGATGACCAAACCCACGGTTTTGCTGCTGGATGAACCAACCGCTGGGGTTTCGCCGATTGTGATGGACGAATTATTTGATCGGATTTTGGAAGTGAAATCGACAGGTATGGCGGTGTTGATGGTTGAGCAAAATGCACGCCAAGCCTTAGAAATTGCTGATCGTGGTTATGTGCTGGTGATGGGCGAGAATAAGCACACTGGCTCAGGCCAAGCCCTCTTAGCTGATCCTATCGTTCGCAAATCCTTCCTAGGAGGTTAACCATGACGGATTTTTTAAATGCCTTAGTGGTTTTCGCCAATTTCGTCTTTATCCCTGCGTTAACTTATGGCTGCCAATTAGCTTTGGGTTCGCTCGGGGTGACAATGATCTATAGTGTGCTGCGCTTTTCTAACTTTGCTCAGGGCGAAACAATGGCGTTTGGCACCGTTATCACGATTATGATGACTTGGTGGCTACAATCGCTTGGGGTTAGTTTAGGGCCGCTGCCGACAGCATTATTAGCCTTACCTGTCGGGATTTTAGTGACCTCTTGGCTGCTACTGGCGACTGACCGTTATGTGTATCGCTATTACCGAACTCAGCGGAGTAAGTCGATTACCTTTGTGATGGCGTCCTTGGGTGTCATGTTTATTATGAACGGTCTAGTACGCTTATTGCTGGGGCCGAATGATCAAAACTTTGCAGATGGCGAACGCTTTTTTCTCACAGCCGATGCGTTTAGAGCTTGGTCAGGTTTGGATGAAGCCTTAGTGATTCGTACTTCACAAGCACTCACTATTTTGCTGGCTTTAATTTTAGTCGGTTTATTATTTTGGTTTTTGCAGCGTACCAAAACGGGTAAAGCGATGCGGGCTTATGCCGATAATGAAAATCTAGCCTTGCTTTCAGGGATTAATCCAGATCGGATTGTGCGTATCACTTGGATTATTACCGCTGCCCTAGCTACCGTTGCAGGTGTACTCTATGGCTTAGATAAAGGCTATAAGCCGTTGGCTTATTATAATTTGTTGTTGCCGATTTTTGCGGCGGTGATTGTTGGTGGGATTGGTAAGCCGATTGGTGCGGTCGTGGGTGGTTTTATTATTGCCTTTTCTGAAGTGATTGTGACTTATGCTTATAAAAAGGTGCTGACTTATCTTCTTCCACCGGATTTAGCACCGGATGGCTTGGTGCAATTACTTTCCACCGAATACAAATTTGCAGTGTCCTTTGTGATCTTAGTCATCGTTCTATTAGTGAAACCAACAGGTATCTTTAAGGGGAAAGTGCTATGAGTCAGCGTCCATCCAGTCAGCCCCTGCAGGATAATACGGTGCGCGCTAGCATCGCCTTTTTAGTGATGGCGGGTTTATTGATTCTCATCGGGGTTACACAGTCTTGGGCTTTAGCGCTCACTATTCTTAATCTGTGCATTATTTCTGCGTTGATGGCCTTGGGGGTCAATATCCAATGGGGTTATGCAGGTTTATTTAATGTTGGGATTATGGGCTTTGCAGCTTTAGGTGGTTTAGCCATGATCATTATTTCGATGCCCCCGGTGAAGGAAGCGTGGCAAGCGGGCGGTACTCGTGTTTTATTCGCTTTGTTGGCGATACTTGCAACCCTGAGTGCAGCCCTGTTTGTGCATAAGCTCCTAAAAGGTAAACGCTGGCATGGTTGGGCGATAGCCTTGGTGGTGATTCTGGGCGTGGTGCTCAGCCGCTCTATTTTGGATCCTGGGGTGACTGCGATTGAGGCTGTGAATCCAGCCAGTACGGGCTATTTAGGGGGCTTAGGTCTACCCGTGGTCTTGGCTTGGATGGTAGGTGGCTTACTCGCAGCGGCGGCAGCTTGGTTGATTGGTAAAATTGCGCTGGGTTTGCGTTCAGATTATTTAGCGATAGCCACTTTAGGTATTTCTGAGATTCTGGTGGCGGTCATGCGCAATGAGGATTGGCTGACTCGTGGAGTAAAAAATGTGACGGGTTTGCCGCGCCCAGTTCCTTATGAGCTTGAGCTGCAACAAACACCGTGGTTTATCAATTTAGTTGAGCGCATCAATGCAGGTAGTTTAGCCGGACTGAACTCTAACGAGTATGCGACAGTCTTACAGTCACTGGTTGTGGATAGTGCTAGTATTTTTGTAAAACTCTGTTATACAGGCCTGTTTGCTTTAGTGTTAATTATTATCTTGCAATTGTGTGTCCTCGCTCTCGATTCACCGTGGGGACGGATGGTGCGGGCGATTCGGGATAATGAAGTCGCTGCGGATGCGATGGGCAAGGATGTGACAGGTCGCCATTTGCAGATTTTCATTTTAGGCTCTGCGGTGGTGGGAATTGCAGGAGCGATGCTTGCAACCCTAGACGGACAATTTACGCCGGGTTCTTATAGCCCCTTACGTTTCACCTTTTTGATCTGGGTAATGGTGATCGTCGGTGGTTCTGGTAATAATCTAGGTGCTGTGCTGGGTGGCTTCTTAGTCTGGTTGATCTGGGTTGAAGCAGAGCCGGTCGGTTTTTGGTTAATGGATGTTTTGACCTCAGGGATGGGGGATGACAGTGGATTGCGTAAACATTTATTGGATAGTGCGCAATACATGCGGGTTATTATTATGGGGGCGGTATTGCTATTGGTAATGCGCTTTAGCCCATGGGGATTATTGCCTGAGCAAAACAGGCAAGCTTGATTGATAATGAGGAGAACACACATGAAAAAATTACTGTTAGCAACCGCGATTATGGCCAGCCTGAGCAGTGTTGCTGTTGCTGAGGATATTAAGGTTGGAGTCTTGATGGGCTTCACCGGGCCTATCGAATCCTTAACGCCGAATATGGCGGCTTCTGCGGAATTGGCGTTTAAAGAAGTTTCAGATTCAGGTGCATTATTAGATGGCAAAAAAATTGCTGTGGTTCGTGCTGATTCCTCTTGTGTGGATGCGGCAGCAGCGACAGCAGCCGCTGAGCGTTTAGTCACCTCTGAGAAAGTGGCTGCTATTGTCGGTGCTTCTTGTTCCGGTGAAACCACGGCAGTTGTCAATAATGTTGCTGCCCCGAATGGTGTATTAGCGATCTCTCCTTCTGCAACTTCACCCGCTTTGACCGCGATTGCTGACAAGGGCTTTTTCTTCCGTACTGCACCCTCGGATGCACGTCAAGGTGAAGTCCTAGCCCAGATCGTGAAAGATCGTGGGATTAATGAAGTAGCGATCACCTATACCAATAATGACTACGGTAAAGGCTTGAGCGAGTCCTTCTCAAAAGCTTATGAGAAATTAGGTGGTAAGATCGCGATCAACGCAGCTCACGAAGATGGTAAAGCGGATTATGCGGCTGAGGTTGCAGCTTTAGCGGCTTCGGGTGCTAAAGATTTAGTGGTATTTGGCTATCTAGATCAAGGTGGAAAAGGCATCGTTCAAAATGCTTTAGATACCGGTGCTTATAAGCGCTTCATTCTGGCTGATGGGATGGTGGGTGAAAAGTTTGCGGCTGACCTAGGCAAAAATATCGAGGGTTCTTTCGGGACGATGGCGGGTGGTGAGTACGAAGGTGCAGAAGCTTGGAACAAGATTGCCGAAGGTGCCAAGATTGATCCAAAGGGTGGCCCTTATCGTGGTGAATCCTATGATGCAGCCGCTTTAATCTCCCTAGCGATGCAAGCCGCTAAATCATCTGATCGTGCAGCAGTTCAAGCCAAAATTGCCGAAGTTGCGAATGCACCGGGCGAGAAAATTTTCCCCGGCGAATTAGCTAAAGGCTTAAAGCTATTGGCTGAAGGCAAAGATGTCGATTATGTCGGTGCGACTAATGTCGAATTCGATGATGCGGGTGATGTACCCGGTTCTTATCGTGAAATGGAAATTAAAGGTGGCAAATTTGAGTCGTTGAAGATTCATTAAGCCTCAAAGTTGGTCAGGGTTTAAAAAGGGGTGGGTTAATCTCACCCTTTTTTCATGAATTTCTATAGAGTTTTATAGGTTTTTGTTGAGCGTTGAGTTTAATTGATCGACGCTGCCTTTCAACTCGACGGTTGTATGCGATACCACGTTGCAATGTGTTAGCGGTGCTGAGCCAAACCATAAGGCAGTAATCACCACTAAGCCCTGTTCGATAAAAATTTCAATAGAGTTAGTATCCAGTAGGATTTGCAAATTTAGGCTATTAGTTGACCAAGGCAAGCGGGCTATAATATCTTGGCTGAGTTCCGAAGGGAGAGGCAGTTTTGCTTGAGAGTGCCGCTTAAGGATGAACTCCTGAGTGGGAGTTTGGTAAATGAATTCAAGCTGATCACCCGCCTGATTATGTAAGCAAATGGTTAATTCGGTCGGGGTGGTTGACCAGTTGAATTGATAGTGTAAGCAAGCTAAAGGCGGTAACTGCGAAGTTAGATGTTGAGTGCCTTGGATGGTTTGTCGCTCAAGCTGTTGGGTGGAGTTAATCAGTTGCTTGAGTGCATTCAGCGGTGTTTGAGTTAAATACAGCTGGTGTTGATGACGAATGAGCTTGAGTTGGCGCGGTAAAGTCAGGGAACCTAGCCAAGGCGAAGTCGGCAAATCGCGGGCATAATGCCAATTATTAAGCCATGCGATACTGATACAAGCTTGGTCATTCGATAAATTAGACCAGCTTTGCCCCGCATAACAATCGGGCCCCCACTCATTCCAATGCACTTTTGCTAAATGAGCACACAGAAACTGATAGCCGTCAAAATCACCCACTAAATAAAACGTACCATAACCACCGTTAGGTGCTCCGGTTTGTACACCTACTTGTAGTACCCAATAGCGCTCTGAATCCGGTGTGACACTAAGGGACACTAAATCTGGCATTTCTAAGATGCCAAAGGCTTGCCAGCTAGGGTCAGTAATTGCTTGTTGTAACTGCCATTGGATTAAATTAGTAGAGGTGTAAACCCCGATTTGATGGC
This sequence comes from Thiothrix eikelboomii, assembly GCF_900167255.1. Classification (GTDB taxonomy): domain Bacteria; phylum Pseudomonadota; class Gammaproteobacteria; order Thiotrichales; family Thiotrichaceae; genus Thiolinea; species Thiolinea eikelboomii. Next base: position 130,554 of record NZ_FUYB01000005.1, read on the forward strand.
CTTCCGCTAATACCATGACCCAGTGCTGATAAGGCTGATACCAAAAGACTTTAGGATCTCGATAATCCGGGCTATTTGCTTGAGTGAGTACGGGGTTATGGGCGTATTCTTGCCAAGTGACCCCTGCATCAAGGCTATAGGCTAAACTTTGTACCTGCCCTTGAGCAGAGGCATGAGTAAAGATCGCAACTATTGCAGGATGAGGGTGATCAGGGGGTTGAAAACCTGCACTATTTGTATGATCAACAACAGCAGAGCCAGAAAACACCATGCCTAACCGAGGGTGTGGATAAAGCGCCAGCGGTTGATGTTCCCAATGTAATAGGTCTTGACTGGTGGCATGCCCCCAATGTAAAGCGCCTTGGCCTTGATCGGGTTTGTATTGATAAAACAAATGATAGATGCCCTGATACCAGACTAAACCATTCGGATCATTCATCCAGTGACTCGGCACAGAAAAATGGAATTGCGGGCGATAAGGTTCGTTGTACCGAATTATTGGCTCAGGCATGGTGAATAGAATCCTTAGCGTTTAAGTGCTTGGCCGCTTGGCACCACAGGAAGCACGCACAATCAGCTCAAATGGCTCGCAATAATGCTTACGCTCTAAACGTTCCTTGCCGGCGAGTTGCTGATTTAAGAGTGTCATGGCTAATTGACCGTGCTTAGCGGGGTCCGAGCGAATAGTTGTTAGAGGGGGATCAGCAAAAGCGGCTAAGGGAATATCATCGTAACCGACTAAGGCAATATCATCGGGAATCCGTAACTTAGCTTCGCGCAGTGCTTTCATCGCGCCAAACGCTAGCGTGTCATTACCCGCAAAGAGCGCCGTAAAAGGGATTTGGCGCTGGAGGATTTCCTGCATGGCTCGATAACCACTCTCAGCGCTCAGATCACCATAGGCGACTAATTCATCTAATTGTTTTATCCCCTGAGCCATTAAGGTATCACGCCAGCCTCGGTAACGATTATTAGCCGCCAAAAACTCACTGGAAGCAAACCCAAGATGAGCAATCCGTTGATGCCCCAAGTCGATTAAATGCTGCATGGCCACGCAAGCGGCGGCATAAGTATCATTCCCCAAGGTGACATAAGCCTCTAATTCAGGCTCACCCGCCCCTAAGACCACTAAGGGAATATCCGCATCGGCTAACAGCATTAAATGTTGATGTTCTTCATGCCGTGGATTACACACGATCAAGCCATCAATATGCCGACCTTTGATTAAATTCACAAAACTGCCCGGCTCACGCCCCTCGTCTTCGGTGGATTCAATCAATAGTTTTAAGCCTAAGCGATGGCAAGCCTCATTGACACTCGCCACCAACTGCGCCAAAAACACATCAACATATAAATGGCTTAATTTAGGGATGACTAAGCCAATCGTTGCGGTACTGCCACGTGCTAACATTTGTGCAGCCACATTGGGTGTGTAGCCCAAGACAGCCGCTGCATCGAGTACTTTTTGGCGTGTTGCCTCACTAATCGCCATCCCTTGGCGATTATTTAAGACAAATGACACCGTAGTACGCGATACACCAGCTAATTTAGCCACATCTGCACTAGTAGCGGCTTGAGTAACGATTGGATTAGGTATTACATTCATTGTAAGAAAGAGGGTAAATAATCACGATGGGCTAATAATAACTCATCCACCATCGCACGTATCTGTTGCAGATCCAAAACCGCTGAAGTATGTGGGTCGAGCATTGCCGCATGATAGACATGCTCACGATTCTCAGTGGCTAGAGCCTCGACCACGAGTTCTTGTACATTGATATTAGTCCGCATCAATGCCGCTAATTGTATCGGTAATTTACCGACCCGCGTCGGCTGTACCCCATTGCGGTCCACTAAACAAGCCACTTCGACCGCACAGCCTTGCGGCAAATTATCAATCAAATGTTCATTTAATACATTGCCATGAATCACCCGTGGCTGGCCAGTTACCATCGAATGAATGATGGAGCTACCAAACTCCACTGAGCGCCTGACCTCATGTAAACCATCTAATAAATGGGTTGCATTGGTAATTTCACGCTCCATCACATGAATATTAGCAGCTTGTAGCTCAGCTAATAAAGCAGCTGATTGTTGTGAGTTAGGTCGGTTCAGCTCTTTTTCAATATAAGGCCAAGCATGTTCAAAGACTCGACAGCGCCCTAAATACTCATCCAAAGGGATATTATATTTTTTGAGTAAATCTTCACGCCCTTGCTTAATAAACCAAGGTACATATTCACTAAAATGCTCACTCGATTCGGTAGCAAAATAGCCTAATTGATGCATCATTTCATAACGTACCCGATTCCAGTCGGGCATGGCTTGATTACGATAAATTTCGTTTAACCGTGGATAAAGGTCTTGCCCTTGATGTTCAAATTTAAGGAAAAACGCCATGTGATTAATGCCTGCACATTCAAATAGAATTTCCTCTTCTGGAATACCTAAATCATGGGCTAATTCATGGCGAGTATGTTGGACGCTATGACATAAACCAACGGTGGGGACTCGCTGAGCGGCTTTATTTAAGGCCCAGGTAATCATAGCCATCGGGTTGACATAATTTAGATGAAGTGCATTAGGCGCACATAAGGCATCCATATCCTGCTGCATGGCTTGCATAACTGGAATAGTGCGCAAAGCTCGCATAATGCCGCCAATCCCCAAAGTATCGCCAATAGTTTGCTCTAAGCCATAACGTTTAGGAATTTCAAAATCACGGATCGTCCCCGGACGATAACCGCCGACTTGAATCGTATTAATAACAAATTGTGCACCCTCTAACGCAGCCCGCCGATCCGTGGTAGCAGTGATCTTAGGTTGTGCTTTTACCGTGTCGGCTACGCGCTGAGCGACCATCACTGAGAGTTGCAAACGATGCTCATCAATATCATGTAAAGCGATTTCAGCCTGAGCAAGTTCTGGGTATGATAAAATATCGCCTAGTAAATTGCGGGTAAAAACCGCACTACCCGCGCCTATTAAAGTGATTTTAACAGTCATTTAATTCATTTAATCCTTTTAAACATTAACTAGCAAGTTCTGCTCCTGCCTGATGATAAAGGTATTAATAGCGAGCAATACGAGTGTTACTCGCTATTAACAAGCCTTAATTACTGGCCTAAAGCATTAATCTTGGTATTCGCTTCTTTCAATGCAGTCGCTGGATCGACTTTGCCAATAAAAATAGATTCCAAAGAGATTTTCATTAGATCATCTACTTGTGAGCCATTATCAGCAATCGGGGCAAGGAAAGTTTTTTCTTTAGACATAACAATAAAAGCTGAGGAATCTACTCCCGCTGCTTTTTGTGTTTCCATCGCTTTTTCAGCCATACCTTTAATGGCAGGGAAGACCACACCTTTAGTGGCTACCACAGCTTGGCAATCTGCAGAGCCTAAATATTTAACCCATTTCCACGCTTCTTCTTGCACTTTAGAACCCACCCAAATCGAGTCTGCTAAACCATTAAACATGGTAGCGCGTTGACCACTCGGACCTTTAGGCAAGGGAACCCATGCAGTCGGAAATTTAGCGTTATCTTTAAAATAACTAATCATCCATGAGCCTTGGGGAATCATTGCGGCTTTACCCCCTACAAACATAGCATCAGGGCCTAATGATTTAGTTTGCTCATAAGGAGCAGAGATTCCTTTATCGGGTAAGCTCGCTAAATAGCTAATAGTTTCAACCAGTTTAGGATCATCATAATAATATTTATTGTCCCAAACCTTATCATGGAACTTAAAGCCATTAGAAACAGCAAAATAACTCCACTCGGTTTGACCCATCATGCCACCGCCGCCCGGAGTTTGGAAACCATAGACTTTGACTTCAGACTTATCGAATTTATCACTGCTAGCATTATTACCCGCTTCATCTAAAGTGAGCTTGCGGATAACTTGCTCAAACGAGCCACCATCTTTCGGATTCCACTCCATATTTTGTAGTTCTTCTAAGCTGACACCGGCTTGCTTAGCAATATCCATATTGACGATAAAAGCAATGGTATCCCAGTCTTTGGGTAGGCCATATTGCTTGCCATCACGTCCCCAAACCTCATAAAGCCCTGCCTCATATTGATCATTTGCAACTTTATCACGGGTAATGAGTGGGGCTAAATCAACGAGCTGCTCACTTTTAGCAAATTCAGGGTATTTAGCTAAGTGATTCGTAAAGACATCCGGTGCAGTGCCAGATACAAATCCAGTTGAAATTGCAGTCCAATAATCATTCCAACCTGCTTGAGTAATCTTAATACTAATATCAGGATTTTTAGCTTGGAAGTCTGTTGCACATTGTTGATAAGCAGGAAGTTGATTAGAGTCCCAAAGCATATATTTGACTTCAGCAGCTTGTACCAATTGGCAACTCGTTAGCGCTAAAGTGGTGGTGATTAGATAGTTAAGTTTCATCGCTTTCTCCTCCAGAGTAAAATAGTAAAATTAGGTTGCTAAATTAGAATGCTAAATTCGAGTGTGAAAATATTTAATTTACTTACTCCCACTAAATTGAATGGATTCCACGACATTTCGTCCAAAAATGAGTAGTAGACCAATCGTGGGCAAGACAGAAATAGCGGTAGCTGCCATTAAACCTGTCCAGTCGGGTTGTCCTTGCGGGGTTTGAGATTTAAAACCTTGTAATGCAACCGTGAGTACTTGATGTGCTTCATCTTTAGCTACTAAATAAGGCCACAAAAATTCATTCCACATATTAATTCCGATTAAAGTTGCAATCGTGATCAATGGAGTAATACTTAAAGGAATAGCGATGCGATAGAAAATATAAAAATGGGATGCGCCTTCAATATAAGCAGCTTCTTCTAGTTCTTTAGGTAGAGCAAGAAAGAATTGGCGTAAAAAGAACACGGAAAATCCCTGCATCAGACAAAAGGGTGCGACCATCCCCATCATCGTATTCAGCCAACCTAAGTCCCGAATCAGAATGAAGTTGGGAATAAACGTGACCACTCCCGGAATCATCATCGAGGCCACGAATAAACCAAAAAGAACACTTCTACCCGGAAAGCGTAGGCGAGCGAAGGCATAAGCAGCGGCAGCAGCACTGGCCGTTTGAATAATGACAATAATGCCGGTGAAAATAATGGAGTTAAGCATCGCCAGAGAAAAGTTCACTTTAGCACCTGATCCACCAGCTTTTAAGCTTTCCTCGGTACTCAATAGCCCCAAGACACGCTCAAAATTGACGAGTGTAGGGTTATTTGGCCACCATGAAGTCGAGTAATTAAAGACCTCACTGCTAGGCATTAAGGCGGTTTTGAGCATAATCCATAAAGGTGTGACCGTAATAACTAAAATGACGGCTAAGATTAACCAACAAATAATACAAAACCAGTTTAAGCGTGCAAATAGGTGACTCATTGAGCGGACTCCTTAGGCTAAATCACTTTCTGAGGCTCGCATCATGCGCATTTGAATAAGGGTGTATAACACCATCACTAAACACAATGCCATTGACATTGCCGAGGCATAGCCCATTTTGTAAAAGCTAAAGGCGTTTTGAATAATATAATGCACAATGACATTCGTACTATCATAAGGGTCACCTGCCGTTGTTACTGCAACCGTATCAAAAATCTGGAACGAACCCGTCACACTGGTCACTAATACGAAAACCATTACAGGGCGTAATAAAGGCAGGGTGATATGCCTAAACATTTGCCATTCACTCGCCCCTTCAATGATTGCTGCTTCATATAAATAGCGAGGAATATTTTGTAGGCCGGCTAAGAATAAAATTGCAACTAACCCCATGTGTCGCCAGATATTAATTCCAGCAATAGTCGCTAGTGCTTCTGAGGGGCTACCTAAAAAAGCATGTCGCTCAAAACCTAATGAGGTAATCATTGAATTGACAATGCCTAATAGAGGATCAAGCATCCACAGCCAAATTAAGGCAACTAAAACATTAGATAATAAATAGGGCAAGAGAATCACAGAGCGTACAACAATCGAGCGAGTAAGCCGATCCATTGCAACGGCAAGAAATAAGCCCAGTGCTGTTTGTAACGGGATGTTTAATAATACGTAATAGAGTGACAGTTTCATGCCATTCCAAAAACGCCCGTCATGCCACATTTGAATATAATTATCAAAACCAATAAAGCGTGGAGCACGGAGCATATTCCAGTCAGTAAAACTTAACTCAAAAGCCCGAAATAGTGGCAGTGCATAGAATAATGAAAAACCAATCAAAGCTGGCAAAATCAGCGCATAGCCAGTCAAGGTTTCTGTTCGTCGCCCAGGACTAAACGGTTGCCATAAAAATGACACAGGCGATAATGTTTTCACCAATGGAATCCTCCTCCTTAGTCTTTAACCTGAGTAATTAACGCGGGTTAGTAACTCGTGTTAGTTTTAGTGTAAAAGATTAGCCCCTAGTTATGCAAGTACTTAAGGTTATTAGCTAAAAATTAAATTTTGGTGCTCTCAGCGAGGAGGTACGATCACAGTTCTAACCACAAATGTGATCACGGGATACAGGGCTGTTAGCGCAGATTTCACTTAAGTATCCGTCCAAAGGCTAGATCAGCTGCTTTCACTTCGGTTTTGTCAAAGCTAAAACCAGTTAACAAACTTAAATCATAAGTTTCACTGGCATAGTTAAAAGCAACCACCCCTTGACCCAATTGCCTTAAACGTAAGCCATCCGGTAAGCGGATGGTCGTTAAACCTAACTCATGACATAAAGGCTCTAATAATTGCAGATAGCCTTCTAAATCTAACCATGCCCCACAATAAATAACCTTATTTTGCCGAACAGCAATCGGCTCATGCTTTAAATTACTGAGTAAAATAGAGGTGTCCTGGGGCAGGCTTAAGTACTCGCGCCAGTTTTTAATAAGTCCACCTTGTAATAATTCTTCAGTGTAACTCGGGGGTAAACTTTCCACTTGAGCAATTTTAAGATTAATCAATTCGGGGCAGTCGGGTGCTAAACAGTTGGGGATTTGAAAATCACGAGTTTTCGATCCAGTGCGTGCACCTAATACGACTAAACCTTTGGTGGTTTGTAAGGCTGCTTTTAAACTCTGCGTCCAAGCCATTAAGCCCGGAACGAGTACCAGTGAATAAGCACTAAAATCAGTGGTACTCGGTGGGCAAATATCAATGGATAAACCTAAACGCCTTAAGGCTCGATAGTGCTCGAATACTAAGCGAAAATAGCTGAAGGTTTTACCCTGAGGTTGTGTCGTCCAAGCCCAATCCGACTCATAGTCAAACACTAATGCAACGGGTGCAGGCTTAGTAGTAAAGTCAGGATGTTGTTTTAACTCTTGGGCTAATTGCTTGACTTCGGCTAAAGCACGGCTTGGTTCGCTATCAGGGCGTAGTAGACCCGCATGCATTTGCTCCTGAGCAAAGGGAGCTTGCCGCCAGCGAAAATAAGAAACCACCTCCGCTCCGTGTGCAATCGCTTCCCACCCCCATAATCGCACCATGCCAGCTAACGGCACTGGATTAAATGGTGCCCAATTCACAGGACCGGGTTGCTGTTCCATCACCCACCAACGTCCTTTGCCAACAGCACGGTATAAATCATGGTGCAAGGCTTGAAAATCAGGATCACCTTGGCGCATAAAGGCCAGCTTCCACTCAACCGGATCTTCCGAGCGATCCTCTAAAAACCCCAAGGGATAACTATCCCAACTGGCAGCCTCTAAATCATTACCCACTTTAAAATGATCAAAATCAGTGGTACGTCCCATATAGTTATGTAGTAAGGGGGTATTTTGGTCAAACTCACGAATCGCTTTGACCATAGCTTGATTGAACGCGACCACTTGATCAGAAGCATAACGTCTGAAATCGAGCCAATGGCTAGGATTAGCCTCAGTTACCGTCAGGTTAGGGAGATCAATTTCAGCAAAATCAGCGTACTCCATAGACCAAAACACATTACCCCAAGCTTGATTGAGTGTCTCAATAGTGGAATAGCGTGTTGCTAACCATGCTCTAAATCCAACTAAAGCCGCAGCCGAATAAGAGAGGGTTGTATCATGACAACTATATTCATTATCAATTTGCCAAAAACCCAGATACGGATTTTGCCCATAGCGCTCAGCTAATACACGAGTAATCCGTGCGGCTTCCTCACGATAGCCTAAATGAGAAAAATCATAATGCCGTCTTGAGCCAAAGCCCCGCACCCGCCCGGTTTGATCGACGGGCAACAGATCGGGGTGTTTTTCCAGCATCCAGCGTGGTGGTGTAGCGGTAGGAGTGCCTAAGATAATCTTTAACCCCGCCTGACCCAGTGTAGCAATGGCTCGATCTAGCCATGCGAAATTAAATTGATTAGGTTGAGGTTCAAGGCGACTCCACGCAAATTCACCAATGCGTACCCATTGCAAACCAGTTTCTACCATCCGTTGGGCATCGTCAGCCCACTGCGTTTCCGGCCAATGTTCAGGGTAATAACACACCCCTACACTCGGTTTCATTGGATTCATAGTCTTACCTCCGGCTCAGGTAAACCCGCAATGGATAATGAATAAGCTAATAGGGCTCCCGCTTGAGGTTGTTGACTCAATTCATCAGCGCTCAAGTCAGCGATCGCACTGCTAATAAATAAAGTTTGATAATCAGGTCCTCCAAAAGTAGGGCAGGTAGGACGCGAAACAGGCAGTTTAATGATCTGATCAATCTGACCCTCAGGGTTGTAGCGCACGACTCGAGAGCCGTTCCACTGTGCGTTCCACATAAATCCTTGATGATCAATCACCGCACCATCGGGTTCTATATGAGTACCCGATAAATCCACCCATAAACTAGGCTCGCCCACAGGCCAACCGGCTGAATCTAAAGTCCAACGATAAATATGCGCTAATTTAGAATCAGCAAAATAAGCGTATTCACCGGAGGGGGAAAAGCAAATCGCATTGGGAATAGAAATATTAGCTCGCAGCTGTACTATTTCACCCTGATAATAGCGATAAATAGCTCCCGCTCGATCTTGGGCTTGTTTGCCCATCGTACTCATCCAAAAGCCACCCTGACGATCCGCCCGCCCATCATTGGAGCGTGTCATAGGATTAGCAGCTTCTAAGTCCACCAGCTTTTCAAGCTCACTAGTAAAAGTACTTAAGCGCCATAATCCGGTTTCAGAAGCGAGTAATAAGCCGCTATTTTTTAGCTTAGCAGCCACCGAAAAATACTCATTAAACGAACGCTCTTGCACTGAACGAGTCGCCAGATCACAGCTATAAAAGCGCTTAGCTAAAATATCAAACCAATACAGCGTATCTTCTGTACCTAAAGTGCCTTCACCTAATTGGCAATGGCAGTCTTGAAAAACAGTCACACTCATAGGCTACCTCGCGCTTGATCATAGGCTTGAACTAAGGCAGCGGCTTTTTGCTTAACGCTATCTAGGTTGTCGTTGGGACGGTATAAAGCGGTGCCTATACCAAAGCCTGTAATGCCCGCTTTCAACCAGTCTGAAAAATCAGGTGCATCCACTCCTCCTACTGCAAAGCATTGAGCCTCTTGGGGTAGTACGGCTTTTAAAGCTTTCAATCCACTCAAACCTAATAGAGAAGCTGGAAAAAACTTTAAGCCATTCGCACCTGCTTGTAGGGCTGCAAAACATTCGGTGGCGGTAAATACTCCGGGTAAACTCACCATATTAAGCTCACGAGTACGGCTAATAATAGCGGGGTCACAATTCGGTGAGACGATTAAGCGGCCACCAACTTGGTGTACATGCTCCACTTGCGCGACTGTCAACACCGTACCCGCGCCAATTAGGACTTGTGAACCAAAGACGGTTGCGAGCAATTCAATACTTTTAAACGGTTCAGGTGAATTAAGCGGTACTTCAATTTGGGTAATACCAGCTGCTATTAAACACTCACCTACCGCTAATACTTCACTAGGCTGAATACCGCGTAGAATGGCAACTAATTGACGCATAAACCTAACTCCTGATAAGCCCGATATAAACCCGCTTGTACTAAAGCTTCCCCATCGAACCGAGTTGCCTTCATCCCTAATAGTTGCAAACTGTGGGCATATAACTGCCCCAATCTAGAATTGCCAATTAGAGCCAAGGGTAGCTCAGCTTGGATTAAACCTTGTTCACGCATGGCCGCTATTTCTAAAGCTAAGAGATAAGCAGACAGCTTGGTGCGCAAAGCATCTGCTTTGGTATCCAGTAATAAATGCTCAGCACGCAAACTAAAAAGCCGATAACTCAGTTGCGCCGGTTGTGCTAAAGCAGTTAAAAAAGCAGCATCAAAGGACTCTGCTGCCCATGTTTGAGTAGTTACAGAGTGGCGTAACATGGATTGCTCAGAGAGCAGTTGAAATAACTCTCCGGTCATACAGGTATGAAAGGCTTGAATCACACCTTCTTGTAACCTTACCCACTTAGAGTGCGTACCAGGCAAAATGACCACACCATTAAAATCAGGTTGTTGCGTCAATAAGCCTATGACCTGTGTTTCTTCACCGCGCATCACATCCGGGGGATGCAGCTGCTTTAAGCCAGAAAGAAGATAGACCCGAATACGCGAGTCTTGTGTAACAACAAAGGTTGATTGCGCCTGCTTTGCCCAAGACCAAGGGAGGTTTAAATACGCGGCTTCTTGCCAGCCTTGGCGCGACCCAGCCATACCCGCAATTAATACCGGAACTGATTGATGATTCTCTAACCAAGGTTCGATTAAGTTTAAAAGCGTCGCTTCATACTCAGTGTTTTGCAGGCGATTGGCGCCTTGCGAGCTTTGCTGGGTCGCTACTACCTTGCCCTGTGCATCCATCGCCCAAACCCGCACTAATGATGACCCCCAATCGACGGCGATCCAAGTCATGTTGGGTAGGGCGGTCTTCATCCTGTCACCACCACGCCACCATCCACCACCAAGGCTTGTCCGGTCATAGCTCGAGAGGCTTCTGAGGCTAAAAAGAGAGTGGGGGCAATCATGTCCTCAGGTTGCAAGAGCATGTTCAAGCATTGTTTACCCAGATGTTCATCTAAGGCTTCTGGAGTCACCCATAATTCTTTTTGCCGCTCGGTCATGACCCAGCCGGGGAGTAGGGCATTAACACGAATATTGTCCACCCCTAATTCACGGGCTAAACCGCGTGTTAAACCGACAATCCCGGCTTTGGCTGCTACATAAGCGGGGTAACCCGCGTTACCCATCAGGTAAGAAATTGAGGATAAATTAATGATAGAGCCACCTCCTGATGCTTTCATACCTGCTGCTACCCATTGCGCAGTAAAAAAATGGGGGCGCAGATTCACATTCAGTGATTGATTCCAATCCGTTACTGTATAGTCTTGCAGACTATGACGGTTATCTACAGCGGCATTATTAATCAATACTTTGATCCTACCGTGAGCATCAACCGCTTGTTGTAGAGCGGCTTGCAAGGCTTCAATGTCGATAATGTCACACAGAATAAAGAGCGGGCGTACTCCATATTTAGCCTCCATCGCATCGCAAAATTCGCCAGCATCAGTGCGCTGTACCAAGGCCACTTTTGCGCCTTGCTGCAAAAAACCCTCAGTGAGTGCTGCCCCAATTCCTGAGCCGCCGCCGGTAATAAATACACTGCTACCTTGCAAATCGGCAAACGTATAAGTAGGTGTTGCAGAAGTAAGCTCAGTGGTCATAAAGCCTCCTAGTCCAGATTATTCAGTGAGTTAAATTTGATAGGATTTAATTTAATGGGATTCACGGCTGACTTCACTGCCACTACGCCCCACTAAAAAGTCTAAATCCGCACCTGTATCGGCTTGCATGACATGATCAATATAGAGCTTGTAATAACCACGGGTAAATGGAATGACGGGCGGCTGCCAATTTGCCAAGCGCTGTTCTAACTCGTCTTCGCTAATCAATAAGTTCAGCTCACCCTTAAACACATCTATCCGAATCCGATCTCCGGTTTGAACGATGCCTAAAGGCCCTCCCGCTTGAGTTTCGGGTGTAACATGCAAAATCACCGTGCCAAAGGCCGTACCCGACATACGTGCATCCGAGATACGCACCATATCGCGTACTCCCTGTTCCACTAATTTACGTGGAATCGGCATATTCCCAACCTCGGCCATGCCCGGATAACCTTTCGGGCCACAACCTTTTAATACCAAAATCGTATTTTCATCCACGGGTAAATCAGGGCGGTCAATATTCGCTTTGAGGTCTTCGATGCTTTCAAAGACATACGCCTCGGCTTCATGTTGCAATAAATGCTCGCTGGCTGCAGAGGGTTTAATAATCGCACCGCGTGGCGCAATATTCCCTCGAAGTACTCGAATCCCTGCTGCTGTTCGCAGCGGGTTATTTAGTGGGCGAATCACGTCGGGATTAAAGTTTTCGGCTGCTTGCCAATAACTGCTAATCGCCTGACCCATGATTGTTGGGGCTGCACCTTGTAATAAGTGTTGAATGCTATTTAATAGGGCTGGAATCCCGCCGGCATAGCAAAAGTCTTCCATTAAATACTGACCTGACGGCATACAGTTCACTAAGCACGGTACATCTGCACCATAGGTACTAAAGTCATCTAGGGTTAATGGCACTCCCACACGCCCCGCGATGGCTAGCAAATGCACGACTGCATTAGTTGAGCCACCCATCGCCGCATTAGTGACAATGGCATTTTCAAAAGCCGCACGAGTCAGTACCTTACTTAAACGCAAATCTTCTTTGACCATTTCCACAATGCGTTTTCCAGTCATATGTGCTAGAGCCATCCGCCGTGCATCGACAGCGGGTAGGGCTGCATTATGCGGTAAACTTAAGCCCATCGCTTCGACCAGTCCTGCCATCGTCGAGGCTGTACCCATCGTCATACAGACACCGGGGCTACGTGACATACCACTTTCAGCGGCCATAAAGTCAGCCATTGACATTTCGCCTGCCCGTACCGCCTCGGAAAATTTCCACACATCCGTGCCAGAGCCAATATCTTTGCCACGCCATTTACCGTTTAACATCGGTCCTGATGAGACAACGATAGTGGGTAAATCAACCGAAGCTGCCCCCATCAGTTGTCCCGGAGTGGTTTTATCACAGCCGCCGAGGAGTACCACACCGTCCATCCCATAAGCGCGAATTGACTCCTCAACATCCATCGAGAGTAGATTGCGATACAACATGGCGGTGGGGCGAATTTGAGTTTCCCCTAAAGACATCACCGGAAACTCAACCGGAAACCCTCCAGCTTCCCAAACTCCCCGTTTAACACCCTCGGCTAGAGTGCGTAGATGGCTATTGCAGGGCGTTAATTCTGACCACGTATTGCAAATACCAATCACTGGGCGACCATCAAAAGCATGATCGGGGAAACCCTGATTTTTCATCCAAGAGCGATGAATAAAACTATCTTTATCCGTTTTGCCATACCAATGACGACTCCGTAATACAGGCTTATTAGTGTTGTCAGTACTCATAGTTTAGACTCGCTCACCTTTTAATGATTTTAGAGGAGCAGGGTAAATTAATAATAAAAGAATAGGCTCTAGATTTAATAACTGTTTCATTTATTTAACTGCTCCTAAAGTTAAGCCAGCAATAAAGTGTTTTTGCATTAAAAAGAACATGGCTACTGGAGGAAGCGCAGCGATGATAGAACCAGCGGATACTAAGTGCCATTGGGCAATCCATTGTCCATTTAAGGATTTTAATCCTCCTGTTACTGGCATAGCATTATCACCTTGGACTAAAACAGTAGCCCAAAAATAGTCATTCCATACAAAAGTAAAAATTAATACGGATAAAGCTGCAATCGCAGGTCGTACTAAGGGTAGCACCACATACCAGAAAATTTTAAATTCACTGACTCCTTCTACCCGCGCTGATTCAATTAAATCAAAGGGCAGTGCTTTAATAAAGTTGCGCATAAATAAAGTACAAAATCCAGCTTGAAAAGCAGCATGAAATAAAACCAAGCCTGTAATGGTGTCGTATAATCCGGTTTTAACTGAGAAGTCACGCACCGGAACCATTAAGATCTGCAAAGGGTACAAAATTACCTGCTACAAATAAAAAGAACAGTAATACACTATATTTGAATTTATAAATCGCTAGCGCATAGCCTGTCATACAGCTGATACTTACAGCGATAATCACCGTAGGAATGGTGATTTTAAATGAGTTTAAAATGTAGTGAGCAATCGGTGAGTTGTTAAAAACGGCTGAGTAGTTTTCTAATAAATTAAAGCTAGTTGGCCATCCCCAGTAATTACCCGCAGTAATATCGCCCGGATCACGAATGGAAGTGAGTAGCACTGCCACTAAGGGCAATAACCAAATAATTAGTACGATAGGCAGTGATAATTTATAAATCCATTGCGCTCTAGGCGATAAGCTTTCAATAGGACGTGGAAACATAGCGGGTTAATCCTATAGGGTTATTTTTCTTGCTGGTACATACGCCAGAGAAAAAAGGAGATATAAACCATCATGATTAAAAAGAGTACTACAGCAATAGCAGCCCCATAACCCATACGATAGCCATATTCTGAAAGAGCTGTTTCATACATGTAATACGCTAATACTCTAGATGAACCATAAGGGCCACCTTGAGTCATAATTGAAATCAGATCAAAAGAACGCAATGCTCCGATGACTGTTACTACTATTGCAATAAAAGTAGCCGGACGTAACTGAGGCAAAATGACATGCCAAAGCATTCTAAACCCTTTAGCGCCATCTAAGCGTGCAGCTTCTATTTGTTCCGGCGCAACATTATTTAAACCCGTTAAATATAAAATCATGCAATAGGCGATTTGAGGCCAAAGCCCAGCAGCGATAATGCCGTAAGTGACATAACGCTCATCCGCTAAGATGGCAGGTGGCTTGCCACCAAAGGCTTGATAAATCACCGCTAAAATACCATTGCTAGGATCATAGAACCATGCAAACACTAGCCCTACCACCACTTGACTAATGACAAAAGGAAAAAAGAATAATGATTTATAAAGCCTAATACCAAAAACAGTTTGATTTAGAAATAAAGCAATAGTTAGGCCTGCTGGAATAGCCAGCATGTATAAGATTAACCAAATTAAATTATTCTTCAAGGAAGTGTAAAATGCATCATCTTGCCAAAGCTCATGATAATTTGCTAAGCCAATATACTTAGCTACGGTTAAACCATCCCATTCATAAAAACTGATTAGAATGGATTGAAAAATAGGTAATATGACATATAGCAAAAACATAACTAATCCGGGCAATAAGAAAAGCCACGGGGTCAGGGTTAAGCGATGGCGTTGCCAAAAGGTTTTTTGAGTATTAGTAGATGAAGTCATATTGATTCATAATCCAAAAGTAGAAAGCATCTAATGCTTTCTACTATGTAATACAAACAGAAGTCTAACTGCCTTGTTTACTATTAACCTTCTCTTGTACTTTATCGAGCTGCTTAAGAATCGCTTCACGGCGCTCGGGTTTAATCATATACTCTTGAAATCCATCCATGCCTGCTTTAGCCATTTCAGCATCGGCATCCCGATCATAGAACTGCCCTAAATATTTAGTTTTGGAGAGCATCTCAAAACCTGCCTTGATAAAAGGATCATCATCTACGCTGGCATTTTTATTAATAGGCAACTGACCTAGGGTTTTATTAACCGAGGTTTGCACATCAGGGCTAGCTAAGAAAGCCAAGAACTTGCGAGCATCTTCTTTATTTTTGGCTTTTGAAGAAATATGAAAGGTATCGGTCGGGGCATCTTCGGCTTGTTCAATATTAGGGGTGATTTCAGGAAATTGGAAAAACCCTAGCTGATCATTAGTTAAACCGGCTTCTTTTAAAGGCGCAACTGCAAAGTTACCCATAATATACATGGCAGCTTTACCTTGTACCATAGGGGCTAAGGCTTCTTGCCATGTAAAAGTAGCATGATTTTCTAAGAAATAACCGGGTTTGACTAATTGATCCCAATGATCAAAGGTTTTTTGAATCTGTGGATCGGTGTATTTGATTTTTCCAGCGGTTAAATCCTTATGGACTTCATAACCATTAACCCGCATATTGATATAATCAAATACGCCACCTGTAGTCCAAGTTTGTTTGGTTCCAATGGCGATAGGGGTAATACCATTCTCTTTAAGTTTAGCACAGGCTGCTAAAAACTCATCCCATTTAGTGGGAACAGCAATACCATGCTTGTCAAATAGATCTTTGCGATAATAGATGCCCCATTGATAATAAGTATAAGGTACACCCCATTTCTTACTGTCAATAGTCATGGCATCAGCCGCCGAAGCCATAGCATCATTTAAGCCTTCTTTTTCCCATAGATCAGTAACATCTTCGACTAATCCGGCTTTAACAAACGGCGCCATGCGATTAGCGGCATACCAAGAAAATACATCCGGTGGGTTAGCGGTTAGGAAATTACGTATCGAGGTTTTATAGCCTTCATGGTCAAAAATATTCCACTTCACTTTAATGTCAGGATTAGCGGTTTCAAATTTTTGTATGACTTCTTCAAAGGCTTTTTTCGGTGCGGGATCTGAGCCATCGTAGTTGATCACTAATTCACCTGCCCATGCAGGGATGCTCAGTAGTGTGGTCATAGCGACTGTCAGTGAGAGTTTTTTCAGTGTACTTAACATGTTGTGTCCTCCTAGTGTTTTAGTTCCAAATAATGGAATTGATTTTTATTATTTGGAATGGTTAAATTAATATGCAAAAATGATTTCCATGTCAAGCAGAGAATTTCTTTATGGTGGTGCATAAAAAGCAAATACAAACCGGAACACTAGGCAAAGCATTAGCACTGCTAGACCTCATTGCGACTAGCCGTGAACCCTTGCGTTTTATTGATTTACTCCATCTATCGGGTCAACCGCGTGGCACTTTGCATCGTCAGCTTAGCCATCTGTTGGAAGAGGGGCTGATCTGCCTGAATGATGAAACAGGCACTTATGAGTTAGGGATAAGGCTATTAAATTGGGCTGCACTCACTTGGTCACGCAGTAGTTTGCGCCAAGTCGCAGAGCCTTTTTTGAAAAGTATACATGATCGCACCAATGAGACTGTGCACTTGGCAGTATTGCGAGGAGAACGTGTGGTGTATCTGGATAAGGTTGAAAGTCGTCAAGCAGTGCGTATGCATTCGCAAATTGGTAATACTTCACCCGTTTATTGTACTGGAGTAGGCAAGGCGATGCTGTCGGTTTTAGAGGATAAAACCCTAGAGGAGCTGGCTAAGCGGATTGAGTTTAAGCGTTATACCGAACATACCCTCGCTAATGCATCTGCACTGCTATTGGAAGTCAATGACATCCGTGTACAAGGTTATGCAGAAGATCGTGAAGAGCATGAAGTAGGGATTCGCTGTGTAGCTGCTCCTATTATTTCCGCAAAAGGGCAATTGCAGGGCGGTATTTCAGTAACTGCTCCGGTATTTAGGCTACAAGTGGGGCAACTTGAACAATGGCAGCTATGGGTGAAAGAAACCGCTCAAGCGATTAGCGCTCAGTTAGCTACTCGCATGGGGCCTTATGCCTAAAAGATAAGTCAGGCTTTTAACTAGGAGGAAAGCTAGATGGCAACTGTACAATTAAAAGCCGTTGAAAAAACCTTTGGTTCGATTCAGGTGATTAAAGGGGTGGATTTCACGATTGAGAGTGGCGAGTTTGTAGTGTTTGTCGGGCCATCCGGTTGTGGTAAATCTACTTTATTACGCATGATTGCAGGTTTAGAGTCCACGAGTTCAGGTCATATTTTCATTGACCACCAAGATGTGACACAGGTTGAAGCGGCTGAGCGGGGTATAGCGATGGTATTTCAAACCTATGCACTTTATCCCCATATGACGGTGCGCGAAAATATGGGTTTTGGGCTAAAGATGACGGGTACACCTAAAGCTGAAATTGCAGCACGTACTCTAAAAGCCGCCAAAATTCTCGCCCTTGAACCTTTATTGGAGCGTAAGCCCAAACAATTATCCGGCGGTCAACGGCAGCGCGTAGCGATTGGGCGAGCGATTGTACGTGAGCCAAAAGTATTTTTATTTGATGAACCTTTATCTAATCTGGATGCCGAGTTACGGGTCGCTATGCGGGTAGAAATCGCTAAGCTGCATCATGAGTTAGGGGCCACCATGATTTATGTGACTCATGATCAAGTTGAAGCCATGACCTTAGCCGATAAAATTGTGGTATTACGCTCAGGCAAGGTGGAACAGGTCGGCTCGCCCCTAGATTTGTATGACGACCCAGATAATTTATTTGTAGCGGGTTTTATTGGTTCCCCCAGCATGAATTTTTTAACGGCGGAAGTACTTGCCTCAGAACCGAGTGCTACTACAGTACAATTGAGTGGTCATCATAATATAACCTTTAGCTTACCTCTGACACAGACTGTCCCCTTAGGTAAGAGCTATAAAGTGGGTATTCGCCCAGAGCATTTTGAGAATGAAGCTGCGGTGCAAATGCAGTTACAAGTGGATGTCGCGGAACATTTAGGAGGCACATCCTACTTATATACTAAATCGCAAGCCGGAGAATCTATAGTGATTGAAGCACGGAAAGATCGTCAAACCAGCAGCACGGATACTATTCAAATCGGCTTTAATCCCAAGCAAGCCTATTTATTTGATCCGCAAGGATTAAGAGTACGCTGATTTGCTAATTGGAGCACTTTAACTGAAGCTGCTTCAGCCTGCTAGATTTCTGGTTTACTTAAGTAGCCATTGTTAATAATGAAGCATTACCCCTGAGACGGTAGTATCAATCGTCACTACTGCTTGGTCGCTGGGAGTGGATTAGGTTTACAATAGGCTTTCAAATCTACAATAAAAAACATATAAAATCAATTGGTTATCGTTTTTGTCATGTACAGAGGACTTTGAGTGATATCATCAAGCATTGACTTAATATCTTGATTAATTCGCATATTGAATTGAACTCTTGTCATGTTTAAAGTTCTTGATTTATTTGAAATATGCGCTTAATTGGTAAGCAGATAACTAAAGTTACACAGTGGGCAGTCGACTAAGATTTTTCTACTACTTTTACAAAGGATAGTGACAAGAAACCCAGTTAGAAAACAAACTCCCATTAACAAATAATATAGTATTTAATAACCATTATTATGACATCTTTATTTATAACAGCTTTTTTTCTTGGCTTGGTATTTAATGCAGCTCCAGGAGCTGTTTTTGCAGAATCAATGCGAAGAGGTATAAAAGGAGGATACTATCCAGCACTGTATGTTCAAATTGGATCACTCGTAGGTGACGCCACTTGGGCGATACTGGGATTGTTGGGTGCTGGGTTTTTAATGCAGCTCCCCGCCACAAAAATCCCATTAACAGTAATAGGTGGGATTTATCTTGCCTACTTAGGTATACAATCGCTCAAAGAGTCCTATTCAACTGATATTAAAAAGGAAACCTTAAGTAGTGGTGATAGTAGTGATATGATGGCAGGAGTAACAATATCACTCACAAATCCTGCCAATATTTTTTACTGGGCCGCACTTGGTAGTATTCTTGTCTCACTTGGAGTACAAGAACCAACCTTAGTACACTATGTGGTTTTCTTTACGGGGTTTATGACATCATCAATCATGTGGGGGTTTTTATGTGCTGGCTTTATTCATCTTATGCATAAATCAATGCCAGATTATGTTGTGCGCATTATTAATTTAGTTTGTGGGTTAACATTGATTTTCCTATCTTTTCAAGCTATTTATAACGTTTTAATCAAATAATTGTTCTATCAGTAAAGATAAGTGCCTAGTCATAAGTCAAAAGGGTATTGGCTCAGGTGAGCATTTTCTCACATTCGTGCGGAGTTTAGGGGAGGGGGTTAGAGGCTCCCTTTAGTGAGCTAATGATCGAAAAAACAAGGGTGTGAGGACGAGTGAATTTGCTAAATCCCTCGCTTTCCCTGAGACTGTAGCTCTCTTCAAACGAGAGAAATTAGACTATGGGCATTTTCATTTTCATCGCGGGTTTGCTGGCGCTGGCTTGGTTCTGGCAAGACAGCCTCAAAAGTCGTGAGCGTGCTATACGTGCAGCGGCGATTGCTTGCCGTGAGATTGGCGCACAGTTGCTCGATCAAACTGTGGCTTTAAAAAAAATTAAATTCGCTCGCGCTGAGTCTGGGCAGGTAAATCTGCGCCGGATTTATGAGTTTGAATTTAGTTTAGCGGGTTATGAGCGTTTGCAGGGGCGGGCCTATGTACTGGGGCAAAAGCTCGAGCAAGTACAGCTAGATCGAGCCGAGGGCATGGTAATTGATCTAAAAAGCCATTCACATTCTTGATACAATCTCTGTTCATTCAAATTTAGAAGGCAGCTGCGCATGCAAGTGACACTCGCTAATCCACGCGGTTTTTGTGCTGGAGTGGATCGCGCTATTGAAATAGTCGACCGCGCTTTAGAGGTCTTGGGTGCGCCGATTTATGTGCGCCATGAAGTCGTGCATAACCGCTTTGTGGTGAATAATTTGCGTGATAAAGGCGCTATCTTTGTTCAAGAGCTGGATGAAGTCCCAGATCATGCCACCGTGATTTTCAGTGCACATGGGGTTTCACGCGCCGTGCAAGAGCAGGCCAAACAACGTGGCTTAAAAGTGTTTGATGCCACTTGCCCGTTAGTCACGAAAGTGCATGTGGAGGTCACCCGTTATAGCCGTGAAGGCCGCGAGACGATTCTGATTGGCCACAAAAATCACCCTGAAGTGGAAGGCACGATGGGGCAGTATGAAACCCGTTTTGGTGGGCAGATTTATCGGGTTGACTCACCCGATGAGGTCGCCGCTTTAGATGTACAAAACCCAGAAAAACTCGCCTTCGTGACCCAAACTACCTTGTCAGTCGATGATGCGGCGATTGTGATTGATGCCTTGCGAACTAAATTTCCAGCGATTATCGGCCCGCGTAAAGACGATATTTGCTATGCCACTCAGAATCGGCAAGATGC
This sequence comes from Thiothrix eikelboomii, assembly GCF_900167255.1. Lineage (GTDB taxonomy): Bacteria > Pseudomonadota > Gammaproteobacteria > Thiotrichales > Thiotrichaceae > Thiolinea > Thiolinea eikelboomii. Next base: position 151,485 of record NZ_FUYB01000005.1, read on the forward strand.
CCTCAAAATGCTCGCAGAAACTTGTGATTTGGTGTTGGTGGTTGGTTCACCGAATAGTTCCAATTCCAATCGTTTGCGGGAGTTAGCGGAGAAGCGTAATACCCCCGCGTATTTGATTGATGATGCCGCTGATATTCGCCCGGAGTGGTTAGCTGGGGTGCAACGGATTGGTTTAACCGCAGGTGCTTCCGCTCCAGAGGTATTGGTGCATGGCGTGTTAGAGCATTTGCAAGCTTTGGGTGCGACGGTAGAAGTGCAGAATTCGGGGATTACCGAGAATATCTCGTTTGTATTGCCGCGTGAATTGCGGCGAGCTGGATGAAGCACGAAGCTGATACCAAAGAAGACAAAGCAGGTTTATTGCTTTGTCAGTTGTATTTGAGGCATGGTTTTGACGAGCGGGGTTTGCCTTAAAGCTTGCTCAACAAAACCTGATCGGGATAGCCATCCGCTGGCAAGCCCAACTCTTGTTGGACTAGCCGAACGGCTTTGCGGGTATCTTCACCAATAATCCCATCAATTTTTCCGACAGGTAAGCCTCGTGCAGCGAGCTTGGATTGTAATTGCCGTACTTGAGGGATTGAGAGCTTTTGCACAGGAGCATGACCCGCATATAAAGGTTTAGCACCTGCAAAGCGAGTAGCTAAATAAGCGGCTGTGGTCGCATAAACCGTGGATTCATTCCATTGGCGAATCGCGTCAAAATTAGGGAAGGCTAAAAAAGCTGGGCCATTGCGTCCCATCGGCAATAACAAGGCGGCTTGGCCATTTGGACGTAAGGGGTCACCATCGGCTTCCGTAACACCCAGTGCTGACCATTCAGCTAATGGCAAACGATTATCCAAACGCGCTTTTGACCAATCCATTTCGCGTGGGACTTTGACCTCTACCAACCAAGGCTGACCTGCTTGCCAGCCATGATGTCGCAATAAGTTCGCAGCTGAGGCTAAAGCATCGGCTTTAGAGCGAATTAAATCGCGATGCCCATCCCCATCAAAATCCACCCCTTGTTGATTATAACCCGAGGGTAAAAACTGCAATTGCCCCAGTTCACCCGCCCAAGCACCGCGCATGGTTGCGGGCGTTTGATCACCTTTTTGGATTAGCCACAGCGCATGGATTAATTCAGGACGAAACCGCTCAGGTCGACGGCAATCATAAGCGAGGGTCGCTAAAGAACGTAGCGTCGGGAAATCCCCCGTCACTGCGCCTAAATCAGTTTCTAAAGCCCATAAAGCAGTGAGCATCGGGGCAGGCACACCGTATTCCTGCTCAATCCGTTGAAAGAGCTTGGCATTGGCTTGTATTTGCTTGTGGCCATTCGATAAGCGATAGCTAGAGACTTTCTTGCCTGCAAATTCCAAAAAAGTTTGTGCAAAGACTTCTTGAGAGCGATCCCGCTGAATCACGCTTTGATCAAGAGTGAGGCCATTTAAGGCACTATTCACAACTTCAGGGTTGAGACCAGTACCTATGGCTTCTTGCTTGAAATTATTTAGCCAAGTACCAAAATCTTGAGTATTTCGACAATCTGCCCATGCTGTGCTTCCATAGCAAACACTAGCTAGCAGTAAACCGTATGTAAACTGACGCATAGTTAGCCTTTTCTTTATTCATGTCCATTGAGAATAGGATAAGTATAGCAACAGGCGGCTAATCTGCCGCCTGTCATTAACAGACTAACGGGATAGGTGCTTAGTTCTCTTCACCGCACTTTAACTTCCAAATATCACGGTTATATTCGAGCATGGTACGATCAGTGGAGAAGAAACCACTGCTGGCGGTATTGAGAATACTCATTCTTGTCCAACGTTCTTGATCTTGCCAAGCGATAGCGACTTGTTCTTGAGCATCAATATAACTACGGAAATCAGCGAGTGTCATCCAAGGATCGTTCGAGCTGAGCAAGCTATGGATAATAGGATCAAAAATACCGGGTTCGACCGAATTAAAATGCCCACAACTGAGTAGCTGCATCACTGACTTTAAGTCAGCATCCTGATCGACGATTTCCCATGGGCGATAATGTGAGCGTAAATCTTTAACTTCCTGTTCACGCAGACCAAATAAGAAGAAGTTTTCTGCGCCCACGGCTTCGAGAATTTCAATATTCGCGCCATCATAAGTACCGATGGTGAGTGCACCGTTCATCATGAATTTCATATTCCCAGTGCCGGAAGCTTCTTTGCCCGCCGTGGAAATTTGCTCAGATAAATCCGCAGCTGGCGCAATCAACTCCATGCTCGACACCCGATAGTTCGGGATAAACGCGACTTTTAAGCGTTGCCCGACTTCAGGATCATTATTCACCAGATCAGCCACATTATTGATGAGCTTAATAATGCTTTTCGCCATGAAATAACCAGGTGCAGCTTTACCCCCAATCAATACACAACGATTCGCCCAATTATCTACACGCCCTTGCTTAATACGCGCATACAGATGAATAACATGCAAGATATTCAGTAATTGGCGCTTATATTCATGAATCCGCTTCACTTGAATATCAAATAGAGAATGCGGATCAAAATCGACCCCACATTCAGCTTTAACCAGCTGCGCTAGCCGCTGCTTATTGGCCAGCTTCACTTCACGCCAAGCTTGATGGAAAGCACTGTGTTGTGGTTCGGCAAATGGCTTTAATTGTTCAAGCTGCTCCAATTGAGCAACCCAAGTCTGACCAATCGTCTGATTGATTAAGGTCGCTAAACCCTGATTGGCATTGGCTAACCAACGGCGCGGCGTGACTCCATTAGTTTTATTATTGAATTTCTCCGGCCATAATTCATAAAAATCATGGAACAAATCTTTAACTAATAATTCAGAATGCAGGGCTGCCACTCCATTAATCGAGAAGCTGCCAACAATCGCCAGCCATGCCATTCGTACTTGACGCACTGCACCTTCTTCAATAATCGACATCCGCCGTTGACGATCCGTATCGCCCGGCCAACGCATAGAGACGATACGCAAGAAACGGGCATTAATTTCGTAGATGATTTCTAGCAGCCGAGGCAAGAGCTTTTCAAATAAATGTACGGGCCAGCGTTCTAAGGCTTCAGGGAGCAGGGTATGGTTGGTATAGGCCATACATTGTGAGGTGATCTCCCAGGCTTGCTCCCAATTCAGATGCTTCTCATCAATCAATAAGCGCATTAATTCCGCCACCGCAATCGTCGGATGGGTATCATTCATTTGAAAGACATGTTCAGCGGCAAATTCACTGTAATCATGTTCAATATGATCCCGTTCCCAAATCCGAATCGCATCTTGCAAACTAGCAGAGGCTAAGAAATATTGCTGACGTAACCGCAATTCTTTACCATTTTCACTGCTGTCATTCGGATAGAGCACCATTGAAATGTGCTCAGCATTGTTTTTAGCTTGTACGGCTTCGGTATAATCGCCTTCGTTGAATTCTTGCAAGTTGAATTCATCGGTGGCACTGGCTTTCCACAAACGTAGGGTATTAACGGTTTTATTCCGATAACCCGCAATCGGCATATCAAAGGGAATAGCTAGCACATCTTCTGTATCTACCCAACGAGTGCGCGTATTGCCTTCAGCATCACGATAGCTTTCACTGCGCCCACCGAATTTAATCCGTTGTGAATATTCAGAGCGCTCAATTTCCCAAGGATTACCATCGCGTAACCAATGGTCCGGCTCTTCAGTTTGATAGCCATTTTCAATCCGTTGACGGAACATGCCGTATTCATAGCGTATTCCATAACCGACGACGGGTAAGCCTAAACTAGCACAGCTATCCATAAAACAAGCGGCTAAACGCCCTAGGCCACCATTACCTAAGCCTGCATCGGGTTCTTCAGAAGCGACTTCTTCTAAAGAAGTGCAATAATTATACAGAGCCGTTTTAACATTCGCATTCAGCTCCATATTCAATAAGTTATTGCTGAGTGAGCGCCCAATCAAAAACTCAAGAGACATATAATAAGCTCGCCGTGTACCGGGCTTTAGGTGTTCAGCCCAAGTATTGCGCCAGTCGACCATTAAACGGTCACGAATGGTATAAGCTAGGGCATTGTATAAATACACCGAAGGGCAGCCCTGAAAACGCCCTAAATGATAAGAAAGATAGCGCTGAAAATCGCTACCAATCGCTTCTGCATCATTATTCAACGGGTCAAGCTCGACCGGAAGAAATGGAATTTGATTACTTGGATGGGTAGTCATCTACCTGAAACTCCTGTTTGCCTGTCCAAACTCAGATTAGTTATTTCGATAAAGTTCTAAATAGCGCTGTGCACTCTGTTTCCAATCAAACTGAGCTTTGAGTGCATTTCGTTGGAGTGCGCGCCATAATTTGGGTTCTTGAGTAAATAAGCGTAATACCCACCATAAGGTTCCCAATAAGGCTTGGCTGAATGGCTGATAAAAAACAAAGCCATTGGCGGTATCCGCTGCAATATTTTCATCGCTAGCATTGATGACCGTATCGGCTAAGCCACCGGTGTGATAAACAACCGGCAAACTCCCATAATTCAAACTGTACATTTGATTTAAGCCACAGGGTTCAAAGCGTGAGGGCATGAGGAAAATATCGCAGCCGGCCTCCAGCAAATGGGCTAGCGCTTCGTTATAACCGATATACACCATCACGCGCCCCGGATAGTGTGCTGCTAAATCACACAAAGCTCGTTCATAGTGATAATGGCCACTCCCAATCAATACAAAGGCCGCATCGGTTTCTGCTAGGAGAGGATGAATACTCTCCATCACCATATCTACACCTTTTTGCTCTACTAAACGACTCACCATACCTAGCAAAGGTCGTGCCAATTGTTCTGCCGTTGGGTTTTGTCCAAAGCGCTCTAATAAAGCTTGTTTATTGGCAAGTTTGCCTTTACGCACGTCACGGACGCCATAGTTTTGTACCAAGTATTCATCGGATCTAGGATTCCAAATCTCAGTATCAATACCGTTGAGAATACCTTGTAATTTGTAGCTGCGTGAGCGTAAGAAACCATCTAGGCCATAGCCAAATTCGGGGGTACAAATTTCTTTGGCATAAGTCGGGCTAACGGTGGTGACACTATCGGCATAAGCAATCCCCGCTTTGAGCATCGAAAAGCCGCCATAAAACTCTACACCCTCACTCGACCACCAATGCCAAGCTAATTGCAGTTGATCATAAATCGCATGAGAGAAATGCCCACCATAAGCAAGGTTATGAATGGTAAATACACTGCGTGGGCGCGGTTGTACTGTTTCCAGCAAAGCAGGAATTAAGCCGGTTTGCCAATCATGGGCATGCACGACTTCAGGTCGCCAGTTAAGGTTTAAAGCATCATCCGCTAACAGGGCTGCTGTCCGTGAAAAGACGGTAAAGCGCTCCGCGTTATCAGGCCAATCATAACCATCGGGATGCATATAAGGATTGCCAGAGCGCCCGAATAGAGCGGCACATTCCACCACCCAAACTGGAAAGGGGAAGGCCTCATGATAACCTTCAAGCAGGTAGACTTGATGTACTCGCCCCGCGCCTTGCACCTGCAAAGAGCCGAGGCTATGTAAATCCTTCAGCTTGCCGAGCAGGTCATAATAGCCGGGCAAGAGCAGGCGAACATCGGTACCTTCAACATGGAGCGCACGGGGTAAACCATAAGCTACATCAGCAAGGCCACCCGTTTTAATCAAGGGATAGGCTTCGCTGGCAGCGAATAAAACTTTCAATGCCATTAGTTTTTCTCGCGAATAGGTTTCTTACTCAGTAGTTGAGCTTCTTCATCCCCTTCAGTGTTTGCGACCGGTTCTGGGCTTGCAGGTATGGCCTGCAAGAATACGGCTGCTAAAGGTGGAAGGGTTAATTCAATGGAGTGTTCGAAACCCATACAGGGATGATTCTGAACCGCTAATTGACCTGCATTACCGCAATTACTGCCGCCGTAATATTCACTGTCGGTGTTGAGAATTTCTTGATAAGTTTCTGCAGGAGGGACACCGAGGCGATAGCCACCGCGTGGAACCGGTGTGAAATTTAGAGCAATCACCAAGGGTGGCTGCTGATCATTACCATAGCGCACCAAGCTTAATAAGGATTGCTCGGCATTATCACAGTCAATCCAACGGAAACCTCGAGGATCATGATCAAATTGATGTAAAGCAGGATTCGTCCGATAGACTTGATTCAAATCCGTAATCAGTTTGCCCAAAGCTTGATGGGCAGGGAAAGCCAGTAAGCCCCAATCCAATTCGACAGCTTCGTTCCATTCTAGCCATTGCCCAAATTCACCGCCCATGAACAACAGTTTTTTGCCCGGATGTGCGTATTGCCAAGCATAAAATAACCGTAAATTAGCAAAACGCTGCCAATAGTCACCGGGCATTTTGCCTAGCATGCTACGCTTCATATGTACCACTTCATCATGCGATAGAGGCAAGACAAAGTTTTCTGTCCATGCATACATTTGGCTGAAGGTGAGTTTGTTTTGGTGATACTTGCGATAAATTGGGTCTAGGGCAATATAACTGAGGCTGTCATTCATCCAGCCCATATTCCACTTCATGGAAAAACCTAAGCCGCCGCTTTCAATCGGGCGTGATACGGCAGGCCAAGTGGTCGATTCCTCTGCAATCGTAAGTACTCCAGGGAATTGCCCATGTACGACTAGATTAAGCTCACGTAAGAAGGCCACCGCTTCAATATTTTCCCGTCCACCATATTGATTCGGAATCCATTCGCCCGCAGGACGGGAATAATCCAAATACAACATAGAAGCGACTGCATCGACCCTTAAGCCATCCAGATGAAATTCCTCCATCCAATATAAGGCATTGGCAATCAGGAAATTGCGCACTTCATTGCGCCCATAGTCAAAAATCAAGGTGCCCCAATCTTGATGCTCACCTTTGCGGGGGTCGGCATGTTCATACAAGGCTTCGCCTGTGAAGCGTGCTAGGGCAAAATCATCTTTTGGGAAATGTGCAGGTACCCAGTCGAGTAGAATACCCAGATTATTTTGATGGCAAAGATCCACAAAATAGCGCAGGTCATCGGGGCTACCTAAACGGGCTGTGGGTGCATAATAACCTGAAACTTGATAACCCCAAGATTGATCCAGCGGATGCTCAGAAATAGGCAATAGCTCAAGATGCGTATAACCCAAATTCTTCACATAAGGAATTAAAGTGTCCGCCAGTTCGCGCCAAGTGTAAAAGCTATTATCCGCATGGCGCTTCCATGAGCCTGCGTGTAGCTCATACACACTCATCGGCTGATGCAACCAATCAAACTGTTCACGCTGTTGGATCCACGCCGTATCTTGCCAAACATGCTCACTGATTGCAGGAATACAAGCCACCGTTTCGGGGCGTAAAAACATCTGCTGGGCATAAGGATCTGCTTTGCGGATAATGCTACCGAAACGGGTCAGAATTTCGTATTTATAACCCTCACCCGCCGGTAAGCCGGGGATGAATAATTCCCAAATACCGGTCTCGCCCCGCGAGCGCATCGGATAACGGCGTCCATCCCAATCATTAAAATTCCCAACGACACTGACTCGTTGTACACCGGGTGCCCACACGGCAAATAAGCAGCCTTGTACACCATTAATTTCTTTTAGATGTGCACCTAAGACTTTCCATACTTGGCGATGATTACCTTCACCTAAGAGGTGCAGATCAATCTCACCGAGTTGTGGTTCAAAGGTATAGGGGGTAATCGTTTCTAAATACTGCCCTGTCTTTTTATCCAAATAACGCAAAATAGGATGTGCAAAAGGGGCTGCTTTACCAAGTTCACTGCTGGCTTCGGGGCTAAAAACGAAGCAATCCGAGCCTTCTAAACGCTGCAAGGGCGTTTGATTAATGTCGATGCTTTCAGCGGAGGGCATGAAGACTCGCAAAACCCAGTCAGAGCCTTGCTGATGCCAACCTAAAAAGTGAAAAGGATCGTGATGCGTTCCTGCTTGCAGGCGCTGTAACTCGCTCATACTTGGCGAAGTATTCATGACTGATCTCACTGGTTTGCTACTGTGGTGGTATGGTATCGCTGATAGTGTTGTAACTGTGCTTTTAATCGAGCGAGTGTATCGGCTTGAACTTGGTGCCAATCAAAGCGCCAATGCCAATTGCCTTCAATGGTTCCGGGCACATTCATTCGTGCTTCACTGCCTAAGCCCAGTACATCTTGCCAAGGCAACATGACTAAGCCAGCAGAACTTTGGAACACAGTTGCTAACATCAGATCGGTGATTTTACCTGTATTTTGCTCTGTGCTCAAAAAACTGTTTTGTTTTAATAAATCTAAAGACCAAGCTTGTTGTTCTGGACTGAGGGATTGAAACCAGCCGACTAGGGTATCGTTATCATGTGTACCGGTATAGTAGACTGTATTTTCGACTACATTCCACGGTTTATGCGGATTATCTAGGAAGTGATCAAAGGCAAATTGCAGCACTGACATACCGGGCAAATGGTATTTCTTGCGTAAAGCCGTGACTTCAGTCGTGATGATGCCTAAATCTTCCGCTACCAGGGGTAAATCGCCACAAGCTGCTTGTAGGCAAGCTAATAATTCATCGCCCGGAACTTGCGTCCAATAACCTTCAATCGCGGTGGGGCTAGTGGCAGGAATCGTCCATGCCGCTTCTAAACCACGGAAATGATCAATCCTTACCAAATCAAAGCAATCAAAATGATAACGCAAACGCTCCCGCCACCAAGCAAATTGAGTGGCTTGCATTAAGCTCCAATTATAATGCGGATTGCCCCAACGCTGCCCTGTGGCAGAAAAGTAATCGGGTGGTACGCCGGTGACTACGGTGGGTTGACCTTCGCTATCGAGCAGGAATAACTCAGGGTGCGCCCAGACATCCGCACTGTCATAGGCGACAAAGATCGGCATATCACCCAATAAGCGAATACCTCGCTGTTTGGCATAGGCACGTAACTGTTGCCAATAGTGCCAGCAGTAGAATTGTTGGTGAATATGTGCCGTTAAGGCCTCAGTATGGGCTGCAGTGAAGGCGGCTAATGGCTCAGGCTGGCGTTGCCGAAACGCGACCGGCCATTGTGACCATTCAGCGCCATTAAATTGCGCTTTCAATTCCATGAAGAGTGCAAAATTCTCTACCCAGTCCTGATTGTGCTGGTACCAATGGCGATAGGCTGGGGTTTGGCTAAGCTCAGCCGCTGGAATGGGATTAGGAAATAGTGCAGGGTTAAGCGCAAAGGCTGAAACACATTGATAGGGTGAAAGCCCATTCAAAGGTAGACCTAAGGGCAGCATTTGCCAAACACTGATGCCTAGTTCGGCTAATTGATCCAGCCAGCGCCAAGCATCGGTCCCTAATTGCCCAGACGGTAAGGAAGTTGGGTGCAATAAAATACCGGCTTCGAGCCGGTTAGGAAGAATCGCTGTGGTCATTATTTAGGTATTCCTACGCATCGTACCGGCGTTGTCTGCACCCTGACCACCTTGAGACAGAGGAATATCCAGATGGGTTGGTGGCTCTAAGCTCAATAAGTGATATAGCTGCTTAAGTTGGAGACGAAATAAACGCTCAAAGTCACGGACACTTTCCGATGGATTGTAATCACCAAACCACCAAAACCAATCTGAGCCTTCACAGATCGCTAATTGTTGGGTTGCTTGATATTCCTGTTCAGAGCTTAAGCGTTTAGCGGTGATTGCCTGATCATAAGCATGCTTGGCGGCCACTAAATAATCCCAGCCGCGATTTTTATCCTCTGAACCGATCCAAGTAGAAAATGAACCATAAACCCAACTGCCTGCACACAATTTGGCTAAGTCTTTCGATGGCACGCTGTCGTATAAATCCGCAAAACACGCCGTTTTCAGCAGTGCTGATTGATTAAGCTCAGCATACAGTTGGTCTAAAAAGTCAACAGCATTGTTGGGGTAATACTCCCAAGCATTTTCACCATCTAAAATAATTGCAAGCGTATGTTGGCTGGCTTCGGTGTCAAGAAACTGGGCGGTATTTTCTAAATGCTGAATAAAGTCTTTAACCGCGTCATTGGCATTCCAATTGCTATATTTAAAACCGATGAGGTCCGATAAGCCATCATCCCGGAAATGCATCCGCACCTCGCTATCTGGGAGACGATGTGGCTTAAATAAATCCCGTTTAGAGTCAATCGCTTCACCATAATAGCCTGATAGATGACTGCTATTACGCCATACTCCTTCACCTGAGGCGGTCCAACGAATGCCAAATTCGTCTAATAAAGCGACTGCACTAGCGCTAATCCCCCCCTCAGACAGCCAAACGCCCTGAGGGCGGCGACCAAAGTATTTTTCAAAGCACTCTAAGCCCCGTTGCATATGCCAACGAGCGCGCTCACGACCTTCAGGATAAAATTCTGCTTGCGGGCTAGGCGAGCTGGGCAGGGCGCATTTCATATTCGAGAAATCTTGCAGCAAGGGAATAATCGGATGCATATAAGGGGTCATCGACAGTTCCACTTGATCCCGCTCGGCTAATGCACGATAGCGCGGGATGAGTTCACTAAGACAATTTGCAATCACTTCGAGCAGTTGATAACGATCCAGTTGATTAAACAGTTGAGCTTTAGTGATCAGTGCTTGTACGGCCGCTTGTTGCCTGAGCGATTGCCCAAGCCAAGCTAAATGATACCAAGTAATCACATCTAAAAAGTATTGATCACCCAAATAAAGCAAGGGATGCTTATATTTAGGGTGCTTAGCCCCGGCGGCCTCCGCTGCACCGACCATATCCAATAAACTTTGAAAAGCCGTCCACGGCTGAATCATGCGGGGTGCGTGAGCACGTTGGCAATCTTGCAGGATAATACTGCGCCCCGCTTCATCCGCAGGAATAGCTGTGATACCTGCTAGTAGATTTAACAGCGGATCTTTAGTCGGCCGCCCGGTTTGTAGGAGTGCTTGTAATTGCTGGGCATAATCGTCCAATTGCTCTAAGAGGACAGGGGCAAAATTGACCACAGCCCGCATTTCTGGATGCCGCTCCAAATGCATCGCCATATCGCTGTAATCTTTAATCGCATGCAAATACACCCACGGCAGGCGATATTCCCCTTCTAAGCCGTTTCGATACCAAGGCTGATGCATATGCCAACATAAAACCACATTCAGCTTATTCTTTTCCATAACGCTCTCGCCATAATTTATCATAGTCACCCGTGTGTAGTTTCTGTCCAAGCATTTCCGCAGTCACTAAAACAATGCCTTCATCCGACACATAAAAGCGTTTTCGATCTTCTTCAAGATCTATACCAATCTCTGTGTTATCAGGAACGGCACAACCTTTGTCAATCACCGCGCGGTGAATACGGCAGTTTCGTCCAATATTGACTTTAGGCAGAATGACACTCTCAGTGATCTGCGTATAATTCTCGACTCTACAGCTAAAGAACACTACAGAATTTAAAATACTTGCGCCAGAAATAATGCAGCCTGCTGAAATCAGCGAGTCTACGGCTTCTCCCCGTCGCCCTGCTTGGTTAAAGACAAACTTAGCAGGTGGTGATTGTGGTTGATACGTCCAAATGGGCCAATCCCGATCATATAAGTTCAATTCAGGCTCAATCGCACACAATTCCATATTCGCCTGCCAATAGGAATGGACGGTGCCGACATCGCGCCAGTAGCCGGGGTTATCGTGTTGATTACGAAAAGGAAATGCTTTGGCCTGCGCTTGAGCAATGTGATTAGGGATAATATCTTTGCCGAAATCATGCGAAGAATGCATCTTATCGGCATCCTCCATTAAAATACGAAATAGAAACTCACGCGAGAAGATATAAATGCCCATCGAGGCTAAGACCTTATCGGGTTTGCCCGGAATCGTTTCTGGATGTGTGGGTTTTTCGGTGAAGCGAATAATCCGCAAGTTTTCATCGACAGCCATCACCCCAAAGCCATGAGCTTCTTCGACGGGGACCTCCAAGCAAGCGACCGTAAAGTCTGCCTCCGAGTTAACATGGTCTAAGAGCATTTTTGAGTAGTCCATGCTGTAAATATGATCGCCGCCAAGTACTAAAATATATTCAGGATCATGGCGTTGTAGGAGTTCAATATTTTGGAAAAGCGCGTCAGCTGTCCCTTGATACCACTCGCGTTTTTCCGTGCGTTGCTGGGCTGGAATAATTTCAACAAACTCACCGATTTCAACCCGCATAAAGCTCCAGGCCCGTTGGAGATGACGAATCAAGGAGTGTGAGCGGTACTGAGTTAAAATACCGATCCGTCGAATCCCCGAGTTCACACAATTCGATAAGGTAAAGTCGATGATGCGGTATTTACCTCCAAACGGGACAGCGGGTTTAGCGCGCCACCGCGTCAGATCTTTCAGGCGTGAGCCTTCGCCGCCCGCTAAAATTAAGGCCAAGGTTTTATTGGCTAATTCGCTAACTACGCGAGGCTGGGTGTAATAACGATAAAGTTTGGCTTGCTCTTGTGTAGAGAATGTCATGTGGTGATCTCCCTTTATTTAAGCAGTTTCTTAGAATAACGCGAATGCGGGGTCTAATGTGCAGTATAAATAGCTTATAAAGAAGAGTTTAGCCTAAACTTGCTGAAGCAGCGGCGCTACAAACTTGCAGAGCCGTGTCGAAGTGTGTGTCGCAGGACGTTTTGCAGTGTCTATTGAACTGCGTATGGATCAGCAGGTCGTGTCACCCGGTTTAATGATACAAGAGCGCACCCGTCCAGTGGTATTAAAGAAAATTCGAGACAGTGCAGTATTATCCGTAGCCTTGTTAATCGTTAAACTAAAAGCGCGGGGTAGGGTGTCACCTGTGGGACGATAGCTAATCGAGTTAGCTGGTGTGCCATTTGAACTAATGGCAAAACGATCATTTGGAGCTTCACCGATGAGTAAAATTTCTTCGACCTCATTGACTACGCCGTCACCATTAGCATCAAATTTAGTCGTGTTTGAGGTCAGACGCGCATTTTTGTCGTAGTCAGTGAAAATAATCCAACCATTGGCAAAGCTAGTCGCATTAGTGTCACACACGGTTTGAGTGTCATCGCTAGCACATAGACTGATATTAAAGCCGCGCTTGGCTGCTTCACTGCGAGCATAATACAAATTTGCAACCATATTATTGGTTAAGGTCTGTAGTTGGTTGCGTTCAATCATGCTTTGCACGTTAGGTGCTGCGACTGTGGCAAGAATAGCAATGATACTCAGAGTAACCATCAGCTCAATGAGCGTTAGGCCTGCTTGTGGGTGGCGTTTCATGGGGACACCTTGGTATTTTTATAATAATATCCAATTATATAAAAAATACTGATGAAGTGTAAATTGATTCGATCAAGGTCGAGGACGAGAGGATAAGTGGAAAACGAAGACTCCCCAGCGAGAATCTTCGTCAACTGTGTGCAAATTTACATATTCCGGCGATATTGACCACCGACATCAAACAAAGCTTGGGAAATTTGCCCTAAAGAACAGTAGCGTACTGCATTAACCAACTCAGTAAAAATATTTTGATGATGAATCGCCGCATGTTTGACCCGCTCCAAAGCTGCGGAAGTTTGAGCGGCATGGCGGCTTTGAAAATCGGCTAAACGGCTTAGCTGGCTCTGTTTTTCCTCATCCGATGAGCGTGCTAATTCAATTGTGAAGGTTTCACGTCCTTTAGGATTAATGAAGGTATTCACGCCAATAATCGGCAAGCTGCCATCATGCTTTTTATGCTCATAGTACATGGATTCATCTTGAATTTTGCCCCGTTGATAGCCGGTTTCCATCGCACCTAATACACCCCCGCGCTCAGCAAGGCGCTCAAATTCTTGCAGTACAGCTTCTTCCACGAGGTCAGTGAGTTCATCAATAATAAACGCACCTTGCAGGGGATTTTCATTTTTGGCTAAGCCCCATTCGTTATTGATAATCAGCTGAATGGCTAGAGCGCGGCGTACTGAATTTTCAGTCGGCGTGGTAATGGCTTCATCGAAGGCATTCGTATGGAGACTATTGCAGTTATCATAAATCGCAATCAGTGCTTGTAGCGTGGTGCGAATATCATTGAAATCCATTTCCTGGGCATGCAGCGAGCGCCCTGAGGTCTGGATATGATATTTCAGCTTTTGGCTACGCTCATTGCCACCGTATTTAAAGCGAATGGCCGTCGCCCAAATGCGGCGTGCAACTCGACCCATTACCGTGTATTCAGGATCCATGCCATTACTGAAGAAGAAAGACAAATTCGGTGCAAAATCATCAATATGCATCCCTCGGGCTAAATAAGTTTCTACATAAGTGAAACCATTAGAGAGCGTAAAGGCAAGTTGGGAAATCGGGTTGGCTCCTGCTTCTGCAATGTGATAACCCGAAATCGACACCGAATAGAAATTACGTACTTGATGTTGGACAAAATATTCTTGAATATCGCCCATCATTTTTAGGGCAAATTCAGTGGAGAAGATACAGGTATTCTGGCCTTGATCCTCCTTAAGAATATCTGCTTGAACCGTACCACGCACATTTTCTAAAGCCCAAGCCCGAACTTTTTCAATTTCCTCATCGGTAGGATGGCGAGCATTATCCTGCTCGAATTTAGCGATTTGTTGATCAATCGCGGTATTGATGAACATCGCCAAAAGCATGGGGGCAGGGCCATTAATCGTCATTGAGACTGAGGTGGTAGGGCTGCACAGATCAAAGCCATCATAGAGGGCTTTCATATCGTCTAGGGTGGCAATTGACACGCCAGAATTGCCGACTTTGCCATAAATATCGGGGCGTAAGTCAGGGTCACAACCGTATAAAGTCACGGAGTCAAAGGCGGTGGATAATCGCTTGGCGACCGAATGCTCAGATAAGCGTTTGAAGCGCCGATTAGTACGGAAGGGATCACCTTCACCGGCAAACATTCGAGTTGGATCTTCATTTTCACGTTTAAAAGCAAAGACCCCTGCTGTGTAAGGGAAGCTACCGGGGAGATTTTCTAGCAATAACCATTTCAGTAGTTCGCCGTGATCTTCAAAGTGTGGCAAGGCTACCTTGGGAATCTTAGTGCCAGAGAGGGTAGTGCGCTTGAGAGGGGTACGAATTTCCTTATCACGGATTTTCACCACATACTCATCACCTGAATAACTAGCGCGCACTTGTGGCCAAATCTCTAAGAGCTTCCGTGCTCGGCTATCGAGTTGTGCATCGCGCTGGGCAATCAGCTCATCTAAAGCAGTTATCTCCGTGGCAGCTGCACCTAACATACGCTGAGTGGCTCGTAATTGCTGGCGTTCTCGCGCAATTTGGGCTTGTTCCTGCACCGTTTTATGATAGCCACGCACGGTATCAGCGATTTCGGCTAAATAGCGCACGCGCTCAGGTGGCACAATCACTGAGTTGCCGGAGGATTTGCGTACTGTGACTGCAGGCAACTGGTTATGCTGAATGAATAAACCCGCTAGTTCCAATTGTGCCAATAGGTTTTGATAGAGAGCAGTCACACCATCATCATTAAAGCGGGCTGCAATCGTGCCAAACACTGGCATTTCCTCGGGGGTTTGCCCAAAAGCTTCACGATTGCGCTGGACTTGTTTGCAGACATCACGATAGGCATCTTCTGCCCCTTTACGGTCGAATTTATTAATGGCGACTGCATTTGCAAAGTCAAGCATGTCGATTTTCTCCAGCTGGCTTTGTGCACCAAATTCTGGGGTCATCACATACAAAGACACATCCACCAAGGGTACAATGGCTGCATCACCTTGGCCAATACCGGGGGTTTCAACAATAATTAAATCAAAGCCAGCGAGTTTAGTCGCAGCTACTACCTCTTTAATGACCTCAGGTATTTCACCGATGGCTTCACGGGTAGCAATCGAGCGCATGAAGATATTGGGGTGATTAATCGCATTCATTCGAATCCGATCCCCTAGCAAAGCACCGCCCGTCTTACGGCGGGTTGGGTCAACGGCAATAATGGCGATCTTAAGTTGATCTTGTTGACCTAAACGGAAGCGGCGAATGATTTCATCAGTGAGTGATGATTTACCTGAGCCGCCGGTACCCGTAATACCAAGGACAGGAACTTTTTTCGGTATATTGGCTGCCTGCTCAAGAAGCTCTGCACGTAATTCTGGTGATAAGGTATTGTTTTCTAAAGCAGTGATAGTATGGGCTAGGGCGCGCCAATGACCAGCTAAAATCGGCTCAAGACTGGTGGGCGCAGCTGCACCGGGGTCAAAGTCACAGCGGGCAATGATGTCTAAAATCATCCCTTGTAAGCCCATTTGCTGACCATCTTGCGGGGAATAGAGGCGAGTGACCCCATACTCTTGCAGTAATTGGATTTCTTCAGGAATAATTACGCCACCACCGCCACCAAAGATACGAATATCAGCACCCTCTTGGGCACGCAGCATCTCCACCATGTATTTTAGGTATTCGACATGCCCACCTTGGTAAGAGCTAATCGCAATTCCATGCACATCTTCTTGCAAGGCCGCATTAACAATTTCAGCCACCGAGCGATTATGTCCAAGATGAATAACTTCAACACCGTTTGCTTGCAAGATACGGCGCATAATATTAATAGCGGCATCATGGCCATCAAATAGGCTAGCAGCCGTCACAAAGCGGACAGGGTAGGCTCGTTTATTCGCGGCATTGGCGGACTGAGCGGAACTATTCACAGACATGGATGAGATCCCTTAGCGGTGTTGAGGGTCGTTTCGGATATTTATTATCCTGAAATCCTGAAGGCAAGTTGTTAACATATATTACGTTAACGTAAGCGTCAATTATCAAACATAGAAAAACATCACAAAAGCCCAAGCAGAAAACCAAACAAAAAACCAACGAGTTTGTCGATCTTTCAACAGAGTCATGATTGCTATGATTGTCATGCAGACCCGCAGGAAAGCATAGACACCAACCCAAGAGCCGTGAAAAAATACTTTTCAGTATGGAACAGAAAACTTACACAATATCGGACTTAGCCAAAGAGCATGAAGTCACTCCTCGCACGATTCGGTTATATGAAGAAATCGGCATTGTTGCACCGCAGCGCGATGGGAATAAGCGTATTTATGCAGAACGCGATCGAGTACGCTTGCGTTTGGCGATTCGTGGCAAAGGTTTAGGGATGAGCCTAGCCGAAGTCAAAGAGCTGATCGACATGTACGACAATACAGGTCGTGACGAAAAAAAACAGCTCAAGCGCTTGCTAGAAAAACTGCAAGAGCGACGTGATATTTTATTAACACAACGACGTGATATTGAATTGACGCTTGCAGAAATTGACCGCATTGCAGATAAAGCCCGCTCAACTTTAGCCGAATTAGAGCGAGCTAAAGTAAATTAAAGTGAAATAAACAACCTCTAGGTTTAAGTTTGGGCGTGAAAATTCACTAAGTCGGCACAAATAGATTGATTTATTTGTGCCGATTCATTTAAATTGGCTTAACTAAGCCCGATTAGTCTTTTTAGAGTATAGCTTTCTCAAATCACTCCTCTTATACCCATTTAGAGTTATCTTTTATGCTAAATAAACAGCATGTTATCGGTATTCGTTGCCAAGATTTCGGTGAGTCAGAGCGATTTTTATATCAAACTTTGTTGGCTTATTTTCATAAAGATGCCATTTTTTTCATAGTTGACGAGCTAGAAAAAACCAAAAACTTCCCAGAGAACCTACATAAGCTTGCTTTAAGCGCTCACTTTATTGAGGCGCAGGGTCTTTATAATAAAGGTAGGATCGCATGGGCTTGTGGGGATTATTTTTACTATGTATTTTACAAAGCAGTTGCTGCTGATTTTTATTGGCTGATTGAGCCAGATGTTCTACTCAACTTAGATTCGGTAGTCAAGTTTTTCGAGTTTTTTGCTAATCAACCCGATGAGGCTTTAGTTACACATTTTTCGCCAGCAGATGCGGGGTGGTGTTGGTATGAAAGTGCAAAAATTTTATTAGATCCACCTTATCGCTGTTTTTTTCCACTCACTCGGTTGTCAAAAAGATCAATTGAGATTTTATATACGAAACGTCAAAGTCTGAGCGCAGATTTTTTTGCAGGTAAGTATACAGGTTCTTTCCCTAATGATGAGGCGCTGCTAGCGAATGCCTTAATGGCGGTTGGCGTCCGGCCTGTGAATCTATCGGATTACTTTCCTGAGCAGTTTAATTTCTTTTCAATACATCCCTTTAAGCATAAAGATTTGTCAATTCGTTATCATAAAGATCAAATTCTGCATCCAGTCAAGCAAGTTGATTTTTATAAAAATCTCATTAAAGTTCAGCTTGAGGCACTGTTTGAGCAGCGCCTGCCTAGAACGCTTAGACAAGCTATTTTAGATGAGGCAGAGCTACAAGACTTACGGTCTTATGCGAATAACTTGTTTAGTCAATGGATGGATGACAGCTTTTACACGCCAGCTAGGCTCAATTTTATACTCAAAAAACTCGTTCTTTACTGTAGGCAGGATACTAACCTGCATTTTAAAAAGGCTAAGGTCGTGGGCAACGAACTAAGTTTTTTCATGGGACAGGTGAAGGCGATTGTATTTGTCTTTGAGTCTCAAACCATCAAGGTTTATAAAAGATTGCATAGTCAGGACTTGAACGAGTCGAACCTACCGACTGAAACTCTATTACAAGTTTGGCCTATTCAATTATTGGATTCATTTGAGCGACTCCAAAAGCAAGTAGCACAGATTTTGCAGGTTCATGAAAATAAACAAGCTGCTCTGAAGAAACGATTATTGCCAGACAGACAGACAGACAGACAGACAGACAGCCATTTTAAGCTATTTGCATCAGTAAATTATTGAAAAAAATTATTGAGATCAAAACGTATTTATTATGTATTGTTTAGCTAACTCAAGTTTACAAATTGAGATCCTCGACCCGATCACCGATCGAAATAAGTTCGGTGTCCGCTATTGTACCGGAGGCTATATTTATCAAGTTTCTGATCTTAAGCACGGCCATTTGCTGTCAGGCCCTACTTATCCTGATAGCTTTAATTGGTTTGATGGGCAGGGAATACCGGATGCTTTCAATTGGATGCCATTACGCTCTCCACAAAAAAATGATAGTGAGGTACTGATAATTGGTGTGGGTCTTTGTGATCTATTGGCAAAACAAGTCACCCGGTTTTGTGATTGGCAGATTGAAGAGCAACCTTACGAGCTTCGCTTCACGACCGAGCAAAGTTTTGACGCTTATGCTTTGCAGTTAATCCGTACTCTGACTTTAAATGGGCGCAGTTTGCGTTCGCATACGCAGCTCACTAATCGAGGTGCAGCTTTTATTCCGATTAGTTGGTTTCCGCATCCGTTTTATCCACAGCCACAACGAACCGCAGAGTTATGCCATTTCAATATTCCTTTTCAGTTACCAGCGGGGAATTTGGGTTATGAATTGGCAGCGAATAGCTTTATTCAGCGCAAAACTCAAGCACAGCAACAGGGTTTTTATTTGCCGTTGAATCATCAGGCACAACAGCCTTTAACGATTTTGCAGCGCCATGATCAATTAGGTTTGATTGGCGCTAATTGTTCCTATGTGCCGAGCTATTTTCCAATTTGGGGCAATCAGCATTGTTTTTCATGGGAGCCTTTTTTCCAAACCATCATCGCTCCTCAACACAGCTCGAGTTGGTGGCTGGATTATCATTTTTAAACGAAACCCGAGCGTAGCACTTCATAACAAGCTCCCATCGTATGATAGTCAGTTTTGCCTGCGGGTGATTTGTGATCGTCATAACGTTGATTCTCTCGGCTGAGAATACGAAACCAAGCGCCGTATTGATGATCAATCAGATGCTGCCAACTGTAAGTCCAAATGCGCTGATACCAATCCCGATAAGTTTGCTTGCCCGTCGCTTGCGCGAGTAAAGCTGCGGCTGCCAAGCTTTCTGCCTGCACCCAGAAGTATTTATCGCCATCGCAAATCGAGCCATCAGGGGCAAAGCCATAGCAAATACCGCCATAGTCATAATCCCATGCCCGCTCTAAAGCTTGGTTAAATAAGGCTTCTGCCCATTCTAAATGCCAAGGCGCAGGTTGATGACGATCGAGGATTAAGAGTAGTTTTGCCCACTCTGTTTGATGTCCCGGTTGAAAGCCCCAAGGTCGGAATAAATGTTTAGGGTCATCGAGGTTATATTGCCAGTCAATTTGCCAGTTAGCATCGTAATGCTCCCAGATTATGCCATTGGCTTGGCTAGCTAATTGATGGATCACTGCCTCCGCTAAACAGGCCGCACGCTCTAAAAAGCGCGACTCTTGGGTCGCTTCATAAGCCCAGAGCATCGCTTCACAGGCATGCATATTGGCATTCTGCCCACGATAAGGAGCAAGCAGGCTGAAGTCTGCATTGGCCTCGTCGCGGTATAAGCGGTGAGCTTCATCCCAATAGTAGCGCTCAAGCAGTTGCCAAGCTTGCTCAAGGCTCTTGCGGCCTTCCTCGACACCCGCTAAGAGCGCAGTAGACCCTGCCACTATTACAAAAGCTAGGCCATAACAGTGATTGGTCGCATCGGTCACTTTGCCAGTCTCTAATAGCCAAGCATAGCCTCCGGTTTCAGCTTGGCGGTGGACATTTTCCAGATAAGCTAAACCATGCCGAATCCAATCCCTGTAATTCAAATCAGGGAAATAGCGGGTTGCCATTGCATAATTAAACACAAAACGTGTGCTGCTGACCAAATGCCGAGTGCTGGCGTTATAAATACTGCCATCATCCCGAAAGAAATGCTTAAAGCCCCCAGTTGGATCAAAAACCTTAGGCTGATAAAAGTCTAAAGTTGTACGGATATGCTGCTCTAAAAACTCTCGACTAGCGAATTGAGCGGAGGTTGGAGTTAGATTCATCATACTGAAATCGCCACTTTCTGCCCCGTGTGAGCTGATTCTAGGCAGGCCAACGCACTTGCTAAAGACCATAAGCCGTCTTCGCCGCTGGCCGCAGGTTTGCCCGTGCCTTGGATGGCTGCGATAAAGCGCGCTACCCCTAGGCTATATACCTCATTGGCGGCGAGTTCTAAGCGTTGTTCGCTGTTGGCGGTACGCAGCAAAACTTCGGGTTGTGCAGCTGGATGCATCACATTTTTTGCAATTAATGAACCGTCTGTTCCATGCACCTCAAAGCCATTGCCTGCATAAGGCACGGTGAAGGCGGTATGGACTTGCGCAATCACGCCATTATCAAAACGAAACACGGCCATCGAACCGTCTTCAACACTACCCGCACTCATCCCAAACTGCTGGGATAAGCTAATCACTTCTGTCGGTTCGGCTTGGAGTACAAAGCGGAGGGTATCGACATCATGCACGACAATATCTAACACCACTCCGCCGCCAGCTTCAGGTTTATCTAAACGCCAACCTTGTAAGGATTCCCGCAAATAAACAGCATGAAACACCCGAGCGGCAATGGGTTTACCGATTGCTCCGTTGGCAATCAAGTCACGCATGGCCTGATGGGCATGGGCATTGCGCAGATGATGATTAGTGGCCAAAACTACCCCCGCTTCCCGACAGGCGTCAAGCATTGTTTGCGCTTCTAGCTGCGACATGGCCAGTGGTTTTTCGCAGAGCACATGCTTGCCTGCTTGAGCAGCTGCGAGAGTTTGTGCATGGTGTAATTCATTCGTGGTGCTGATATAGACCGCATGCACTGCTGGGTTAGCGAGTAAATCTTCCAGTGAGCTAGCTGCATGGGGAATCTGCGTTTCAGCGGCATAGGCACGCCCTCGTTCAAGATTACTGCTGTAAACGGAGACGACCTCACAATCGGGGGTATTACGAATCGCAGCCAGCATTTTGTGTTTGGCAATGTCACTAGCGCCAATAAAGCCGAAGCCAATTGTCATAACGAGATCCTTACTGTGGTGATAGGCAGGGCAGTTAAAACGCTTTGAACGTGAGGGTCGTTAATGAGCGCTCAATATGCTCAATATTCAAAATATGATCATTGATATACTTACCAATATCGTCTTCTTCAGGGATGTAGATTTTCATCAATAAATCCCATTCACCACTGGTGGAGTATAATTCTGAGACAATCTCACGCTCAAAAATTTCATCCGCAACCAGATAAGCTTTGCCGGGTTTGCAACGGACTTGAACGAAAACGCAGGTGGTTAAAGCAGTCATACAACAACTCTCTTGGCTAAATGAAGCCTTTAACTGTAGCAAGAATAGCGCTATTCGGAAATCTTCGATCTAATTTCAGGGTACTTAACATTATTTTTTCATCAGTACAATGCAGCCTCGCTGAGCGCATAACCTTTATTAAGCTGCTCTTGAATAGGTTTGATTGTTTTCAGGCGATGAAGCACTTAAGAGGGGTGGAATAGTTCCTATGATGATATGTTCTTTAGGTACACCTAATGATAGTAAACTATCTTCTAATAATTCTTCGGTATCGTTCCACTGAATCACTATCTTGTCATTGATGATGTCTATATGAATAGCGCATTCATGAATGCGTTTATGTCCATTCCAGCCAAGCCACAGAACTAAATAGTGTCCACGCTCATCATCAAATACTAACTATGTGGTTAGCTGCGCTGTTTGTAATAACGCATACTCATTGAGTATTTGTTTAATACAACGTTGATAAAATACTATTGAGGTTTCCATTGAAGCTGCTCCTCTTCCGTTAGAGAATAAACAACCACATTGACTTTTAGCCCTTCTATTGCTACCCGCCCCACCTCTCGGCTGAGAATGTTATCGAGTGCATGACGGGGTACAGCCAAGTAGAGTTGACGTTCAGGATCTTGCTGACGAAGGAAAAGCTGGTACAGTGCATATTGTCCAATCGCTTCTTCTAAATCAACAACTTGAGATGATCTCAGAAAACTCTTGACTTCAACTGCAATGCGTTCATAGCCGCGCTCAGCAGCCAATAACCGCTCTGCTCCTAAGTCGGTGGCTAGTTTAGGATCGGTTTAAAAAAAATACGGATCATGAGTAATCGTCCAACCTTCCTTGATAAGGGCTAGCTTGACAATATCATGCTATTTATCCCGTTTTGACATTCAATCCTCTATATTTGTATGAGTCTCAGTCTAAGTATATCAACAATGTCTTGAACGGTATTGGCTTATCACAAGTCATCATAAGTTTGGGCTTAAAGTGCTGATTAAAAGTCCTATTCATTGCACCCGCATGAATTGCTCAGAGCTAAGATCACGCAAAGACGCACACCCCATTAAAATCATATCGCGTTCAATTTCATCACGGAATAAAGTTAAAGCACGCTCTACACCGATTTGCCCCCCAGCGGCGAGTGGGAATAAATAGCTGCGGCCAATTGAACAAGCTTTGGCTCCTGCAGCGAGGGCTTTGAGTACATGCGAACCACGGCGAATACCGCCATCCAGAATAATTTCGAGCCGATCACCAACCGCATCAGCAATGCGCGGTAGCATGTCAAAAGGTGCTGCACAGCCATCTAATTGCCGTCCGCCGTGATTGGAAATCATAATCGCCGAAGCACCAATATCCGCCGCACGCTTAGCATCTTCCACCGACATAATACCTTTAATCGCGAAAGGTTGGTTCCATTGCGCAATAATCGCTTCGGCATCTTTCCATACCACTGTGCGGTCGAATTGGCTGTTCACATAATTCATCACAGATACCAAACTATCAGTGCCTGTGCTAATGCGATCAGCCACATTGGCCAGCTGAAATTTTTCACTGCGCAAATAGTGATAAGCCCAACGCGGATGCAAAGCAAAGCTGAGCATACTTTGCAGGGTAAGATGAGGTGGCATCACCAAACCAGTACGCCGATCCCGCTCACGATTGCCAGCCACCAGCGTATCAACGGTTAAGCATAAGGCATCAAATTGCGCTAGTTGACAGCGCTCGACCAATTCATGGGTTAGACCACGATCCTTATGAATATAAATCTGGAACATTTTCGGCTGATCGCTGACTTTGCCGATATTCTCAATGCTGACCGTCGAGAGGGTTGATAGGCTATACAGGGTACCTGCTTGAGCGGCTGCCCGTGCCACAGCATATTCACCCTCAGGATGAAATAAGCGTGTCATGCCGGTGGGTGCGCAAAACAGCGGCATAGCGAGCTTGCGCCCGAATAACGTGGTGCTTAAATCTAAATGAGACAAATCCGCTAAGGCATTGGGAATCAGGGCAACTGAGTTAAAAGCCTCGGTATTACGCTTAGCTGTCCATTCATCATCGGCTGCGCCATCAATATAATGAAACAGAGGAGCAGGTAACCGACGTTTAGCTAAGCGGCGAAAATCTTGAAAATTATAGCAATCTTGCATGCTCATCTTGATACTCCCAAACTAGCCTTCAGTGTAATGAAAGCGGGAGTCTTGAACTAGCTAACGGAAGTCAAGAACCTCCGTTAGTAGAGAATAACTTGCCTATAAACTGGCGCGTTATTTCTTTTTAGGCATAGCCTTTTTCTGCATCGCACATTGCTTGCAGTCAGTGATGACCTTAACCACAGGCGCTGGAGCTGGTGCTGGTTTAGCAGGTTCGGTTTTAGCACCACACTCACTGTAAGGGGTTTCATTAGCAGCCATAACACAGCCATAAGTTCCGTACAAAGGACCGCCGTTAGCGCCTACATAGAAAGTTCCTTCAGCAAAAGCACTAGAAGAGAACGCGAGTACCGACACAGATAAAGCCAAAACCATTTGACGGATTTTCATAGAATGCTTCCTTTGTTAACAGATTAATTGAGGGGTATGCACTGCTCTGCGAGCAAGAAGTAAGAGTCTCTCTATTCCGCAAATATTAACAGAAAGATCTTAGCTAGCTATAGTGTCTGTCCGGTTTTTTGTCAAGAACCCTGCCGATCGAGCGTCACTAAGCGACTATCAGGCGCTTATGCTTATATTATAATCACGGGAGCTGCGAGTTGGGTTAAGGTACCACGACCTCACGATCTTTCTACGATTACACCTCTAATTCAGGAGGTTTTCTAGCGTGTGGAGTAAACTTTGCTATAAGGTATAAGAAGATGCACCTCTTCATTGTTTATGTCTGATTGACTACTTTATTTTACTCATTTACTGACAGGGAGATTAGCGATGGCCAAGCCGCAAGAGTCCGAATTTGATGTACAGGCTGAGTTTGAAAAAATGAAATCACAGCTGGCTATGTTGTTAGAATCATTGCAAGAAAAGGGTGAAGCGCAAGCCGTTACTTTGAATAAAAAATTGACGAATGAACTAGAGGATTATAAAGAGGCTGCTTTGAAAAAGGCTCAACAAGTACAAGCGGTCGGCAGTGAAGGTGTTGAGCAAGTGACCCACTATATTAAAGCGAATCCTTTAGCTAGTTTGGGCATCGCGTTTAGCCTAGGGTTTGTGTTATCACGGTTACTCAGTGGCAAAAACAGCTAACTAACCTTAGGTAAGCAGCGTATGAAGGCAATAACAGAGGTGGTCATTAGTTTATTCGATTTGGTGGAGGCAGAAGGACGTCTATTAAGACAAAAGACTCTGAAAACAATTGCTATCTCTTTATTGATGACCGTAGCTGCTGTTTTATTCCTAACTAGCCTCGTGTTATTAATGGCCGCTTTGTATAATTTCTTGATTCAATATTGGAGCTTGCCAACGGTCTTATTAGTCACTGCGAGTGCAGGTTTAGTGCTAACAGGAGGCGTGACATGGTACGTTCGACACCTAAGCCAACGTCTGTAGAAGAAGCTAAAGCTCGTTTGCGAGCTAATGTCGCTAGCGTGGATTATTTAGAGCCATTGCGCCGCCGTCCTTTACCCATCGTTGCTTTAGGCTTAGTGGGTGGTTTCCTCGCTTTTCGTGTACTGAGGAAGGGCAAGGTCAATACCAATACAGCGACTGGCCTCTTTGAGTTGGGGATGGCAGTTGCACGTAAATTGCTCTAGCGTTTTAATAAACCATAGCCTAGCAGAGCCAGCCCTAGCAAAGCTACACTCCAGCTCAAAGCGCTCAAGGCTGGGTCTAAGCTTAAATCGGCGGAGCTAATCAGTAGACTCGCACCCACCATTAAACTTCCGCCCGCAATAATAAAGCGCAGCTGAGTTTGTGAGTGTTTTAACTCCTGTTGCAATTGTTCTAGTTGTTTGGATTCATATTGCAGTTTTAATTGTTGCTGAGTTGCTTGCTTGAGAACTTCATGCCATAGATTCGGCATATAGGGGAGGTTTTCCAAAAGTTTGGGTAGATTAACTTTTACACCATTCAACAGGGCGCGCACACCGACTTGCTCATCCATCCAGCGTTCAATAAAAGGTTTAGCCGTTGACCATAAGTCTAAATCAGGATAAAGCTGACGGCCTAGACCTTCAATATTCAAGAGGGTTTTTTGTAATAAGACTAATTGTGGCTGCACTTCCATATTGAAGCGTCTTGCGGTTTGGAATAAGCGCAGCAAAAAATTGCCGAAGGAAATATCTTTAATCGGTAAATTAAAAATCGGCTCACAAACAGAGCGAATCGCTGATTCAAATTCATCCACTCGAGTAGTCGGTGGCACCCAACCCGATTCCACATGTAGTTCAGCGACTCGCTTATAATCACGATTAAAAAAAGCGTAGAAATTTTCGGCCAAATAGCGCTTATCTTCAGGCGTTAAAGTGCCGACGATACCAAAGTCGACTGCCATATACTGTGGCTCATTCGGCTGTGTCGCATCCACAAAAATATTCCCGGGATGCATATCCGCATGGAAGAAATTATGGCGAAACACTTGCGTGAAAAAAATTTCCACTCCTAATTCACCAAGCCGCTTAAAGTTCACGCCTAGATCTTTTAAGCGTTGAATATCGCCGACGGGAATTCCATAAATCCGCTCCATCACCATGACATTGGTATGCGTGTAATCCCAGTAGATCTCTGGCACATACAACATCGGTTCTTGTTCAAAGTTGCGTCGTACTTGACTCGCGTTGGCGGCCTCGCGGATTAAATCCAGTTCATCGAAGATGGTTTTTTCATATTCGGCGACAATTTCTACTGGGCGTAAACGCCGCGCATCTTTCCAATAACGTTGGACTAATTCAGCCAATAAATACATGACGGCTATATCTTGGCGAATGGTTTTTTCAATCCCCGGCCGTAATACTTTCACCACGACTGCCTTGCCATTCCAAAGGGTAGCTGCATGGACCTGAGCGATGGAGGCCGAGGCCATTGGATCGGTTTCAAAATGCTGGAATACGTCTGTGACTGGGCGACCATAAGCTTTTTCGATCAATTGGCGGGCAGTTGCACTCGAAAAAGGTGGTACGCGATCTTGTAAGCGAGTGAGTTCGATGGCGATATCATCGGGCATTAGATCACGGCGGGTGGAGAGCATTTGCCCGAATTTAATGAAAATAGGCCCTAATTCTTCCAGCGAGAGACGAATCCGTTCACCGCGTGGCCCAAAGTCTTGACGTTGCCGCCGCCAATTCCACGGAAATAAATAATAAAGAAAAGCGACAGGGCGAAACAGCGGAATACTCAAGACAAGTTCATCCAGACCATGCCGGATAAAAACTCGTTGAATAGCCCAAAGGCGCAATAAGCGAGTGATGGATTTCATAGCTACCTTTGGAATAAATGGATGGGGACTTAACGATTTACCACATTAAGTCGTCAGGAATTTGATAAGCCGCGTAAGGATCATCTTCGGTGGGACTTGGGTTGCTATTGAGATTTAAAACGACGATAGCACTGGGATCACGCTGGGCAATTTTTTCAGCCACAACACGGGGTACCAATTCGTAACCCTCGCCAAAACGGACTACCGCTAACATGCCATAGGCTAAACGGTCTTGGAGCAGTTCAGTGATCATCAGGGTTTTGACTTTGTTCTGGTCGGCAAATTGATAACGCAACTCACCCTGTCGGCGATCCACCCGATTCATGGTAATTAATTGGCGAATCTGCGCTTGAATCGCTTTTTGCTCAGCTTGCTCGCGCTGTAGGCGGTTGAGTTCTTTAGAACGTTCGGCTTGCTCTTGGCGGGCTTGTTCAGCGAGCAACTTAGCTTCATCGACTTTGACCTCACCCGTGCGCTTGGCTTCTTTTTGTGCCTTGGCAGTTTTTTGATGCGCCGTTTTACGCTCTTCACGGTTAGCTTTTTCGGCTTTGGCTTGATCAATCAAACCGGCTTTAAGAAGTTGGTCTTTTAAGGAACTCATGTTTTCAGTATCCGCAGTGGCTGCAAGAGGGGGATAGTATAGCATTGCTTGGGCTGGGTCGGGAAAGACTACGTATTTGTATTGCAGTTAGTCTAAAGGCATGATGTGTGAAGATAGTTGTTCTCTACCAGAGAATTAAAATGTTAGCAGTAAAACTTTTATAGGAACGCTTGGTAGAAGAAATTCACCAGATTCCCGATACCAAACTTGTCCAAGTATTGGATTTCATTTATTTAGAATTTCTTGCCGTTATGATAATTGTAGCTAGAGATTAAGAGCAAAGAACGGAGTGCCTTGGTTTATAATGGTTCGCTTTTAGCGGGGCAACTGAAATATATCTTCCTACTTGTAATCAGGTCAAAAATAAGTAATCTGGCATAATTTATTGCAGATTTAATTCTTCATCAAGAAACTTAGATGCGCCGCCCCAAAGTTTTTATTAGCCATAGTAGTAAGACACCAGAAGGTATTACTTTTCTGGAGCAAGTCTATACTGCATTGGATCGGCATGGGGGTGGACAAAGCTTTGATGTTTTCCTTGATCGTGAGGAAATCCATACGGGGGAAGAATGGCACAAGAAAATCCTGCAAAACCTTTGTACCTGCGATGCGGTTGTCATTTTGTTATCGAAAGCTGCCTTGAATTCCCATTGGGTGAGGCAGGAAGCCGCGTTTTCTGCGATGCGCAGGTATGGCGACCTTGCGTTGAAGCTGGTGGTGGTGACATTGGACGATGTTACTGCCCAAGAAATTCAGGCTTGCCCCTATCTGGGCGGTGTTGCCCGGTTGCACGATCTCCAATTTGCGCCTAAACACAAAACACCAGAAGACATCATTGAGGAATTGGCTGGTTTAACCATTCGACCTTATTCCCCATTGGGTGACTTGTTGCTCAAAATGAGCGAAACGCTGGAGTACATCAAGCCCGCCACACTGGAACGTGCTATCAGGCTGCTGGACTGTGACTGTGTTGCCACACTCAACTGGAATACCCATCTTGCCCACACGCTGGCACTTTCGGTTGCCAGTGAACAGTACAAGGCACTGAAAAACCTGTCAGCCTTGATGAAAGACATCGGTCACGTCGTAGGGCAAGAGAAAGCCCGCACTCTGCTGCACATGGTCAAGCATTTGTGGGTTAATCCTGACGCTGCTACTCATCTTTCCAATGCGCATACCCAACGGATACCGATTACTGTCAATGGCTTTAACCCGGAAGATTTCACTGCTGGGAGTTATGCCGATAGGGCGTGGGGTAAAGGCAATCATTGGCTCGTACCTGTTGGTAATTGCCGTGATATGGGGTCGATTGAAGAAGTGATGCGGCAAAGTGTCGGTCTGCAAACCATGCCCCAGCGCTACAAAGATAAACTGCTGAAAACCACCTCTGAACCCATTTTACTGGTTTTCCCTGCACCCGATGAGGTTGCACCCGACATTGATCTTTTGCCTGACGAAAATTTGCTGAAAGACATCATGGGGAAATACCCGACGACAGTCATTTTTATTCCAGTCGGAGAAACTTCTCCCGATTGCAGACCAGATTTGCAACCCATTGAACCCGCCTTGGATGTGGCAATGGAAGATGAGCAGTACTTGAACTACTGTAAAGTGAAGCAATACATCGAGAGCATGTAAAGGACTAAAGCTATGAACAACATACTGAAAGATTTTAAATTTCCTGATACCAATGTCTGGCTAGGCAACACGGATGCAGGGATACCGCCGTATGTGCTATCCGATGAGATCAAAATTGCCCTGCAAGTTGCTTTGGTGACAAAACGCCCTTTATTGGTTTCCGGCCTACCGGGTAGTGGCAAGACTACGTTGGCAAAAGCGATTGCTGAATCCCAGGGTTGGAGTTATTTGAAACATACATTGACCTCCCGTAGCCGTTTGGAGGATTTGACAGGTGAAGTAGATCAGTTGCAACGCCTGCACGATGCTCATGTTGTGGTGGGGAACAACAACGGGCTGATGCCAGATTGGGCATATTTGAAACCGGGTTTGTTCTGGTGGGGATTCGACGCAGAATCAGCCTTAGCCAAAGGAAAATCAGAAAATGAAATCACCGTATTAGGCGATGGTTTCCGGCCACCCAGCAAACCTAAAACACTGAAAGATCAGGGTGCTGGTATCGTTATCTTGCTGGACGAAATCGACAAGGCAGAACCTGACTTGCCCAACGATTTATTGGAGCCGCTGGATCGGCGCAGTTTCCAGTTACCGGATGGTACAGAAATCAAAGCCACTGGTGATTTGCACATGTTGGTAATGATTACGACCAATGGCGAACGTGATTTGCCGCCCGCCTTCTTACGCCGTTGCATTCATCTGGAATTGCAAAGCCCGGATTCGAAAGCCTTACAACGCATTGCGACTTTTCATTTCAAGGAAGAATATAAGTATTCGGATAAAGCAGTGATATTTTCCGCTGTTGCAGACAAATTTGCTGGCTTGGTAGTGGATGCCAAAAACACAGACCGCCGTCCACCCGGTACGAGTGAATATCTGGACGCAGTGCGAGCTTGCTTGGAATTGGGCATTACCCCGGACAGCGAAGTATGGGGTCAGGTTGAGCAAGCCACCTTACGCAAACAAGCCAAGCAAGCAGAGGACGCATAATGGCAACCCGGCGGGCTGAAATTGGTTTAGGTGATTGGGTACGGGTCTTGGCAGAATTACCCACGATAACACCTACTGAGCAGGTGTTGGTTGCGCGTTGTTTAGGCTTGCAGGCAGACAAGCTGGAGAGCACACATAACGAACGCTCAACACGGGGAGCGTGGCAGCGTAGCCCACGTAAGCCGGAAGCTCGTGCAGACAAACCCGCCGATAAACCAATTACTACGCCCGACACAGAATCACAGCCTAAATTGCCGGATGAAATCTTGCCCATCCGCATAGAGAAGCTACCGAATACCTTGGAAGCGGGACTTGCGCCTCCTTTGCCAGCGGAAATTGCCAGCCAAAAGCCACTGGAGCTTGGCGCATCCAATCATCCACCTGTACCCCGCCACTCCCTGTTTCCGCAGCGCACGGCGCGGGGTTTGTTGGCAGCAAGTGTTGCCCAGCCTTCACGCGGGTATGATTTGGATATGCCTCGGCTGATTCGGGCTTCAGTACAACGCAAACCCTTACGAAGTTTGCCATTACTGCCACGTTTCAGTACCCAACAAGGTTGCCAATTATTGCTGGATTTCAGCGAGGCGTTAGTGCCGTGGTGGGACGACATGCGCGATCTGATCCAGCAATTTCATGCGGTGTTAGGGGAAACCGCTTGCCCAGTATATGAATTCACCGATAATCCACGCCACGCAGTCCGTTGGACAGAAACAGGTGAACAAACTTGGCAAGCAATTGCTGGAAAACCCGTGGTGATTGCCACTGATTTGGGGCAAGTCCGTACTGCCCGCCACGAATTACGCCCCGGTTTATCCGTCTGGCGTGATTTTGCCTTGCACTGCCGCCGCTGGCAGATTCCCGTGATTGCGTTGACGCCATTGGGGCATAAGCGTTGCCCTAAAGAATTGGCGCATCTTATGTCTATCATCGACTGGAATCCACACACCCGCGCTTCTGATGTCAAACGCCTGATCAACCACAAACAAGGCATCCGGCAATGAGTTGGTTGCAACCCACCCCCGAAAATAAGCAAGATATTCAGCAATTGCGGGAAGAACGACCTGAACTTTATGCGTATGCACAAGTGCTGGCCTTGGCTTTGCGGATAGATTCACGGTTGTTGCGGAACCTCCGTCTGCGCTTTCTCCCCAAAAGCAGCGTGGAACTGGAAACCGAACTTTGGTTTTCACCGTTAATCCATACCCGGAATGTACAGGCAGCAACGATGTACTCCGGCATTGCCCGTGCTTTGTGTGATGCTTTGAAAAATGAGAATTTGGAACGCTTTGCATCAGCCAAAACCGAGATTGGTAAACTGACACGTCACTGGCCTGAAACCGACCGGATCGAACAGGAAATGCGTTGGGCTGTGCTAGAAGGTGATGAGCAGGCATTAAAAAATAACGTGCAACGTATTTTGAAGACTTTAACAGTGGCAGAGGGAGATGTTGAAAAGCGGGAGTTGGCACGTTGGGTGAAAGGTACATTACCCATACTAAATGGGACAAAACAAGCTGATACCGGGCAACAATGGCTTTCGCAGTATGTGGTAGCATCTTTGGGATTGGCTGGTAATTGGTGGGCAGAAAATGCTGAATTACAGCCTTTGCCAGCAGTCTTGGTCAGTGCATTACCCACAGTAAAAAAGCAGAAAATAGGATTACGTCTGCGTCCCGGTATTTTAGAGGTATTGAATCCAGAGAAAGGGCTGGAGATGATTGAAATTTCCGTGCCATTGCCAACTACAGTAATACTTCGTCCCAGTGAAGACACCAAATACTCTGATATTGAATTATATCCATTCTGGATAGGTGAAAAAATTTACATACCTAGAAATATTAACAGTTTAGATCTGCAAATGATTGATGGCAGTTTATTTCAAATTATCCATACAACTACAGAAGAGTCATTGATTTACCGATGCAGGAAATGCCAACATATCCATACAGTGCTCAAATCTGATTTGATTTTAGATTATGAAGTGGTAGGTTCTGACCCTGATCGTGGTATGGGTACAGAGTATCAGTATCAAACCATTGAGTATGTTAACTGCCAGGCCTGTGATAATGGCATGACATTTATATTTAATGTTTGGGAGTATCCTATTGGAATAAAAAACCATGAAACGATTGAGTCTGAGGATGCGGATATAATTGAAAGTTTTTCTCAGAGTATTAACTTTTACGAGGAAGATGATTGGCATGACAGTTCTCAGGCTATTGATCCAATGAACGAAGAAAGAAATCTTTTAAGAAAATTTGAAGACAAGCTATTAAACACAAGCCAAAAAGACATCAATGATATTCTTCATCTCACCAAGAGTTTTATATCAGAAGTAATATTTGCTGATAATTTGTATATTGCTCTTTATGATGAAGGTAAAAATGAAATACATTTCCCTCTTATTTTAAAAGATGGAAGTCCATTGGAAATTAGCTCAAGGTTACTTGATGAGAAAAAAAGAGGAAAAACAGAGGAAATTATTTTAACAGGACACCCAATACTTCATAGAACATTGAAAGAGAGTTATGATTTTTATCAAAATCCTTATATGGAAGAGTTTATAGGAAATCCATTGGCGTCTTGGATTGGAGTTCCTATAAAATCACTTCAAAGACAAGTTATTGGTGTTATTGCAGCATATCATCCAGACAAAGAAAATATTTACTCAGAATCAGATCTGCTTTTCCTCGAGAAGGTTGCTGAAATTCTTTCCGCCAAAATGAGTGCGCTGTTTGAAGAAAAACGCTCTAATATTAAGCCTAATCTTCTCGTATTTGGAAAAGATTTTGATTTATTAAATTCAGTGATTGGACAAATAGGAAAATTATACAGATCAGTAACGCTTGATGTAACACATAATCTAGAAGAAATGCTGGATAAAATAGAAGTTAATGTTTTCGATGCAATTATTCTTATCGAAGAAAGATACTTGAGATACATCAGCAAAGAAAGTAAAAAGCCCATAATATTGATTCAGAATAATATGAGAAAAAAAGAAATTGAATACGATGAGGCAACACGAATATTTAGAGTCGATTTGTCTAAAATGGATTCAATCATTCCGATTTTATTAAATGCAATTTTAAGGCCGATGAAAATTGGTTTTAGCTATAGTGCAACAGAGTATAAAATAGAGGGGAAGGATATTTTTTTTCAGATCGAGAGCTTATTAATTCAGAAGCTCCCTTTTATATCGTTTGCAAATGATTTTAATAAACAATCATCATATTCTTCGCTCAATGAGTATATTGACATTTTATCAAAAACTGGTTTTTTAATTGTTTTTATAAGTCAAAAATTCCTTCATTCAATATACGGAATGTTAGAGTTAATTGAATTGACTAAAAGCGAAAATAAAGAAGTGTTTTTCATTATATTAAAATCCGCCATTGATTTTATTCACGATCCAAATAAACAGGATCTTTTAATTGAACACTGGAAATCTCAAGAAACCAAACTTAAAAAAGACCTAGAGCATTCATCATTAAGTCAACATGATGCTTTTATGTTATCAAAAAATCAAGAAATTATCACATCAATACCTCAGATTATTAAATTCATACGTTATGCTCATATTAGCATAACTGAAGAGATGATAGATGGTGACTTTATTGATCTAATTAAGGCCATTCACAATAATTTGAAAAAAAATCAGGATTATGAAGCTATATATAATATACTTGATGAACCATATTTTATATCGTGAGATTATATACATTTGCCATGATCATACAATTACTGGCTTCTATCAGTCAATTCCACTCCCCAACATCCCGCAACACAGCCTCCACCAAATTCTCAGCCATATAAATATTATTCGCCCGCAAATATTCAACATGAGGTCTTATCACGGCAATCAATCCCTGCTTTTTTGCCTTGCGCAAGATACCCAAAGTCCCTATACGCGGAATATGGAAACGTTCCGCCACCCGTCGAGCCTGAGAATCATCCAGTAGTACAATGCTATCGGCGATAGTTTGCGCCAGCGCGATAGCTTCTGCTTCACCCGGATCAACCAAAATAGATAGTGGCTGGAGTACTTGTTGTTCCGGTTTACGAATTTCCAGCCAAGATAATTGAGCAACAGCCTGAGCACCTGGCATCCCCAAACCTTTCACCGTCACCTCATGCCATACAGCAGGTGGAACTAAAACTCGCTGATACAACTGCCTTAATAAATCCAGTTGCCCAATAATGGCCAGTGAAATCAACGGGCCGCTGTCCGCAACGATAGCTGGTCTAATCATCCTGCAACTCGTCTGCAATCTGGTCATTCTGCAAATTAACCACTGGAACACCCAACCGCCCCAGTTCAAACATGAATTTCAGCTTCGCCATCCCGCAGAATTCCGCTGCCTTGCCTAGTGACAAGCGGTGCAGTTCAAACAACTTGAGAGCCAGTAAAAAGCGTAATTCTTCCTCTAACTCGCGTGGAGCCTTGCCGGATGTGACCAATAGGTCATCAGCGTAAGGTATTGATAAACAGTGCATGGTGCTATTCCTGATACAGTTGTGTTCATAACGTTTAGCCTAGACAACTCAGCTCAAATACCCAACCCACCCTATTTAGGCGGGTCAACCATCCGCTTTTCCGCAGAGGAAACGGGGGTTTCGGTGGGGTTGGCTTCATCGCCTAGCCATTTTGCCAAAGCAGGGGCAGTACGCAGGTGCAAATCCCGTTGTGGGAAGGGCATTTCAATATGGTGTAATCTTAAGGCTGTTTCGATCTCCCAGCAATAATGTGCGTGTACTGCGCCCGGGCGTTTGACTGCATCAGGAGTTAACCAAACCACTAAGTCAAAATTCAGTGCATTATCACCAAAGCCAGTCAGCCATACTTGTGGCTTACGGTTCGGCATAACAAGGGTGTAGGGAACTTTTTCTGCCGCTTCAATCAAAATGCGCCTGACTAGCTCTTTATCGGTACCGTAGGCGACACCAAAGGGGATGCGGATTCGGCGGTAGGCCTCACGCATTGTCCAGTTAACCACGCGCCCGCTAACAAATTCAGAGTTAGGCACCACAATATCGACATTATCATTCGTGGTAATAACAGTACTACGCACCCGCATTTGCCGCACTTCTCCGGTGACACCGGAAGCTAATTCGACAAAATCACCGATTTTTAAACTTTTCTCAAACAGCAAAATAATGCCAGAGACAAAGTTATTAATCATATTCTGCAAGCCAAAACCGATACCGATACTCAAAGCAGAGGCAATCAGGGCAAACTTGCTTACATCCACACCAATGAAAGACAGAGCTACCATAAAACCGATGATAATGATGAGGTAATGCAAGACCCGCCGGACAATAAATAAAGGACCATCATATTCACGTCCCCGCGCCCGGGCTAATTTACGCAAACCATTGCGCAATAACACTGACAGTAGCCAAGCCACCAGCAAAATAATCGCAAAGCGCAAGATACTTAAAGTGGTGATCGGGACTTGATTAATTTCAAACAGGGGTTTACGTAAGCTATCCAATGAAAACTCCACGACAGTACCTGCTGTATCGGTGACTGCTGATACGGCTGCCCTTGCCCCACCTTGCTCTTTAAGAATCTGACTATGCAGTAAATCCAGTAGCAGGGTATTAGCACTTAAGTTAGTTTCCAGCCGCACAACGGCAGCTAAAGCGGTATCACTGAGGCTGCGGTTTTCGGCTTGTAGGCTTTGGATTTGCTGAGGATCTGCGGTTTTATCGTAGACTTCAGGCTCTATAGAAGGGTCTGCCCGCTGATTGCTCAATTCAGTGCGCCATTGCCCTGCCGTTTCACCTAGGGTAACAGTGCTATCACGGGCTTCGCGCACAAACTCTCGCATCAATCCATAATCGGGATCAGATTGGGTCGTGGTTGCGAGTAGTTCATACAGGTATAAGCCGGTTTGTAGACGAATGACTTGAGCTTGTGCTTGAGCAAGATCCACTGCAAGTTGCCGACTTTGTAAGCTTTGTCCTTGCTGTTGCAATTTCCCCATTAGACTAGTGTCATCTAACACGTTCTTGGTCAAGTCTTGCTGTTCGACTTGGGTTTGTAGCTGAGTAAGGGTTTGTTGTGCTTGGGCTAAAGCATTGGCATTGATCGGATCATTGTCCGCTTGTGCTAAATGCTCTTGTGCATAGTTGAAGTCTTCGCGCAATTGGCGGGTGCGATCTTCCAATAAGTCACGAGTATGACTGATATGGCTAAGTTCCGCTGTCACGGTGGCTAAGCGCACTTGTTTATACAGCCAATCCAATACTAAATCAGTACGAGCAGGGTCATCTGGCTTAGTTTCTAAGTAACTCAGTTTTAAGTCAGCTAGTTCACTGTGTAAGCGGCTTTGGGTTTGGGTGGTTTCTTGTACCTGTTCAGTGCGAGCGGCTAGATCATTGCTACGCTCTGCTAGGCGTGCATGTAATTGTAAGAGCTCGGTGATACTGTAATAGGTTTGGCGAGGGGCTAAGGGCGGTAAATCTAAGGTGGTTTTGGTTTTTTGCTCCACCATAGTTTGCCAGCGTTCAAAAGCTTGCTCCACACGTTCGATGCTTGCTTGATGAGCCGGATTAGTTATTTTTTGGATTTGTTCTAGTAAGGTATTGACCCGTTCAGTGCGCTCAGCAGGGCTGGCTTGCTCGAAATAAGTCCACCAATCTGGGGCTAGCTCTTGCAAATCGGGAGCGCTAGCGGGTGTGGAAGCTTGATCAGCCGCCCTTGCCATACCCCATAGGCAGCAACACAAAAGACTAACTAAGCCCCAAGTGAATAATGCTCTGTAGCCCATTCGATCCCCTCGCTCAATTTGCCAGATACTGATTCTGATTAGCTACCTTAGGCTGCTAGCCTCCGCTCTGCAAGTTGACTCAAGAAATACTGGGTAGTTGATTTTCAACGATCTAACTCCTGACAGATAAACAGTCGCTTATTCAATGCTCGCTACCGGTCATGAGGCGAGTGCATGGCAGACTGACCCCTCCTTTTGTGTATATATCACTTCTTTTTACTATGCTTTTGGCTTTGAATTAACTGAATATCCTAGATTCAGGCTAGTTGCTTTTCTGGTTTTAACTCAAGGCAGCGCCCCTGTATGCTGCGATTATTCAGCATCATTAATTAGTATTATTAATCATAGTAAGGAGAAAACATGTTCAACTCTATCGAGATCCCTTTCGGCTGCTCCATGTTGTTCAATGTGGTTGACTTAAAACAGGGTGTTACTGTTGAGGATGTAGAGCTGTTATTAGGTGAAATGTGTAATGTTGTTAAAAATAATTATGGCGATGACAATGGAGGCTTTATTGGCGGACAGGTCTATCGCAATGCAGGTTTTATTTCGGAGGAGGGCAGTGTGCAACCAGAATATGAGGGCAAAAAGCGTATCAAACAAAACATGGGAGATCTTGTGATCGTCACCTATTGGAAATCTTTCGAGCAGCATGAAAAATCCCATGCTGATGCGCTTTTTAAAGAGAAATTCTCCAAATTAGCAGCCTATTGTGATAATACCTTTGAAGTGGGCTATGAAATGTTATGGCAGGGTGTACCCGAAAATCACTAAATTTACCCGATAAACTTAGGCTTTTAGTAGTTTTTGCACACTAACCTATAGGTTAGCGTTGGGCAGTGAGTCTCAAACTGCCCAGCCTTTTTTAGGGGCAAGTTGGGGCAATACAATAAGTCTCGCTGGCTGCTTAATATAGTGCGAAAAACTATAGCGCAGTATACTATCCTTCTTTGCAGGAAATAGGCTGATACCTACCTGTTCCGGTTTATTCGTTGTCCGCCTTGTTATCGGGAGTAACAGCCGCTGGCAGCACCGGTTCAAATTCAAACTAACACCCAATACGAACAGAAAACTGACCCAATGCTGTGAGGAATCATGCCGATACGCAATGGCTATGCGACTGCTTTCTGAATAAACTGCTTGAAGTAAACCCTTGAGATTTGTCTTAAATGTTGTCCTATGGATGCTAGCTTGTTTGCTATTAGCCATGCCTGCATTGGCTAAGCCAACGGTTATCTTGACTGATCAGCAAGCAGCCATTCGGGTGGATACTGGGCTAGATTTTTTGCATGATCCTGATGGAAGTCTGACGATCAACGAACTGACTTCAACGGCCTTCAGTCAGCAGTTTAGTAATACAGGTACAGCGGGATTCTATGTTGGCTTAACGGATGACACCTATTGGCTCAAGCAGCGCTTTGATTATCAATCCAATGTATTGGCTTGGTATTTACAAGTACTCGGCATGGATGAGGCTTGGGTTGAGGTCTATTTGCAGCCAGAGGGTGCAACCCCTATCAGGCTTGATCCAGAGCCGTATTTTCTGTATCACACCTATCCTTTAGCGGTGGCAGCACCAGGGCTATACACCCTGTATGTACGGGTACAAGACCGCAATGATGGTTTGGGCTTAGGCTTTCGTTTTACGCAGGCTGAGCAGCGCGTCAATATCCATCACATTATTTTCTATACCTTGATCAGCGGTGGTTTACTGGCCTTAGGCTTATATAACCTATTTTTATTTGCTAGTTTACGGCATGCGAGTTATGGCTGGTTGGGATTAGGCATTCTGGCGATTAATCTTGAAAATAGCCGTTACACCGGATTACTGCATCAGTATTTACCGGTATGGCCTGAATATGCTCAATTTTATGCAGCTTTTAGTTTTCTTGCCCTCTTAGGGTATATCGAGTTTTTTCGGGATTTGTTGGGAACACGCCATTATTTTCCTCTCCTTGATCAAGCCTTTCGAGTGTTATTTTGGCTGCTTGTGGGCGTGTTAATTAATTTAGCGTGGCTGCCATTTGCTGCCTTGTGCTATACGATATTAGCAGCCTTAGTTTTTACGCTTACCGCTTTCACGATGATTAGGTTGTTCTTTACCCCAATCAAGCTCAATAAAAAACTCAGTTGGGGTTTCGTAGTTTTTATTCTTGGTAGCTTACCTGCGTTGTTAAATGGGCTTTATATTCAATTGGGGTTTGTTTTTGGCTTGCCACTATTACTCCTGACTATTTTTCTGTTTGCCTTGTTGTTATCGCTGGCACAGACAGATCATGTCCGCCTGCTGCGTGAAGAGGCAGCTAGTGCTAAAGCAGCGAATCAGGCTAAGGGGGATTTTCTGACGACGATGAGTCACGAGTTGCGCACGCCGATGAATGCGGTAGTGGGAGCAGGTAGTTTATTACGAGATACAGGGCTTACGGTACAGCAACGCAGCTATGTGGATAAGCTGGAAATTGCTTCCCGTCACATGCTAGCGCTGATTGGTAATATTCTAGATGTGTCTCGGATTGAGCAGCAGGCTTTAAGTTTTGAGGAGATTCCCTTTGATCTCACAGTTATCGCTGCCGAATTGGAAGCTTTATTTGCGGGGCAAGCTAAAGACAAAGGTTTAGCTTTCAGTTTAAAAGCTCCTGCTGCTTCGCTTTGGTTGCAGGGTGATCCAACTCGCTTGAAACAAGTTTTAATGAATTTATTGAGTAATGCGATTAAATTTACTGAGCAAGGTCGGGTTGATTGTAGCTTGCTGGTGGAGGAAGAGCGTGAGGATCTGAGGGTGGTAAATTTTGCTGTCACTGATAGTGGCATTGGCATCACCCCAGAACAGCAAGCACACTTATTCCAGCCATTTTCACAAGCCGATAGCACAACCTCACGGCGTTATGGGGGCAGTGGCTTGGGGCTGGCGATTAGTGCGCAACTGGTGAAACAGATGGGAGGAAGTTTGCATTTAGAGAGTGCATTAGGACAAGGGAGTCGTCTTTGGTTTAGGTTGGAGTTTCCAATTGCCAAAACCCTAGCTACAACCCTAGCTACAGTACCCTCCGTGGTGGCTAGTCAGCGTTTAAACTTAACCGCAGCGGCTATTTTGTTGGTTGATGATGATGTGTTAAACCAGTTTTTCACTCAAGCGGTCTTAGAAAAATTGGGCATGCAAGTCACGATAGCAGGCAGTGGAGCAGCCGCTATTCAGCAAGTTCAACAGCAGAATTTTGCACTGGTATTGATGGATGTGAGCATGCCGGAAATGGATGGCTATGAGACGACTCGTCGCATCCGAGTCATGCCTAATTTAGCTGATTTACCGATTATTGCCTTGACGGCACATGCCATTGCTGGCGAGCGTGAACGTTGCCTAGCTGCTGGGATGAGTGATTTTTTGTGTAAACCCTATCAAATAGCAGATTTGCAGATGACCTTGCAGCGTTGGTTGCGTTGAGGCTGAAGCTTATCCAAATTTAACTCGATTTTGACTGAAAATACTGTCATTTTTTTCTATAGGCTCAGCTACACTCAGTAAATTAGAGTGTGAAGACTAAAAAACGATAATCAGAATGAAAAAGTATTGTTTATATCTGTATTTAGGCTGTCTTTGCCTAATACTGGCAGGTTGCGAGGTGCGTTCTGCAAGTCCTGTCACGGCGACTAAATTGGTTGGCGGTTTAGATCATCCGTGGAGTATGGCTTTTTTACCGAATGAAGAAATTCTCATTACAGAGCGCAGTGGGCAGTTACGTAGTGTGCAAAAAGGTAAGCTGTCTGCGCCTATTCAGGGCGTACCGCCTGTGTTCGCACAAGGGCAGGGTGGTTTATTAGGGGTTGCGGCTCATCCTAATTTTTCAGAAAACCGTTTAATTTATCTGGCTTATAGTGGAGCAGGTCAAGGTGGCGCAAGTACGGAACTCGTGCAAGCTCAATATCAAGAGGGTCAGCTGAATAACCTGCAAAAGCTTTTCGTTTCTTTACCCAAGTTCAAGACGAGTCACCATTTTGGCGGGCGTTTATTGTTTGACCAGCAAGGGTATCTCTATTTAACTTTGGGTGATCGTGGTCAGCAGGACTTAGCTCAGGATCTGAGTAATTCGATCGGTGGTGTTTTGCGTTTCAATGCAGAGGGTAGCGTGCCAGAGTCTAATCCTTTTAAAAATAATCCAGCAGCACTACCTGAGCTTTATACTTATGGACATCGTAATGTGCAAGGTATTGCTTTGAACCCAAGTAATGGTCAAGTTTGGACGCATGAGCATGGTCCACAAGGGGGCGATGAAATCAATCTGCTCAAAGCTGGGGCTAATTATGGCTGGCCCGTGATTACTTATGGTGAGCAATACGGTGGTGGACCGATCGGGCAAGGGAAAACTCAGCAAGCGGGCATGGAGCAACCCTTGCATTATTGGACTCCCTCGATAGCACCCTCAGGGATGACTTTTTACAATGGGGATAAATATTCTGGTTGGAATGGTAGCTTATTTGTTGGCTCATTGAAGTTCGCTAAATTAGTTCGCTTGACCCTCGTTGGTGGCAAAGTGGCGGCTGAAGAAAGCTTATTAGAAAATCAAATTGGGCGGATTCGTGATGTGCAGCAAGGCCCTGATGGTTATTTATATCTCCTCAATGATGAAGCGCAGGGCGGCCTATACCGATTAGAACCGAGCTAGTCACTCGCTAATCCGGCTCTAACCCCTGTTGACTGAGTTGATTTTGCGCTAGGATGCGGGCTTCATTATTTAGGATCTAATCATGCTGTTGATTCCCGCTATCGACCTGAAAGACGGTCAATGTGTACGCCTGCGTCAAGGGCGAATGGATGACTCGACTATCTTCTCCTCTAATCCGGTTGATGTCGCCCAGCGTTGGGTGGATGCCGGTGCACGACGTTTACATTTAGTGGATTTGAACGGCGCATTTGCAGGTAAACCCATGAATGCTGAGGTGGTGCGTGCTATCGCAGCACAGTTTCCGCAGTTACCCGTGCAGATTGGGGGTGGGATTCGTGATGCTGATACGATTGCAGCTTATTTAGAGGCTGGGGTACAGTTCTGTATTATCGGGACGAAAGCGGTCCAAGAACCTGCTTTCGTAGTCGATGTATGTCGGCAGTTTCCGGGGCAAATTATCGTCGGCATTGATGCAAAAAATGGCAAAGTCGCGACCGATGGTTGGGCAGAGGTATCTCAGGTCGATGCGATTGATTTAGCCAAGCAGTTTGAGCAAGCAGGTGTGACTGCCATTGTGTATACCGATATTGCCCGCGATGGCATGATGAACGGGGTGAATGTGAAGGAAACCGCTCGGCTAGCAGCGCATATTTCTATCCCAGTGATTGCTTCCGGTGGTGTCACTGATCTAGAGGATATTAAAGCCCTGCTCGCTGTTGAGGATCAAGGCGTGATGGGGGCTATTCTTGGGCGTTCGATTTATGAAGGTAGGATTGACCTAGCAGCCGCACAGCGCTTGGTGGATGGAGTCTAGTCATGGGGTTAGCTAAGCGCATTATTCCTTGTCTTGATGTAGACAATGGCCGTGTCGTTAAGGGAGTCAATTTTGTTGATATTCGTGATGCAGGCGATCCCGTAGAAATTGCCGCTCGCTATAATCGCGAAGGTGCAGATGAAATCACCTTTCTTGATATCACCGCAAGTTCCGATAATCGCGAAACGATGGTGCATGTAGTTGAAGCCGTTGCCTCTCAAGTGTTCATTCCCCTCACGGTCGGTGGAGGGATTCGTAAATTAGACGATGTACGCCGGATGTTGAATGCGGGTGCAGATAAGGTAGGGATTAATACCGCTGCGATCACTCATCCTGAATTAGTGCGCGAGGCGACAGATTATTTTGGTTCGCAATGTATTGTGGTGGCGATTGATGCTAAGCGCGTCAATGAGCCGGGTCAGCCTTTACGTTGGGAGGTGTTCACCCACGGTGGTCGTAAACGCACAGGCCTAGATGCAGTGGCTTGGGCAGAGAAAATGGCGGCGTATGGTGCGGGTGAGCTTTTAGTCACGAGTATGGATCGAGATGGGACAAAAAGTGGTTTTGATTTAGACCTAATGGCGGCGATTAATCAGCGCGTTTCTGTACCCCTAATTGCTTCGGGTGGGGTAGGTAATTTGCAGGATTTAGCGGATGGCGTATTAAAAGGTGGCGCTGATGCGGTATTAGCGGCTAGTATTTTCCACTTTGGTGAATATACTGTGGGCGAGGCCAAAGCATTTATGGCCGCGCAAGGTATTGAGATGCGTTTATAAAGAATGATGAAGGAGTCTGCATGCTGCAAGTTGATAAACAGTTAATTGCCGAAAGAAAAGAACAATTAGAGTTAGTCCGGCAAGCACTTAAGCAGCATTTTATCGGTATTGATAAAATCATTGATGATTTAATTGGTTATATTCAAGTCTGGTATTTAATGCCAGAGTTGTTGCAGCGCCCCGTCATTGTCAATCTGTGGGGAATGACAGGTGTAGGGAAAACCGATTTAGTTCGTAAATTAGTGCGTGCTTTAGGTTTTCAGGAGCGCTTTGCAGAAATCGAATTATCCAATATTGATCAAACCTTTTGGCATTCATCGGTTTCGTCGATTTTAGACAAGCGTGAGCTACATGATAGTCGGCCTTGTATCTTATTATTTGATGAAATTCAACGGTTTAATACTATTGATTTAGAAGGTAAACCGCTAGCACAATCGCGGTTTATGGATTTCTGGAGTTTATTATCAGACGGTTATCTCACCCGTTATGATCAAGAAGTCAATGATATTGACAATTTCTTAGGGCGGTATTTCTGGGAACGTAAACGCAAGAAAAAGCGCTTGGAGGCGGGTGAAGAGCCAGAGTCCTATGATCATTATGAGCCGTATATTAGTTCTTATGATTTATTGTCGTTCAAAAAAACGCTGAATTTAGATATTGATTTAGAGTCTTTATTTGATTTGCCTGAAAATGAGCTGGTCAACTTGTTGCTGAACGCTAAAAAGAAAAAGACGCTGTATGAACCGATTAATCATGCTCAAACCTTGATTATTGTGTCGGGTAATTTAGATGAGGCTTTTTCAGTAGCACGAGATGCCGCTGAAGCCGATGTGGATGCGGATATTTTTCATGCGATTAGTAGCAAAGTCACCTTAATGGATGTGAAAAATGCGTTGCTACGCAAGTTCCGCCCAGAACAAGTTGCGCGCTTTGGTAATATTCACCTGATTTATCCCAGTTTGCGTAAGCAAGATTTCCAAGCGCTGATTGCACGTGAAGTGCGGCGAATTCAGCAAGAAACAGCGACACGTACAGGCATTCAGCTGAGCGTTGA
This sequence comes from Thiothrix eikelboomii, assembly GCF_900167255.1. GTDB lineage: Bacteria > Pseudomonadota > Gammaproteobacteria > Thiotrichales > Thiotrichaceae > Thiolinea > Thiolinea eikelboomii. Next base: position 196,286 of record NZ_FUYB01000005.1, read on the forward strand.
TCCTAGTATGGAGGCTTTGATTTATCGGAATGGTGTTTTTCCTGCTCAAGGTGTGCGGCCGGTATTTTCTAGCGTGACGGATATTTTAGAAGTCAATTTATCGAATTTTCTCTTGCAAGCTTTAACGACGGAGGCGGATAAGGTTGCTTTGAGTTATGATAGTACGCATAAGCAGATCATTGCGGAGGTCGGTGAGCAGCCAGTCAAGCTGGCATTTGAAGGGCGAATTGATCAGATTCGGGCGAGCAATCAAGCCGCAGTGACCGCCAATATCAGTGTGCATGAAGCCGGGCATGCAGTACTTTATATGGTGCTGTTTAATTTAGTACCTATGCAGCTACAAAGTCGGATTGCGAACAGCTATGCGGGGGGCTTCACTTTTCCTCATCAAATTTATCGGACTAAACAAACTATCTTGGATATGATCAAGATTTTCCTAGCCGGTGGTTTAGCGGAGGAGTTGCTCTTTGGAGTCAGCGAAGCCTCGATCGGCCGTTCACAGGATCGTGAAGAGGCAACGATTTTAGCGATTGATTATATGCGCCGCTATGGTTTTGGTGATGCTTTTCAAGCGAACTACGTGATGGAAGATCATGCCCATCGAATGAAAAAAGAAATTACCGACACTGAAGTTGAACATATGATTGCCGCTCAAGTTGAGCTAGCACGCGGCTTATTACAAAAGCATGAGGTCCTACTGATTGAGTTGGCGCAGAAATTATCCCTGACAGGCAAGTTAGAAGTGCAAATGATTGCTGATTTAGCCAAGCTACATGGCTTGGTGGTGAGTGTACAGAATGAGCACTATCTCCATGTGCCAGCTTACGATACGCAATTAGATTCTGCTAATTTATCTGTAGGCAATTGTTCTTAAGCCGTTTCTTCCCGCATAATGCGCGCATGATGAATGAGCAGATACTTTCACAATTAGCGTTGGTGCTAGAAGAACGTAAGCAAGCCCCACCAGAGAGTTCTTACGTGGCTAAGTTGTATAGCCAAGGCTTGGATACCATTTTGAAGAAAATTGGTGAAGAGGCCACTGAAACAGTGATTGCCGCTAAAGATGGTGACAAAGAACAAATTGTCTATGAGCTGGCTGATTTATGGTTTCATAGCTTAGTGTTATTAGCCCAGCAAAATTTACAGCCGCAAGACGTACTTAACGAATTAGGTCGTCGTTTCGGCTTATCAGGCTTGGCAGAGAAAGCCAGTCGACCCTCTTAAACGATAGGATGATGAACTACGATGCATTTTAGTCCTTTACAATTAGTCCTGATCTTAGTGATTGTCATTCTCCTGTTTGGCACTAAAAAGCTACGCAGCATGGGTGGTGATTTGGGTGAAGCCTTCAAAAATTTCAGAAAAGCTGTGAAAGATGGCGATGAAGCCACCGCTCCAGAGGCTGAAAAAACCGCTCAGCAGATTCCACCTGCGAATAGCAATCCTATACAAGGCAATGTGATAGATGTGCAAGCCAAGGAAAAAGATAAAGTTTAAGCTTAGGCACTCGCATGTTTGAAACTAGCTTTCTGGAAATGTTGGTGATTGGGATCGTTGCTTTATTAGTGATCGGTCCTGAGCGCTTGCCTACGGTCGCCCGCACTATTGGTTTGTGGGTAGGTAAAGCACGCCGTTTAATCGCTCATACCCGTGCTGATATTGAAAGAGAGCTAGGCACTGAAGAGTTACGCTCGATGCTGTATAAGCAAGAAGAAGAATTGCGTAATTTGCGGGTCATGATGAATGACCAAGTTGATACGGTGAAAAAGGATATTGAAACGCATGTTAAATCAGAGTAAAGGGGCTGAAAGTGCCGGTGAAAAGGCATTTTTAGAGCATCTGATTGAGCTGCGTGATCGTCTACTGCGCATTGTGATGGTCTTAGGCTTCGTGTTTATTTGCCTGACGCCCTTTGCACAAGATTTGTATAATTGGCTCTCTGATCCCTTGGTTCGCAATTTGCCAGAAGGTGAAAAACTGATTGCGATTGGGGTGGCTTCGCCGTTTATTGTACCTTTTAAGTTGGCGTTGATGGTTGCCTTCTTATTGACCCTCCCTTATACCTTCTATCAAGTCTGGGGGTTTGTTGCGCCCGGTTTGTATCAGCATGAAAAGAAAATGGTGACTCCACTCCTGTTATCGAGTGTAGGGCTATTTTATGTGGGGATGGCCTTTGCCTATTTTTTCGTTATTCCCATGATTTCAAAAGCAGCGGTAGCCTTTGCACCCGCTAATGTTAATCCGACACCAGATATAGCCACGTATTTAGATTTTACCGTGGCGATGTTTTTGGCTTTTGGTTTAAGTTTTGAAACACCTGTGGCCACTATTCTCTTGATTCGGATGGGCATAGTCAGTGTTGAATCGCTGGCCAAAGCTCGTCCCTATATTATTGTTGGTGCTTTCACGATTGCGATGTTTTTGACTCCACCTGATGTGGTTTCACAAATTATGATGGCTGTACCGATTTGGTTATTATTTGAGGTTGGCTTATTTTTAGGCCGAACTGTGGCTAAGAAAAGACCCGATGCAGAGGCCTTTGATGCTGATGTGTTCGGTTCAAATGCTCTAGTGCCTGCTGCCGCCGTGGGTACGGCCAGTGTTTTCCAAGCGGGTGAAGATATTGAAAGTTTAGATCCAGCAGAATCCTCATCCAACTCTGCAGAGCATTGGCAAGACGAGCATTATAGTTTTAAAGAAATGGATGATGAATTTCGTCCTTTGACGGATGAAGAATTAGAAGCCGAGCTAGATAAAGCTGCCAAAGAACAAGCTGCCTTGGATGAACAAGGTCGTTATGCAGCAGGCGAAACCATTCAACCGAGTGATGAGCCAATACCACCCAAAGATTAATGGGCAAGCTTTGCTGCCCGCCTAGATGTATTAAGTGATCATGACACCAACCACCACCGTATTGCCACCGCGTCGCAAAACTATTCTGATTATTTTGGATGGCTTTGGCGTGAATCCCAGCAAAAAATATAATGCTGTTTATGAGGCGGAGACGCCTCGCCTTGATGAGTATTTTGGGCGCTATCCGCATACCACCTTAATGGCCTCAGGGCGGGCAGTCGGCTTGCCAGATGGACAAATGGGCAATTCTGAAGTCGGGCATTTGACGATTGGCTGTGGTGCGATTTTAAAGCAAGATTTAGTCCGCTTAGATGATGCCGTGGCTGATGGCAGTTTAGCGACTAATCCAGCCTTACTCGCGGCCTTGCAAGCCGCCAAGCTCGCCAATCGACCTTTACATTTAATTGGCCTTGTGTCGGATGGCGGGGTACATAGTCATTTAAATCATTTGGAAGGTTTATTGCGTGCTTGCGAACAGCATGGAGTCACCCCTGTGGTGCATGCCATCACGGATGGGCGTGATACCGCGCCCCGCGCCGCCAAAACCTTTATTGCACGGGTTCAAGCCATTTTAGCGGAAACAGGTGGGCAAATTGCAACGATTTGTGGGCGCTTTTATGCGATGGATCGAGATAAGCGTTGGGAGCGTACACAGTTGGCTTGGAATGCTTATATACGGGGGATAGGAACTGCGGCGACTGATCCTTTATCGGCTATTGATGATGCTTATGCCGCCGATCAAGGCGATGAGTTTATTACACCGCGCTTGATGCCACAGGCCGAACTCATCCACGCAGGTGATCAAGTACTCTTTTTCAATTTCCGTAATGATCGTCCCCGGCAAATGTCTGAAGCCTTAGCTTTAAATGATTTCTACGGTTTTGAGCGTGGTGATTTTACGCCAATCGCACTCACTACCTTGACTGAGTATGACGAAAAATACCCTATGCCGGTCATGTTTGCACCCGAGCGACCTAGTACTAATATCGCTGAGGTTGTGAGTGCTGGGGGGTGTAAACAGTTTCATTGCTCAGAAACAGAAAAATATGCACATGTGACCTTTTTCTTTAATAGCGGTCGTGAGCAACCTTATCAGGGGGAAGAACGTTTGGTGATTCCGTCACCGAAAGTAGAAACCTATGATTTAAAGCCAGAAATGAGTGCAGCTGAAGTCGCGGATGCAGTGGTTGCCGCGCTGAATAAGAATGAGTATGGTTTTATCGTAGTGAATTTCGCTAATGGGGATATGGTGGGGCATACAGCGGTTCCGGGGGCTGTGGTCAAAGCTGTAGAGGCCTTAGATCGGGAGGTGGGGCGAGTATTAGATGCAGCGGTTGCCAATAATTATTCGGTGTTATTAACGGCTGACCACGGTAATTGTGATGAGTATATTGACCCTTTAACCGGTGAGCCTAATACCCAACATACGGTTTATCCTGTGCCATGTTTGTTAATTGATCAGGTGAATTGGCGTTTAAGTAGTGGTGGCGGTTTAAGTAATATTGCTGCTACTTTATTGCAATTGATGGGCTTACCCAAACCGCCTGCTATGACCGGAACTAGTTTATTGCTGGAGCAGATTTAAACGGCTGTAGAGCGATTTAAATCAACGAATTAATCACAAAACCAGAGGCCTAATTGGTAAAACTTAGACTTTAGTTGGTTTATCCGTGCGGCAATTTAGTATAATCCTAGTATCTAAAAGCTAATTTATAAGGATACAGCTATGCGCTCTAGCGGACGAACCCCGGATCAAATGCGCCCCGTGCGATTTACTCGACATTATACTTGCCATGCAGAAGGCTCAGTATTAGTCGAGTTTGGTAATACTAAGGTACTGTGTACGGCCACTGTTGAGGATCGAGTACCGCCCTTTTTAAAAGGTAAAGGGCAAGGTTGGGTAACGGCTGAATACGGTATGTTGCCACGCTCTACCAATACCCGTGTGCAGCGAGAGGCAGCTAAAGGTAAACAATCTGGGCGGACGATGGAGATCCAGCGCTTAATCGGACGTGCCTTGCGAGCAGTGGTGGATTTAGAGGCTTTAGGTGAAAAGCAAATTACTTTAGATTGTGATGTGATTCAAGCGGATGGTGGTACACGCACGGCGTCGATCAGTGGTGCGTATGTGGCTTTGCAAGATGCGATGACGAGTTTGATTAAACAAGGCAAACTGAAAAAAAATCCCATCTATGGTCAAGTTGCTTCGGTTTCGGTCGGTATTTACCAAGGTGCACCGGTCTTAGATTTGGATTATGTGGAAGATTCCAGTGCAGAAACTGATATGAATATTATCATGAATGATGCAGGGCAGTTTATTGAGCTGCAAGGAACAGCGGAAGGGCATGCATTTCGCCGTGAAGAGCTAGATGCTATGTTGCTGTTAGCGAATAAGGGGATCATTGAAATTATGGAAGCCCAAAATAGAGCCTTAGCCGAATGAATCAGCGCCTCGTTTTAGCGAGCAGTAATGCGGGTAAATTACGTGAGTTTAATCGCTTATTGGTGGATTTTGGTTTTGAGGTTGTGCCTCAAGCCGCTTTAGGGGTAGTGGATGCTGAAGAAACCGGTTTAAGTTTTGTCGAGAATGCTTTGCTAAAAGCTCGGCATGCTTCTCAAATCACTGGACTGGCAGCTTTAGCAGACGACTCTGGCCTAGTGGTTGATGCCTTAGGTGGGCAACCGGGGATTTATTCAGCGCGTTTTGCCGGGCAACCGACCGATGATGCGGCCAATAATGCTAAATTACTCGCTGCGCTGCAGGATCTACCGGCTGAGCAACGCACAGCGCATTTTTATTGTTGTATTGTTTTGCTGCGCTATCCGACTGATCCAGTGCCAGTGATTGCCGAGGCGCGCTGGGATGGTGTTATTTTAACAACGCCCCAAGGTCAGCAGGGTTTCGGTTATGATCCTTTGTTTTATCTACCTACGCAGGGTTGTACTGCTGCTGAGTTAGCCGCGAGTGAAAAAAATCGCTTGAGTCATCGTGGTCAAGCGTTCCAGCGTTTGCGTGCTTTGTTAGTGGCCTAGTTCAGTCTACTGGGTCTCATTTATCATCGTTTAGGGTTGAGGAGAACGGCTTGAGTATTTTAAAGCTATGGCTGGGTTTGCGAGCCACGGTATTTTGGCTTGGCTTTCTGGTCAGTACTTTAGCCTATGGCTTGATAACTCCTTTGTTAGCGTTGCTAGCCTATGAGCCGCGTTATCAAATTCTCGTTGGCTGGTGTCGGTTTAATGTTTGGTGGTTGGGTGTCACTTGCGGTGTACATTATGAAATCAAGGGCTTAGAGAATATTCCGACTGAACATGCGGCGATTTTAATGGCTAATCATCAATCGACTTGGGAGACTTTGGCCTTTGCGACTATTTTTCCGCCACTAACTTGGGTATTAAAACAAGAGCTGATGAAGATTCCTTTTTTTGGTTGGGGGTTAAGGCTGATCAAGCCTGTTGCGATTGATCGTTCAGCAGGGCGGAGTGCAGTCGATCAAGTGCGTAACCAAGGCAAGGAACGCTTAGATGAAGGTATTTGGCTGGTGGTTTTTCCTGAGGGGACACGTGTATTACCCGGAGTGAAGGCAAAGTATAAAATTGGTGGGGCAGTGATGGCGGTGGCGAGTGAATATCCTGTCGTTCCTGTTGCGCATAATGCAGGGGCTAGTTGGCCAAGACATTCGTATATTAAAAAGCCGGGTACGATTACGGTTAGCATTGGTGAACCGATTCCTAGTCTAGGTAAAGCGCCGGAAGTCTTAATGCAAGAAGTTGAAACTTGGATTGAAACTGAAAAAGCTAAATTGGTTTTTCATTAAGATAAACTGAAAAAATATGATAAGCCAATCATGAGCTAACCATGAATCCATGATAGCGCAGTGATTGGCTCACCATTTAAGGCTTATAAAAAGCTAAAATTCACTCCAGCAGAAATGACATCCACATCGGTTTCTAAGGTATTAATCTTAGCAGCGCTGCCATCTGCGTCGTATTCTAAAATTTCATTTTTTTCACCCACATCGTAATAACGCTCCCAGCCGGCACGCAAGCTAACATTATTATTCATATCATATTGCAAACCAGCACCGAGCATCGGTGAATAGCCCTCTTCCGTAATGGCTAGACCATGAATAGCCGGGTTATCGCTAGCAACACGGGTCTCTGTGCTCCAACGGACTACACCCGCTTTCCCATAGGCTGAAACGGGTGAGGATTTGCTCAAACGCTGTTTGGCCACACCGCTTAAGGTAACCGCTGTGGTTTGTTGCTGAATCTTAATTGGGTCTGAATAGTGGTAATTTGCGGTGTCACCCATATTGACATAACCAAGCTCTACACCTAAACCCTCGCTAATTTGGAGGCCGCCATAGAGATGGCCGACTTGATCGCCCTCTTCACTGCTACAAGTTTGATTATGTGCTGCGGCGCTTTTACAAATATCGAGATTGTCCATTTGCTCAGCTGAATTATCATAATAACTCACGCCATAACTGCCGCCCACATAAACGGGTGCACTCGTGCCACCTGCGAGCGCATTCGCAGCGATGAGCGAGCCAAGCAGGATGCTTGCCGATTGAGATACTTTTTTCATTGCCCATTCCTTAAGTAAATAAAAGATCCAACAGATAGTCAGATCATGAGCAGAGTCACGCAGAGAAGCCGTTGAAAAAAGATTAATGGATTTTATTTTTCGATAATTGATTTAAAAGGCTTAGGCATCTTCTCGATTGCGCATATGATCTGCTGTGCGGGCAAAAGCCATTTTCAAAGCGCGATTGAGAGGTAAATCTGTGATTTGCTCGTCAATTGCTTGATTCATACACATCAACCATTGATCGCGCATGTTAGAATCAATAGGGAAGGGCAGATGGCGGGCGCGTAGGCGTGGATGGCCGTAAATATTTTCATAGAGAGGTGGGCCACCTAGCCAACCTGATAAGAACATAAATAGCTTATTCCGTGAGCTTTGTAGATCCTGTGGATGCAGTTTGCGCAACTCCCAAGTTTCCGGTTGGGTGTCCATCAGATCGTAAAAGCGATCAACTAACTGGCGTAAACCCGTTTCGCCGCCGATTAAATCGTAATGTGGATTGATTAAGTCAGTCATAGCTCAGTTAAACTTGTGGATATGAAAAAAATCATGAATTTAACACATGCTATCGGTATAATCCGCATCCTTAATTTTCTTTGAGTATAGAAGTTGTGATCCAAAATCTCCGCAATATAGCGATTATTGCGCATGTTGACCACGGCAAGACAACGCTGGTGGACAAATTGCTGCAACAATCGGGTACGCTCGATGCGCGTGCTGAAGTTTCCGAACGTATGATGGACTCTAATGCGTTGGAAAAAGAACGCGGGATCACCATTCTTGCGAAAAACACCGCGATCCGCTGGACCAATCCTAAAGATGGCGTGACTTATCGGATTAATATCGTTGATACCCCCGGGCATGCTGACTTCGGTGGCGAAGTCGAGCGCGTGCTGTCGATGGTGGACTCGGTACTCCTGCTGGTCGATGCAGTCGATGGCCCAATGCCACAAACCCGCTTTGTGACGCAGAAGGCCTTCTCACATGGCTTACGCCCGATTTTAGTCGTGAATAAAATTGACCGTCCGGGTGCACGACCACATTGGGTGATGGATCAAGTCTTCGAGCTATTTGATAATTTAGGGGCTAGCAATGAGCAATTAGATTTCCCCGTCGTTTATGCTTCCGCTTTACATGGTTTTGCAGGTTTAGATGAAAGCGTCAATAGTGGTGATATGGCTCCACTGTTTGAAACGATTTTAAATCATGTGCTGGCTCCAGATGTGGATATTGAAGCACCTTTTCAATTACAAGTCAGTCAGCTGGATTATAACCCTTACATGGGTATTATCGGTATCGGTCGGATTACGCAAGGCAAGATTAAAACCAATACCCAAATTAAGGCGATTGATATTAATGGTAATATCCGTAGTGGGCGTATTTTAAAGATTCTGGGTTTTAATGGCTTAGAGCGGGTTGAAGTTCCAGAAGCGCAAGCAGGCGATATTATTGCTTTCTCGGGGATGGATGAGCTGTATATCTCGGATACTTTGTGTGACCCGAATAATGTTTCGGCACTGCCACCGTTAAAAGTGGATGAGCCAACTATTAGCATGATTTTCCAAGTTAATGATTCGCCATTTGCGGGCAGAGAAGTGAAAACGGGTACTTCTTCACGTCGCTTAAAGGAGCGTTTAGAGCAAGAACTGCTGCATAACGTTGCCTTGCGGGTTGAGCCAACCGATGACCCTGAAAAGTTTAAAGTATCGGGTCGGGGTGAACTGCATTTAGGTATTTTGTTGGAAAATATGCGGCGTGAAGGTTATGAATTAGCCGTTTCTCGCCCACAGGTGATTATTCGTGAAATTGAGGGTGAGAAATTAGAGCCTTATGAAACCGTCACGGTTGACCTTGAAGAACAACATCAAGGTAAAATCATGGAGGCTTTAGGGCTGCGTCGCGCTGACCTAAAAGATATGTCACCAGACGGTAAAGGTCGGGTACGTTTACAATATATCGTGCCTTCGCGTGGTTTGATCGGCTTCCAAAGTGATTTCATGACCCTGACTTCTGGCACAGGCTTGATGTATCACACCTTTGATCATTATGGCCCGTATAAACCGGGGTCTATTGGTCAACGGATTAATGGTGTTTTGATTTCAAATGCGACTGGTAAAGCCTTAGCCTATGCCATCTTCAACTTGCAAGAGCGTGGACGTATGTTTATTGGGCATGCGGAAGAGGTTTACGAAGGCATGGTGATTGGGATTCATAGTCGTGATAATGATTTGATTGTGAATCCGCTCAAGGCTAAGCAATTAACGAATATTCGTGCTGCGGGTACGGATGAAAACTTGATTTTGACTCCGCCGATTCGCATGACCTTAGAACAAGCCCTCGAATTTATTGACGATGATGAATTAGTCGAGATTACCCCGCAAAGTATTCGGGTGCGTAAACGCCATTTATTAGAGCATGACCGGAAGCGTGCGAATAAATCGGTAGAAGTAGCGTAAACTGCTCCATTTGAACCGGTTTGGAAAAGCCTGCTGTTGCAGGCTTTTTGTTTGGGGCGAGTGTAGATAAGTTGAAGCAGTACTTGCGATAAGCCGGATTTTTATTCTGATCAGATAGCAAGTACTTGTTCGCTAGGAAGCTCACTCAAAGCATTGAGTGCTAGAGCTTTTATTTCCCTACCTATATTAAAATCATGATCTGCTATTCATTGCTAGTTGTTTAATCGTTGTCAAAATTAATGGAACACGCTCTTGACTGACGGTATCTGTCGGCATGTGTCCTGAAATGGCTTCGATAAACTGTCTATCCTGCAACAAATGACTAAAACGAGTTGCCAATTCATTGGCAAGCACCAACGATGCACTCTTTACTTCCGCTACGATAGTCGGTCGGCCATCCAATACGGCAATAATGTCTTCAATATCATGGCTCATGAGATAATCACCATAGCCACGACCATCAAATGCTTCTAGTTTCGTTACCAGAAAATAAGGTGCAGATACGATACGAATGTATTTGCCTGATGATAGCTGAATAGCATTAGCATGCTCGCTGGCAGCCGCATACCACCGATTACCAAAGCCTAATATTTTCGGGTCTGTTGGCATAATATCTAAGACAAGCTCTCCACTTATCCAGCGACAAATAGGCGCATCTGTGCGGTTATCCTCTCTAAAGCCACGTATCCTTAACTGCTGTTCTAACTGATGATAATCCCCAAGTGATAGCACTTGTACGATAGCATCGACATCCCGTGTCATTCGAATTGGTGGTGCTGCTGGGTCAGTGATCAGTAAGCCTGTCGCACACCCCCCCAAAAACACCATGACATCGGTTAAATCCTCCAGTTGCTCCACTGCAAGAGTCAATAATTCAAGATTAGGGTTTTGTATTTTGGGCATAAGCTTCTAATCGTTGGGTTAATTCTTTGGTAGCAAAGCTACGCTCTCTAGCACGCCCACCACGAATCGCATCTACTAATACCAATAATTCATACAGGATAGGATCAGCCAGAGCTGCTTTAGGGGCAGAGGCATACAAGGGCGAAAAAGACATGCCTCGTACTAAGCCTTGTGAGTCAGGCCATACAGGGGGAGGATCTCCATCAGACAAAAACACACTGCTTAACGGTGGTGCAGCATGGCTCGTAGGTATTCCACGAATGATGCCGCCATGTTCTGGTATAAAAACAAACCGTAAGCCATGTACGATAAACTCTTGCAAGTTACGTATGTAAGGGATGCTCTTATCGCCTTGGGGAATAGCTAAGTTGGCAAATACAGCTCTTTTAATCGCAGCGTGTACTTCTGCTGCACTCATGCCAAGATCAATTGCCAGACTGTGGTAAGACCAATTGTTTCGACTAATGGCTACCAGCTTTAGTAATACCAAAATATCTTGTGGCTTCAGTATCATCATATATTCTTTATTCGTGATTCGCGAATAAAGAATATCAAAATTTAACTAAGAGTCAAATTTGTGTCGATCTGGTCTTTTGAGCTTGTTGACTTATTTGCGGTTGAGTTGTGCGCTCAGCTGCTTAATATCATGCTCAGATAAGGTTCCCGCTGATTGGCGTAATTGTAGGGTACTCAATAAATAATTATAACGGGCATTGGCATAATCACGCCGTGCTGCAAAGACATCCCGCAAGGCAGTTAGTACATCAACGGCGGTGCGTGTCCCTACTTCAAAGCCCAGTTTAGTCGCTTCTGCGGCAGTTTCAGAGGCAGCCAAGGCACGTTGCTGAGCTTTCACTTGGCTAATCGCCGATTCAATACTCAAATAAGCACTACGCACTTGTTGCTCGATTAAGCGCTCTTGATAATCATATTCTTGCTGAGCTTGACGGAATTGATGTTGAGCTTGGCGAATTTTTGAGGTTTCAGCTCCCCCTTGATACAGCGGAATATTCAGTTCAACGCCTACATTAGCGCCTAGAGTACGGGGATCGAGAGCTGAACTACTGCTTTCAGTGAGGCTGCCAGTATGCCGTGCATATAAATTCACGACAGGGTTGCGGGCACTGGTGCGCTGGATTTCAATGTCTTTTTGAGCGACCTCAATCGCTTGGCGCACTGCTTGCAGTGATTTGCTAGAGCGCTTAGCCATTGCTACCCAAGCTTCCATATTCTGGGGCTGGGGAATGGTTAAAGGTAGATTAGTTTGAGCACCGAATAAATTTTGATAAGACTTGCCCGTTAATACTCGCAAATTCTCACGGGCAATATCTAGGTTTTCTTTGGCTGCTATTTCACTGGCTAGGGCTAAGTTATAACGTGAATCGACCTCTTTTACATCGGTGATTGCTGAGCGCCCTACATCAAAGAAGGCTTGCGCTTGAGCAAGTTGGCGTTTGATGGCATTTTTTTCGGTAGTCGCGACTTGCAAATTTTCTTTTGCCAGTAAATAGGAGAAATAAGGTTGGGCGACCCGCAAAATTAAAGCTTGGCGTTGGGCATCTAATTGCATGCCTGCTTGCACAATTTGCGAGTCAACCTTATCAACTTGGGCATCTAAAGCACGATTATATAAAGATTTAGTAAGGCCTAAAGTATAAGTTGCTGTCAGTCCATTGCTATTTTTACTGAGGCCATCATAAGGAGTGTATTGCTCACTAAAATTTGCGTTAGCATTAAAAGTCACTTGAGGCTTTTTTGCGGATAGCACTTGTGGCTTATTTTCTAAGATGGCTAAGTAGCTGCTTTCTTGTGATTTAAGCTGGGCATCATAGGTTTTAGCTTGTTGATAGACTTGAAGGAGTGTCTCCGCTTGAGCAGCAGATGCCATCCCTAACAAGCTGGCTGCTATAGTTGTTGTCAAAAATACTCTGTTCATGGTCCTTCCAATCTTAAATAGGCTGACATAGATAGCCAAATGGCTCAGCATTATAAGGATTATAGGGTTTTAGCACGGGTTTGTTTTAGTCTTTAATAAATGGGTAGGGACGGGTCGACTTCACGCGCCCAACGGTCGATACCCCCGGTCAGATTAATCGCCTGAAAACCTAAGCGCTCCAATAAATAACACGCATGTGCACTACGAATTCCATGATGACAAATCACGACGACTGGCAAAGCTTTATTCAGGTTATTTAAACCATAAGTCAATTGACTTAAAGGCACTAAATGTGAGTTTTCAAGGTGAACCAGCCGATATTCCCAAGGCTCACGTACATCCAACAGCTGAATCGCCTCAGGTGCGGTCGACAGTTGCTTAGATAAATCTTGGGGTAGCCAGTTTTGCATGATTAAACCGGATTAAAAATGAAATTGAGTTGGGGGTTCAGCACCTTCTAGGGGTTTGATCACAGTCTCGAATAAGACTTGGTGACTAAACTGATGATGATCTTCACGTGTGATTAGCATGGCATGCATGGTCGGTGCTTGTCCAACCACCACAAATAAACGCCCACCCACGGTTAAACGCTGTTCAAAGGCAGGATTATATTCAGGGATTGAACCAGTGACTGCGATCACATCATACTGTTTGCCAGCATTTCCCTCCCATCCGTAACTTGCATCATCGACATAAAGATTAAAATTGTTAATATCAATGGTATGTAAGTGTTTTTCCGCCTGTTGGGAGAGATCAGTATAGAGGTCGACACTATCGACATGCTGACCGAGATGTGCAAGGCAAGCGGTGACAAAACCACTGCCAGTGCCAATTTCAAGGCATTCATCATGAGGTTGAACCGCTAAATCTTGTAGCATCCGTGCCTCAACCCGTGGAAACATCATGGTTTCACCGTGGCCTAGCGGAATCTCCGTATCGGCGAAGGCAAGGCTCTGCCACTGCGCGGGAACAAATTTTTCGCGAGGAAGAAACCTGAAGGTATTTAACACAGTCTGATTTAACACAGCCCAGGGACGAATCTGCTGCTCCACCATGTTATTGCGTGCTCGGTCCAGATTCAGATTCATTATAAACTCCCTAATGATGGAAATAATGAGCCGTTTAGAGTACGTGTTCCCTGTTGAGGCTGCAAGTAATCAATGTACGAAAAAATGTACGAAAAGAGTAATGCTTTAGCGAGGTGAATCATGAATGGGGTTAGCTCTGGGGGGGTAGGCCTATTATTGGGCTTATTTTTGAGCATCAGTACAGCGGATGAGCCATTATTTGTTCCTAAGATCCCTACAGTATTAGTGACTAAGGCAAACTTTGTAACTTGTAAAGAACCACGTCCAGAAATTTGTTATGAGGTGTATGCACCTGTCTGTGCAGTGCGCAAGCGGTCGGTTCAATGTAGGTTAGCACCTTGCCTGAACACAGAGCAGCAGACTTATACTAACGATTGCGAAGCTTGCTCCGACCACAAAGTACTTGGCTTTGTAACCGGAGGTGAATGTGCGTAGTGGCAAAGTCAGTTGCTTGCGCGATAGTCATCGAGACTAAGGTCGTGCTGCATTCAGTAGTTGTCGTTCCGCTTCGGTTTGTAGCTGACGTAAATGAGCTAGTGTCACAGGCGAAGTATTAGGTAATGCCAAAGCTTGTTCAGCCGTTGCGAGGGCATGCTTATATTCACCTAGACGTAAGCTACGAGAGGCATTATAGAAACTGGCTTCGGCGGCTTGCTTGGCTTGTTGAGCGAGCTGTTGTGCTGCTTCGAAGAACTCTAAACTGGTCGTTTCGGTTAGACGCAATTTAGCTAAGGTTTGTAAACCCAGTGCAGTTTTATTTTGACCGAGTTGGCTGGTAGCAAGGGCTAAATTGAAAGCTGCTTGAGTGCTGATTTGCTGAGCAAAACCGTGTAGGCGTTGCTCAGCTTCTGCATAACGCTTTAACTCATTCAAGGCTTGGGCTTGCAGAATTGCGAGTATCGGGGTATTTGCGTTTAAACGGGTAGCCGGTGTTGGATTGCCGGAGCGTAAAGCTTGATAAGCCTGTGCATACTGTTGGGCAGTAGGTTTCAGTTGAGTAGCCATTAAGGTGGCTGCGTTTTGTCCGGTCATCAACCGGAGCTTTTCGCGGGCAACGACATAAGCTAGATCATCTTGAGGTTTGCGCTTAGGTAGCTGAGTGACCAAGCTGCGAGTATCGCTGAGGCGGTCAATTGACATCGGGTGAGTGTAGAGATATTTGGTGAGATCACCATAAGCATTGGTTTCACTGCGCTCAAGTTTTTCTAAAAAATACGGCATGGCTTCGGTATTAAAGCCCGTGTTGGCCAGAATCCGTAGGCCTACACGATCAGCTTCGGCTTCCGCCCGCTGCGTAAAAACAATCTGTTGATGTGCCTGCATTGCCAGTGTACCCGTCACAATCGCTTGAGCCGCATCTGGGCTTTGACTGGCCACCGCAGCACCTGCGAGCACGCCTAAACCCGTCATGAGTGGGCTATTTTTACCCGCTTCTTGCATCCGAGCTAAATGGCGCTGTGAGACATGGGCAATTTCATGGGCGATCACCGCCGCTAATTCGCTTTCGGATTGAGTGTTTAAAATTAAACCCGAATTGATCACGATTACGCCTCCAGTCAAGGTGTAGGCGTTGACGAGATGATTCTTCTCAATCATAAAATACAGAGGGTTGCGATTAGGGCTGCGGCTACCTAAGCGTTGACCTAGCTGATTAATCCAATCCACTAACTCGGGGTCTTCAATCATAGGACGGCGCCGACGTAGCTCACGCAGTAAGGCTAAACCCGCCTGTTGCTCTTGGGCGGTGCCTAGGCTACTTGCATTAGCCATCACTTCAGGCAGCTCAATATCAGGAAGATTTAAATTAAGATCCGTCGCATAGCTCAAAGGAGCCGTCAACGTAGTCAGGCTCGTCATCAAAAATAGCGCAAGAAACAGCGCGAATTGGTTAAGCATAGCGTTTTTTACCTAAGTAACGAGAGCCGATGGTCTAACTATAGATGAAATTTAAGAGATTTAGTTGCAAATCCTGAACTTAGCCAGAGGCCTTAACTTGACAAAAAAGACCGATTATTAGAATATTATTATAGTTTAATGTTTTGTTTTTAGAGAGACACCATGTACGGAATCAATGAAGTTGATGCATCAGAACTAAAGAGCATGCTGAGCAGCGGTGAAAAGCTGCGCTTAGTGGATGTGCGCTCTGAGGCTGAATTTCAACAGGGGATTATCGAAGGTGCAGAGTTTTTGCCCTTGCATGTTTTGCCGCTGCGGATGAGCGAGTTTGCAAGTGATGAAAAAATTGTACTGTATTGCCGCAGTGGTGCCCGTTCAGCACAAGCCTGTATGTATTTAAAGCAAAATACGGGTATTGATGCGATTAATTTACGCGGTGGCATTATTGGCTGGTATCAGTCGGGTTATCAGATTGTACGTCCTGCCGCTTAAAACCTTGGGTTTTAATGGGTAGCTTTGGAGAGGTGGGTTTCCGCAGTTAGCAGACACGGAAGCTCAAGGTGGAAATGGAAAGGAACAGGTTATGGCAAAGAAATTAGCAATTATTGCAACTAAGGGTACTTTGGATTGGGGTTATCCACCCTTTATTCTGGCTTCAACTGCGGCTGCCCTCGATTATGATGTAAAAATTTTCTTCACTTTCTATGGCTTACAGCTTTTGAAGAAAGATATGAAATTAGCGGTGACTTCATTAGGTAACCCGGCTATGCCGATGCCTTTTCCAGTGCCGGTTCTACTGCAAGCCCTACCTGGCATGCAGGGCATGATGACCAGTATGATGAAAAAGCAAATGGCAGGCAAAGGGGTCGCTGATTTAGGTGACCTGCGTGATTTATGTTTAGAGGCGGATGTAAAATTTATCGCCTGCCAGATGACCGTTGATTTATTTGATATGGAGCACTCTGAGTTTATTGATAATGTCGAATATGCAGGTGCGGCCTCTTTCCTAGAATTTGCAGGTGATTCAGATATTTGCTTATTTATTTAAATCGCTAATTATTGAGTTCTGATGTGAAAATGAGAAGCCGGGCATTATGTCCGGTTTTTCTTTTTCAATGAGCTCCCTGCTAAAATATTTAACAAGTTTCAGTCAAGGGTTCTGTATGCAATTCACGATCATCAGTGGCAGTCACCGCCATAACTCCCAAAGCGAAAAAGTTGCCAACTATGTACAAACTGTCTTAAGCGCACAGGGTACTAAAGCGGATATTTTTAGTTTGGCAGGCAATCCTTTGCCACTTTGGGATGAATCCATTTGGGAGGGTAACCCTAAGTGGCAGCAATTACTTGATCCGTTATCCGCGCAACTAGCCGCTAGTCAGGGGTTTGTGATTGTCACACCAGAGTGGCATGGCCAAGTTCCTTCAGGCTTGAAGAATTTTTTCTTAATGTGGGGGCGAAACGAGCTAGCGCATAAGCCAGCATTAATTATTGCTGTGTCATCCTCAACCGGTGGAGCTTATCCAGTGGCTGAATTACGCATGAGCAGTTACAAAAATAATCGTATTTGTTATCTTCCAGAGCATATTATTATCCGTGAGGTGACTCAGGTATTAAACGAAGACGCCACTATGAATACTCCAGAGGCTGATCGTTATTATCGTCAGCGGATTCAATGGGCATTAGGTATTTTAGAGCGTTATGCGCAAGCCTTAGCACCCCTTAGAGCAGGCGACGGTTTATTTAATGAAGAATTTCGCAATGGAATGTAAGCCATTGATTCAAGAGGTCTAGTTATGCTTAAAGCGGGTAAAACCCCTCAAAAAATGCTCAATCAAATTGGCAAGTTTGATTATTTCAATGACGAGCACCATGCTGTGCGGCGCAATGAAATCCGTTGGCTGGTTGAGGAGTTTACAGAAATCCCGATTGCCCATTTGCCACCCTCAATAGAGGGTTTCACAATCGTGCAATTGACGGATCTGCATTTACGCCCGTTTACGCAATTAGAGCATATTGAGCGGGCAGTGGCGCGCACGAATTTATTAAAGCCTGATTTAATCGTCTTAACGGGTGATTATGTCTGGCATGATGAGCAAGATATTCTGGATTTAGCCCCCGCCTTAGCTAAGTTAAATGCGCGGTTTGGTTTATTCGCGGTCTTAGGCAATCATGATATTAAAGCGAATGCAGCTTTGATCACCCAAGCCTTTGAGCGTCATGGCATTAAGGTGCTATGTAATCAAGGTTTGGATATTCAAGTGGGGCATTATTGCCTGCATCTAGCGGGCATTGATGATGGTTGGCTTGGAAAACCGGATATTAAGGCCACGTTAGCCGGGCATCGGGGTAATATACCGGTCGTATTGTTGGCTCATGAGCCGGATATGATTGATTGGTATGCGGATGATACGCGGATTTCTCTGCAGCTATCAGGGCATACCCACGGGGGGCAAGTTCAAGTAAAACCGGGTAAACCGTTTATTCGGCCTTACTTGGGGAAAAAATATGTCCAAGGCTTGCATCGTGTGAATCAGTCTTGGGTCTATACCAGTCGTGGAATAGGAACAACGGGGCTGCCGATTAGACGCAATTGTGCGCCAGAAATAACGCATCTTACTTTAGTGAGTGCATTGACAGCGACCATCCAGACTGCAGCTTGATGCGCTTGTCCGAAGAATCTTTGTGAGTGACAGGGGTTTCTTTAGACTGAGTATCAGCTTTAATGGTTATGATGCGAGTCAGTCAGTATCTGTCAGTAGATAGGCCTTTTGCAAGTTAGAGGCTTGCTGACATGATCAGCTGACCTTTAAAAAACATAAATAAAAATACATAAAGAGCGACGCGCGTGAATACGTCAGATCCAAACCAAGTTACTCCAGGTCGAGACCTGTCAGGCCTGAAGGTACTCATTATTGATGACAGCAAAACGATTCTGCGTACAGCAGAGGCCTTGTTATCCGAATATCAATGTTGGGTAACGACCGCTTCCGATGGTTTTGAGGCTTTGCCTATCATTGCCACGTTCAAACCAGATGTCGTATTCGTGGATATTATGATGCCCCGTTTGGATGGTTATCAGACATGTGCGCTGATTAAAGCCAACCGTAATTATCGAGACATTCCTGTGATTATGTTGTCGAGCAAAGATGGTTTGTTCGATTTAGCACGGGGGCGTTTAGCGGGTTCAGATAAGTATCTGACTAAGCCGTTTACTCGTCAAGATTTACTGTCAACGATTTATAGCCATGTTTTGCCACATCTCCAAGCGACACATGAAAGAGTCGGAGATGGTGCAGCTGTCGCTCGGGAGTAGTGAACTGTGGCTAAGCATGTGCTGATTATTGATGATTCTTTAACAGAGACGCGGATATTTAAATCTCTGTTAGAGCATCATGGCTATAAAGTCAGCATTGCATGTAACGGGCAAGAAGGTATTGAAGTGGCGCGTGTTTGTAAACCCGATTTGATTCTAATGGATGTGGTGATGCCATTAGTCAATGGGTTTCAGGCGACACGTGATTTAAGTCGTAATCCAGATACTCGGCATATCCCCATTATTGTTTGCAGCTCCAAATCAACGGAGACTGATCGTTTGTGGGCAATGCGCCAAGGTGCGAAAGAGTATTTGATTAAGCCGGTTAAATTACCCGAGCTTTTAGGTGTAATCAGCAAGTATGCGCCGGGGGGATAAAACATGGCCAGCCCTTATGAACTGCTGGTCGGTTTAGCTCTGCTAAGAGAGAGAAAACGTCAGCTTGAGGCAGAACAACATCAAGGACCGATCGAAGCGTGGTCTGCTTTGGTGGTAAAAATTGGTACTTGGCGTTGTGTACTGCGTCAAGACGAGGTGGATGAAGTGATTGCACCCGGTAAATTAACCAAAGTACTCGGTGCACCCAACTGGATGTTAGGCCTTACTTATTTTCGCAATCAGTTATTGAATGTTTTAGATGGGCGTCAGCTGTTTTTAGGGCAATCGAGTGGTTCGATTAATCAATTGTCAGCGCGGATTCTAGTCGTACAAGGGCAAGAGGAATGGTTCGGTATTAAAGTGGATGAATTAATTGGGATTCGTCACATTTGGTCAGATAGTGCTGAAATTAAAGTTTTAAGTGATAGTCTGGCCGTCTGGCGCTCATATGCCACACAATGCATTGTAATGAATGGTGAGGTAATGCCAATCTTGCAAGCGAGAAACTTAATGCGTGGTTTAGAGTTACAGCGTTCTGTGCTCTCGACTTCAACAGTTTAATGAGCGAGCTTGAATAAAAGAATAAAAAAAAATGGATAATTCAACGCAACTCTCAAACAGTTTTTTTACTGGCAAAATGATCTGGATACCGATCGGCTTGTTGCTATTTAGCATCATGGGCATGATCATCCTGTTTGTCATTGGGTCAGCGTGGCTTGATTATCAACAGGCTATGCATATTGGCATGTTAGGCTGTTTTGTGATGCTCTTGAATGTACTTTGGGTGACTTATCTATTTTATCGTTTTTATACCCAACAAACGGCTTGGAGTAAGGTGGAGTCAGAGCAGCAAGAGTCGATTATGTGTTTGTTGGATGAAATGAGTACCCTAGCCGAAGGGGATTTAACCATCCGAGCGACGGTTTCGGAAAATATTACCGGCACGATTGCGGATTCGGTGAATTATGCGGTCGATGCTTTGCGCGAATTAGTCATTAAAATTGATGATACTTCAGGACGTTTAACACGTTTTGCACAGATTGCAGATAAACGCATTACCCAACTCTCACAAGCCAGTACTCGCCAATCGGAAGAAATTTCAATGGCCTCCTCAGCGATTGCGGCCATGACCCATTCGATTCACAAAGTTTCCCGCAATGCGGCAGCATCAACTGAGGTTGCCCGTAAATCTTTAGAAATTTCTCAAGCAGGTGCACATACGGTTCGCAGTGCAATGGCAGATATGGTGACCGTGCGCGAACAGATTCAATCAACCTCAAAACGGATTAAACGCTTAGGTGAAACCTCGCAAGAGGTAGGGGATATTGTGCGCCTCATGAATGATATTGCTGAGCAAACCAATATCTTAGCCTTGAATGCTTCCATTCAAACTTCATCAATCGCTGGAGGTGGGCGGAGCTTTGAGCGTGTCACGGATGAAGTGCAACAATTAGCTCAACGTTCTGCAGAGGCAAGTCGCAAGATTGATTTATTAGTACGTGCAATTCAAACCGATACCCAAGAAGCGATTGCCTCGATGGAGCAAACCACGGCTAGAGTCGTGACTAGCTCGCGTAATGCAGATTCAGCGGGTGCAGCCTTAGATGAAGTTGAAGAGGTTTCGACCAGTTTAGCCCGCTTGATCGCTAATATTTCCGATGCTTCTTTTAAGCAAGCAGATATGGCAACCCGAGTGACTAGTACGATGCAATCCATTCAAGAAGGCACGCTACAAACTGAGCAGTTCAGTAAAGAAACTACGGAACTGGTTTCCAACTTGAACGAAACAGCGAGTGAATTGCGGCGCTCGATTGCCGATTTTACTTTGAATAAGACAGCGCCGATCAAGTAGAAGGCAGAAAATGATGAATAATAATGATTATAAAAAAGTGAACAGACGTATGGGGGCACAAGTCGCATGATTTCCGATAAATCGAGTCTAGCTAGTCGTCTGGGATGGGTGCTTGGGGAAACTGAAAAGTTATTAGCTGAAACCCGCCAATCATTTTCTCAGTATGTAGGCGACACAGCTTTAAGTCATTTAGAGCTAGCCATTGGTAAAGCCCGGCACGCGCTTGGGGTGTTGGACATCTTGGATACCGAAGGCGCTTATATGTTAGGGCGCGAGGTTGTCCTATTAATGGATGCCATTCGCCAAGAGAAGGTGAAAAACTGGCAAGAAGCCTGCACGGTGACAGCGGATGGTTTATTACAATTATCCGAATATTTGAAGCATTTACGGGATGGCTATGCTGATTTACCCGTCATTGTGTTGCCGATGCTGAATAATTTACGTGCCGCCCGTGAGGCCGAACTATTATCTGAGCATTTGGTCTTTTTGCCGGCTGAGGGTGTAGTGACTAATGAGCAAATCGGTACGGATAAATATATCGCTTTGCCGGCGGATAAATTGGATCAAGCCACCAAGCGTCTGCGCTTCTATATGCAAAAAGCCCTCTTAGGTTGGTATAACAATGACCGCCCGGCTTTCCACTTGCAAGCGGCTCGTAAGGTCGCGGCTAATATGCTGACCCTGCATGAAAAAGAGCGTTTACGCGCCTTATGGTGGGTGACGGGTGGGTTATTACAAGCTTTAGAAGAAAATAAATTAGAAGATAGCGCGGCCGTTAAATTGTTGATGGGGCGGATGGAGCGTGAAATTCGGCGGTTTGGGGATTTACAAGAAACGGCTTATAACGAGTCCTTGCCTGATGAGCTATTGAAAAACTTACTGTATTACGTGGGTTTAGCCGAGGAAAGTGAGGGTACTTTAGGCGCGGTTAAAGAGGCTTATCATTTAGATTTGTATCTGCCTAAAGGCGGTACTTTGCAAGAGTTACGTACTTATTATACCAAGCCCGGACGTGAACTATGGCAGGCGGTTTCTTCGCAGTTGCAAGATGAATTAACCTTATTAATGTCGCAGGTTGAAAGCCTCGGTCAGCGTGAACATCCTGCTCCGGTATTAGGTGAGGTTGCTAAACGGACGGGGAGTTTAGCACAAACTTTGGGGATGTTAGGCTTAGGTACGGCTGCTGAGCTGACGGATCAAATTGCTACAGAGCAGCAAGCTTCGGTGGCTGCTAATCTACAGCTAAGCCCTGATCTGTTAGAGCGTATGAGTGAGCACTATTTAAAATTAGAAACCGTGCTACATGAGTATGCTGAAACCGGCTATGACCGTACTCAAGAAATTTTCTTTGGGGAGGGGCAAAGCGGGAGTGAATTAAGTGCAGTGCGTGAAGCGGTGCGTACTTCCTTAACGGCTTTGGCAAAAGCACAAACCGAATTAGCGGCCTTCCATCAAGAGGCAGGTAATTTCACTCATTTGGAGGAAATTACCAAGATTCTGCGGGGTATTTCTGGGGCTTTAGATGTTTTAGGCCACCAAGAAATTCAGCCCTTAGCTCAAGGTGTGAAAGCGTATCTAAGTAAAGACTTACAAGTTTCCAAACGTAAACCAGCCTTAGAAGAGATTTATTGTGTTGCCGATATTATGACTTTGCTGGAGGCAGCCTTGTCATGTATTAGTAATAATGAAGATCACTTACCCTTAGTACCCGTGGGTTTTGAGAAGCTGCGTGAGCTAGACGATTATACCAAGGTGGATTTGTTAGACGAGGCCAATCTTGCTCAAGGGCAGGCTGAGCTGGAGCATAAAAAAAAAGCCAAACAGCAAACACCGCAGAGCCTTTTTGTGAAGTTACGCAATCAGCGTCTACTCACGGAAGCTTAAGCCCACCGATCCTAGCGGTCACTGCTCCAGCTGCCGTTCTTGAAACGAGTAGCTTGAGCAGTTCGAGCAGTCTAAATACAGAGACTTATGATTCGTCAGCTTTACGTGAGAAAGTTGGCGATGACATCTACGAAATCTTCGTGGAAGAAATCACCGAAATCCAAGCCAATTTCCAAGAGTGGATTCCACAATGGTTGCAACAGCAACAGTATTCTGAGCTGCTGAAAGACATTCGCCGTGGCTACCATACCTGCAAGGGCAGTGGGCGGATGGCAGGTGCTTTAGCCCTTGGTGATTATGCTTGGGCGCATGAATGCATGCTCAACCGCGTGTTAGAAAAAACCTTACCGATTAATGAGCGCTGTTGTGAACTCTTAAATCAATCAACCCAGTATCTGACTAAGCGCTTGGATTTTTTCCTGACTGCCACGCAAACTGATGCGGATGCTAAAGCCGAAATTAAAAAGGTTGAAGATTTTATTCGTGATCCGAATATCGTAGTGAGCGCTGAGCCTGATTTGCTCTTGTTTGATTCGATTATTCAATTAGAAGCCAAAGCGCCTGCGAGTGCTGTAGAAGAGCCAAGCCCTGAGCTGGCTAATGCTGCGTTTATTATCACGGATGCCGAGATTATTGATGAAACTCTACCTAGTTTCTCCGCGAAGCTAGACTACACTGATGACTTCCTAAGCCCTAGCTTAGATGATGGTTCTAGTGATAGTTTCTTGATGGCAACGGATGTCTTTGAGTCAAGTTTACCTGAATTGACTCAGGCAGCCGAGATGTCCAGCACCATTAAACCTGAACCTCAACCTGAATCAGAATTAACGCTATCAGCTGCTCCTATTGAAGAATTGACATGGTTGGCAGCACATCAACCCGAAGCTGAATCCGAACCTGAGCTTGCAGCTAACGAGGTAAATCAGCGGACTGAAGATCCAGTTCCTTTGGAAACACCCACTAGTCTGCCACCGAAATTTGATGATCAAACTGAAAATCAATTGGTATGGACCATGTTCCGTGAGGAGCTGCCCGATCAGTTGCGGAGTATGGATCATTGGATGCAAGCCCTGAATGCTAAGCCAGCCGATTGGGAGATTAGACGTTCTTTAGAGCGGGAGCTACATACCTTAAAGGGTGGAGCACGCATGGCACGCTTAACCGATTTAGGCGACCTAGCCCATCAAGCGGAAACTTTGTTAGAAAAATTGGGGCGGCATGCTAGCCCGCAAGAGGTAGCGACTAAGCTACGCTTGCTCCAAAGTCTAGTGGATCAGATTAATAGCCTAGCAGAAACTTATCTGCATTTAGAGCAAGCACCCGCATTAGAGGCGCTTGTGCCTGAAGGTGAACCTAAATCTAAACCAGTTATTCAACCGTCAGTGCCTACTGAGTCGCAGCAACAAGCAGTAAGCACTAGCCTTGGTACTTATTTGAATGCACCGAGCATTCATACACCGGTTAAAACGTATGATAGTTTATTAGAGCGTTTGCTAGCAGAAAAAGCACTCTCCTTGCCGGACAGCTCCGTATTAATAGAGAAAAAACCTGAAACTAAACAAGTTACGCCTAGCCTGAGTGACGAGGCAAGTGCTGCCTTAGCACAAGAGCAAATTCGTTTACCTGCCGTTTTCTTAGATAAGATGATTGACCGCGCCGGTAGCTTGAATATGCAACAAAATACTTTAAGTGAACGTCTGCAACTCATGACGGATGATGTGGGTGAGTTTAGTCGCACCGCGTCCCGCTTAAAGCAACTACTGCGCTCTTTAGAGCTAGAAACCGAAGCGCAAATTCATGCAGGTTATCGCCAATCAGCAGCGGCTCAGAATAAAGGCGCTGATTTTGATCCACTCGAGATGGATCAGTATTCTGAATTACAGCGCCTTTCAAGAGCCTTGGCTGAAAGTTTAAATGACTTGGTGAATATCGAAGCCGATTTAGGGGTGCAGTTACGCAATAGTAATGCTGTACTAAAAGATGCCCTTAGCTCAAGTCGTTATTTGCATCAAGATTTACTAGAAACGCGCTTAGTTGAAGCAATGGTGATTGTGCCACGCTTAAAGCGGATTGTGCGTCAAACCTCGTCTGAATTAGGGCGTGAGGTGAATCTTGAGGTCGAGGGTGAATCGTTTAGGCTCGATCGGCATTTATTGCAACGGATGACAGCCCCCATTGAGCATTTATTGCGGAATGCAGTGTCACATGGAATTGAGCCTCCACAAGAGCGGCTGATTCTCGGTAAGGCTGCTCAGGGGATGCTGAGTTTAAAAGTATTCCGTGAAGACACCGAAATTGTTTTCCAAGTACAAGATGATGGCCGTGGTCTGCATCGCAAGCGCTTGCTGGCTAAGGCTGAGGAGTTAGGGCTGATTCGTGCGCAAGAGTCTTTATCGGATCAGGAAGTTCTGCGCTTGATTTTACGGCCGGGGTTTTCTACCGCGCATACCCTTAGCCAAATCTCGGGGCGGGGTGTTGGCATGGATGTGGTCAGCTCAGAGGTGAAAGCCTTGGGCGGGCATCTGCAAATTAGCTCGGTCGAAGGACAGGGCACACTGTTTACCATGCGCTTACCGTTTGCAATGGCGGCTAACCCAGTTTTGTTTGTCGGCACACAGAGCCAAACTTATGCCTTACCTTTAGGTTATGTGCAGGGTTTGGCACGCTTAGATTTGAATAAAGTGCGAGAGCATCTGGATCAGACCGATAAATTCATTGCCTTTAGTGGCCATGATTATGTAGTGCGTTATTTAGGTGCTCTGTTAGAGCCGGGTAGCCAATTAGTGTTACAGGATGAGCATGTCTATCCGGTGGTTTTTGTTCGTACCAGTGGTGGGCATTGTATTGCTTGGATCGTTGATAAGATCTTTGGCCGACGTGAGGTGGTCTTACAGTCTTTGGGGAGTTTATTTAAAGAAAGTCGCTTCTATTCATCTGCGACGATTACCAGTGATGGTGAGGTCGTATTGCTCCCAGATATGGCTGATCTGGCTTTGCGCGTGAGTGGAACAAGCAGTAGTAAGAGCAGTGTTGAGGCAACCGATAAAACATTTGCGATGAAGTCGTCCGAGCAGCACGAGCGTCCGCATATTTTAGTGGTGGATGATTCAATTACTGTGCGTAAGGTCACAGAAAAGCTTTTGATCAGCGAAAATATGTTAGTAGGCACCGCTAAAGATGGGTTAGAGGCTTTGGAGATGTTGGATAAATTCGATCCTGATTTAATTTTAATGGATATTGAAATGCCCCGGATGGACGGTTTTGAAGTGTTAGAAACTGTGCGCCAAAATCCAGACTGGAATCATGTGCCGATTATTATGATTAGCTCACGTACTGCAGACAAGCATCAACAAAGAGCCGAGCAATTGGGAGCGAATAGTTTCTTAGGTAAACCTTATCAAAACCAAGAACTCATGGCTTTAATCCGGCGTTATTTAGCTTTGAATCCAGACTGGGCTGAGGAGATGGCTGTATGAATCCTATCAAACCAATGATTAAATGTGCCGTCTTACGCTT
Source organism: Thiothrix eikelboomii (assembly GCF_900167255.1). GTDB lineage: Bacteria > Pseudomonadota > Gammaproteobacteria > Thiotrichales > Thiotrichaceae > Thiolinea > Thiolinea eikelboomii. The sequence goes on from NZ_FUYB01000005.1 coordinate 222,952, forward strand.
ACAACATGGTAGTTTGATTGTACCGTTTAATTTAATTGCTGAATTAGTGACTGCCGAACATTTAGCATCCTCGGAGCTACCGGGGATTCTTGGTTGGCTGAGTTGGTTAAATCGCCCTGTGCCAGTGGTCTCTCTTGAATCCTTATGTATGCTCGGTGAGGGTAATATCGAAACCGCAAGTAACTGTTTAATTTTACATACGGTTTCTGATTGTGATGATCTGCCGTTTATTGCCTTACAGGTGCAAGGTGGTTTGCAGACGGTCGAAATTAGTGAAGATACTTTACGCGATGACTATAGTGGCAACACTCAACGTTGCCCTTATGTGGCGCGGCAAGTAAGGATTTCACAGCTGGTATGTTTGATCCCCGATTTGCCAGCTTTGGAGGCTTCGGTGGCAGAAATTCTGGTTCACGCCTGATTGACCATCAGCACAGACATCACTAAAGCCAGTACAATAACAATTACAAAGGCAGATTTTACCGGGCTAGTTTTAGCTTGTTGCTCCATATAAGCAACGCGCTCGGCCGCATTACGCATAATCTCCACTCGGGATTTGACGTGAAAAGTCTCTGCTTTCTCAAACACTGCATGACCCCCGCGCAAATTAATCAGTGGAATCAGAATATTGATATTGATATGTGCCATGATGGCATTTTGCGTGGGGCTATCGAAATTAACCAGCATCGGTGGTTTGAACATAAACATCTGATCAATGACCGCTGCTTTCATTTGTTCTTGAGCTTGCCCAATTAGCCCACGATTGTGTTTCAGTGCTCGTTCGAGCTCTTCTAAGCTAGCACTCATCGGCGGAGTACTAGTTTGTACATAATAATCTTTGCCTAAGATATTGACTTTAACAGTGCCCAAATAGGTTGTTGGTTGGGGCACATTATCCTTTTTCTCGTCGCTCATAATCGTGACAAGCCTGCCCAATACGATTTTTAGTATCAATATTTAACGCAGTTAAATGGCCGCCCCATACACAGCCAGTATCTAGCGCTATTATATTATGCTCCCGATGATACCCTAAAGTAGACCAATGCCCAAACAGTATTGTATAAGGAATAGGCAAACGTTTGGGATGGCGAAACCAAGGGATCAGTTCTGCTTGAGACTGACTAACGGCGATTGGGTTCAATTTTTGCTGAAATTCCAAGCTTGCATCAGGATAGCAGAAGCGCATGCGGGTGAAGGCATTTAAGCTATAACGATCTTGATCGGCTGGGGTTTGGCAGTTGTGCCAAGCTGCGGGTTGATTTCCATAAGCGGTGGCTAACCAAGTTTCTGGATGCGCTTGGCGCAAGGCCTGCTCAAGTCGAGTGGCTTGTTGTTGTGCTAGGGCTAAATCCCATTCAGGCGAAATGCCTGCATGGACTAGGATCATTTGCTGGTCAGGGTCGACGTGTAAACAAGGGCATTGACGTAGCCACTCGACTAATTCAAATAAATCAGGTGCATCCAGCAATTTACGCAGACTTTTATGTGGCTCTATCAGGCCATAAGCGGCGGCAATTAAGCTGATGTCATGATTACCCAAAACGCTCAGTGCAGCATGGTCTAAGGATAAAGATCGCACGAAGCGCAAAGTTTCTAAGGAATGTTTACCGCGACTGACTAAATCACCTGTAAACCACAATTGATCATAGCGGGGATCAAAACGTATTTGATCCAATAAACGCCGTAAGGGTTCATAGCAGCCTTGAATATCACCTATTGCATAAATGCTCATAGATTAATCCTCATAGATTAAGGTTTTATCCAGTAGTTGATTAACTAACTGATGCACTATTTTTATTAGCCAGTAAAAATAAAAAAGGCGCTAAAACTAGCGCCTTTATGGAAATGGATTAATTTAATCGCTGCTGCCAAGGCTCATCAGGAATTGCACGATGTACCAGAAAATTAAGGCAACGCTAGAAAATAGGCCTAAAGAAGCTGCTACATATTGTTCACTATTATATTCGTGGATGATTTGTGAAGTTTGATAGAGCATGACTGCCCCTGCAAAAATCACCATCGCTCCGAAAAACACTAAACCTAAGCTAAAGCCGAAAATAATACTGGCTAAAATCAAACCTAAAGCGACAAAGCCACCGACAGTAATGAAGGGCGCTAAGAACGAAAAGTTTTTCTTAGTGCTGAAGGCAGTAAAGGTAATCCCACCAGCTAACATGACGGTCATTAAGCCTGCACTGAGCAATACATTAGAGCCAGTCGATGCTGTAAATTGCAAGGCCATATAAATAAGTGGCATAAAGACAATCGCTTCAGCAACCACGAATAAGCCGAGCCCCGCATATTGCATGCCACGAGAAATGGCCGAATGTGCCCAACGGTCCGCGATGTAAGACACACCCATAAACAAAGCCATGACGATCAGCCATGACCATTTACTGCCACTGAGCATCACGACAAAAGACTCAGCAACACCTGAGCGTATCAATAAAGCTTCCAGCAAAGCGAAAGCTAAAATAGCCCCACCTAAATGCAGATAGGTGCGGCGAATAAAGGTGCTGCGTTCAGCTTCAGACGCTTGGGCAACGACTAAACCAGTTCCGGTATCTAAATAAGCCATGAATACTCCTTTAACTTTTACCAACCGTTATTCTATTAAATTTTATCTGCGCTATTATTACAAACGAATTTCCATTGCGCTAATTCCCATACCTGAAAGCATCTGTTTCCAGCGATTCGCTGTCTTAGCATCGTTAGTCGGGCCTAAGCGTACCCGATACCAGCGCTCACCTTTAATTTCAGTCGCCTCGATTCGGGTATTTAAGCCTTTTTGACTGGCCAAACGTTGAATTTGGCTGGCCTGAGCTTCCGATTTATAAGCACCGAGTTGATACATGATCTTACCCTGAGTAGCCACTTGCGGTTTTTCGACTGCTGGTTCTGACTCAGGTTTAGATGCGGTTAGCTCCGCTGTTTTGACTGGTTTTTTCTCTTCAGTAGTGGCTGCTTTGGTCGTTTCACCATCAGGATTATCTTCATGTACCGTCATTGGTACGGACATTTCCAATTGTGGTAGGACTGCATGATAACTAAAGCCGGGGCGATTATCGGTCGTTGAGGGCTTATCCTGTAAACTACTGGTTGCCGTACTCGTAGAGCTGTTGTTTGTGCCGGGGTTAGCCGACACAGCTGTATTCGTCGTGGTAGGCGAGGGTGTCGCTGCGGATACCGTTGGCGGCTTGGGGCTGATTAAGGCATAAACAACCCCACCTGCTAATAAGCCGACCGCGATCCCACCTAAAACCCAGCTAATTCCGTATTGAGAAGCAGCAGCAGTCTCTGTCGTTTTGAAATCTTTAGTCATGATCATTATTAATCCATTATTAGCGCAGTGAATGTACGCGATCCTGAGGTTTATTTAATGTCTAGTAGCAAGAAGCGCATCCAGCATTATGATAATTCTACAGGATCTATGTCTATAGACCAGCGAAGGCTTTTTTGGTTTGGGCTATTTTTTTCTTGGTTTGTTAAATAGTTTAGGCAAAGATGCCGCAATTGCCGACTCTCCGCCTGAATTAGCAGTTGTGCTCGGTAGCGTTCAGCGCGTTTTTCTAAGGGTGCTGGCACCGGCCCCATCAAAAACACACCGGCTTGTGCGGGTATGCTTAGGCGCAATTGTTCTAAATACTGTAAAGCTTGGTCCATTTCAGCGGCTTCTGCACGAATCAAGGCTTGATAACTAAAGGGCGGAAATTGCCATTGCTTACGCTCTTCAATTAATTGGCGAGCAAAGGCTAGGTAACCCGTGTGTAGTAAGGTTAATAACTTAGGGTGTTGGGGCTGGGTGGTTTGCAAAATGACATGCCCGGCTTTATTGCTGCGTCCTGAACGCCCTGCGACTTGTGTAAACAATTGCCCAAAACGTTCCAAAGCATGGTATTCCGAACTTAATAAAGCAGCATCCACATCCAAAATAACGACCAAAGTTAAATTTGGAAAATCATGTCCCTTAGCCAACATTTGTGTTCCCACCAATAGCAAACGCTCGGTGTTACGTACAGTTTCTAGATGGCGTTCGAGTGAGCCTTTCCGACTAGTGGTATCCCGATCAATGCGTACTACGGGGGTTTCTGGAAAATACTGCTGGAGAACTAATTCAATGCGTTCAGTACCTTGGCCTTGGGTTATCAATTGTGGATTCTGACAGGCTGGGCAAGCCGCTTCTGCGCGCTCATCAGCTCCACAATGGTGGCAAATAATACGATTTTTCCGCGCATGATAGGTCATATTTGCGCTACAGGCCGGGCAATGGGCAAGCCAGCCACAAGCAGGGCAAAGCAGCATCGGGGCAAAGCCACGTCGATTAATAAAAAGCATAGCTTGTTCATTGCGCTCTAAACTGCGCTGAATAGCTTGTAAACTGAGCTTGCTTAAACCCGAGTGCAAATGTTGCCCACGAATATCTTGTACTTCTAAACTGGGTGGGCGTGCTTTACCTGGGCGCTGTTCAAGACGCAGGTAGTGATAGCGGCCTTGATCGGCATTCTGCAAAGTTTCTAAAGCGGGGGTTGCAGTACCTAGTAAAATCGGAATATTTAGCATCTGCGCTCGCTTAATCGCCAAATCCCGCCCGTGATAACGAAAGCCTTCTTGCTGCTTGAACGAGGTATCATGCTCCTCATCAATGATAATCAGCCCCAAATCGGCAAAGGCTGTAAATACCGCAGAGCGGGTGCCAATCACAATATCGGCTTGTCCTGAACGAGCATCCATCCACGCTTGCAAGCGTTCCGTATCATTTAAGCCCGAATGCAAGCAACTGATTTGCTGCTCAGGAAAATGATCGCTAAAGCGCTGTACGAGTTGCGGAGTTAAGCCAATTTCGGGGACTAAAATCAGGGTTTGCTGACCACGGGCTAAATAAGTTTCGATCAAGCGTAAATAGATTTCTGTTTTGCCGCTGCCTGTTACCCCTTGCAATAAAATGGGTTGTAGGGTCGATGCTTGCATCCAAGTTTCACATTGGAGCAGGCATGCTTGCTGTTGCTCACTTAACACGAGTTTGGGAGTCAGTTTACCCAAGCTAGAACGCTGTATTCGTGTCGGACTGAGGTTTTCTGCTACCAAACCCTTATCAACCAAGGCAGCTAAGATCGGCCGCCAACTCGCCCCTAGCTGCGTATGAATAGCTTGGGCAGAACTCGGCTCAGTTTGTTGGCTGAGCCATTGATATAACTCGGCTTGGCGCTTAGCCCGTTTGAGTTGAGCGGCTGCATCGGGTGTCGGGATTGCTTGCCAAGTGAGGACTTGCGGTAAAGGTCGACCTGCTCGCAAGGCATTGGGAATAGCACTAAAGATAACTTCACCAATCGCATGATGATAATAGCGCGCTGCCCATTGTAGAAATTCGAGTAAGTGAGCATCCAGTAATGGCTCTTGGTCTAACAGTGCTTTGATTGGTTTGAGTTGATAGGGCGTACTCGCAGCATTTTCTGCTAATGCTATAACTAGCCCGATACTACGTCCATGCCCTAGAGGTACAGCGACGCGGCAGCCTAGAGTGATTTGAGCTGTTGCTGGATAGGTATAAGTGAGCAGGGTGCGCAATGGGCGCGGTACAGCGATGAGTAATCTTGCTTCCATAAATGAGCATTTTACAAGATTGGCGATCTTGGGGGCTGAATATATTTTTTGGGGCTTAATTTTAATGACAGAACGGTGACAAATCCTTGTTGCTCAAAGGAAATTAGCGGTTATGCACAGAAGCTGTGGATAAGTCTGTTGATAACTTGCGGATAGTCTTCTGGATGGCAGATGAATCGCGGCTATTAACAGATTGATCAAAAATTAATCAATATTTTTTATATTTTAAAATCAAGTAGTTATAGAAAGTTTCACTCAATAGTATTCGTGTTGCTCGCAGCTCACTACCACTTGACAAGTGGATAATTTTTTTGGTTTAGGGTGTGGAAAACTTTTTAAAAAATGCTTGCATTTTTCTATAAATTTGGTTTTAAAGTGGCTATAACTTGTAAGCAATCGCCCATTTTGATTAACGAAGGTAGATGTCGCGCTAAAACTAGGCCACTAGAGCGAGCGTAATAGGCCTGTGGCTTGACAGCGGTTCGCTCAATGGTATGTATATAGGCGATTAATTGTCCTTGCTCGACCTCATCACCTAAACTCACACACGGCTCTAATAAACCCTGATGTTCAGCAAACACATAACTCTGCTGATTCATGTCTAAACCTTGGCTGGGTTGAGGGTCGTTTTGTAATGCTCCTTGGAGAATTCCTGCATGAATTAAAAAATTATCAAGGCCACGTTTAGCCAAGGCGATAGAACGTGGATGGGTTGTACCGCCACCGCCTAATTCGGTTGATACAAATACTTTACCCATCATTTCTGCTTGGTGATCATACATGCCGCGTGTGTCTTCTAAGAGTCTTAAGTGATAAGGTGCAGCGAAGGCTTGCATTGCAGCTTCGCATTGAGCCTGTTGTGCTGGGTTGGATAAAGCATGGCAAGCCGCAAAGGGCAAAAAATCCAGAGTCTTACCACCAGAGTGCAGATCTAACACATAATCAGCCATCGGTAATAACCTACGGCTAAAATAATCGGCTAATACTTGGGTGACTGAGCCATCGACTTTACCCGGAAAGATTCGGTTCATGTTCAGTTGATCCAAGGGTGAAACCCGTGTACCTGCCTGAAAAGCAGGGTAGTTCATCGCAGGGATCAAGATAACCCGCCCTTGAAAGCATTCTAAATCAGTGCGTTGAGCAAAATTATATAAAGCAATCGGTCCTTCATATTCATCGCCATGATTGGCGCCAGTGATCAGTGCTGTAGGACCTACACCGTTTTTGAATTGCACAATGGGAATTAAAATCGCTCCCCAAGCTGAATCATTACGTGAATAGGGTAGGCGTAAGAAACCGTGTTGAATACCGTCTTGTTCGAAATCAATACTGCTACTGATGGGGTGATCTAATTTGCTCATTGAGATTACCTATTTCACCAAGATTTGCCGTGGAACATTGGCTAAGCATGCACCACCTTGAGCTGTCACCAGAATACTTTCCGTCATTTCAAAGCCCCAATCCTCAAACCACATCCCGGGCATAAAATGGAAACACATACCTGCTTGTAAAATGCTTGAGTCTTCGGCACGTAAACTCATGGTGCGCTCGCCCCAATCGGGTGGATAGCTCATTCCAATTGAGTAACCGCAGCGATTATTTTTTTCATAACCGTGGTGATGAAGATAATTGAAAAACGTCTGAGCTAATTCACCACAGGTATTGCCCGGTTTAAATAAAGGTAGGAGACGCTCAATACTTTCGGCAATCACTTGCTCTAGCTTGCGATATTTAGCGGGTGGCTTGCCAAAATACAGCGTGCGTGAGAGCGGGCAATGATAGCGATGATGTGCCGCCGCTAATTCTAGAAACATCCCCTGATCTGGTTCGAGTCGAGTGCCATCCCAAGTTAAATGGCAGGCAGAGGCTTCTTCGCCCATCCCCATCAGCGGGACGATGGCCGTGTAGTCGCCATAATGCTCTGCAGTCCCCCAAGTACTGGCATGTAAAATTTCTGCCGCTAATTCATTTTTACGCATCCCCGGCTCGGCAACTTCCAGAACCCGTTGATAAACCTGTTCAATCACTTGCCCAGCGCGTTGCAGGTAAATAATTTCTTGGGGTGATTTGATCGCCCGTTGCCAATTGACTAAGCAAGTCGCGTCCTGAAAGTGTGCTGTTGGCAGTGAAGTGGCCAAGGCTTCGAAGGCGCGTGCTGAAAAATAGTAATTGTCTTTTTCAACCCCTATGCGCCGCGTATGTAGCTGGCGCTGTTTAAAGATCGTGGCTAAATACTCCATCGGATGAAGCTCAGACGTTTGCACATAATGATCGGGATAGCTCAGGACTTCGCTGGGAGGTAAATCGGTGGTTAGATAAGCAGTCGGGGCATCAATACCTCGCCCAAACCAAAATAGCTCGCCCTGATTACCAATCACGACACACTGATGCACATAAAAAGACCAGCCATCAAAGCCAGTCAGCCAACCGATATTGGAGGGATCTGTCACGATTAATAGCTCAAGTCCAGCTGCTTCCATCGCAGTGCGGGTTTTAGTTTGGCGCTCCAAATATTCGGCTGGCTCGAAACGACGACGACTTGCTTTCATGTGATTGGCTCTGTTGTATACATATATTATTTTTAATAGATAAAAATCTAGTTTTCAAGTCTAAATTTGCGTGCTATTAATATATTTGTATACAACTTGGATCTTAGCCACTTATGTCAGATGTCACCTCAGTTAGCTCTGAAGCGGAACAACGCTTTCAAAGTATTTATCAAACCTTACGCACGCGCATTGTGCTGTTAGATTACGTGCCGGGGGCGCGGTTGGCTGAAGAGCAGTTAGCCGAGGAGTTTAAGCTGAGTCGTACACCGATTCGGCGTGTGCTTAATCGCTTAGAGGTGGAAGGCTTATTAGAGATTCGCCACGGCGCAGGTAGTTTTGTGACTGAACTCAGCATGCCTGAGTTATTAGAAGTTTTTGAGCTGCGGATGGAGCTTGCGCGTTTAATAGATGTGTTAGCTCCGCGAACACCGACCCCAGTTTTGGTGGAGCGGTTAACCACTTTACAACACGCTTGCCTAGATATTGCCAGCCATTCCCACCCTAAGCGGCGCTTTGCGGAGCTGAATCTTGAAGTTTTTAATTGCTTAATGGAGTTGGTTGGTAATCAAGCATTGCGCCAAATACTTGAGCAATTATTTTATCGTACTGCTCGCATGTGGCCGTATTTATTGGCTGAGGTGCATGTCAGCAAGGAAGCAGCCTTGTTTCATAGCGAAATCGGTGAATCGATTCGCTTACTCACTAATAATAATTACCCATCCTTTGGGCATCTTTATCGTTGTCACTTAGCGATGGCTTGCCAGCGCCTCGCTGCTATGCAAACCATAGGAGTTTAAATCATGAATCAGCAACTACATGCAGCGCTTTCAGCTTTAGATCGTGCTCATACCTTACATCCTTCTACGCATTTAGCGCAGTTCGCTAGAGGTGAAGCGGCGAACCGTATCATCGTTGGAGGGCAGGGGGTGTATGTTGAGGATAGCCTCGGTCAACGGAGTCTCGATGGCTTTGCGGGTCTATATTGCGTGAATGTTGGTTATGGTCGCCAAGAGCTGGCTGAGGCGATTGCCCACCAAGCTCAGCAACTCGCTTATTATCATGCCTACGCAGGGCATTCGCATGAACCGGTAATTCGTTTATCTGAACGCATTGTGCGCCAAGCAGGAATGGGTATGCAGCGGGTTTATTATGGTTTATCGGGTTCGGATGCGAATGAAACCAATATCAAACTTGTCTGGTATTACCATAATGTGTTAGGTCGCCCCCAGAAGAAAAAAATTATTTCCCGCCACCGTGCTTACCATGGCTCGGGCTTAATGACGGGTAGTTTGACGGGATTGCCAGTTTTTCAGCAGGCTTTTGATTTGCCTTTAGAAGGGGTCTTGCATACCACTTGCCCCCACTATTATTGGAACGCCGAAGCGGGTGAGACAGAAGCAATGTTTTCCCAACGCTGTGCAGAGGATTTAGAGCGCTTAATTTTAGCGGAAGGGGCAGAAACGATTGCTGCTTTTATTGCTGAGCCAGTGATGGGAACCGGTGGCATTATTCCTCCGCCTCAAGGCTATTGGGCAGCGATTCAGCCGATCTTACGTAAATATGAGGTGTTATTAATCGTGGATGAAGTGGTCACAGCCTTTGGGCGTACTGGTCAATATTTTGGTGCACATACGTATCAAATCCAGCCCGATTTAATAACGATTGCTAAAGGGTTAACCTCTGCTTATTTACCCTTGTCAGGCGTGATTGTGGGTGAAAAAGTTTGGAAAGTTTTAGAGCAGGGTACGGATCAATTAGGGGCTTTAGGGCATGGTTGGACTTATTCAGCCCATCCCGTTTGTGTAGCTGCTGCCCAAGCAAATTTGGATATTGTTGAGCGTGAGAATTTGACCGGCAATGCACGGGAAACGGGTGCTTATCTGCAAGCACAATTACAAGAGCATTTTGCAGAGCATCCTTTAGTGGGTGAGGTTCGGGGTGTCGGTTTATTGGCGGCTTTAGAGTTTGTGGCAGATAAGCAGAAAAAACAGCGGTTTTTGCCAAATCAAGGTATCGGTGCAAAAGTTTCAGCTGCTTGCTTGCAAGAAGGCTTGATCGCACGCGCTATGCCGCATGGAGATATTTTGGGTTTAGCGCCTCCTTTAGTCATTAGCCGTGATGAGGTTGACTTATTAATGGGTATGCTGAAGCGTGCCGTCGAAAAAGTGTATAGCAGTTTGTAAGCCGATACTTAAAGCTTTACACGAAGCACAGAGGGTTGATTTGATTAATTTTAAAGCAATCCCCTGTTTAAGGTAGCTAAGCCTCACTCAAGAACAACATGCTCCCATATTTGCGGCATGCTAAAAAATATTATAGTCCTAGATAATGAACTTATCGCATTCAGGGGTTCACAAGTAGGTCACTTATGTGGGTAAAAACCATCATCAGTACTGTTTTATTGACTGGTTTAATCAGTACTGCTTCAGCTAATACCAGTGTTTATTCTAAGTCTTCTGTTTGGAAGGTCAACGATCAACAAGCTTTTACAGCGCTAATGAGCTGTGATACAGCCGCTTCCGCCTGTGTGGCAAAAAAAATGCAGCAACTAGGCGCTAGTGCAGAGGCTTTAAGTTTCAGTGCTGCCATTAACTATGAGGGCTATCTGGCGAATTTCCAAGAAAAAGGCATAGTCGATTTAGGCAGCGTGATTTATCCCTTTCGGGCTAATACGAATACTGCGTATGTATTGCTAAATGCTCAACCTAAGATGATTAATACTGAAATCGCTACAGTGGCGGGTTTAGAGCAAGATGCTAGCTTTAAACAGCTGAAGAAAAAATATAAAAATTTAGAGTTTTGGGGTACCAATGCAGCGTTTGTGAAGGTGAATAAACTGAGTTCAGGTATCAGTTATGTATTCAATTATTTATTAAAAGACGGATGTAGAGCTTGTGCTACGCCCGCTTCTGTTCAGGTAGTCTTTCGCTTTAACCGTCAGGGCAAATTTCTTGGCACGCGGTTTGTAAAAATTTTGCAATAATAAAAAGTATCTTGACTAAAAACTCCTAAGTTTTATGAGTTAGTACTTAGGGCGCTAACTCATTTTTTTGTAAGCTAGTCAGTAAGGTCAGCTTCCAGCTATAGTGGCAGCCGTTTTCAATGATTAGGAGTTCAGCATGTCGATTGCGTCCCCCCCCTCCGCTATCCAGACTTTATTAAACCTTATGACCGAGTTGCGTGATCCGGTACGCGGTTGCCCTTGGGATCGTAAACAGACTTGGCAGAGTTTATTACCCTATACCTTAGAGGAAACTTATGAGGTGGTGGATGCAGTTGACCGGAACGATCCCGCCGCGCTCTGTGATGAGCTCGGTGATTTGCTGCTACAAGTGGTATTCATGGCGCAAATTGCTAAAGAGCAGGGCTTATTCGATTTTGAGGCGGTCGCACGCGGAATCAGCGAGAAACTCGTGCGGCGGCATCCCCATGTATTCGATGAAACTGTCTATGCCTCGGAAATAGAGCAAAAACAAGCTTGGGAAGCGATTAAGCAGGCTGAACGCTCTGAGCAAGCTCAAACGGGGTTATTTGCAGGCATTCCAGCCGCTCTACCTGCCTTACGTCGCGCACAAAAAATTCAAAAACGGGCTGCCCACGTTGGTTTTGATTGGGCAAATTGGCAACAAGTCGTGCCAAAAGTGCATGAAGAACTAGACGAGGTAGCCGAAGCTGTTGCTCATCAAGAACCCTTCGCACGCATCGAAGAGGAAATGGGTGATGTTTTACTCGCAGCTAGCAATATGGCCAGAATGCTCGGTGTGGATGCTGAAAATGCGCTGCGCTTATCCAACCGTAAATTTGAGCAGCGTTTTGAGCGAGTAGAGGCTTTATTAGCGGACGATCAACTCAGTTTAGAAGCAGCCTCTTTGGCACAAATGGAGGCGGCCTGGGAGGTTGCTAAACTTGAAGAAAAGTCTAAAACTTAAGAGAAGATCACTGAGCGCATGGAAATGGCACTACCTGTATAAGCCACATTAAAGAAGCGTACTTGATCATCTTCATGCTTAGTGCCGAGTGCATAGAATAGCTGATTTTATTAGTAATCAGCCAACTAGGCCGTAAATGCTGGTACGGCACTAGGCTTGAAAAGTTAAGAGAGTATTAGCATGCGGCTAAATTTGTAGAGTGCTGAGCAGGCAAACTCATCACCGATCTCAATTTATACCGATCCCCGGGGTGAGTCAGAATTGCAAAACTAATCAAGCGTTCACCCGACCAAGTACGGCGGCTGACTTGCAGACAAGGCACATGCGCAGCTAATTTTAAATAATCCTGAGCAGGCTGACTCGGTAAGACTGCTTCGACAATATGCTCCATCGAGCTTAAGGCATATTGCTCAGATAAATATTGATTAGGGGTCTTTTGTGTAAAATCTTGTTGTAGATAGTGCGGTAAAATGTTCGCCGCCACATAGCGCTCTTCGAGTTGAATCGGTAATTGGTTTTCTAAATGTACGATTAGGGAATGAAACACGCGGCTATGCAAAGGAATACCCAATTGCATCGCCACCCGTTCGGAGGCCTGTTGTTCATTCAGTGCCAACACTTGGCTAGCATACTGATGACCGCGCGCCCGCACTTCCTCAGCAATATTACGTATTTCTGCCAAAGGTGATTCTGCTTTAGGTGGGGCAACAAAAGTGCCTAAGCCCGGGTAACGAACTAATAAACCCTCTTGTACTAAATCGCGCAGCGCTTTATTGACCGTCATCCGACTGACTGCAAACTGTTCGACTAGCTCTGCCTCGGTGGGGATTTTATCACCAGCTGCATAGGTTTGGTTACGAATAGCATCGCTGATGAACTGTTTAATTTGCTGATAGCGAGGTCGAAGATCCACCCAAAACTCCTGAGCTTGTTGGTTTTGGGTGGCAATACTAGCAGTTTTTCTCATGCACTGGGCAGTAAGGCAGGTAGCATATATGCCTTTAAGACACCACTGCTCACCCATTGCTTGGCCTTTTCAATATCGGGTGCGAAATAACGATCTTTATCATAAAAGGCCACCCGTGCTCGTAATTCAGCCTTGGCAGCTTCAATCGGTGCAGTTGATTTTAGCGGAGCACGAAAATCCAAACCTTGGGCAGCCGACAATAACTCAATCGCAACAATCCCACAGGTATTATCTGCCATTTCTAGTAAGCGCCGTGCGGCGAAAGTCGCCATCGACACATGATCTTCCTGATTCGCCGAAGTCGGCATACTATCGACAGAAGCGGGGTGTGCGAAGGTTTTATTCTCTGAGGCCAAGGCAGCGGCGGTGACTTGTGCAATCATAAAGCCAGAGTTCACCCCACCATTATTCACCAAAAAGGGGGGCAACTTACTTAAGCTTGAATCAATCAACAAGGCCATGCGCCGCTCAGATAAAGCGCCGATTTCCGCAATCGCTAAGGCTAAATTATCTGCAACCATCGCAATGGGCTCAGCATGAAAATTACCACCAGAGATAAACTCATCGTCCTCAGCGAAGACCAAAGGATTATCCGACACCGCATTCGCTTCGATCAGAATCACCTCAGCTGCTTGGCGAATTTGCTGCAAGCACGCGCCCATCACTTGCGGCTGACAGCGTAAAGAATAGGGGTCTTGTACTTTGCCACAATTTTGATGCGAGCTAGCTAATTCCGAACCCTCACCCAATAAATGTCGATAAGCGGCGGCGGTCTCTATTTGGGTAGGATGACCGCGCACAGCCTGCACTCGTGCATCAAAGGGTTTACGGCTTCCTAGTGCCGCTTCGACTGAAAAAGCGCCTGCAACAATTGCCGCTGCAAATAAGTCTTCTGCGGCAAATAAACCTTGTAGGGCAAATGCTGTGGACGCTTGCGTCCCATTTAATAGGGCTAAACCTTCTTTAGGCGCGAGTGTAATTGGGTTTAATCCAGCCTGCTTTAAACCCTCTGAAGCAGGTAGGCGCTGACCGTCGATTAGCACCTCGCCTTCACCCAATAATACCGTACTCATGTGGGCTAAGGGGGCTAAATCGCCCGAAGCACCGACTGAGCCTTTTTGTGGCACACAAGGATAAACATGATTATTTAGCAATTGCATCAAGCGCTCAATCACTTCATAGCGCACACCAGAAAACCCCCGTGCTAGGGAGTTAATTTTTAGCACCATCATTAAGCGCACAGTGGCTTCTTCCATCAGTGCGCCTGTGCCTGCGGCATGCGAGAGGACAATACTTCGCTGCAGCAGCTCTAAATCAGTTGGCTCAATGCGTGTATTCGCTAATAGGCCAAAGCCCGTATTAATACCATACACGACACGATTTTCACGGATCACTTGTTCCACGGCTGCTTGACTGGCATCAATCGCGGCACGGCAACTCGGATCAAGGCTCAGATGCACGGGTTGGGTGGCTACTTGGCGTAAATCGGCTAGGCTTAGCTTGCCGGGTTTTATCATCAGTTCAAACATAATACCCTCCTTAATCTGCGAGCATCGGGAGATCTAAGCCCTGTTGGCGGGCGCAAGTTTTTGCAATTTCATAACCTGCGTCAGCGTGTCGCATCACCCCTGTTGCCGGATCATTGTGTAGAACCCGTGCTAAACGCTGAGCAGCGGCCTCCGTACCATCAGCGACAATCACCACGCCTGCATGTTGACTAAAGCCCATACCTACACCCCCACCGTGATGAATCGACACCCAAGTCGCTCCCCCAGCGGTATTCAATAGGGCATTGAGCAAAGGCCAGTCCGACACGGCATCCGAACCATCTAACATCGCTTCCGTTTCCCGATTGGGGCTAGCGACCGAGCCAGAATCTAAGTGATCACGTCCAATCACAATCGGTGCTTTCAATTCGCCGGTTTTGACCATTTCATTAAAGGCCACGGCTAAGCGCGCTCGATCTTTTAAACCGACCCAACAAATGCGAGCAGGCAAACCTTGGAAGGCAATGCGCTCACGTGCCATCTCCAACCAATGATGCAAATGGGCATCATCCGGGATCAGTTCTTTGACTTTTTGATCTGTTTTATAAATATCTTCAGGGTCGCCCGACAGCGCTGCCCAGCGGAAAGGACCTATACCTTGACAAAATAAGGGACGAATATACGCTGGCACAAAACCGGGGAAGTCAAAGGCATGCTCCACACCTTTTTCAAAAGCCATTTGCCGAATATTATTACCATAATCGGTCGTGGCTGCCCCTCGCTCTTGCAGGGTTAACATCGCCCGTACTTGAATAGCCATAGAGGCTTTGGCTGCTTCTACGACGGCTTTGGGGTCAGTAATACGTTGGTGTCGGGCTTGCTCTAAACTCCAGCCTTGCGGTAAATAGCCATTGAGGGGGTCATGAGCACTGGTTTGATCCGTCACCACATCCGGTAGAATTTGGCGTGCTACAATCTCTGGATAAATATCCGCGCAATTACCTAATAAACCAATGGAAACGGCTTCACCTTGGGCTTTTGCTGTGGCCAGCATAGCAAGGGCTTCATCTAAACTATAAGCTTTTTTATCCAGATACCGAGTGCGTAGGCGGAAGTCGATACGGCTTTCATCACATTCCACCGCCAAACAGGAAAAGCCTGCCATCGTTGCTGCTAAGGGTTGTGCGCCTCCCATGCCACCTAAACCACCTGTTAAAATCCAACGTCCTTGAGTTTCCCCTTGGTAATGCTGCTTAGCCATGGCTACGAAGGTTTCGTAAGTACCTTGGACAATGCCTTGTGAACCAATATAAATCCATGAGCCAGCCGTCATTTGACCGTACATCATCAGACCTTGTTGATCTAATTCATTGAAATGCTCCCAATTCGCCCAATGGGGGACGAGATTCGAGTTGGCAATCAACACCCGAGGCGCTTCAGGATGAGTAGGGAAAACACCAACCGGTTTACCCGATTGAATCAGTAGAGTTTGATCATCTTCAAGACGCTGTAACACTTCAATAATCTTGTCATAGCAAGCCCAATCGCGTGCTGCTCGGCCAATTCCACCATAAACCACTAAGTCCTCGGGGCGCTCGGCAACATCAGGGTGCAGATTATTCATTAACATCCGCATGGGTGCTTCAGTCAGCCAGCTTTTGCAACGGAGCGTTGTGCCTGTTGGGGCTGCAATCCGCCGACTTGGGTCGTGACGATTAGCGTTGTGATTATTTTTATGACTATTCATGGCTTCCTCCGGTAATGCTATAAAACAGCCGTGCAGCCACACGTGCTGTCTGTGAGTCTTGATCGTAATTTGGGTTATATTCGGCGAGATCAGCAAGGCGCAGTTTTTGGCTAGTGCGAATGAGTTCAATTAAAGGTTCAAGCACCTCTAAATTCACGCCGCGTGCTGCAGGGGCGCTTACCCCCGGCGCAACACTAGCAGGCAAAACGTCTAAATCTATCGTCAGATACAAATGCTCACATTGCGCCATAAATTGTTGTAATTGCTCTTTAATTTCAGGTAGATCCAGTAAACTCATTTGTTTATCTAGACGATAACTGACATTGAGTGCTTTTGCCCGCTGAAAGAGTGCTTGGGTATTGGCCATTTCACTCACGCCTAAGCAGCAATAGCGAAACGGCCAACCCTGCTCTTGGCAGGTTTGAGCGATTTGATAAAAGGGTGTGCCAGAGTTAGCCCCCTTTATCGGGGTGCGTAGATCAAAATGAGCATCAAAATTAATAATACCGATCTGTGGTATGGGGTTATTTATCGCTAAATAATCGGCTAAACCCCGCCATGAGCCATACGCGACCTCATGTCCACCCCCCCAAACTAAGGGGAAATGGCCTTGGCTTAATAATTGGGTGACTTGGCTGGCAAGTTGAAGCTGGGCTGATTCTAAATCCTGATATGTACTAACCAGATTACCCGCTTCATACACAGGATATTGGCTACTCCACGGCAGATTGGCTAAAACTTGACGAATTTGATTGGGTGCCAAGGCTGCGCCGACTCGACCTTGATTACGCCTTACCCCTTCATCTGAGCAGAAACCCAACACGGCTAACCCCGTTGAATCTGCATCACTTAAGGGTTTAATCCATTGGTGTAGACGCATTGATAATTCAGGACTTTCGCCTTGGTCGACTCGTCCAGTCCAAAGCTGATTAAAATCGAATTTAGACATAAGTTAGCTCTCCGGCAAAGACACGCTGCTTAATCGGGTTGACCCCTACTTGATAAGCTAGCTCAGCAGGATGCTGAATATTCCAGACGATAAAATCTGCTGCCAATCCGGTCGCTAATTGCCCGATTTTATTCTCTAAACCTAAGGCGAGTGCGGCATGACGGGTGACTCCGGCTAAAGCCTCTTCCGGTGTTAAGCGAAATAAGGTACAGGCCATATTCATCGCTAAACGTAGTGAGACTAAGGGAGCGGTACCTGGATTGAAGTCGGTGGCAACGGCCATCGGCACTTGATAACGACGGAGTAAATCAATCGGTGGTCGTTGAGTCTCGCCTAGGAAATAAAAGGCAATGGGTAAGAGGGTAGCGACCGTTCTTGCTTTAGCCATTGCGGCCACGCCTGCCTCATCTAAGTATTCTAAATGATCCGCTGACCAAGCTTGATAACTTGCGGCTAAAGTGGCGGCTTGTTGGTTGCTGAGTTGTTCAGCATGGACATGGATGCCTAAGCCATAGTCGGTTGCCCGTGCTAGCACTCGCTCAGTTTGAGCGGGGCTAAAGGCTAGGTACTCACAAAATACATCCACTGCGTCGGCTAGATTTTCTGCCACGGCAGCGGGGATGAGTTCTGCACAGACCCAATCAATATACGCATCAGCGCGATTTTTATAGTCGGGCGGTAGAGCATGGGCACCTAATAAGGTGGTCGAAATACGGATCGGAAAAACTTGGGCAAGCTGACGGGCAGCACGTAAGATATTGAGTTCGGTAACTAAATCTAAGCCATAGCCTGATTTAATTTCGAGGGTGGTGACACCCTCTGCTATTAGAGCTTTGAGTCGAGGGATGGCTAATTCGATTAATTGCTCAACACTGGCGGCACGGGTAGCGCCTACTGTTGACAGAATTCCGCCACCTTGTTGAGCGATTTGTTGATAACTGAGGCCTAGTAAGCGCTGTTCAAATTCTTGCGCCCGATGACCGGCATAAATGAGATGCGTATGGCAGTCGATGAGACCCGGGGTTAGATAAGCACCGTGCACATCAATGATCTCAACCTCGTTGAGGTTAATTCGTGCTCGCTCAAAGGCTGACATAGGGGCGATGTTTTGAATCAGACCTTGACTAACGCCCAAAGCGTGCTGGGTTAATAGCCCATAAGAGGCGGGTTGCCTTGAGTCTAAACTCGCAATTTGGGCATTAATCCAAATTTTTTCACAGGCTGCAAACACCTTCTTCCTCCATGTTTATTTGTATATGTTTGTATATACAATAACAAACTAAGAAAAAAAGTCAAGCTGCACAGTTTCAAAATGGTTTCAAGCTACCCTCTTAGGCCGGAGGCTAAGCTATCATTAATTCCGTTTATCCGAAAAAACAAAACCCCCGGCTAGCGGGGGCAGAGGTTGCAGGTTCTCACCTGTTATACTTATTCTTATTGTAGTTCTGATCGAAGCTCACAGGACACTCTGTATAAATCCCCCCTGCGCTGTTAACACAGGGGGTATCAGGAGTCGAGGCATGGCAGGCTACTTATTTTTATTATGTATTAAGCCTAACTCGCTACCTCTTAGGGCTTGCTGTTGAACTTCTAACTCTCCTTAAATATCCCCCACTTACGTGGGGGGCATCAGGAGTTGAGGTCTGGCAGGCAACTTATTGTTGTTATTGTTTTATGCCTGCTTTCCACCTCTTGGGGCTTGTTATCTTTATTCCGTTAACCCTTTCTTATTTTTATTCTCGTCCCTTTGTTGTCTTGTCTATTGCAACCCCTATGCCAACTAGTAGTTAATTAAATTAACTTATTGATTGATAAGGATTTGGCTAGAATAAATTCTTTTTAATAAGAAAAATTAATAAGTAAAAGAGTGTCAAGAAGTGACAGAGTTGACATTAGCAATTGACACAAAACCGCCAGCCGTCGGCTTTGTGTCATAGATTGTCAGGTTTGCTAGGTTTCTTAGCGGCAAGGCTTAGTTAAGACTGGAGCGTAAAGCGTGGCGGATGATTTCTTCGACACTTAGATTTTGATTTTCGAAAGCGGCAACCATTTTGCTAGCTTGGGCTGGTTTATAACCTAAAGCTAAGAGGGCATTGAGGGCTTCATCGACGGGTGAAACTAGGGTGAAGGGAGTCTGCGTGGGTTTGTGAGTACCTGAAGTAGAGAGAGGTACTTCAATTTTAGGCAAGCGGTCGCGCATTTCAATAATTAAGCGTTCTGCCGTTTTTTTACCAACACCCGGGATTCGGCTCAAGGCGTTTACATCAGCAGCATGTACCAATTGTGCAAATTCAGCAGCAGTCATGCCAGAAACGATCGCTAAGGCCATCTTAGGACCAATACCCGTTACTTTAAGAAGATGACGGAACAGGCTGCGTTCTTCTTGAGAACTAAAGCCAAACAAGGTTTGTGCATCTTCTCTAACCACAAAATGAGTATAAATAATGACTTCGGCTTGAGTGTCTAGTGGTAGGTTATAGAAGGTGTTCATCGAGGCTTGTAGTTCATAACCCACACCGTGGACTTCGAGTAAAAGTTCAGGCGGCTGCTTGTAAATGACTTTGCCACGTAATAAGCCAATCATGGGGGATTCCTCAGGTTAGCGGGTCAGTTTGATCGCTTGGGCGATACGATTGTTTAAATGACTGGTATGGGCATGGCAAAGCGCCACTGCTAAAGCATCCGCAGTATCTGCTTGCAGTTGGCCTTGTAGGTTTAATAAAACTTTCACCATATGCTGAACTTGGGTTTTATCCGCAGCCCCTTTGCCGACGGTGGCTTGTTTAACTTGTTTAGCACTGTATTCATAGATGGGCAAATTCATCATAACCCCTGCACAAATCGCTGCACCGCGTGCTTGGCCAAGCTTTAAAGCGCCGCCCGCATTGGTTGCGACGAAGACATCTTCGACGCTCATTTCATCGGGTTGCCAATCACGAATCAGTTGAGTGATCTCAGCGAAAATAATCCCTAAACGCTCAGGTAAAGGGCGCTCGCCTAAGCGGATACAGCGACTAAAAATGTGCTTAACTTTTTGTCCATCGGTTTCAATCACCCCAACTCCCGTGATCCGCGAGCCGGGGTCAATACCGATGATGCGCCGACTCATACAGTGGCTCGCAGTTTATTCAGCACTAGCTAAAGCTTCTAAAACTTCATCAGGGAAGTCGGCATTGGTGAAGACTTCTTGGACATCATCTAAATCTTCCAATAAATCAATCATCTTTAACAGTTTTTCAGCCAATTCAGTGTCGGTGACTGCGGTTAAATTGTCAGCACGCAACGTGACCTCAGAACTATCGGGGGTGAGACCCGCGTCTACTAACGCGGTTTGTACAGCAGTGAAGCTTTCAGGGCTCGTGATGACTTCAATCGAACCGTCTTCTTGCGTGACGACATCTTCAGCGCCTGCTTCTAAGGCCGCTTCCATCAGCGCATCTTCATTAACACCCGCTGCAAAGCTCATCACTCCGAGCTTCTTAAACATATAAGCGACTGAGCCATTAGTGCCTAAGTTGCCGCCATGCTTGCTAAAGGCATGACGAACTTCAGCCACAGTGCGGTTAAGGTTATCGGTGGAGGTTTCCACCAAGACGGCAATCCCACCGGCACCATAGCCTTCGTAGGTGACATCGGTATAGTTATCTGCTCCCAATTCACCAGCGCCTCGTTTGCAGGCTTTTTCAATGGTGTCTTTCGGCATATTCGCGCCGAGTGCTTTAGCGACGGCTAAGCGTAAGCGCGGATAAGCATTCGGATCAGAGGTTTTACCTTCGCGGGCAGCGACGGTGATTTCCCGAATCAGTTTTGTCCAAACTTTTCCACGTTTTTTATCAACAGCAGCTTTTTGGTGTTTAATATTCGCCCATTTACTATGGCCAGCCATAACTCATCTCATACTTTATTCAAAAATGGCAGCTAGTTTATCACAGCCTTTTTTAGGTTTGGCGGGTTTCAAATCTCGACCATATCAAAATCAGCTTTAGTGACCCCACATTCTGGGCAATGCCAGTTATTCGGGATCTCTTCCCAAGGTGTTCCGGGGGCAATGCCTTCTTCCGGTAAGCCTGCTTCTTCGTCATACATAAAACCACATACAAGGCACATCCACGTTTTCATGCTGTCAACTCCCGTCACTAAAATTAATCAAGTCGGCTGGTGATTATCAGAATTGACATCAGAAAATTCAAATGAAGAATTGATAATGAAGCATGCAAACACAGTTCGAGGAGGCTTAGGGAATAAAATAAATGGAGGGTGAGGGTGCAGTAAGCAGTATGAGGATAAGTCCGCCCAAACGAATCTAGGTAGAGGAGGAGGCGTTACCTAAACTCGTTGAGCTGGAAGTGAGGGTGAAACTTAAGCAACATGACGCTGATCATCATCAATGCCTTTACGGCCGTGGCGAACAGCGTATTCAATTTCACTACGAGCTAAACCCATATCGCTTAACTCACGGTCATTTAAAGCGCTTAACTCACGAATGGCTTGGCGCAGCTCTGCACTTGAATGATGACTATCATTGGCAGCCTCAGCTGGGCTAGCTAAATTGCTAAAAAAATCGAGTAAACTTTTCATTTTGTTCTCCGCTAAATAATTTTTTTGTTTCGACAGGTGCAGAGTAAAGTTTTTGTTGCACTGCAACAAGCTAGAGTTTCTCATGGGGAGGGTTAGATAAATTAACCTACAAGCGTATTTGAGTAGGGAAGTTTTAAGGCAGGCTTTAAATACAAGTACATACAAGTACCGCCGTATTTTAGGCTTTTCAGGTATAATCCCTGCCATTCTTTGAGCTGAGTTGATGCAACTAGCATGATTGTTTTTTCTGATCTTTCTTTACGTCGTGGCCCGAAAGCTTTATTAGAGTCGGCGTCTTTTAGTATTCATCCGGGGCAAAAACTTGGCTTAACGGGTGCGAATGGGGTCGGCAAATCGAGTTTATTTGCCTTAATTCGGGGTGAGTTGGGGCAGGATAGTGGTAGTTTTTCTATGCCACCTGCGTGGGTGATTGCGCATGTGAAGCAAGAAACGCCATCAAGTCCACAAACCGCTTTGGAGTATGCACTTCAAGGTGATGGTGAGTATGTCCGTTTGCAAGCGCAAATCGCGGAGGCCGAAGGAGCGCGTTTAGGGGAGTTACACGCTCGCTTAGATGCCATTGATGGTTATACCGCTGAAAGTCGGGCGGCGACTTTATTACATGGTTTAGGTTTTAAACCTGAAGAAATCCAGCACCCTGTGACGAGCTTTTCGGGGGGGTGGCGGATGCGCTTGAATTTAGCGCAAGCCTTGATGTGTCGGTCGGATCTACTGCTACTGGATGAGCCGACTAACCACTTAGATTTAGATGCAGTGATCTGGTTGCAGGATTGGCTGAAAAGCTATCGTGGGACTTTATTATTGATTTCGCATGATCGTGAATTCTTAGATGCGATTTGTACCCAGATTGCGCATATCGAACAAGCCCGATTGACCCTGTATGGCGGTAACTATTCCACCTTTGAAATTACCCGAGCAGAAAAGTTGGCACAGCAACAATCAGCCTATGAAAAACAAAAGCGCGAACGTGAGCATATGCAGCGCTATGTGGATCGTTTTCGTGCTCAAGCCACCAAAGCTCGGCAAGCACAAAGCCGCTTGAAGGCGTTAGAGCGGATGGAAGTGATTGCCCCTGCTCATGTTGATTCGCCCTTTAGCTTTCAGTTTCGTGATCCTGAAAAAATGCCTGATCGCCTGTTAAATATGGTGGGTGTGAGTGTGGGGTATGGTCAGACAACTATTCTTACTCAAGTACGTTTACAGATTTTGCCGGGTGAACGGATTGGTTTGATTGGTCCAAATGGTGCAGGTAAATCCACCTTAATTAAATTCCTCGCAGGCCATTTGCCCGCACAAGCGGGGGAGTGTTGGCAAGCCCAAGATTTGAAGATCGGGTATTTTGCCCAACATCAATTAGAGCAACTCAAGGTCGATCAGTCGCCTTTACAGCATCTACGCCAGCTAGATAAGCAAGCGCGAGAACAAGATTTGCGGAATTACTTAGGAGGCTTTGCCTTTCATGGTGAACGTGTCGATGAAGCAGTCGCGCCGTTTTCGGGAGGTGAAAAAGCCCGCTTAGCCCTAGCTTTATTGATTTATCAGCGTCCGAATTTACTGTTGCTTGATGAGCCGACCAATCATCTTGATTTAGATATGCGCTTAGCACTGAGTATGGCTTTGCAGGCATTTACGGGGGCGATGGTGATCGTTTCGCATGATCGCCATATGCTAAAAACAGTGACAGATCAGCTAATTCTGGTCGATAACGGGCAGGCAACCGAGTTTGATGGTGATTTAGAGGATTATGCCGGGTGGTTGCAGCAGCGTTTCCGTGCGGAGGAGATGGCCAGCAAGCCCACCGACACTACGACTGCACACAGTGCAGCAGGGCGCAAAGATCAACGTCGGGAGTCAGCAGAAAAACGTAAGCAATTGCAGCCTTTAAAACGTAAGTTGGATCAACTTGAGCAGGAAATGACTCAGATCAATCAGCAAAAAGCTAAATTAGATGCGGTACTGGCTGACCCCGATACTTATAACGAAGCTAACAAAACGCAGTTAAAACAATGGCTATTGGATAAAACCGCTGTGGAAGCCAAACTGGCTACCGTTGAGCTGGAATGGATGACCTTAAGCGAGGAATACGAAACCGCCTTGGCAGCCTAGTCGCCTATACTTAGCTTGTTGATGTGTAAGCAGGCTGCTGAAGATGAACAACCCCTACAAAACGCCTCATGCTAAGATTGATGACTTAAGTTACCAACCCTTGCCATCCGTTTTAAAGTCTTTGTATTGGCTGATGGGTTTGGCCTTTATTTGCTCTTTAATTTCGACCAGTATTGGCTTTTTAAATGTCATTCAGGCAGCCTCATGGATTTTTAGGTTGCCTTGGGCTGATCAATTGATGTTGTTAGGCTTGGCTGCTTCTGGTTATGGTTTATTATTCGGATTTTATTACTTTCTTGTTTTTCGGCCTTTGCAATTACGTTGGCGTGCCACGAGTCGCTGGTGGTTAATGGCTGTGCTGGTCTTGGTCTTATTATGGTTATGGTTCAGTTTGCTGCCGGATGAAAATCCACGCTTAACAACTTCGCTCTTCGATGTATTACTGGCTTCGGCTGAAATTGCTTTGTTGATGTTAGGTGGGCTATTAGCGTCCCGTCCAGCAGCCTTAGAGTATTTAATTAATTAGGCCTTTTGCTGGAATAATGAGCTATGCTTAAGGGATTCAGTGTAGTTATTTTGACCGATGAACCCCTACAAAGCGCCGAACTCTAAAATTGAAGATTTAAATTATCAAGCCGTACCAAAAGCCTTGAAGCCTTTGTATTGGTTAATAGGTTTAGCGGCAGCTTGTTCTTTTTTGTCGATGACTATCGGTGTGATTTTTATTTTGCAGGATATGTCGGCAGAGCTGTACTGGTTTGCTTGGTATGGGCAGCTGGTGTTTTTGATCATGATTGTTTCAATTTATGGCCTTGTGTTTGTTTTCTATTATTTTTTAATATATCGTCCTTTACAACAACGCAAGCGCTCCACCAGCCAATGGTGGTTCACTGCGGTCTTTATTTTGAGCGTGCTTTGGCTGGGTGTTTATTTCTTGCCCTCCGAAGATGCCACGGAAAGTACTTGGCTGGAAAATAGTCTGGGCTTCTTAGAGTTAGGGTTCTTAATCGTGGCCGCTTGGTTGGCTCGTCGCCCTGCGGCTCTACAATATCTTGTTAAATAATCAAACCTTTGCCCATAGCTCATATTGCTCCTGAGAAAACTTAAGCAAAGTCGCTAACTCTTGCAGACGGACAAAATCTTTAGCTTGGCGGCTTAAATCGAATGGCACATCAGGAACTTGGCAGTTGATCGTGGTCAGTTGCCGCGCTAAGCAAATGCTGGCTTGATGTTGGGTAATTAATTGCTGCAAACGCTTGGCTCCGAGGACTTGCATACTGCCAATTTGCTCTAGATTAACCAGCATAGTATCCACAGAACCAAACCGTTTGAGTAGTTTAGCCGCTGTAGACATCCCTACACCGGGAACACCGGGGATATTGTCGGCTTTGTCACCTGCAATGGCGAGTTGATCAGCGATTTGCTCGGGCCAAACACCAAAGCTATCCTTAACTCCCCCTGCAGATAAAGCACCGCGCCGATTATAATCCCACCAAATATCCTGCTGCTGCAGTAATTGTGCTAGATCTTTGTCGCCACTAATAATAATGATTTGACGCTCAGGGCTACGCTGTTGTACGGCCCAAGTACCGATTAAATCATCAGCTTCATGCGTGGTACTGGCTGCTTGGATAATACCTAAAGCCTCTAAAAACTCACGGCAGAGTTTAAATTGATATTTCAATTCTTCAGGGGCTGGGCTGCGATTAGCTTTGTATGCAGGATAAATCGCTTTGCGTTCCGAATTTTGTAGACTGGTATCGAAAGCGAATCCGATGTGTTGGGGTTTTTGCTCTTGCAATAAATGGTAGACAAAGCGTAAAAAACCATGCACAGCATTGACAGGGTGGCCAGAGGTATCTTTAGGCAAAGGATTGCGAATAAACCAAGCTCGAAAGACAAAAATACTGGCATCAACGAGCCAAATACGTTCTAGGGAAGCAGGTAAGGAATGGGGCATACTGAGGTATAATCTCAAAAGATTAAGCATAACAAACCGCCGTCAGATACGGCGGTTTAATAATAGAAATCTTTTACCTTAAAAGCCTTGGCTTGGGAGCATCCGCTGTTGGTATGAGGCTGAGATGTTTTTTTATAATTCCGGTAAAAGATTCGGGCATCTTCCTGTTTTAGTTGAACTTCACTTGAACTGAGCTATTCCTTTAGGTTCAAACTTCGTTCATCATCTGTTCAGTATTGTATATAGCTGCTTTGTGCCAATGCAGGGTAATTGCTGTAATATATGGTTGCAGTTAACCGACAAACGGTAAGGTTGTGGTTGTAAGCTAGATTTTTTCGGATTTTTTTCAAGTTCTTTGCAGTTTTGAAGGTATGCTTTAAAAATGGACAGCAGATTGTGTTAGAACAAGGTATTTTGTCAGTTCTCGGGAATCGAAGGGCAAGGAGCAGCAGTATGAAGGTTAAACCTCTCTATCTAGCTATGTTAGTGTTGTTAATGGGGCAGTTAACCGCCTGTAGTAGTCGAGAAGACGTACAAGCCGCGACGGTTGAGTCGGCGACCCCCTTATTTATGTTATCTGAAGATGGCGTAGGCCCTTTAAATGCTAGCACGCCGTTTAATTTGGTGCGGATCGGTGATGCTTTCCAAGAATTTAATGTGGTTGAAGAGACCTCCGCTAGTAGTGGTGATAATAACCGTGTGATTACGGTCAAACAGCAAGTGAAGCCCTTGCTGACGATCAATCCTGATTTTCAGCAAAAGCATATTTTCTCGGTAATCGTGCACGATAATTTGGTGGGTAATCAATTAGGGCATGCGCTTGGGACGAAGTTTGCAGAGATTTATACGCCACAAAGCTTAGAGCAATGTGCACCCGGCGTGGATGATTGGGCGGGTAAGGTGATGTGCTATGCACCAAAAAATACCAATATTTTATATCTATTCAGTGGTAGCACACCGAAAGTCACCGATGCAGTTCCAGCCCCTGCTGCTATGCAAGATTGGGTCTTAGAAGAAATGGTATGGAAAGCGCCTGTTAAAAAATAGTGAAGCTCCTAGGTTCTAGGTTAGGTTGAACTTTGCCAAACCTAGGAGTCTATCGAGTCTATCAGTCGTTAAACTGGCTTATAATTGTCGATTTTAGTGGCTCCTGTACCGAAGAAGAATTTATCCATTTCCTCTTCTAAAAATTTGCGATCTTTTGGATTAATCGGGCTAAGACGATATTCGTTAATCAGTATCGTTTGTTGGCGTAACCATTGCTGCCACGCTTCCTTCGATACCGTTTCATAAATACGCTTACCTAAATCGCCGGGATAAGTGAGGCGCTCTAAGCCTTCGGCTTCGCGGCCTAAGACTATACAATTTACCATTCGAGTCATATTTCCTCCGTTAGGTTCTTCAAAAGACGTTGCGCTGCACTCGACAGTCCACCGCTAAATTCAGTGCCTGCTTTATAC
This sequence comes from Thiothrix eikelboomii, assembly GCF_900167255.1. Classification (GTDB taxonomy): domain Bacteria; phylum Pseudomonadota; class Gammaproteobacteria; order Thiotrichales; family Thiotrichaceae; genus Thiolinea; species Thiolinea eikelboomii. Next base: position 250,306 of record NZ_FUYB01000005.1, read on the forward strand.
CAAAGCCAGCTGTCCCTATCCATGATTCTGTGCGTTGCTGTTTGTAAATCCTGCACATCGACTAGCAAAGGCGTTAGGTGCAAGGTGAAATGTGAAAAGCCATGCGTCAGGGTGGCCAGCGTGCTGATAGCTAAGGGTTGGGTATTCAAGCTGGCTAAGGCACTGGCCTGATCTGGAAATTCAGGAAAACTCCATAAACCACCCCAAATACCGGTGGGTGGACGCTGTTCTAAAGCAAACTCCCCCTTATTGTTTCTAATCAATAAGGTCACTGCATGCTTTTGAGCGAGTACTTTGGCTGGACGCGGCGTGGGATAAGCCGTGGGTTTGCCTTGTTTGAGCGCTTGGCAGTCGGTTTGCAGGGGGCAGAGTAAGCAAGCGGGTTGGCTGCGGGTGCAGAGGGTTGCGCCTAAATCCATCATAGCTTGCGTATAAGCGGCATTACGCTGAGTCGGCAGATGTTGTTCTGCATAAGCCCACAACTGTTTTTGCACAGCGCTTTGCCCCGGATAGCCTTCAAGGGCATGATAGCGAGCTAGCACGCGCTTCACATTGCCATCTAAAATAGGGTGAGTCTGATTACAAGCCAATGAGAGAATTGCGCCAGCGGTCGAACGCCCAATCCCCGGTAAGGCCTCGACTTCAGCTAAGGTCGTTGGAAATTCATTGGCATATTGATCACGAATCAGCTGTGCCGTTTTATGCAAATTGCGCGCTCGGGTGTAATAACCTAAACCTTCCCAATGCTTTAGCACGGCATCGGTGGAAGCATCCGCTAAGCTTTTAATATCCGGGAAGCTCTGCATAAACCGCTGATAATAGGGGATGACCGTGGTCACTTGGGTTTGCTGCAACATGATCTCAGAAATCCACACCCGATAAGGTGTCGGGTTTTGCTGCCAAGGTAAATGCGTGCGCCCACTATGATCAAACCAGCTTAAAACACTCGCTGCAAAACTCGCTGTCACGACATGACCTGCTTAATTAAAAGAGTGAATAGCATAGTGAAATTTTAAGCCGATGTATAAATCCCTCTTTAGATCTAGGCTAGGCTTGAGCTAGATCGCTATTAAACTTGAGCAATGGGAATTGTTGTCTTCCACAAAACACTTTACAATAGCCTTCCTGATTCAAACACCGTCTGCGGGTGTAGTTCAATGGTAGAACGGCAGCTTCCCAAGCTGCATACGAGGGTTCGATTCCCTTCACCCGCTCCAAGTACCCATTCCATAGCTTCCCGTAACGCCCCAAATCCCCCTTAAAGCCTTTTAAAATCTAGCTTTTATCTAGCTTCTATTGTTTCAAGACTCCTCATAAAATAGCACTAAAGCCCATTTTTTATTATGTAGGGGTGTATGGTTCTTTTATGGTAAAAATGACCCTAAATATGTAGCAAGTACCGACTTAGAAGCTAAGACTGCCCAAGCTGCTGAGGAAACCTATCGTTTAGCTGGTCGTGATGGTCGTGATACTCATCTAAATCATAACCGGACAAAGCGGGGTGCGGTCTAACTTGGACAGTTCAGCAGATGGGGCGATTCTGCCCGAAGAACGTGAACAGGCGGGGCGCTTATTGGCGACTTGAACACAAGTGCTTACAATCAGGTAAGACCCAAGCCAGAAGGAGGCCAATCATGGGCGCAGTAACTAAGTATGAAAGCGATTATTATGGCTGGACACAAGAGCAGGCGGCACTGCTACGAGCGGGTAAATTGGATCAGTTGGATATTGCCAATGTCATGGAGGAAATTGAGAGCATGGGCAAAGCGCAAAAGGAGGCTTTACGTTCGCGGTTGCGTGTGTTGCTGGCTCATTTGCTGAAATGGCAATTTCAAAGTGATTACCCTTATCGGCGTAGTTGGGAACTGACCATTAAGAACCAGCGCGATGAATTGGGGTTTCATCTGGATGACAATCCTAGTTTGCATCCCAAAGTACCGGAAGCCTTAGTGAATGCTTACCGTTTGTCCGTGCGTGATGCAGCGCGGGAGACGGGAATTAATGAAAAAGCGTTTCCAACAGTCTGCCCTTGGACATTTGAGCAAATCATGGATAGTGAGTTTTGGCCTGAATAAATGAGCTGACATAGCCCTGTGTCCGGGGGATGCGGATTGCGGTCTCAGATGTGTTGGGATGGCTAGGCGCGGGGATGATCCATCCCACGAATAGTAGACAATCTTAAAAGCGAGTATTCTTCCTGATAAAAAGGTACTTGAGTGACCACGACGGAAGTATCCGGCAAAAAAGCCCCGTATATACGGCATAGCCAAGAATACAAGAGTGAAACCATTATTTCAAACCTATCCCAACCTACCTCTATCTAACTAAAAGTAGGTTGGGTGTTGAATACCTGCTTCACAGGGGCTGGTTTCGCGGGTCGCTTGCGCGCCAAGCCAGAGCCATCCTCTCCACAGGCAGACACCGTGTAACTCACGGCGTAGTGGGCTAAGTTAATAGCCGCGTTCACATCTCGGTCATGGCTTGCACCACAACACGGGCATTCCCACGATCGGATGGATAGCGGGAGTTTATCTACCTTTTCACCACACGCTGAACAGGTCTTGCTGCTGGCAAAGAACCTGTCTGCCACCACGACCACCGCACCCCGCATGGCTGCCTTGTATTCCAGTTGTCGCCGAAACTCAAAAAATCCCATGTCACTGATGGCACGGGATAAATGGCGGTTTTTCACCATGCCCGACACATTCAAATCTTCAATGCCGAGGGTGTGGAAACGGCGGGTCAAATCCGTGGTAAGTGGGTGCAAACTGGCTTGGCGGATGTTGGCAATGCGGGCGTGAAGTCTTGCCAGTTTTGCTTGGGCTTTAGCGCGGTTGGCGCTGCCTTTGGTCTTGCGGGACAGGCTGCGGGATAGCCGTTTGAGGCGGGAAAGCAAGGCTTTGTGCGGCTTCGCCCCGACCACTACTTCGCCCGTGGACAGCGTTGCCAGTGCAGATACGCCCAAATCCACCCCTACCACCACACCTTGGTTTTCGGCGGGCGGGAGGTGATTGTGGTCTTGCGTGTCCACGGTGATACTGGCGAACCACTGGTCGGCGGTGCGGGAAATCGTGGCGGAGAGAATTTTACCGGGAAAGCGTAACGTCTCCCGCATCCGCACTAACCCAAGGCTGGGAATGCGAATGCGGCAACCGTCAAAGGTGAACTGGTCGTTGGTGAGGGTGAAACTGTCACGGCTTTTGCCTTTCTTGTTGAATCGTGGGTACTTCGCACGTCCGGCAAAGAAGTTTGTGAAGGCTTGCCCCAGTTGGATGATCGCCATTTGTGGGGCATTTTTGGTGACTTCCAGCATCCACGGGAATTGTTCCCGTTTGATAGCGTTCAATTGGCGGCGTAGCGCCATCTGGTTGGGTTTGGGCTGGCTGTTGTCGTCTTTCCATGCCGCGTATTGGCTTTGCCATTCTGCCAATGCCCAATTATAGGCAAACCGCGCCGTACCCGCCGCCTTAGCAAAGTACGTGGCTTGTTTATTGTTGGGGTCAAGACGGATTTTGTGGCTGATGATCATGTGCGCGCATCCTCCACGGCTTGCTTTACTCCGTCCAGCAGCTTTTTGTTTTTGCGCGAACGTGAGCCATACAATCGTGCTGAGAAAATCGTGATGATTTCCAGCACATCGGTGGCCAAATCTTCCTCGAAAGCGGTGTCCTCGCCGTTGTTCACGATCACCACTTCCACGTGTTTCGCTTCACAGATGGAAAACACTAGTTCCGCCCCAAACCGCAGCAGGCGGTCTTTGTGGGTGATGACTAGCCGCCCGACATGCCCCGCCAGAATCTCATTGAGCAGGCGTTTCAGCCCTTTTTTGTAGTAGTTCATACCTGAACCAAGGTCAGATATTAGCTCGAATGTCCAGCCCTGTTGGGCGCAATACAATTCCAGCACTTGCTTTTGGCGTTCCAAGTCGGCTTTCTGATCGTGGCTGGATACACGGGCGTAGGCAAGTGTTTTGCGGCTGTCTTCGCTGGCACGGAACAGTTCCGGCTTGAGTTTCAACAGATCATAACGGCGGTGTTTGCCGGAGGT
>NZ_FUYB01000049.1 GCF_900167255.1 Thiothrix eikelboomii
CGATTTGTTTTTCTAGGTCGGTCGAGGTACATGATAAGGTCGTCGGTGAGTATATCGCTAGACACTCGTTCAACTGGTTGAATACATGACCCTTTCCTTATTCCATCCAGCAAACACTGATGAAGTTATTAAGCTTTTCACTGATGTATTTACCAACTCAGAGGGTGAGTTAGAAGGCCAAAATCTTGGTAATTTGGTTTCAAACTTGATCACTCAATCAAAACCACAAGATTTAATTGGCTGTGTCGCAACAGACATGGGCTGTGTTGTGGGGTGTATATTTTTCAGTCGCTTTACTGTTCCTAGCGGCCAAGTTGCATTTATTCTATCTCCTGTAGCCGTTTCAACAAACGTCCAAAAAACTGGTATAGGCCAACAACTAATTAACTATGGCCTAGATCATCTAAGATCACTTAAGGTCAATTTGGTGTTTACTTATGGTAATCCCGCTTATTATTCAAAAACGGGCTTTAAACAAATAACTACCAATATTGTAAATGCTCCGTTTCCACTAAGCCAGTCAATGGGTTGGCTGGCACAAGCACTAGACGGCCAACCTATTCAGGTAATGCAGGGAGCAACCCAATGCGTTGAGGCATTAAATGATCCTAAATATTGGTAGCAAAAGGCATATAACAATGCATGTGGTGTACTGAAAATTAATCAAGCCTGACCAGCATTAAACATAATTGATCGTCATTATATGATACTCCATTAAGCTAATAATTTCATTAATGGTTTTTTACTCATTTGAGCTATTTAGATAATGTATCAATACTTCACTCAAACCAATGTTTTAAAAATTATCATGGTTTTTATCCTAGCGCAAATTCTAGGCTCGGCATTAGCTGTAGGGTTTGTAGAGATTTTGCCGAAAATTTCAAAATACCCAGATGCTGGCTTTGAAATCTTAAGAGGTGGTCCTAGTATTTTGTTAATTATTTGGTTTTTTTATGATTTTCATAAAAAAGGCTACTCTCTAATAAATGAATATAAAGAAATAAGAAATCACATAGGTCTAAAAGATTTTTTTTCGATTTTAGCTTTCAACCTACTAATAGGTTTATTTTCAGTTTATGCAATAGACCTCTTGCGAAAATAATTATCCCCCAATCATCCGATTAACAAGAGCGGCGATCAACCGTAAGCGTAGCTCAAACCGTCGTCGCCGTCC
>NZ_FUYB01000028.1:0-33701 GCF_900167255.1 Thiothrix eikelboomii
AGCCACTCACTTCACCAAGCCCCCTCGCATCAAAAAGATGATGGCATTGCTCGCCATTGGCTTCTGTTGGGCGCACAAGGTCGGGGAATGGAAGGAAAAAACCGTCAAACCCTTGAAGGTGAAAAAGCATGGGCGTAAAGAACAGAGCATTTTCCGCTACGGCTTGGATTACCTGACTGATCTGTTAACAGGAAGCGGACGTGAAGCCTTGGATAATCTCAGGCTCGTGATCCTGTTCCTTTGTCCGCCCCAATTTATGGTGGTAGAGGATGGACGTATGAGACTCAAGCCGTTTTCGTTTAACACAAATTCAATGGGTTAGGAAAATTGTCGTGTACAGAGACTAGCTAATAAAGCAGAAATGACAAGGAGTAGGCTTTTTTTGGTCATTATGTTTTACCATCCTATTTTGTATGGGGTATATGTTTTTTCGTATTCGACGCTGTAATATTAATACAGCTTATCTATTAATTCCACACCATTTATCGGAATTCAATGAACCAGTTTATAGGTATAAAAAACTGTTCATTAATCACTCCCAAATAAATCGCGGGTATAAATTTTAGCCGCTACATCTTCTAAATCAGGGTGCATCCGATTGGCGATAATTATCTCACTCAGAGCTTTAAATTCGTCCAAATCGCGAATCAGTTTGGAGTTAAAGAAGCTTTCCTCCGTTAACTCTGGCTCATAGAGCACGACCTGAATGCCTTTGGCCTTAATCCGCTTCATGATCCCTTGGATGGAGGAGGCACGGAAGTTGTCTGAGCCGGCTTTCATAATCAACCGATACACCCCAACGACTTTGGGCTGTTGTTGGATAATGCTATCGGCTACGAAGTCTTTGCGGGTAGAGTTCGAGGCGACAATCGCTTGAATCAGGTTTTGTGGCACTTGGCGGTAATTGGCTAAGAGTTGTTTGGTGTCTTTGGGTAGGCAATAGCCACCATAACCAAACGAAGGGTTATTGTAGTGGTTGCCAATGCGTGGATCTAAGGAGACACCTTCGATAATTTGGCGTGTATCCAAACCATGTGTAGCAGCATAAGTATCTAACTCGTTAAAGTAAGCGACGCGCATCGCTAAATAGGTATTCGCAAACAGCTTAATCGCTTCCGCTTCTGTTGCATCGGTGAACAGCACCGGAATGTCGGGTTTACGCGCCCCTTCTTGTAGGAGTTGAGCAAAGGTCGCTGCCCGCGCTGAGCGTTCACCGACGACAATGCGCGAAGGGTAAAGGTTGTCATACAGTGCTTTACCTTCGCGTAAAAATTCAGGTGAGAAAATCAGGTTAGAACTCCCGAGTTCTTGACTTAAACGCTGTGTATAGCCGACGGGAATAGTTGATTTAATCACCATCACCGCGTGTGGATTGATCGCCATCACGTCTTTGACCACCGCTTCAACTGAGCGGGTATTAAAATAATTGGTTTGGGTATCGTAATCCGTGGGGGTGGCAATAATCACAAAATCAGCCTGTTCATAAGCGATTCGCTTATCGAGCGTGGCGCGAAAATTCAAGTCCTTACGCTTTAGAAAAGCCTCGACTTCGCTATCAATAATCGGGGATCGGCCTTGATTGAGCAGGGCTACTTTTTCAGGGAGAATATCTAGGGCGACTACCTCATGGTTTTGGGCTAACAATAAAGCATTCGAGAGACCTACATAGCCGGTGCCAGCAACTGCGATTTTCATGCGTTTAACCTTAAGTTTGTTGGTTTTGTGCGGAATTATATCGCTAGCTTGACAGCTTGCCCTAAGTTTATTGCATCGCAGCAGCAATTTTGTCTACCATCGGTATTTTAAACTAGCGGTATGGTTAAGGGGTAGGCAGATGCGTTGGTATTTACGATCAAAGATTCATAAAGCCACCGTGACAGAGGCGAATATTGCTTATGTGGGTAGTATCACAATTGACGAAGACCTCCTTGAGGCTTGTGGGTTGGATGTAGGTGAAAAAGTGCTGGTGGTGAGCAATACCTCAGGTGCGCGCTTAGAAACCTATACCATCCGTGGTCGGCGGGGGAGTGGGGTGATTTGTGTGAATGGAGCAGCGGCGCATTTGATCAAAGAGGGCGAAGAAATCATTATTATGGGCTTTGAGTTATCTTCCTATCGTATTGAGCCACAAGCGATTTTGGTCGATAAATCTAACTGTTTTGTGCAGTATTTAACAGAAACAGAAGCGCAAACTACTGAGCGGCTTTAACGGTCTTAGTACCATGATTAACACTCACTGAGGAAAGTTAGCTTGAATAGAATTATTTTAACCAGTGTACTATTGAGTTCGTTAGTGGCATGTTCGACGGCTTCTGAGCAAGTACCGCTACCTAAGGTTCAGCCACCTGTGATGCAAAGTCATTGGACGACTGTAACCATCACTGGGACTAGCGTACAGCCTGATCCCGTTGAGCTAAAAATTCGCGAGCTCGAGCAAGCGGGGCAACTCAAATTGTTAAGAGTAATGGAGTCTTTTCCTGCACAGTATGTGATTAAAGGTTCACCGCAGGCCTTAAGTGCAGTGCAAGCAGCAGCCAACTCCCCTCTGGCACCGCAAAAGGATGTATCAGCCCTCGCCGCTTTAGACGCAGCCGAAGCTGTGTGGAGACAAAAACGCCCTGCGCATTATGCCTATCAATTGCAAACGAGTTGTTTTTGCCCCCCCGAATACACCCAGCCGATTGCGATTCGGGTCTTTCAAGGCAAGATTCAGCAAGCCGATTTAGTGACTTCTAGAAAGCCGTTGCCGCCAGAGCGTAAAGGAGATGCTAAAACTATTGAAGAACTCTTTAAGTTAATTCGAGATGCAATTAACCGCCCGGCCGCGAGTGTGAAAATCACCTACGATCAGCAATACGGTTTCCCTAGCACTATCAGTATTGATCTAGATCAGATGATGGCTGATGAGGAAATGTATTACACCGTGCAAGCCTTTAAAGTCGCCAGTGGTTTGAAGCCTGCTCAGTAAGCAGGCTTGATGGAAGTACAATAGGCACGGATAGGCGCATTAATGGACGCACAATGCAAACGCAGCGGCTGGGCTGCGTTAATGCAATTTAATCCTCGGGGTTGTGGTTCGGCGTAAGATCCCCGCGATGGTTTCAATGCTGGTCTTCCAAAAACCATGCAAGCTCAGCTGATGTTTTTTATACAGCATATTGTACATAAAGCGGGCGAGATAACCTTCGATGAATAAAGTACCGCGTGCAATATTGCCCATTAAGCCACCTACGGCCCAATTTTCGCCAAGTGAAACTAAAGAGCCGAAATCATGGTAGTGGAAATCCTCTAAAGCTTGGCCTTGTAAGTGTCGTGCTAATTGCTTAGCTAAATGTACGGCTTGTTGGTGGGCGGCTTGGGCACGGGGTGGAACTTTGGTCGGTGGCTGGTGTTCAAGCCAATCCACCGAGGCGCAATCGCCAAAGGCAAAAATATTTTTGTCAAGTGTGGTTTGCAGCGTAGGCTGAACAATCAGTTGGTTGATAGCATTGGTTTCCAAACCATCCAGAGTTTTCAGAACCTCAGGCGCACGAATGCCTGCTGCCCAGACAATCAGTTCGGCGGGGATCGTTTCACCCGTTGCTAGCAGCACCTGATGCTCTGCAACCGCAGCAACGCGGGCATCGGTGCGCATATTCACTTTGAGCTTAGTTAAAATGCGTGCAGCATCCACAGAAATTCGCTCCGGCAAACCGGGGAGAATCCGAGGCGCTGCCTCAATCAAGGTCAAATTGACATCACGATCTGCTTCAATGGTATCTAGGCCATATTTGACCAGAGTACGAATGCTTTTATGCAGTTCAGCCGCTAATTCGACGCCCGTTGCACCGGCACCAATAATAGCGACTTGCAGCTGATAAGCGTGTAAGTTGTCAGTTTGGGCATGAGCGCGAATACAGGCATTGACTAATTTTTGGTGGAAATGTTCAGCTTGAGCCGCCGTATCCATTTCAATCGCATGCTCAGCGACCCCTGGGATATTAAAGTCATTGGTACGACTACCAATAGCAATCACCAAGGTATCATAGGGCAGGCTACGTTGCGGAGTGACCAGCTCACCATCTGTATCTGCATAAGCATCCAGATAAACTCGCTTTTGTGCGCGATCAATGCCCGTGAGTGCGCCGATGCGATAACGGAAATGATGCCAGTGAGCTTGCGCGAGATAATCAATTTCATGCAGGGTATAATCCATACTACCCGAAGCGATCTCATGCAGCATGGGCTTCCAAATATGCGTGCGATTTTTATCAATTAAGGTGATATGGGCGAGCTTGCGTTTACCGAGTTGATTGCCCAGCAGTGTGGCTAGCTCTAAACCGCCTGCCCCCCCGCCGACAATGACGATGCGATGCAGGCCTAAGCCTTCTGTGTCTTTAGTTTGCATGGAGTCTTTCAAATCTAAAATTAAACCAGCATAGCCTAGGTCGGTGAATGAGAGAAATACTGTGAGGGTTTAGATTGATACCTACTTTCTGGTATCAAACGCAAACAGCTTGAATAGCAGAGGATAGTATGAGTTTAGATGCTGATTATTTAGCCTTGGTCGAGCAAATTCGTGCAGGTTTAAGTTTGCCGGCCGTGCAGCGCCTTTATTTTCCATGCTTAACAACGGAGGGTTTTCGCGATGAGTTTGGTTTTGTACTCTTAACAACTGGGGATGTGGGGGCTTTTTATGTGAGTCTTGAGGATAGTTTGGCCGAGTTATGGCAAGCTTATCCACAGCCAGAACAAGTGCAAGTTCCGTTAGATACACTTTTAGCTAAGCTGGCTTCATCCCAGCTTGCTGAACGCGCCTTAGGCTTGGGGGCTTTTAATGCTTTAAGTCAATATGTGTTCAGATTAGCTCATTACCAAGCCCCGAGCCGTCAGCGGGCTGCAAATACCTCTACTGAACACATCAAGCTGGGGATGGTGGGTTATTTTTGCCCCTTAGTCGAGCGCTTAACCGCTCAACAGCAGACCGTGGTGGTGCTTGAGCAGCAACCCGAACGAGTGCTGCCGCATCCTTTGGTGCAGCTAGCGACGAACCCCGCTGACTTAGCCGAGTGTAGTGAGATTTTGTGTACAGCCTCAACCTTGATTAATCAGAGTTTAGATTCAATCTTAGCCGCCTGTGAACCAGCAACCCGCTTCAGTCTGATTGGTCCTAGTGCTGGAGGGTTGCCGGATGTGGTGTTTGCGCGTGGAGTGGATTCGGTCGGGGCGATTCATTTTCCGAATCCAGCTGCCTTGTTGGAGGTACTGGCTGGTCAAGCTTCTTGGGGGCATGTTGGCAAAAAATATGAAATCAATCGAGCGGATTATCCGGGCTTGGCGGCTTTGTTGGCGCGGATTCCGCCAAAGCATAGCTAATCATCACCCCTTTTAAGCGCAGGGCGACTAATAAAGGTTTACAGAGGCTATCGGCTAGTTCTAAACGGTAGCCACCAAAGAAATAATGATGCACATCCAAATACAGGGTTTCCAACACATAGTGCTGTGTGGTCTGCGCACACAGTTGAGCTAATACGCTGAGTACGGGAGTTTGGTTGAGATCAGACACATATAAACAGCGTTTCTCGCGGTTAAAAAAAACTTGCCCGACCCCAAGGTGATAAAAAATTTGCCGCTCACTGGTGCTAGCGGGCAGATCACGGCGCTGCCCCGTGACTGGGGTGTGATGACGTAGATGATCGGGAACAGGATGCATAGCAGGTTTACCTCATGGAAACCTCATTATGGCTAACTGGACAGTTTTTTCCACTTATCCTTGATCTAGCACAATTGACTGACCAGTCAATCACATCTAATCTAGCTGATTCGCACGAATCGGAGTGGTAGTCATGAAGTATTCTTGGCTCGAAGTCTTTAAAGCAGGCTTCAGCGGACAAAAACAATGGCCAGCAGCCTGGCCTGAAGTCAGCCCTAAGGCGGCTTATGATGTGGTCATTGTTGGCGGGGGTGGGCATGGCTTGGCAACCGCTTATTATTTAGCGCGTGATTTTCCGGGTACACGGGTCGCGGTTCTTGAAAAGGGTTGGATTGGGGGTGGGAATACCGGACGAAATACCACCATCGTTCGCTCTAATTACTTGTGGGACGAAGCGACTAATTTGTATGAGCATTCCATGAAGCTATGGGAAGGTTTAAGCAAAGATTTGAATTTCAATGTGATGTTTAGTCAACGTGGGGTGTATAACTTAGGCCATACCCTGCAAGATATGCGCGACATTGAGCGGCGGGTGAATGCGAATATGCTGAATGGTGTCGATGCAGAAGTGGTCAGTGTGGCTGAGCTAAAAGAACGTATTCCGATCCTCGAAACGGGCAAGCAGGTACGCTATCCGGTGATGGGTGCATCGTGTCAACCCCGCGCAGGGGTGGCGCGACATGATGCGGTGGCGTGGGGTTTTGCTCGCGCAGCGGCTAAGCACGGGGTCGATATTATCCAAAACTGCGAAGTGCAAGCGCTGGATATTGAAGCGGGGCGGATGAAAGGCTTGCAAACTTCACGCGGCTATTTTAAAGCAGAGCGGGTGGGCTGTGTGACGGCGGGGCATTCGTCGATATTGGCAGCAATGGCAGGGATTCGTTTGCCAGTCACTAGCCATCCCTTACAAGCCTTTGTCTCTGAGCCGATGAAGCCCGTCTTGCATACCGTAGTGATGTCGAATGCAGTGCATGGTTATGTGAGCCAATCCGATAAAGGTGATTTGGTGATTGGTGCAGGCCTAGATCCCTACTCAGGTTATTCGCAACGGGGTAGCCCCCATGTGATTGACCACTGCGCTTCAGCGATGATTGAGCTATTTCCGATTTTCTCGCGGGTGCGCTTGAATCGCCAATGGGGCGGCATTGTAGATGTTTGCCCGGATGCTTGCCCGATTATTAGCCCAATTCCGCAAGTGAAGGGCTTGTATTTTAACTGCGGTTGGGGAACGGGTGGGTTTAAGGCTACACCGGGTTCTGGCCATGTGTTTGCGCATACGATCGGTCAAGATCAACCCCATCCTTTAGCGGCACCTTTCCATATTAATCGTTTTGTGACGGGCGCTCTGATTGACGAGCATGGCGCTGCTGCAGTCGCTCACTAAGGAGGCTTAACATGTTTTTAATTCATTGCCCCTATTGTGGCGAGCTGCGTGATGAACAGGAGTATCGCTGTGCAGGAGAGGCTTTTATTCAACGCCCCGGTTTGGATTGCACCGATGAGCAATGGGGTGATTATGTGTTTAATCGTACTAACCCCAAGGGCAAAGTGATTGAGCAATGGGCGCATAGTGCGGGTTGCCGTAAATTATTTGTGGTTGAACGTAATAATGTCACGAATGAGATTTACGCAGTGCGTACCTTTGAATCCTATAAGGAGCAAGCATGAAGCGCTTATATAAACAAGCTCATGAGCGCATTGACCGCTCGCAAATCATTCATTTTCATTGGCAGGGTGCGCATTATACAGGCTATGCCGGAGATACTTTAGCTTCAGCTCTCTTAGCCAATGATGTGAAATTAATTGGGCGTAGTTTTAAATACGGTCGCCAACGCGGAATTATGGCAGCAGGGGTCGAAGAACCGAATGCTTTAGTGGTGCTAGAGCCAAATTCGGGCTATCACCTACCGAATGCACGTGCGACGGAAGTCGAAATCTATCCCGAGATGGTTGCACAGCCCGCCAGTGGGATTCCTTCGATTAATGAAGATGTTCGAGCTTGGCTTAAACCTTTGCATCGTTTTATGGCGGCCGGTTTTTATTATAAAACCTTTATGTCTCCTGCTAGTTGGTGGCCAAAATATGAAGAGCAACTGCGTAAATTAGCGGGGTTTGCGCCTGCACCGAGCCAACCGGATGCCGAAACTTATGATCACTATCATCGCCAAACTGATGTTGCTGTCGTGGGGGGCGGGGCTGCGGGTTTAGCAGCGGCCTTAGCGGCTGCCAATGCAGGGTCGACTGTCTTGTTGCTTGATGAGCGTCCACAACTGGGCGGTGAATTAGTCGTGGATGCAGCGCGTGATCCAGAAGCCGCCGCTTGGTTGGCAAGGACGCGCGCGGCTTTAGAGGCGCATGCCAAAGTGCAAATTCTGGTGCGTACCACGGCTTATGCTCTGCATGATTTTAATCTGTTACTCGCCTTAGAGCGTCGCCAGGATCATTTGCCTTTGGGCTCACGCAATCCTAAGCTGACGCGCCAACGCTTGCATCGGATTCGTGCTCATAAGGTGATACTCGCCACGGGCAGTCATGAACGCCCGTTGATGTTTGCGAATAATGATTTGCCGGGGGTGATGCTGGCCAGTGCAGTGAGTCGTTATCAATATGAATACTCCGTGCTGTGTGGTAGCAAACCCTTAGTGGTGGGCAATAATGACAGTATCTATGACGTAGCCCGTGATTTAGTAAAGGCGGGTACGCGCCCTACAGTGGTGGATTGTCGTATCGGTTATGATGCCAGTGATTTAACCAAACTCGGGGTGCTTGTTAAGCAAGGCTATACCGTGGTGAAAGCCGAAGGTCGTGATAGTGTCGAGCGGGCTTTAATTGCCAAAACCGCTTATAGCGATACGCACGGCTGGGTCGTCGGTGAGTCACCGGAAACGGTGTCTTGCGATTTGATTGCCTGCTCGGGCGGTTTTAGCCCCTTAGTCCATTTAGATTGCCATACAGGTTCTAAGCCTTGGTTTTCGACCGAGCATCAAGCTTTTATGCCTGCTTGCGATAAACCGCATCGTTATGTTGCAGGAAGTGTGAATGGGCAAAGTAATTGGCAAGGTGCAGCCGCAGAAGGTGAATATGTCGGTCTATTAGCGGCGGGGCAAGCTGCAAATCCGGTGGCTGCTCCGAAGCTCCTAATGGTGGCTGATTTTATTTGCCCCGAGCTCGGGCGCGATAAAATTTTTCTTGATATGCAAAATGATGTAAAAGCCTCGGATCTTGAGTTGGCGATTCGTGAGAATTATCGCTCGATTGAGCATATCAAGCGTTATACCGCTTTAGGCTTTGGTACGGATCAAGGCAAAACCGGGAATGTGAATGGGATTGCCGTGGCCGCAAAAATCATGCAGCTGCCGATCGCTGAGGTCGGTACGACGACTTTTCGCCCAATGTACACGCCAGTGACGATGGGTGTATTAGCAGGGAGTGAAGTGGGCCTACATTCTGACCCACAACGCTTTACGCCGATGCAGGCTTCGCATATGGCTCAAGGCGCTGAGTTTGAAGTGGTCGGGCAATGGATGCGCCCTTGGTATTTCCCGCAAGGCTCGGAAAATCTGCATCAAGCGGTGGCTCGCGAATGCTTAGCCGTGCGCAATAGTCTTGGGATGATGGATGCCTCGACTCTAGGCAAGATTGATATTCAAGGCCCTGATGCGCGTGAATTTTTAGCACGAGTGTATACCAATAACTGGGCTAAGCTCGCTCCGGGTAAATGCCGTTACGGTTTAATGTGCGATGAAAACGGCATGATCATTGATGATGGTGTCACTGCTTGTCTGAGCGATACCCATTTCTTAATGACAACCACGACGGGGGGGGCAGCGCGCATCTATACACATCTGGAGACTTGGTTACAAACGGAATGGCCAGATCTGGAGGTCTATCTCACTAGTGTCACTGATCATTGGTCAACCACGGGAGTTGTCGGCCCTAAAGCTCGGCGTTTAATGGAAAAGCTCTGCAAAGATGTGGATTTTAGTGCAGCGAATTTCCCCTTCATGGATTGGCGCGAAGGTACGGTTTGTGGCATTCCAGCGCGGATTATGCGGATTAGCTTCTCGGGTGAATTGTCTTATGAGATCAATGTGCAAGCTAATTACGGGCGCTTCCTTTGGGATAGCGTGCTCGAGGCGGGTAAGGCCTTTAATATTACCCCGTATGGCACTGAAACCATGCATGTGTTGCGTGCTGAAAAAGGCTATGTGATTGTCGGCCAAGATACCGACGGCTCAATCACCCCGTATGATGCGAATATGGCTTGGGCCGTCTCACTGAATAAATCGTATCCATTTTTGGGTCAACGGGCTTTAACTCGTAGTGATACCGCCCGTGCAGGCCGCAAGCAACTGGTCGGTTTACTCACCGATGAGCCGGATAAAGTCTTGAATGAAGGCTGCCAATTAGTCGCGGAAACAGGCAGTAAAGCCATGATCGGGCATGTGACTTCCAGCTATTTCAGCCCTGTGCTTGGGCGTTCGATTGCGCTGGCAGTCGTCAAGGGGGGCTTGGATCTGCTGGGGACGAAGATTTACGCTAAGCCTTTATCCTATGAAGTGATTCCAGTGACGATTGTTGATAGTGTGTTCTACGATCAAGCCAAGGAGAAAAGTGATGGCGAAATTTGAGACGGCCTTAGAAGGTCTGGATTTTAATGCCTTGGCTGGCAACGGTTTTCAAGTCAGTGAAGAACGCAACTATGGTTATGTGGTGTTGCGGATTCGCCCGAATACGGCGGGCGCAGTCGAGGCTTTAGGTCAATTAGGCATCCAACTGCCGACTGCTTTAGGCATGACAGGTTCACTAGAGACTAAGCTAGTGAAGTGGATTAGCCCCGATGAGTATTTAATTACGCTGCTCCTCAGTCAAAAAGATGCTTTTATTCAAGACGCGAAAGCCGCTTTGAAGGGTAGTTTTGCGGCCGTGGTGGATAACTCAGGTGGCTATTCGTTATTGAAACTTGCTGGTGAGCATCGCTATGATGTTTTAGCTAAGAACTGTGTTTATGACTGCGCGAAGTTTTTAACCGAAGGTAAAGTGGTTTCGACGCTCTTTTCTAAGGCTTCAGCGGTGATTTATCAGCTTGATGCTAACCATGTTTATCTGATGGTGCGTTGGTCGTTTGCGGATTATGCCTTTAAGGTGTTAGAGGTGAGTTCGAAAGAGTTTAGATAAACATGGTTGAATGATATTGAAGAAGCCCTCTCCCCGGCCCTTTCCCCCAGATGCATAAGTATCTACACACATTGTCGGACGGTTTTTTTCAGACCGTCCAATTGTGCAAGGGTGTAAGTCTCCATGATTTCCAGCATGGCTAATAATGTCCACAGTCCATCCAATAGAGCTGGATAAGTTGGTGGTTTCTTTTTCACTTGTCGCCCACTCACCTTGGCAGGACGGATATTTCACCTGAAGGCTTGCCGTCAGAACCTCTTTTAGGGCTTACTAGGTGCTAAAAGGGACTACTAGAAACACAAAACCCCTTACAGATTGCGGCCTGTAAAGGGTCTCGGGTCTAGTTGGTACTTGGTGAAACTATAAAGTGGTGGAGGCGGGGGGAATTGAACCCTTAGCTTTTTTCATATTATCAATCACCTACTGTAGTTCATAATGTAGTTTGTGCCAGTCTTTTTGCTGCTTTTCAGCAAAAACTATATAAAATTATGTTGATTTAGTCTATATCAATGCTGAAGGTATCCATCGCCCATAAACCTTCCGAATCATGCCCCAGTCTTTATGCCCCATTTCCTTTGCTACCCACATAGGCTCCTCACCTCTTGAGAGCAACATAGAAGCAAAAGTATGGCGGGTTTGGTACGGTTCTCTGTATTTCACCCCAGCTTTTTTAAGTGCTGGTATCCAAACGGTTTTTCTGATGCTTTGGTCATTTTTCCACGGTTGATCTTTACGCGAATCATGGAAAATAGTTTCATTTAGTGAGCCAGTGTAGGCATATTGGCTAAGTAGGGCTTGTTGAGCCTGAGCTTGTAAGGTGACTGTTCTAGAGCCAGCAGCGGTTTTAGGTTTTTTGATAATGCCCCTTACTTTAGCTCGACGTACATAAAACCGATTATTTTCAAAATCTATGTCTTGCCATGTTAGGGCAATTAGCTCAGAAGTTCTTAAGCCTGACCAAAATGCAAACTGTATAAGATTCTTTTCTTGCCCTTCTAATTGGTACAGGATGTTTTCAATTTCATCTAAAGAAAAGGGTTCTGGTTCACGCGGTGAAATAGTCAGGTTTTTGATTCTATCTAAGGGGTTTTTTTCGATTATTTCATCAAGATATAGCTCCTCATATAGACGCCGTAAGGGAGTCAAAATATTGTTTTTTCTTTTGTTGGAACAAGTTAGTTGAGCAAGCCATGTTTTAAGTTGAATAACTGATAATTCAGCAATTTTAAGAGTACCAAACTGTGGGATCAGGTGATGGAAAATGGCACTATTATAGCCATGTAGGGTACTAAGTTCATACTGGGGTTCATTTCGCTTTAACCAGTCTTTTAAGGCTTCTTGAATAGTGTACTGATCAGCACGGCCTTGGCGAAAAGTCTTGGCTTTTTTGCTAGAAGGAAAATGTTTTGAGTAATCAAAAGTGCCATTTTTTATTTCGTATAAGATAGCCTGCCGCTTTTGTTGTAGCTGTTTCATAGCAGACTTAGTAGGTGGCATAGGAAGGGTTTCACGACAGCGTTGACCTTGGTAGGTAAAGGTTAGAACTGCACTATTCCCACGAATGGTTATGCCTTTGTGCTCGCTAGCCATTCATTTACCGCCTTTACAACAATAAGGTTTCTATTCGTAGGTGATTTGATCCAATGAACACCTTTAACCCAAATACCCTTTTTTAGGTACTGCCGGATAGCCTCTTCTGTAAAGCCGCTAATTTCTGCAAATTTTTTGATAGTGATGTAAGCATTAACAGTAGTCATTTGCTTGGCCCTTCAAAAGCTTCAGCTATACGCTTGACCTCATCTTCATTAGCCAAATTGCCTTTATTAGGTACTTTTTTTCTACCCATGATCACCGCCCAGAAGCTACCCAGCTTTTCAGTAATGGCATAGCCGATGCTTTTCTTTCTGCCCATTTCGGTAATCTCAGGGCAAACATCTTGAAACTTAATGCCTAATACCTTCTCGTAACGACGATAGGTAGCAGGTGTATGTAATAGCTTTAATACACGCCAGCCAAAATACTGGCCTACAACCAAAGCACCTAAAGCGCTTTCAAGAGTAGTGGCTACACCTTGAAACTCGCGCATTTTTTGCAGAATGGCTTCTTCTGTTTCCTTATCAACCATTAGCAAATGGCTTATATGCTCATTCATAGTATGATGTCTTTCATAGTTAATAGTAATTTTAATAATATACTAGTGACTACTATAGTCAATACTATGATTGAAGTATGGCCAATTCAGATTGAAATTCAAGTTTACTAAACTGTCTAAGCTCATCTTGAAACTTCACAACTATTTCAATTTGTTCGTTTAATGTCAGTACACCACAGACATGTCCTATGTTTGATAATTGAGGTCTTTCATTGTGTGATGCTACGTTTTTCTTTAAAACTACATGCCGATAGATCAGTGTCACAGCCTCATCTAGTGTAAATTCACTCATGCTTATTGAACTCTTAAGGTGATGTAAGAAGTTAGCGTTTAGGGTTTTTCATGGTTAGTACAGTTATTGATACAAGTCCAAGTTTTAATCGTGGGCTACTTCCCTTCGTTGCTCCTCCTGTCCGTCGTCGCATCTCGTGGAAGTAGCCCACTCAGAACGCTTCCAGCGCGGTTGCTCCCTCTCACTGTTGAACTCCCCGCTTCCTCGCAGGCTCCACGCGGGGAGTTCAACAGTGAACCGGCAGCTCTTGTGTTAACAGTCCAATAGTGTTTACGGCAGTCGTAAGCAATACCTTTTGCAATAACTCCGACAATGCGTTGGTGACTTGATTCTAGATAGCGATTTTCCGCAGTTTGAGTAATTTCGCCAGTTTCTTGGTGTAGATGCCACCCATAGTCATAATAAGGTTTGATAAGGTGATTTTTTCTAGAAAGCCCAACCCCACCCGTTGCTAGCATGAAGGCTGCCCAGTCATTAGCAGTTGCAGCTATGCGTACTTGTTCAAGTTCTTCATCTTCAACTTTATCTAGGCGACGTAACTGACGCCATACGGTTACACTGGGGCCACCTATTTGCTGGAATTGTCTAATTCCCCAAGTATTCGCCCATGTGATAATATGTTCAGCCGTCTCAGAAGCGGTTTTATCATCAGGTGTTTGATTTAGACTGTAACCGTCGATATTTTTGGCTATGTACTTTGCAATGTAGCCTGCCGCCGTGCCTTTATCAGGGTCAATATTAATGGCTTTAAAGCGATGCTCTTTGGCTCCTAGTTCGTTCGGTGTATCTAAGAAGGCGTAATGTTGCATTACGCGCCTAACTATTGTTTTCTGTTCTTCTGGCATAAATAGCATTAAATGCCAATGAGGTGTGCCATCATGGTGGGGTTCGACTACACGAAAGCCATACAAATTGATCCCTTGGCGATGCAGTTCTGAGCGCATTAAAGCCCATAAATGCGTGAGATAGTCTTGTGCTTGTTTGGGAGTGGTTCCGTCATATTTGGGATTATTGTATCCATGTTTTAAGCAAGCATGCATTCGTGATGGAGTAGTTAAGGTGTAAAACTCTCCAACATGGCCTAAAAGCCCAGCAACTACCTCAAAACCTCTAATCCGTACCATTAATTCAGCACGACGAATAGCGGGGTTTGAAACGGAGCGATCCGCTAACTCTTGTAAGGTATAAGTTTCGCCGTTTTCATTAGTGATGACAGTAGAGGAAAGGTAGTTTCGGTTTTGTGCTTTTTGTTGTTTATTCAGTCTAATAGCATGGTAGCTAGCATAAGAGGAGCGTGAGTGATTCACTAGCTCTATATTGCGTGCCACCGTTTCTATTCTTCTGAGGCGTAAAATTTTTATTTTACGAAACCACCAACGTTCACAGCACATGCGATTGAGAGCAGGAATGAGATCACCTTGTTTAATGCTAGGTGGAGTGAGTTGGTAACATTTAACTAATTGTTCACAGTATTGATAGGCATGTTCAGTGTTCTTTAATTGTTGCCTAAGCAAACGACAACGTGCAGCATAACCACTGGCTTTGATTTTCAGTTCTTCTGAGTTATCACAAAGGTTCAAATCCCCAATGCGTAAGCTTTTATGTATATCGACGAGCTCTTGATGAGCCTGCTCATAATCATAGCGCTTTTGAGTGTGTGCAAACCTTAATCCTAAGTCGGTTGCTAAAGGTGCAAGATCACTGAGAATTGTATGGTGTAAGTCATCATACTTAGCAGAAGAGTGATTAGACTCTTGCTTAGTTCGCGGTGGAAATGTGGCAAATTTGTGGCATAACGGAGACTGCTCTAGACCATCTGAGACTAACTGATGATTTATCTCAGATAGGCTAAAACCCTTATTTAATAAGGTCTTAGCTGGTCTGGAAGGGTCTAGATTAGATTTTAAAGTGGTGGAGGCGGGGGGAATTGAACCCCCGTCCGCAAATCCGCTGCTTGAAGGCGCTACATGCTTATTCAATCTTTTGTTTAACCCGCATCCCGCCGATTGACAGGCTGGCTTGCAGGCTGTTTCAGTTTGGTTTTAGCACTCTTGCCCTGAACAAACGTAAGCGCGATCTTATGTTAGATGATGCCTGAAACCCGAACGCATAAGCACGGCCTCGGTCAGACAGCTATCGGCAGGTTATTAAGCTGCGAGAGCGTAAGAGTCGTCGTTTGCGACTATTTTTTGTGACTAGTGTTTAAGTGGTCACCACACCCACTGCATGCTCCCCAAGTTTTGTAACCCACGTCGAAGCCATGTCGCCCCCACTGATCACCCAACTGGTGGAAGCGTACATTATATGCATTTGCCAGCACTCTGTCATGTCCTTCCGTCTTTCGGTATCATATTTACTTTAGAAATAATAGGCGATTTGACCTCATGCTGATCCTTCCCGGTAGTGTTGCCCTTTCCAATTTCCGTCGAAACAAGCTCTTAACTGCCCTACAAGCCCTCGTGCCGACGTTGATTGCCATTCAAGCCTCTTATATTCATTTTGTGCGAAGTACCCGCGAACTGACTGAGAGCGAGCAGACTCAGCTAACAAGCATACTGGACTATGGAGAAGAACAGTCGGTTGGTTTGCCAACGGGTTTACTCTTTTTAGTCACACCTCGTCCCGGCACCATCTCGCCGTGGTCGAGTAAGGCGACTGACATTGTGCATAACTGCGGTCTGACGGTAGTGGAGCGTGTTGAGCGTGGGCTGGCCTATACGCTTGAGACAACGGCTGCATTGACGAATGCGGAGCAAGCAAAAATCAGTCAAACCCTGCATGATCGAATGACTGAAACCGTGTTCAATGATTATCAAGATGCGATCGTGCTCTTTAGTCATGCTGAGCCAGCACCTTTGCGATATGTGGATATTTCCGGTGATGCGCGTGCTGCTTTAGCCCATGCCAATCAAGCATGGGGATTGGCACTATCGGTGGATGAAATTGATTATCTAGCCGCAAACTATGCTGAATTAGGGCGTAATCCGACCGATGTCGAGCTGATGATGTTTGCCCAAGCTAATTCTGAGCATTGCCGCCATAAAATTTTTAATGCTGATTGGATTATTGATGGCAAAACCCAAGATAAATCGCTATTTGCCATGATCCGCAATACCTATCAACAGACACCGCAGGGGATTTTATCGGCCTATAAAGATAATGCTTCGGTGATTGAAGGGTTTGATGCGACCCGCTTTATGCCTAATGGAGAAGGCCACGAGTATCACTACACGCATGAGCCAGTGCATATTTTAATGAAAGTCGAGACGCATAATCACCCGACGGCAATTTCGCCTTTCCCTGGAGCTGCGACTGGCTCAGGTGGGGAGATTCGTGATGAAGGTGCGACTGGCATTGGCTCTAAACCGAAAGCAGGTTTATGCGGTTTTTCAGTGTCGAATTTAAAGCTGCCGGATTTTCCGCGCCCGTGGGAGCGTGATTTCGGTAAGCCAGAGCGTATTGTTTCTGCTTTAGACCTTATGCTGGAAGGCCCGATTGGGGCAGCCGCTTTCAATAATGAATTTGGTCGCCCGAATCTTGCGGGTTATTTCCGTAGCTTTGAACAAGAAGTACCGGGCGCGAAAGGTTTAGAGCTACGGGGTTATCATAAACCGATTATGATCGCTGGGGGGATGGGGAATATCCGTGCAGGGCATATAGAGAAGAAAAAGCTCCCGGAAGGTACGCCGATTGTGGTACTCGGTGGGCCTGCAATGTTAATTGGTTTAGGGGGCGGGGCGGCTTCATCAATGGCTTCCGGTGCAAGTAGTGAGCAGTTAGATTTTGCCTCGGTGCAGCGTGGTAACCCCGAAATGCAGCGTCGTTGCCAAGAGGTGATTGATCGCTGTGTGGCGATGGGCAAAAACAATCCGATTCTATCCATTCATGATGTGGGTGCGGGGGGGATCTCCAATGCGATTCCTGAAATCATTCATGATGCAGGGCGAGGCGGTAAGTTTGAGCTGCGCACGGTGCCAAACGATGAGCCGGGCATGGCGCCGATGGAGATTTGGTGTAATGAAGCGCAAGAGCGTTATGTCTTGGCGATTGCTGAGGAGCGTCTAGCACTATTTCGTGAGTTATGTGAGCGTGAACGCGCTGTTTATGCGCTCGTCGGCACAGCTACCCTTGATCAGCAGCTCTTGGTCGGCGACTCGTTATTTGATAATTACCCAGTCAACTTACCGATGAATGTGCTGTTGGGTAAGCCACCAAAGATGCTACGGGATGTGCACCATCAGACTTTCCATAAGCCCGAACTTAAGCTCGAGGGTATAGAGCTGCGTGAAGCTGTTGAGCGGGTGTTAACCCTGCCTGCGGTCGCTTCCAAAGCTTTTCTGATTACCATCGGTGATCGCAGCATTACTGGAATGGTGGCGCGTGATCAAATGGTTGGGCCGTGGCAAGTCCCAGTGGCGGATGTTGCGGTGACTTTAACCGATTATGTGGGCTATACCGGCGAGGCAATGGCGATGGGTGAACGCACACCGCTTGCTTTAGTTGACCCACCCGCTTCAGGGCGGATGGCCATTGGTGAGGCGATTACCAATATGGCGGCGGCTGATATAGCCAAGCTCAGTGATATTCGTCTTTCCGCTAATTGGATGGCAGCCGCTGGCTATCCGGGTGAGGATGCGGCACTGTTTGATACGGTGCGCGCTGTCGGTGAGGAGCTGTGCCCGCGTTTAGGCCTTGCGATTCCGGTCGGTAAAGATTCTTTATCTATGAAAACGGTTTGGCAGCAAGCTGATACGCCCCGAGAAATGGCAGCACCTTTATCCTTGATTATTTCAGGTTTTGCCCCAGTCCAAGATGTCCGTAAAACCTTAACCCCGCAATTACGTACTGATCAGGGGGATACGGATTTAATTTTGGTGGATTTAGGCAAGGGTAAAAATCGCTTAGCTGCTTCCGCTTTAGCACAAGTCTATAGTCAGGTCGGACATTACGCGCCTGATTTGGATGATCCACAAGCCCTGAAGGATTTCTTTGAGGCCATTCAAGAGCTACGGAATGAGCAGCTCATTTTAGCCTATCATGATCGTTCTGATGGGGGCTTATTGGCGACCTTAGCTGAAATGTCGTTTGCGGGGCATGTGGGTCTGAATGCTCATTTGGGTGAGCTGGCTGATCAGGTCTTGCCTGCTTTATTTAGTGAAGAGTTAGGGGTGGTGCTGCAAGTTTGCCATTGCGACACGGATACGGTGCTGGCGGTATTCCGCGAGGCAGGTCTGGGGCATCATGTGCATGTGATTGGTGAATTGAATGAGACGGACGAATTGGTTTTAACCTTTGGTCATGATGAAGTCTTGCGGCTGCCCCGTAGTTATTTGCAGCAGTTGTGGTCTGAAACCAGTTATCGCCTACAAGCTTTGCGTGATAATGCAGAGTGTGCTGCCCAAGAGTTTGAGCGGATTGCAGAGGTTAATGATCCGGGCTTAAGCCTAAAGCTGAGTTTTGATCAGGATTTAGATATTGCCGCACCTTTTATTCATACGGGCGTGCGCCCTAGTGTCGCCATCTTGCGTGAGCAAGGCGTGAATGGGCAGATTGAAATGGCGGCGGCTTTTGATCGTGCGGGCTTTAAAGCGATTGATGTGCACATGACCGATATTATTCGTGGACGAGTAAGCCTGAAAAACTTCAAGGGCTTAGTCGCTTGTGGAGGGTTTTCTTATGGTGATGTCTTAGGTGCAGGCGGGGGCTGGGCTAAGACCATTCTCCTGAATTCACGGGCGAGCGATGAGTTTGCAGCTTTCTTTGCGCGGCTTGATTCGTTTGGCTTAGGGGTTTGCAATGGTTGTCAGATGCTCTCGCAATTGCGTGAGATGATTCCAGGTGCTAAGCATTGGCCGCGTTTCTATCGGAATGCCTCTGAGCAATTTGAAGCACGATTGGCTAGGGTTGAGGTCGTAGAGTCACCGTCCTTATTCCTGCAAGGTATGGCAGGCTCGATGCTACCAATTGCTGTGGCGCATGGGGAAGGGCGAGCAGTGTTTGATACTTCTAGCCCTGAGCAAGTATTAGCCGAGGGCTTGGTAGGTTTACGCTATGTCGATAATTATGGCCAAGCGACCGAGCATTATCCCGAAAATCCTAATGGTTCACCGTTAGGGATTACAGGTTTAACCACGCAAGATGGGCGCTTCACCACAATGATGCCACATCCAGAGCGGGTATTCCGTGCAGTACAACATTCATGGCGGCCTGATGATTGGCTCGAGGATGGCCCGTGGTTGCGGATGTTTAGAAATGCGCGGGTTTGGGTGGGTTAAGAAAAAGATGCTGAAACTCGAAGACATCAAAAAAGATGCCCAAGTCCGTGGTATCCAGACCAACGCTATTGTGCGTATTGTACAGGTAGAACCGGTTGGCGAGTCTGCTATTACCGTCTATTACAAAGATAACCAAGGTCGCTTGGGCGAGCAAATGTTGTTCCGCTCGGATGAGCTGCGCTTAGAACTGGCGGATGTAGGTCGCCCATGGGCGTTTGATGCGGAAGGTGCGGATTTTAAGTTAGGGCTGGAAGCCTACCGGATTTCCCAAGCCTCACTATTTGACCCGATGATGGCGGTGCATACGTCCAACGTTGAACCGTTGCCGCACCAGATTTCTGCCGTTTACGAATACATGCTCCCCAAGCAACCGTTGCGTTTTGTGTTGGCGGATGACCCCGGCGCGGGTAAAACCATTATGGCGGGTTTGCTGATTCGTGAGTTATTAATGCGTGCCGATGCCAAGCGCATTCTGATTGTGTCGCCCGGTTCGCTTACCGAGCAATGGCAAGACGAATTGCTGGAAAAGTTTGGGGTGTCGTTTGATATTTTTAGCCGCGAAAAACAGGAGCAATGCACCTCCGGCAATTACTTTGATGAAGCCAACCAGTTGATTTGCCGTCTTGACCAATTGTCGCGTAGTGAAGAGTTTCAGGAAAAGTTGGCGTTAACCGAGTGGGATTTGATTATCGTCGATGAGGCGCACAAGCTATCCGCCAACTACTTCGGCAACAAGGTTAATAAAACCAAACGCTTTGTGCTGGGTGAGTTGCTGGGTTCGATTACCCGACATTTTTTGCTGATGACCGCGACACCTCACAATGGCAAAGAAGCGGATTTCCAGATTTGGTTGTCGTTGCTGGATAGCGACCGCTTTTACGGTAAATTCCGCGAAGGAGCGCATAAGGTTGATGTCTCCGACATGATGCGCCGCATGGTGAAAGAAGAATTGCTCAAGTTTGACGGCAAACCGCTATTCCCCGAACGCCGCGCCTACACCGCCAATTACCAGCTTTCCCCGCAAGAAGAAGCCTTGTATGAGCGGGTGACGGCGTATGTGCGTGAGGAAATGAACCGGGCCGATAAACTCAATGGCAAGAAAAAGAATACAGTCGGTTTTGCCTTAACCCAATTGCAACGCCGTTTGGCTTCTAGCCCGGAAGCGATTTACCAATCACTCAAACGCCGTCGCAAACGTTTGGAACAACGGCTGGAAGACACCAAGCTTGAAGCTCGCGGCAAGTCAGCCTTGCGGGATCATGTAGCGGAAACACTGGAAGAGTACAGCGTCAAAAAATCAGTGAAACTGGATTTACCCGACAATCTCGATGAGTTAGAGGAAGAACTCAGTGCCGAAGAGTACGAGTTGTATACCGAGCAAGTGGTGGATCAAGCCACTGCTTCTGAAACCATTCAAGAATTAGAAGCGGAAATTTTCAGCCTACAAGCACTGGAATCACAAGCCTTGGCGGTGGTGCGTTCGGGGAGTGATAAAAAATGGGAACAGCTCTCCTATTTGTTGCAAGACCGCCCTGAGATGTATACCGCTGCGGGCAGTCGGCGCAAGCTGATCATTTTCACCGAACACAAAGATACCCTGAACTACCTGCTGACCCGGATTACCGACTTGCTGGGTAAGCCGGAAGCGGTGCGTATTATCTACGGTGGCACGAACCGCGATGAGCGCCGCAAAGTTCAGGAGGAATTCCGTAATTATCCCGATGTATTGGTGTTGATTGCCACCGATGCGGCAGGCGAGGGCGTGAACCTGCAAAACGCTAACCTGATGGTGAATTACGACTTGCCGTGGAACCCCAACCGATTGGAACAACGCTTTGGGCGCATTCACCGCATTGGGCAAACCGAAGTGTGCCATTTGTGGAATATCGTCGCTAATCAAACCCGCGAGGGTGAGGTATTCCAGAAGCTGTTCGACAAAATCGAAACCGAACGTGCGGCATTGGGCGGTAAAGTCTTCGATGTGTTGGGTGAGGCGTTTGATAATGTCTCGCTGAAAGACCTGTTGCTGGAAGCCATTCGTTACGGTGAAGACCCCGCCACCAAAGCGAAAATGGATCAAGTGATTCACGATGCTTTGGATGCGGATCATCTGAAGGAAATCTTGCGCCGCAATGCCTTGGTTGAGCAGCACATGGGTTTGGATGAATTGTTTGCGGTGAAAGAAGAGATGGAAAAAGCCGAAGCCCGCAAACTTCAGCCGTATTTTATCCGCGCTTTTTTCAGCGAAGCCTTTCAAACCTTGGGCGGCGAATTACGCCAACGGGAAACCGGGCGTTATGAAGTGCGCCATGTACCGGCGGCGATTCGTGAACGTGACCGGATTATTGGCGAAACCCGCACCCCTGTATTGCGCAAATACGAACGCATTTGTTTTGAAAAGCAGCAAGTACGCCAAACGGGTAAACCAATGGCGGATTTACTGCACCCCGCTCATCCCTTAATGCACGCTACCACTGATCTGGTGCTGGAAGCACATCGTGCCAAATTGAAACAAGGCGCAGTTTTACTCGACCCCAATGATGACAGCATTACCCCTAAAGTGTTGTTCATGATTGAACATGCGGTGCGGGAAGCGGGCAGTGATGCGCTGGTGGTGTCACGGCGTTTGCAGTTTGTGATGCTGGATGAGCAAGGCACGGCTACCCACGCAGGCTATGCGCCGCATCTGGATTTGCAACCCTTGGCTGCGGCGGATTACAAGCTGGTCGGCGATATTGTGCAGGGTGCATGGCTTACCCAACCCTTGGACGTGGTGGCGTTGGATTATGCATCACAGGCGCTTGTCCCTGAGCATTATGCGGAAGTCAAAACGCGCCGGATTCGCCAAGCAGACAAGATTCATGCCGCTGTGCGCGAACGTTTAGTCAAAGAAATCAGCTACCAACAAGATCGTTACCTCAAGTTGCATGCGGATGTAGAAGCAGGTAAACAGCCGCGCATGGTGCCAGAACAATTCCGCCGTAAAGCCGAAGAGCTCAGTGCCCGTTTGCAACAACGCGAAACCGAGTTGGCGGCGATGAAAAACGTGGTGTCCAGCACGCCCGTGGTGATTGGGGGCGCATTGCTGATTCCGCAAGGGTTGCTGGCGTACCGTAAGGGTGAAAGCCAATTTGCGGTGGATGCGCAAGCACGGGCGCGGGTTGAGCGGATTGCCATGAACGCGGTGATTGCCACGGAACAGGCGTTAGGTTACAGCGTTAAGGATGTATCAGCGGAAAAGTGCGGCTGGGATATTACCTCTCGACCCCCGGTGAATGCGGATGGCTCTATCCTGCCTGACCGCCATATCGAAGTGAAAGGGCGTTCCCAAGGGCAAACGACAATCACCGTGAGCCGCAATGAAATTGTCTACGCCCTCAATCAAGCGGATAAATTCTGGTTGGCGGTGGTGATTGTCGACGGTGAGACGCACCAAGCCCCGGTTTATATTCCCAATCCCTTCCGTATCGAGCCTGATTTTGGGGTTGCCAGTGTTAACTATGAGTTGAGTGAGTTACTCTCTAAGGCTGTTACACCGGAGCGAACCCTATGATTCTGAAAACACTGCGGCTAAAGAACTTCCGCCGCTTTGAAAATCTGAGCATTGATTTCCATGACGAATTGACTGTCATTGTGGCGCGTAATGGTCAGGGAAAAACCACGTTACTGGATGCCGTCACCATTGCCTTGGGGACATTTGTTGGTGCATTTGATCTTGGCAAAGGCAAAGGTATTGATCGAAGTGATGCCCGCTATGTCAGAACTACTGAACGGGTATCGAGCGAACAACGCTATCCAGTTGAAATAATGGCTAATTTTTCCAAACCCAAGATGGATGTATTGCGGCAGTTAATGGGGGCTAAGAACAAAACCACTACTAAGGATGCAAGTGAGCTGACGGAATACGGAAAGCAGTTGCAGGCGTTAATGCGTGAGCTAAGTGATGATCCATTGCCAGTGGTTGCCTACTACAGTACTGGGCGTTTGTGGAAAGCGCATAAGGATATGAGTCGTAAAGCAGTACTCAGTGAAAGCCGCGCTATGGGGTATGAAGATTGTTTGTCATCAGCATCTAGCTTTGTTCAGATACAGCAATGGATGACGAAAGCAACGTTGGGAGTCCGGCAACAAGAGGAAATACCGGGTTATGAGCAAAGCAACTTGCCAGCACAGGTAGACAATATCAAAGTGACAGTAGAGCACCTATTAGCTGAAGAAGGCTGGCGTAACTTCCATTACAGTTTTCAGCATGAAGAACTGGCGATGTCTCATCCTGATCATGGCATTTTACCCGTTAGCCTGCTGAGTGATGGGGTTCGCGCCATGATTTCGCTGACGGCTGATCTGGCGTGGCGTTGCACTAAGTTGAACCCTCAGTTCGGTAGGGATGCATCAGTCAAGTCACCGGGCATTGTCATGATTGACGAAGTGGACATGCACTTGCATCCACAATGGCAGCAACGGGTAATTGCTTCCTTGCGCAGGGCATTCCCCAACATCCAGCTCATTGTCACCACCCACAGCCCGCAGGTGTTATCGACGGTACACCGTGAAAATATCCGTCTGTTGGGTACGAATGAAGCGGGGCAAATGACCGTCTCTGAGCCATTGGCAGATTCGTATGGCGAGCCAAGCAACGATGTATTGCAAGCCATTATGCACGTTGACCCACAGCCACCTGTACCAGAAAAAGCCCAGTTGGAACGTTTGACTGAGCTAGTAGACCAAGGCTTGTCCGACGACACTGAAGCCCAGCGTTTGCTGGCGGCATTAAAGCAATCCTTAAGCCCGCATCACCCGCAACTGGAAAAGGTCGAGCGCAGCATTCGCCGCCAAAGGGTGTTGGGTAGATGATATTTATCCGTAAACGTACTTTCGGCGGGGGACATCTGGAGCAAGCTCATGTCAATCCACCCCAAACCGCAGATGAAGCTACCAGCCGCTGGAGCTGTTTTGGGCATAAACCTGCGGTAACGTGTTTTTTGGAGGACGAGCAATACGGCTTGTGTGCCTATACCGAACTACGCCCGGATCAGGCTGGCTTGGGTACGCACATTGAACACGTACAACCCAAAAGTCGTTATCCACAACGCACGTTTGATTTCAGTAATCTGGTGTTATGTGCCTTGGCTGATGCTGATTTGCAGGGTCGCGCTAAGGCTGATCTTTTTGGTGGTCATGCCAAATTAAGCGAATATAACGCTGCTTTGTTTGTTTCCTGTTTGCAAAGTGATTGCTTGCGTTTTTTTGCCTATCTGTCAGATGGTCGGGTTGTTGCGGCTGCGAACCTGTCGGTAAATGAAACCCAACAGGCACAATACACCATTGATTTGCTTAACCTGAATGCGCCTTATCTGTTGGTTCAGCGCAAAAACTGGCTGGATGAGTTGGATAAGCTCATTGACGAGCATCTGGACAATGATAATTCGCTGGAAGATTTAGCCGCTATTGACCTATTGCCGACATCTGGCAAACTCAGCCGCTTTTTCAGTGCAACCCGCCAGCGTTTTGGGCGGATAGCTGAACCCTTGTTACAAGAACACGCACCGGAATTGCTATGACACCCCCCATCTTCTCCCCGAAAAAACTCATTGAAGTCGCCCTGCCGCTGGATGACATTAACGTGGCGGCTGCCCGTGAGAAATCCATCCGGCATGGGCATCCGTCCACCTTGCATTTGTGGTGGGCGCGTCGCCCGTTGGCGGCAGCGCGGGCGGTGTTGTTTGCGCAGATGGTGAATGACCCCGGCGAGACGGAGACGGGGGATAAGCGTTTCAATGCAACCAAGCGCAAGATTGAAGCCAAGCGTGAAACCTTGTTCCAGATCATCCGTGAGTTGGTGCTGTGGGAAAACACCAATAACGAGGAGGTGTTGCAACGCGCCCGGGCGGCGATTTGGGAGAGCTGGCGGGAGACTTGTCAGTTGAACCGTAAGCATCCTGACGCTGCCGAGTTGTTTAACCCGGAAAAATTGCCAGCGTTTCACGATCCGTTTGCGGGTGGGGGTGCGATTCCGTTGGAGGCGCAGCGGTTGGGGTTGGAAGCGTATGCGTCGGATTTGAATCCGGTGGCGGTGATGATCAATAAGGCGATGATCGAGATTCCGCCCAAGTTTGCAGGGCGTGCGCCGGTGGGGGCGATTCCGGCGGCTGAAAAGCAGGTGAAGACGCTGGAGGATTGGAGCGGGGCGCGGGGCTTGGCGGAAGATGTGCGCCGTTATGGGCATTGGATGCGGGAGCAGGCATTTCAGCGCATTGGGCATTTGTATCCGCAGGTGGAAGTGACGGCGGCGATGGCGCAAGATCGCGCTGATCTCAAGCCTTACGTGGGTGACAAGCTGACGGTGATTGCGTGGCTGTGGGCGCGTACCGTGAAAAGCCCGAATCCGGCGTTTTCGCACGTTGATGTACCGCTGGTGTCGAGCTTTATCCTTTCCAGCAAGGCAGGCAAAGAGTCGTGGGTGGAACCGATCATTGACGGCGACCGCTACCACTTCGCCATCCGCACCAGCAAACCACCTGCCGCCGCCAAAGACGGCACAAAAGCTGCCAGAGGAGCTAACTTTACCTGCTTGCTTTCTAATACACCGATTGATGGGAAGCATATTAAAGGCGAAGGCATGGCGGGTCGGATGGGGGCGAAACTTATGGCGGTCGTAGCTGAAGGAAGAAAAGGGCGTGTTTATTTAAATCCTAGTGATGAAATGGATGTGCTTGCTAAATCAGCAATACCGACATGGAAGCCTGAAACAGATATACCACCAGATAAACGATCAATGTTTACGCCGTTATATGGTTTAACTAAGTTTAGCGACCTTTTCACCCCGCGCCAACTCGTTGCCCTCACCACGTTCTCGGATTTGGTGCAGGAAGCCAGAACCAAGGTCATTGCCGATGCCAAAGCCGCAGGCATGGCGGATGATGGCGTGGGGATTGATGCAGGCGGAATGGGAGCAACTGCCTACGGCGATGCACTTTGTGTATTCTTAGGTTTTGGTGTAAGTCGAGGAGCAGACGCTTGGAGTTCTCTAGCATCATGGCGAAACCAAGTGGATGCAACTAGGAATACGTTTGCACGGCAAGCCTTGCCGATGGTATGGGATTATGCGGAAGTAAATCCTTTTTCTACTTCATGTGGAAATTGGATTGGCAATTCATCAGATTGGGTTTGGAAAAGTCTTTTGAATTTGCCAGAAAATGGTGCTCTAAGCTTTGCATTTCAAATGGATGCTTCATCTCAGTCTATTAGTTTAAATAAAGTTGTTTCGACTGACCCGCCTTATTATGACAATATAGGGTACGCGGATTTATCTGACTTCTTTTATGTCTGGTTGCGCCGTTCATTACGCCCGATTTACCCGAATCTGTTTGCAACAATGGCGGTTCCCAAAGCCGAAGAATTGGTTGCTACCCCTTACCGCCACGGCAACAAAGAAAAAGCGGAGACCTTCTTCCTGCAAGGCATGACCAAAGCCATTGGCAATCTGGCAGAACAAGCACATCCCGCGTTTCCGGTTTCCATTTATTACGCCTTTAAACAAGCCGAAACCAAAGACGACAGCACCAGCAGCACCGGCTGGGAAACCTTCCTTGAAGCGGTGATTAAAGCCGGATTCTCGATTGACGGCACATGGCCAATGAGGACGGAAAAGCAAGGACGAGTTATTGGAAATGGTACAAACGCTTTAGCTTCATCCATTATTTTGGTGTGTCGTAAGCGCAAGATGGCAGCGGAGACGATTTCACGGCGGGAGTTTCAGCGTGAGTTGCGCAACGTCATGCCCGAAGCCCTAGAAACCATGATCGGCGGCGAAACCGGACGTTCCCCCATCGCCCCAGTTGACCTTGCCCAAGCCGCCATCGGCCCCGGCATGGCAATCTTCTCCCAATACGCCGCCGTGCTAAACCAGGACGGCAGCACCATGAGCGTCCACGACGCGCTCATCATGATCAACCGCGAAATCACCGACTACCTCAACCCCGACAGCGGCAACTTCGACGCCGACACCCTGTTCTGCTCAAGCTGGTTCGACCAATACGGCTGGGCAGCAGGCGACTTCGGGCAAGCCGACACCCTCGCCCGCGCCAAAGGCACATCCGTCGCCGGAGTCCACAGCGCAGGCGTGATCGAATCCGGCAGCGGCAAAGTCCGCCTCTTCAAATGGGCAGAATACCCCAGCGACTGGAACCCCGAAACCGACAACCGTATGCCCATCTGGGAAGCCACCCACCACCTGATCCGCGCCCTCAACCAACAAGGCGAAACCGCAGCCGGAAGCCTATTGGCACGAATGCCCACACGCGGCGAAGCCATCCGCCAACTCGCCTACCACCTCTACACCCTGTGCGAACGCAAAAAATGGGCAGACGACGCCCGCGCCTACAACGAACTCATCAGCGCATGGAGCGCGATAGTAGCGGCATCGCTCGAAACCGGGCATATTGATGAACAGATAGGAATGGGGTTTTAGATGAAGACCACGCGGGTTTTTGTCATTAGTGAATTCTTGCGTAAACTTGTATCATCATAAATCAACCCATCGTTAATTCGAGGAATGCTGCATGAGCCTGAAACCTTGGCGTGAAATCGCCCGCCCGCACAAAGATGTACTTGAAGGTACATTCCAGCAAGCCGAATTTGCGGCGGATATTTCCCAAGTCGCCGCCGGTAAAGCAACCCCCGAATATCAGGATGCCGAGAAATTCTTTTCCCGCACCTTCATCACCGAAGGGATGCGCCTATTGCTGATTTCCGTCGCGCAACGCTTGGCGGGGCAGGGCGGCGACCCAGTGATTCAGTTACAAACTGCGTTCGGGGGCGGCAAAACCCACACGATGCTGGCGGTCTACCATCTCGCTTCCCGCAGTGTCAGTACCGATAAGCTCGAAGGCATTCCACCACTGTTGGATGCGGCCAAAATTCATGATTTGCCCCGCGCCAAGGTTGCTGTGATTGATGGGATTCACCTTGCACCCAGCCAAGAGCAAATTAAAAGCGATGGTCAGAAAGTCACTACTTTATGGGGTGAGTTGGCCTGGCAACTACTTGGTGATGAAGGACTTTCCCTACTTAAAGAGTCCCACGAAATGGGAACCTCACCGGGCAAAGGTGTTCTGATTGAATTGCTAAACAGAGCAGCCCCATGCGTGGTGTTAATAGACGAATTAACAGCTTATCTGCGCCAATTTGAGTTAGGTAAGAGCTATAAAGCTGGAACTTTTGATTCCAACCTATCTTTTATTCAGGCACTTACTGAAGCGATGAAGGCGGTTCCTAATGCCATCCTGCTGGCTTCGTTGCCTGAGTCAAGCCTAGAGGTGGGCGGCGACATGGGGCAACGCGCCCTCAATTCCTTGGAAAAATACTTCGCTCGTGTCGAATCGGTGTGGAAACCGGTTGCCAGCACCGAGGCATTTGAAATCGTGCGCCGCCGCTTGTTTGCCCATGCCGGAGAACGTGCCGAAGTGGAAGGCATCAGCCGCCAATTCCACGATTTTTACCGCGCCAATAGCAATAAATTCCCGCTGGAAACCCAATCCAACGTGTATTTTGAGCGGCTGTGCCAGTCTTACCCGATTCACCCAGAAATTTTTGACCGTCTCTATGAAGATTGGTCAACGTTGGACAAATTTCAGCGTACCCGTGGTGTCTTGCAATACATGGCGCTGGTGATCCACCGCTTGTGGAACGACAATAATCAGGATGCGCTTATCATGCCCGGTTCGTTGCCACTGGATGACAGCACGGTTCGCAACAAAAGCATCCACTACTTACCTCAAGGCTGGGAAGCGGTGCTGGAAAAAGAAGTCGATGGAGCGCGTTCCGATCCGGCACGTTTCGACGGCACAGAAACCCGTTTTGGCAGTGTACAGGCTGCTCGGCGTGCCATGCGCACCATTTTCTTGGGCAGTGCGCCAGCGGTGAGTAATCAAGCAGTGCGTGGTGTCTCGCTCGAACACATTTTACTGGGTTGCGCCCAACCGGGACAAACTGTCGGTATTTTTGAGGATGTCTTGAAATACTTACGGGATCGTTTGCATTACTTGTATGCCGAACGCCACATTGATCAAGACCGTTTTTGGCTGGATACCCGCACTAATTTGCGCCGTGAAATGGAAAGCCGCACCCAGAACATCAACGAGCGTGAAGCGCTAGAGCCATTGCTAAAAACACAGGTAGGCAATTTGTTTGGGCGGCAACACAGTTTCGCGGGTATCCATGTGTTTACCCCCTCACTGGATGTGCCGGATGAATACGGTGCTGGGGTGCGGCTGGTCGTGTTGCCCCCGCAGGCGGCTTACGCAAAAAGTGACACCAAAGCGGCGTTTGCTGCTGCCGAGGAGATACTCACCAAACGTGGTGAGCAGCCGCGCCAAAAACAGAATCGCCTGTTGTTTATCGCCGGTGATTATGAGGTGATGCGCCTCTTAAAAGAGCAAGGGCGCACGTATTTGGCGTGGAAAAGCATCATCAGTGACATCGACAATGGCAAGCTCAATCTGGATTTGTTCCAAGTGCAATTGGCGCGTAAAAATGCGGATGCGGCGGCGCAAAGCCTGAAGCAACTGGCACGGGAAACCTACAAATGGTTGTTATGCCCGACGCAGGATATGAGCAAGGGCAAGCCAACCGTGCAGTGGGAGGTCTTATCCCTTTCCGCCAATACGCAAAGTTTGGTCGCGGATATTGAGCAAAAATTGCGTGAAGAAGAATGGTTGATCACGCAATGGAGTCCGGTACATTTACGTACCCTGTTGAACCAATGGTATTTCAAAGACGGTGTACAACAAATCAGTGCGTTAAAAGTGTGGCAAGATTGCTGCCATTATCTGTATTTACCGCGCATTGCCAGCGACAAGGTGTTTATCGACGCACTGAACAAAGGCTTGGAGAGTGAGGATTACTTTGGGTTTGCTGCCGGTCAAGACGGGGATAAATACCTTGGGTTTACCTTTGGCAAGCCTGCGCTGGTGGTATTGGATGCGGCATCGTTATTGATTCAGCGCGAGGCTGCTGTCGCTTATCGTGAGTCGATCAAGCCGCCACCGCGACCACCCGTCGACTCTGATCCGACACCTGACCCTATTGACCCAAAACCACCGATTATTTTGCCGCCTGTACCGCCACCGCCAACTACGGTGACTAAAACGCGCTTTTACGGTTCGGTGACGATTGACCCGTTGACGGCGAAAATGCAGTTCGCGCAAATCATGGATGAAGTAGTGGAGCAGTTTACGACCCGCACTGGAGTGAAAGTGGCGATTTCCATCGAAATTAACGCTATTAGTACCACGGATTTTGATGAGGATTTGCAACGAGCTATTAAAGAGAACTGCAATACCTTGAAATTTAGCGGCAATGAGTTTGAGTCTTAAAGCTTGAGTTGGTGAATACTTCATCAGATTCACCAACGCCTGACCCAAATTAAGCCCGCAACTGCTCATTCTCAGGATCATACGGTGATTCAATAATCACCGTCGCTGGATAGCGTTGACCGAGAATCTCGATTTCTAACTGAGTACCTACGGTGTCTAAACCGGGGGTAACCATCCCTAAGGCTAAAGATTTGCCAATTCGCCAGCCGTAGCCCCCCGATGTCGTCCGCCCTACAACTTGTCCCTGATGGAAAATAACCTCTGAACCACGTGCATCTGCATCGGTGACCCCGTGTACTTCAAGGGTGACAAAAGCATTTTTGAAACCCCGCGCTTGCCAATCAATGAGGGCTTGCTTGCCAATAAAATCAGGCTTGTCTAAGCGTACAAATCGACCTAGAGCGGATTCTAATGCGGAATACTCAATCGACATTTCGCGGGGAATTAAGCGATAGGACTTTTCTAAGCGCATCGAGTCCATTGCACGAATCCCAAATGGTTTAATATCAAACTCAGCACCAGCTGCCATGACTTGATCGAAAATGTAGTTTTGCATCTCAATCGGGTGATGTAATTCCCAACCAAGTTCACCGACGAAATTCACTCGCAACGCTTGGGCTTGGGCAGCACCGATGTTAATTTTCTTGCCTGTCAGCCATTTGAAATTAGCATTGGACAGATCAGCATCGGTGATTTTTTGCAGTAAATCTCGAGAGCGTGGACCTGCAATGACTAAGACACCGTATTGAGTGGTGATTTTTTGTAGTTTTACGCTGCCATCTTCAGGGCAGAGCTTTTCTAAATAGTCATAGTCATGGCGCTCAAATGCCCCCGCACCGACTAAATAGTAGGCCTGCTTGCCAGTTTTATACACGGTGAACTCAGCGCGTACTCCACCCTGTTTGGTCAGCATGTGGCAAAGACCAATCCGGCCGATTGTTTGTGGGATTTTGTTGGCTAAGATAGATTCCAGCCAAGCTTCCGCACCTTTGCCGGTCACTTCATATTTAGCGAAGGCACTCATATCCAAAATACCGACTTTTTCCATCACATGGCGGCACTCTTGACCAACAAATTCAAAATAATTCGAGCGTCGGAATGAGTATTTCTCAACAATTCGCCCATCGGCTAAGGGTGCTCCATGATTTTCATTGAGTAAGACCTCGGGTGGATCTAAGTCTGCTGGGGTTAATTGATAGCCAGCAGGCACAAACCATTGGGGGCGTTCCCAGCCATAGGTTTGCCCAAATACCGCCCCCAATGCTTGCATGCGACTATAGCAAGGCGTGGTTTTTAATGGGCGGGCAGCAGGGCGTTCTTCGTTCGGATAATGCACCGTAAAAACATTGCTATAAGCTTCTTCGTTTTTAATTCGCAAATAGCCACGTGAAGCATAAGGACCGAAGCGCCGTGGGTCGACCCCCATCATATCAACGGTGGGTTCTCCATCGACGATCCATTCGGCTAATTGCCAACCCGCTCCCCCAGCGGCAGTAATCCCAAAGCTATGACCTTCATTCAGCCAGAAGTTTTTCAAGCCCCAAGCTGGGCCAACCATCGGATTACCATCGGGCGTATAGGCAATCGCACCGTTGTAAACATATTTCACACCGACTTCACCAAAGGCAGGGACACGGTTAATACAGGCTTCGATATGCGGCATTAAACGATCGAGATCTTCTTGGAATAATTCGTTTTCGCAATCAGGGGCAGGGCCATCCACATAGCAACAAGGTGCACCTTTTTCATAAGGCCCTAGCAATAAGCCACCGGCTTCTTCGCGTAGATAATAACCTGCATCTGATTCACGCAGCACCCCTTGCTCAGGCAAACCTTGTTTTTTGCGCGCTAAGATTTCGGGATGCGGTTCAGTGACAATAAATTGATGCTCCACCGGAATCACTGGAATATCCAAACCGACCATATCGCCAGTTTTGCGTGCGAAACTACCCGTGCAGGAAATGACATGCTCGCAATGAATATCTCCCTTATCGGTCTTGACTAACCACTGACCATCCTCTAATTGCTCAATGGCTGTGACGGTCGTATGGCGATAAATTTCTGCTCCACGAGCACGAGCACCTTTAGCTAAAGCAGTGGTTAAATCATTCGGTTGGATATAGCCATCTTCAGGATGCTGGATGGCGCCAATTAAACCCTCAGTATTGCACATCGGCCAAATCGCTTTGACTTCATCCGGCGTGAGGAACTTCACATCCACCCCAACCGTTTTAGCCACACCTGAGTAATAGCGGTATTCATCCATGCGGTCTTCAGTACAGGCGAGGCGAATATTGCTCACTTTACTAAAGCCAACGGATAGCCCCGTTTCTTGTTCTAATTCTTGATAGAAACGGACTGAATATTGATGCAGCTTGCCGACAGAATAACTCATATTAAATAGCGGTAATAAGCCCGCCGCATGCCAAGTCGAGCCGGACGTCAACTCTTTGCGCTCAAGCAAGACCACATCCGTCCACCCCTTACGCGCCAGATGATAGAGCGTGCTTACCCCAACCACACCCCCTCCAATAATGACCGCCTTGGCCTGAGCTTTCATAGTACTGCCTCACGAGTATTAAAATTGCCTATGAAATACCATTGATTGACTGGTTAGTCAATCTCAGTATCTAAACCACTCACAACCCCGCATGGGGATTCGTAACGAGTTGAAGGGCAAGACCTGTGTCCACGGGGGCAGCCTCATAACCCCGCATGGGGATTCGTAACAATACAG
>NZ_FUYB01000028.1:35027-36458 GCF_900167255.1 Thiothrix eikelboomii
GGTTTCCTCATAACCCCGCATGGGGATTCGTAACAACTAAGACCGCTACTGACCGAACTCACCGATTGGTCTCATAACCCCGCATGGGGATTCGTAACAGAAACTGTATCCGGTTGGTGAGCGCTGCAATATGACCTCATAACCCCGCATGGGGATTCGTAACTATAGCAGCATCAATGGGGTCAAGTCCTTTTTAGATCTCATAACCCCGCATGGGGATTCGTAACTCGAATGAATGCCGCAGTTTGAGAATATTCCCCATGTCTCATAACCCCGCATGGGGATTCGTAACACCCAGTTGATCGCATGGGCAGGTCGCAGCAATAGCCTCATAACCCCGCATGGGGATTCGTAACGGTACTGAGGCGAGCCGAGGCCGCATTGAGCTTGCTCTCATAACCCCGCATGGGGATTCGTAACGATGAAGCGAAGCTAAAACTAGCTCGCGCTGAAGCACTCATAACCCCGCATGGGGATTCGTAACACACCATGCGCCGCGCATTCGGAGAAAACCACAGTCTCATAACCCCGCATGGGGATTCGTAACCCCTGATTTTAGTGCATTTTGAGCCAAATGCCGCTTGATCAGGAGCATTAAAACTAGCATAAGTAGTAGATGTAAGTACATCAACGGGTAGGTTTAAATACTTCATTGCAGGTCGAAGTACCTTATAAAACCGTAAAATCACGGCGATGATCCTCTAAAGGTGAACGTTTTAGCTCTCCCTTACCTGATTCATGTTTAGATAAAAGATACACATCGACATTCTGCCGATTGGCACAGCAAATTTCAGTCACCTTATCCTCTGGAATCATCAATTGACTCAACTCGCAACGTAATTGAATCGCCTGTGCTTCGGTAATATCTCCCGCAAACACCGAATACTGATTATGATTCAAATAGCGCCGCAATAACTTCTTAAATTTATTAGTGCGCTTAGCTTCCACATCATAGGTCATCAGCATAAACATCTATACCCTCCTTTTAAACGATTCATACTCACTCACATCGAGAACCTCACGCTCCAACATCAGTGCCTCTTTATAAATCCAATAGCGAAACGGATGACCTTGATAATCTTCCTCTAAGCGTTGGGCAAATTGTTCGGCGACATGGCGGCGTCCCGTTTCGGTAAGTAGACACACCTGATCATGTTGCTCAAACCAACTACTTTCTAGCATACGTCGCTGTACCATCCGAAAAATCAGCATATCGGTCAGTACTGGCTTAAAAGGCTCGGCTAAATCCAAACTCAATGACGCACGCCCATAGCCCGGTGCATGTAATACGCTAAAGGTTTCCTCTAAATGGGTTTTACTAATCTCATGGCGTACCACGGTATAGGTGAGTTGATTAAGAAACGAAATTAAACAATAGACCTCTTGCGAAAGTAGTCATTTTCGCCTATAAAGTTAAGAATGAACTACCTA
>NZ_FUYB01000030.1:0-18585 GCF_900167255.1 Thiothrix eikelboomii
ACCTCCGGCAAACACCGCCGTTATGATCTGTTGAAACTCAAGCCGGAACTGTTCCGTGCCAGCGAAGACAGCCGCAAAACACTTGCCTACGCCCGTGTATCCAGCCACGATCAGAAAGCCGACTTGGAACGCCAAAAGCAAGTGCTGGAATTGTATTGCGCCCAACAGGGCTGGACATTCGAGCTAATATCTGACCTTGGTTCAGGTATGAACTACTACAAAAAAGGGCTGAAACGCCTGCTCAATGAGATTCTGGCGGGGCATGTCGGGCGGCTAGTCATCACCCACAAAGACCGCCTGCTGCGGTTTGGGGCGGAACTAGTGTTTTCCATCTGTGAAGCGAAACACGTGGAAGTGGTGATCGTGAACAACGGCGAGGACACCGCTTTCGAGGAAGATTTGGCCACCGATGTGCTGGAAATCATCACGATTTTCTCAGCACGATTGTATGGCTCACGTTCGCGCAAAAACAAAAAGCTGCTGGACGGAGTAAAGCAAGCCGTGGAGGATGCGCGCACATGATCATCAGCCACAAAATCCGTCTTGACCCCAACAATAAACAAGCCACGTACTTTGCTAAGGCGGCGGGTACGGCGCGGTTTGCCTATAATTGGGCATTGGCAGAATGGCAAAGCCAATACGCGGCATGGAAAGACGACAACAGCCAGCCCAAACCCAACCAGATGGCGCTACGCCGCCAATTGAACGCTATCAAACGGGAACAATTCCCGTGGATGCTGGAAGTCACCAAAAATGCCCCACAAATGGCGATCATCCAACTGGGGCAAGCCTTCACAAACTTCTTTGCCGGACGTGCGAAGTACCCACGATTCAACAAGAAAGGCAAAAGCCGTGACAGTTTCACCCTCACCAACGACCAGTTCACCTTTGACGGTTGCCGCATTCGCATTCCCAGCCTTGGGTTAGTGCGGATGCGGGAGACGTTACGCTTTCCCGGTAAAATTCTCTCCGCCACGATTTCCCGCACCGCCGACCAGTGGTTCGCCAGTATCACCGTGGACACGCAAGACCACAATCACCTCCCGCCCGCCGAAAACCAAGGTGTGGTGGTAGGGGTGGATTTGGGCGTATCTGCACTGGCAACGCTGTCCACGGGCGAAGTAGTGGTCGGGGCGAAGCCGCACAAAGCCTTGCTTTCCCGCCTCAAACGGCTATCCCGCAGCCTGTCCCGCAAGACCAAAGGCAGCGCCAACCGCGCTAAAGCCCAAGCAAAACTGGCAAGACTTCACGCCCGCATTGCCAACATCCGCCAAGCCAGTTTGCACCCACTTACCACGGATTTGACCCGCCGTTTCCACACCCTCGGCATTGAAGATTTGAATGTGTCGGGCATGGTGAAAAACCGCCATTTATCCCGTGCCATCAGTGACATGGGATTTTTTGAGTTTCGGCGACAACTGGAATACAAGGCAGCCATGCGGGGTGCGGTGGTCGTGGTGGCAGACAGGTTCTTTGCCAGCAGCAAGACCTGTTCAGCGTGTGGTGAAAAGGTAGATAAACTCCCGCTATCCATCCGATCGTGGGAATGCCCGTGTTGTGGTGCAAGCCATGACCGAGATGTGAACGCGGCTATTAACTTAGCCCACTACGCCGTGAGTTACACGGTGTCTGCCTGTGGAGAGGATGGCTCTGGCTTGGCGCGCAAGCGACCCGCGAAACCAGCCCCTGTGAAGCAGGTATTCAACACCCAACCTACTTTTAGTTAGATAGAGGTAGGTTGGGATAGGTTTGAAATAACGGTCAATGTTAGTTAATTTGCAAAGTTTGTACTGAAGCTTTTAGATTGTTGTCATCTTAGTCTAAGATCAACGAATTCATTTTAAAAGCTAACGAGGATGGGTATGGATCAGCAAGTAAGTTTCTCCCGCCAGCATCTGGCAATGGCCTTGAAATACGGTGGGATCAGTTTTATCGCGGGTTCAGTGAGTCATGGTGTGTTTTCCGGGCAGCGTTCTTTGCTGACGGCGGGGATTGGGATTGTTGCTTTTATTCTAGGCATGTGGCTAGAAAATAAAGATAAGGGCGAACAGGGGGCAGTGCTGCTTAAATCCTTGGCGATAAGTACCCTGCTCGCGATTAGTTTAGGTTTATTTACAGGTAGTTTGCAGCATTTTCCTGATTCACCCAGCCGCAGCTTATGGGCGGTACCTTTAGGTTTTGCTGTTTCATTAGTGGCCTTAGTGTGGGTATCACAACAAACTTGGACTAACAGTATTCGCCGTTATGGCTTGGCATCGTTTGCAGTGGTATTAGTAGGATCTGGCTTAGCGTATCAATATTACTCTAAAAATCCTGTCGTTGTGCATGATCATGGGTCTGAGCAGATGGCAAGTACAACAGGTCACGAGCAT
Source organism: Thiothrix eikelboomii (assembly GCF_900167255.1). Taxonomy (GTDB): domain Bacteria; phylum Pseudomonadota; class Gammaproteobacteria; order Thiotrichales; family Thiotrichaceae; genus Thiolinea; species Thiolinea eikelboomii. The sequence continues at coordinate 2,373 of NZ_FUYB01000030.1, forward strand.
GCAGCAGCGGGACATGCACATAATACTGAGACTGCGATTGGCCTACCCGGTAAGACTGAGGAGGTAGAGCGTATTGTCGTTGTCGATATGTCTGACACGATGCGCTTCAGCCCAGAAAATCTCCATGTTAAGCAAGGTGAAACAGTGCGTTTAGTGGTACGTAATACTGGCAAAATTCGTCACGAGCTAACCTTAGGTACGATCACTGATCTCAAAGAACATGCGGCCTTAATGCTTAAACACCCGAATATGCAACATACTGATCCGAATATGGTGCAAGTTGAACCGGGTGAAGTTAAAGAAGTGGTTTGGAAATTTAGCCAAGCAGGCGCAGTAGATTTCGCGTGCTTACAGCCCGGACACTTTGAAGCAGGTATGAAGGGTTTAGTACAGGTTTCACAGGATAATCTCCGCTAAACTGGCTTCGCTTTTGGGATTCAGCCGTAAAGCTGGATTCCCTCTGGTAAATAGCATAACCTTGTGCACCACACAAAAATAAATCACTACACCCGGTAAGCCAGATTGATTATCCGACGGAGGAAACCATGACTATCATCAAGCAAGCTGATGTGATCGCCAGTGTAGCCGATGCGCTGCAGTATATTTCTTACTACCACCCGAAAGATTTTGTCGATGCCATGTACGCTGCTTGGCAGCGTGAAGAGTCGCCTGCTGCCAAAGATGCGATCACGCAGATACTAGTCAATTCGCGGATGTGCGCTGAGGGCAAACGCCCTATTTGCCAAGATACAGGGATTGTCACTGTGTTTGTGAAGGTGGGGATGAATGTGCAATGGGAAGGTGAGATGAGTGTCACCGATATGATTAATGAAGGGGTACGCCAAGCTTATCTGTGGCCGGATAATGTGTTGCGTGCCTCGATTCTTGCTGATCCAGCCGGTGCACGTAAAAACACGAAAGATAATACCCCAGCGGTCATTCACTATGAAATTGTGTCGGGCGATACGGTGTCGATTGATGTCGCGGCCAAAGGGGGTGGCTCTGAGAATAAGTCAAAAATGGTAATGCTCAATCCTTCTGATAGCATCGTCGATTGGGTGTTAAAAACTATACCAACGATGGGCGCCGGTTGGTGTCCGCCGGGGATGCTAGGCATTGGTATCGGTGGTACAGCAGAAAAAGCCGCTTTAATGGCCAAAGAAGTGTTGATGGAACCCATTGACATTCAAGAGCTGATTGCGCGTGGGCCAAACAATCGGATTGAAGAATTACGTATTGAGCTCTATCGCAAAGTCAATGAGTTAGGCTTAGGTGCACAAGGCTTAGGCGGCTTAACCACGGTACTGGATGTGAAGATCATGGACTATCCGACGCATGCCGCTTCCTTGCCGGTGTGTATGATTCCAAACTGTGCTGCTACTCGTCATGCGCATTTTACCCTTGATGGCTCAGGCCCTGCGTTTCAAACGCCACCAAACCTCGATGATTGGCCAGCAATGACTTATGTCGCAGGAGAAAGCTCGCGGCGGGTGAATTTAGATACAGTGACTCCAGAGGAAGTGAAAACTTGGAAACCCGGCGAAGTGTTATTACTCTCTGGCAAAATGCTCACTGGGCGTGATGCTGCCCATAAGCGCATGGTGGATATGCTCAATAAGGGTGAGCCATTGCCGGTTGATCTTAAAGGGCGCTTTATTTACTACGTAGGCCCGGTTGATCCGGTGCGAGATGAAGTCGTAGGTCCTGCAGGTCCGACGACTGCGACTCGGATGGATAAGTTTACCCATCAGATTCTTGAGCAGACTGGCTTACTCGGGATGATTGGTAAATCAGAGCGTGGTCCGATTGCGATTGAAGCCATTCGAGAGTTTGGTGCGGTGTATTTAATGGCGGTCGGTGGTGCTGCTTATTTAGTTTCCAAAGCGATTGTGGGGTCAAAGACCCTCGCTTTTCCTGAGTTGGGGATGGAAGCGATTTATGAGTTCGAGGTCAAAGATATGCCCGTGACAGTTGCAGTCGATAGCCAAGGCGAATCCGTACACACCACAGGACCTGCGAAGTGGCATCAGATCATTGAACAGAAAATTGCCGTGCATTCGTTAAAAAGCTGACCGCTGCTATAAAATTTGATAGGCTAACTCTCATTTCGTCTCTTGTTCCTTGTTATAGAGCAAGAGATATTTTTTGAGGAAAAGCCTTGAGCAATTCACGTATTTACCGTATTTCTTTTGCTAACCATAATAAGATTTACGAAGTTTTCGCTAAGCAAGTCTATGAATCTGATTTATATGGCTTTATTGCGATTGAAGAGCTGGTCTTTGGCTCGCAAAGCGAATTAGTCATTGATCCGGCTGAGGAAAAGCTTAAATCAGAGTTCGCGGCGGTGAGCCGTACTTTTATCCCTTTGCATGCGATTATTCGGATTGATGAAGTCGAAAAGCCGGGTGTAAGCAAAATCCATGCTTTAGATGGGGGTAAAACCAGTAATGTTAGCCCCTTCGCCCGCCCGCGTTCTTCGGGGGATAAAAGCAGCGATTAAATGGCCAACAGAGCTTTAGGCTCTAAGCGGTGGGCAGCAGTTCTTCAATCGTTTATAGGGGAGCAATGCATTTATGTTTCGCTATTTTGTACTTTGGTTGGTCATTGGTTTGGCCGGCTGTGTTAGCCCCCAATATCAAACGGCTTATCGGTTTACTCCGCCACCTGCGGGTGCTGGCAAAGTTTGCCTGACACGTTGTGATGCCTCGCTCGCGCAATGTAAAAATCAATGTGCTGCTAAAACAAGTCAGTGCTTAGCAAAAGCACGCTCGCAAGCTCAAAGCGAATTACCGGTGTTGTTGGGGGCATGGGAGCGTGAGATCCTCGTTTGGGAAAAAGCGATGGATCGTTATGAAACGGAGTTGCGCTTTTGGGAAATGGAAATGCGTCAACGCCGTTTAATGTATGATTTGCAGCGTGATGTGCGGCCTTGTCGCCCCGGTGAGCGTCATTGCACGCGCTATCCCCATCGGCCTCATTTCGGTTATCCCCGTGCTTGGGATCGTCCTGAGTCGCCAGGCCCCGCCCCGAAGCGCCCAACTTTAGCCTCTGAAACTGCACGTATCCAAGCAGAAACTTGCCCTAATGACTGTGGTTGTGATGCCAATTACCGCCAATGCTATGCAAGTTGTGGCGGAAATGTGCAAGCTTATCAAGTTTGTATCAAGAATTGTGGCGGGTAGCTGGTAATCATGGGGTAAGCTTTGTATCCTTCGCGTTTTAGAATAGCTGGTTAGTCAAATTCATGAGCAGCATGCAGGAACAATATACCCCTAAAACGCTAGAGGCTGAGGTGCAGGCCTTTTGGGAAATCGCCCAATCATTTGAGGTCACCGAAGACCCAGATAAGCCGAAATACTATTGCTTATCCATGTTCCCTTATCCTAGCGGTGTGCTGCATATGGGGCATGTGCGCAATTATACGATTGGCGATGTGATTACGCGCTTCCAACGGATGCAGGGCAAAAATGTGCTGCAACCGATGGGGTGGGATGCCTTTGGTTTACCCGCCGAAAATGCCGCCATCCAAAATAAAACTGCCCCTGCGAAATGGACTTACCGCAATATTGATTATATGCGTAGTCAGCTCAAATCAATGGGCCTGGCGATTGATTGGACTCGTGAATTAGCTACCTGTAAACCGGATTATTATCGTTGGGAGCAGTGGTTCTTTACGCAGCTGTATGAAAAAGGCTTAGTTTATCGGAAGAAATCCACGGTGAATTGGGATCCGGTCGATCAAACCGTGCTAGCGAATGAGCAGGTGGTCGATGGACGGGGTTGGCGTTCGGGGGCTTTAGTTGAGCAGCGCGAGATTGATCAGTGGTTTTTAAAAATTACTGCTTATGCGGATGAATTGCTGGATGAATTGAATCAATTACCCGGCTGGCCTAGCCAAGTGCGTACCATGCAGGAAAACTGGATTGGACGTTCAGAAGGGGTAGAGCTGCAATTTGGCTTGGAAGGCAGTAAAGAAACCCTCAGTGTCTTTACTACTCGGCCTGATACTCTGATGGGGGTGACTTATGTTGCCGTCGCTGCACAACATCCACTGGCCTTGCGGGCGGCTGAAAACAATCCAGCACTAGCGGCTTTTATTGAAGAATGTAAGCTGGCCAAAGTGGCTGAAGCTGACATGGCCACTATGGAAAAGAAAGGCATGGCAACGGGCTTGATGGCTAGCCATCCGTTGACGGGTGAAGCTGTGCCGATTTGGGTCGCTAACTTTGTGCTGATGTCGTATGGGTCGGGTGCGGTAATGGCAGTGCCTGGGCATGATCAGCGTGATTGGGAGTTTGCGACTAAATATCAGTTGCCGATTCAACAGGTCATTACCCCTACAGATGGGCATGAGCTGGATATAAATCAAGCGGCCTTTACTGAAAAAGGCGTATTGGTGAATTCTGGGCGCTATGATGGCCTCAGCTCAGCGGAGGCTTTTAATGCAATTGCGGATGATTTAGCCGAGCAAGGACTAGGGCGGCGGCAGATTAATTATCGCTTACGGGATTGGGGAGTCTCTCGCCAACGTTATTGGGGTTGCCCGATTCCGATGATTTACTGTGATACTTGTGGTGTACAGGCGGTACCGGCTGCTGCTTTGCCCGTGCTCTTGCCAGAAGATGTCGAGTTTGATGAAACCGGTGGCTCTCCGCTTAAGAAAATGCCCTCCTTCTACGAGTGCACTTGCCCAAGTTGTAATCAACCCGCCCGCCGCGAAACCGATACTTTCGATACTTTTTTTGAGTCTTCTTGGTATTTTGCGCGTTACGCTTGTTTCGATAATGATCAAGCAATGCTCGATGAGCGGGCGAATTATTGGTTGCCCGTCGATCAATATATTGGTGGGATTGAGCATGCGATTCTACATTTATTGTATGCCCGTTTTTTCCATAAGTTGATGCGCGATCACGGCATGCTTGAGTCGGATGAGCCATTCACTAATTTGCTGACCCAAGGCATGGTCTTAGCCGATACTTTTTATCGTGAACCGGCTACAGGTGGCCAAGATTGGATTCCACCGAGTGAAGTCGAGATTCAGCGCGATGAGAAAGGAAGAATCACAGGCGCTACCCTAGCCAGCGATGGTCAGCCAGTGATTCACTCAGGCATGAGTAAAATGTCCAAGTCGAAAAAGAATGGCGTAGATCCACAAATGATGATTGATAAATACGGTGCAGATACTTTGCGCTTATTTTCAATGTTTGCAGCGCCACCTGATCAGAGTATGGAGTGGTCAGATTTCGGTGTTGAAGGTGCACAGCGCTTCTTACGACGCTTATGGAAACAAGTCTATGAGCATGTTGCCACTGGCTTAGTGGATAGTAGCACCGCCTATGGCAAACTCAGTTCTGAACAGCAGGATTTGCGCCGTAAATTGCATCAAAGCTTGCAGAAAGTCACCGATGATATGGGGCGGCGGTATACGTTTAATACCGCCATCGCTGCGAATATGGAGCTGATTAATGAAATTTCCCGTGCAGCGGATGAATCAGAGAATGGCCGTAAGCTGCGTCAGGAAATGTTAGAAACCATCGTTCTCATGCTGGCACCGGTTACACCGCATATTTGCCATGTCTTATGGCAAGCTTTAGGGCGTGAGGGGGCTTTAATTGATGCGCCTTGGCCAGAGGTGGATGAAAGCGCTTTAGTCCAGCATAGTTTAGAGCTGATTGTGCAAGTCAATGGCAAGGTGCGTGGCAAGGTTAAGGTGGCTGCTGATGCTACCGAAAGCGAAATTCAAGCAGCGGCTTTAAATACGGATAATGTAAAGCGTTTCCTTGAGGCTAGCACCATTGACAAGATTATTGTGGTCAAAGGGCGCTTAGTCAGTATCGTGGTCAAATAAGGTGCTTAACGCCAGTCTTAGACTTGTGATCATCCTGCTGCTAGCGGTGAAGCTGGCAGCTTGTGGTTTTCATTTAAGAACCGCAGAGTCTCCCTTGCTAGCACCCTTAAAAGACCAGCAAGTCTTCATCGAGGGCCTGGATACTCAGCAAGGTTTTGGGCAAAAGCTGATAGCTGCTTTACGCCAAGCCGGAGCCGAGCCAACCACGGCAGCCAAGCAAGCGAGTTTGAGGTTAAAGCTGACCCAGATCAATGAGGGTAAAACTGCAACGGCTTTTTCGGCGACCCGCCAGGTACGTGAATTTAATCATTTCCTCGATCTAAGTTTCACAGTGGAGTCGATGCTCCAAGCGGAGCGGTCGTTAACCTCTTCCGTGCATGTTGAGCGTAATCAAATCTATGACAGCCGTTATGTCTTAGGTGTGAGTGAGGAAGAGCGCAGTATTCAGGCTGAATTGCAAGCGGAAGCGGCGCGCTTATTAGCGTTGCGTTTAGCGGCTTTAGTGCCTTAGCGCGTTGCTAGCTGGGCTGCATACTCCGCGATCCGCCACCGCAAGCAAGAGGTCGTTGGTAAGGAACGCCTTACCGCCGCTAAGATCACAGCTTCCTTACCCATGAGGTCAATTTGGCGGCGGGCGCGAGTAATTCCGGTGTATAACAGCTCTCGCCCTAAGATTTTTGCTTCAGCATCTTCGGGTAGAACTAATAAAACCTGTTCAAATTCAGAACCCTGACTTTTATGGATAGTCATCGCCCAAGCGGTTTCATGTGCGGGCAAGCGCACCGGTGCAAAGGCACGGAAGCCGCCATTCGACTCTGGAAACCAGACCCGTATTTGCCCATTGGCATCGGCTAGGCTGAGGCCAATATCACCATTAAATAGCTGCTGACGATAATCGTTTTCAGTAATCATAATCGGTCGACCTGTAAACCAAGCGCCTTGAAAACGATTCGGTAAGACCCGTCGTAGCAGGAGGCTAAGCTGTTGATTAAGCTGCTCAGTACCCAATGAGCCTTTACGTAATGGGGTGAGGAGGCGGAATTGATTAAAAGCTGCAAATAGTGCAGGTAGTTGCTGTTGATCCTGTTGCCAAGCTCGTACTCCCGCTAAATAAGCTTGCCAAACCTGTTGAAAATAAGCACTGCTGATGGCTGGATTTTGATGCCAATCAACACCTTGAGGGGCTAAATGCAAAATCTCCGAAATAGCCTGCTCTTGTTGATCACGCACGGCTTTAGCGAGCTGGCCGATACCGCCATTGGCATCAAACCGCCAACTTTTTTCGAGCACGACAATATGCTGATTTAAGGGATGAGTCGACTGATCAAAACGACATAAATCACGGAAGATTGAACCCGTTTCCACGGAGGCTAATTGGTCGCGGTCACCTAATAAAATTAAACGCGCATCGGGGCGCACTGCCGCAAATAAATGGCTCATCAGCGAAATGTCAATCATCGAGGCTTCATCGACAATGACCACATCGGCAGGCAAGGGATAATCAGCATGATGACGAAAACCCACTTTGCCGGGAATATAGCCCAATAAGCGATGCAAGGTACTACCTTGCTCAGGGATTAGTTCGGCGAGTTCTGGGGTAAGCTGCAAATGAGTTTTTGCCTGTTGAATCGCTTCTTGCATGCGCATCGCCGCTTTACCCGTGGGGGCGGCTAATTTAATGCGCTGAGGATGAATTTTGAAATGCTCAATCAGAAGACACAGTAGGCGAGTGACTGTAGTTGTTTTACCGGTACCAGGCCCGCCGGAAATGATTAAGAAGGGCAAGCTGGCAGCCTGCTCGACGGCTTGTCTTTGCTGGTCACTAGTACTAGCCGGAAACCAAGTGTTGAGCGCAGTTTGCAAAGCGGTTTGATCAAGTGTCAAATTTAACCTTAAGCGCTTTAGAATATTTAAGGCTAAATGATGTTCATATTGCCAGTAACGATTGAGCCAGAGGTGGTTATTTTCGATGATGAGAGGGGCATACTCACCTGCATGGCCGATCACTGGGGATTTGAGGAGTTCAGCGAGTTCTGAAGGAGGGAGATTGGCAGGTAGTTTGGCTGCAATCAGACCTTGGCGTGTTGCTTGACTGGTATAAGCTACTAGCTCTGCCAGTTGTTGCTGTTGTGGTTCGCTTAAGGAGTAGTGCTCGTTTGCACAGAGGCGTAGTAACAAAGCAGCTAATTGCTGGTCAAGGAAGGAGCTATTATCCAGTGGTGGCATACAGGGCTAATCAAGGCTTAATAGAAGGGCTTAGGGTAGCAAATTAATAGAGGATCTGTCCTAGTGGAATGCATCCAATCATTGATCGAAGTCTATGCGAAGATGACGGATCACTAAAATGCTGCCCTCAATAGCAAAACTAGGGTTTCAAAATGTATTGTATGCACAAACATGTCAAATAATTGAATGCGCTGAATTTTATAATTTTTAAGTGCTTGTAAATCTTGGCTCAGCGTTAAGGCATTACAACTTGAGTAAAGAATGGCAGGTGGATTTAACAGGGTTAATTGCGCACATAAATCGACACCTAAGCCACGCCGTGGTGGGTTAACGATCACTAAATCAGGTGCGGCCACCGATTGTTCGCTCCAATGATGAGAGTCGAGTGCTCGAAAGTCGATCTGCTTGAGACCCAGAATCTGAGCGGAAGCACGGGCACAAGCAATCGCTTCGGCTTCAATTTCAATCCCTGTTAGTGCAGTGTCAGGCTGAGTACAATGCAAGCCAAACCCACCTACACCACAAAATAAATCCCAAATGCTGTTAGGCGCTAAACTTTGGGTCCAAGTTTGGGCGGTTTGATACAGTTTGGCGGCAATCATCGGATTAGTCTGGAAAAAGCTTTTCGGGCGAATATATAAGGGAACTTGATTAAATTCCTCAAGTAAGCGTGTTTCAGTAGTTAAAAAGATTTCTTGTTCGCCCTCTAAGACTGCCATGTGTATCGGTTGAATATTCGCCGAGACGACGCGAATATTCGGATAATCCGCTAATAATAAAGGCAGGCTAGCCTGAATCCGTGCTAATGCTTGTTCGCTGCGCAATACCAAGCGCAGCATATACGCATCCTGCGCTTGGCTATGGGTTAAGAGGATATATTTTAATTCACCTTTGGCTTTATCCACCCGATAAGGCGGTATGCCTGCTTGCTGAATCCAATGCTCTAAGCGTTTTAAGAGAGCTTGCATCGGCGGCGGATAGAGTAAGCAATCAGTCAAGCTCACAGCTTGGCCATTTGGACTGACAATGCCTAAGATCGGTGCATGGGCAGCCCCTAAGGCGACCATTTTCGCTTTATTCCGAAAGCCTTGTGGTGGGCTAGCGATCGGCTCACACCACTCAGCCACCCTACAGTCAGCGAATAAGCGTTTTAATTCAGCTTGCTTAGCCGCTAATTGCATGGCATAGGGCTGTTCAATCCAACGACAAGACAAACAACGCTGAGCTTGAAAATGTGGGCAAATAACTTCGGCTTGCACTTAACGATACTGCCGCAGATACCACCATTCAAATCCGCGCTTAGCCCAATGCATGGCTTTGTTGGCAGGCAGTACCGTATTTTTATGTTCAGTGCGGCTCACAAATAAGCCCTTATCACAAGAGTCAACAATACACATTAATTCAATCTTAAAACTAGCATCAGCAGTCTGCCCACTCAGTTCGGCGACTAGGTTTTTAGCCGCACATTCAGCCTGCAAATCGGCCATGTGTGCTTGTTTGGGCATCCAGTCGGGGCCTGGGAAACTACCAGAATCGCCAGCGACATACACCGCCTCCAGTCCTTCGACTTTGCAATGTTGATTAGCTTGGACTAAGCCGCCTGCAGAGCGTGGAAGTGGGCTGTGATCGAACCACAGATTCCCTGTCATTCCGGGCATAAACAGAATCAAATCAGCGTCAAATTCACCGCCTTCAGTTTTAACTTTATTCGCCTCAAAGCCCACCATTTTATGACCCAGATGGGTGGTGATGTCCCGTTTGGCCATTTCATTCATCAGCCCTTGCACTGCATTTTCGCCTAAGCGATTGCCCGGTTTAGCGGCTGGACTAAAGAAAATCATTTTGAAATGTTCACGGCGTCCTTGTTGCCGCAATAGGGTATCTGTACCGAATAAGAATTCAAACATCGGTCCCCCACGCATGGCACTCGGTTCATTGGGATTGCCCGCAAAGCCCATTGCAATAGTACCGCCTTGCATGGCTTGCAAACGATCCCGGATTTGCTCGGCCGCTGTAATCCCTTCACACGGCGTAATCGCATGTTCAATCCCTGGCAATTTTTTAATAAAACGCCCGCCAGAAGCAATAATTAGGCCCTGATTGCTGACCGTACCTTGATCGGTTTCCACTGTTCTACCGTCATCGCTTAAACCCGTTACGGTCGCTTGTACAAACTTGACCTGCATGCGCTTGAAAAAATTATCTAAAGGAATCAGGATGTCTTCACGTTTGCGTAAGCCGGAAGGAATCCAAATGAGGCTAGGTAAATATTGCAGCTCAGCGCGTGGGGCGATCAGGGTGATCTCTAGATCTTGCTCTAATTTACGTAATTGACGCACGGCGGTCAGACCTGCAAAGCCAGCACCAATAATAGTAATTTTTTTCATCCGATTTCCTCTCAATCCATGTCGCAAGCCTATTGACTGACTAGTCAATAGATGTGATAAAGAAACTTAGCGCCTCAGTTTAACTGATTTGGCGTCGCTTTTAAAAAGTCAGCGTGCATTACAGGTTAAGCTCTATGGCAATTAGTGTCTTTGATATTTTCAAAATTGGGATTGGTCCATCTAGCTCGCATACTGTAGGGCCGATGCGGGCGGCTAATTATTTTCTTCATCGTCTACGCGAGCGCGGTTTATTCCAGCAAGTGACCCGCATCCAAGCTGAGCTATATGGCTCACTAGGCGCGACAGGTAAAGGGCATGGTTCAGATAAAGCCGTCCTCTTAGGTTTAGAAAGCAGCGAACCCGAAACCGTGGATACGCAACACATTCCACAGCGGATGCAGGTGATTCTGGATCAACAGGTGCTGAAGCTTGGCGGTGAGCGCCCGATTAGTTTTAATTACGCGACCGATTTGATTTTTCATCGGCGCAAGTCTTTACCCTTTCATCCGAATGGGATGATTTTTCATGCTTTTGCTGCCGATGGTCGTTGCTTGCAAACCAATACCTATTATTCGGTTGGTGGTGGCTTTGTGGTTAATCCCGATCATGCAGACGAGCCTATCGTCGCTGACAAAACCGTCCAGCCCTATCCTTTCAAAACGGGCAAAGAATTATTAGCGCTGTGTAGCGAACAGGGTTATTCAGTCAGCCAATTGATGTTGCTTAATGAACAAGCTTGGCGTAGCGAAGCAGAGATTCGTGCTGGACTGTTACAGATTTGGAGGGTGATGCAAGACTGTGTAGAGCAGGGCTGCCACACCGAAGGGATTTTACCCGGAGGTCTAAAGGTGAAGCGGCGAGCGGCACCACTGTGTCGCAAGCTCCAACACGATCATACCCTTGATGCAGCGCCCTTAGGGACGATGGATTGGGTGAATCTGTTTGCGCTGGCTGTGAATGAGGAAAATGCGGCGGGTGGGCGAGTGGTGACTGCGCCTACCAATGGAGCAGCAGGCGTGATTCCAGCGGTGATGCATTATTACTGGCGCTTTGTACAGGGTGCTAATGAGGATGGTATTGTGCGTTTCCTGTTAACAGCAGGGGCGATTGCGATTCTGTATAAAGAAAATGCTTCGATTTCAGGGGCTGAGGTCGGTTGCCAAGGTGAGGTCGGCTCGGCTTGCTCAATGGCCGCAGGTGCGTTAACTGAAGTCTTAGGTGGCACGCCTGAACAAGTCGAAAATGCCGCTGAAATTGGCATGGAGCATAATTTAGGACTAACTTGTGATCCGATTGGCGGCTTAGTCCAAGTACCTTGTATTGAGCGTAATGCGATGGGGGCGGTCAAAGCGATTAATGCTTCACGCATGGCTTTACGTGGGGATGGTTCGCATTATGTGTCCTTAGATAAAGTGATTAAGACTATGCGCGAAACGGGTTTAGATATGAAAACTAAATATAAAGAGACTGCTCGAGGTGGTTTGGCGGTGAATATTATTGAGTGTTAATCATGCCTTGGGTTTGCTCAAAGGTCAGCCCGAATTTTTGCAAATAAATGCGTAAGCGGTGTGAGTCATTTTGACTACTACGTTGCAGGCGACTCTTATCGAATAGCTTGCGACCCGCATCGGCTAGACTCTTACTCGTTTGGCACACCCGTAATACTTCCACTAACTGGATTTGGTCAAAGTAATCGGTATGGGCTAATACCTCGGCTGATACCAAACTTTGTAATAATTCCGTCGCTTGCCTCGGCTCTTGAGGTTGGAAGCTACGCCAATCATGACTGAGGCGCTGAATTTCATCTGCAACGAGCGTTTCAGTGATGCGTCCACCTTGAGCCAAGGTTGCCATCCGAGTCACACTGGAATTGAGGTCGCGGAAATTAGCCCGCCAAAGTGCCGCTACCGAATGCGCAAAGCTGAGATAATGTTCACGTGCTGCTTGATTAAAACTGACTTTATGCCCAATCTTATGGGCGAATTGTTGCAACTCATAATCAAGATTCGGCTCGAAGTCTTCAATACGTTGTTTGAGGCTCGGTAGTCGGTAAGTCCACAAATTGATCCGCGCTAATAAATCTTCACGGAATTCACCCGCCGTGACGGCTGCAAATAAATCACGGTTCGTACCCGCAATCAGCTGGAAGTCGCTAGTCACGGCTTGGTCGCTACCAAAGGGAGTAAAAACCTTCTCTTCAATCGCACGTAGTAGCATGGCTTGCTCATCAAGACCGAGTTCACCGATTTCATCTAGAAACAATAAACCTCGATGAGCCTCGCGCAACAGGCCATTGCGTGGAGTGAGAGCACCCGTGAATGCACCTTTCACATGTCCAAATAGCGCCGACATTGCATTATCCCCGCGCAAGGTCGCACAGTTGACCTCGACCAATTCACCACTGATTTGCCCGCGCTGTTTTTTTAAAGCAAAGATCCGCTTAGCCAACTGTGATTTGCCAACGCCAGTCGCTCCGGTCAATAAAATCGGTGCTGCGGAACGAATCGAGACTTGTTCCAGTTGCTCGATTAAATGATTGAAGGCTCGATTGCGTGTTGCGATGCCCCCTTTCAGATAACTAATTCCTTCTTGAGCTTCTTTGGCAAAGCGGGAGGCGATTTGGTCATAACGGGATAAATCTAGATCAATCAGATGATAAGAGCCTTGTACTCCCGCTTTGCTCGGTGCGGTTTGAAGCAGTTTGGCAGGGATATAATTCGCCTCTGTCAGCAGGAATAAGCAGATCTGCGCGACATGTGTGCCCGTGGTGATATGCACATAATAATTTGTGGTTTCAGGTTCAAAAGGGTAGTGCTGAGCGAATTTATACAATTCACTATAAACTGCCTGAAAATCCCAAGGGTCGGCATATTCGACTAAATAATTATGTACTCGCGTAGTCGGGCTAAGCTCGTGCATGTCGTGCATCGTTAAAGCGGCTAGCTCCTGTTCAGCGGCTTGGTGTAGCAACACGAATTCATCCACCGGAAACTGTGGATGCATCAATAAGCTCATGGATGGTCGCCAATGATGCCAGCGCCGTTTGCCTAAGCCTTGATGATCAAGGCGTGTGCCAAGAATACCGATCACGGTGGTTTTCATAATTGCTGCTAAGTTTTATCCATTGCTTGAAGCGTAGCGAGTTTAAGCAGCTAAGCCAATAACTCCACTAAGCTCTGTACACACCAATCCGCATACGCCCGATCAGGAAACTGAGCACTAGGGTCAAGATAGACGGTAGCAGTGCCAGCAGCCCGTCCGGCTTGTAGATCATAAACAAAATCACCGACCATCACGGCTTCATGGGGTTGTGCTTGCCATTGGGCTAATAAGCGTTGAATCCCTGCCGGATGCGGTTTGGGTGGGGCGCAATCACGGCTGATTAAATCCGCTGCTGTAAAATACTGAGCTAAACCGGCGGCTTGCAAAGTGACTTGAGTATTCAGAGCGCTATTGCGCGTCAACAGGCCTATTTGTATCCCTTGGGCTGTTAAAGCCTGTAAGAGTGGTTCAGCACCGATGGCGGCTTGAGCGGTTTGGGCGATTTCTAGCTCCATCGCTTGTAAGCGAGCATAAAGCGGTGCAGCTTGTGTACTCGGTAGTGCTGCTAGGCTTTCAAGGATGGTTTGATTTTCAGGCAAACCCAGTGCCATCCGCATCGCTTGAAAATTATGTTGAGCCAGAGTCAGCGTACCATCCATATCAAAAATCCAATAGCGGCGCGCAAATAAAGGGTGGGGCATAGAGGTTTCCGGTTATTGAGCAATAGGTCAGAATTTGAATTGTAATTCTTTGTCAAATAGGCAGCAGTGTCTACACAATCTTGCTAAAGGTAAAGACACCAGCGTGTTCGTTTAATCAGGAGGATGATATGCAACAACATTTATTAATAATGATTGCCTGCTTGTTTAGCCTTAATGGTACTGAGGTTCAAGCCTTTACCGGACCCACTACTTATGCGGTAGTTTGGGTAAAGAGCACCGATAGTTTGCGTTTACGTGCAGGGCCCGCAACTCGCTATAAGATTCTGAAAAATATCCCATTCAATGCAATTCATGTGAAAAACCTTGGTGAGCGTACTCGTTCCGATTGGTGCAAAGTGCAATACCTTGGCGTGCAAGGCTGGTCAGCTTGTAAATATTTGGGCGAATCCTCTGGGGCGCGCTATTACTCGGCGCATGGCTATACAGCTACCTTGAAGTTTTATCAGCAGGCCAGTCACAACAGCGCAATTGCAGGGAGTTTGCCCGAATATGCCACTGGAATTGAAGGCTTAGATGCTTGCACAACAACTTGGTGTCGGATTCGTTACGACGGTAGATCGGGTTGGGTAGAGCGCCAGTATTTGGCAAGTTGGCAGTTTTAAATCTATCTAAATAAATAATATATTAATTTTTAAGATATAAATTATCTTAGCCAAATGCTTACTTATGAAAATAAATTCAAGTTAAACAATTAGTTAATTAGCTTGGCATGCTACCTGCAATACAGTTATCACTTTCAATTTAAGGAGCTAAGGCAGATGACTATTACGGGTAACTATGAAGTGTTATACGAGCACGACCAAACACCGATTAAAGCTTGGATCAAAGGCGTGCCTTTCGACGACAACTCCAAACAGCAATTGCTGAACCTTGCCAAGATGCCCTTCCTTCATCAATGGATTGCAGTAATGCCGGATGTGCATTTAGGTAAAGGCGCAACCATTGGCAGCGTGATTCCGACCGTGGGAGCGATTATTCCGGCGGCGGTGGGCGTGGATTTGGGCTGTGGAATGATGGCGGCGAAAACCACCTTGACCGCCGCCGATTTGCCTGATTCCTTGGAGGCGATGCGTAGCAAGATCGAGCAAATTGTTCCGCATGGGCGCGTGGCGACTCGCGGTAAACGCGATACCGGCAGTTGGGGTGATCCGCCAACGGACGTGCTGGATAAATGGCTGGGGTTGAGCGCGGGTTTCCAGCGCTTGTGCGAGAAGCATCCGTTCCTGAAAAACACCAATAACTTGAAGCATTTGGGGACGCTGGGTACGGGCAACCATTTCATCGAGGTGTGTCTGGATGAAACCCAAACCGTGTGGGTGATGTTGCACAGCGGGTCACGCGGGGTGGGCAACGCCATCGGTACGCACTTTATCGAGCAGGCGAAAAAGGACATGGAACGCTATTTTATCCACCTGCCGGATAAGGATTTGGCGTACATTCCCGAAGGTAGCCCGCATTTCCGCGACTACGTGGAAGCGGTGGCGTGGGCGCAGGATTTCGCACAAGCCAACCGCGAGCTGATGATGGCGCGTACTTTGCAGGCGATCCGCGAGGTGTTGCCGATCCCGTTCACGGCGGATGTGGAGGCGGTGAATTGCCACCACAACTACATCAGCCGCGAGCACCATTACGGCAAGGATGTGTGGGTGACGCGCAAAGGCGCGGTGAGTGCGCAAAAAGGTCAGCTGGGGATTATTCCGGGCAGCATGGGGGCGAAATCCTTCATCGTTCGGGGCTTGGGTAATGCCGAAAGTTTTTGCAGTTGCAGCCACGGCGCGGGGCGCGTGATGTCGCGTACTGAGGCGAAACGCCGCGTGTCGCTGGAGGAGCATAAACGTGCTGTTGCTGGGGTGGAATGCCGTGTGGATGAGGCCGTGATTGATGAAACGCCATCGGCTTACAAGCCGATTGATAAGGTGATGGCGGCGCAAAGCGATTTGGTGGAAGTGCTGCATACGCTGAAGCAGGTGGTGTGTGTGAAGGGGTGA
>NZ_FUYB01000030.1:18735-26004 GCF_900167255.1 Thiothrix eikelboomii
CGGCTTACAAGCCGATTGATAAGGTGATGGCGGCGCAAAGCGATTTGGTGGAAGTGCTGCATACGCTGAAGCAGGTGGTGTGTGTGAAGGGGTGAGCTATTCGCTCACCTTATTTACTTCGTGACAAGAAACAAGAATTGTTCGATATTTTATCTGCCAAATATTTTGAGGAGATTCCATGCGCTGCCCAATTTGTAAAAAAGAGTTCCATCCACAACCCAAAGAAACGCATACGTATGCATTGCGCGGCAACCAAGCTTGTGAATTTCTTTTGCAAAAATGTCCTTCCTGCGGGGATGTTATTGTTATGCGTAAAGTTGGAGCATACGCACTCAGTCCTCAAAAAGGAGTTACCGTACAAGGCGGAACAACAGAAATTGTTTATCCTGTGACCGACGATGAAAAAGAATTGGTTTCGTTAGAAGTTCCTGACGAATATAGAAATGACTTTTATGAAGCAGCTACTGCCCTAGAATACAGCCCCAAAGCAAGTGCCGCTTTGTCACGCCGTTTACTCCAAAAGCTACTTCGAGAAAAGTTGGAGATAAAAAAACGTGATCTTTCCCAAGAAATAGATGAGTTTATTGCCAATGTACATGCACCAAGCTATCTCACGGATGCAATTGATGCTATCCGTCATATTGGCAATTTCGCTGCACACCCTATCAAGTATGAAAATTCGGGGGAGATTGTCGAAGTAGAAGCTGGTGAAGCCGATTGGCTTCTTGAAGTACTGAAATCACTGTTTGATTTTATATTTGTACAACCTGCTAAACTTGAGCAACGCAGACAGGCGTTAAATGCAAAACTTAAAAACCTTGGCAAACCTCAATTGAAAGGCCGTTAGAAGCAGCAAAATCAGAACTCACCCGCTGCTTGCAACACTTTTTGCACCAAGGCTTTTGATAAGCGGTATTCCTGTGCCAACAAATCGTTGATGAGCGATGCAACCGCCGGAATAGCTCCTGATTGTTTCGCTTTGAGCAAAATGCCCAGCACACCAACCACCGGAATTTGGTAGCTTTGTGCGACTTGTCGACCGATGTGTTCATCAATCAATACACCGCAATCGAGTTGCCGCGCCAGATGCAGGGCTTGCAATTCACCTTCATCCAGTGTTGGGCGCAATTGGGTGCAAAAATCATTATCAGCATCGTCATGCACAATCAAATGTTTACTTGCAAAATCCCGAATCAAGCGGGCATCAGGGCGTTGTAGGTCGCGGGTTGCCTCACTTAATACGGTAAGTGGCACATGTACGTTGGAAAACTCACTGTTCAATAGTGTGAGTTGCTGGAGTTTCGCCAGCGCAATCAACGGGCTGGTGTCAGCGACGATAATGGATTTCATGAGTTGAGGTACGCGAGTTCCTGATCCAATTCGGCGGGGTCATAATTCACCACGGGAATACCTAAGCGGCTAACGTATTCGGTAAACTCTGCGATGGACATTCGTGCCAATTTGGATGCTTTACCCAAACTCATGCTTCCCGATTGAAACAAGTGGGTAGCGAGGGCGACGTGTACGCCAAACGCCAACAGGTTTTCACTGAACGGAACGCTGACAAACAAGGGTTGTCCGTGGCGGGTCACTAACGCCAATTGCCCTTGTTCGGCGGTGCGACTGAGTTCGCCAGTGTGTTCGCGCAAATCACGGATGCTGAAGGTTTGCATAGGATTCTCCTTCTTAGTTGTGTACACAAATGATAGCACAAAGTAGATGGGGGTTTGCTATCCCGATTACTGCACTTCATCATCCACAGGCATTCACACTATACCGACGATAGGGACATTTAGGTCAACATTCTGACTCAATGATTGTAAAATGCATTCAAATGTATAACATATGAATACATTCAAGCGTTATTGGGAGACTTCACCATGAGCCGAACTGCTGTCATCACTACCCGCATCGACCCCACACTAAAAGCCAATGCTGAACAGGTATTGGCGCAACTGGGCATGACCACTGCGCAAGCTATTACCATGTTCCTGAAGCAGGTTGAGCTAAACCGTGGCCTGCCGTTCACGCCTCGCCTGCCACCACAAACCAAGCACGTTTACAAACCGTTCAAGGCGGAAACCTTCAGCTTGAGCAGCGAGGTGATGCCTGATCGGGATGAGCTGTATGCAGAACGGGGTTTGTAAACCCTATGTTTGCACTGGATACCAATCTGCTGGTGTACGCACACAATGTTGATGCACCCTTTCACAAAGCTGCGAAAGCCTTTATCGAAACAGTCCTGAATGAGCGTGATAGCGCGGGCAATCTCACCGTTTGCATTCCCGCGCAAGTCTTGGTCGAGTTTTTGAACGTGATTACTTGGGCAAAACTGGAATCGCCATTGCCTATACCGGTGACGGGTGACTAACGCCAATTGCCCTTGTTCGGCGGTGCGGCTGATTGTCTAATGTATTTTCTGGACTGACAGTAAAATCATGATTATTCAGTGGAGATTTCCGCAAATAATATAAAAATGATTAAGCGCTTAAATTAGTGAGTGATCTGCTTTTATAGTAAACTCAGCTTTGTCTAAGTATTGAACATTAAATACATGGATTCTGAGGTTTACCCATAGTGCAATAATTTTGTTTTAAGTATTCATAAATAATTTTTATTTTGAGCAAGTTGTATTTTTCCTACTTAAGAACTATATTTTGTGGTATTTTCACATACCCCAAAAACAATTTGTCTAGGAAGGAGAGTCCTGTGCTAAAAAATGGATTTTTTTTAATCAATCGGGTTCAAGCTAATTACACAACTTAATTTGCTTTTTAAGAAAAATGACTATTTAACAAGTTAACCAGATAGCTAACTTTGATTAGGGCATTCATTTTAATTTTTTTTTGTTTTTTTGTGGGTAATCTCAAGGCAGATCTGCCGCTACTCGTTTTGGATGGCAACGCTGATATCGTTGCTACTGCATCTTCGATCGAGGTATTAGAGGATAAAACTACAGATTTAAATTTTCAAGATTTAATCAAGACAGATTCCAAGTTTGTAAATAGTTGGCATATGCCAAACAATGTGGGCTATACAATGTCAGCTTGGTGGGTACGTTTTGATGTACTGAATCATGATCCTAATAATCGCTATTGGTATTTGCAACTACAAAATATTAATGCACATTTTTTGCAAGTTTATAGCTTTCCAAAAAACTTCAAGGCTGAAGCTCGCATTATTCCCTCGATTCATGAGCTAAGACATGCCAGTTTTCGCTTAGATCTGCCTCAAGACGAATCCTATTCGATTTATTTGCGTATAAAAAATAATAATCGGCCTCTGATATTTAATCTCCGATTGCTTAGTGCAGATGCTTTGGTAAAAGCAACCCCTAAAGA
This sequence comes from Thiothrix eikelboomii, assembly GCF_900167255.1. GTDB lineage: Bacteria > Pseudomonadota > Gammaproteobacteria > Thiotrichales > Thiotrichaceae > Thiolinea > Thiolinea eikelboomii. Next base: position 22,077 of record NZ_FUYB01000030.1, read on the forward strand.
CCATGTTTTTTATGCTTTTGCGTTAGGCGGGTTGTTAATTATGTCAATTTATAATTTACTGACATTTTTTAGCTTAAACGAGCGTAGCTATTTAAGTTTGGCTATTTTTATATTTTCTAACTGTATCAATTTATTAAGCCAAAGTGGCATGGTTGGTTTATTATTTCCTGAGGTCGATGTTGATAAAATCCATATAGTATCTGCTATGTTGACTATCGCTAGTGCTAATGATTTTTTTTATAACTTAATGTTAGTCGCTTATCGTTTACCGAGGTATGCAATCTTATTTAGAATTCACTTTTGGTTAGCAATATTAACGATGCTAATAGTTAGTTTCTTGCCTTATCAATTATTTTATATATCAGTTTTTGGAGGGGCTTTATTGGTTTTAGCTATTCCAGTGATTTGGATTTTACATAAAGCCAAAGTATCTGAGGCAAGGATTTTCGTTTGGGCTTTTCTCATTATGAATGTTTCTTGTATCCCTATTCTTTTATATGGGCTTGATCTTTTTGATGATTGGGCTATTGCATTTAATAGTTTAATGTTGGGTTTTTTACTGTTTATTGTTTTATTGTCATTAAATCAAAGCCGTCATACTCGTGAGTTACGTGACCAAGCTCAGCAAATTGAGGCTTCGAGCAAAGCAAAGGATGCCTTCTTAACAACCATGAGTCATGAGCTACGCACGCCGATGCATGCTGTGGTTATTAGTGGAACTTTATTACAACAAACTAAATTAAGTCCTCAGCAAAGCGATTATGTAGAAAAATTACAAGTGTCGGCCCAGCATATGTTAGACCTCATTAATGATATTTTAGATGTCTCACGTTTAAATCATACAAAAGCTGATGTAAAAATCCAAGCATTTACTCTACAAGCTATTTTAGAAAATCTTGAAAAGCTATTGAGTGATCAAGCTCGAGAGAAACATTTGGATTTTATTTTAAATAGTGAATATTCAATCACCACACCTTTATTAGGCGATCCGACCCGCCTTTCGCAGATTTTGCTGAATTTATTAGATAATGCTGTGAAGTTTACTGACGATGGCCTAGTTAGTTTAACGATTAAACCGATGGGGCAATGGTTGAATAGAGTTGAATTGCAATTTACGGTAGCCGATACCGGTATCGGTTTATCGTTTAAAGAGCAGGAACGTTTGTTTGAACCTTTCTTTCAAGTTAACTCTAGTACTAGCCGACGTTATCGTGGTACTGGTTTAGGTTTAACAATTAGTTATGATTTGGTCAAGCATTTAGGTGGAGAGTTACAAGTCCGTAGTAAGCCCTCACAAGGTTCCTCCTTCTTTTTTAAGCTAATGTTCGCTTTGGCGGAGCAGCAACCGATTAATAGTTTTACCCAACCATTTACTGTTCGTAATTACCAAGAAAAACGAGTTTTACTGGTGGATGATGATTCTTTGAATCAGTTTTTTGGTAAGGAGCTATTAACTGTATTGGGTGTCAAAGTCGATTTGGCTGAAAGTGGAGCTGTAGCTTTAATCAAACTTAAAGAAACCAGTTATGACTTAGTATTCATGGATGTGAGTATGCCAGATTTAGATGGTTATCAAACCACGCAACTGATTCGCCATGAACTAGAACTCACTGAATTACCAATCGTGGCACTCACGGCCCATGCTATTTCGGGTGAGCATGAGCGCTGTTTGGCAGCTGGTATGAATGATTATTTGGCAAAACCATTTAGTATTCAAGAATTAGAGACGATGCTGACTCGTTGGCTGATTAAAAATGATAACTGATTTTCAACTTAGCAGATAGTGATCCAACTGCATCATTTTTGTCGTTGAGTTAGCCAAGTAATCAAGGCTTGATTAAGCAAAAGGGTGCTGCAGAATAGAAAAAAAATGACCCATAAAAAATAATTTCGAGGCATTAAATACCAAGAAATATCTCGTGGATCAGTGAGCCAGAGTTGATTATTAAAAACTAAGGGGTGAAAAACCTCCATCCAGAAAAATTTAAAAAAAGGACTGATCACGAGTAGGGCTAGTAATAGGCCAAACATAAGATTGCGACTCAGCATGGCATAGCCTTGGTAGATTTTTAAAGATTTAGTCATGAGTAAGTCAAAAATCATGATTAGAGTGATGATAATAAATAGCCAAAACAGTTGATCATACAGGCCACGCACTTCAGTTAAGTGTTGGATTTCTTTGCTTGACCAAGGAGGGGAGGGGAGGTTTGCTAGTTGATGCCGAAAAAAACTGGCGAGTTCAAGACTGCGGTTGTGAGCAGCCGTTAAGCCTAATTGCTCACAGCGTAGATTCCAGTAGCAGTTGACTTGATACGTCCACGGTGTGTAAATAACGGTCGCGAGTGCGATGAAAAATAACCAAATAAGTAAAAAAATCGGCAAGATCAGTCGTTTTATTCGCGATAATAAGGACATTTTAGGCACACATGAGAAAAGTTGCTGTACCTTGCGCAACCTTTGGTTTGAACTAGGTAGCTTAAAAGTATTCAGCTGAAACTCCAGCTAAGCTTAAGTTAGGCAAAGCTTTAAAGTCAAAGTGCCATTATAGTGCTAATTGACCCTTGGTCTCAATTTTAACAACTTTTAAACCTTTTATTGCAAATTCAGCTGCTTAAATCAGCTAATCCTATACTTAAACTAGTTGAACTTTACTTCGGGAGATTAGAGTTTATAGTCGCCTATTATTGATAGGCTTAGCTTGCCTTAGTTAAGTTAAAAATTAAGTTGAGACAGAAATGGATTTCTTTATGACAATGATGAGGGCGCGATTAGCGCAGTTGGGATGGGGTCTCGGTTGGTTGTTGATGTTACCGTTGACGTGGGCGGGTACGATTGAGCTACCTGCTAACACGGTTGTAAGCCATTTTTGTGCACGGTTGTCGGCTAAAGATTTAGATCAGCGTGCTCAACCCTATCAGACGGCTATACAAAAATATGCAGCTGAATATCAGGTGAGTGAGGCGGTTATTAAAGCCGTGATTGCGATTGAGTCCTGCTATAACCAACAAGCAGAGTCACCGAAGGGTGCGCAGGGTTTGATGCAGCTGATTCCTGAAACAGCAGAGCGGTTTGGGGTAGTGGATTCGATGAATAGCCAGCAAAATATTAAAGGTGGGACTCGTTATTTAGCATGGTTATGGAAACGCTTCGATGGCGATCTACCTAAGGTGTTAGCGGCTTATAATGCGGGTGAGGGACGAGTGGATCAATACCAAGGTATTCCACCTTATCGAGAAACTCAAGCTTATGTGCGTAATGTGTTGTTTGTACACAATAAATTAGTGGGGATGGATGCTACTCCTAAACAGCCTGTGCTGCCCGATTCCATTGGGTTGATCCAGCCTGCAGTCGTTAATAGCAATACTCCACCAGCTATCCTGCGCCCTGTCGGCTTAGCTCCACTAGCCCCTGCCCCACGGCGAGTTGTCACTGTGTTTCAGTCGCCTTTTAAACTAACTCGTCCAGCTAAACCGGGGCGGGCAGGCTTATTAGCGAATAAAGCCCGTGCACCACAACTCTACAAGCAGTAAATTAAAAAAAGGCTTGCGAGGATTAAGAAGTTTGGTTATATTTTGCAACCTTCAACGACAGGCATATAGCTCAGTTGGTTAGAGCACCACCTTGACATGGTGGGGGTCGTTGGTTCGAGTCCAATTATGCCTACCAAAATATTGTAGTATGCCGTTGCATACTGTCCTAAAAGCCCTTGCAGGACGCAATCTGCAAGGGCTTTTTTGTTGCATGTTGTCGCATGAAGTAGCATGGCATAGCACGGAATTGTGCATATTATTGTGTATATCGTCACAAATTCAGAAAGGCGATATACACAAATGCTCTGTACACGACAAAACATTTAACCCATTGATTTAGTGAGTTGACTACCTATAAAGATGAAAGTCCATCGCCCCTATGTTTTACTCTCTAGTTA
>NZ_FUYB01000019.1 GCF_900167255.1 Thiothrix eikelboomii
ATGATGAGGTGGGCAATATCATTGTAGTCAAAGAACACTTGGCTAAAAAAACGTTGCATCCGTCGATAGCGAGAGGCAATTTCTGTATCGCTGTCTATATGCACGGCCAACAAGCTCAGATTCATTTGACGCGCATTCAGCAGCGCCAGCAGCATTGATACAAAACAATCCAGACGGGGCTTGCCCCAACCTAAATAGGCTTTTAAACTGTCTCTCAGTCCATCGCTCAGATCCATTTCGCTCTCCTGTGTGGTAACTAGAGAGTAAAACATAGGGGCGATGGACTTTCATCTTTATAGGTAGTCAACTCACTAAATCAATGGGTTAAATGTTTTGTCGTGTACAGAGAATTATGCAGGTATTTGCCCCGCTGCACTCGATTACTTCCAACAGGCGAATAATTCAGGCCATGAATTAGCTTATGGTGATGATATTTGGACACAAAAGGTATGTGATGCCCTGCGTGATCTGTTTCAAACCGATTGTGAAGTCTTCTTTGTTTTCAATGGCACCGCCGCCAATTCTTTAGCCCTGTCAGCTTTATGTCAAAGCTATCATTCAGTGATTTGCCATGAACTGGCTCATATTGAAACCGATGAATGTGGTGGCCCTGAATTTTTTTCTAATGGCTCTAAACTACTGGTGGGCAAAGGTGAAAACGGCAAATTAACCCCGGATACTATCGAAGCGATTGTCACCAAACGCAGTGATTTGCATTTTCCTAAACCTAAAGTCGTCTCGATTACTCAAGCCACCGAAGTCGGCAGTGTCTATAGTGTGGAAGAAATTCGTGCTATAGCCGCGATTGCTAAACGCCGACACCTAAAGCTCCACATGGATGGCGCCCGCTTTGCCAATGCTGTCGCCTCTTTAAATGTGCATCCTTCTGAAATCACTTGGCGGGCTGGGGTGGATGTTTTGTGTTTTGGGGGTACGAAAAATGGTTTACCGATTGGCGAGGCTGTGGTGTTTTTTGATACTCATTTAGCAGAAGACTTTGCTTATCGAGTGAAACAAGCGGGGCAACTCGCTTCTAAAATGCGTTATTTATCTGCGCCTTGGTTAGGTTTATTAGAAAATAATACTTGGCTTAGCAATGCTCAACATGCGAATGCAATGGCAGAGCGACTCTATCTCTACCTTAAAGAGCTACCTCAAGTACGGATTATGTTTCCACGTCAAGCGAATGCGGTCTTTGCTGAACTACCTTTACCGGTAATCAAAGGCTTGCAGGCTAAAGGTTGGCGTTTTCATCAATTTATTGGTGCAGGGGGGTGTCGCTTTATGTGTGCTTGGGATACGCAAGAAGAGACCGTAACAAGATTTGCGGCAGATATAAAACAGCTGAGTGAAGCCATTGAGCCTGTTTGAATTTAACAGGTGAGTCCGAACACGCACTCACCTGACTGCTTAAGCGTCTAGCTATTAAGCGACGCGCAGCATCTGCCCAATTTCAATATGATTTGCTTCATAAGCACTGATATTATTTAATTTCATCAAGCGCTTAACGGTCGTGCCATAACGGGCGGCGATTTTAGAGAGACTATCACCGGGCTTGACTACCACTACCTTGTAGTGTGCTTTTTTCTTCCAGCTTTTGCCCCAACGCTGTTCAAATTTATTGCTGTAATAGCTGTGGCTTCTATTCACAACTCGAATAGCGGGACGATGCCCTAAATCATCAGAACTCACCACACTAATGCTCGCACTCACACGCGGCTGGCTGTGGTGGGGAATATTAGTGATCGGGTGATCAATATAAGTTGAGCTACGGCCATCAGCCAAGCTAGTGCCAGCCATTGCTGTGACGGTTAAAGCAACAATACCTGCAAGTAAATGACGAATTTTCATGGGGAAGACTCCTAATTCTGAACTGAAGACGGTTCAACTGTTGTTAGTGACCATGTATCAAAGTATGCAGGAAACTTCGGGGCTGGAAACTCCCTTAAATACGGTGAGTTGCTTGAACTTTGCTCCCCTAAATGAGGGATAAGATCACTAGCCTAAAAGACTGCTCGGATGCCTCGCATGCGGCCAAGCCTTTTGCTAGACTGTCAAGTCCCTTAACTCATAGAAATACTTTATGCCAGCACGCGATATTTATCACCGCAATACCAGGCAAACCCTAGAAAATACTGGCTGGCAGGTGACTGCCGATCCTTATTTACTCAAGGTCGGCGTAATTTCGATGTATAGTGATTTAGATTAGAATTTGTGCACTAGCATTCGCTCAACTCACAATACTCAGACCACTGTCAATGGGTAAGTCCTCTATCTCACTGATCACGGGCATCACTGGTCAAGACGGTGCTTATTTAGCACAATTACTACTCGAAAAGGGCTATACAGTTTACGGTACTTATCGCCGTACTGCCTCCACCAACTTTTGGCGTATTGAAGAATTAGGCATTCGCCAACATCCTAAGCTGTATTTAGTCGAATATGATCTAACCGACTTAGGTGCTAGCATTCGCTTACTGCAACAAACTGAAGCGACCGAAGTGTATAACCTTGCCGCACAAAGCTTCGTGGGTGTCTCCTTCGATCAGCCGATGGCAACAGCCCAAATTACCGGCTTAGGTCCGCTTAACCTGCTAGAAGCTATCCGCATTGTGAATCCCAAGATTCGCTTCTATCAAGCCAGTACCTCTGAAATGTTCGGCAAAGTCCAAGCCATTCCTCAATGTGAGCGGACACCTTTCTACCCGCGCAGTCCTTATGGTGTCGCTAAACTCTATGCGCATTGGATGACCATCAACTACCGCGAAAGCTACGATATGTTTGCCACGAGTGGCATCTTATTTAACCATGAGTCGCCCCTACGCGGCCTAGAGTTTGTCACTCGCAAAATCACCAATGCCGTTGCTCGCATCCATTTAGCTAAACAAGCAACCTTAGAATTAGGTAACCTAAATGCCAAACGCGATTGGGGTTATGCAAAAGACTATGTAGAGGGAATGTGGCGGATGTTGCAGGCCGATGAGCCTGACACTTTTGTATTAGCCACTCACCGTACTGAAACGGTTCGTGACTTTGTTAATATGGCCTTCAAAGCGGTGGCTATTCAATTAGACTGGCAAGGCAAAGAAGAAAACGAACAAGGTATTGATACGTGTAGTGGTAAAGTATTAGTCAAAATCAATCCTAAATTCTATCGCCCTGCCGAAGTCGGTTTGTTAATTGGAAATCCTGCCCATGCTCAAGAAAAGCTCGGTTGGAAGCCTCAAACGACATTAGAACAATTGTGCTGCATGATGGTAGAAGCAGACTTACGACGAGTACAACAAGGTACATCCTTTTAAAATGGCTAATCTAAAGCAATTTTCATGAGTCTTAAACTGGCTTTAAATGCTACTGCACTCTTATCCCCTCTTACGGGGATAGGTCAATATGTATTAAATCTTGCTAAAGAGCTTATTAAATCGGGTACTATTGACCTTGATTTTTTTTATGCCCTATATTGGCAGAAAACAATTCTCGATTCACCCGTGGCCTACAGCAATCAGTTACGTAGCAGTATTAGAGACTACGTACCTTGCTCTTATGAACTAAGTCGTTTTCTACAAAAACTTAGATTCACTCAACATACAAAAAATAATAAATTTGATCTTTATCATGAGCCTAATTATCTACTAATGCCATTTGATGGGCCATCAGTAGTTACCGTTCACGATCTATCATGGATACATTACCCTGAGCTACATCCAGTTAATCGAGTTCGTGCTTTAAATAAGTATTTTGAAAAATCACTAGAAAATGCTAATTATATTCTGACGGATTCAGAGTATGTTCGCCAAGAAATCATACAATTACTTTCTGTCAAACCAGATAAGGTACAAGCGATTCACCTTGGAGTAGATGCGCTGTTTCAACCACACACTGAAGAAGATGTGAAAGCTATCTTGCAAAAATATGGGCTGATTTATAATAGGTATTTATTAGCTGTAGGAACATTAGAACCCAGAAAAAATCTTAATTTTGCTTTACAGGCTTACCAACAGTTACCTAGTGATCTGAGAAAGATATTTCCATTGATTATTATTGGTATGAGAGGATGGAAGCTCAGTGAACTAGATTATTCGCTACAAAGATCAATTAATAGAGAGGAAATCAAACTACTCGGCTATATTCCACGCACTGATTTGGCAGCGATTACAGCCGGTGCAACAACGCTTATTTATCCATCTATCTATGAGGGGTTCGGCCTTCCCCCTTTAGAAGCGATGGCTTGTGGTGTTCCACCTATTATTTCCGCTGTTTCTTCATTACCTGAAGTTGTTAGAGATGGTGGGGTAACTATTGCCCCGACCGATCAACAAGCTTTAACTAACGCAATTAACCGATTAATTGATGATCCTGCTTACAGAAAAAAATTGGGTCGGCAAGCACTTAAGCTCGCTCAGCCTATGACTTGGCAATTTTGCGCTGCCCAAACCTACCAAGCTTATCAGAAAACTCTTTCTTTATACTGATTAGTCATTCATGAAAATACTCTGCTTCGGACGGTTTTATGATAAATTCCCAGGAGGTATACAAACTCATATTGCGCATTTATTTGCAGCCTTAAACAATAAGGTTGAGTTTGTCCATCTAGTGCCTAGCAGAGACTTTACTAAAGCTCAGCTTTCACTTCATGGGTATCCGGTTATTCGAACCCCCAGTCTAAATATAGATGGTAGCTTGGCAATTTCCCCGACTTTAGTTACAGAAGCCATTAAGCTGCACAAAAAATATCAGTTTGATTTGATACATCTGCATTTTCCAGACCCTATGTCACATCTGGCATCTTTGGCTCTTCCCTCTGATATACCGCGTATTATTAGCTGGCATGCTGATATTACACGTCAAAAAATATTAAAGCACTTTTATCATCCTTTACTAAACAAGGCTATCAATCAGGCAGCAACCATTGTTGTGGCAACTCCAGCTCATATTACAAGTTCACCAGAGTTATCTCACCTTCATGAGAATAAGCTTTCAATCATCCATTATGGTTTTGACTTGAATAGGTTTCTAAAATCACATCCAAAAACTGAAAAAATAAAAAATCAGTTTCCCGGCTTGCGTATTTTTGCACTGGGCCGTCATGTGTATTATAAAGGCTTTGATATTTTAATTAGAGCCGTGCACCAATTACCTGTCGATACACAAATACTTATTGGTGGTTTAGGGCCACTAACAGAAATTTGGAAAAAATTAGCTGCAAGCGAAGGGCTGCATGAACGCATTCATTTTTTGGGTCTTGTGCCCGATGAGGTTTTACTGGCTTATTATCAAGCCTGTGATATTTTTTGCTTACCCGCTACCTCTTCAGCTGAAGCCTTTGGTATTGTACAGGTCGAGGCGATGGCGGCAGGAAAACCCATCGTTAGTACTCGCTTAAATAATGGTGTTGATTTTGTTAACCAGCATGGAACTACTGGCTTAACTGTAGAGCCGAATAATGTAAATGCTCTTGCTGATGGATTAAATAAATTATTGGCTAACCCAATATTAAGGCAACAATTAGGAGAACAAGCTCGTTACCGAGCCATTAATGACTTCTCATTAGAAACAATGGGGCAAAAAACCTTTGAACTATATCAACAAGTAATCATTGAGAACAAAAAGCCATGAAGCTAATTATTACACTGCTGATTCATTTTTATCACTCCAGCTCGGGAAGAGCGCTAGTCTCTTCCCTTTTCTCAATCACTATTCAAATCTACCGATAACTCTCCATCGGCGGACATGAACACACCAAGTTCCGATCCCCGTAGACATTATCAATCCTATTAACCGTCGGCCAATACTTTGCAGTGGGAATAACCCCTTGCGGAAATACTGCTTCTGTTTGGCTATATGGACGCTCCCAACCCTTCACCAAATCGTCTAAGGTATGCGGTGCATTCACCAATGGATTATTCTCCGGCGGCCAAATACCCTCTTGCACTTTGCGAATCTCTTCACGGATCGCAATCATCGCATTACAAAAACGATCTAACTCCTCTTTAGGTTCAGATTCGGTCGGCTCAATCATTAACGTACCCGCGACTGGAAACGACATGGTAGGGGCGTGAAAACCATAATCCATTAAGCGCTTGGCAATATCCGATTCATCAATACCTGAGGCTGCTTTCAGTGGGCGAATATCAATAATACACTCATGAGCTACCCGCCCATTCGCGCCCCGGAATAACACTGGATAATGCTCAGATAACCGTTGCATGATGTAATTAGCATTAAGAATCGCCATTTCAGTCGCACGCTTTAAACCATCTGCCCCCATAAGTTTAATATACGTCCATGAAATCGGCAGGATTGAACCACTCCCATAAGGAGCAGCAGAAATCGCGCTATTCCCATGTGGAATGCCATCCGGCGGATTGACCACATTGCTGGATAAAAAGGGTGCGAGGTGCGCTTTTACCCCAATCGGTCCCATCCCAGGGCCACCACCGCCGTGTGGGATCGCAAAGGTTTTATGCAGATTCAGATGCGATACATCCGAGCCAAATTGACCGGGTTTAGACAGACCAACCTGTGCATTCATATTCGCACCGTCCATATAAACCTGCCCACCGTACTGATGAACGATGCTACAAATCTCAACAATATCCTGCTCGAATACACCATGTGTAGATGGATAAGTGACCATTAAGCAAGATAAATTCGTAGCATATTGCTCAGCTTTAGCCCGTAAATCGGCTAGATCGACATTGCCATTGGCATCACACTCCACCACCACGACTTTGAGATTGACCATCGCGGCTGAGGCCGGATTCGTGCCATGTGCCGAGCTTGGAATCAAGCAGACATCCCGCTGCCCTTGCCCAATACTCGCCTGATAACGACGAATCGCAACCAAACCCGCATACTCGCCTTGCGCCCCCGAATTCGGCTGCATCGAAATAGCATCATAACCCGTGATTTCAATCAGCCAAGCTTCCAATTCCTTAATCATGGTGCGATAGCCCACGGTTTGTTCATTGGGAGCAAACGGATGAAGATCAGCAAATTCTGGCCAAGTCACTGGCATCATTTCAGCCGTGGCATTCAGCTTCATCGTGCATGAACCTAGTGGAATCATGCCATGCGTTAAGGAAAAATCTTTATTTTCCAAACGCTTCAAATAGCGCAACATTTCCGATTCGGAATGATGGGCATTGAATACCGGATGAGTTAAGAAAGCGCTAGTACGTTGATAGCCAGCAGGCAGACCCGTGAAGTTGTTGGCCAGCACCTGTTGATCCAAGGCATCCACCGTTAAACCATGCCCTGCACCGAGCAATACATCCAATAACTCGGCAAGATCCGCGCGGGTCTTGCGCTCATCCAAGCTAATCCCCACCTGTGTATCAGAGAGTTTACGCAAATTAATGCCAGCGGCTAAAGCCCGCTCATAAGCACCTACACTCTCCACGACCAACGTATCGAACCAAGTATCATGCAATAGCTTCACGCCTTTTTGCTGCAAGCCTAGCGCTAAAATTGAGGTCAAGCGATGAATACGGCAAGCGATGGTCTTTAGACCTGCAGGGCCGTGATAAACTGCATAGAAGGCCGCCATATTCGCTAGCAAAGCTTGGGCTGTGCAAATATTCGAGGTCGCTTTCTCACGGCGAATATGCTGCTCACGGGTTTGCATTGCCATCCGCAAGGCTTGCTTACCATGACTATCAATCGACACGCCGATCACCCGCCCCGGCATAGTGCGCTTATAAGCCTCTTTAGTCGCAAAAAAAGCCGCATGTGGCCCGCCAAATCCCATCGGCACACCAAAACGCTGCGAATTGCCGACTACCACATCAGCGCCCATCTCACCGGGTGACTTCAGCAAGACCAAGGCCATCAGATCTGTCGCCACACACACTAGAGCTTTTTGAGCATGGGCTTGTTTAATCGTCGCTTCAATGTCGCCGATTTCGCCACTTACCGCTGGATATTGCAGCATGACACCAAAGACGTTCTGCTGTGCCAAATCCTGCACTTTGCCAATCACCAGCTCAAAGCCAAAATACTCTGCTCGCGTTTTCAGCACGTCGATGGTTTGTGGCAAAACCTCATCGCTGACAAAGAACTTATCCGACCTCAGCTTATTCGAGCGCTTACACAAAGCCATCGCTTCTGCTGCTGCGGTCGCTTCATCCAACAAAGAGGCATTGGCAATATCCATGCCTGTTAAATCCATCACCATCTGCTGATAATTCAGCAGCCCCTCCAAACGCCCTTGTGAGATTTCTGGCTGATAAGGGGTATACGCCGTATACCAGCCGGGATTTTCCATCACATTGCGCAAAATCACTGGGGGTACTAGCGTGTCATAATAGCCCATGCCGATATACGACTTATTCAGCTTATTCTGGGCAGCTAACTGCTTGAGATAAGCCAGCGTCTCAGCTTCAGTGCGGCTATTCTCAAACCCTAAAGGCGCAGCAGTGAGAATAGCGCTTGGCACTGTGCTTTTAATCAAAGCCTCCAGTGAATCTGCCTGCACTGTTGCGAGCATGGCTTGGGTATCCGAGGCAGACGGACCAATATGGCGAGCAATAAAATCAGCGCGCTGCTCTAACTCACTGAGAGCAACGGTTAAATCTGTCATCATGTGTCTTACTCAGTGGGTGATTAAGCTTCGGAAGCAACCAATTCGCCATAAGCGTCAGCGCTCAGTAAAGCGGCTAGGTCACTTGAATTTTCTAATTTTAATTTGAAAATCCAACCCGCCTCATAGGGATCAGTATTGACTAATTCAGGGCTATCGTCTAACTCATGATTAACCTCAAAAACTTCGCCGCCAATCGGGGCATAAATATCGGAGGCTGCTTTTACTGATTCCACCACTCCGCATTCATCGCCCGCCGAGAGAATTGAGCCGATCTCTGGCAGCTCCACAAACACTAAATCACCTAATAAGGCTTGAGCATGGTCAGTGATACCAATGGTCACCGTGCCATCACCATGATCCAAAATCCATTCATGTGAATCGGCATATTTTAAATTAGCTGGAACATTGCTCATCTGAAATCTCCTAATTAACTTAACAATTAACTTAAAACTGACTGACCATGACGCACAAACACGGGTTTAACCACTTTAGCGGGCTGTAATTTACCACGAATATCGACCAAACAGTGATCACCACAGGCTGCTGGCACACGGGCTAAAGCAATTGCTAGCCCCAGCGTGGGTGAGAAACTGCCACTGGTAATTTCACCCTCGCCCGCCTCACAAATAACCCTCATGTGATTGCGGAGTACACCCTTACCTTCTAGCACTAAACCCACCCATTTTTGCTGCACGCCCGCCGCCTTCTCAGCTTCTAAGGCTTGACGACCTATAAAATCACGCTCAGCAGGCTGCCAAGCAATCGTCCAAGCCAAACCAGAGGTCAATGGCGAGGTCGTTTCATCCATATCCGTGCCATATAAATTCATCCCTGCTTCTAGCCGCAAGGTATCCCGCGCCCCTAAACCGGTCGGGGCTATCCCTGCTTGAATTAAAGCCGCCCAAACCTTGGCTGCTTGCTCAGCAGGAAACATCATTTCAAAACCATCCTCACCGGTATAACCGGTGCGTGCAATAAACCAAGTCCCAATTTGTGCGCCATAAAAAGGCTGCAGTGGCTCAGCTATAGCGATTTCATCTGTAGGCATCAGGGAAAATACTTTAGCGCGTGCATTCGGTCCTTGTACCGCCAACATGGCTAAATCTGAGCGTTCGGTTAAGCTAGCATCGAAGCCCTGAAGTTGGGCTTGCATCCAAGCAAGGTCTTTAGCGCGCGTGGCTGCATTCACGACCAGTCGATAAGAGGTAGCCGATAAATAATAAACGATGAGATCATCAATCACCCCACCCTCTGCAGTCAGCATGCAGCTATACAGGGCTTTACCGGGTTCTTTGAGTTTATCGACATTATTGGCCAGCAGCTTTAAGAGGTAGGGCTTCGCCTCACTACCTTGTAGGTCTAACACCACCATGTGTGAGACATCGAACATACCCGCATCACTGCGGACCTGTTTATGTTCTTGCAGCTGTGAGCCATAGTGAATCGGCATTTCCCAGCCCGCGAAATCAACCATTTTCGCGCCAGCCTCGAGATGCTGTGAATAGAAAGGGGTTCGTTGCACTTGATTCTCCCGTTAACAATAAAAAAGGGCGGCAGACTGTTAATCTACCGCCCCTCTGTCCTTGTTACCTGAGAGATTCCTTATTGATGAGCAATAAGTTACTACCCTTCGGTGGATGCAGCCGCATCACTCTCCAGAGTCAACCATCACCCACAGTCCTTTTGCCTGAGCGTTTACGGGCTATGCGCCTTCGGCGGCTTCCTTAAGAAGCACTCTCCTGCGGGTATCTTTGTTGAAGGGAGAGTTTATCGCATAAATACGCTCAAAAGGTAGCAAAAACCAATAAAGTTTTAGCATTTAAATACTAGCTTAGGAATAGCTGAGGCATAAGTGTTCACATTAAGTACTCAAATTCAGCACTCAATCTTGGAAAGTGAAACGGAAACGCTGCCCCGAATCCTGCCATGATTTAAGCCACTCTCGAGTCAAGGCATTATCCTCTAACTCCAAAACAAATTGGGTATTGGCTACCTGCACTCGCTCGCAATACGTTTGTTGGCAAGGTTGCAGCGCTGGCAGCACTTTAATTAACTCACCCTGTTGATTAAAAAATAATAAGCTCAAGGGTAGGAGCGTATTTTTCATCCAGAACGCCACTTCAGCCTCGTGCTCAAATACAAATAAAGCACCCTGCCCTGTTGGCAAGGCCTTGACCCACATTAAACCTTGTGCGCGTTCAGCAGGCGTATCAAACACTACGACTTTAATCGGCTGATTATTTAAAACCAAGGTGTGATCGAAGTTTAAGGGCTGCGCTTGCGACTCAGGATTTGACTGCTCCTTGCAAGCAGTCAAACCATACAGCAGGATAAGAACAACTAGCAGCAAACGCATCACATTAGGCTAGATTTAGGCTAGATAATCAGCTCCGCCCATGTACGGACGCAATACTTCTGGAATACGAATCCGGCCATCCGCTGTTTGATAATTCTCGACAACGGCCACCAATGCACGTCCCACCGCCACCCCTGAACCATTCAAGGTATGCAGTAATTCGGTTTTACCGGTATCTGGATTGCGATAACGAGCCAACATCCGACGGGCTTGGAAATCTAAAGTATTCGAGCAAGAAGAAATCTCACGATACTTTTGTTGCCCGGGTAACCACACTTCTAAATCATAGGTCTTAGCGGCTGAAAAACCAGTATCACCTGAACATAGGGTAATAATACGATAGGGTAAGCCTAACTTTTGCAGTATCGTTTCAGCATGCCCGACCATGTTTTCTAGAGCTTGCCATGATTGATCTGGGCGCGTGATTTGAACCATCTCAACTTTTTCAAATTGATGTTGGCGGATTAAACCTCGCGTATCCTTACCGTGTGAGCCTGCTTCAGAACGGAAACAGGGGGTATGTGAAGTGAATTTAAGGGGTAAACACGTGGCCTCCACAATCGTATCCCGCACAAGATTCGTGACGGGGACTTCCGAGGTGGGAATCAGATAATAACCTTGCTCATTATTCAGCTTGAATAAATCCTCTTCAAACTTCGGCAATTGCCCCGTACCACGCAAGCTATCTGCATTCACCATATAAGGAACATATAATTCGGTATAGCCATGTTGCTGAGTATGGGTATCCAGCATGAATTGAATCAGTGCACGATGCAAGCGCGCCATCGCTGCCCGTAATACCACAAAACGTGCGCCTGTTAATTTGCTGGCTGATTTGAAATCCATCCAATCTTGGCTAGCCCCTAGTTCAAAATGTTGCTTAGGCTCAAAATCAAAAGCTGGCGGTTCTCCCCAGCGGCGGACTTCCACATTTTGAGTTTCATCCGCCCCGTCTGGAACAGAAGCATCAAGAATATTTGGTAAACCTAAAGCAATAGCTTCCAAGTCAGCTTGGACTTTCGCTAAATCGTGCTCAGCGGTTTTTAATTGCTCACCCAAACTCGATACTTCAGCCATTAAAGGCGCAAGATCCTCACCACGTGCTTTTGCCTGACCAATACTTTTGGAGCGCAGATTACGTTGATTCTGCAATTCTTCAGTGTGCGTTTGCAGTGCTTTACGCTGCCCTTCCAGTGCGCGCACTGCATCCACATCTAACTTAAAACCGCGCCGTGCTAACTGCTTGGCTACGTCGTCAAGTTCAGCTCTTAATCGCTTAGGATCCAGCATTGTGTTTATCCATCATTATTTTAAGAAAAGTCTATCATAGCAAACCTCAAAGGCTTGCCGTAGTAAGCTTAGCAAGGAAAACCGCTGAACTGCGTGCGGCTTTGTACCTCTTGACGTAAAAAAATACCTTTTTATCAATAGTTACGGTCAAATGAGCCGTCTCACACTAGACTTGAACTGAGGATGCCTGTCGGTTAGGGTACAAGGAAAGGCAAGCATCCTTCGGTCAGAGTCAGTTGATGGTGTTTGTCTCTAGCACCATTGGGAAAGGTGAAAGCCCCATGAAAATGGGGCTTTCTACATTTGGACTAGACTCACTGAACTCTCTGATTTTCAACATGCATGAATTTGATTTAATTAAGCACTATTTCACTTGGACTCCCGTCCCTAGCGAGGTACGCCTTAGCGTAGGCGACGATGCGGCTATTCTACAAATCCCTCCTCACGAAGAATTTATTATCTCAGTGGATACGCTGGTGGAAGGAGTGCATTTTCCCGTGGCTACCCCCGCTCATGCTGTGGGCTATAAAGCCTTAGCGGTAAATTTAAGTGATTTAGCCGCGATGGGTGCGCATCCACGTTGGTTCACCCTCGCGTTGACTCTTCCTGCGGTTAATCAAACATGGCTGGAAGAATTTACCCGTGGCTTACGCGAGTTGGCCACCGAGCATCAGATTTTTTTAATTGGTGGTGACACGACACGTGGTCCTTTGAGTATCACGATTCAAGTGATGGGAACAGCGCCCAAACACCAAGCTTTACTGCGACAAGGTGCACAAGTCGGCGATTTAATTCTTGTCTCTGGCAACTTAGGGGAGGCAGCAGCAGGGTTAGCTGTCATCCAACAGCGTTTAAATTTAGCCCATGAAGATGCTGCTGATTGCATCCAACGTTTGAATTATCCTAGCCCTCGAGTTGAATTAGGGTGTTGGTTACGTGACTATGCGACTAGCTGTATGGATGTATCCGATGGCTTAGTCGCCGATTTAAAGCATTTATTAAAACGCTCACAAGTCGGCGCTAAGCTGTATCATCAAAATATCCCCTTAAGTGGAGCTTTGCACAAGCTTAATTTATCGACTGCGCTTGGCTTGGCTTTAACGGGCGGAGACGATTATGAGCTACTATTTACACTCCCTCAGCAGCATTTAGAACAATTAAAGCAATATCAAATAGTTAACCAAATAAAGCTCAGTGTGATCGGCGAGATCACGCAGCAAATTGAACAAGTTAGTCTCGATTATCCGTTAGTTAATCTTCCAGACGGCTATAATCACTTTCAATAGATTAGCTTGTCCGGTGAACTGTGCGGCTATAGTCTTGTCTTATCAAGCAATAACAATTTATTTGAGGGCTAAAAACAATTATGAAACACTCTTTAGGTCTGACTTTAGTTTTGTCAGCAACTATGTTCTTCGTCTCTGCTTGCAGCAACACCCCTTATGAAGATACCGCTGATAGTGGTTCTACGGGTCCGATCCCTGAAGCGGGGCCTTTAACCGGTGGCGGCGGTGGTTATGGCGGGGGCTACACTCAAGCACAACCAGGGAGCAGTAGTGGTGGTGCTTATTATCCACCACAGACGGCTCAGCCACAGCAACCTGCCAATAACGGTGGCTATGGCACGGGTGGCGGTTATGATAGCTATGCAGGTGGAAATGGCGGTGCTTATGATCAAGCAGGCCAGCAACAAGGCGGGGGCTATGATACGGCGAGCACGACTAATGGCGGGGGTTATGACTACAGTGGTGGCAACAATGATAGCTACAATAGTTATGGCACGAATACCGCTGGCAATGGCGGTGGCGCGAATCCTGCTGGCAGTGGCGGTGACTATTATGCAGGCGGCAATACTGGCAATACGGGTGGTGGCAGTGCTGGCTATGGTGGTGGTGATTATTACGCAGGTGGCGGTGGCGGCAGTAACCTCGGTAATAGCTCAGGGCGAGCAGCGGTTCAAGTGTTTGCATCGGGCAGCAGTAGCAAAGCCGAACAAGTGCGTAGCTCGATGGCCAGTCGTGGCTTGACTGCTGTCGTTGATTCGGTTGATGGTTTATATAAAGTTCGTGTGCCGTTTGGTAATGAATCTGAAGCACGTGCTAATTTAATGCGAGTACGGAGTGCCTCCGGTGAATCAGGCGCTTTTGTAACTTTCCGCTAAGCGCGCATCTGAGCATAACGCTCTAAAGCAAGTCGACGGCTCAAGCTTAGATCGGTGATGGGCAAAGGATAGTTCCAACCATCACCGAGCACTCGTGGGTGGTGAATCTCCTTCACTGCCCGACCTGCTAGCTCTGGCAACCAACGCCGCACATACTCCCCAGCTGGATCAAATTTCTCACCCTGCAAAATTGGGTTAAAAATCCGAAAATAAGGCGCTGCATCTGCGCCACAACCTGCTACCCATTGCCAACCTAAAACATTATTCGCTAAATCCGCATCCACTAAAGTATCCCGAAACCAAGCTTCACCTTCTTGCCAAGGAATCAATAAATTTTTAGTGAGCAAAGAAGCTACAATCATCCGTACTCGATTATGCATCCACCCCGTTTGCCACAACTCCCGCATCCCTGCATCAACAATAGGAATACCGGTTTGCCCTTGCTGCCAACGCTGCAACTGCACTTGATACTGTGTCGCCCACTGAAATTGATTAAACCGCTGATCTAAAGGCTCATGCAGAGTTTGCGGAAAATGATAGAGCAAATAACCGGCAAACTCGCGCCAAGCTATTTCTTGCAGAAAAGTTTGAATCCCGCTACTCGCCTCTGGATACTCTGCTAGATACTGCTCAGCGAGTAAGACGATTTGGCGCGGCCCAAGCTCGCCAAAATGTAAATGCGGTGATAACCGCGAAGTACCCACGACTGCAGGTCGATCACGTGCTGTTTGATATTGCTGAACGGTGGTTGCTAAAAATGCTTGTAGTTTGGCGTAAGCTGCTGTTTCGCCGACTTGCCAATGAGCCATCATCCCTTGATCCCAAGGTAACGTCGGTAACAGCTTCAGCTCAGCTAAAACTTGCGAGTGCGGCCATTGTTTGGGGCTAGGAATAATAGCTGGCTCAGGTAACAGTGCTTGGGTGATCCCTGTTTTAAGCAGCGCCTTCCAAAACGGGGTATAAACTTTATACGGCTGTCCATCACTTTTCAGCACCTGCCAAGGCTCTCTCAGTAGAGCAGCATTAAAACTTTGCACCTGTACTTGTTCTTTGAGCCGAGCCTTGATCTGCTTATCTCGTTCTAAACTCACTGGATCATAACAACGATTCCAGAAAACATGGCTGGCTCCGGTTTCCTTGATTAAATCCTGCAACACCGTTAATGCCAGACCTTGGCGCAAGACTAAACGGCTCGACTTTGCCTGCAACTGCTTAGCCAAACTTGCCAAGCTTTGTGCTAACCAAACACGGCTAGCCGCCCCTAATTGACTAGGGGTTTGCGGGCTTGGATCATCAATAAAGAGGGGAATCACTTGCTGGCAACTGCGGCAAGCCTCAAACCAAGCAGGATTATCTGCCAAACGTAAGTCTTGGCGAAACCAAACCAAGGCACAAGTCATTTGTCGTTATGATCCGTGGTTATTAAAGCTTGAGTAATCACTAGGGCTGTCACGCCCTGCCAATAAAGCCCCCTCTAATTGCACAGCGGCCTCGTTAAAGGCCATCGGTAACAGCTGGATAGGCGCGGGCAATTCAGGGTGCTTATCAGGCTGCAGATATTGCACTAATAGATTTGTGGTCGTGATGCGTGATAAGACTTCCAAACCAGCCAACACTTCTGGAGTAGGATTACAATAAATAACCGCATCAAAACGCGAACGCTCTAGCACTAGCGGTAAATGCTCAGGGTGGCAATCTGCACCCAATAAACTCACCTGAAACCCCTGCATCCCTAAGGTACAGGCGAGCATTAAGGTTTGTAAGTAGACCATCTGACACGTGACACCAATCACAATCACTCGAAAGCCATTATTCCGCGACTGCATATGGGTATGTAAATAATACGCACCCAACTTAGCGGATAGAAATTGATACCAAAAAGCATGATCCGCCTTAGTCGAGGTCAATAGGCAGCATTGACCGTATAAATCCTTACACAAAGGCAAAAATAATTTGTGTGCAACAATTTCTAATGAATAGGAAGCAACCGCTTCATCAATGACTTTTTCTAAAGCTTTGGCATCTAATTTATAAATATAACGGAGGCATAGATTGCCGTATTGCTTCCACGGATCTTCACCGGCGACTAATTTAATCTGCTCCGACAGCTCCAGCTTACCTTCGGCAACCTGTTTGCGGAGTATTTCTTGGGCACGACTCACCGGAATGCCCTGTTCTAATAAGCGTAAGACTTGTTTGACTCGATGAATATCTTGCTGACTATAAAGGCGATGCCCTTTAGGTGTTCGCGAGGGCTGCAGTAAACCATACCGACGTTCCCACGCCCGTAAAGTCACCGAATGTACACCGGTTTGTTCGGAAACTGCTCCAATGGAAAACAGAGCTTCTGCCTGCATGCTGGCCTGCTTGATTAGCTTAATCATCAACCCTGTCACACCTTTGTATAAGTTTGGTCACACTATAGAGGAGAAGCACTGAATTGTGAAATCCCTCTACTTCTTGTATGGCGTTCCTTAAAAGCAGGGCACTAAGCACACGCGGCTAGCTCTAGACTAAGGTAATTTTATCAGGGGCGAGTAGAATCATTTTTTGTTTATACAACAAACCTAAAGCCCGTTTGAAATGCGCTTTACTGACCTTGAATTCTGCATAAATCTGCTCAGGTGGAGTTTTGTCAGTCAATGGCGAACTACCGCCACGCTGCTTTAAATGTGCCAGAATTTGTTGGGCGAGTGCATCCTCAACAATGACACCGGGCTTACGGAGGGTGAGATCAAGCTTACGATCGGGGCGAATTTGGTGAATATAACCTTGTACAAGCTCACCTATACGTAAAGTTTGGAAAACCTCACTGTTATACAATAAACCAAGATGAGTTTGATTAATGACCGCACGATAACCTAATGGATCACGGGCATAAATCAACAAATCAACAAGCTGACCGGGCTTAAAATAATAACTCAATTCACTTAAATGCTGGGCTAGGCGGGTCGTACCCACAATACTTTCGGTGCGCTCATCTAAAAAAGCATGGACGACATAAGACTTCCCGACTTCTATCGGGCGCTCTTGCTCGTTATAAGGGACTAATAAATCCTTACTCAAGCCCCAATCAAAAAATGCGCCATGCCGACTGTTATCCACCGCTGTTAAATAAGCAGACTCACCAACCTGCACAAAAGGTCGTTCAGTCGTTGCAATCAAACGATCTTCTGAATCAAGATAGATAAAGACTTCTAATTCATCAGCCGCTTGACATGATTTAGGAACATAGCGCCGTGGCAATAAAATATCACCATAACGGCCACCATCGAGATAGACACCTACATCGGCTAAGTGCGACACGCTTAGCCGATTAGTTTGACCAATCTTAAGCATCGCTATCTTGAGCTTCGTCGTCTAATTCAGCCGCAACATCCGCTGGTTCAATTTCTAAACCTTCAAGATTCTCATCCCAATTAGGACCGATTAAGACATCATCTTCATGCATCCCCGGCAGCCAATCATTCACAAAATCCTCCAAGGGAATGGCTTGAGCATGAAACACCGCCCACTCACCTACACATTGTGCTTGTGCAGCAACCTGATTCGACCAAAACGGCATCACATCGGTGTCTTCATAAGCAGAAGAGGCACACACCGCCCAATCATCCTCATCAGTACATAAACCCCAGACTTCTCCGGTTTGTTTAATTTCAGCGATAAAACTATCGTAGTTAGCTTCGTATTCAGCGTCGGGATTACTCATACTTTTCTCACCAGTGGCAGCGGATAACTCATTCAAGCATAGCACGCCAGGCCCAGATAAAGCAGTTTCTTTAGCCAGCTTTTAGCTTAGCCTCAAGAAGCTGCTGCCAAATCGGATAATCCTGCAAAAGTTGCAAAGCCTGCCGTAATAAAGTTTTGCCGGGTTCAGTACGTGGCCAAGTCGATAAGCCTGAAGGATGCGGCAAGGGCAATAGATCTACTCTCTTTCCGGCTAATTGGCGTTGATGCATCTTCCCTACCACATCCTCTAATTTCTTGGCCGACAAAAATTGTTTAATCGCTAATTTGCCTACCAAAATCAGCAATTGTGGCTGCATCAGACGCAACTCCGCATCTAACCAACGCGCACAATGACTGATTTCCTCTTCTGAAGGCAGTCGATCTCCACTGCCCTGTGGATTTTTCCCCGGAAAACAACGACACACCGCTGCCATATACACACGCTCCCGAAAATCGCTCTCGTCCAAACCAATACTGCTAAACCACTGGAATAAAGTTTTGCCCGCTGTCCAACCAAACGGGCGCATGACTTTGGCCTCATGAATCCCAGGTGCTTGCCCAATGAGCATGATCGGTGACATGACGGGTTGGCCAGTGATCACTGGGCGAATCATGTTTGGGCAAAGGGTACAAGCACGTAGCTGAGCTTGATGCGTGATTAATTCAGAGGAAGGGTTGATAATGGTGAGTTGGGGCATAATCAGCTTCAAAAAAATATGCATGCTAAAGAGCAAGTGACGAGCATCATGACATGCTAACTGACTGGGCTTCCAGCTCTTTATGCTTATCTGCTAAAATCACAGCCCCCCATTTGCTGACTAGTCCATGAGCCAAAACCTAAGCCATCACACCCCTATGATGCAACAGTACCTCCGACTAAAATCGGAATACCCCGAGATCTTGCTGTTTTATCGCATGGGTGATTTCTATGAGTTGTTTTATGAGGATGCTAAGCAGGCGGCGCAGTTATTAGATATTACCCTGACCGCACGCGGCAATTCGGCGGGTGAACCGATTCCAATGGCGGGTGTGCCTTATCATGCCGTGGAGCAATATTTAGCTCGACTGTTAAAAGCGGGTGAATCGGTAGCGATTTGTGAACAGGTGGGTGATCCGGCCAAGTCAAAAGGCCCCGTCGAACGTAAGATTACGCGCTTACTCACCCCCGGCACACTCACTGATGATTATTTACTAGAAGATCGGCGTGATAATTTATTAATTGCCCTGCATAAGCAGCAAGAAGCGTTTGGCTTAGCGGCAATTGATTTAAGCAGTGGGCGCTTTACTGTACAACAAATCGACAGTTTCAGCTCTTTGCAAAATGAAATTGAGCGCTTGCAACCGGCAGAAATTCTGCATGATGAAGATTGGCGCTTAGAATGGGTAAGAGGGCGGGTAACGACCGCACGACCCGCTTGGCATTTTGATTTAGAAACCGCCACCCGCTTGTTACTCAAGCAATTTGCGGTACATGACTTAAGTGGTTTTGGTTGTGAAAATCTGCCGCTCGCACTTGCGGCAGCGGGAGCTTTGCTCAATTATGTGCAAGAAACCCAACGTACTGCCCTACCTCATTTGAATAGCCTGACCGTCGAGCAAAGTGATGATGGGATTATTTTAGATGCTGCGAGCCGCCGTAATTTAGAACTAGAGCACAGTTTAAGTGGTGAGCATAAAAACACCCTCGTTTCGATCTTGGATAAAACCTCGACCAGTATGGGAAGCCGTCTATTGCGTCGTTGGTTAAACAAGCCGCTACGAGATCGCCATGTATTACGTTTACGCCATCAAGCCCTCGGTACTCTACTGGAAAACTATCACTACGAAGCCATTTTAAGCACACTACGCAGTGTGGGCGATATTGAGCGCATTGCTTCGCGGATTGCTTTAGGTACAGCCCGCCCACGGGATTTATCGACCCTACGCGATTCACTGGCCGTTTTGCCACAGCTGCATGCAGCGATCACTGAGCTGGATGATGTGCAACTTACGCATTTGCAACAACAGCTCGACACGCATTATGGCCTACACGAACTACTGCGGCGGGCTATTATTGAAAACCCACCCGTTGTGATTCGTGATGGTGGCGTGATTGCACAGGGATATGATGCAGACTTAGATGAATTACGTAATCTCAGCGAAAATGCTGATCAATACTTACTAGATTTAGAGCTGCGTGAAAAGCAACGGACGGGCATTGACAAACTCAAAGTCGCCTATAATCGCGTGCATGGTTATTACGTTGAGATTCCTCAAAGCCAATTGCATCGGATTCCAGCTGATTATATTCGCCGCCAAACACTGAAAGGGGTCGAGCGTTTTATTCTACCTGAACTAAAAAAGTTTGAAGATAAAGTCCTATCTGCCCGAGAGCGCTCTTTAGGGCGTGAAAAGGCTTTATATGAATTACTGCTGCAACAACTTGCTGACTATTTAATCCCTTTACGCCAAACTGCTCAAGCCTTAGCTGAACTAGATGTGCTAGCGAATTTTGCTGAGCGCGCTAATACCTTAAATTACTACTGCCCAAAACTCGTAGAAGGCGCTGGGATTGAAATTATAGGTGGTCGTCACCCTGTGGTAGAGCGCACCTTAGACACGCCCTTTGTACCCAATGATTTATATATGGATGCACGGCGGCGCATGTTGATGATTACCGGTCCGAATATGGGCGGTAAATCGACTTATATGCGTCAAGTGGCGTTGATCGTGCTGATGGCACATATTGGCAGCTATGTACCTGCAGAATCGGCACGCCTTGGCCATATTGATCGTATTTTCACTCGCATTGGCGCACACGATGACTTGAGCACCGGACGCTCCACCTTCATGGTAGAAATGACTGAGGCGGCTAATATTCTTAACAATGCCACAGCCCACAGTCTGGTATTAATGGACGAAATCGGACGTGGTACTAGTACTTTCGATGGCTTATCTTTGGCTTGGGCGTTTGCTGACTTTCTCGCCCGCGAACGCAAAGCCTTTACTTTGTTTGCCACGCATTATTTTGAATTGACGCATCTCGCCGAACAAATCAACACGATTGCCAATGTGCATATTGATGCCGTCGAACATGGTGACAAAATTGTCTTCCTACACGCCGTCAAAGACGGACCTGCCAATCAAAGTTATGGTTTACAAGTTGCACAATTAGCCGGAGTACCCAAAACTGTCATCGCTCAAGCCAAGAAAAAACTCCGTTCACTGGAAAAGAATTCTGCCAATACTCCCCAAATCGGCCAGAGTTTGCCTTTACAATTCAGTACAGCCCCTGAGCCAACAGACGAACTCGCCGTAAAAATCAAAGCAGCAGTCCAAGCTCTAGAACCCGATGAGCTGACACCGAAGCAAGCTCTAGAAGCCTTGTATCGGTTGAAGGCACAGTTGGCTTAGTACCTGTCTAACTATAAAAAAATAGAATTTTTTCGTAAAAGTCAAGCTACTCAGCTAGCAGCAAGCTAAGCTATGCATAATAGGAACTGGCTCAAATAAAAATAACTGAGCATTCAGGAAGCCTGATTACCCGAGAGAACTGATTTCCTCCTCCAATCAAAAACGTACTCTCCTAAGCGTTGATTTTCAGAGGTATCGGGCTTCCATTTTCTATATTAACAACCCTCATTGCTATCGTCGACTGACCCGCGCCACTCATAATGTTTCACTTGTCATGTTTCCCCACTATTTTTTAGACTAGAACAGCCGTTTCAGAACTTAAAGAATAAGGAAACATAATATGACTAAAGGAATTTTTAACTATCAAGTACCGGGGCGCACACCCGCTACGAATGAAAACAAAACAGCAACGACACCTGTTTCGGCTCATGCGACCAAACAGTATCAAACCAGTGTCTCTGGCAACTCCGAGCAGCTCTCGAATGCAAATAGTTTAATTAGCTCTTTATTGCAGAATATTCTACAAAAACTCGGCTTAGGTCATGGAGACTCAGGCTCTAAACCAAGTACACCAGCCACACCAACCCCTAAACCGGATGTCACCACTTTAGCCCTCGGTGAAGAAGATGGCGGCATTAAAAACCCACCCGATGTCACTACTTTAGCCCTCGGCGAAGAAGATGGAGGCATTAAAAACCCACCCGATGTCACCACTTTAGCCCTCGGCGAAGAAGATGGCGGCATTAAAAACCCACCCGATGTCACCACTTTAGCCCTCGGTGAAGAAGATGGCGGCATTAAAAACCCACCCGATGTCACCACTTTAGCCCTCGGTGAAGAAGATGGCGGCTTGACTAAAGCTTTGGGAGAAGAGGGCAATCATCAAACGCCTCAGATTGCTGTTTGCCCAAAACCAAGCCTAGCTAGCTGAATACACTAAGCAAACGACCAAGCCTTAAAACAGTAAGAGGCATTTAATCCAAGCCTCTTACTTGCTTAAATGAAATGAGTTTATGACAATAAATATTCTAATGATCGGCTACGCCAAGCAAACCCAAACCGCCCATCAAATCAAAACTCTTCAAGACTTAGGGGCTAAGGTCATTGTGCTTGATCCTTACGGGCAAGATGGCCGCTATGCGGCTTTAAGCTGGCAAGGCCAGCAGGTGCGTTGGCAAGACCAAGATATTAGTCCGACTCAGATCAATGCGGTCTTAGTCTGTGCACAAGCACCTGATATTCCAACCGAGGCTGCTTTTCGTAGTACACAACACCAGCATTTAAACTGGGATAATTGGTTTCAACACTACGGGCTGCAGCGAGATCGTAGTGATACCTTATTAAGCTTGCTGCTGATGTATGAACAAGCTGGCATCCCCCTATTTAACCCACCATCACAGACTTTATTATCCCGCCGCAAACCCTATCAAGTGAGCCAACTTCAAGCAGCCGGCTGTCAGCTACCCGCTACCTTAATTACCAATAATCCCGCTGAAGCTAAATTATTTATTGAAGCACAGGGTGATTGTATTATTAAACCAGCGGCAGGTGGCTCTTTGACCTTATCTGCGAATCAGCTACTTGAGCAAAACGCATTAGAGAACCTTGTCGCTGCCCCTGCGATTTTGCAAGAGCGTATTCATGGCGAAGACTTAAGAATTATTGTGGTGAAGGATACGGTTGTGTCTTGTGCGGCGGTCGGTGTGCCAGCCGGTACGATTGATTTTCGTGGGGAGCAAAACTACCAACAGGGCAAAATTACCTATCAAGAAGTGAGCTTACCCCGTTTAGTCGAGCTACAATGTCGACGTGCTGCGGCTTTATTGGGTTTAACTTATGCGGGAATCGACCTGAAACACACTGCAACGGGCGACTACTACCTACTAGAATGCAATTCTAGCCCTATTTATCTGGATGTAGAGCTAAAATTAAAACATCCCATTACCGAAGCTTTATGTTTGGCTTTAATCAATTCGGCTTAATACAGTATGCACTTGCTGTAAGTCTTCGATTGGGGTTTTGTGTTTTTTATAAGCCAGCGCTAAGGCCTCTAAACCTAATAAGCGATAAAGTTCAGCCTCTAGAGGTTGGCTAGCTTGTAAAGCGGCTAATTGTTTAGCCACTACAACAGCATCACCACGCGCAATAGGACCAGTTAAGGCAGCAATAGGACCTAAATTAAACACATTAGCGACCGTTTCTTGCACAATTGGCTGCAAAATTTTCAAGGCTAAGGTTTCTTCAACTCCAGCCTGAGCCAAGGCTCGCAAACTAATACTTTGTAAGGCGACCAAATAATTACTCGCAAAGACACTAGCAGCATGATAGAGCGTTTTATGTTCAGCTACTAACTGAAAACTCAAACCACCAATAGACTCAAACAAGGTATTTAGTACTTCTAGCGCGACAAGATCGCCTTCCACACCACAATAAGTCGGCCGAAACGATAGAACAGCCTGTTGGGGTTGTGCAAAGCTTTTTATCGGATGCACACTCGCCACCCAAGCCCCCTGCTCCGCTAAGGGTCTTAAAACCTCCGAAGAAATCGCGCCGCTGCAATGAAAGACAATATCGCCAGTACGCAGCACTTTGGCTAAAGCCAACTGAGTGCAGCAAGCGACTAAAGCTTTATCAGGGCAACCGAGCAAATATAAATTCGCAGGCTTTAAGTCTTGAATAGAACTTATAGCCTGACCTTGCCCAATAAACTCAACTGCCGCTTGCCCCGTTTGCACCGAGCTATTTAACACTTGTGAAATCGTCAATAAACCCGCTTGTACCCAAAGATAAGCCAAGGTTTGACCAACATGGCCGCAACCGATGATATTGAGCTGTGGTTTAATTATCGTTTGGGACATACGACCTACTCGTTTAAAGTTATTGAAAACAAAACATTGACATCCTGCCCACCCTAAAGCGCGAGGATTCCTCCGGCGAGGCGGCAATGTCCTGCCGCGAGAATGTTCTTTGCTGCATTAATATCTCTATCATGCACAGCCCCACACTCAGGGCAAGTCCATTCTCTTATTCCAAGTCCCGCTCTACCTTTCGGACTGTGGGGGCTGATACAGCCACAACACGAGCAAGTTTGGGTGGTGTACGATTCGTTAACTTCGAGAAACACGGCTTGCATCGCTTTCGATTTATAATCAAGCTGTGTTTTGAGGGTGTACCAACCTGCATCCAGTACGGATTTAGCCATTTTGGTTTTGGCTAATTTAGAACTGCTGACATTGCCTATCACAAGGATCGCCGCGCTCCACCGGATACCCGCCAGCGCAGCTTATCGGTTTTGAATTGACGACGGGCTTTATAGTGAGCCGCAATCACTTCTTGAACCGTGGTGGAGTGAAGGATAAAACCCCGCTCTGCTTTAAGGCTCTTCAATTGCTTTTGAAGGTCGAAGGCTGAAAAACGGCAGCTTACCCAACCCACTTCGGGAATAGGTATCTCGGAATAATTCGCCGTGACTTCATTCGCGACATTCCAGACCTGATTCACCTCAAACGCCATTCGTTCAAGGAGTGGTTTGGGCTTATCCTTGATGCGTACTTTGAGTGTTTTGAGATTGGTCTTTTCTGTCATAAGGCTTATTATAACTAGCCTTAATGAATTATTAAAGAGTGAGTCTATGGCTATTCGCACGGGTCGGCAGTGTTGGCGGTGCGCCCTTGACCGTTCTTAAGCAATACATCAAGCAACAGGATAGACCGCTTTAATCAGCTCACGTTGATAGCCTTATATCCCCCACCTCAAAGGGGCTTTACGGCTTTTTCGGTAATCAGCACATCTTGAGCACGGCGCTTATTACACAGTGCCATGAAGCGGCGGAAAAACTCAGGGAAACGACCTGACCATTGATCCATTTTGTGCCATGCCATTTCGACATCGCGCTCGACGTACTCCATTTGGTATTCATCTTGGAGCAACTTGAGCTTATCGACCGGCTGACACGGGCCACGAATCGCAGTACGCCGAGAGACGGGTTCGTTTTTTGAACTAATTGATCCGGCTTGACCAGCAAAAAGCCGCAGCGCTTGGCCGCTTCAAGGAAGGTGGACAAGGCAGGCATTAGGGCAATCGCCTCTGGGCTAACAGGTGTGGCGGTCACGCTGCCGTAGCTGTTGGGGGTGACGATGCAAGCGCCTGTGTCGAGGGCGGATTTGTGGATGGAGATGAAATCGGGGTGTTGGCTGAGGTTTGACTTGCCCTGACCCATCCATTCAAACACCCAGCGCGAGACTTTGACGGCAAATTCAGGGGACAGCCATTGGGCAAGGTGGATCGCTACATGCGGATGAACCCAAGTCCCCTGCTGCCCATTTCCACCTCTAACTGTTTGAATTAGTTCCGATATGGGAATTCCCATGTCGGTCGATAAGGCTGTTAGAAAAGCGGTGGTTGCTGAAAGCCGATTGTAGTCCGCAAACTGCTTGACTGTCGCTTGGCACATTGCAGTAGCATTCATGTAACCATCTTCAGGACGTTGCATTATCGTTTTATTGTCCAATGAATGGGTGATAAGATATGGCAATAGCCATATTAACCTCTCATTTCAGCGTTTAGGTTGGTGTGGTCAGCCCTGCTTCGGTGTTTCCAGCACTGTTGCAGGGCGATTTATTTAAAACTTGTAAGATGTTGTCTTACGATTCAAAATAAGCGCCATGATTCATCAAGTCAAGAGAAAAACATGGCAAAAGTAACGTTAACATTCCGCATTGACGAAGACCTCAAGTGCCGTTTAGGTGAAACCGCCAAAACCCAGCACCGGACTAGCGGAAATCTTGTTGAGTGGCTGATCAAGCAGTACCTTGACCAAGTAGCCAAGCGCCCCAGTTCACCCCCTCAAGAACTTGAATTCGCCTCACCTGATGATCTGCACAGCATTCTTAGCCAGCGCCGCCCTGCCCTTGTGGATACGCTGCAGTATTTGGAGGACAAATGAAGTTACTGTCCACCCAAGATGTGATCCAGATTCACCGGACAGTGATCCATGCGCATGAGCTACAAGGGCAAGCGCCCGATAAATCGGTGGAAGCGGTGGTGGGCCGCGTGTTGAACCGTGTGCGCTATGGTCAGATTAGCGATATTTTTGAGCTGGCTGCTGGCTACGCGGTTTGTATTGCGGTTGCACATGCCTTCAATGATGCGAACAAACGCACCGCTTTTGCGACAATGGATACGATTCTGGCACTGAATGGCGTGCTGTTGGAGTATGACAGCCCCGCAGAAGCAGGCGACATGATCGTTAAGGTCGTGCTGGGTGAAGTAGATGAGCGCAACTTGGCGGATTGGTTGCGGGGAAAAAGTCCTCGGTGAGGAGGGCTTTGATACTAAGCAATTACGCTTTTAACTTCCTACACAAGATCGAAGATAAAAAATACTACCCACAATGATCACTATAAAGAAGGCTATGCCATAACCACTTGGGTCTGCCGTTTTAGCTGAGAATCCATAAGACATGAACAACCAAATGACTGAAGCACCGATAATATAGGGTGTCCACTCGGCCTGATCTGAAGTTGCTAATGCGGCATAGGGCATGTGTACTGGACAATGCAGCAGCTAAAAGCCAAAGGAGTAGGGGATTCGGAAGATAAGACGGTGGCAGGTCACAAAACCGAAGCAATGCGCCAGCGCTATGATAAAAAACTAAAACGAAATAAAGCAGTGAAGTGAATTTTAGCCTAAACCAATACTTTTTTTAGCCTAAACATCAAGATTGAATATAGATTGAGTATTTAAAATATTTAGCTTAACTATATGATTTTAAACATTTAGAAGTGGTGCCCAGAGCCGGAGTCGAACCGGCACGGATGTTACCATCCGAGGGATTTTAAGTCCCTTGCGTCTACCTATTTCGCCACCTGGGCATTGCTATATTGGAGGCTAGGGTCGGAATCGAACCGGCGTAGACGGATTTGCAATCCGCTGCATGACCACTCTGCCACCCAGCCTAACTTGAATTTTGGAGCGGGAAACGAGATTCGAACTCGCGACCCCAACCTTGGCAAGGTTGTGCTCTACCACTGAGCTATTCCCGCCTGACTGGCTTGACAGCCTACACTTAATTCAGAATATACTCCAGAATTCTGGAGCGGGAAACGAGATTCGAACTCGCGACCCCAACCTTGGCAAGGTTGTGCTCTACCACTGAGCTATTCCCGCTGAACAGGCTGCGAATAATAATCGCGCCCCTAATGCCTGTCAAGCTTTAAGCAATACGAATTGCACTGACACGACGATGAACGGATAAGTTGCCAAATTTAGGCCGTTATTCAATGCTAGTTTTCGGTAAATAATCTTGCAAAATCGTATAAATTTCGGGGCGATGCTCTTGAATCTCCAACGGACTCAAGCCCTCTAAAGAATGCGGATACTTCAACCAGTCTGCTGTTTCATACAGGTAAAAATCCGGCTTACGCTCAATTTGCCGTCGCTTTGGCTTGTAATAAGGAACCGCCACCCGAATATCTTCTGGGGTATTTAAACGAGCTTTGCGCTCTAATTCATTGATAATCGCCTCAATCGAGCGACCTGTGTCAAACACATCATCTACAATCAGTAGGCGGTCATGATACTGCACATTCTTTACCAGATAATTTAGACCGAAAACCTGTACTTGGCGGGCTTGTTGGTCAATTCCCGAATAAGAAGCAGTACGAATCGCAATATTATCCGCGTGGATGCCATGAAAACTTAAATACTCTTGCACGGCGATGCCAATTGGTACACCGCCGCGCCAGATAGCAATAATAAACGTCGGCTCAAATCCACTCTCTAGGATTTGATGGCCTAACCGAAACGAGTCTTCCAACAAACCTTGCGCACTGAGATAACGTTTCGTACTCATGGCTTTAACCCATTACTTAAGCATGCCTTGGCATTCTTCAATGAGTGTATCGAGTGCCTTCACAGCGGTCTTGGCCTCTGCTTTAATTTCTTGCAAAAACTCTAACTCACTTTTGCTCACTTCGCCGTCTTTGAGCACTAAGGTTCTGAGCAGATCGACTTCTTTGGTACTGATATGACCATCGCCTAAAACGAAACCTTTTGCAACTTTGCGCCACTCTGCCATCACTCTAGCTCCTTATTAGTTTATCTAAATCAGTTTATCTAATTTCTTTAGTTTAGTTGGCTGGAGCTTGCTTCCAAGCTCAGCTTATCTGATTATCAGCTAATCAACTCACAGGCACAATCTACAGATGGAAAAACGCTTCCTTGATGAAGAAACATTAATCCTTGACTCCTTTCGCTTAGGGGTAAAGATCTATGCGAGCGGCTTTCGACCAAGTTTTATTGTAGGTTTATGGCGTGGTGGCAGTACGGTGGGTATTTATGTACAAGAATGCCTACAAACTTTAGGCGTGAATACCAACCATATTGCGCTACGCACTTCGTATCGAGGTCAGCCGCATTATCAACAAATGGTGGCCGATCAAGGTGCAGGGATACGTGTGCACGGCACACAATATTTATTAGAAACCCTCAATCGTGAAGATAGTTTGCTCATCGTTGACGATGTGTTTAGCTCAGGCCACTCGATTGAAGCAGTGCTCAAACGCTTGCAAACTCATTTGAAGCGCAATATGCCTGAGCAAGTGAAAATCGCCACCCTATGGCAGCGCACGGGGTTTAATGCAACGCATTTACAACCTGATTTTGTGCTGCACCTAACTGAAGCTTGGTTGGTGTTTCCTTATGAGTTAAGTGGCCTCAGTCAAGCAGAAATTGCTCAACATAAGCCGTGGCTTTTACCTTTATTAGGCAAATAATCAGTAAACAGTCTAACTAAAAATTTTGCCCGGATTCATCAGATTAAGTGGGTCAAGTGCCTGCTTAATCCTACGCATCAGATCAACCGTAGCCCCTAGCTCTTCCTGCAAATAGCTTTGCTTGCCCTGCCCAATCCCATGCTCACCAGTACAAGTCCCCTCCATTGCAATCGCCCGTTGACTAATTCGCGCCACGACAGCTTCAGCTTGCTCTACTTCGGCAGGATTATTCAAATCCACCAGCAAAATAATATGGAAATTACCATCACCCACATGCCCCAAAATCGTCGCGACCATGCCGGATGCCGCTAAATCTTGGCGAGTAGCCTCAACACATTCTGCTAGACGTGAAATTGGCACACAAGCATCACTGGAATAAGCTCGCGTCCCCGGGCGCAAGGCTTGGGCGGCAAAGAAAGCGTTATGCCTTGCCTTCCATAATTGGGCTAACTCTTGCTGATCACTACTCCAATTAAATTCAGCCGCACCCAACTCAGCAGCAATATCTGCAAACACCTCCGCTTGCTCGGTCACACTGGCTTCACTGCCATGAAATTCGACAAACAAGGTGGGTTGTTCGACCATTGTCAGCTTGGAATAGCGGTTACAGGCTTGAATTTGTAGGGCATCTAATAGCTCAATCCGTGAAACAGGAATCCCGGCTTGAATCGTCATAATCACCGCATTACAAGCCGCCAACACGCTAGGGAAGGCGCAAACCCCACCAGCAATCACCTCAGGACGGCCAAAAATTTTTAAACTCAGCTCCGTGATAATGCCTAAAGTCCCTTCAGAACCTACGAATAAGCGGGTTAAATCATAGCCTGCTGCTGTTTTCTTAGCTCGACTAGCGGTACGAATCAATTCACCCTGCGCTGTCACAACCTCTAAGCTCAGTACGACATCTTTCATCGTGCCATAGCGTACCGCATTCGTGCCGGAAGCACGGGTTGAAGCCATACCACCTAAGCTCGCATTCGCCCCCGGATCAATCGGAAAGAATAACCCCGTATGGCGTAAAGCTTGATTTAAAGCCTCCCGAGTGACACCGGGTTGGACGACAGCAGTCAGATCTTCGGCATGGATATGCAAAATCTGATCCATCCGTGATAGATCAATACAGATCCCGCCCTGTGGCGCATTAATATGCCCTTCGAGCGAAGTACCTGTCCCAAAAGGAATGATGGGGCAATGGTATTGCGCACATAATTTGACCGCATCCACCACCATTTGCTTATCAGTGACAAATAAAACCCCTTCAGCCGGTTGATTAGGTAACCAAGTCTGAGTATGAGCATGCTGCTCACGTAAGGTTAGATTGGTGGTAAATAACTCACCAAAACGCTCGCTAAAAGCTGCAACAGCAGCTGAATGCTCAGTATTTGCCATGACTAGACTCCTGCTCCTCGATTGCAACTAGTGTAGGTTTTGTGCCTTGATTAATAAAGCTTACAAGGGTGTTTTTGCCCCCTCACCTGCAACCTCTCGAACTAATTGCGGAACCATATACCCCGGTACAGTTAACCTTAATTCAGCAACCAAAGCTTTTGCTTCATCTTCAGGGACTTCAAAATGCGCAGCACCCTGCACCCGATCCAAAATATGTAGGTAATAAGGTAGGACATGCGCTGCCACCAAAGCCTCACTTAAAGCGGCTAAAGCAGGCACACTATCATTCACCCCCCGCAGCAAGACGCTCTGATTCAGTAACAGCACGCCGACTTCACGCAAAGCCTTCAAACCCGCTTGTACTTCTGCATCTTGAAACTCCTGAGCATGATTAGCATGTATCACCATAATGATTTGCTTATTAAACTTACCTAGCCAAGTTAATAAACGCTCATCAATCCGCTCAGGCAAAACAAGGGGCAAACGAGTATGTAAACGAATCCGCTGTACATGTTCAATCGCAGCAATACGTTCGCATAACAGACTCAAACGCTCATCCGATAAAGTTAAGGGATCTCCCCCACTTAATAAAACCTCAGTAATCTCCGGATGGCTTGCAATATAATCGAGCGCGTCTTGCCAGTGATCCCGCGCTGGATTGGCTGCGCTATAAGGAAAATGGCGACGAAAACAATAACGACAGTGAATCGCACAAGCGCCGGTGGTCACTAATAGCACTCGGCCTTGGTATTTATGCAGCACTCCCTCTGAAACCATTGCCTCAGCATCCCCCACAGGATCCATGAGAAAATCCATTGCAGGTTGCATTTCAGCTGCCAAGGGTAAAACTTGGCGTAAGAGCGGATCATGCCAATCACCTCTTTTCATGCGTCGCAGATAACTATGTGGCACTAATAAGCGAAACTGACGCGCCGCTGCTAAACTAATGTCTACACCCTGCCCCTCTAATTCTAAAAGGCGAATCAGTTCAAAAGGATCGCGTACTGCGGCTGCTAAAGCAGCTTGCCAAGAGGAACTTGTTAATGAACTTGTATTTTTAGTCTGATTTTTTACAACGATTCCGGGTATCATACGCACCTTGT
Source organism: Thiothrix eikelboomii (assembly GCF_900167255.1). GTDB lineage: Bacteria > Pseudomonadota > Gammaproteobacteria > Thiotrichales > Thiotrichaceae > Thiolinea > Thiolinea eikelboomii. The sequence goes on from NZ_FUYB01000019.1 coordinate 31,781, forward strand.
ATAAATTGAGTGATTTTTGGAGAGCAACAAGGCTATGCCAAGCTACAGCACCAACGAGTTCCGTTCTGGACTCAAACTAATGATTGATGGCGACCCTTATACCATCGTTGAGAACGAATTTGTAAAGCCGGGTAAAGGACAAGCATTTAACCGGGTTCGTGTAAAAAATTTAAAAACGGGTCGTACCGTCGAAAAAACCTGGAAATCCGGTGATTCGGTTGAGGCTGCGGATGTGGTCGACCGTGAAATGGAATACCTCTATAAAGAAGGGGATGACTATTATTTCATGGCCACCGATGGTTCTTTTGAGCAAGTTGCAGCCCCCGCTACGTCGATGGAAGATGCAGTGAAATGGTTACGTGGCAATGAAGTTTGCGTTGTCACTTTATGGAACGAAGTCCCGTTAACGGTCACTCCCCCCAATTTCGTCGAACTCAAAATCGTTGAAACCGACCCCGGTCTAAAAGGGGATACCGCTAGTGGTGGTACTAAGCCTGCGATTCTAGAAACTGGTGCCGTGGTAAAAGTACCTTTATATATGAATCAGGATGAAGTCCTCCGCATTGATACCCGTACCGGTGAATATATTTCCCGCGTAAAATAAGTGCTGAAAGGATAAATGGGGTGAACTGGCAACCAACAGCCTCGATTCAAGCTCTCAAAGCGCGTGCCTGCCTTTATCAGCAGTTACGCGCTTTTTTCCATGCGCGTGGAGTCTTGGAAGTTGAAACGCCTGCGCTATCACAAGCGGGCAATACCGACCCCCAGATTAGTAGTTTTAGTGTTAATACTCCGCAAGGCTTGCGCTATTTACATACCTCCCCTGAATATCCCATGAAACGCTTATTAGCAGCGGGTAGCGGTGATATTTATCAGCTCTGTAAAGTCTGGCGGCAAGACGAAGCGGGGCGCAAACATAATCCAGAATTTACCATGCTGGAATATTATCGGGTTGGTTTTACTTATCAGCAACTGATGCAGGAAGTCACTGAGCTTTTGCATTTAGTGCTGCCACAGTTAACCACTGAACCGCGTATTCTCAGTTATCGCCAAGCCTTTCTTGAAATCTTAGGACTTGATCCCCATCAAGCCTCTATTGAGCAATTAAAAGCTTGCGCTCAACAACAGCAACTTGATGTTCAAGGTGAGCTAAGTCAGCAAGCTTGGTTGGATTTACTGTTTACTCATTGTATTGAGGCCAGCTTTCCAAACGACCGTTTGACCTTTATTTGTCATTATCCTGCTAAGCAAGCGGCTTTAGCACGGGTGCGCTTAGAAGAGGGTCAATGGGTCGCTGAGCGCTTTGAGGTGTATTTAGGGCCTTTAGAGCTGGGCAATGGCTATCAAGAGCAGACAGATGCAGCGCAATTAGAGCGTGTTTTAGTCGCAGATGCCAAGCAGCAAACCCAAGCGCTGCCGCTGGATCTGCGCTTTATTGCTGCCGTACAAGCAGGTCTGCCTTTTTCTGCAGGCATTGCTTTAGGGGTAGATCGAATTTTATTGTGCCGCCTGCAAGCCAAGCAATTGCCAAGCCTGCTTAGTTTTGCGTGGGAACTAGCGTAAGTGCCTATAGAACTGCACAATGCGCGCTTCTATTTTGAGTTTTAAGGAGATAGTTATGAGTTTTTTTATTTCTGATGCAATGGCTCAAGCAGCACCAGCCGGTCCTGCAGGAGGTGGTTTAATTGAAATGGTCTTGATGATGGGCGTGTTTTTCGCCATCATGTATTTTATGATCATTCGTCCCCAGCAAAAGCGTGCCAAAGATCATAAAACTATGTTAGAAGCGCTCAGCAAAGGGGATGAAGTCGTCACTGGCGGCGGGATGTTAGGTAAAGTTGCACACATTGGTGATAATTTTATCCAAGTCGAAATCGCTGACAATGTGCAAATCAAAGTACAAAAGCAAGCTATTGCCTCTGTACTACCCAAAGGATCTTTGAAAAACGCTTGATTTTTCTCCTTTTAGACCCGCTCGCCTAGGCTGTGCTGTTGAGCTTCTCAGCCTAGGGGCTTGTTTTGGAATATAACAATGAACCGCTATCCAGTCTGGAAGTATGTGATGATTGCGATCATTCTTTTGATCGGCATTATCTACTCCATCCCTAACTTTTTCCCTTCTGAACCCGCTGTTCAAATCAGCGCTAAAACTGAACAGCCCATTGATCCAGCTGAGATGCAGCGCTTTGAACAAGTTTTAAAAGATCAAGGTTTAAGCTTCCGCGCCAGTGAAAATAATGGCTCACAGGCCTTATTCCGCTTCGCAGATACTGATGTGCAATTGCAAGCCTCAGAAGCTTTAAAGACAGCGGTAGGTGATAAATATATCGTTGCCCTTAATCTGGCTCAATCGACTCCGCAGTTTCTACGCGCTCTGCATGCTAATCCGATGTATTTAGGCTTAGACCTGCGTGGTGGGGTGCACTTCTTAATGGAAGTGGATATGAATGCAGCCAAGGACAAAGCCTATGAGCGCTATGAAGATGAATTTCGTGATAGCTTACGTGAAGCCAAATTAACCTATTTAGGCATCGCACGTGAAGGGGATCAACTAGTTACTAAATTCAAAACTGAGCAAGAGCGGGATGCAGCAGCCCCCGTATTAAGTAAGCCCTATATCAATAATGAGCTGATCTGGGACAGGAAAGAAGCGGATGGTGTCTTTATCCTCACCGCCACCATGTCCCCCCAGAATCTATTAAATATTGAACGCTTTGCGATTCAACAAAACATCACCACCTTACGTAAGCGCGTCAATGAATTAGGGGTCGCTGAACCGGTTATTCAACAACAAGGCAAAGGCCGGATTGTGGTGCAATTGCCCGGGGTGCAAGATACTGTACGTGCTAAGGAAATTTTAGGGGCAACCGCCACTTTAGAGTTTCGCTTAGTCGATGATGCTGGCAATGATCCTCAACAAGCCCAAAGCTCTGGACGTGCGCCGATTGGTTTACAGCTCTATAAAGAGCGTGACGGCACACCGATTCTCTTAAAGCGCAAAGTCATGCTCACGGGTGAATACATTACTGATGCTAGCTCTGGCTTTGATCAAAATAACCAACCTTCAGTGAATATTACTTTAGATGGCAATGGTGCTAGCCGTTTCAGTAAAGCGACCGGTGAGAATGTCCAAAAACTCATGGCCGTGGTTTATATTGAAACTAAATTCCAAGAAGTCGAAGTAGATGGACAGAAAGTCCGTAAGCCTGTCAAAACGGAAGAAGTCATCAATGTAGCACGTATTCAAGAGCAGTTAAGTAAGCGCTTCCAAATTACTGGGCTGGATTCAACCAAAGAAGCCCGTGATTTAGCTTTACTACTGCGGGCAGGTGCCTTAGCTGCACCGCTTTATATTATTGAAGAACGTACCGTTGGCCCAAGCATGGGCAAAGAGAATATCGAAAAAGGTTTTAAATCTAATATTTGGGGCTTTGTAGCGGTCGTTATTTTCATGGTGATTTATTACCGTGTATTTGGGGTTATTTCGAGTATTTCTTTAGCAGTGAATGGCTTTTTATTATTCGCACTGCTCTCGATGATTCAAGCGACTTTAACGCTACCGGGTATGGCAGCGATTGCCCTAACCCTAGGGATGGCGATTGATGCCAACGTCTTGATTAATGAACGGATTCGTGAAGAACTACGGGGTGGTGCATCCCCACAAGTGGCCATTAATGCGGGTTATGAACGCGCTTGGGGCACGATTTTAGACTCGAATCTAACTAATTTAATTGCAGGGATTGCCCTCTTTATGTTGGGTTCTGGTCCAGTCCGTGGTTTTGCGGTGGTACTCTGCTTAGGTATTTTGACCTCCATGTTTAGTGCGGTGACTGTTTCGCGTGCCTTAACCAATTTAGTGTATGGCTATCGCAAACGTTTAACTGATATTTCAATATAAGGGATTGATCATGCTTGAATTTTTCCATTTCAAAAAAGACATTCCCTTTATGAAATATGGGAAGGTAACGACCCTAATTTCTTTAGGTACTTTTATCTTTGCGGTGTTTTTCTTGCTATATCGTGGCCTCAACTTAGGGGTCGACTTTACTGGTGGCACCGTGGTCGAGGTTCGTTATGCACAGGCTGCACCGATTGAGCACATTCGAGAAACCCTGAAAAATCAAGGCTTCTCAGAGGTCTTTGTCCAAAACTTCGGCTCCACTCAAGATGTCTTGATTCGCCTACCCGTTGAAGAAGGCAAATCTGGTGCTCAAGTCAGTGATCAGGTGATGAAAACCCTCAAGGCCGATGCACCGGATGTTCAACTCAGCCGCGTCGAATTCGTTGGCCCCCAAGTCGGTCAAGAGTTGTATGAGAATGGTGGCTTAGCCCTACTGCTCGTTGCGGCGGGCATTATTATTTATCTCTCCTTCCGCTTTGAATGGCGGTTTGCAGTGGCTGCCACCATTGCGAATATGCATGACGTAGTGATCATTCTTGGTGTATTTGCCTTCTTCCAATGGCAGTTTGATTTAACCGTCTTAGCGGGTGTCTTGGCGATTTTGGGTTATTCCGTGAACGAATCGGTAGTCGTCTTTGATCGGGTGCGGGAAAATATTCGCAAAATGCGCGATACCAGCATTCTCGATATTATTGATAATGCGATCACTGCCACCATGTCCCGAACGATTATTACGCATACCTCGACCCAAATTATGGTCTTAGCGATGTTTTTCTTTGGTGGTGAAGCTCTGCATAATTTCTCACTTGCACTGACGATTGGGATTATGTTCGGTATTTACTCTTCGGTGTTAGTCGCTTCACCTTTAGTCATGTTATTTGGCCTAAAACGTGAGCATTTGATTCCAAAAGAGAATGTGATTGAAGGGGCTAATCCTGATGGTTCTGTAGTTTAACTCAGCTCGCTCCAGTATAAAAAAGCCTAGCTTCCGGTAGGCTTTTTATTGAGCAATTTACTTTAGAATTTAAAATATTTAACAAATTTTTTTTGTTACGAACTTTTTTTGCTTAGATAATAGTGATATTGTTTTCAATATAAATTTCTCATGCAAAATAAATAACAATGATGATGGAATCTAAAGTGGCAGATGCCAGTCTGCAACATCTGTTATACATGGCTCAAATCGTTGAGGCACGTGATCCTTATACTGCTGGTCATCTCTGGCGTGTTGCTCAGTTTTCTAAACGATTAGGGCAAAGTTTAGGCATGAACAGTACCGACTTATTCCAACTGACACTCGGTGCTTATTTACATGATCTAGGCAAAATAACTGTTCCAGATCAGGTATTGAACAAGAAAGGACGCTTGGAATCTAGCGAGATCCTACAAATGCAAGCACATAGTTTAGCTGGCTATCGAATGCTAGCTCGATATGAGCTTTCACAGCCTATTGCTATTCTGGCGCGTGATCACCATGAACACTGGGATGGCTGTGGTTATCCGCAGCAGTTAGACAGCACTCGTATTATCCTAGGTGCTCGGATCATCGGGCTGTGCGATACCTTAGATGCGATGACCTCCAACCGTCCTTATCGTGACGGTATGCCGCTGAAAGAGGCTCTAGAACTCATCTGGAGTGCGCGAAACATCCAGTTTGACCCCACTATAGTGGATGAATTCTTGAGGATTGATCAAGAGCAACTGCTGCACATCATTGGGCACAGTGACCTAAACCGACCTTTGCTGTCCTGCCCCTATTGCGGCCCTGTCGTCGAGATGCCACCGGATGATCAACTCGCGACCTTCTGCCGCGTCTGTACAGGTAAATTCCATATTCGGCGCGATAAAATTGGACGAGTTTGGCTAGAGGACTTCGATACCGTTCATGGCGGGCCTGAGAAAATGATTGCTGAACCCGATATGACGCATTTATCTACACTATTTGCTCTCGACCCAATCAGTCAGTCTATTAATAGCGGAACAACCTAGATGCAATTAATAGGCTAGTTCTTCATACGGCAAGCCCACATATTGCTCAGCAATCACTCTACGCCCTAGATCTGAACTCAAATAATAATCCAACTCTGAATCCATAAACCGACTAAAAGTACCGCTTTTCATATCACTCAAATCCATATCACGATAATTATGCAGCATATTACTTAGCCACCATGAAAAGCGTTCTGCATGCCAAACGCGACGCAAAGCAATCGGTGAATATTGACTAATGCACTCTTGATCGCCCTGCTGATAGACCCGCTGCATGATTTTATACAAGGTCGCTACATCTGAAGCTGCCGAGTTTAAGCCCTTCGCCCCCGTAGGTGGCACAATATGCGCGGCATCACCGACTAAGAATAAGCGTCCATATTGCATCGGTTCACACACAAAAGAACGTAAGGGCGCAATACTTTTTTCAAGGCTAGTCCCTGTGACTAAGGCTGCAGCTGCCTGCGGTGGTAAGCGCTGTTTTAACTCCTCCCAGAAAGCTGCATCTGTCCAGTCTTCGACTTTATCGGTGAGTGGTACTTGCAAATAATAGCGTGAGCGAGTAGCCGAACGACGGCTGGCTAAAGCAAAACCCCGATCATGCTTACAATAAATCAGCTCTTCGCTGACAGGCGGAGTATCACTTAACAGACCTAACCAACCAAATGGATAGACACGCTCATATTCGGTACGAAGCTCAGCAGGAATCGTCTGACGCGACACTCCATGAAAACCATCACAACCCGCAATATAATCACATTGCAGCTCATATTGCTCGCCTTGATACTCAAAACTAATCGAGGGTTGTTCAGACTTGACATGGTGTGGTTGCACTTTGGTTGCTTCATAATAAGTGGTTAGACCTGCGGCAGCGCGTGCATCCATTAAATCTTTGGTGATTTCTACCTGCCCATAGCAAACGACTACTTTACCACCCGTGAGACCCTTTAAATCAATATGCGTGGTCTGGCCATTCACTGCTATTTCAAACCCTTCATGAACCTCACCTTCGCGGTCCATACGTTCAGCCACACCCGCCTCACGCACTAAATCCACAAAGCCTTGCTCTAAAATACCCGCACGAATCCGCCCTAACACATAATCACCGGTTACGCGCTCTAAAATGACAGTTTCAATGCCTTGCTTAGCCAGTAATTGCCCGAGTAATAAACCAGACGGTCCTGCGCCAATAATTGCCACTTGAGTTTTTAAAATATTCATCTAACTCCTCCTAAAACATGAGCTTGCATCATCGGGTATAAGTTCTATTCAAAGAATGAACAGGCTTAGCAAACGCTTGTACTTTTGAAGCAATCTTCTAAACTAAGCCTAGTAAGATGGATGAGAGAGAATTATGCGCCGTGTTCGACAACAGCCGATCCCACAATTTGCCCTCTATGGCGAAAGCAGCCTAAAACAACAGCCCGGCTTAGTCCATATTGAAGATATTGCTGATCGTAGCCGCGAACATGATTGGTTAATCAAGCCCCATCGACATACACGACTGTTTCAAATTTTGTTATTAATCAAGGGTAAGTTACAAGTTCAATTAGATGAATCTAGTCAAGAACTCAAGGGTAATTGGGCGGTTAGCATTCCCCCCGGTTGCGTGCATAGCTTTCAATTTCCAGCCGATACCCAAGGTATCGTCCTGAGTGCAGAAGCCTCTTTATTCAGCTTACAGACCCAACAATTCCAAAGTCTAACCGCCTTATTAACCAACCCACATACGGTCAACTTTGAAGAACAAGATGTACTTTTTGCGCAAGTTCAAACGTATTTAGCACTGATTCGCCAAGAACTAAAGCAAGCCTATACCGGTCAAGAAGCCATGCTGAGTTGGCTGCTGGCGACCCTGCTCATGAGTTTGTGGCGACAATTGCAGTACACCGATACACAAATGCACAGCAATCCGAAAAGTAGTCAAACCTTTCAACACTTCAGGCAGTTACTAGAGGCTCATTATCGTGAGCAATGGGAGGTACAAACCTATGCGGATGCTTTACATACTTCGGTATCTAGCTTAAATCGCTTATGCCAAGAAAAAGCGGGGAGTAGCGTTAAAGGTCTGCTGCAAGAACGTTTATTGCTAGAAGCTAAACGACGTTTAATCTATACCCAAGAGTCTTTAGAGCGAATTGCCGACTCTTTAGGATTTAAAGATCCCGCTTATTTCTCACGCTTTTTTAAAAAATTAGCGGGTCTACCACCGAGTGATTATCGAAAAGCTAAATACTTAGAGATGGGTACGAGCGAATAAGATGTAACCAACACGAGGCCTGAACTAAGGTAAATGACCGTTGATTTTCACAAGGCTTATTTTTTGAAAATGACCATTAAAACGCAGGCAAGCATTCAAACTTCAAGTCTACTTGCGTCACGGGATGCTGGAATCCTAACTGCCAAGCATGTAATAACAAGCGATCTGCTTTAGCTTTTAATTCAGCAGGGGCGTATAACTCATCCCCTACGATCGGATGCCCTAAACTCATCAGGTGCACCCGCAATTGATGCGAACGCCCCGTAAAAGGCTCTAGCTCAACACGGCTTAGATCTGTATTCGCATCATAGGATAATAAGCGATAACGGGTCAGTGAAGGCTTGCCCTGTTCAAAATCGACCTTATGCTTAGGACGATTTGGCCAATCTAACAGCAGTGGTAAATTAATTTCACCTTCCTCCTGCTTGAGTTGCCCGCCCACTACCGCGAGATAACGCTTATGTACCGTTCGTTGTTGAAACAAAATACTTAAAGCACTTTGCATGGCCTTGCCACGTGCCATCAGTAGCAAACCCGAAGTATCCATATCCAAGCGATGCACAATCAACGCATCAGGATAAGCTTGCATGACACGGTTAATCAGACAATCTTGTTTATCTTCGCCCCGCCCTGGAACCGATAATAAACCGGCTGGCTTATTCACCACGAGCAAGTATTCATCTAGGTAGTAAAGGTCTAAGCCAGTATCGGCTGGAGGTCTATAAATCATGTTGGTCTTATACCACAAAATCACGTTATCTTATCTATATCCCCCGTAGCTAAATGAGAACAACACCCATGTGGCCGACACGCTCGCAATTGTATACTTGCTTAGAGCAAGCTGATAGTAGCCCCATCGCTCGGTGGCTGGATTATAGCTTGACCAGCTTAATCATTTTGAATGTGATTGCTGTTGTCTTGGCCTCTGAAGCGGCCATCTACCAACGCTTCGCTCAGGCTTTTAACTATTTTGAACTTTTTTCCGTGCTGGTTTTTACTATCGAATATGTCCTTAGGGTTTGGCTAAGCCCACAATCACCCCAGAAAAAATACCAGTCAGCGCTATGGGGGCGCTTACGCTATCTGATCACGCCAATGGCTGTGATTGATCTATTGGCTATTTTACCTTTTTATTTAGGTACAATGTTTGGAGTGACAGATCTACGTATCCTGCGTAGCTTACGTTTATTGCGGGTTTTCAAACTCACCCGCCACTCTCAATCAATAGCCTTATTCATCAAAGTGTTACAGCAAGAAGCTGAAAACCTCATCTCGGCTATTTTAGTATTCTGTGTATTAATTTTACTGGCAGCGGCGAGCATGCATTTTGTTGAGGGCGAACAACAACCCGAAGAGTTTGGCAGCGTTTTGCGTGCGCTCTGGTGGTCGACCGTGACTTTAGCCACGATTGGCTATGGGGATGTGGTACCACTTACTCCTTTAGGCAAACTCTTAGCTAGTTTTATTATTATCACAGGAGTAGCGATTGCCGCTTTACCCACGGCCATTCTCGCTTCAGGCTTTATGAATGAACTCATCCATCGCCGGAATATCTTTCGAATGGAAGTCATTCAAGCTTTAGAGCAAGATCATTTAAAATTTGCCGATCTACGCCATTTGGAACACTTACGCTTAAAGATTGGCATTAGCCATGCCGATGCACGCTTAATTTTTGAAGAGGTCAAACAAACCGCTTGGCTACAAACCCATCTAAACTGCCCTCATTGCCACCAAGCCTTAATGATCCGTCATCCGGTTGGACAAATCCACCTCAGCGCCTCTGAGCCACTAGCTGAACCTTAAGATCGTTTCAGACCTCAAATGATACTCAGCCACCGATCAGATTCGGCTCAGGTTCTAAACTCACGCCAAATTGCTCTTGCACAGCAGCCATAATCCGCTGTGCAAACTGCCAAATTTCAGCGCCACTGGCTTGACCGTGATTAACTAGCACCAAAGCATGCTGCTCATAAGTCCCTGCATCGCCTACGCGCTTACCCTTCCAGCCACCTTGATCAATCAACCAACCTGCCGATAATTTTACCTGATCGCCCTGTACCCAACCCGGACAGTTAGGATAGTTTGCTTTAAGCGCAGCAAACTTTGCAGCCGACACTAAGGGATTTTTAAAGAAACTACCTGCATTCCCAATCACCGCTGGATCAGGCAACTTGCTTTGACGTAGGCTAATAATCGCCGCACTAATCGTGCGTGCATCGAGGGTTTTCCCTGCTAACTGCTCACTGACACCGGCATAATTTGTTTTCCAGCTAGCTTGTTTAGGTAAGCGGAAAGTTACTGCGGCAATCAGCCAACGCCCCGGCTCGACGGATTTAAAATGACTATCTCGATAAGCAAAGGCACAGTCTTCTAAACTGAATTTACGCAGCTCGGCAGTACGCCAATCCAAGGCATCTAATTCATAAAAATGATCTTTCAGCTCGACCCCATACGCACCAATATTTTGCAAAGGAGCAGCCCCGACTGTCCCCGGAATCAACGATAAATTCTCTAAACCCGCATAACCTTGTGCTATCGTCCAGCGCACAAACTCATGCCAATTCTCACCTGCACCAGCTCGCACATAGACAAAATCTTTATCCTCAGCAAGCAGCCGACGCTCCTCCAAACCTACTTGCACAACTAGACCCGGAAAGTCTGCAATAAATAGCATATTGCTACCACCGCCTAAGAACAACACGGGTAGCTCGGGATGCTCACGTCGCCACAACATCACTGATTTAAGCCCACCGAGTGTGCGTAAGCTACAGAAATAACGCGCTTGCACGGCAACCCCAAAGGTATTGAGTGCTTTTAATGAGTAGTGTTCATACATTTTCATGCGATGCATTGTGGCGCGAGCGGTTAGGCGGTGCAACAGGATTTAAATACCCGTTTAAGCAGATTCACGGCGTTGATGCGGCAATAAAACCTCAAAGGCTGTTCCGCCACCAACACGCGAACTACAAGCCACTGAACCACCATGCCGAAGGGCAATCTGCCGCACTAAACTGAGGCCTAAACCCCAACCACCCTGCCCTTCGCCATACCCAGCGGGTCGATAAAAAGGCTCAAAGATCTGTGCTTGAGCAGCTAGCGAAATACCCGCCCCACGATCTAAGACTTGTAAACTCACGTGGGCGGGCGGTTTGCTCACCAAACGAGCATCCACTTGCCCGCCACCATGCCGGATTGCATTCTCTAAAAGATTACGGATTAAACGCCGGAGCAAACGTTCTTCGCCGACTAGTTCTAAAGCTTCTGCGTCACAGTCTAGGTCTAACCGTGCACATTCCTCAGCAAGCAAAGCCGAGACATCCACCATTTTTTGCTCTAATGGGATCTCCAAAGTATCTAAACGACTGGCCAGCAAAATTTCCTCGACTAATTGATTCAGCTCCTGCATATCTTGGCGCAGGGTTTGTACTTGAACCGTCTGCTCTAAACCTTGTTGTTCAGCCAACATGGCTAGGCTCATTTGCATACGGGCTAAGGGCGAGCGTAATTCGTGTGAGGCATTCGCCAATAATTGGCGTTGACTGGCCAGCAAAGCCTGAATCCGCTCAGCCGATTGATTAAAACTCGTGGCTAAAATCGCCACCTCATCGCAACCCTGCACAGCAACCCGCGTCGCTAATTGCCCAGCACCCAAAGCCTCTACCCCTTGCTTTAAGGCTTCTAGGCGGTAAGTTAAGCGCTTAGCAATCGGATAAGCCCCCAAAGATACAATCAGCGCCGTCATTAATAACAACGGGAATAACGGTAAATGAGCACCTTGCTCACGAAAATGAAACACAGCCCCTGCTAGCATTGAAACCAGCACCACACTGCTAATCACGACTAGATAGATTTGCCAAAATAAACGCCGCCGCAAACGTCCAAAGCGACGTGGCTCACAGCGTTGAGACGGATGACGAAACGGGTGAAACTCTTGAGTACAAGGCCGCCGCTTCATCACTGATCCTCGCCGTCTTGGCTGCGTGCAAAGATATAGCCTGCCCCGCGTAAGGTAATGATCCGTTTTGGCTGCTTGGGATTATCCTCAATCGCTGCGCGAATTCTTGAGATATGCACATCAATTGAACGATCAAAGGCTTCGAGTGTTTCACCCTTCACCATATCCATTAATTGTTCACGGCTTAAGACCCGTCCTGCTCGCTCCGCCATAGCGACTAATAGATCAAACTGGTAACTGGTTAATTCACGTAACTGCCCATCAACCCGAGTCTCTCGCGCCTCTCGATCTAGCTCTAAGCGGCCAAAACGCAAAGCTTGACGTTGGGTCGTATCCCGCAAACCACGACGCAAAATAGCCTTAATCCGAGCACGTAATTCGCGAGGCTCAAAGGGTTTGGGTAAATAGTCATCTGCTCCCATTTCAAGGCCAATAATTCGATCCGTGGCATCGCCCCGGGCGGTAAGCATCAAAATAGGAATGGTGGCAGTGCTTCCCACCCGTAACTGACGACACAAATCTAAGCCATCTGCATCCGGCAACATTAAATCTAAAATAATCAGCGACCATTCGTCTTGCTGAGCCAGCTTTAAACCCTCTCGCCCTGTCGATGCACAAATCAGAGAATAGCCTGCATCGCCTAAATATTGCACCAGCATTTGGCTTAACCGCAGATCATCGTCAATAAGTAAAAGTCGCTCAGGCATCCATTCATTATCCATTACAAAAGCAGAGCCAGTCACCTAGCTCCGCTTGCTATTTAAACCCTGTTATTCAGCACTAATCGTTGGTATTAGCGCAGTAACTCGACGGCTTTAGCCCGTTGGGCAGGGGTAGCCTCAATCCCATCTAGAATCATACTCAGGGGTAATTTCTGCCCCAGATTGTCATAAGATTGCATTGACTGTTGGTAGCCATGATGTCGACTGTGATGATGGCTACTTGCTTTACCGAGCATAAACCCAAACACCGCAATCAAAGCTGCCGCTGCGAATACTTTCCAACGCCGCTTACCTTGCTGCCAAGAACCACCACACTTAGACCATTCGCCACAGCCACCCCGTTTGTTCGAGTTCCCTGTTTGGCTCGCCTCAGTGGCGGCTTCGGTATTGAGCTTAGCATTTACACCCTCAGTCGCAAGTTCGGGGTTGGTTTCATTGGTATTTTTTACATCGTTCATGAGAGTAACTCCAGTTGCTTAATTAAATCAGCTTGCTTGGCTGAGCCAGCTGTCTTGCTGGCATGGAACTATTCTGCAAACTTTGTATTGCTGGATTACGGCGGGTTTGTAAAGTTTTGTGAAGTAGGTGCTTGCTTGGAAATACGGATGGAACTTAGATGACTAGTCTAGCAAGATGTAGCAACACCACTAGTCAACTATAGTGGCCACTGATGCACCACACCCACTCATAAATACTGAAGACTTTCTATTTATTCTTGGAGTTGATGCATGCAAATACCCAGCACAGAAAATCATACGATCATCCTTAATGAAACCTCTATTTACCAAGGCTATTCGTTTGAATCGTCGGTTGCTGTTTCTAAGGAAGATATTTCAAAATTTGCGACGCTCTTGCAGGATGAAAACCCCTTACACCATGATGAAGCCTATGCAGCCGCCTCACGCTTTGGCGGCATTATCGCCAGTGGTCCCCACATTATGAGCCTGTTCACCTCAATGGTGGCATCTCACTTTTCAAAACTCTGCCCTATGGTTGGTACTCATTTTGAGTTTGATTTTCTTCTACCAATTATGTCTGAAGATAATTTGACTATGCGATGGACCATTTTGACACTTGACCCGTTTTCAAAGCCAAACAAAATTCCAGTTAGATTAAACGGTTTGGTCGAATCCTCACGTGGTATAACCATCAAGGCTGTTGGTGATATACTGCTATTTCCTAGCAATAGCCCAGCGAGAATTTGACGGGTTTTGGCATGCATTATTGACATCTAAAAAGCACAGATAACACTAGACCTCTTGCGAAAGTAAAAACAATCCCCATCATGATGTCGTTTTTAAACAGCTCAAAGCACGGATCGACCCCTTTGGGATTGCCCGTTATTAGACCGATGATTGGGGTGCTTATGAACGCCACTTGGACGCTGACCCGCACGCAGTTGGCAAGCGTAATACCCAGAAAATCGAGCGGACAAACCTCAATCTGAGGACGTGAGGGACGTGGGTCAAGCGTTTGGCGCGTAAGACCCTCTGCTTTTCAAAGGATGAGCTGATGCACGATACCGTAATTGGATTGCTCATCAACAAAGTGGAATTCGGGGTTGATATTCATGCCAAAATTTAGGAGTTAGGCTCGCTCTAGTAGTTCGGTTTAATAATAGGCAGTGCTGGGTTCGGTATTAATCTTTTTGCCCAACCAACTCAAAATCCACATCCTCATAAATCGCTTGCATGGCAACTCTGAAATTCAAGCTGGCAAACTCCACTTGACTCTCTATCGTCGTAAATGCAAACAACTCCCAACGATTATGTACATTGCGCCGAAACACATCAACCCGATAACTGCGCGGATCAATCAGCACATATTCTTGCAAGCTACTGATTTCACGGTACAAGGCAAATTTCAAGCCACGGTCATAACCTTCGGTACTAGCTGATAAAACCTCAATGACTAAACGCGGTGCATGCTTCGTATAATTTCGTTTTAAGTCGGCCGGATCACAAGTCACCATCACATCAGGATAAAAGAATGCTTCATCTTCCTTCACACGAACTTTCATATCTGCCATGTAGACACTACAACCTGAACCGCGCAAATCTGCTTTCAATAAAGCAAATACATTACCACTAATGCGTACATGCCCATCCCCTGCTCCCGCCATTGCATACACTTCACCACGGACATACTCATGACGAATCATTGCATCGGCTTCACCTTGCAAATAAGCATCTACTGTTAGTAAGGTAGATAGCGCAGTAGCAACCATACTCAGGCTCCGAAAAAAACTAATTTCCAAACTATAGCACTAATTACCCCTAGCCCCGAAAACTCGTTATAATTCGCGGCTCTATGCAAAAACCAAGTATAAATTTAAAGGTAAAGCCCTCCTTATGAGCACGAGTTACGACGCCTCTGCAATTGAAGTTTTGACGGGTCTTGACCCCGTGCGCAAACGTCCGGGGATGTATACCGACACCACGCGCCCGAATCATCTCGCCCAAGAAGTCATCGACAATAGTGTGGATGAGGCACTCGCCGGTCATGCTAATCGCATCGAGGTCACTCTACATACCGATGGTTCGGTGACAGTGACCGATAATGGACGAGGGATGCCCGTGGATCTTCACCCGGAACAAGGTAAGCCGGGGGTGGAAGTGATTCTCTGCACTTTACATGCAGGTGGTAAGTTCTCTGACCAAAACTATCAATTCTCGGGCGGTTTGCACGGTGTCGGAGTTTCGGTGGTGAATGCACTATCCCAACGCTTAGACGTCAAGATTAAGCGGGGCGGTCAACTCTGGTCGATGAGCTTTGCTGACGGCAATAAAGCCAGTGAACTCGAAGCCCTTGGCAAAGTTGCCAAGAAAGAAACCGGCACCTCAGTACAATTTTGGCCTGACCCTAAGTATTTCGATTCACCCAAATTCTCGATCCCCCGACTCAAGCATAACTTACGAGCGAAAGCCGTGCTTTGCCCCGGCTTATTAATTCGCTTTACCGATGAAGAAAGCAAGGAAACCAGCGAGTGGCATTATCAAGATGGTTTACGTGACTACTTGATGGAAGCGGTCAAAGGTTTTGAACTACTACCCACACAACCTTTTACTGGCGCCTTAAAAGCAACCCGTGAAGCCGTCGACTGGGCTTTATTATGGCTACCTGACGGTGGTGAACTCACTCAAGAAAGCTATGTCAATCTGATTCCCACTCTGCAAGGGGGAACGCATGTGAATGGCCTAAGGACGGGCGTCACGGATGCTTTACGCGAGTTTTGTGAGTTCCGTAATTTACTGCCACGTGGCTTGAAGCTAACACCGGATGATGTTTGGGAAAACATTAGTTATGTCTTGTCTTTCAAAATGCAAGAACCGCAATTTGCAGGGCAAACCAAAGAACGCTTATCCTCGCGGGAGGCCGCCAGTTTCATAGCAGGCTCGCTGAAAGATGCGTTTAGCCTCTATCTAAACCAAAATACTCGTATGGGCGAGCAACTTGCAGAAATGGCGATTAATAATGCCAATCGCCGCCAGCGTGCGAGTAAAAAAGTCGTGCGCAAAAAAGTCACGAGTGGCCCTGCCTTACCCGGAAAACTTGCCGATTGCAGCTCACAAGATATTAGCCGTACTGAATTATTCCTAGTTGAAGGCGACTCAGCAGGCGGCTCTGCGAAACAAGCGCGTGATCGTGAATTCCAAGCCATCATGCCGCTTCGCGGTAAAATTCTTAATACTTGGGAAGTCGATTCGGATCAAGTGTTAGCCTCGCAAGAAGTCCATGATATTTCGGTCGCGATTGGTGTCGAGCCGGGGCATGCTGACTTAAGCCAATTACGTTACGGCAAAGTCTGCATACTCGCGGATGCAGATTCAGACGGTGCACATATTGCTACCCTCCTCTGTGCATTGTTTGTACGTCATTTCCGTTCCTTAGTCGAGGCGGGTCATGTGTTCGTGGCGATGCCCCCGTTATACCGGATTGATATAGGCAAAGAGGTCTATTACGCTTTGGATGATGCTGAGCGCCAAGCGCGTTTAGACTTATTAGCCGCAGAGAAAAAACGTGGCATCATTAGCGTCACCCGTTTCAAAGGTTTAGGGGAAATGAACCCGCTACAATTACGGGAAACGACTATTTCACCGGATACCCGCCGTTTAGTGCAGCTCACACTAGAAGATAGTGCCGCTGCCGAAGCGATGATGGATATGCTGCTTGCGAAAAAACGTGCTGCTGATCGCAAAGCGTGGCTAGAAGATAAAGGAAACTTAGCCAGTGTTTAAGCATTTACCCCCCGCCGATGTGAATGCACCTTGCATCTGCTTAATTCGTCATGGGCAAACCGATTGGAATGCAGCCGGACGTATTCAAGGTCATGAAGATACGGAACTCAATGCCATTGGATGCCTTCAAGCCATGCAAACCGGTGAGTATTTACAACAATGGGCTTGGGACCGAATCATCACTAGCCCGTTAAAACGAGCGCATAAAACGGCTGAAATTATTGCAGATCAGCTTAAGCTAAGCCCAGTGCACATCATGGATGCTTTTATGGAACGAGACTACGGCGAGTGCTCTGGCATGACCACGGCACAACGCCAGCACTCCTTCCCTGATGGGGTGATTCCTAAGCAAGAAACCCTCGAAACTTTACAAAAACGAGCTTTAGCAGGTTTACAACTCTTAGTCGATGAACCCCAAGCCCGTATTCTAATTGTCACTCACGGTGGTTTAATTAATAGCCTACTGGCTCGGTTCAGTGGCGGTGAAATCGGTAGTGGTAAAACCGTCTTACAGAATGCTAGCCTCGCCTTGGTTCAATGCCAACAACAAAACTGGCAGATTCTGGCTTATAATCTCACCCAACATTTGCAACGACCGTCTAATCACACCTAATCACAGAGCTTGGTCTGATAAAACTTAGACTCACCTTTACCCGGTTGGCAACGCCAAGCACGCTGGATACTAGCCGCATACCAACCCGTTTGCGTGGTTTTAAACGTAATTTTCTGCAAAACGCCAGCCACCGAACGATTAGGAATATTTTCCTCACGGAGAGTGCAAATCTGTTGCCCTGCCTTCGCTTTGCCACACCAATGATAGGCCTTGATTGTTCCATCTAGCTCGACCGTCAAGCGTTTGAGTAAAGCGAGGGGCGAACTCTTCACCCGAGCGTCTTGGACTATCACCGCTTTTAAGTGGTCATTGAAAACCTTTAAATCCTTTGCAGGGGCAATTTGGAAAGACCGAATCGGAAACCGCCCATCACTTCCTTGTGCTAGTGAATAACTCAAGAGCACGGATAGTATTGATATTTTTATTATTAACCGCTGATAAAACCTCACCGCTTACTCCTAGGTTCAGTCTAATGATGGCCCAACGAATCCCAATTAATCTTGATGCTCAATAGCCTAGAGCCTACTAGCTTCACCTATGTTTAACAAACTAAAGCCCAAGTCTAATTCCGACAAACTGCCAAACTAAGGCGATAAACTGAACTCCCTACTGAATTAAAAACAGCTAATGCGCTACCCTACTATTCAAGTTTGTACCAAAATGCTAAATTTAACGCATGCAAACAGAATACGAACTGGATATTAGCCGCCGCTTTGGTGGTATTGCACGCACGTATGGAGCACGAGGACTAGACAGTTTTCAGGCTGCGCATGTCTGTGTGGTAGGGGTCGGTGGCGTTGGCTCTTGGGCCGTCGAAGCCTTAGCCCGCAGTGCCATTGGTCGATTAACGCTGATTGATTTAGATAATGTTAGCGAATCAAATATCAATCGCCAATTACCCGCTTTATCGAGTACGATTGGTGCACCAAAAATTGAAGTATTAAAAGCTCGCATTCTTGATATTAATCCAAGTTGCCAAGTCGATTTAATAGAAGATTTTATCGAACTAGCGACCATTCCACAGTTTATTCACACAGAAATGGATTATGTTATCGACTGTATTGATAATTTTCGAGTTAAAGCTGGGTTAATCGCTTATTGCAAACGCCATAAAATACGTATTATTAGTTTAGGTGGTGCAGGTGGGCAGCGTGATCCAAGTCAAATTCGGGTCGGTGATTTAGCCCGCAGCCAACAAGATCCTTTATTAGCTCGAGTTCGCAAGCAATTACGTCAAGACTATCATTTCAGCCGCAATCCCAAACGGCGGTTTGAGGTCGCTTGTGTGTGGTCAGAAGAGCAAATGCGCTTCCCAACCGCAGCAGGTGCAATGAGCACAGAGCGACCGAGTGATAACGCTGCGACGGGCTTGAGCTGTGCGGGTGGTTTAGGGTCAGTCATGACCGTCACCGCTAGCTTCGCTTTATTTGCGGTGAGCCACGTATTAGAAAAACTCGCTACCCGCCCACAGCCTCAAGTTGAGGTAGAAAACTCGACCTCATAACCCGCAAATTTACGCAGATTAATTACGCCCGTATCCAAGATTAGATACTGCCCCTTGATTCCCTCTAAACTACCTGCCACGTGTGGATCTTTGTCAAAACTTAAAGATTTCACTTTGCTCGGGTAACGTAAAATAGGATAACGAATAGCCGTCACTGCTGCCTCTGGTAGTAATTCCACTGCCACTTCGCCAAAGCGATGCCGTAAATCCCTGAGGGCATCCTGTACTTGTGGCAACAGTTGATCTCGTGCTGCCACTAAATCAATAAACTCCGCTTCACTTTTGAGCATTTGCTGCCAATGGGTTTTATCCGCAACATGCGCTTTAAAAGCGACCTCCATTAAACCGGATAAATAACGTGACTGCACTTTGAGTATGGGTAAAGCTGCCACAGCGCCTTGATCAATCCAACGGGTAGGGATTTGGCCTTGGCGAGTAATGCCGACTTTTAAGGCCGAAGAATTCGCTAAATAGACAAAATGTGCCTGCATACAATGTTGCTCACCCCAAGCTGGCTCACGACAAGTACCCGCTGCGTAATGGCACAATTCAGGCTTAATAATGCAAGTATCACACTGGGCTAGGCGCATAAAACAAGGATAACAATAGCCTTGATTAAAACTCTTTTTGGTCAGCCGCTCACAATGAATACAATAAATTCTACCCGTATGCTTGAGGGCAATAGGCTTACCTAGCCAAGGAGCTAAGGGGAACTCGGTATTATTGAGTACCAACTGATACTCAACCGGATCAGCGAGTTGAGTATGCATTTTGCGCAAAATACCGCTTTGAGAACTCATACACGCTCCATGTGTGGTTGGCAAATCACTGCTACTAAAATTGTTACACTCATCACTGCATCATACGCAGCTCATGAAGCTTGTAGCAATAGGACTAATTTACCGATTGGACAGAGCTTATTCTAAAACAACTGCCGTACCGCTCGCTGAAACCATCAACATACTAGCCCCCGAACCCAAGACCTCATAAGCAATATTTACTCCAATCACTGCGTTCGCACCTAATTCTTGCGCACGCTCTTGCAACTCTTTCAGAGCAATTTCCCGTGCACGTTGGAGTTCACGCTCATAAGTCCCTGAACGCCCACCGACCAAATCACGAATCCCCGTAAACAAGTCCTTAAACATATTCGCACCAAGAATTGCCTCTCCGGCGATCACACCACAGTATTTAATAACCTTTCTGCCTTCAACATTGGAAGTAGTCGTAACGATCATGTGGTTTCCTTATCTTCATTCATAAATCACTTATTTTAATAGCAACGAGCCTGCCTACAAAAATCTACATCAACGTTTGGCAGGAGCACCTCTAGATGAGTTTGCTGATATGAGCTAAGCAAAGATCAAGTAGATGAGGTGTGAGGAAATTCAAGCTGACCACAAGATTAAAGAGTCATGATTTAGATGAGTTGAAGTCGGACTTGCAGTAAGAGGAGGATTTTTTCCTGTGAGGTTCTGATGGCAAGCATTCAGGTGAAATATCCGGTTCTGGTTCTGCCAAGGTGAGTGGGTCTATCGTCATGGTATGGCTCGGGTGTACGGGATACCGGACGGGTGTTGGGGATCAGCACATCCTTAACCAAGATACCATCAATGAGGCCAACCACACTGCATCCGATTGCTGATCCGTATACCTCATCGGTCTTTTTTGAAGATGTTAGGCAATGACATTCCACAGACCGCTTGCAGCATCCAGAACGGTATGTCCTTGGTTATCGGTAATTTCAACACCTTCTGCCTTTACAAAAATTTTAGCGGGGTTGGCAATGGCATCTGCTGGGCAATCTTGCGCCACTTTATCGAGTTCAGCGGACATCGATCCTACGGTCTCGGTTCACCATGAGGGTTAATCGCAATATCCCCTCGGTGCGTTCTGAACGTAGAGAGAGATCCTGAGTCGCGACTTCGTTTTGGTCTGCGGGCAGGATCAGTTCTACGTCATCCACAATCATCCGAACAGTGCGTGTCAGGTCAAGTCCACGGAACGCCACCCTCTGATGCTCGGATCCCGCACGACCAGGAGCGAGGATGATGCGCAATAGCGTTCCATCGTTTGGGTAGCTGGCTTCGCGAACGAGAACGGCAGGGAAATCTACTTCGCAGATTTCGGGAGCGGCAAGCATGGCATCGTTCCACGGCTTATCATACATTTGCCGAAATCCGTCGCGGGGGCAAATCCGTGCACCCGCGATCAGGGCATTACCGATCAGGGCAGTTGTGTAACCTACGCTTGAAAGGTCATCGTTACGCGGATAGAAGTAACCGCCATTCTTCCAAGTTGGTGCGAGATATTTATCGGCGTAGGCTAGAAGACCGTTCAGCGTTTCTGTGTCACCGACTTCAGCGGCGGCGAGTGCCAACGTCCCAAAAATATGAACCCCGACCATCATCGGATCAGTCGCATGGTGACCTGGATTGTGCTGGTATTCTTTGTACTTAGCAAAGTAGCCCGCAAGATTCACGCCCAGTGTGCCATCGTCCATACGGCGTAGAATCTGGTCACGAGCACGCGGATAGACCATCTCAACATATTCTGGTGCCCAAGTGTGCATGACCGAAGCCCAAGCAACAGCCGTAATGCCTTCATTGTTATCTTCGGATTCCTCATAGATGAAGTCGTTTTGCCGTTTGCGGAACAATATCGGAAGATCGGCTTTAGGGTCTTTGCCAAACATGGTGCTACGCCTCTGCCACTGATCCTTGAACTTAGGCACTGTGCGGGTCGCCAAGTCTGTGCCGTGGGTATGGTCATAATGCATAAATCCCAAGATCGGGAATTGATTGCAATAGACGAAGATCCCATTCGGCTCGCACTCGCAGCCAATGAAGTCGTTACGTGCGAATTCATCATAGATCACCTGTGCAAGTTTGCTGTGATCATAGGGGAAATCTTCTGGGCCCATGCCTCGGAAAACTGGGCGGAACTGGAAGGTCAACGAACCGGGTGTATCGAACCGCCTATCACGGTAAAACATGTCGTAAAGACCTACCATCATGAGAAGGTGGCCTGAATACATGACATTCTGGCGGATAACCGGGTCGATCCACCCTTCACCAAGCGCACTCATATCGGGGTCAAGCACCTTGCTGCCACGGCTGGTTAGCTCCCAATAGCCCCAGACCTCCCAGCGCATCATTTTGCCAATCAGTCGAGCCATCGTGTCGCGCCAGAGTTCGCGGTAGGCTGGGGTGTGATGAAACTGTGTCAATGACAATGTATAGGTCATGTAGGCCAGTTGATAACGATAGGCGTCGTCGCCTTCCTGACTGGGGTCATAGGGTCCCATGTCGGACCAATCGTTTGGCATCTGGCGAGACAGGTTCACGATGTGGCGTAAGTGACCAAGGGTCTTGTCGTCGAGCATCTTGTTGTCCTCGTATGAAAGGTGTTAGCTGTCTTTGCTAGCTAGTTTCTGAAACCAATGAGCAATCAATACCGCAGCAACCAACGCGCCACCAGTGAAGACCGGTTGTACCCAAGCATCAACACCCAGCAACGTCAGCCCAGATACAGCAACACTGACGAAAAGGAGACCAATAAAAGTGCCAGGAATATTGAACTCGCCTGGGCGAATCGTCGTGGCACCCAAATAGGTACCGGCCAGTGCTGGTAGCACAAGATTCAGCCCGTTCACTGGCACACCGCCGCCCTGTCTAGCCGTCAACACCACCGCCGCGATACCTGCGATCAGACCACCTAAAACGAAAGCAATAAATATCGTCCGGTCTACCCGAACTCCAATCAGATGGGCTGCTGTCGGATTGACCCCAATCGCATGGAGACGACGCCCAAACGATGTACGCTCAAGCAAAAACCAAACCGCGATGGAGACTACGGCCGCAGTGAGGAAGAGCATCGGGAAAGGACCAAAGGATAAACGCCCAAGGTCGGTCAAGCCAGCAGGCATACCCGCAACGATAGCACGACCTTGCGCATAGCCACTGACAAGACCACCCAGCATGATTGCCAAGCTGAGCGTAGCGATCAGTGGGTCAGCACCGGCACGTACCAGTCCGCCGTTTACGGCACCAAACCCTGCCCCGATGGTGATGACTATCAGGGCGGCCAATACCCAGTTCAGCCCCAGTGCACCAGTAAGTGGCACCTCTACCGAACCGATCAATCCAGCAAAGATAACACTGGCCATAACGGTAATGGAACCTGACGATATATCAATTTTCCCGGTAATGAGGGGCAATGTGAAAGCGGCTGCGAGCAGAAGCTGGATCGACATCGTACCTTGCGTTCAGCGGAGGTTCTGGCAGCGCAAGAGATCAGTTTACGACTGGGCACGAAGGTGACGGGGATCGACAGGGCAAGTCACACTGTTTTGACGGATATAGAGTCGCTCCACTATGACCGTCTGGTTTTTGCCACTGGGACTCGTCCGCGTGCGTTAGTCTTACCGGGTGCTGATCTGACGGGGCTTTATACACTGCGCGGAATCGAGGATGCGGATGCATTGGGCACAGCCCTGCAAGCTGCACACAATGTTGTCATCATTGGGGGTGGATTCATTGGCTTGGAGGTTGCCGCCACCGCCCGCACCAAGGGTCTGAGTGCAACAGTCATTGAGGCAGCGCCCCGCGTGATGGCACGCGCTGTTGCACCCGAGGTATCAAGATGGTTCGAGGCCATGCATCGTAGTATGGGAACACAGGTGCTTACAGGTGCAGGCGTTTCGGCAATCGAAGGGACAGTACGAGTCGAAGCCGTAATCTTGTCTGATGGTTCGCGCCTGTTGGCTGATCTGGTACTGGTAGGCATTGGCGCGGTGCCGAACGCGGAATTGGCTCTTGCTGCCGGTCTGCCTTGCCCGAACGGAATAGAAGTCGATGCCCAAGGGCGTACCTCTGACCCTGACATCTTTGCGGTGGGTGATTGTGCGTTACACCCTAACCCTTATGCAGGCGGACTGTTCCGATTGGAGAGTGTGCAGAACGCTATCGATCAGGCCAAAGTCGTAGCAGCAGCATTACTGGGTGAGACCGTGGCTTATAATGCTGTGCCGTGGTTCTGGTCTGATCAGGGTAATGTAAAACTGCAAACCACTGGATTGCCGATCAACCCTGATTCCCACGTGTTGCGCGGTAATCCAACAGAGGGTCGGTTCACTGTTTTTCATATTAGGGACGGCGTAATCATTGCGGCAGACAGTGTGAACATGCCTGCCGATCACATGTATGCCCGTCGCCTTGTTGCTGCGCGAGCCACTGTTGCACCTACTACTCTCGCCGATCTCGGCATTCCACTGAAATCTCTGCTTGAGGCTACGCCATGAATCAAACCCTTTCCGTTCACTCCCCTTGGGATGGCCACTTACTAGATACGCTGCCTGTCTCGACCGAGGATGAAGTTGAGAAGGCTTTTGCCACGGCACAGGCATTATTCCGCGACCGCAAGAGTTGGCTACCAAAGATTGAGCGGGTCGCCATTCTGCGTCGCGCTGCTGCCATCGCTCGCAGTCGGCGCGATTCGCTGGCTTTACAAGTCGCCAGCGAATCGGGCAAACCCCTGCGCGATGCGCTGATCGAGATTGATCGGGGTATAGATGGGATCGAGCTGTGTGTGGAAACTCTCCGTGCAGAAGCTGGTCATGTCATACCGATGGACTTTAATGCCACTTCGGCAGGTCGTATCGCCTTTACGCAGAGGGAGCCTATCGGTGTAGTCTTGGCACTGGCTGCTTTTAATCACCCGTTCAATCTGGTGATCCATCAGGTTGCACCTGCTGTTGCGGCTGGAGCACCGGTAATCGTGAAGCCATCCCCCAAGACACCGTTGTCGTGCAAAGCAGTTGTGGATATTTTCCATGAAGCTGGGCTGCCACAGGGTTGGGCGCAGATGGTTCTCCCTCTTGAAGTGGATGTAATTGGTCGTATGGTCAGTGATTCGCGTGTGGCTTTCCTAAGTTTTATAGGGTCTGCCGCTGTGGGTTGGAAACTTCGGTCTATGCTGGCACCGGGCGCACGCTGTGCCCTAGAGCATGGTGGGGTTGCGCCAGTGATCGTAGCTGAGGATGCGGATCTGGAACAAGCCATCCCGCGCATTGGTCGGGCGGGGTTCTGGCACGCAGGACAGGCATGTGTTTCCGTTCAGCGCATCTTTTGTGCGCAGTCAATTCTTGAGGATCTGACGGCAGGGCTTTCGGGAGTCGCCGACCGAATGCTCATCGGCGATCCGACTAAACCCGAAACCGAGGTCGGCCCGCTGATTACCACTGCTGAGGCTGACCGAATCGCATCGTGGGTTGATGCTTCGGGTGGGCGTATTGCCACAGGGGGCAAACGCCTGTCGCCTTCCACCTATGCCAACACCGTGCTGGTGAATCCTGACCCGATGGCTGATGTTTCGCGGCGTGAGGTCTTTGGCCCGGTCGTATGTCTGTACCCTTACGACGACATCAACGCGGCTATTGCCACGGCAAACGACCTGCCATTTTCGTTCCAGGCCGCCGTGTTCAGTCGCAATATCGACACCGCCATGCACTGCTTCCGCCACCTTGATGGCACGGCAATCATGGTTAACGAACATCCACTGTTCCGGGTAGACTGGATGCCTTTTGCAGGCGCACGCCAGTCGGGGCTCGGGGTCGGCGGAATCCCACACTCCATCCGCGATATGCAGACCGAGAAGATGATGGTCTGGCGTTCGGATGCATTGAATTGAGGTCAAACATGACGGAAACGCTTCTTAACCGCCGCAAGGCAGCCATTCCTGCCGGAGCTGCTACTTCCCATCCGTTCTTCGTTGATCGTGCTGAAGGATCGGAGTTGTGGGACACGGACGGCAAGCATTATGTCGATTTCGTTGCCGGTATTGCGGTGATGAACGTCGGCCACCGCCATCCGCGTGTCATGGCGGCTATTGCCGCGCAGATGGATCGCTATGCTCATGTCGCTTGGCCTGTCCAGCACTATGAGCCTTATGTTGCCGTCTGCGAACGATTGAACGCTGTGGCTCCTATCAATGATGCGGTATCCTTTCTGGTTAACACGGGAGCCGAGGCGACCGAGAATGCTGTCAAGATTGCACGCCTAGCGACGGGTCGATCTGGAATCATTGCCTTCACCGGCTCATTTCACGGTCGTACCAATCTGGCGTTATCGCTGACCGGCAAGGTTGCACCGTTGCGGGCAAGCTATCCGCATTTCCAGCCCGGTATTTTCCACATCCCCTTCCCGATACCTGATCACGGCACCAGCGAGGAAGAGTCCTTGCGTGCACTCGATCACCTCTTCCGTGCTTCGATTTCGCCCGATCAGGTGGCGGCTATCCTAGTGGAGCCGGTGCAGGGCGAAGGTGGCTATTACATGGCTCCCCCAGCTTTCTTGCAGAAAATTCAACAGATTTGCTCCGATCACGGCATCCTGTTCATCGCCGATGAAATCCAGTCTGGCTTCGGTCGCACCGGCAAATTCTTTGCCATCGAGCACTCAGGAGTAGAACCTGACCTGATCCCGGTCGCGAAGGGCATCGGTGGCGGTCTGCCGCTGGCGGGGGTGATCGGTAAACGTTCAGTGATGGACAAGGTGATGCCAGGATCATTAGGTGGCACCTTTGCGGGCAATCCGCTGGCCTGTGCCGCATCGTTGGCGGTGTTCGATATTATCCGCGACGAAGGGTTGCTTGATCGTGCTACTGCGATTGGGCAGCACTTGACGACGGCTCTGGCCCGTATCACAGCACGCACCGATGTGCCGCCAATAGGTGCTGTGCGTGGACTCGGTGCAATGGTGGCCTTCGAGGTATTCAAGACCGAAGACCACAGCGTACCTGATTCTGATACAACCAAGACTATCGCAACCAGAGCTGCGGCGGAAGGATTACTCGTATTGCCTTGTGGGTATTGGGGTAACACAATCCGCATTGCCCCGCCGCTGACCACAACGGATAAGCTGCTAGACGAAGGGCTTAACCGGCTTACACGCGCCCTGACGGGTTTGTACTCGAACACGATAAGGAAAGAGAACCATGCCTAAGATAACTTTCATTCGCGCCGATGGTAGCCAGCAAGTGCTGGATGGTGCCGTGGGTCAATCGGTCATGCAACTGGCGACTGCACATGGCATCTCCGAGATCGAGGCCGATTGCGGTGGTGCCTGCGCCTGCGCCACCTTCCATGTTATCGTCGAACCTGATTGGGCGGGTCGCCTGCCACCACAAGGTGTAATGGAGGCCGATATGATTACGTTCGCGGCTGGGGTTACACCGACCAGTCGCCTGTCCTGCCAGTTGACGATCACAGACAACATGGATGGGCTGATTCTACATCTTCCCACTCAGCAGGTATGATAAGGATGACTTACAATCAACCTCTTGGTGGCAATGAAATGCCACGCTTCGGCGGAACACCCACGATGATGCGCCTGCCCGAGGCGAAGACAGCAGAGGGACTGGACGCCTGTTTCATTGGAGTACCCATCGACATTGGCGCTTCTTGGCGGGCGGGTACCCGTTTTGGCCCGCGCGCGATTCGGTCTGAAAGCTGCCTGCTGCGCCCTTTCAACGTGGCGACCGGAGCTGCACCCTTTGCCAGCCTCCAGGTGGCTGATATAGGCGATGTCGCAATCAATACGTTCAATCTTCCCGATGCTTGCCGCCGTATCCGCGAGGCTTATGTGGAGATACTACGTCACCCCGTGCGTCCGATTACACTGGGCGGGGATCATTCGATCACTTATCCAATCCTTCAGGCCATTGCTGCCAAGCATGGCCCAGTGGCACTGGTTCACCTTGATGCTCATGCGGATGTCAGCGACACCATGTTCGGTGAAAAAATCGCTCATGGCACCACCTTTCGTCGCGCCCATGAGGAGGCCCTGATCCATCCTGAGTTAACCTTCCAAATCGGTCTACGCGGCACTGGCTATTCGCCCGATGACTTCAACTGGTCGCGCCGTCAGGGCTTCACCGTGGTGCCCGCTGATGACCTTTGGGGCAAACATCTGACAACGTTGATCGACAGTATTAGGGGAAAAATCGGCGATGTGCCGACCTATTTTTCCTTCGACATTGATGCGCTAGACCCCTCCGTCGCCCCAGGCACCGGCACACCAGAGATTGGCGGACTAACGACATGGCAGGCGATGCAACTGATCCGGGGCTGTCGCGGGCTAAACATTATCGGCTGCGATGTTGTCGAAGTCTCTCCCTCCTACGACCTGTCTGGAAACACTGCGCTGACCGCTGCGAACCTCGCGTTCGAGCTTTTGTGCGTCATGCCTGGTGTTAAGTACAGTGTTTAATAGGAGGCTCAAACATGGATGCAACTAAAATCAACCTCACTGACCCAGCTTTCTGGCAGGGTCCGGTTAACTTTGAAGCCTTCGCCACTCTGCGTCGCGATCTGCCTATCAGTTGGCATGATTTCTGCGAAGGACCAGAGCATGGAATGACGGGGTTTTGGGCGCTTACCCGCTATGATGATATTGTCACAGTCAGCCAGAACTCCAGCTTGTTCCGCAATCAGCCTTCAACCTATATCGGCGACCAGTCCGAGGAAGAGGCGCAACACGAAGGCTGGTTTCTGAATATGGATGGGCCACGGCATTTCATGCTGCGATCGGTGGTGCAGAAAATCCTGTCGCCGAAAGGCGTGGAACGCTACCGCGCCAATGCCGAAGCCCATGCTACCGCGCTGGTGCTGGCAGCCAAGGAAAAGGGCGAGGTCGATTTCGCCACCGACGTAGCTCAACCTTACCCTGTGGCAGTGATCTGCGATTTCCTTGGTGCGCCGCCGTCTGACCGCAAGCATATGCATTACCTGACCCAACATGCACTGGCGGGTGATGCCCCAGAGCTGGGTGGCCCCGCATCAGTAGCCTCGTATTTCAAGGAGTTAAACGACTACGGCACAGCTTTGGCGCGTGAGCGTCGCCGCTCCCCAAAAGACGATTTTGTGTCTTACCTGCACACGGTTGAAGTGGATGGACGTAGATTTACCGATGAAGAAATTGGTGTCCAGTTCCAGCTTCTGGTGACTGCGGGCATGGAGACCACGGGCACGGTTGGCACTCACATGATGAGGCTTTTCATGGAAAATCCAGACCAGATGGCACTGTGGGCCACCGATCCTGATGGTCTGGCGGCAGGTGCCGTGGAAGAGATGGTTAGATTGATAACTCCCGTTATGCATATGCGTCGCACAGCCGCCGAAGATACTGAGATCGCTGGTCAGAAAATCGCAGCAGGCGACAAAGTGGTCATGTGGTTTATCTCCGGCAACCGGGACGAGACCAAGTTCCAGCATCCCGACCACTTCCACATCCAGCGTAACCCTAATCCGCATATGGGCTTTGGTGGTGGTGGGCGGCATACCTGCCTTGGAGCACATTTGGCGAGGATGGAGCTTCCGATTCTTGCCAAGCTCACGCTGAAACATTTGAGCAGACCAGAACCAGCAGGCGAACCGGTTTACGTCGCTTCGCGCTTTGCCAATGGCATGTTGTCGCTGCCAGTGCGATTTAACCAAGGAGTACGGACATGACCCATGCTGGAAAAACCTATGTCTTGACAGGCGTATCTTCAGGTGTTGGCGCGGCAGTTGCCGCAGATCTCTTGTCACGAGGCGCGAGGGTTGTCGGGATTGACCGGGTAGAACCGAAGAGCGAGCTGTCCATTTTCCACCGCTGTGACTTGACAGATCCCACACAAATTGACACCACGGTTGCGGCAATTGCCGAACCGCTTGACGGACTGGTGAACATTGCAGGCGTACCGGGGTCGTTGCCTGTCGAGACAGTCATCAAGGTAAACTACCTTGCTCTACGGCGGCTTACAGAAACGTTATTGCCACGGCTGAACGACTTCGGCTCAGTGGTGAACGTAGCATCGACCGCTGGAGCAAACTGGCGCTCCCGGGCTGATCTTGTGCGCTCACTCATTGCGATCGATGGCTGGGAGGCTGGGCTTGAGCATTTCATCGGTCTCGGCTTCAATTCCGTGGCGGCATATGATGCATCTAAAGAAGCAGTGATTCTCTACTCCATGCTGGTTTCCAGTCGCGAGCGACATCGTGGGATTCGAGTCAATACTGTCAGCCCAGGTGCGGTACAAACCCCGATTCTAGCTACTTTTTACGATACAATGGGCACAGAGTTGCTCAGCCGATTACGCACGCAAGCAGGTGGTCGTGATGCAAGACCTGAAGAAATTGCAGGTCCAGTAGCATTTCTTCTATCACGTGATGCGCAATGGGTGAACGGCATCGACATCATCGCCGACGGCGGGGCTGAAGTTAGCCTGACGCTTGAAGGTCTCGCAAGCCCTGCCAAAACACTGATGTTCTGAGGTAACTATGTCCACTTTGCCCCCGATCCGCGTCCTGTCGCCAACTGCGATTTTGGGTTATGGCTTCCCAACCGCTTCGTTTGAGGCAGGACTTGCGCTAAACCCTGATGTCATCGCCGTCGATGCAGGGTCAAGTGACCCTGGCCCCTATTATCTTGGGGCTGGTATATCCTTTACCGATCGGGCTGCGGTCAAGCGCGACCTACGTTATATGCTTGTTGCTGGACGCGCACGAGGTATTCCTGTGCTTGTAGGGAGTGCGGGTGGTGCAGGTGCTCGGCCACATCTTGACTGGACGGTACAGATCATCCGTGAAATCGCTCACGAAGAAGGACTTAAAGGGCGTCTTGCCGTGATCCCGTCCGACATGGATAAAGCACCACTGATGGCAGCATTGGCTTCAGGAGATCTGGTGGTGTTGCCTCCAGGCGAACCAGCGATGCCTGCGGATATTGAGAGGTCGACTCATATCGTTGCCCAGATCGGGGAAGAGCCGCTAATCGCCGCCTTGCAAGCTGGAGCAGATGTCGTAGTGGCGGGTCGCTGTTATGACCCGTCAGTCTTTGCCGCTGTGCCAATTCTACGCGGCTATCCACGTGGGCTAGCACTGCATATGGGAAAGATCCTCGAATGTGCGGCTATTGCCTCGATACCAGGATCAGGATCAGACTGTATGATGGGTACTCTGGATGAGGTGGGGTTCGTGCTTGAGACGATGAACTCAGCTCGCATCTGCACGGTGACATCGGTCGCCGCGCACACGCTTTATGAAAAATCCGACCCTTATCACTTGCCTGGCCCTGGCGGCGCACTGAACCTGCGCATGGCAGGTTTTGAACAGATTGACGCCGTCCGGGTTCGGGTGACAGGAAGTGTGTTCGAGCCTTCAGAGGGGTACTTCGTCAAGTTGGAGGCGGCGCGGATCGTGGGCTATCGCACCGTGTCGATCGCGGGCGTGCGGTCACCTGATTTCATCGCGCAGATTGACGACATCCTTGCTGGAGTAAGGACTCGTGTATTCGACAATTTTCCCGAAATGCAGGCTGGCAGCGCGAACCTTATTTTTCGAGTCTATGGGCGCGACGGAGTTATGGGCGCGTTGGAACCCGAACGTGAGCGACTGCCGCATGAGCTGGGTATCATCATTGAGGCGGTAGCTGACACGCAAGACCAAGCAAACACAATTTGTTCCTTTGCCCGGTCTACGATGCTGCATTTTGGTTATCCGGGACGTGTTTCGACCGCTGGAAACCTTGCGTTTCCTTACTCACCTTCCGACTTCAAAGCAGGCGCTGTCTATGGCTTCAGTCTCTATCACCTTCTCAGGGTGCAGGATCCCGCCGCCGCCTTCCCCTTCCATATGTCCAATCTGGAGGATTCAGCATGACCCGTCTTATCGATGTGGCTTCAGTGATTCGATCCAAAAACGCAGGCCCCTATGAGTTGACACTGGATGTTATCTTCAAGGATCGATTTTGGTATGAACAAGCCCTGCGGGAAAATCTGATCAACCCAGTCTTGATCTCGCGACTTTACAATGTGCCCGAAGTGGACGTTCTGGGCATTGTTGCCTTTGAACCCGCGAATGCTATTAAGGCGACGATTCGCCGCCCTATGGTATCGGGTGCCATCGGCGAAACCGATGTCTATGGCGCACAGCAACATGCTCCGCTGCTGGCTCTGACACTAGGCTCAGCATGACTTGGCAGCGAAAGTGCTGATTTGAATCGCTAGGGTACAGCTACACAGGTCTAGACCTCATCCAATTTCTGGTTTATTTTGGTACTACAGTTATTTGATAAAGGTTTTATTATGCCGAAAATCGTGAATCACGATGAACGTCGGATGGATGTTGTACGCGCGATCGTTAAGGTTTTGGGCAAGAGTGGGCTTGAGGGAGCTACGGTGCGTAACATCGCACGAGAAGGTGGCTTTTCAAGCGGTGTTATTGCTCACTACTTCGCAAACAAAGACGATATGGTGCGCTTTGCATTCGAGTTCGTTGCTGACAGAGTGTTTCATAGGATCGATAACCGCCTCAAGCAGGCAACAGGGGTAGATCGGGTGCGTGTTATCCTAGAAGAGCATATACCTATCCGCAAGCAGGATGAGGAAATTGCAGTTTCATTGGCTTTCTGGGAAATGGCGTTGCACGACCGGGAATTTCGTGTGCTGTTTCAAGACAAATATCGGCGATGGCGCGATTACCTCAGGCTGGAGCTTAGACAACTTCTCCCTGACCTGACTCCAGATAAATTGGATAGGCGCGTCGACCTCGCAGTCGCAATGGCCGATGGGCTTATTGTGACTTTTTCTTTGGATAGTTTGAGTTGTCGGCAAATAGATTGCCACGCCATCTTTGACGATATGTTGTCTATCCTCGGTCTTGATGTTTATTGCTCTCCCTCTAAAACCGGACACATTAAGCTGCAAGAACTTGAGTCTCAAAGTCGACTAAACTGAGATAGTCCAATGTTGTACTTCAGATCGAAGGCTGCGGGGAGTTTGACACAATTGTGCTATGCCATTGAGCATTTCCCCCCCAGAAGAATCTTTTCGTGCCAGATTCAGGTCTTTCTGATGCAGGGTCGTGATTTAGATAAGTTGAAAGAACTCCCTGTTGATGAAATCGCCGATCACCTTGTCATGCATGTCGATCGACTTTGAGAAGCAGATGGTCTTGCGTTGCAGACGCTTGATACGAGTACGGACGTTGAGGTTCTGGCTTTCAATGCTTTGGGTGAGCTTCTGGGTGACTAGGTGTTTGTCTTCCGGCAACAGCCGGTCATAGGCTCCCCAGTCATTGGTGCAGAGCCGGCGAAAGTTGAAGTCCTTCACGCTATCCAGCAGGGCTTTCAGTGTGCTATCGGCGCGTGACCCAAACGCATAGGCGAATACTCGTTTAAAATGAGGCGACCAAGCATACCATGACCAGCGTGGTTGTGACTTGTTGCCCACATACAACCACTGTTCATCCATCTCGCATACTCTTTCTGCCCCGTTTTGTAGCTGACCTCGTTGAAGGGGATGGGTGAGATGGTCGGTGCGGCGAGTTTTTAAGTGGGCAATGACGGTGGTGATGCTGATCCCCAACACCCGTCCGGTATCCGTACACCCGAGCCATTTATCGCCATCTCGCTAATCTTGTCGGTCACGCCAAGCTTGTTGGCTTCATACCGATACTCCAGCTGGAAACAGTGGTGGCAATCACAGCAGCGGTAGCGTTGGAGGCCACTACGGGCTTTACCATGACGATAGACCCACTCACCTTGGCAGAACCGGATATTTCACCTGAATGCTTGCCATCAGAACCTCACAGGAAAAAAATCCTCCTCTTACTGCAAGTCCGACTTCAACTCATCTAAATATCATGACCAACTATTCGATCACTAGAAAACTAGCATTTTGGCAGTACACTAAACAGCCACTCGCTTAAACCGCTGGTAATACGCCTTTGGCGGCTCAGCAAACGCCCCCTGCTCACACTCACTCACCTGCTTAAAATACTGGTCAGCAAAGGGCGCAATCACCCCATAAAGCTGCGCACTAATCCGCCGTGCTTGTTGGCTCGCTGAATCAGACTCGACTAATTCTTTTGGCAATTCCGGCTCACGCAATAAAATCCGCCGGTATTTATGAATCAATAGAATTTTAATTAAAAAACATAACTCAGAATCAGGTTCGGTAGTTTTTAAAGCGGCGGCTAATACAGGCGAAAACTGCTGATTAAACTCAGCGTATTCATCGTCTAAAGCTTGCGTATTAAAGCATTGTCGAATTAAGCGATTCGCAATGGGTACATTATCCGGCTCCGGCGTGACTGCTTGTAGAATGGCGACATGCTCTTCGATTTGCAATTCTTTGATTAAAGCACTGACTTCCGCTAAGTCAGCGGTCGGATGGGCAAAGATACCTGTCGTGATATGAGTGAACCCAAGCCAAAACAATTCCTTGCGTAATTGCTCGCGCTGTTCAGGTACTAGTTCGCCTAAAAGCGTAATGACTAAGCGCCATTGGCCATCCCAACTGGCTAAATCCGGTGCATAAATCCGGCTAGCTGCACTTGAGAATTGCCGCAAACCTTTATCAGTTAAGGAGTAAAAACTACGCCGCCCGATTTGCCGAGATTTGAGAATCTTCTTTTCAGACAGACGAAATACACAAGTGCGTACTAAGCGCTCATTCACACCGAGGGGTTTGACTAGCTTGATTAAACTTCCAAGCCAAATCGACCCCCCATGTGGGCAGATCGTATCACCATAGATCGTCACAATCAGCGAATTAGCATGGATCGGTGAAGTTTGAATAAACTGCTCAATCAGTGCTTGTGCAGCTTGATTGAAGGCATGCTCTGTACATGTTTTGGGTTGTCGAGCAAGATTAGTCACGTGTCAACCAGAGTCCTGTTGTTTTATTTGATAAAGGGGTGCAAGGCCATCGGCATCAATGCGGGGGCGATTAGCTTCAATTTCAGTTAACGGCGTGGTTTCGACCAAAGTTTGCATACTCCGCACCGCAAGTTGCTGATAGGAGCGTGTACCCTCTTCTTTCCAGCCAATTTCGGCAGCACTTAACTCACGAATCACCCGAGCAGGCGTTCCCGCGACTAAACTCCGTGCAGGCACTTGCATATTCGCTTTCACAAAACTCATCGCCGCCACGATCGCTGAATGCCCAATCACGGCCCCATCCATAATCACACTATTCATACCAACCAGTGCATTTTCACCGACTTCACAACCGTGTAATACGGCACCGTGACCAATATGCCCGTTTTTGCGCACCACTGTATCCGTACCGGGGAAGCCATGCATCACGCAAGTATCTTGTAAATTAGAACCTTCTTCTAATACTAAACGCCCAAAATCACCGCGTAAAACCGCATTCGGCCCAACATAGCAGCCCGCAGCGACAATCACATCGCCAATCAAAACCGCCGTGGGATGAATATAAGTATCAGAATGCACCACGGGGCGAATTCCATTGATGGCATAATAAGGCATGCATTACTCCTCCAAAATATGATTCAAGCTTAGTATGACGGCAGGTTTTGCGTCTACTCTTTAGCCCTTAGTAAAGCATAAAGTGATACAACAAAAAATACTTTGACTATGATTTTGTATCATATTACTATCCGCAGCATCTGATAACCGAGTGGAGAGCTTGGATATGAAATTGCAAAGTTATGCCTTGGGGGAATGGTATACCGCCTCAACAGCAGGTCTTATTCTCAAACATGCGATTAATGGCCAAGATTTTGCTGAAATTAGCAGTGACGGTCTTGATTTCCAAGCAGTGCTTGAATATGCACGTCAAGTCGGTGGCTCTAACTTACGCAAATATACTTTCCATCAACGTGCTTTAATGCTCAAAGCTCTCGGCAACTATTTAATTGAGCGCAAAGAACAACTCTACACCTGCTCAAAAGCGACCGGTGCAACTCGCACCGACTCATGGATTGATATTGAAGGTGGCATTAGCACTATGCTGGTGTTCGCCAGCAAAGGTCGCCGCGAACTACCGAATAGCAATGTGTATCTCGATGGTGGGCAAGAGCAAATCTCGCGCAATGGCAGTTTCACCGCCCAACATATCTATACCCCGATCATGGGTGTAGCGGTGCAAATCAATGCCTTCAACTTCCCTTGCTGGGGTATGTTGGAAAAATTAGCGCCTACGATCCTCGCCGGCGTACCCAGTATCGTTAAACCAGCCAGCCAAACCGCGTATTTAACCGAGCTGCTGGTAAAAATGATTATCGAATCAAAAATCTTACCCGCAGGTGCTTTGCAGCTGGTTTGCGGCAGCACGGGTAATTTATTAGCGCATTTAACCTGCCAAGATGCGATCAGTTTCACAGGCTCAGCATGGACCGGGCAAAAGCTGAAACAGCATCCGAATATCATCGCTAACTCTGTGCGTTTCTATATGGAAGCGGACTCCTTAAACTGCTCAATTTTAGGCAGTGATGTGCAACCGGGTACACCAACCTTTGATTTGTATATCAAAGAAGTGGTGCGCGAAATGACCGTGAAAGCGGGTCAAAAATGCACTGCAATTCGCCGCTCGATTGTGCCTACAGATCGCTTAGAAGCGGTAGCCGCCGCTTTAAAAGAGCGTTTAAGCAAAATTCAAGTCGGTGATCCTGATCAAGAAGGCGTAAAAATGGGTGCTTTGGCGGGTTTAGAGCAACGCGCCGATGTTCGTGAGCGGATCGCTGAATTAGCCAAGCAAAACGAGATTTTATTCGGTGACATGCATCATGTGAATGTACTTGGTGCTAACAATGACACGGGGGCTTTTCTCTCACCGATGGTGCTGGCTTGCAAAGATGCCCGCAACACCAATGCACATGATGTAGAAGCGTTCGGCCCAGTTACCACTTTAATTCCTTACAGCAGCGATGAAGAAGCCGTGGAATTAGCGGCCTTAGGTAAAGGCAGCTTAGTCGCTTCAGTCGCTACCGCAAATAAAGTCGTCGCCCGGAATTTAGCCCTAGGCATTGCACCCTATCATGGTCGGGTGTTGGTGCTAGATGAAAAATGCGCGAAAGAATCGACTGGGCATGGTTCACCCTTAGCCCATTTGATTCATGGTGGCCCTGGGCGGGCAGGCGGCAGCGAAGAAATGGGCGGCGTGCGCGGCGTGAAGCATTATATGCAACGTACCGCCGTACAAGGTTCGCCGGATATGCTCACTGCGGTGGCGGGCGTGTGGATGCAAGGGGCTGAACGCAATGTCGATGGCGTGCATCCCTTCCGCAAAACCTTTGATGAATTAGAAGTTGGTGATGCAGTAATCACGGAGCAACGCACGATTAGCCTTGCGGACATTGAAGCCTTCGCGGAACTTAGCGGTGATAAATTCTACGCGCACATGGACCAAGCGGCTGCACAACGCAATCCGTTCTTTGAAGATCGCGTCGCGCATGGCTATTTCTTAGTATCTTTAGCGGCAGGCTTATTCGTTGACCCGAGTGAAGGCCCCGTGCTGGCAAATTATGGTTTAGATAATTTGCGCTTCTCTGCACCCGTGTATGCCGGTGATACCTTACAAGTACAATTCACCTGCAAGCAAAAAACCAATCGTGAAACCGAGAACTACGGTGAAGTGCGTTGGGATACGGCTATCGTCAACCAAGAGGGCGCACTGGTCGCTCATTATGACGTATTAACTTTGGTCGCCAAGCAACAAGGAGGCGAAACAAAATGATGACTCCCGAACAAAATTTCATGCGCAAAATCGAGGCCGAAGAAAAAATTGAGCCAAAAGATTGGATGCCAGAAGCCTATCGCCAGAATTTAATTCGACAAATTTCCCAGCATGCTCATTCTGAAGTGATCGGCATGCAACCAGAAGGCAACTGGATTACACGCGCCCCTTCACTGCGCCGCAAAGCTGTCCTGCTGTCTAAAGTCCAAGACGAAGGCGGTCATGGTTTATACCTATATAGTGCTACCGAAACTTTAGGTGTGAAGCGTGCGGATTTAATCGCAGCCATGCAGTCAGGCGAAGCCAAATATGCCTCGATCTTTAATTATCCGACCCAAACTTGGGCCGATATTGGTGCGATTGGTTGGCTGGTAGATGGTGCGGCGATTGTCAATCAAATTTCTTTGCAGCGTACCTCCTATGGCCCTTATTCACGCGCAATGATTCGGATTTGCAAGGAAGAAAGTTTCCATCAGCGCCAAGGCTATGAGCTGATGATAGCCCTCGCACATGGCAGCCCTGCACAAAAAGCAATGGCGCAAGATGCATTGAATCGCTTCTACTGGCCCGCACTGATGATGTTTGGCCCGCATGATGCAGAATCTGCTCACTCGGCCAAGTCGATGACCTGGAAGATCAAGCGTGAAACCAATGATGATTTACGCCAAAAATTTATTGATCAAACCGTGCCACAAATTGAATTTTTAGGTTTAGTGCACCCTGATCAAGACCTGAAATGGAATGCAGAGCGTGGCCATTATGACTCTGGTGAGATCGACTGGAAGGAATTCTATAACGTGATTAATGGCAATGGTCACTGTAATCGCCAGCGGGTTGAACATCATATTCGGGCGCATGAAGAAGGTGCTTGGGTACGCGATGCGATGACAGCTTATAACGCCAAGCAACGCGCCAAAACCACTGAACAACGCCAAGCCGCTTAAGGAGAGATCATAATGGCGACTGATAATCTTGAATTATATGAAGTGTTTGTAAGAGCACGGCGGGGCTTAGACCATAAACATGTCGGCAGCTTACATGCCCAAGATGCTGAGCAAGCCTTGGAGTATGCACGCGATGTGTATACCCGTCGCAGTGAAGGTGTGAGTATTTGGGTAGTACGCTCGCGGGATATTTGCGCTTCACAGGAAGATGATAGTGAAAGCTTCTATGACCCGTCCGATGATAAACCGTATCGGCATGCCACTTACTATCAGCTTCCTGAAGCTGTGAACAATATGTGAGGTCATGATGAGCGACTTCAATCTCAAAGCAGCCACCCAAGAATATGCAACCCGCTTAGGCGATGATGCGGTGGTCTTAGGCCATCGTCTTTCTGAGTGGACTAGCAATGGTCCCTTCTTGGAAGAAGACATTGCTCTTAGCAATGTAGCACTCGACTATATTGGCCGCGCACGCATGTATTACACCTACGCAGCGGAGCTAGCTGGAAACGGCAAAACTGAAGATGACTT
Source organism: Thiothrix eikelboomii (assembly GCF_900167255.1). GTDB lineage: Bacteria > Pseudomonadota > Gammaproteobacteria > Thiotrichales > Thiotrichaceae > Thiolinea > Thiolinea eikelboomii. The sequence goes on from NZ_FUYB01000019.1 coordinate 70,963, forward strand.
TGCCTATACCCGCGATATGCGGGAATACCGTAATCTATTGATTCATGAGCTACCCCGTGGGGATTTTGCTTACACGATGGTGCGGCAATTATTGGTGGATGTTTTCAATACCTATTATTTGCCGGAACTGGCGAAATCTGCCGATAGTACCCTCGCGGGAATTGCCCAAAAAGCAATCAAAGAAACCCGCTATCACTTACGCCGTAGCCACGAATGGACTTTGCGCTTAGGCGATGGCACCGAAGCTAGTCATCAACGCATGCAGCGAGCGCTTGAATCACTTTGGGGGTATACCCACGAGCTATTTGATGCTGATCCACTCGAACTGCAATTAGCCGATGCAGGTATCGGTGTACATAATGCTGCTTTACGCCCTACTTGGTTAGCACAAGTCTCTGCAATTTTGACCGAAGCCACGCTCACTGTGCCGAAAGATGATTGGGCGGTGCGGGGTGGCCGTGTCGGTTATCACACTGAAAATCTCGGGCATTTGCTTAATGATATGCAGTTTTTACATCGTGCTTATCCGGGTTGTCAGTGGTAATTATGGTCACTAAATCCATCCCTGTCCTTCCGTTTGCTTGGTATGAACGTGCTCAACGCCGCAAGCAATCGGCCTTAACACCGATTTGGGAGGTATTGGATCAAGTAAAAGATCCAGAAATTCCGGTGTTAAGTATTTGGGATTTAGGTGTGCTCTGTGATCTGCAAGCGATTGACGGTAAGTATGTGGTAAGCATTACTCCGACTTATTCCGGTTGCCCAGCGATGGAGACGATTCGGGCGGATATTGCAGCTGCTTTAGAGGCTGCTCAGCTTCAGCCTTATGAAATCGTGACCCGTTTAAGCCCGGCGTGGACCACCGATTGGCTATCGCCACAAGGTCGAGAGCAATTGCAAGCTTATGGGATTGCCCCACCTGCAGGTGGTGGTTGTGCCCATGCTCAAGGCTTAACACCGGAGGCGGGGATTGAATGCCCACATTGCAGCTCTAGCAATACACGCCGAATTAGTGAATTTGGTTCGACAGCTTGTAAGGCCTTATTTCAATGCCAAGATTGCCAAGAACCGTTTGATTATTTTAAGCATTTTTGAGGGTGACCCCGATGGCTGATACCCGTTTTTATCCTCTACGCATTAGCGAGATTAAACCCGAAACCGATACTGCAGTCTGTATCTCGTTTCAGGTTCCACCTGAATTAACGAACAATTTTAAATTTGTTCAAGGCCAATTTCTCACTCTTAAAGCCGACATTGAGGGTGAAGATGTGCGGCGTTCTTACTCGATCTGCTCGGGTGTGCATGATGGACATTTACGGGTCGGGATTAAGCGCGTGCGTGGAGGTAAGTTCTCCAACTATGCGAATGACCAATTCAAAGTGGGCGATACAGTTGAGGTGATGCCTCCGCAAGGCAGCTTCAATTCACCGCTAAACCCTGAACAAGCTAAAAATTATATGTGCCTGGCCGGTGGTAGTGGTATTACCCCAATTCTGTCGATTATGAAAACTATTCTAATCGAAGAACCGCAGAGTAAAGTCACTCTGATTTATGGCAATCGGCGCAGTAACTCAGTGATGTTCAAGGACGAATTGAGCTTCTTGAAAAATCGTTATATGAATCGCTTCCAATGGATCAATATCATGAGCCAAGAAGATCAAGGCGCGGATCTTCTCAATGGGCAAATTGATAATCAAAAAGGGGCTGCTTTACACAAAAGCCGCCTGATTAATATTAAAACCACCGATGAAGTGTTTATCTGTGGCCCGGAAGCGATGATGTCGGAAGTTTCGCGGGGCTTCCGGGCCTCAGGTTTGAGTGAGGAACAGATTCATTATGAATTGTTTGCCAACTCTTCAGCTGATGCCGCCACCTTGTTAGAAAAAGCTCAACAGCGGATTGATACTTATGGCGAAGAAAAAACCAGTAAAGTGACGGTGATTGCCGATGGACGCTCTTTACAGTTTGACCTCGCGACCGTTGGGCAAAACATTTTAGATGCAGGTATTCATAACGGTCTCGACCTACCTTATGCTTGCAAAGCAGGTGTATGCTCGACCTGCAAGGCCAAGTTGGTCAAAGGTCAAGTCGATATGGATATTCATCATGGTTTGGAAGCGCATGAAATTGCAGCCGGTTACATCCTGACCTGCCAAGCGCATCCGGTTTCTGATGAGGTCGTGGTCGATTTCGATCAACGTTAACAAGGTTTTAACTAATAGCTTCACTTAAAACATCTGGAGGAGAGAATTCATGAAACATTTGAAACGCTTAATGCTAAGTTTTGCCATTGCCTCAGCAGCAATGGCTGCTTCAGCACCGAGCTTTGCAGAAACTACAATTCGTGTAGGTTCTTGGTTGCCGCCTGCGCATACCATGAATGCGGATGTTTTACCGACTTGGGGTAAATGGATTGAAGAAGCCACGGAAGGCCGCGTTAAACTGAAAATTGAATACCCCGGTGGTGACCCCAAAGCCTTACTTGACCAAGTACAAGATGGCGCTTATGAAGCAGCTTGGACTTTCCACGGTTATTATCCAGGGCGCTTTAAACTCACCAAAATGGTCGAATTACCCGGTATCGAAGGCGGTGCCAAGGGTGCGTCGATTGCGCATTGGCGAATTCACGAAAAATATCTAGCTAAAGCCAATGAGCACGAAGGCGTGGTATTAGCGGGCTTGTTTACACATGGTCCTGGTCAAATTCATTTGGCTAAACCCATCGAAAAATTGGCGGATATGAAGGGTAAGAAGATTCGCATCGGCGGGGGCGTGCAAGCAGACATCGGTAAAGCGATGGGGGTAGAAGGTGTGGCCGCACCCGGCTCTAAAGTCTATGAAATTCTCGCCCAAGGCGTAGCAGATGGTGCTTTCATGCCGATGGGTGAAAAGAAAACCCTGCGCTTAAAAGAAGTTGCACCGTTCTCGATCAAATTCCCGAATGGCATGTATCTAGGTAGTTTCATGATTATTCTCAATCAAGAATTCATGGATAAATTAGAGGCCAAAGACCGTGAAGCGATTATGAAAGTCTCTGGTGAAAAACTCTCGGCTTTAGCGGGTGAAAAATGGGGTTCTGAAGCTGAAGCAGGTGAAAAAGATGCTCTAGCTGCAGGCAATACTATCAAAGAAGCAACACCAGAAATCTTGGCTGAGTTTGCAGACATGACGAAGGACTTTGACAAAAACTTCTTAGACAGTGTGAAAGACAGCGGTGTTGACGCTGAAGCAGCTTTGAAAGAAATGCGCGAAATTTCTAAAGCTGAAGGATCAAAATAAGATGACGAGTGCTGAACACATCACCCAGCACTCTGAGCGGGGGCTAGCCAAATGGCTAGCCTTAACGCTTAACCTGATCGCAGGTAGTGCCTTAATGCTGATGATGGTTATTACCTGCGTCGATGTCATCGGTCGTTATTTATTTAATAAACCCTTAGTTGGTGGAGTCGAGCTGATTGAGGTTTTATTAGGGCTAATGATCTTTATGGCTTTGCCGGTTATTTCTTGGCGCAATGAACACGTAGTCGTGGATATTCTCGACCCTTTCGTATCGCCACGACTTAATTTAATCCGCACTATTCTCTTCAATCTAGTCACCGCGATTGCTTTAGTGATGATTGGCCAACGGATTTGGGATTTGGGTGCACGGGCTAGCTCGCATGGTGAAGTGACCGAATATTTGCATCTCCCAGTCGGCATGATTGTTAGCTTTTTTGGCGTCATGTGCTGGTTTACCGCGTTAGTACTCATTACGCTGGGGATTTATCGTGCTTTAGTCCAGTATCGCTTGAGCTTAGACTCAGCGACTAAGCCAAGCTTGGAGTAAGCCATGTTAGTTTCCTTAGTTGGCTTTGCAGTTTTACTCTTGTTGATTATGATACGCATGCCGATTGGTATTGCGATGGGCTTAGTCGGCTTCTTTGGCTTTGCGTGGTTGAATGATTGGAATTGGGTCGCGGCTCTCTCTATGTCAGCCCGCCGAATTATTGATACCTCACGCGATTACAGCCTCACGGTGATCCCTTTATTTATTTTAATGGGTAACTTTGTCACCAAATCAGGGTTATCTCACGAATTATATCGTGCCTCTTATGCCTTTATGGGGCATTTGCGTGGGGGCTTAGCGATGGCAACTGTCGTCGCTTGTGGAGGCTTCTCAGCGATTTGTGGCTCAAGTTTAGCGACTGCGGCCACTATGTCTAAAGTCTCAATGCCGCCCATGCGTAAATACGGCTATAGCGATGCCTTAGCCACCGCCTCGATTGCCGCAGGCGGCACACTCGGCATTCTAATTCCCCCTAGTGTCATCCTGCTGATCTATGGAATTATGACTGAGCAAAGTATTCGTGAATTATTCGCGGCGGGCTTTCTGCCCGGTATGTTAGGCATTCTCTTGTATGTGGGTGCAGTCGCTTGGACGGTTTGGCGTAACCCCAAAGCGGGTCCTCCGGGTGAGCGCTCAACAGGTAAAGAACGCATCGAAGCGATGAAAGGCGTTTGGGGTACTTTGCTCCTATTTGTACTGGTGATTGGCGGTATGTATGTGGGTGCATTCACTGCGACTGAAGCGGCTGGCATTGGTGCAGCGGGAGCTTTTCTGATTGCCTTATCGCGTAAATCCATTACTTGGCGCACCCTATATGAAGTCCTGACTGAAACCGCACATACTTCAGCCTCGCTATTCTTCGTAGTGATTGGTGCTTTAATCTTCTCGAATTTTATTACGCGCGCCGAATTTCCTGATTACTTATTGCAATTTGTACAAAGTTATAACCTCAGCCCGATGATGGTTATCTTCATGATTTTAGGTATTTATATTCTGCTCGGTTGTATTTTAGAAAGCTTGTCCATGATGCTACTCACCGTACCTATTTTCTATCCTCTGGTACAAAGCCTTGGTTTTGATTTGGTATGGTTCGGGATTTTAGTGGTCGTCGTGACTGAAATTAGCTTACTCACTCCACCCGTAGGTTTGAATGTCTTCGTCTTAAGCGGGGTACTGAAAGATGTCAAAACCAGTACGATCTTTAAAGGGGTCACACCTTTTTGGATCGCTGACCTGATTCGCCTCAGCTTACTCGCTTGGATTCCGGCTATTTCGTTGTTTTTGCCGGAAATTTTATATCGCTAATCACCGCCAGCAGCGAACCATAGGATCAACACATCATGACCGACCTGAGTTTTAAAACCCTTGAATTAGCTATCGCCGATGGCGTGGCGATTTTAAGCTTCAATCGCCCCGATAAGCTCAATAGCTTTACTACTGAAATGCATGCAGAAATACGTGAGGCTCTCGCTGCGATTAAAGCCGAGGCGAGCGTGCGCTGCTTATTAATCACCGGCAAGGGGCGAGGCTTTTGTGCAGGCCAAGACCTTGGCGATGAAGTCGCCAGTGCTGATATTGGTGGCACGGTCGAACGTGACTACAATCCTTTAGTGCGCGCTATCACGACCTTACCGATGCCAGTCATCTGTGCGGTGAATGGCACAGCGGCGGGGGCCGGAGCAAATATTGCTTTAGCTTGTGACATCGTATTGGCCGCACGTTCGGCTTTCTTTATTCAAGCTTTTTGTAAGATTGGTTTAGTCCCTGACTCAGGTGGGACTTGGATCTTACCTCGGGTCGTTGGGCATGCGCGTGCGATGGCTTTGACTTTATTAGGCGATAAAATCAGTGCCGAACAAGCTGAAAGCTGGGGCATGATTTGGAAATGCGTGGATGATGCGGATCTGATGGCAGAAGCCTTGAAACTCGCTAAGCACTTAGCGACTCAACCCACCCAAGGCTTAGCGATGACCAAACAAGCGATTCATGCAGCAGCTACGACTAGCTTAGCTCAGCAACTGGATTTAGAACGGGATTTACAAACGGCGGCGGCAGCGAGCGATGATTTCAAAGAAGGGGTGACTGCCTTTTTAGAAAAACGCGCTCCCGTCTTTAAGGGAGCATAAAATGGCTGAACAAGATCCGTTTGCACGTGCTTGCAGTGATGCGATGGAAGCGAATGACCGTGCATCCCGCATGATGGGTATCAAGATTGTAGACACCAAGGCGGGGCAAGCTGTCCTAACCATGCAAGTACGCAGCGATATGCTGAATGGGCATGATGTCTGCCACGGCGGGATGCTATTTACCCTTGCCGACACGGCCTTCGCACATGCTTGCAATAACACCAATAAAGTTACCCTAGCCTCAGGCTGCACGATTGACTTCTTAGCACCGGCTTATGCAGGTGAAACCCTCACCGCAACTGCTGTAGAACGTTCTCGTAGCGGACGCACGGGTGTTTATGATGTGGAAATTCATAACCCTGATGGCAAATTAGTTGCGACCTTCCGTGGGCGCTCCTATCAAATCAAAGGCAGTGTGCTACCCGAAAGCTAGCGATAACTCGCAGTACCAAGGAGGAGAAACAATGACTACCGGTTTTCCCAGCGAAACCTTGACCTTAGATAATTTTACCAAGGTGAGTAAAGACGAATTACAGGCCCTACAATTAAAACGTCTGCAATGGACAGTCCAACATGCTTATCAGAATGTACCGATGTATCGCAGCAAATTCGATGCAGCAGGCGTACATCCTGATGATTTAAAAGAACTCAGCGACATTCAAAAATTCCCTTACACCACTAAGCACGACTTACGCGACAACTACCCCTTTGGCATGTTTGCCGTGCCGATGGAGCAAGTTGCACGGATTCATGCATCTAGCGGTACGACTGGTAAACCTACGGTCGTCGGTTATACCAAAGGCGATCTTGAACGCTGGGCGGAAGCAGTTGCCCGTTCAATTATGGCAGCCGGTGGCAAGCCGGGGGATAAAGTGCATGTCGCTTATGGCTATGGCCTGTTTACGGGCGGCTTAGGGGCGCACTATGGTGCAGAACGCTTAGGTTGCACCGTGATTCCCATGTCTGGTGGCCAAACTGAAAAGCAAGTGCAACTGATTCAAGATTTCAAGCCTGACATCATCATGGTCACGCCTTCCTATTGCTTAAATATTGCTGATGAATTCGAGCGCCAAGGCTTTGACCCGCGTGCTTGTTCTTTGCGGATTGGTATCTTTGGCGCTGAACCTTGGACGCCTGCGATGCGTTTAGAAATCGAGCAGCGCTTAGGCTTAGATGCCGTGGATATTTATGGCTTATCGGAAGTCATGGGGCCGGGTGTCGCACAAGAGTTTGTGCAAACCAAAGATGGCCCGACCATTTGGGAAGATATGTTCTATCCAGAAACAGTGCACCCTGAAACCCTACAAACCGTGGCAGAGGGTGAAGAGGGTGAGTTAGTCTTCACCTCTTTGGTGAAGGAAGCCATGCCGGTGATTCGTTATCGCACCCGTGATTTGACAACCCTACTCCCCGGCAGCGCTTGCACTATGCGGCGAATGGCGAAAATCACTGGGCGCAGCGATGACATGATGATCATTCGTGGCGTAAATGTCTTCCCTACCCAAATTGAAGAAATCATCCTAAAGATTGCTGCCCTCTCGCCACATTATCAAATTGAAATCAGTCGCGATGGCAACCTCGATAACCTTACGGTCAATGTCGAAGCACGTCATAATCAAGTGACTGAAGCGGATCGTGGTGCTGCCGCCAAAGAACTGCAACATCGGATTAAAGTGCTGATCGGGGTTAGCACTAAAATCAATATAAAAAATGAAGGTGAAGTAGCGCGCTCACAGGGTAAAGCGCAGCGAGTGGTCGATAAGCGTCCGAAGTAATTAGCTTATAGCGGCTGAGCTTTGTTTTTGAGTTCAGTCGCTGCTGTCGAAATTGTTAGTGCAATCATCATGGCAAGCGGCTTGGCGGACAAAAACCCAAAAAATCTGGTTTAGCACAACTCGGTTCAATCCCCTTCCATGTTTGGCAATGCCCAAACATGTCCGCTTTTTCGCAATCGGGGTGTGCCGTGGCACAAGCATTCAGCCCCAACAGGCATAGGCATAGCAGTAAGTATTTACCGTGGTTTTTCATCGTAGTTTCTCCATTCGTGTTGCGCTTGACAGTCACTATTTCCGAAATTTGATGCAGGGTAATTTTTTATGCTTATTAGACAAGACTATTGCAAACTAATACTACATCTGCTGGATTCAACTGAGCTTACTTAAATCCCAACTCCCTTAACCGCTCCTGCAAATAACTATCCGCTGTATAACGCTCTGAAAGTACCACTTCAGGACGGGGGTGCAAAAATAGTGGCAAAGAAATCCGCGAGACATTCGCAGCACTAGGTGGTGGATTAATCACTCGATGGGTCGTCGAGGGGAAATAACCGCCAGAAGCCTCTTGCAACATATCGCCGATATTTACAATCAGATAACCAAAATCACAAGGGACATCTAACCACTCCCCTGCTTGAGTTAAGACTTGCAAACCCGGCTCATTCGCCGCAGGCAATACGGTGAGCAGATTAATGTCCTCATGCGCGGCCGCCCGCAAGGCTTGCGAAGGCTCAGAACCTTGAAACGGTGGGTAGTGCAGCACACGCAATAAAGTTTGCTCACTGCCACGAATCATGGTCGAAAGTGGTTCGTGATACAGGGCAGCCACTTCGGGCGGAGAATAAGCCTCAATCCAGCCCAACAACGCTTCAGCCAAAGCATTAGCTTGTTGGCGATACGCAATCAACTCCGGGCGCAAGGCTTCGGGGCAAATCCCCCACGGATGATAAAAATGGAAGTACTCTTTAATATCCCGCTCCGCACAGCCTTTCGCAGTTTCGGAAACCTCAGGTGGGAAATAGCCATCAAAACTTGAGCGAAAACGATAGTTATATTTCTCAGTACTTTGAAAAAAGTTTAGCCAGTGCGCATAAATTGACTCTACGCTTGCCTGAGGAATCGGATGATTTTTTAAAATCCCAAAACCAAACTCATGTAAGGAGGCAACAAACTCAAGCCCTGCATTCGGGGCAAGATAATCAACCGCATATAGGCCCATGTTTATCTCGCTTGCCAATAAGAATTGGTCAAGGTGTCACGAAAAAAATCAATCACGCCTTGTGCATCGACCTGCATACACGCTTTTTGTAAGGGACGCTCGTCCCAAGCACGCACGAAATAAGCATCACCTTTGATACGCTTCATAATCGTCTGCCCCGCCGCAATACCTTCAGGTACTACACAGATTGCCCCTTCAATCGTTTGAAATAGCTCAGGTTTCAGCACATAGGTCAGTGCACAAATATCATGACCATAGCAGCCAGCGACTTTATGCTCATGCTGATAAAAGTCGATATAAAAATCAGCTGCTCGATGCAACATCGGCCCGACCTTCCGATTATGCAGAGCAATATAACTAAACAGCTTACGATCAAATAATACGGTATAAGTCACATCTAAACCGACCATCACCAAAGGCCATTCAGCCGCCATTACAATATCTGCAGCATGGGGGTCGGCAAAAATATTAGCCTCAGCCACTGGTGACACATTCCCCGTATGTTCAATCGTACCGCCCATAATCACCACTTGCTTAACCAGCTTAGCAATACCGGGATCTAGCTCTAACACATGTGCCAAATTACCCAAAGGGCCAATCGCCACTAGTGTGACTTCACCGGGGTATTGGCGAACTTGTTCAATAATGAAAGGTGCAGCGAATTGATCATGTTGGCGACGATGCGGAGGCGGTAAAAACTGATCACCTAAACCATCCATACCATGCACAAAATCAGGGAAAGGCATGGGGTCGCTATGCATCGGCCATGACTCACCGATACAAACGGGTGCGGTTGCTCCAGACATTTCCACCAAGGTCAGCGCATTCATGCAAGCTTGCGCCACACTGACATTACCAAAGGTCGTCGTTAAACCCAGTAACTCAATCTCGGGGTGGGCAATCGCGGCGAAAATGGCCATTGCATCATCAATACCAGGATCAGTGTCTAGAATAATCTTATGCGCCATTCCTCAACCTTACTGTTCAAATGCATCCACCTCTGCGGCATAAGGAATGCTTGACGAAGCACCCACTCGCTGCACACACAGAGCCGACGCTTTAACCGCACGCTCTAAAGCGGTACGCAAGGGTTGACCTTGCATCCAAGCATGCAAAAAATAGCCTGTGAAAGTATCACCCGCACCCGTTGTATCCACCACCTGCACAGGTAAAGCAGGCACAAACTCCAGCTGCCCCTGATAGATACTCGCCGCACCCTGAGCGCCTAAAGTTATCACCACCAACGTAGTCGGCCAACGAGTTTGCAATAAAGCCACTAAATCTGCTAAAGCTGGTGGCGGCTCAAGGGGCAAATCCAATAATTGGCAAACTTCAACTTGATTAACAAATAAGACCGCCAACCTCTCTAAAGGCAACTCTTTAACGGCTGCCTGCATCGGTGCGGGATTGAAAGCTAGCTGTAAACCCCGTGCGGCTGCTAGTTCAATCATCTCTTGAGTACAGCTACATTCGTTTTGTAGTAGCAACCAATCACCCGCTTGCGCAGTTTGCAAACAACACACTAACTGGTCAGGGGTAAAACTATGATTCGCACCCGCGTATAAAATGATCGAGTTTTCACCCTGATCATCGACTTGAATAATGGCATGTCCACTAGGCTCGGTGACTGTTGCCAAATAGATCGGTGAGACTCCTGCGTCGATCAGGGTATGGACTAAAGCTTGATCTGCTAAGTTATAGCGCCCGATATGCAAGACTTCACTACCTGCACGCGCTAAAGCAATGGATTGATTCGCGCCCTTGCCCCCTAAAACCTGCTGATAATCTTGGCTGCTTAAAGTCTCACCGGGTCGTACCAAATGCGGTACGCGGTAGACATGATCAATATTGATAGAGCCATAGTTGTAGATGGGCATAACAACGGTCTGGGTAAATCGTGATAGCTGCATTATAACCTCAGACCCCCCTTAAAAAGATAGAGTTAATCAGGGGTTTCATCGGTATATTTATTGCGGCGCAATAAGCGATGTCAACTGCCTATTAGTTGTTCTGGCGTATTGATATTACGGAACACCCCCGCGCAATCCCTAAAATCAGCACGAGCCATCTGATGCTGGGCATACCATAAATCAATCTTGCGATTGCCCTGAGCTAGGAACGCTTGCAGGCTAGGCAGCAAACTGACCGGAATTAAAGCGTGAACGGGTTGTAAGCGTTCGCCATCATCGGCAACGGCTAACTCTGCCTGCTGATCCTGCAAAGCCGTTAGCAAGCGTATCACGGTATCCGGTGCAAGCTCTGGGGCATCACACGGCACAGTCAGCATATAATCGGTCTCAATGACTTGCATCGCAGCTGCAAACCCTGCCAAAGGCCCTTGATAGCCTGTTAACTGATCGCTAATGACCGGATACTGATAGTGTTGATAACGCGCCTGATTACGATTGGCACTGATAAGAATCGTCTCAACCTGTGGCTGCAACGCTTGCAGCACATACTCGACGAGTGGGCGACCTTGTAGCTCTAATAAGCCTTTATCGACGCCCCCCATGCGACGACCTTGCCCACCCGCCAAAATGACCCCCGTAATACGGGGATATCTACAATCCTTCCTCATGGTCGGCCTATTTTCCTAAGTAAAGAACAATCATAGCCGAAAAAGCCTATCGTTATAGCGAGCTTCAGTATGCTTATTTGCTTTGCTTGTACCCTCGTTAATAGACTTATTCGTAAAGTAAAGTCAAGCCCATGTAAAAAAATGTAAAACCGCTGTTCACTCACTCGTTTGTCCTCAATCATAAGCTTAACTAAACCCAAGCTAGGGATACAGGTATTGATACCAAGATTGATACCACTATTTAAAAGTGTATTTAAAGCATACGTACTTTTAATCAACCAACGCCTGAAATGAGTACACTGACGCCGAGGTTATCGAGGTTTAGGCAAGGACTGATAGTCACGAGACAGGTAATATGAGCAAACTATTGTTGGTTGATGACGATCTAGAACTGAACAAACTCCTCAGTACTTACTTAAGCCAAGAAGGCTTTGAAGTCACTGCAGTCATGGATGGTGCTTCAGCCGTTAAAGAAGCTAGCTTGCATGAATATGCCTTAATTGTTTTAGATGTGATGATGCCGGGTATGAATGGCATCGAGGCACTCAGTCGGATTCGGATGAATAGCGCCGTTCCCGTCTTGATGCTCACCGCCCGTGGTGATGATATTGACCGTATTATGGGCTTGGAAATGGGGGCTGATGATTATGTACCCAAACCCTGCTTGCCCCGTGAATTGGTGGCACGCATTCGCGCTATTTTACGCCGTACTTTACCTGCAGGTCATACCAGCGGTCATGAACCCTTGCATGTCGGTGCTTTAAGTCTCTGGCCAGAAAAACGCTTAGCCACATGGCAAGGTCAAGCTTTAGAGCTAACTAGCACTGAATTTAGTTTGTTATTAGTGTTGGCTCAACAAGCAGGCAAAGTGGTGAGTAAAAATGACTTATCCGAAATCGGCATGGGTCGACCCCTCACTCGTTATGATCGCAGTATTGATGTGCACATGAGTAGCATTCGTCACAAATTAGGCAATTTACCGGATGGACGCTCGTGTATTCAAACGGTGCGAGGTATCGGCTATCAACTGGTCCGAGACTAAAGCATGATAGGTCGATTATTCTGGAAAATCTTACTCACTTTTTGGCTGACTTTATTAGTAGCGGGTGGCTCGGCTGCTTTGGCGGTTTGGTGGCATCATCGCGCTCTGCAATCGGTCTCTGAGGATGTCGTTATCCGCCCTAGCTCGATTTTGTCAGTCCAAGCGGCTGCCAATACTTTCCGCTTTGGTGGCAAGGAAGCGGTTTACAATATGCTGCTGGAACAAAGCCAAGAAGCCCCCGCCCATCTGCAAGTCTATGCGGTCGATGCTAATCATCAAGAACTACTCGGGCGCTCAGTGCCTGCCTCCACCTTAGAACGCATTCGTAAAAGTGTTGACTTGAAAGTTAGCCCACCGATTGCACGTAGTGTTCAAGCTCAAGATCAAGAATTAATTTTCTTTGCGCCTTTATCTGGGCAATTTCCTGAATTCCAAAAACCCAATCGCTTACCAGCGCGTTATCGTGATCTCACTTGGCCTTGGTATTTATCGGGTTTAATTGTCAGTTTCATCTCGAGCTTTCTATTAGCTTGGCATTTTTCTAAGCCCGTCCGCTTATTAAGCAAAGCCTTTAAATCCCTTGCCCAAGGTGATTTAAATACCCGCATCTCCTCAGAAATTGGTTGGCGACGTGATGAGATTGCCGATTTAGGTCATGATTTCGATCACATGGCAGGCCAATTACAAAACTTAATGACCTCGCAACGGCGCTTGCTGCACGATGTTTCGCATGAGTTACGCTCACCACTAGCACGTTTACAAGTCAGCATTGGTTTAGCTCGCCAACAACCTGAGCACACTCAAGCAACCTTGGATCGAATTGAATATGAAGCTGAGCGTTTAGATAAATTAGTCGGTGAAGTACTAACCCTATCCCGCTTAGAAGCCGGAGTAGCACCTTCCACGGATGAGTATGTCGATGTTTTGGAGCTGCTCGATACGGTAGTGGATGATGCCCGCTTTGAAGCCAGTGCCTTGAATCGCTCCGTGGTATTGCATAGCAGTGATGATGCTAGCTTGATTATTCCAGCCCACGGTGAATTACTCTATCGTGCTCTAGAAAATGTGGTACGTAATGCGCTGCATCATACACCACCGGAAACCACCGTTACTGTGACGGCTTATCAGCATAAAGCGACCAATACTTTACACATTACCGTCGATGATCAAGGTAGTGGTGTCCCACCGGAAGAAATTGATTTGATTTTTGAACCCTTTCAACGTAGCAGCCAAACTAGCAATCAGTACCAAGGCTATGGCTTAGGTTTAGCGATAGCCCGGCGTGCAATTGATAGCCATAGTGGTCGTATTCGGGCGAGTAATCGGCCTGAAGGGGGTTTACGGATTAGTATTGAATTGCCGTTGCAGGCTAGGCAAGTTTCGGAGCCACTTGAACCTAAATAATGAAATGAGGGCATGATCTTGGCCATGCCCTCGTCTTACGTGAGCGACATTCCTAACACTTAATTGTCATTTAAAACTTTCATTTAAGCGGAAACGTTTAATGCAGGCTTTTACCATCGTTTGATTAAATCGTAACCCATAACTCTCAACTGACGGAACATCACCAATCGGAATTGCCCCTTGCAAGATTTTTACTGGACATTTTTGACGAAGCCGCCCCATATCAGTTCGTCACAAAGGATGACTAGCACCATAGATACGAGAATTAAAGGCAATTGATAGTCATAGGGGTCATGTACAAGTAATCGAGCTTACAGATCAGTAGCAGATGAACTAATGCCAAAATTGAGAGAGTATCTGTGAAAATTGAAAGAATGCGACTTCAGCGTCGTGCTTCCAAGCCAACTTCTTTTTTCACTCGCCGATAAATATGTTTGACACAGATTTCTAGCCCTACTGAATCTAGTACGAAGCTGTCATCTGCATAATAAGACTCATTCTGCCAGTTGTTGCGGCGTCGAAATACCCGTACATAGGGCGTATCCTGCGATACCACTACATATTCCATCAAGGTAGGGATAGTAATGTAGTTGTCGAACTTTTCCTTCAAATCAGTACGTTGGGTGGAGGGAGAGAGCACTTCGACAATCAGACTAGGGTTATCGCGTATATACGGATCATCGCCCCTGTTGCTTTCACAAGATGCCATAATGTCGGGATAATAGGCAAAGTGCTTGCTCTGATTTTTACCCACCACTTTCATATCGGATTGCCAAGCTCGGCATTCATCAGGCAAGGCATTCTCAATGATACCGTGGAAAGTAGAAGCCACCGTGTTATGCAACTCACTACCACCCGCCATAGCGTAGACTTGCCCATCCACATATTCGTAGCGGACACCCTCGGCCTCACGCTCACCTTCAAGGTAATCCTCAAATGGTATGAATGCTAATTGCTGTGCGTGTGTCATCTGCTTAGCTCCAAGGTTATAACACTAGTAACAGTATATACATACAGGGGGTTCAGGTAGAGGGCGGGCATAGTAACTGGCCTGTCAATGACTGTGAATCATCAGGACAGTATAGTGGAAACGACAACAAGTAGGGGGGGATTCTAGGGTTGAAATTGACATATACGTTATCAGAAAATTTTCTTTTGAATTTAAGCGCTTGACCTTCACTCGCTGTCTTTGCACCCACCTCAGCCGATGATGGCATCACCCAACAACCTGCCAAACCCAACGATAAGATCAAGGGCATTAGTTTTTTCAGTAAAGCACTGTATTTCATCAATGAAGCTCCTCTATTCAATCACATTAAATCAAATGAACTCCCCTGTCCGCTTGGCCAATAGGAGGAATCGGGTTTATTGAACCGTAAAGCTTAGATTTGTAATTTTCATTTACTCAAAAACAGCCAGTTGTGCACTTTGCCAAAATGCCTGCAACAGTGGATCAGCCAGCCGCTCTTGACGGGCGCATAAACCAATCATAAATGGCTGCAAATCCGCTAACCAAGGCAAAATGCGAATAGTATCTTGGCGGGGGCTGTGTTCGATCACCAGCTCAGGCACGACCGCTACACCAAAACCTAAACTGACCATCGCCACTACTGCCTCATGTCCTGCCACTTGCGCATAAATCGTTGGATGCAGATTCAATTGTCTTAAGCGCTGCAAGAAGCGCTCCCGTGCTAAACCATGCTCAGCCAGAATCACTGGAATCTGCGTCCAATCTAAAGGGATATTCACTGCTGAAGCCTCTTCCAAGCGCTGGCTTAAACTGCAATTCATCGTCGGGCCAATCAGGTAGAGTGGCGATTGTTGCAAAGCTAAAAACTGCAATTGACTCGGCAAAATATCCGACTGAGCCGCAATCGCGCAATCCTCGCTATTATTCAGCACCCGCTCAATCCCATCGGCTTGATCGCCTGTGCGTAGTTTTAACTCCACGCCCGGATACCTAGTTCGCAATACGGGCAAGATTTGGCTGAGTAAGCTAAAGCTTGCTGTTACCGAGCCATACACACTCAACTCACCACTGATTGTTTGTGGATCGTCACTCAAATCCCGCCGCAGTTGTTGCCATGCCTGTACCGTTTGATAGGCATATTCAAGAAAGTGCCGCCCTGCTGGCGTTAAACGCACTTGGCGGTTATCGCGCTCCACCAACTTTTTGCCTACTTCAGTTTCTAAACGCTGTAACTGCCTACTAATCGCCGAGGGGCTTAAATGGCAGGCATTCGCTGCTTTGCCAAAGTGTTGGCTAGTGGCTAGCTCGATGAACATCTGACAATCACGAATTTCCATACCACTCACTTATCAGTTGTTGCATAAAACGCAAGATTACATCGCTAATTGATCATTTTACGCAATGCTAAAAATACCTTACAGTAGCAAACCTAAAATTCCCTTCTTAGCTTTTTTGGAGTCTCATCATGGGTCAAAACTACTTTAATACGCTGCCATTGCGTGTTCAACTCGAAGAACTTGGCAAATGCCGCTTTATGGATCAAGCCGAATTTGCAGAAGGTGTTGAATATATTCGCAATAAAAAAATCGTCATCATCGGCTGCGGTGCACAAGGCTTAAACCAAGGCTTGAATATGCGCGATAGCGGCTTAAATGTCAGCTATGCATTGCGTGCTGAAGCGATTGCTGAAAAACGTAAATCCTGGAAAAACGCCAGTGAAAATGGCTTCAAAGTCGGCACTTATGAAGAGCTGATTCCAGATGCTGACATCGTGATGAATCTGACTCCAGATAAGCAACATACCTCCGTCATTAATGCGATTATGCCGCTGATGAAGCAAGGCGCTTGCTTAGACTATGCCCACGGCTTCAACTTAGTTGAAGAAGGCATGCAAATTCGCAAGGACTTGACCGTTGTCTTGATGTGCCCGAAATGCCCCGGCTCTGAAGTCCGTGCTGAATATGTACGTGGTTTCGGTGTGCCGACCTTGATCGCAGTCCATCGTGAAAATGATCCGAATGGGGATGGCTTAAAAATCGCCAAAGCCTTAGCTTCTGCTACGGGTGGTGATCGTGCGGGCGTTTTAGAATCGTCACCGATTGCGGAAGTTAAATCTGACCTGATGGGCGAGCAAACCATCCTCTGCGGTATGCTGCAAACGGGCTCTCTGCTGTGCTTCGACAAAATGGTGGCTGAAGACATTGATCCCGCTTGGGCGGCTAAGTTTGTGCAATACGGTTGGGAAACCGTTACTGAAGCCCTCAAGCACGGCGGTATCACTAATATGATGGATCGCTTGAGTAATCCAGCGAAAATCCGCGCCTTTGAATTGTCCGAAGAATTGAAAGAAATCATGCGTCCGCTGTTCCAAAAGCACCAAGACGACATTATGTCGGGCAAATTCTCTAGCACCATGATGGCAGATTGGGCAAATGATGATAAAGACCTACATCGTTGGCGAGCAGCAACCGCTGAAACGCCTTTCGAAAAGCAAGCGATCACCGAGCAAGCCATCAGCGAACAAGAATACTTCGACAAAGGTATTTTGATGGTGGCAATGGTAAGAGCTGGCGTTGAATTAGCTTATGAAACGATGGTGGAAGCAGGCATTATTGAAGAGTCGGCTTATTACGAATCTCTGCATGAAACGCCGTTGATTGCCAACACCATTGCTCGCAAAAAGCTGTATGAAATGAATGTCGTTATTTCCGATACGGCTGAATATGGCTGTTATTTATTCGACCAAGCGGCACGTCCGTTATTGCTTGAGAAATTCATGCCCAAGATTAAATCGGATGTGATTGGTCGTGGTTTGAACTTGAAAGATAATGGCGTGGATAATCGTCAATTAGTATATATTAATGCTGAAATTCGCAATCACTCGGTTGAGATTGTTGGCGAAGAACTGCGTTCTTATATGACGGCGATGAAGAAGATTGTTTAAGCGTTGTTAGTTTGATTATAAAAGCCTCTACAAAGTAGTAGAGGTTTTTTAAGACTTGATTAGCTTTTCAAGCAATCGTACCTATAAATCGACTCTTTAATTGGGTCGTGATGAACTCCCCGATTACCTTGTCATGCATGTCGATGGACTTAGATCCTTGTAAATAATCAAAATTAGTGATAATTTACAAGGCCAGCCCTTTAATGCTAGTCATATTGCCGATAATCTGGGTTTAGATTATCGAAAAGTGATTGCCTATACAGATCTACTAGTGGATTTACTGCTGGTGCGGCGTTTACAGCCTTTTCATCTTAATATTGGTAAACGCTTAGTTAAAACGCCTTTATTATATATTCGAGATAGTGGTTTATTACATGCCTTGCTGACGCTGCCTACTTGGGATGCCTTGATTACACACCCTATTGCTGGAGCAAGCTGGGAGGGTTTTGTGATCGAAAACTTACTCGCTATTTTACCCGATGAAGTCATACCCTATTTTTATCGTACCAGTGGCGGGGCAGAAATGGATTTAGTCCTGCTCTATCCTGACCAAACTAAATTAGCGATAGAAATCAAACGCAATCCTCGCCCTAAACTCAGTAAAGGTTTTTACAGCTCCCAAGCTGACTTACAAGCACGGCATAGTTATGTTGTAACACCAGAAGAAATCACTTTCCCCCTCAATGAGCAAACGACTCAAATCGGTTTATATGGTTTGATGGAGACATTGAAAACCAGACTCCTTATCGCTGATTGAATTAAGCCCCTTTCTGTTACATAAAATTCTACACCTTAGCCCACTAATCCTTAGAGTTAGTACTAAAATCTAGTCATTGTTTTAACTGTGTGGTGATGTTTTTAACTGTGTAGTGACCTTAAGGAGCTAAACTATGCCTGACTCTCATCTTCCTGAGCAATGGAAAGACTCGGTTCGAGATAATATTCGTCAAGGAGCAGAACTCAATACTGGGTTTATCTTCATGAATATCCTAGCCGCGATCATTGCTAGCTATGGCTTATTAGCTAATAGCCCGGCCGTGATCATCGGGGCCATGATTGTCGCTATGCTATTAGGCCCCATTACGGGCGTTTCATTGGCCTTGGTGGATGGCGATAATAAACTACTGAAAGGCAGCCTATTGACCCTCGTGATGGGAACTTTAGTCGTCTTAGGGACTGCTTTCATCATCGGGCTAGTCCATATCAGAATCCCCATTACCCCAGAAATCATGTCAAGAACCTCACCGAATTTGATCGACTTAATGGTTGCGCTCGCCGGAGGAGCGGCAGGAGCTTATGCTTCGGTGTCCCCACGCTTAAGCACCGCTGTCGTAGGGGTTGCGATAGCGACTGCCCTCGTACCGCCACTATCATCCGCTAGCATTCTGTTTGCTCATGGGCAACCTGGGCTTGCGATGGGGGCTTTTTTCCTAGCCTTTACCAATATGGTGGCCATTCAACTGGTTTCATCCGTGGTACTTTGGGCTAATGGTTTCCGCAAAGCCTCCCACGCTTACAAGGACTCCATTTTTATATTTATTAAGCAAAATGCCATTAGCCTTGCCTTGCTGTTAGCGATGGCCTCTATACTCACTGCGAGTTTACACAGAGCCGTTGGACAAGATCTATTTGAGTCCGCTACCCAAACCACACTGGCAAAGGTCATCAATAAAATAACCGGTACTTATTTATCAGAAGTCGTTTTCGAGAAAGAGTCTAATAACTCAATGGAAGTGACCACCGTCGTCAATGCCTTTGTACAAGGTGCACAACCACCGACCGGTGGGCAGGTAGCAGCCGTAGAAGCTCAATTACCTAAACCAGAAGATGGGAGTCAGCTGGAATTGCGAACCCGCTTTCTGGAGACAACCCTTATTAATCGCGATGGCATCATGTATGAACAAATGAAACTGGACAGTTCAGGGGGAATCAAGGGGGCAATCAACCCATAAGCTCCGTACAATCTGAATTCAGATCGGTGTCTGGCCTTGGGTTAACAGCGACTACCCTCTTTAGGCCAGACACGCTCTTAACTCAAAAACCCATGCTCCGCCAAAAATGCCTCAGTAATTCCACCCGCAGGCATTTCAGCCGCTTGATCCCCTAACAATAAACGTTCTAAATACCGTGCTACTACATCCACTTCTAAATTCACTTTAGACCCCGCACGATACTCAGACATAATCGTCTCTTGCAAAGTATGTGGAACAATATTCAATTCAAAAAATGCACCATCGACCTTATTCACTGTCAGGCTGGTACCATCGACACAAATTGAACCTTTCGCTGCTATATATTTTGCAAGTTGATCCGGGGCTTTTAAACGAAAGCGCACCGAACGGGCATCTTCATAACGGCTAATCACCTCGCCTAAACCATCAACATGCCCACTGACTAAATGTCCCCCTAATCGGGTACTGAGTGTTAAGGCTTTTTCTAAATTAACGGATGCACCTAAATTAAGTTGGCCAAGGCTTGTTAAGGATAAAGTTTCCCGCGATACATCGGCACTAAAGCTTGAATCCTCTAAAACCACGGCGGTTAGACAGACACCATTCACTGCAATACTATCGCCTAACTGCACATCACTCAGTTCCAGTTTGCCCGTAGCGATGGTTAAGCGTAAATCACCGCCGATGGCTTGCATCGCCCGAATCTGACCAATGGCTTGAATAATTCCTGTGAACATTGTTCTACTCCTGCTGAAAATCTGCCAAAATCCGCCAATCTTGTCCCACGGCGCGAATATCACGAATGTTTAAGGCATAACGCTCTGCCATCGTCGCCAACGGCAAATTAAATAATGGTCGTGCCGCTGAACCCATTAAATGCGGTGCTAGATACAACACCAATTCATCGGCTAAACCTTGCTCAATAAACTGACCACTCAAAGTCGCACCCGCCTCTACATGCAGTTCATTAATCTCGTCCAGCACTAAAGCGCCTAGCACTGTGCTTAAATCTAAGCGAATGCCTGAGAATTGCCGAAGATTCACACCAAGCTTTTGCAAAGCAGCCATCTTTGCTGCATCCCTGCTACAGGTATAAATCAGCACCTTGCCCGTCGTATTTAATAACGGTGCATCCAGCGGAAAGCGTAATTTTGAATCTAAAATAACCCGGATAGGTTGACGAACCTCGCTTTGAATACCTAACTCAGCTGCCGTTAAACGTACATTGAGCTGCGGTTTATCCATCAGCACCGTATCAATCCCGGTTAAAATCGCCCCAGCTTGCGCTCGCCAAAACTGCACATCACGGCGCGCTGCCTCTTGGGTAATCCAAACACTGTCCCCCGAGGCCATAGCAGTACGACCGTCTAAGCTCATCGCCATTTTTAGACGCACAAAAGGACGGTTACGCTCCATGCTACTGATAAAACCGGGATTTAAAGCACGGGCTTCTAAAGCCATCAGACCGGATTGAGTTTCGATACCTGCCGCCTTTAAGCGTGCTAAGCCTTGACCTGCAACGAGTGGATTCGGGTCAACCATCGCAGCCATCACTTTTGTCACCCCGGCTTGCACTAAAGCCTCAGCACACGGCGGGGTACGTCCATAATGGGAGCAGGGTTCTAAAGTCACATAAGCGGTTGCTCCTTGAGCACGTGCTTGGGCAGCTTGCAAGGCAACAATCTCTGCATGCCTTTGGCCAGCGCGCTCATGCCAACCTTCACCGACTATTTGCCCTGCCCGCACTAATACACAACCAACTCTTGGGTTAGGGTGAGTCGTATATAAACCATAACGTGCCAATTGCAGAGCACGTGCCATATATATTTGATCATCAGCAGAAAAAACAGACATTTAGCGGGCTATTCTAAAAAATCAGTTGAGATAGTTGGTGCGTTTGGATGTTCGCTCTGCATGCGATCAATCATCTTGCGGAACTCAGCCATACTCCCAAAGCGCTGATAGACTGAGGCAAAACGAATATAAGCGACCTCATCCAAATGGCGCAACTCAGTGAGTACTAACTCACCAATTAAAGCGGAAGTAACCTCCCGTTCCCCACTCATTAAGACCTTTTTGCGAATCCGACTAATCGCCGCTTCCGCTTGATCAATGGTGACCGGACGCTTCTCCAAGGCACGCATAATGCCAGCACGGAGCTTTTCATCATGAAAAGGCTCACGTGCCGCATTCGATTTAATCACTCGCGGCATGGTCAATTCAGCTAGCTCATAGGTGGTAAAGCGCTCTTCACAGGCCGAGCACTTGCGCCGTCGCCGCACTTGCTCACCTTCACTGGCTAGCCTTGAATCAATCACGCGCGTGTCTTCCGCGCCACAAAATGGACAGCGCATCTTAAACCCTTAAGCCGCGTAAACCGGGAAGCGTTTACAAATCGCCAATACTTCGCCTTTCACACGCTCACTCGTCGCTGTATCGCCGATATTATCTAAAACATCCGCTATCCAATGGGCCAATTGCTCAACTTCAGCCTCTTTGAAACCACGAGTGGTAATCGCTGGCGTACCCACGCGAATCCCGCTGGTCACAAAGGGAGACTGTGGATCATTCGGTACTGAATTTTTATTGACGGTAATATTCGCTGCACCTAAAGCGGCATCAGCTGCCTTACCCGTTAAACCTTTCGCGATCAAATCCACCAACATTAAATGATTGTCTGTGCCACCTGAAACAATGTTATAGCCTCGATTGATTAAAGTTGCGGCCATTACCTTAGCGTTGTTCACGACTTGCTGTTGATAAGTCGTAAACTCTGGCTCTAGCGCTTCTTTAAAAGCAACCGCTTTCGCTGCAATCACATGCATTAAAGGCCCACCTTGAATGCCGGGGAAAACTAAAGAATTAAATTTCTTTTCCAGATCAGGATTGGCTTTCGCTAAAATAATCCCACCCCGTGGACCACGAAGGGTTTTATGCGTAGTTGAGGTCGTGACATCCGCAATTTGTACCGGATTAGGATACATACCTGCCGCCACTAAGCCCGCGACATGCGCCATATCGACCATTAAATAAGCACCAACTTGGTCAGCGATCTTGCGGAATTTTTGCCAATCAATCACTCGTGAATAGGCAGAAAAGCCAGCCACAATCATTTTCGGCTGATGCTCAAGCGCTAAGCGCTCTACTTCAGCATAGTCAATATACCCTTCTGCGGTAATGCCATATTGGACTGCATGATAGATGCGCCCAGAAAAATTCACTTTTGCACCGTGGGTTAAATGCCCACCATGCGCCAAGCTCATCCCCAAGACGGTATCGCCCGGATTTAATAACGCCATATACACCGCTGCATTTGCTTGCGAGCCAGAATGCGGTTGGACATTCGCATAGTCAGCACCGAATAATTGCTTCACACGGTCAATAGCTAACTGCTCAGCTTGATCCACATATTCACAACCCCCGTAGTAGCGCTTTTCTGGATAACCCTCAGCATATTTGTTGGTTAATACCGAACCTTGTGCTTCTAGAACACGGGGGCTGGCATAGTTTTCAGAGGCGATTAATTCAATATGTTCTTCTTGGCGCTGGGCTTCTGCGGTCATTGCTTGCCACAATTCGGGGTCGTAGCTGGCGATATTCATTGTTTTTGAAAACATGCTGCTAAATTCTCCTACACAGTAAAAAGGTGATAGGCGGGTATCATAGCAACAATTGACGGCCTGACCTATGCTGGCAAGCACAGAATAGTGAAATCCTCAGACCAGAAAAGCAGGCTATTGATCATAAGCCTGCTAACTAGCAAGGTTTAGGTCGTGGGGAGAGAGGCAGGAGACCCATAAATTTTGCCAAACACGAGTGAAGGCTTACCATTAAAATCATAAAACTGTAAGGTCGCGCCCAACTGTTGAACACTGCCCGCACGCCTTAATACGCGCAAATATTTTCCTTCCCAACTGCCCACATCCACAGTGGGTTTGCCCGGCTCTGGACGCAGGACTTCACAAGGTTTTTCGCCTCGACTGAGTTCATTCACCTTGAATCCACGATTACCGACCTGCACAAAATTAGCCGTATAATTATTACACCCTCCCGTCCCCACCATCGCAGTTTGCTCGACTAACATAGTCATACGTAAGGGTTTAGGAACTGGATTATTGTAAATTGACATCACAAACCAGCGGCTACCCAATAAAGAAGGCCCGCCACTATTTAAAGGGCAAGCACCGGGTGGCAGTCTAGATGGAGTCGACGGTACAGTCGGTACATCCGCTGCTAATAGCTGCCCTGCCCAAACAGCTAGGGGTAAAATTAAAAACGATCTGCGCGTTAAACTTGCAGAATTCAGTTGATCGACCTCGCTAGTCATAATTCCCTCTCTTAAAGATCTGTTACTTACGGAATTACCATCAAAGTTGTAAAGTTTTGGTAATAGTTTAAGTATAGGCAAGGAAACAACACTTAGCCGAAAATTTGCTTGAATCAGCCTTAAATAGTGGTATTTTAGCTGCAAGAGCGTTGATCTGAGTCAGTAGGATCTAGGTTATCTGGTTCTGGCTCGAGCTGTGCGACTGCAGGCAAAGACACACCCAAAGCCTGTCCCAAACCCAACCAATCAAAAAAGGGTCCTGGGTCAGTTTTGCGTTCAGGCGCGATCTGCTGATGTCCAGTAATCTGTTGTTTGCTTAGACTGGGGTAATGCGCACAGAGGGCTTCAATCACTTTAGTTAATTGCAGATATTGCGGTTCGGTGAAAGGTGTAAAATCACTCCCCTCTAATTCAATGCCAATGGAGAAATCATTACAGCGACTACGCCCACGATATATAGAAACACCCGCGTGAAAAGCACGTAAGTGAAATGGTACATATTGAACAATTTCTCCATCGCGACGAATTAATAAATGACTTGCCACTTTTAGGTGGCAGATCTCTGCAAAAAAAGGATGCTCGTCTTTATTTAAGGTATTGGTGAAAAGTTGATTAATATAGTCTCCACCGAACTCTCCGGGGGGTAAACTGATGTTATGAATCACAATCAACTCAGGCACACAACCAGCCGGACGCTCATCGTGGTTGGGCGAAGGAGCTTGGCAAGCTTCGGTTAATA
Source organism: Thiothrix eikelboomii (assembly GCF_900167255.1). Classification (GTDB taxonomy): domain Bacteria; phylum Pseudomonadota; class Gammaproteobacteria; order Thiotrichales; family Thiotrichaceae; genus Thiolinea; species Thiolinea eikelboomii. The sequence continues at coordinate 95,865 of NZ_FUYB01000019.1, forward strand.
AACCCGTTAAACTGTCAATTACCATTGTTACAAAGTCTTCCTAGACAAAAATTAGACACCATCAGTAGTATTCAGTCGATCTGAAGCCAGTAATAGCTTTTCATAAAAATTTAATATAGAAATATAATAAAAACTTATTCACGATAAGAACAAAACCTGCCCTCTGGTGATATAGCGATCAAGCTTATTCATTAATTTATTGTTAATAAAGTAACACTTATAATTCCCTGATAGCAATGCAGACGCTATGGGCAATAACGTCTACACAAAATTTTTTAAACAGGGGAAATTTAATGCATTTAAAGAGCAGCCTGAGTTGGTGTGCATCTCTTTTGGCTTTGACAACGTCGCTAGCAACAACGGCTAGTTTTGCTGAGCCTCACGTTCCATACAAAATTCAGATGAGTCGCACCCAACCCGATCAACCGCTACGCAAATCTACCATCATGGGGCGGGTCAAGGATGAGTTTGCTGGACGGATTCTGTCCATAGAGCCACAAACAGATCGAGGTCCAGATTGTCATGTTGTTAAGTTAATGGGTGATGATGGTGAATTCCGAATTATTCATGTTTCATGTACTAAATAAAGCCAATTATTGTTGGTAAGCTATTTAAAAGCCTAGCCCTTTAAGCTAGGCTTTTTCTTATCTGAATCGTGGGTTGATAGTTTTTTATTCTTAAGCTTCGGTGTATGATGACCGAATAAATGGCGGTACAGGGCTCCGCTTGTTTAGATAGACTACACTCAAACCATTAACATAACACACTAGACCTCTTGCGAAAGTAGTCATTTTCGCCTATAAAGTTAAGAATGAACTACCTAACCCTGAAAACTCTACCCCCCTCGGCGTTCAAACGCGGAGTAGGAATCCCCCTGCCACTCTTTCACGAACTGCTTGAAGTGCTCAAAGCAGGCGAGTTGACGAAGAAGAAGTCGGGTCGCCCCAGCCCGTTAAGCCTAGAGGATCAACTATTATTGACCCTAGGTTACTGGCGAGAGTACCGCACGTTGTTCCACTTAGGTTTGAGCTATCAGGTCCATGAATCGACT
>NZ_FUYB01000037.1 GCF_900167255.1 Thiothrix eikelboomii
GTTTTAGTCCGTGGAGTATGGGGGGTATGCCGGGCGGTTCGAGTTTTAGTCCGTGGAGTATGGGGGGTATACCGGGCGGCTCGAGTTTTAGCCCGTGGAATATGGGGGGTATGCCGGGCGGCTCGAGTTTTAGCCCGTGGAATATGGGTAATAGTCCGTGGGGGGGGAATGGCTGGAATTCATCAATCTGGCCTTGGAGTGGTTCTGGTATAGGGAACTCATGGGGTAATCCTACTTGGATGCCGTGGTCGAACAATTCTGGTTTTTTTGGGCGGCGCAATAACGATGATTGGATAACTCGGATGTTTTTAAGCAACGCTTTGAACCAGCAAGCTCCCATCAATCGAGGCTTAATACCTAACTATCCTGCTCAAGGATCGGCTGTGGGTCAGAGTCTACCTGCGCAGCAACCACAAACTGTATTCTATCCGCAATCACCCAGCCAACTAAGCAATACACCGAGTATAACCAGTGAGCCAGCTGGGCAGCCTACTGCTGTTGGGTTTCCAGCAGCGAGTTCTAGTTTTAGTCCATTTATCGAACCGAGTCCTTCGGACAGGCCAGTGACTAACCCCGCCATTATGCCAATGCCAAGTTCACCCTATTCTGATTCCAAGCCGCAGGCTAAGACTTGGGTATTTCCAGATGGGAGTCGCTATTAGTCATTGATGACTTCATTTTCCCAAAGATAGCGGTTCACAGCGAGCCAAGCGCCAACTAAGCCGAGTATCGAGCTAATCACGAGTACTTCTAGCGTAGTGGTTAAATCAATACCACCAATACTGAAACTGTTGCCATACAGGGTAGAAAGTTTATTCACCGGTCCTACTAAAAAGAGCAAGGCAATATTCACCACTAATAAGCTGAGAACACCGCCAAATAAACCTAACCACAAGCCCCCGTATAAAAAGGGACGGCGAATATAACGATTGGTAGCGCCAATCAAACGAGTAACGAGAATTTCATCTTTACGATTTTCAATATCAAGGCGAATCGTATTACCGACCACGAGTAGCACAGTGAAGGCTAACAGTGCTGCGACCACCGCGACAATGCGCTCAGCGATTTGTAGAATGGCACGTAGACGTTGAATCCATTCGACATCAATCTGTACATCTTCCACTTCCTTATACGTCTTGATGCGTTTAGTAAAATCGTCCAAGTCTGCATCGGTTTCACCAAGCTCATTGAGTTTAGGTGTAATAATAACGATATTAGGTAAGGGGTTTTCTCCTAAGGTTTTTAAGGTATCCGCAAGACCCGAGATTTTTTTAAAATCCTGTAAGGCCTGATCACGGGTTACGACCGTCGTGCTGAATACTTCCGGCTGAGTTTTGACTAATTCAGCTAAGTCATTCGCCTGCTGTTCGGTAACTTTAGGTTTTAAAAACAACGAAATCGTCGGTACGGATTGATTATTATGGGTCAAGCTTTGTAGATTCTTGACCAAGACATGCATGCTAGTGGGCAAAGATAAAGCTAAAGCAATGGCGATTAAGGTAATCCATGCAGAAATGGGATTAAACCATAAGCGTTTTAGGCTGAAATCAATCGCTTGTTTCTGCTGGCGCCACCAGATGCTATATAACCTAGAACGATGAGCACTAGGTTGGGGTTTGGCCAGTGGTTTTTTTGAGGTCATTTAAAGCTCCACTCGCTGCAAGACCACGGTGCGCTTTTTCATGCGCTCAACCAAACCGTGATCGTGGCTTGCAATCAGTACGGTCGCTCCAAGGTCATTGAATTGCGCAAAGGTGTACATAATATCCTGTGCTAATTCAGGGTCTAAATTCCCGGTAGGTTCATCGGCTAGAATAATAGTTGGGCGATTCACCACGGCGCGGGCTATCCCTACTCGTTGGCGTTCACCCGCAGACAGCATCAGTGGAAAGCTTTTGGTTTTCCTCCCCAAGCCTACTTTATCAAGGGCTGCATTGACCCGTCGCTTGATGTCTGGCAGGGGCATGCCTGAAATTAATAAGGGCAGGGCTACATTGTCAAAGACATTACGGTCATAGAGTAAATGTGGATCTTGGAAGATGAAGCCAATTTTACGCCGATAAGAGGGAATTTGACGCGGATTGAGATGTGTCAGCGGCATATTCCCGACTAAAACATTACCTTTGCTGGGAGTTTCGAGTAGCGCAATTAATTTGAGCAGGGTACTTTTACCGGCCCCGGAGTTGCCAGTAATAAAAAGCATTTCGCCGGCATGAATAGTCAGATTGACATTGTAGAGTGCGAGTTGCCCCGTCGGGTAGCGCTTATAAACCTGCCGAAATTCAATCATTGCTCACTGCCAGCTAATAACGCACTGGTGAATTCATAGGCATCAAACTCTTGCAAATCATCAATAGTTTCGCCAACTCCAATAAAACGCACGGGAATTTTCAGCTGCTCAGCAATCGCAAAGAGAATCCCGCCTTTAGCCGTGCCATCTAGCTTAGTGACGGTAATCCCTGTCACACCGAGAGCTTCATTAAATTGTCGGGCTTGAACTAAGGCATTTTGGCCGATGCTGGCATCAACAATCAGCATGACTTCATGGGGCGCGCTATTGTCCAGCTTTTGCATGACACGTTTTACTTTTTTTAATTCTTCCATCAGATTGGTTTGTGTGTGCAGGCGCCCTGCGGTATCCGCAAGTAAGATATCAATCCCCCGTGCTTTGGCAGATTGCATAGCATCAAAAATCACTGAGGCTGAGTCCGAGCCACTCCCTTGAGCAATCACTGGAATGCCATTGCGTTCACCCCAAATGGTGAGTTGCTCGACGGCTGCGGCCCGAAAGGTATCACCGGCGGCTAGCATCACAGATTTGCCTTGTTGCTGAAATTTTTTTGCCAGTTTACCAATAGTGGTGGTTTTGCCCGCGCCATTAATGCCAACCATTAGAATCACAAAAGGTTGATGCTGAGTATCAATAGTTAAGGTTTGGGCGGCGGGGCGAAGAATGCGATGCATTTTATTATAGAGTGCCTGCATTAGAGCATCCATATCATCTAATTCTTGGCGACTGACCCGCTGACTTAAATCACTCATAATCGCTTGAGTCGCTTCCATCCCCACATCCGCCATCAGAAGACGAGTTTCAAGCTCTTCTAGAACTTCATCGTCAACTTTCTTTTTACCCTTAACGATGACATCCATGCCTGCGGTAATGGTATTGCCCGTCTTGAATAAGCCTTGGCGGAGGCGTTCGAAGAGTCCTGACTTTTTCGGCGGGTTCAGTACGGCATCTGGAGAGATGTCTGCTGCTTCCTGCTTTTTTTTCTTTCCGAATCCAAACATCGTACAATCACCTGCACTAAATTTTTATCTATGAGCACTCTGCTAAATGCCCCGCATACTACCATCAGCTAGCCCAAATCGTAATAGTTCAAAGGCAAACAGAGTCCAAGCCAATCAATTACGTATTATAGGCGGACAATGGCGCAGTCGTCGCCTTCCTATTGCTGAAGTAGTGGGTTTAAGACCCACGCCGGATCGAGTTCGTGAAACTTTATTCAATTGGCTGCAGCCGGTGGTGGCTGGTGCTCGTTGCCTCGATTTATTTGCAGGTAGCGGTGCTTTAGGGTTTGAAGCGTTATCGCGTGAAGCTGCAGAAGTGGTATTCGTTGAACAAGATCTACGCGCTTTCAAACAATTGCAAGCTAATGCTGCTTGTTTAGGTGCAAGCCAAGCATTATTGGTTCATGCGGATGCTTTCAGTTATTTGCAAGGAGAGACACGGGGTTTTGATGTGATTTTTATAGATCCCCCCTTTCGTCAAGCGTTACCGGAACACGCACTTCGGGCGCTAACAGCTCAACAATTAATTAAGTCGGAAACTTTAATTTATTTAGAACATGAAGTGGAATATCAACTTGATCTTAGTCATTGGAACTTAAAGATTTACCGGCAAACTAAGGCAGGGCAAGTCATGAGTTTTCTATTAAAAAAAGTATAATCGAAGGTAGCATTAACAAGATTAATGATTCTAGTTAGTTCTGGTTAATGCTTGGGTGGATAAAATAGTTAATTAAATCGATCGGTAGAGGAGAAGGTATCAATGGGCTTATGGTCTGAGCTTGCAGTTTGGCAATTGGTGGGTATTGCCTTAGGGTTAACCCATATTACTATTATCGCAGTGACGATTTTTCTGCATCGTTCGCAAACGCATCGGGCAGTGGATCTCGGTTTTATTCCCTTTCACTTTTTTCGCTTTTGGTTGTGGCTTACGACGGGCATGGTGACTCGTGAATGGGTAGCAATTCATCGCAAGCATCATGCTAAGTGTGAAACCGTTGATGACCCACACAGCCCACATTTCAAGGGGATTCAAACCGTCTTATGGCGTGGGGCTTGGCTTTATCGTCGTGAATCACTCAATCAAGAAACTTTAAAGCTCTATGGCCGTGGCACACCCGATGATTGGCTAGAGCGCAGGCTGTATGCCCGTTTACCTTGGTTAGGGGTTGCCTGCATGTTGTTAATAGATCTGGCTTTATTCGGGTGGGCAGGTCTTGCTATTTGGTTGGTGCAAATGCTGTGGATTCCCTTTTGGGCCGCAGGAGTGATTAATGGTTTAGCCCATTGGTGGGGTTATCGTAATTGGCAAACCGAGGATGCATCCACCAATATTTCACCCTTCGGTATCCTGATCGGTGGTGAGGAGCTGCACAATAATCATCATGCGTTTGCTGCTTCAGCACGCTTATCCAGTAAATGGTATGAATTTGATCTGGGTTGGATGTATATCCGGTTATTGGCACTCATGGGGATGGCGACCGTGCGTAATCTTGCGCCACGTTTAACGATTAATCCCAGTAAGCAGGTGGTTGATTTGGATACTGTCGCGGCGGTATTGGGTAATCGTATTCAAGTTTTATCGAATTTTGCCCGCCAAGTGACTCAGCCCGTATTGAAAGCTGAATTAGGTCAAACCAGTCAACCCTCCCGAAAGCAACACCGTTTAGCCCAGCGCTTATTGAATCAATCTAAACCTTTGGATCAAACCGCTAAGGCAGATTTACAGCAATTATTAGCAGGGCATCAAGCCTTGGCAACTGTTTATCAATTTAAGCAAAGTTTATTGGATTTGTGGGAGCGGACGACCCATTCACAGGAAGCACGCTTAGAAGCTGTGCAAGAATGGATTACCCATGCAGAAAAAACCCGTGTTGTGGCCTTAGCTGAGTTTGCTCAACGGTTACGCGGGTATTCGATGGCTGCTTAAGCCAATTGATAGGCCAATAAAAAACCGGATCTAAGATCCGGTTGTGAAAAGTTCAAGGCCAGAGTTTAAAGCCAGCTCAGCTAATTCCAGCTGCTTAAACTGAAGCTATTAAACTGGGCTTATTCTGCAGGTTTGTCACCCCAATGATCGTGACCACCTTGTCCACCATGACCACCACGATGATGCCCACCGCCATGACGGCCTTCACCGTTGCCCATTCCAAAGCCACGCCCGCCCCGCATCGTTTTCATCTTTTCAACTTGCTCAGGGGTAAGTACAGCATTAACACGAGTTTCGGTTTCAGTGCGAAGAGCTTCAGCTTTAGTACGTTGCTCGGTCATAACGGTTTTAAGTTGAGCTACTTGCTCATCGGTTAAGCCTAGTTTTTCTTTCATTTTTGCTAAGCGTTTATCCATATGCTCAGCCATTTTTGCATCACGTTGGGCTTGTGTGTCAGCGGGTGCAGCATTAGTGCCTGCAGTGGTTGCTGTAGTGTTTTGTGTAGGGACTGGATCTTGAGCAAATACACTAGTGGCAGCCCCTAAACCTAAAGCACTGACTAAGGTTAAAGCTAAAATCGACTTCTTCATGCGTAATCTCCAAAATTATTGATAAGACTTTGTGAGTTTTAACTGACTTAAGTGGTCTTCCCTAACCTAAGTTTGTTTTTGTGTGGAAGTTTGTGTGCTTCCATGTCAGGTAGAATACGCAAGAATTACGGACTAAGTTTGAGCTAATCATGGAGAGATCTAGGAGATTATTAACTCGCTAAGGCTCAAATTTGTAGCCAACTGAATAGACAGAGTGGATAAAATCCCGCTCTGGATTAAGCGCATTAATCTTTTTACGAAGCTTTTTAATATGGCTATCAATGGTACGGTCACTGACAATCCGATTATCTGGGTAGACGCGCTCCATCAATTGTTGGCGACTGAAAATCCGCCCCGGATAGGATTGTAGGGTTTCTAATAATTCAAATTCGACGAGGGTCAGGATGACTTGTTGATCCGAGAACTGGACGCTTAAGCGCTCACGATCCAATTGAATACCTGCAACGCCTAGGATAGTCAGATGCGAAGCAGATTGATTGGGTAGCGTGCGTCGCAGCACGGCTTTAACGCGGGCAATCACTTCGCGGGGGCTAAACGGTTTGCAAATATAATCATCAGCCCCCAATTCTAAACCTAATAAACGATCAATCTCTTCAGCACGGGCAGTCAACATAATAATCGGTGGTTGTGGGGCGCGTTGGCGTAGTTCTTTGCAAATATCTAAACCGTCTTTGCCGGGCAGCATGAGATCAAGAAGAACTAATTCCACTGGGTTATTCAGTAGCCAAGTACTCGCGGTATTGCCGTCTGCAATCCAATGGGTTTTATACCCAGCATTTTCGAGATATTTTTTTAAAAGTTCGGCGATTTTAGGTTCGTCTTCTACGATTAACACCGGGAACATGGCTTTAGTCTCAATTAATTTTTTTGTTTACTATCTTTAACGGCAGTTTTACAGTGATTTGCAAGCCCCCTAAAGGTGAATGACTGGTTTGAATACTACCACTATGTGCTTCCACAATATTATGGCAGATGCTCAAGCCAATACCTGCTCCCCCAGTTAAGCGATTGCGCGAGCTTTCTACGCGAAACAATCGCTCAAATAGGTGAGGGAGTGCCGCATCAGGCACACTAGGCGCGGTATCGGCAAAAATAATTTCGGCAAAATGGCCTTGTTTTTTAAATTGAAGCTCTAAACAACCCGGTGCATCCGTGTAGCGGAGGCTATTTTTAAACAGATTATGAAACAATTGCTGTAAGCGCTGTTCATCGGCTTGTATCCAAGCGGTAGCCTTAGTCGGAATCCGGTTGTTGATAGTTAGACCTTGTTCATGGAAACTGTGTTCAAATTGATTAACGCTCATTGTTAAGCTGCCGACTAAATCAATTTCAGTTTTGTGATAGCTTAATGCGCCACTGTCAGACAAAGATAAAGTGTATAGATCCTCAACTAAGCGCTGTAAGTGCAAAGTTTCTTGATGCAAAGAATGTATCGTGTGCTCATCGGCTTGATTAATGCCATCTTGAATCGCTTCAATTTCACCGCGTAAAATCGACAGTGGAGTACGCAATTCATGGGCAATATCTTGAATCCATTGGCGACGGGCTTGTTCGGTTTGTTGCAAGCGTTCCGCTAATCGGTTGAAGTCTGAACTCAGCTGCCCTAATTCATCCCGTCCTAGTTCAGCAATTCGTGTTGCATAATTGCCATCGGCTAATTCACTGGTACTATGCCGCAAGTGTTGAATCGGGCGAACTAATTGGCGAGCTAATAGAAAGGCCACTAGCAGACTACCTAATAAGGTCATAAACGCAATAATGACTAAAGTTCTATTTTGCTTTTCTAAGAATTTAGCATCTTCACTACTGTCACTAAAGCCGGTGCGTTGATACAAACCTAAGTAGCCTACAATTTGCTGCTTGAACTCTAATTGGTATTCAAGATCGGGTGGGTCTTTAAGTTGGATTCCCTGTACCAATTGATGATTGGCATCTAATAAAACAGTGCGGCGGCGGACATCAAAGCGGGTCAGACGATTGAGCGAGGGGGCGGGTGGCAAATCCTTGCTCTCGGTTTCAGTTTGTTCATGCAGCGGGCGCTGTAATAAAAACCATTGGCGACGATCTTTTTTCAGGTTTTCCCAGCTACCGTGTTGGGCATAATAGGCAAGCACTGTTGCTTTAAGTTGCTGTAAATGCTCGTTTTCTTGTTGGCGGACAAATTCTAGATAAGTTAATCTAAATTGGAAGTGGACAAAACTTAAAGCCGCTGCCACCGCGATTGAGCAAGCTAAAAAAATAACAATAAACAGTTTGGTGCGAATACTGAAGCTAAGCATGGATTCAAATTATTGAAGGTATTAGATGGAGTCAATCATTCTCCATCCTTCTTCAACCTTCAATCTCCATAAGGTATCTCTAGCCAAATATGCCCATTTTTTCCAGAATGTTTAACGGTTCGTACTTGAATGGTCGACCCTTCTGCTAAATAGCCAACATTCTCTGCCAAATTGGTGCTACCTGTGTTCATGCGTTGCCCCGGTGGGGCTGAGCGTACATTGGCGCCCCAAATTAATTGATAAGTTTGATTAGCCTCAGGTAAGTCGGTCGGATTTATCTTCAAACCCACTAGATTCCAAGCCCCGTTTTGAAATTGCCCCGCATAAATCCAACCCTGTTGCGGTTTTTCGATACTCGGTGTTGGAGTATCCGTGGCTTGTTTTAAGCCCTGCAGGGTTAAGGCGGTCGGTGCTGTAGTTCTAAGTGAAGAACTAGGCGTATTAGCTGCTAAACTGGCTAGGGGTAAAATAGGCTCGGGAATTAGCGTAGCTTGCTCTAATTGTTGTTGGCTGTCTAATAGGCTAGGTGCAAGGCGGTTATTCGAAATTGGATGGCTCGAGGCTGGATTGACAGCAGCGGTGCTGGTTTGCTCAGGATGCGTGTGCTGAGCAGGTTGGCTTGGGCTTGCCAGCTTTGGGGGTTGAATTGATTCGATTTCAGGCAGCTGAAGGATTTGAGATTGCGGTAACAATAAGCTGGAATCAGCTCCTAAGGGCTGTTGTGTCATTTGAGCATGGGTGAGTCGCTCTGCGCCAGCAAATAGCGAAGAGCGTGTTAACAGCCAACTAAGAACTAAGCCGCTGACTAATAAAGTCAGTAATAAAGTAGCGAGCAGCCAATTAGCGTGCTTTGAGCTTTCATACATCGCTGTTAAGCCATCCTTGCCATAATTTGATTGAAAATTAATCAAATTAAAAATAGCACATCTTTCCTTGATGTGCTGATAAATTAATTAGTTTAACGGTTTAGGAGGGCAAGCTATAGGTCAACAACCTACTCAAAGCCTTGGGTATAGACTTCTGGTGTATAGTTTTCAAAGCGGGTGTATTTACCTAAGAAGGTCAAACGGCAAGTACCGATCGGGCCATTCCGTTGCTTGGCAATAATGATTTCTGCAGAGCCTTTTTCTGCTGAGTCAGGATGATAAACTTCATCACGATACACAAACATAATCACGTCAGCATCCTGCTCAATCGCACCTGACTCACGCAAATCAGACATGACCGGGCGTTTATTCGGGCGTTGCTCAAGACTACGGTTGAGCTGGGAAAGAACAATAATCGGTGTACTGAGTTCTTTGGCTAAGGCTTTGAGCGAGCGTGAAATTTCCGAAACCTCATTGGTGCGGTTTTCACTTTTACCACTCCCTTGCATTAATTGCAGATAATCGAGCACGATCAGACCAAGCTGACCGTGTTCACGCACTAAGCGCCGTGAACGCGCCCGTACTTCATTTGGCGAAAGTGCAGGGCTATCATCAATGAACATCGGTACATCAGCAAAGATTTTTACCGCTGTCGCAATTCGTGGCCAATCCTCATCGGTCAATTGGCCCGTGCGCAAACGATGTTGATCAACTCGTCCCATAGAAGATAAAAGACGTAGTGTCAATTGCTCAGCAGGCATCTCCATACTGAAGACGGCAACGGGTAGTTTTTTATGTGCGGCGGCATATTCAGCAATATTCATTGAGAAGGTTGTTTTACCCATCGACGGACGACCCGCAACAATGACTAAATCCCCCTTTTGCAGGCCAGAAGTCATTTCATCAAGATCGGTATAACCCGTCGAAACCCCTGTAATGGTTGAATTCAGTTTGCTGAGTATTTCAATATTCTCTAAGGTGGCTTTCATCAGCGATTTCAGATCACGGAAGGATTTAGTATTGCGTGCTCCATGCTCAGCAATTTCAAACACTTTACGCTCTGCTTGGTCGAGCAATTCACGACTATCACGGCCTTCGGTGTTATAGCCAGAATCAGTGATTTCGGTACCTACGCTAATTAATTGCCGCAGAATAGATTTTTCGCGCACGATGTCTGCATAAGCCGCAATATTGGCCGCGCTGGGTGTATCCTTAGCCATTGTTGCCAAATAAGCTAAACCACCGGCATCATCGAGTGAACGGTTTTCCTTAAGCCATTCGCTTAAGGTAATAATATCCAGAGGTTTTTGTTGACTGGCTAAATAAGCAATAGCACGGAAGATTAAGCGGTGGTCCTGCCGATAAAAATCCGTCTCGGATAGCTTGTCACCAATGACCATCCAAGCTTCATTATCCAGCATTAAGCCGCCCAACACCGATTGCTCTGCTTCGATCGAGTGTGGAGGTATTTTTAGGGATTCGTATGTGTCTGCCATAGCCAGCAGTTTACAGGAAGTCAGAGGAAAAGAGCGGGGGCTCGCTTAGAAAATTCATCAGGCAGTGATAAAGCCACCTGATGATTGAAGTAAACAACTAATTAATTAGCTTTTTCTTCTTCGATAACAACTTTAACAATCGCATCGACATCGGTGTGTAAATGCACACCCACTTCATATTCACCTAATAAGCGCAAAGGCCCTGCAGGCATACGAATTTCACGGCGTTCAATTTCAATCCCCGCAGCAAGGATAGCTTCAGCGATTTCAATGCTCGAGACCGAACCGAATAGTTTGCCTTCACCACCGGTTTTGGCTTTGATTGTTAACACTAAGTCTTGGAGTTGATCACGACGTGCCTCAGCGGCTGCATGTGCATCTTGGGCGGCTTTTTCTAACTCAGCTCGACGTTGTTCGAATTCAGCAACATTGGCTTTAGTGGCCATTTTGGCGCGGCCGGTCGGAATCAGGTAATTACGACCATAACCTGGACGTACATTAACGACAGTTCCGAGTGCACCGAGATTTTCAACTTTCTTTAGAAGTATGACTTCCATTGTTCTCACCTTAAATTTAACTCAGGCTAAGCCTGAACAATCCATAAATACTTTAAGTTTTACTCTTTAGTTCTGCGTGCTAAATAACCACGGAAATCAGCAAGGGTATCGACCATACCAAAAACAGCGACTAATAAGCCGGTCTGTACAGGTAAAAATGCCAAAGGTAGATATAAGGCTAATAACCAAGCACGATGCGCCTTAAGTTGCGCCCGCACACTATGCAGCAAAGCAATGCCTTGGAATAAAAACATCCCAAGTCCGACTAAAATCAAGTCAATCAACCACGCTGCAGGATTAAACAGGGCTAAGATAATCACGGCACTTAGGCCTAGAGCTGCAAATTTATGCAAGCGCAAGCCATACATTTCTTCCTTGAAGCCGCCCGGATTATACAAAACTGCTTGCCAATGACGAGCTAGCATCAGCGATAGAGTAATCACTAACCCCATCGAAGCTGCAAAGAGTCCCGTCATATGCTTGGCCACTTGATTGAGTAACTCATCTAAGTTTACATCCGCCAAGCTAGCTTGCAGTTGATCCCAGTCTACCAAAGCTTGTAGGGCATTTTTCCAAAAGCTGACAGGATCAGTCACACTGATATGAAATAACACCACTAAGGCTGCTGCTAGGCCAAAAATAACTTGGATTAATTGTGCCCAAGAGGCAGACCGTGCTAAATAAAGTGCGAGACCAACAATCAGCAGCGACTGTATTAAGCTTGAAAACAAGCTGCCCAATACATTGCCTTGCAATAAAAGTGCGACTAAGCCTAAGCCGAGGCTCACAACTGACGCAATCATCACGCCCCGTTGCCAGCCCATCCGCAAGGTTACTAAACCAATAGCAGCATTACTGAGTAAACCTAAAAATGGCAGAAACATCGCTAGCAAAGCAAACCCTAAGGCAAAGCCAATCGCTTGAAGTGGCCCTGACATAATGAAGGCAGCCATTAATGTCTCCTGCTCTTAGTCAGCGGCTATGCTAAGCACAACCGCTGGCTAAAATTACTTGTGCTGATCGGTATAAGGCATCAGCGCTAAGAAACGGGCGCGCTTAATCGCTGTTGCTAATTGACGCTGATAAGGCGCTTTAGTCCCAGTGATTCGGCTAGGTACGATTTTGCCAGTTTCAGTGATAAAGCCTTTTAAGGTGTCGAGGTCTTTGTAATCGACTTCAGCAATACCTTCGGCAGTGAAACGGCAGTATTTTTTACGGCGGAAAAAACGTGACATAGTAATTATCCCTACAATTATTCGTCGTCAGCTTCATCAAGGTCAGCATCATCTATCTCGACTTCTTCACGACGAGGTGGACGCTTCGTTTTACCTTCATTTTCTTTGCTCAATGGCGACGCTTCAGTGACAGGACCATCACGACGGATCGTCAAAGTACGGATGATGGCATCATTGAAGCGGAAAATACTTTCCAATTCGTCTAAGGTTTTGCCATCACATTCAATATTCATCATCACATAATGGGCTTTGTGAATTTTGTTGATTGGATACGCCAGTTGACGACGACCCCAATCTTCTAAACGATGAATACTACCTTGGTTTTCGTTAATCAGCGTGCGATAACGCTCGATCATAGCTGGAACTTGCTCACTCTGATCCGGGTGGACGAGGAAGACAATTTCATAGTGACGCATGCAGTCTCCTTTTGGATTAAACAGCCTCCTGCTAACCAATTGATGGGCAGTGAAGCAAGGATGCAGAGTTAAAGACCAAACTCTACTATGGTTTCATTAAAGGCGCGAGATTATGCTGTAGATCTAAGTTATTGTCAATTGAGTGATTTTTAGAATTTTTTAACTTCTTAAAATTTAAGCTTAAAGTTTTATCCTCCGCGCCGTAAAACCCCGTACTTCAGTACGGGGATACAAGGCGGATCGGCGATAGCCGATTAATGCGGTGTGTCCTGTTGCTCAACATATTGCCGAATGACCTCCAACGGCGCACCACCACAACTACCCGCGAAGTAGGAAGGCGACCACAAGTGATTGCCCCATAGCTTTTGGCGAATGCTGGCATAGCGTTGTTGTCGAATATGCCGACTCGATGCGCCTTTCAACTGCTTAATCAGTAACGTAATCGACAGTTTAGGTGGGTAGTTCAGCAGCAAGTGAACAGGGTCGGCCTCACCGTCAAACTCAGTGAGTTGAACACCCTGTTCTAAACAAACCCGTTCAAAGATGAAACGCATCTCATCCAAAATAGCTTGGGTGAAAACCTTGCGTCGATACTGGGTCACAAAGATCAAAAGACTTGTTTTTGGGTTGTCAATGTTATCCCAATGGGTTAATATTAGACCCATAGGATAGTAATGCCAATACATTGGGATAACAAAATGGATTCTGATAAAGAAGTTCGTTTAAACATTAGAATTGAAGAAAGTTTAAAAAACTTGCTACAAGAAGCTGCAAACCTTGAATCTAGAACCGTCACAAGCTTTGTGATTAATGCGTTAAAGCAGCATATTTCTCAACAGCACCCACAGCTACTCGATCAAAGCAAACTAGAGGCAGCCGACTAAATGCCTGTGGTGAAACGCGCCTACCACTACCGATTCTATCCAACGGCTGAGCAAGTACAG
>NZ_FUYB01000006.1 GCF_900167255.1 Thiothrix eikelboomii
AATCAAGCACTTACAGAGGCCCTTAGCAGGAAATGTGCTGTATAAAAAGTTTGCATGAGAAAAAATTAAGCATTGCATAAAATTCACTCAAAATAATAGCTGAACTAAACAGTTTGTAACTAGAGTTTAAACACACCCTCGTTAAGGGTCAAGCAAGATATTGCTTAAGCAAAGCCCGTGCTTTACTCAATTTCGGATTAATCACCGCTTGGCAATAACCTGCGCTTGGATTCGTGCGGTAATAATTTTGATGATAATCCTCTGCAGGATAAAAAGTCTCAGCAGGCGTAATTTGCGTCACAATCGGCGCATCAAAATTTGCCTGCATTTCTTCGACTACTGCTTGAGCCGTTGCTTGTTGCTCGGGGCTATGAGTAAAAATGACACTGCGATATTGCGTACCCCGATCTGCACCTTGGCGGTTTAAACTGGTCGGATCATGGGTTGCTAAATGAATCCGCACCAAGTCGGCGTAACTGATCTGAGTGGGATCAAATTGGATTTGCACCAGCTCTGCATGCCCAGTCTTACCCGTGCAGACACTACGATAATCAGGATTGGGCAAATGTCCACCACTATAGCCACTCACCACTTGTTCGATACCCTGCAATTCTTGGAAGATCGCTTCCGTACACCAAAAGCAGCCACCGCCAAAGCTAGCTGTTTCTAAGGGGCTAGTTGTCATTTTGAGCATCCTTCAGTTTTTTCAAAGCGACCGCATTCATACAATAACGCAAACCACTCGGCGGTGGGCCATCGGGAAATACATGGCCTAAATGAGCCTCACAGGTATTGCAGAGGGTTTCGACACGGAACATCCCATAGGAACGATCCGCATGATAGGCAAGGGCATTTTCTTTAAGAGGTTGAGTGAAAGAGGGCCAACCGCTGCCAGATTCAAATTTCTGACTAGCATCAAACAACAGACTGCCACAGCAAATACAAGCATATAAACCCGGCTCGAATAAACTACACAATTCTGAGCTAAACGCCCGCTCAGTACCATGCTGACGAGTGATTTGATATTGCTCAGGGCTCAGTTGCGCCCGCCATTCCTGATCGGTTTTGCTCACCACGCGATCAGGAGGCAAATTACCTTTTTGACTCAGATGAAGCACTTGTTTCCAATCCAACATGCCTATTCTCCTTTAAGGCTGCTACGCTTGCCTAGCTTGTCAGTTCAGCGAGTTGCCTGCAAATAGGCCGAATAAGTGTCAGCTTATGCATATCAAGCTGCAGCCAAAATCATTCGTGCACCTTTTTCACCAATCATCATGCTCGGCGCAGAGGTATTCCCACTGATTAATTTAGGCATGATGGAGGCATCTATCACCCGCAAATTCTGCATGCCTTTAACTTTTAAATCATACGGATTCACGACAGCCAGAGCATCTACCCCCATTTTACAAGTACCGACTGGATGGAAAACGGTACTCGCGGTTTGCCGTAAATACGCAAGGATTTCCTCATCTGATTGCAGACGCGAGGTCGGGGCCATTTCTTCACCCCGCACCGTATCGAACACGGGGGAGGCAAGGATTTCACGCGCTTTTTTCACGGCTTCAATCAAAACCTTTTGATCTGCAGCGGCGGAGAAAAAATTATGGTCGATCAGTAGATTTTTAAAACGGCCATCGTTTGCGAGTTTCACACGACCTTTACTTTCGGGGCGTAAGACGCAAGTAAATAAGGAATAACCATGCCCCATTTCCAATTTGCGCCCGCGATAACTACGAAAAATCGGCGTGAAATGGAATTGCACATCAGGGTCAGCCGCAGGGCTGCCAAGCGGGGCGGCTTCCGCATAGCGAGTTTTGGCAAAGCCACCCGCTTCGACATAATTAGTCGTCCACCAGCCTTTGCGCTTTAAACCATACTGAAAAGGGGCGGGCAAAATATGGGGGAACACACTTGCCCAAGAAACACCAATTGACACCGGTTGAGGCGAGCGCACTGTAACCATACTATCAATATGATCTTGTAGATTTTCACCCACACCGGGTAGATGCTGTTTGCATTCTAGACCGAGGGCTTTTAACTCGTCTTGATCCCCTATCCCCGACGCTAACAGAATCCGAGGCGAGGCAATCGCCCCCGCACTTAAAATGACTTCACGAGTGCATTGCAAGCTACTGTGCACGCCATCGCGCTCAAGCTCGACCCCTGTCACCCGATCTTGGGTAATCTGCAATTTGAAGACTTCGGTATTGGTTAATATCGTTAAATTCGGGCGTTGTTGAATCGGTTCAATAAAGGCCGTATAACTGCTGACACGCACCCCTTGATTTTGTGTAACCTGATAAATACCTAAACCTAGCTGTGATTCGCCATTAAAGTCGGTATTTTCCGGTAGCTTCGCCGCTGCTCCGGCTTGCACAAAACGCCGCGCTAGCTCGTTAATATCTTGAGGGTTGACCACATTCAGTTCACCCGTAAAACCATGATAGGCAGGGTCTTGCCCTGCTAAATTACGTTCTAAGTCTTTAAAAATAGGTAGAACTTCTTGATAAGACCAGCCTTCACAGCCTAAAGCGGCCCAGCCATCATAATCATGTTGATTGCCACGAATATAAACCATGCTATTAATCGAGCTAGACCCCCCCAAACCTTTACCACGATTGACAGTAATTACGCGGTTATTCAACTGCTTTTGGGGTACACCCTGATAGGTATAGTCATATTTCTTATTACCGTATAAGCCAAAAATCCCTGCGGGGATTTTTACCCATAAACTTTTATCACTGCCGCCTGCTTCGATTAAGCAGACGGATACTTTAGGATTGGCACTCAGTCGATTGGCGACGACACAGCCTGCTGCCCCTGCACCGACAATAATATAATCATAGTGCTGCATACCTAAGCCCTCTCAAAGCCACGCCATAATTCCCAATTGGTCACGCGCCGATCATATTCAAATTGCTCCCACTGTCCGGTATGCAAATAGTGCTCAATCACCGCATCGCCCATCGCCGCTCGCAGCATCGCGGAGTGATCGAGTTTTTCTAAAGCCGCCCTTAGCGTGGTGGGGATGGTACGGACATGGTTAGCTGCATAGGCATCACCACGAAATTCAGGCTCAAGCTCCAACTGACGTTCAATGCCATCCAAACCTGCAGCAATTTGGGCGGCGAGCGCTAAATAAGGATTCAAATCCGCTCCGCCGACACGACATTCAATCCGAAGAGCTTGACTATGCTCACCACATAAACGATAGCCAGCAGTCCGATTGTCGCGGCTCCAAATGGCTTTAGTGGGCGCAAACGTGCCGGCTTGAAAGCGTTTGTAGGAGTTAATCCAAGGCGCGAGGAAATAGGTGAGTGCATCGGCATGAGCGAGTAAGCCTGCCAGATAATGACGCATCAAGGTAGACATGCCATTGGGGGCTTGCGGATCAAAAAATAGGGCAGTCTGGCCATCGAGACTCCACAAGGACTGATGGATATGCGCAGAGCTACCGGCTGCACTGTAATCCCATTTTGCCATGAAAGTGACCGCTTTACCTTGGCTCCAGGCGATTTCCTTACAAGCTGTTTTCACGATGGAATGATAGTCCGCAGTGGTGAGTGCATCAGCGTATTGAATATTGATTTCTTCTTGCCCAGCAGAGGCCTCACCTTTAGAACACTCGACCGGAATGCCCGCTCCAAATAAGCCATTACGAATGGCACGCAACACGGACTCTTCTTTACTGGTTTGCAGGATGTGATAATCCTGATTATAGGCGCTGGCTAATTTTAGATGTTGATAGCCTGCTGCATGTGCCTCTGCATAGCTTTGATTAAACAGAAAAAATTCTAATTCAGTCGCCATCATGGGTTGCATACCCAAGTCAGCTAAACGGGCGATTTGTTTTTTGAGCATGGCACGCGGCGAATGCGCTACGGGTTCATGGGTAGCATGATCGAGTACATCACAAAGCACTAAGGCCGTGCCTGCTAACCAAGGTAACGGGCGGAGGGTCGTTAAATCGGGCTTCATCACATAATCGCCATAACCCGCTTGCCAACTGGTGGCGGCATAGCCATCCACGGTATGCATATCCATATCCGTCGCCAGTAGATAATTACAAGCATGCGTTTCTTTCACCGCCTGTTTGATAAAGTAATCGGCATGAAAGCGCTTACCCATCAGGCGTCCTTGCATATCGACTTGGCAAGCAATAACCGTATCTATTTGGCCTGCGGCATAAGCTTGTTGGAGTTCATCGAGTGTGAATTTAGCCGTCATAGTGGATTCCTTGTGCTGCGTAGAGGCTGAGCAGTAAGCGGCCAACCTAAACTTGCAATGAAGCATGAAATCCAGTTGAAATCAATGGCTAAGTGCTGGCTTGTGTCGGTGGTTCAGCCGTGCGTTGCTCTAATAATTGCGTAATGGTCAGCTCAGCTTGTTGATGCAAACGCTCTAAGCCTTGCTCGCCTAGACCCGTGGCTTGGCGAATCTGTTGAGCTTGCTTTTGCTGCAAGTGATCACCTTGCCAAAGGGACTGACGAATATAGTGTACGGTGAGCAAATCAGGGGATACACGCAGTAAATAGCGGGGTTGTTTACCAGTTTCTTGGCTGAGAATACCGTAGCGAATTAAATCCTCTAAAGTTTTATTAATTAATAACCGCGAAATAGGAATTTGTGCTCTTAATTCTTCTAAGCTTAAAGGTGGGCGGCCTTGGGTAAACCCGAGGGCAATTTCGCGTAAGACAGCAGCAGCGAGTAGCTCACGACTTTCTAAGCTTAAATTATCGGCTTGCCCTACTTGAAAAACAGCTTCAGGGTATTGGAAATAATAAGCCAAGCGCGCACCTAATAATACAATAATCCAACCGATATACATCCAGAGCATAAATAAAAATAAACCCGCAAATACAGAGTAAATAGCCGTTTGCGGTCCAGAGTTCACGACAAAGGCAGCAAATAGCCAACCTCCTGTTTGCCATGCAACCCCTGCAATCATCCCTGCCCCTAAAGCGGGTAGAAATTTAACGCGGGTATTAGGAATAAAAATATAAATAAAAGTGAAAACAGCAACCACTAATAACACAGGAATGAGTTGTAATAAACTATTCCAGCTCGAATGGCTCGATAACTGTTTAGCAATCGCTGTATGGCTTAATGAACTCATTAAACCAAACATAGTGAATAATATAATCGGAGCCACCATAATGACACTGATGTATTTACTAAATTGCTTATGTAAGGAGCGATTTGTAGGTAATTGCCACAGATGATTAAAGGCATTTTCAATCTGTTGCATCATCATTAATACGGTATAGAGCAGAGTGACTAAACCGACCACGCCTAAAGCACCGACTTGAATATTATCGACAAAACCCAGCACTTGCTTAGTGACTTCTTCAGCTTTCGTCCCGAGGGGAGCCATAAACTGTAATAATAAAGGTTCAAGCTGATTGTGAACCCCAAATCCCTTGAGCACGGAAAAGCTTAAGGCTAACAAGGGTGTAATAGAGAGTAAGGTTGTATACACCAAGCCCATTGCACGCAGGGTGATTTCACCATTGATTAACTCTCGTAAGAGCGTGGCAGGTAAGCGAGTCCAGAATTTGAGGGTATTAGTCATGCCTGCAGTATAGCAGCGTGCTTTGTAAATGCTCGGCTATTTTCGTAGAGCGCGTGTACTTGGGAAGCAAGCGGTAAAGCGGGTACAGCCTGCTTTGCTGGTGATGTCTAAGTTGCCACCGTGATTAAGCATCACATGTTTAACAATGGCTAAGCCTAAGCCCGTGCCACCTTTATCGCGTGCACGGCCTTTATCCACTCGATAGAAACGTTCTGTTAAATGGCTAATATGTTGTGCTGGAATACCAGACCCATTATCTTCAACGCTCAAACAGACTTGTCCATTCGCTCGCTGCTGCCAATCCAGCTGAATATGGGTTCCAGGCGGTGTATGCCGAATCGCATTATCTGTGAGATTAGTCAGCACACTCAGTAAATCAGGCTCATGGCCTAGCAAATAAAGGTTTGGATCGAAGTTTAAACTTAAAGTATGGGAGTCGGCAGCTAACGTATCACCTAAAGAAAGAGCAATTTCATGCAGTAACTCAGGGACATTAATTTCAGTTTCAATCATCCGGCGTTGTTCATCATTTTCTAATTTAGATAAAGACAACATATCACTGATAATGCGCTGCATTCGCTCGGCTTGAGCACGGGCTTGTTGTACGGCTGGTAATAAATGCTCAGGCAATGCAGTCTCATCTTCGAATAATTCTAAATAACCGGCTAATACCGTTAAAGGCGTGCGTAATTCATGAGAGGCATTCGCAAAAAAAGCTTTGCGGGTTTGTTGTAAATGAACACCTTGGCTAATATCACGCACATTAAATAAAAATAGATTTTTCTGCACCGCGACTAAATGTGCTTGTAGAATAATTTGCTCATCCAGTGGCGAAAGCAGGCGGATTTTTTTATCCGTCTCACCTGCAGCTAACAGTGCATGGAGTTCAGGTGAGCGAATTAAATTATCTAACCGATTACCCCAATCTAATTCAATTTGAATCCCTAACAGGCGAGCCGCTGCAGGATTTGACCATTGAATAATAAAGTCTTGGTTAATTAGCACGGTCGCATCGGGTAAGGCGGCCATCACATTATTTAAGCGATCTAAAGTTTCGCGCTGCTTTTTTTTACGTGATTTGCTTTTTTGTTTGCTGCGATGGATCAGATAAGTGATTTGCTCCCAAGCACCATCACTATCGGGCATCGCTTCTGGTGGTTGACCCGTGGCTAGCCAAGTTTGTAACTGCCTTAGCTTAAACAGCATCCAAGCAATATAGCCCAAGCTGACCACTAAAAAACTCAAGAGCCAATAACCTGTCGCATAAGCGATGATGAGGCTAAGCACGAGCATGGCTATTAGGCGGCGGATTTCCACCTGCCAATAGTCATAGCTCATGAAAGGCTTCCTCGGTAAAACGATAGCCGGCACCGCGCACGGTATGAATGCAGTGATCCGCTTCTTGTAGTTTTAGGGCTTTGCGTAAACGCAAAATATGTACATCCACGGTGCGTTCTTCGATATACGTATTTTGCCCCCAAATAAAATCGAGGAGTTGGGCGCGTGAATAGACTCGCCCCGGATGCTTCATAAAGAACTCCAGCAGCTTATATTCGGTAATCCCTAGATGAATCGCTTGGCCATGAATGGTGAGTTGATGAGCATCTAAATCGAGATTAATTGGCCCCATCGTTAATACCTTGCGTGCACTAAAACCTTCAGAGCGGCGCAACAAAGCCTTAATGCGGGCGGTGAGGGTTTTTAAAGACACCGGTTTGGCTAAATAGTCATCCGCACCGACCTCAAGGCCATGAATCATATCCTCTTCTTCAGAGCGTGCCGTGAGCATGACGATAGGAATATCGCGGGTCACTTCATCTTTACGGAAACGCCGAATCAGCTCAGGCCCAGACAAATCGGGCAACATCCAATCAATTAACATGAGGTCAGGGGTTTGATTCGCAACCAATTCACGCGCTACATAGGCATTTTCGGCCTCCATCACGGTATAGCCTTCACGTTCTAAACTAAAGCGAATCATTTGTCGAATCGCTGCTTCATCTTCGACACAGAGGATTTGTTTTTTCATGACCTTCTACCTTTAGTGGCTTCGGCGCATCCTAGCATGACAAATATTTCAGATTGATTACAAGGCGGCAGATAATACCTCGTTAATTTTAAGACTTATCTCTTGAGATGAATAACACCACGCCACAAACACGCTTATCCTAAGCCAATGGAGGCGCTGAGTATGACACAATTAAAAGCTTTATTATGGG
The DNA here is from genome assembly GCF_900167255.1 of Thiothrix eikelboomii. Classification (GTDB taxonomy): domain Bacteria; phylum Pseudomonadota; class Gammaproteobacteria; order Thiotrichales; family Thiotrichaceae; genus Thiolinea; species Thiolinea eikelboomii. The sequence goes on from NZ_FUYB01000006.1 coordinate 7,792, forward strand.
ATGTTGACGGGACATTGGCCGATACGGAGGAGCACGGGCATCGTGTTGCTTTCAATCAAGCCTTTGCTGAAATCGGTTTAGAGTGGCATTGGGATGTGCAACTGTATGGTGAGTTGCTCCAAGTGACTGGGGGCAAAGAGCGGATTCAATTTTTCATAGACCATTATGCAACACCATTCATCAAGCCCAAGGATTTAAAAGACTTTATCGCTAAGCTGCATCAGCGCAAAACGCATTTCTATTTAGAGCGACTGCAACAAGGACAGATTCCTTTACGCTGTGGTGTGCAACGCTTAATTCAAGAAGCACGGGCTGCAGGTTTGCGCCTAGCGATTGTTACCACGACTACACCGGAGAATGTGAGCTATTTATTAGCAGCCACTTTGGGGGCTGAGGCGCTGCAGTGGTTTGATTGCATTGCAGCGGGCGATATAGTGCCAAAGAAAAAACCTGCACCGGATATTTACACCTATGCTTTAGCGCAATTAAAGCTTCAGCCTGAAGAGTGCCTAGCCCTAGAAGATTCCGACAATGGCTTAAAATCCGCACATGCTGCCGGAGTACCAACATTGGTGACGGTGAATGAATACACTAAAACCCAAGATTTTAGTCAAGCCTTGTTGGTGCTGGATCACTTGGGTGAGCCAGACCAAGGCATAACGGTGTTACAGGGTGAGGCTGGTGTCAGGCAGTATGTGGATGTTCCATTATTAAGGCAATTGCTGGCTAATCGTTAGGTTTGTCGCGCCCTCTGATCAAGCTAAACTGCTCCGTGTCCGCCGCACGGCATCTAACCAACCTGCATATTTTTGTTCGCGGGTTGCTTGGTTCATTGTGGGTGTGAAACGTTGATCCAAGGCCCATTCTTTGGCAAATTGCTCGGGTGCTGGGCAGATACCTTGTTGTAAGCCCGCTAAATAAGCAGCCCCCGTGGCAGTTGATTCTAAGATTTGAGGGCGATCTACTGGACTGTCCAAAATATCCGCTAAAAACTGCATGGCCCACGTGGAAGCGGTCATCCCGCCATCGACCCGCAGTACGGTCTTGGTTTCTTTTAAACCTGCACTATCTGCCTGCATCGCTTGTAATAAATCACGAGTTTGATAGCCAATACTTTCTAAGGTGGCTTTGGAAATTTCAGCCGGACCGGTATTGCGAGTTAAGCCGTATAAAGCCCCGCGTGCCTCTGGATCCCAATAGGGTGCCCCTAAACCGACAAAGGCAGGGACTAAATACACGGTTTGATTCGGGTCAGCCGCTTCAGCCAAAGCTTGAGTATCACTGGCTTTTTGGATGATTTTTAAGCCGTCACGCAGCCATTGTACCGCTGCCCCAGCGATGAAAATTGAGCCTTCTAAGGCATAGGTTCGCTGGCCATTGAGTTGATACGCCAAGGTGGTGAGTAAGTTATTATGCGAGTTAACCGCATGCGCTCCGGTATTTAACAGTGCAAAACAACCCGTGCCATAGGTTGATTTCATCATCCCTGCTTGGAAACAAGCCTGCCCGACTACAGCAGCATGTTGATCACCCGCCACGCCTGAAATCGGCAGGGCTGCACCTAAAATCGCGGGGTCAGTGATGCCAAAATCGGCGGCACAGTCTTTGACTTCAGGTAATAAACTCGCCGGAATCTCTAAGAGTTTTAATAGCTCGGCATCCCATTGTCCGGTATGAATATTAAATAGCATCGTGCGGCTAGCATTGGTCGCGTCAGTGGCATGGACTTTGCCGCCCGTTAACTGCCAAATCAACCAAGTATCAATAGTACCCATGCGCAGTTGACCCGCTTCGGCTTGAGCACGTGCACCTTCAACATGATTTAAAATCCAGCGGACTTCTGTGCCACTAAAATAAGGGTCCGCCCGTAAGCCCGTTTTTTGTTGAATCAGTGCTTCACTGCCATTTTTTTTGAGTTCTTGACAGTAATCAGCGGTACGGCGGTCTTGCCACACAATGGCATTATAAATGGCTTTACCTGTGTCTTTATCCCAAACAACAACAGTTTCACGCTGGTTAGTAATACCAATCGCACTCATATCCGCTGCCTCAAGCTGAGCTTTAGCAAGCGCCGCTTTCAGTGTGCTGAGGGTGGTTTGCCATAAATCTTCGGGGTCATGCTCCACCCAACCCGATTGTGGAAAGTATTGTGGAAATTCTTGTTGAGCCAACGCAATGACTTGCAATCGCTCATTAAAGACCATGCTACGGGTGGAGGTTGTGCCTTGATCAATTGCAATTAAATAGGCCATAGCGAGTTCCTTTGAGGATGAGAAACCCCCCTCCCAAATCTCTCCTTAACAAGGGAAAAAGCAAACGCCTCCCCTGAGCAGGGGAGGCTGGGAGGGGTTAATCTTTATAGCTTAAATCAGCTTTTAGTCCAAGATTTTACTAACTCATCATAGTTAATGGTTTCGGGTTGAGGCTTTTCATTGTCTAATTTAGGCTTAGGTGCACCGGGGGCATCGAGCCATTCTTTCGGGTCTTTGGCCTCATTCATTTTTGGCCCAATTTCACCTTGCACCCCGCTTTTTTCCAAACGTTCCAAGACTTTTTCTTGGGCTTCACATAAAGCATCTAAGGCTTGTTGAGGTGTTTTTTCGCCGGATGAAGCATCGCCAATATTTTGCCACCATAATTGGGCAAGTTTTGGATAATCAGGAACGTTAGTACCGGTTGGCGACCATTGAACCCGTGCTGGTGAACGATAGAATTCCACTAAGCCGCCCAATTTCGGAGCGCGCTCCGTGAAGCTCTTATCATTAATCGTCGATTCACGAATAAAGGTCAGGCCGACATGCGATTTTTTCACATCCACGGTTTTAGAAGTGACGAATTGCGCATAGAGCCAAGCCGCTTTTGCCCGATCAGTCGGGGTGGATTTCATGATCGTCCAAGAACCCGCATCTTGATAACCGACTTTCATGCCTTCTTCCCAATAAGCACCATGAGGTGAGGGGGCCATCCGCCATTTGGGAGTGCCATCTGCATTCACGACGGGTAAACCGTCTTTGACCATATCGGCCGTGAAAGCGGTGTACCAGAACATTTGCTGTGCTACTTCACCTTGAGCAGGAACAGGGCCCGCCTCAGAGAACACCATACCAGCGGCAGCGGGTGGGGCATATTTCTTCAACCAATCCACATATTTGGTAATTGCATACACTGCAGAAGGGTCATTGGTTGCCCCACCGCGTGCCATACAAGAGCCGACCGGTTGGGATTTTTCATTTACCCGAATCCCCCATTCATCCACAGGTAAACCATTCGGCTCACCCTTATCACCCATCCCCGCCATTGACATCCACGCATCAGTAAAGCGCCAACCTAAAGAGGGATCTTTTTTACCATAGTCCATGTGTCCATAGACTTTTTTGCCATCAATCTCCCGCCCTGTGAAAAACTCAGCAATATCTTCATAAGCCGACCAATTCACTGGAACACCTAGGTCATAGCCATATTTTGCTTTAAAATCAGCCTTGTTTTTTTCATCACTAAACCAATCTTGGCGAAACCAATACAAGTTAGCGAATTGTTGATCCGGCAATTGATACAGCTTTTTATCAGGTCCTGTAGTAAAGCTTAAGCCGATAAAGTCTTTTAAATCCAAACCCGGATTTGTCACCTCCTTACCTTCACCTTCCATCCAGTCGGTCAGATTACGGGCTTGCTGATAACGCCAATGCGTACCAATTAAGTCTGAGTCATTAATAAAGGCATCATAAATATTCTTACCCGATTGCATTTGGGTTTGCAGCTTTTCAACCACATCGCCTTCGCCAATTAAATCATGAGTAACTTTAATTCCGGTGATTTCGCTAAAAGCTTTAGCTAAAGTTTTAGATTCATATTCGTGAGTGGTGATGGTCTCGGAAACAACATTGATTTCCATCCCTTTTAAAGGCTCAGCAGCTTTAATAAACCACTCTAGTTCTTTTAATTGATCTTCTTTAGACAAGGATGATGGTTGGAATTCACTATCAATCCATTTTTTTGCAGCATCAACATCTGCCACCGCAATTTGCCCATAACTAAATAGCAGGGCAGTGGTTATTGCAAATGTTAGTCTTTTGATTTTCATACAAGCTCCTCCTCAGTTAAGAATGCTATACCCAGCGAAATACCGCTAAGGCATATACGATACACACTAATACTGCCCACCATAAAGGTGAGCCAAAAGCGGCTAACCAACCCAAGCAAATGAAAGCACTCCCCAATAGGGAAATAAATAGCCGATCACCGGGGGTCGTTTCAATCTGTAAAATCCCTAGGCGGGGGGCTTGTGGGGATTTTACACTCCAAATTCCCATGCCAATTAAGGTCAAGGCAATCAGGCTAAAAAACAAAGCAGTTTGCCAAGTCCAAGCCATCCAACTTAAATCCATCTTGACCTCCTTTACACTCGACCTAGGGCAAAACCCTTGGCGATATAATTACGCACAAACCAAATCACTAAAGCCCCCGGAATAATGGTTAAGATTCCCGCTGCGGCGAGTACCCCCCAATCCATACCTGAGGCTGAGACCGTGCGGGTCATTGTCGCTGCGATAGGTTTGGCAGCGACTGAGGTTAAGGTACGTGCGAGTAATAATTCCACCCATGAAAACATAAAGCAGAAAAAGGCCGTGACCCCAATGCCTGAAGCAATTAAGGGCATAAAAATACGGGTGAAAAAGCGACCAAAGCTATAACCATCAATATATGCGGTTTCATCAATTTCTTTAGGTACACCCGACATAAATCCTTCCAAAATCCAAACAGCGAGTGGCACATTAAATAAGCAATGTGCTAAAGCCACCCCAATATGCGTATCGAATAGCCCAACTGAGCTATATAATTGGAAAAATGGCAGGGCGAAAACAGCCGGTGGTGCCATACGATTGGTTAATAACCAAAAGAATAAATGCTTATCCCCCAGAAACCGATAGCGTGAAAAGGCATAAGCCGCTGGTAAGGCGACTGTAATCGAAATTACGGTATTCATTAGTACATAGGTAATCGAATTAATATAACCCGAATACCAACTCGGATCAGTGAAGATAGTAATATAGTTTTTAAAAGTTAAGTCTTGTGGCCATAAGCTAAAGGTCGATAGAATTTCTTCATTGGTTTTTAAACTCATATTGAGCAACCAATAAATCGGTAGCAATAAAAACACCAGATATAAAGTCATCACGACGCCTTGACGAGTCAGGCGAGAACGCTTAGGTGAGCTGGATTTAGCCATAGTCGCATTCATCGTTAGCGCTCCTGCTTATCAAGGTTAGTCATGATGGTATAAAATACCCAGCTCAGTAACAGAATGATTAAGAAGTAAACTAACGAGAAAGCCGCCGCAGGGCCTAAGTCGAATTGCCCAATCGCCATTTTTACTAAGTCAATCGACAAGAAGGTGGTTGCATTCCCTGGTCCCCCGCCCGTGACTACAAATGGCTCGGTATAAATCATAAAGCTATCCATAAAACGCAAGAGCACCGCAATTAATAAAACGCCGCGCATTTTTGGTAATTGGATATAGCGGAAAATAGCCCATTTGCTAGCGCCATCAATACGTGCTGCTTGATAATAGGCTTCAGGAATAGATTGCAAGCCAGCATAGCATAATAAGGCCACTAAAGAAGTCCAATGCCAGACATCCATGATAATAACCGTGAACCAAGCATCTCCAATATCACGGGTATAATTATAATCAATCCCAAGTTTGTTCGCAGCAGCCCCGAGTAAACCAATATCAACTCGTCCGAAAATCTGCCAAATTGTACCGACAACATTCCAAGGAATTAATAAGGGTAAGGACATTAAGACTAAGCATACAGAAATTGACCAGCCTTTTTTCGGCATATTCATGGCAATAAAAATACCTAGCGGGATTTCAATTAACAGAATAATACCGCTGAATAAAAACTGCCGACCTAAGGCATCATGAAAGCGCTCAGAATTAACAATCTCTTCAAACCACTGTAAACCCGCCCAGAAAAATTGATTATTGCCGAAGGTATCTTGAACGGAGTAATTCACCACCGTCATTAATGGAATGACTGCACTGAAGGCCACTAAGAGTACGACCGGCAAAACCATCCACCAAGCTTTATTATTCCAGGTTTTATTCATGCGGAAGCCTCCTGTTTGAGTCGCCAGCCATTGGCATAGAGATGAATATGCCTCGGATCAAGGGTGAGATATTTATAATCCACGGAAACTGGCTGATCTTCAGGGATGACAATATTGATTTCTCGGCCTTGATAATCTGCCCGTGCAATTTTATGCCGCCCAATGTCTTCAATCCGCTTGATAGTCACCGTTAGGCTATGCGCAGAGGGAATAGGGCTGAGTTGGGTAAATTCAGGCCGAATTCCTAATTCAAGCTTATCGCCCGGCTGGCTGATGTAGCGTGTGGTTAACGCAAGGCTCTGCCCATTCAGATAGGCGGTTGCTCCCTCTAAACTCACAGGTAGAACATTCATCCCTGGGCTGCCAATGAAATAACCGACGAAAGTATGTTCAGGGCGTTCAAAGAGTTCTTGAGGGGTGCCGATTTGCACCACATAGCCGTCATACATCACCACAACTTGATCGGCAAAGGTCAAGGCTTCGGTTTGATCATGGGTGACATAAATCATGGTGCGATTTAAACGTTGATGCAGGGCTTTGAGCTGCATGCGTAATAGCCATTTTAAATGCGGGTCAATCACTGTTAGTGGTTCATCAAATAAAATGGCTGCAACATCTTGGCGCACTAAACCCCGCCCTAAGGAAATTTTCTGCTTAGCATCTGCGGTTAAACCTCGTGCTTTTTTCTTTAAATCCGCCGTTAATTCCAGCATGTCAGCAATTTCGGCAACACGGGTTTTAATACTGGCTTCATCTTGCTTGCGGTTGCGCAAAGGGAAAGCGAGGTTGTCATAGACCGTCATCGTGTCGTAGACCACCGGAAATTGGAAAACTTGTGCAATCTGGCGCTGTTCAGTGGGTAGCTGGGTGACCTCTTGGCCATCGAAGAGCACTTGACCTTGGCTAGGAGTGAGTAGACCCGAGATAATATTGAGTAAGGTGGATTTGCCACAGCCAGAAGAGCCGAGTAGGGCATAAGCTTTACCATCTTCCCAGACCTGATCAATTTCTTTCAGGGCATAATCTTCCGGCTTTTGTGGATTCGGGAGATAGCTATGTGCCAGTTTTTTCAGATAAATCTCTGCCATACTAATTCCTTAGGCGCTCTGGGTGTGTAGACAGGCTAATCAGTGAGCCATCGGCGGCAAATACATAGAGATGTTTGGGGTCAACATAAGCGGTCAGGCCTGTGTTGGGGGCTGGCTCGTGAATCCCACTGAGCAAGGCTACCCAACGCTGTTCACCGTGCTTGAGATGCACAAAACTTTCTGAACCACTGATTTCTACGACGGTGACGGTCACCTGAAAACTCAAAGCATCAGGACTCGTGGGTGCTAAGCTTAAATGATTCGGACGAAAGCCCAAGCTATACACGGTATCCGCGAGATTGGTGAGGCCACCACTCGCTTGTAGTGTTTCCCCAGTATCAAATTTTAATTGATTACCCTGTTTACTGAGTTGCAAGAAATTCATCGGAGGATCAGAAAAGACCCGCGCTGTTGTCATCGAGTTTGGCTGGCGATACACCTCAAGCGTAGGCGCAAATTGGGTAAGTCGCCCTTCCCATAGGGTAGCCGTCTGCCCACCTAATAATAAGGCTTCAGTCGGTTCGGTGGTCGCATAAACAAAGACCGCACCGGAGGCCGTAAAGATGCGGGGTAATTCTTCGCGTAATTCCTCCCGCAGTTTGTAATCGAGATTCGCTAGTGGCTCATCCAATAACACTAAATCCGCTTCTTTCACTAAGGCACGAGCTAAGGCACAACGTTGCTGTTGTCCTCCCGATAGCTCTAAAGGTTTACGTTGCAGCATGGGCGTCAGCTTGAGTAACTCGGCGGCCGCTTGGACACGTTGGTCCAGTGCTTGGCGCTTCAAACCACGAATGCGTAAAGGCGAGGCGATATTCTCATAGACGGACATGGACGGGTAATTAATGAATTGCTGGTAGACCATTGCGATATTGCGTTCTTGCACGGGTTTGCCTGTCACATCTTGGCCTTGCCATAGCACTCGCCCAGTACTAGGTAGGTCTAAGCCTGCCATGAGGCGCATTAAGCTGGTTTTGCCAGACAAAGTAGGGCCGAGCAAAACATTCAAGCTGCCCGCTTCAAGGTGTAGATCGGTAGGATAAATATAAGTATCCCGCTCGACGACCTTGGACACTCGTTCCAGTGTCAAACTCATGAATTCTCTCCCTCCTCCTGATGGTCGCGTGCTTATTCTAGCCACGCTTGGAATGCTGCGCGCTGTTCTGCGGTCATCTGTAGCCCTAATTTGCTACGTCGCCACAAGATCGACTCTGCATCCCTCGCCCATTCTGTTTTACGTAAAAAATCAACTTCACGCTCTGTTAAAGTAGCACCAAACGGCTGACCTAAGTCGGCTAAACTTTTAGCATCACCCAATAAATCCCAAGCCCGCTTACCATAACGTCGCATTAAGCTTTGCGCCCAAGCTTGATCAACAAAGGGATAATCGTTTTGCAATTGCGCCACCAGCTGAGCCTGCTCGGCGAAGGCAAACTCTCCCCCAGGTAAAGGCGCATTGGCTGTCCAAGACGGTGTTGCGGTGGGGAGCCAAGCAGTTAATTTAGACAAAGCATCTTCGGCTAAGCGTCGGTAAGTGGTGATTTTACCACCGAACACATTCAGTAACGGCGCTTGCCCTTGTTCATCGTCCACCCGCAAAACATATTCACGGGTTGCAGCTTGTGCTTGATTCGCACCGTCGTCGTATAAAGGCCGCACTCCAGCATAACTCCAAACTACAGAGGTGCGTTGAATGGGTTGTTTGAAATACAAGCTGGCTGAGTCACATAGATATTGAGTTTCCTCTTCGGTGATCTGCACATGATCTAAGCTTGTTTGATGATCCACATCCGTGGTGCCGAGCAGGGTAAATGCTTGCTCATAAGGAATAGCAAACATAATGCGGCCATCGGTATTCTGGAAAAAATAAGCGCGATCATGTGCATACAGTTTCGGTACGACGATATGACTGCCACGCACTAAGCGCACATTATGTTGCTGCGTCGCTAACAGCTGAGCTTGATGCAATAAATGATCAATCCAAGGACCAGTGGCATTAACTAAAATTCGCGCTTGAATAGTTTCGTTTTGTTTCGTTTTTTGATTGTGAAGCGTAATTTGCCAAATCCCATTTTGACGCTGTGCACCCGTACAAGCGCTATGTACGCGAATAGTTGCTCCGCGCTGAGCTGCATCTAGCGCATTTAAAACCACTAAGCGAGCATCATCGACCCAACAATCGGAGTATTCGAAAGCAATTTCAAAATGGTCTTTCAGGGGAGCACTGAGTGCTGCATGTTGGTGAAGCTTCAGCGTTTTGGTTGGTGCGAGTTGTTTGCGCCCACCGATATGATCATAGAGAAATAAACCTAAACGAACCAACCAAGCAGGGCGGATAGCTTTATTATTGGGGAGGACAAACCGCATCGGCCAAATAATATGCGGTGCATTGTTTAACAGGATTTCGCGTTCTGAAAGTGCGGCACGTACTAAACGAAACTCATAATATTCGAGATAACGCAGCCCACCATGAATTAATTTAGTACTAGCAGACGAAGTACCTTGAGCTAAATCACCTTGCTCGGCTAATAATACCTTTAAGCCACGGCCTGCTGCATCCCGTGCGATACCGCAGCCATTAATGCCGCCGCCAATCACAACTAGATCATAAAGCTCATGCGTGGGTGAATTTAACATCATACTATCCTGTGCTTGTTTATAGTGCGATGATGGTCGCTGTAAAGTATCTTCGTGAATTTTCGTTTTTGCAAGATTTATTTTCGTTATTTAGCTAGGCTTGAAGTTCAAGGCCGTAAACTTCGAGCAGGAGACCCGCATGCAGCTTTCATTACGACAACAGCAAATTATGAGTTTAGCCCGTAGCGCCGAGCGGGTTTTGGTGGATGAACTGGTCACAACCTTTGAGCTGACACCACAAACGATCCGTAAAGATTTGAATGAACTGTGTGAGGCGGGGCTGTTAGCACGGGTACATGGTGGCGCTTTATTGCCTTCTGGGGTGGCAAATGTTGGGTATGAGCAGCGGCGGAATATGGCCTCAGAAGAAAAGCGGCTACTGGGGGAATTATGTGCCGCGCAAATTCCCAATAATAGTTCCTTATTTATTAATATTGGCACGACCACGGAAGCAGTCGCCCGCGCTTTATTGACCCATCAGAATTTAATGGTCATCACCAATAATTTAAACGTAGCGAATATCCTGATTCAGAATCCCAGTTTTGAAATTATTATTGCTGGGGGCGTCTTACGGCATACTGATGGTGGGGTGATTGGTGAGGCGACTGTGGATTTCGTTAAGCAGTTTAAATTGGATTATGCCGTGGTTGGGGCTTCCGCTTTAGATGAGGAGGGAGCCTTGCTTGATTTTGATTATCGTGAAGTGCGTGTCACGCAAGCGATTTTGAGTAATGCGCGCGAGCGTTTTTTGGTAACGGATAAAACTAAGCTCGAGCGTAATGCACCCGTAAGGGTAGGGCATGCTTCGCAATTAACCGGGTTATTTATTGATGAGCTCACTCGGCCAAAGGTAGCCCAAGTCTGCGCCCAGCATGGGGTGCAGGTGTATTCTTTGGTTTAATCTAAATTCAAGAACTCCCCACTTTGATGTTGCCACATGCGATAGTAATGGCCTTGTTTAGCCAGTAATTCAGTATGTGTGCCTTGCTCTAAAATACGGCCATTGGCGAGCACGACAATCCGATCCATGCGTAGAATGGTGGAGAGGCGATGGGCAATCACGATGGCTGTTTTATTTTCAATCAATTCAAAAATAGCGGTTTGAATCTGCTGTTCGGTGAGGGAGTCGAGTGCACTGGTGGCCTCATCTAAGACCACAATCGGGGCTTGTTGTAATAAGGCGCGAGCAATTGCAATGCGCTGCTTTTCACCACCGGAGAGTTTGACACCCCGTTCACCCACTAAGGTATTAAATTTTTCAGGTAATTGTTCAATAAAATCTAAAGCCTGAGCTTGGCGAGCGACTCGTTCTAACTCTTCGGTACTGACTGACTTGCCTAGCAGAATATTATCTTTAATACTGCGATGAAACAGTTCGGGCTGTTGTGGCACTAGGGCGATTTGCTGGCGTAAGGACGCAAGAGTGAAGCGCTTGATCGGTATGTCATCAATCAATAACTCACCTTGTTGTGGATCAACAAAACGGAATAAAAGCTTAGTAATGGAAGTTTTACCCGAGCCAGAATGCCCTACGAGTGCTAACTTTTCCCCCGCTTGAATAGTTAAATTAAAATCTTCAAATAAACCACTCGTGGCTACGGTACTACCGGCTTTGGTTTGACGATAATTAAAATAAATTTGTTTGAATTCAATTTTTCCATGCCGAATGGTTTGGGCTTGAGCTTCGCTAGTATCTTGTTCGAGTTGTTGGTTTTGAATGATGTTCGCCATCTCACGAGCATCGGCAATAGAGCTGAATAAAGAACGAAAGCTTTGCCCAAATTCCCATAAATGCCGTAATAAAACTAATAGAATAGTTTGAAATAAAACATATTGGCCGACTTCAAATTGACCTTGCCTCCAATCTTGAATCATATTGTAAACTAAAATAAACTCAATGGAAGAAGTTAAAATCGCTTGCACCGCAAAAGAAATGAACATCAGTATCCAAGCGAAACGGCGCTTTTTGTATAAAATCCTAGCGAAATGACGAACATTAGCTTGTTCATGCGACTCGAGAGCAAAGCTCTTTAAAACGGCAATATTGCTAATGCTATCTGAGTAAAGGCCACCTAATTTTGAATCCCATTCGGCAACTTGTTCATCATATTTTAACTTCCATAAAGAAAATCCTAAATTCCAAGCAATAAACAGAATAATAAAAATCAGAAAGTAGGCAGCTAATAGCGGGTCTTGTTGAAAAAATAAAAATAAGGCAATACTGGTCGCTAAGACTTTGCTATATAGCTGAAATATCAGCCAATCGGTCAGGCTTTCAAAAGAGCGAGTAAAGCGCGAAGCTTGCTTGACCAAGCTACCTGCAAAGTTATTTTCAAAAAACCGATAAGGCTGCTTAAGTAAGACCTCAAAGCAAAAGGAATCTAAATAGCGCATTCCACCCGCTTCCAGTGGGATAATGCCAAATTCTAGCGCTCGCCAGATCAACCATTCCAGCATAAAAGCCAGCGCTAGATAGAGCAGATTTTGCATTAAAACCTGAGCGGTCGCCTCACTGACAGGCAGTGCGAAGGCATTCGCCATATTTTTAAAAATCAGTGGAATCAGCAGTTCGATGCTCACCGCCGCCGTAATCGCCAGCAATACTAGGCTGAGCCACCAACGTTGTCGCCACCATAAGCGGGCGTATTCTTTGAGTACTATTAGCATCTATGCACCTCCACGGAGGCGTTAGTTTAACGAATAATACTTAGCCTGCTGTGTTTTTTAATAAAATCGTCATCTGTTTGTCATCGAGACTTCATTGCAGGGCTGCATCATTCTGAAATATTTATAAAAATGGAAAATTCAACATGACGCATTCAATCGCTCTGCGTAATGCCGTTCACCAGCATGCACCTAGCTCAATGATGGGGATGCAGCAGCGCCTATTCAGTACCTGGTTTGATAGTTTTATATATAACCAAATTTGGGAAGACCCCGTGGTTGACCTACAAGCACTACAACTGAATACAGATAGCCGCTTGCTCACGATTGCTTCTGGTGGCTGTAATGTTCTGAATTACTTAACGGCTAGCCCAGCACAAATCACTGCGATTGATTTGAATCCTTATCATTTATCACTGACGCGCCTAAAGCTTGCAGCTTTGCAATATTTACCGAATCATAAAAGTTTTTATGATTTCTTCGGTTATGCAGATCGTGCTTCTAATCTAGATAATTATTATAATTATATTCAACCACAGCTTAACCCTGAGTTAGTGGCTTTCTGGGGCAAATCTCAGTTATTAGGTTCAGCTAGAGTTAAAATGTTTACTAAAGGTTTATATAAGCAAACCCGTTTTGGCTATTTCATGCGTTGCTTGCATTGGTTAGGTGAGCGGATTGATTGCAAGCCCAGTTTGCTATTAAAAGCAAATAGCTTATATGAACAAGAGGTAATTTTTAATCGACATATTGCCCCCTTCTTTGATAATAAACTGGTAAATTTCCTAGGCAAACTACCTATGTCGGTATTTAGCTTAGGGATTCCACCCCAACAATATGCTGCGATGAAAGCAGATGGCAATTTAGTGCAGCAATATCGTGAGCGAGTAAAGCGTTTAGCCTGTGATTTTCCGATTAGAGATAATTATTTTGCTTGGCAAGCCTTTAGTCATAATTATGATCATACTAAGCGTCTAGCCTTACCTGCTTATTTGAAAATAGATAATTATCAGTTAATTAAAGAGCAGCTGCCTAAGGTTGAAACACAGTTTGGTTCTATTCTCGATTATCTAAAAACACAACCTAAGCAAAGCTATGACCGTTTTGTATTGCTAGATGCCCAGGATTGGATGACTGATGCAGTACTCATTGAGTTATGGACAGAAATTCTAAGAGTTGCTAAACCGGGGACACGAGTGATTTTCCGTACTGCTGCGACTCATTCACCTCTAGAATCTGCCTTACCAGCTGAGTTATTGAAGTATTTTGTTTATGAAGCAGCCGAATCAGCGCGTTTATTCAAACAGGATCGTTCAGCGATTTATGGCGGTTTTCACTTATATCGTTTGGCTGCTTGAGTATGGACAGTTTAGATGCCAGCTTACGGATGGATCAACAATACCGCTATCAGCGTTATATTTATGATTTGTCGAGAAAATATTATTTGTTAGGCCGCGATACGCTCTTAAAGGATTTGCCGATCCAAGCGGATGAGGCGGTGTTAGAAATAGGCTGTGGTACAGGGCGGAATTTAGTGAAGTTGGCTTATCGCTATCCGGCAGCCCGTTTCTATGGTGTAGATGCTTCTAACCTGATGCTAGCTAGGGCTGAAAAGAATCTTCAACGTACTCTGTATGCTCATTCGATTCAGCTCCACCAAGGTTTAGCTGAGCAGATTAGCTGGCGTGATTTGGGTTTAGATGAACCCTTGGATCACATTATCTTCTCTTATGTGCTGTCGATGATTCCGGGTTGGCCAGCAGTGTTAGAGCATGCCCTGACTTTACTTAAACCACAAGGCTGTTTACATATTGTGGATTTTTCTGATCAAGCCGAGCTGCCTCGGTGGTTTCGAACAGCACTATTCACTTGGCTGACTTGGTTTAATGTTCACCCTGAACCCAGAATTTTGCAGAGTTTAGAAGAACTCGCCATGTTTTCAGGGGCGAACTTAAAAATTAAGCATTTGTCCGGGCGGTATGCATTTTTAGCTGTATATCGTAAACAGGACTCTCATTTTGAGCCACCCTCGAAGTTGCCGCAGATGACAAATTATTTAGGTATTTGACTGAAGGATATGCTGTTTGAATAGCAAGACATTCAGTTTGCCGCAAATTTAATGCAAGTAAGGTAAAAAGAGGCTGCGTACATCCACTTTGGCGCGTAATTTCGCCGCTAATAAGTACAAGCCACCTAGTTTGCGGTGCAAAAATAGTGCATCCGCAGGGGGCGTATGCCAATAACCTTGCTCCATACTGAGCACTAAGCCTGCATCACGAATCCGCCCGGCTAAACTGGAGGCACCAAAGTCATACACGCCTTGCCAGCGTAAAGGTTCACAGGCTTGCGTAAAGAGATCAATGACGGCTTCACGCTGTTTAGGGTGAATCGCTGCTTGGAAAAAGCCAATATCTGCGGCAGCGGTATCCATTTTGGCACGATCATATTCAACAGCACCTTGCATCAGTTGGCGATAGGCTTCTGCAATCGCCGCTGGGTAGGCGCGAGTCGCCCCAAAGTCGAGCAGAATGAGTTGCTGATTCCTTTGGTCGTAGCGGTAATTAGCGAAATTCGGGTCGGTTTGAATTAAGCGGAATTCAAAAATCTCACGAAAGAGCAGGGCTAATAGCCAAGTCATCACTTGATCCCGCTCAGTTTGGGAGGCATAAGAAATGGCTTCAATCGGTACGCCACCCATAAATGACATGGCTAAAATGTTGGGAGTGGTTAACTCCTCACAAACCGTCGGCAAAGTATAATGTGGGCTATCTGCCAGTAAACTTTGATACTGCCGCATATAACCAGCCTCACGCAGGTAGTCGGCTTCTTGATGCAACTGGCGTTTGGCTTCATCCAATAAAGGTTGGTAATCAAGGCCTTTGGGGATCAAACCCGCAAGGCGCAACAAAGTAGCGACATTATCGACATCACTATCAATACTGGCACGTACCCCCGGATATTGAATTTTTAAGGCAAGGTGACGAGCATCTTGGGTGTGTGCCTCATGGACTTGGCCGATGGAGGCTGCCGCTAAAGGTTGCAAGCTAAACTGACGGAATTTAGTTTTCCAGTCTTTACCCCAGTTTTCTTCTAAGACTTTAGATAATTGCAGCAGTGGCATCGGTTGGGCATCAGCCCGTAAACGCCCAAAAATTTCAGCAAGTTCGGCAGGTAATAGATCGCCAGCATCCATTGAAAGCAGTTGACCCACTTTCATTGCCGCACCGCGTAACCGTGCCAGTTCATCAGCGACCCGTTTTGCATTGGCGGGAGTCATTAGCAACTCTCCCATCGAGGGACGATTACCTTGTGCAAGTTGACGTGCACCTTCAGCCAGCATGCCGCCTGCAACACCCGTGGCTAAAGAGCCAAGGCGAGCGAGCCGGGCAATCCGACCTGCCGGTACACTAGCGGTATCTTGAGCCTTGCTATTGTCTGACTCAGGTGTAGAGGGGGTAGTAGTCATAACCAACCTTGTCACTTGCATTAAGCACTTAAACGCATTGATTTAAGTGCTAGGTATTTGTTGTTTGGTCGAGCTAGGGCGACACGGCTTCAAACAATCGTTCAGTCAATTGCTCAGCTCCTCCTAACTCGTGTCTTACTTTTTACGCCAGCTCAAAGGGGGTTGGCAAGTAGTCTAACTCGTTGGGTAGGAACTGAGTTTTAATTGTTTGCAGTTATTCAGGTTTGGCAGTGCCACGGTGCTGTGGTACAAACACTTCGTAGTTCACCGTAAAACCTTTTGGCACATAATAAACTAAGGGCATTCTGCTATTGTAAGTCAGGGTTTGCTGAGCTGAAGTCACCGGTACAAATCTCATCTGTGAGCTATTCGGTGGGCAAGCCATCATCGTCGACATGGCTTTACCATCGGTGCGTAAGACATAGAAATCATAGCCCCAACCTTGAGCTGTTTTAGTTTCTAACTCACCACTATATGCACGGGTATTGCAGTCAACCTGAGTATGTTTACCCGGCGTGACGCGCACTAATAAGGTCGCTTCATTCTGCCGTTTGGGCAAACGAATCACGAGGCGATTATCATTAGGATGGGGTTTAGGGAAGGGTTTCATCGTCACACTCATGTCGACCGGACCGGGTGGTTGAACCGCAGGTGGGCTGGCAGCCTGGGTAATGGGTAAAATAGCTGTTGTGGCAGCCACGAAGAAACTAGCACTCATAAGTTTTAAAGCTGACATAAATTTCCTCTCGGGTGTGGTTATCAAAGCTTAAAAATAAATTCAGTTACCAACTAGACTGGTAAAGGTTTGATTAGTTTCTAAGTGTAGCTGTTTGGCGGAATAACAAGGCTGTTTATAACGCGATTTATGAAACTATTTATAGAGCTATTTATAAATAGTATGGCTATTTGCAAATTCACTGAATTGCTATCTTAGGTTCATACAATTGCAAAATTTCTTGCTTAGAGTAGCGGCATCTAACGATATAAATTGGAATAGGAAACCTGTGATGCAACCGCTGAAATTTTCAATGCTAAGCTTAGCAGTCGCCACCGCTTTAGTGGCTTGTGATGAGAGTGGGAATAGTCATTCGACTAAAACTTTCAAATCTATTGAGTTTAGTAGCACACCCGCTCCTGCGACAGCGGATGCAATGGCTAAAGCGCATACTGGCTCAGTGGCTACCGTGACGTATAGCGATGGTAGCACGGCACAATATCCACTGACTTATAACAAATTATTTGGGGTAAAAGATAAAGTCGGGGGCAATGCCCATGCTGCAGGTCAGTTGTATAACTACAAGATGGAAGCGATTAAAGACCCAATGGGGCAGCCCGTTATCGCGGAAACCCCCGATGCGAATAGCTTATTAAGTGTAGGTGGCAATTTATTTCTGGTGAACCACTTAGAATATGACTGGTTATTATCAGATGGTAGTACGGCATATAGCAAAGAGGGTTGGTATACACGGATGCCGATGAGCATGTTGTTGACCGCTTTAACGCAAGCTTCAGATGGGAAGCTCAGCATTAAGTCACAACGCCCGATTGATTTTGCCGGAGTCAATGGTTTATGGATTCCTTGTTTTGGTTCACAAACCCCGTGGAATACCCATTTAGGCTCAGAAGAAGATTACGATCTGCAATACAATCCCTTAGCTAGCAACTATACGACGACCACGGCGGGTCTGAAGGCTTTAAACGAGATCTACTATAAATCTGAGCAAACCGCCAATCCTTATCATCATGGTATTATTCCTGAAGTAACGGTCAATGCGGATGGGACGACCAAAGTCGTCAAGCATTACGCAATGGGGCGTGGTACTTGGGAAATGTCTAAAGTTATGCCCGATGGCAAGACCGCTTATTTTGGTGATGATGGCACGCACGGTCTAATGGCTCTGTTTGTTGCCGATAAGTCGGGTGATTTATCAGCAGGTACGATCTACGCTGCAAAATGGACGCAGACGAGTGCAGAGGCAGGCGGTAAAGCCAATTTAACTTGGGTAAAGCTTGGGCATGGTACGGATGCTGAAATTAAAGCCTTAGCCGATGCTGCAAGCTTCAGTAGTATTTTTGATGCAACCGCACCAACTAGCGGGGCTTGCCCAACAGGGTATAAGCGTGTGCGGGCGGGTTCGACGGCTGATGAATGTTTAATCGTGCGTTCGGGGCAAGATCAAGCAGCGGCTTTCTTAGAAACCCGTCGTTATGCTGCGCTCAAAGGGGCAACGACAGAGTTCACTAAAATGGAGGGCATTGCGGTCAATGCTAAAGATAAGCGCTTATATCTAGCCATGTCGGCGATTCGTGACAGCATGACCGATACCAGTGGCGAGCCTGCCAATGATATTAAATTAGCCAAAAACTCAGCGGGTGCAACGTATTCTGCCGATTTGCAAGCGGGTCAAAAAGACAGTGCAGGCAATGCCATCAATTCTGATTATGTTGCCACCAATATGTATGTCGAAGCGGCTTTGTTGGGTGAGCCACTGAGTGCAGCAGATGCTTTAGGTAATACCGCCAATCCAGAGAAAATCGCCAATACCGATAATATTTTCTTTGCTGAAAAGATGCGTACTTTATTTATCGGCGAAGATTCAGGCATGCATGTGAATAATTTCGTATGGGCGTATAACGTTGATACT
Source organism: Thiothrix eikelboomii (assembly GCF_900167255.1). Lineage (GTDB taxonomy): Bacteria > Pseudomonadota > Gammaproteobacteria > Thiotrichales > Thiotrichaceae > Thiolinea > Thiolinea eikelboomii. The sequence goes on from NZ_FUYB01000006.1 coordinate 26,403, forward strand.
AAAAAGTTAACCCGTATTTTGAGTGCTGTTGCAGGGGGTGAAAATACCGGCTTGCAAGTTCTTGAAGACCTCAATGGGCATGCTTATATCATGAGCAATAGCCAGCATCATGGTGATTGGGATACGGGGACGAATGCTGTGGTGGATGCTGCTTTAGCGAAGATCGACAAGTTCGATGCTAACATAGGTTATATCAGTGGTCTGCCCGCTATTAAGTAACTCATTTATATTCATTGCATAATAAAGTTTGAGTTCTCTTCTCTTCAGGTCGATGGTGCAAATCATCGACCTTTTTTATGGAATAAACGATGAAGACTCTGATCGGTTGGTTGGCGAGTAGTGCTTTGTTATTGAGTGCTTGTGATGAGCGAGCATGGTCAGTTGCTGAGAAATCGAGTGCAGGTGTTGGCTTACAAGGTTCTGTGATTAGCCCGCTGCGTTTTAGTAATCCCTATCCGCAGATTCCTGCACAGTGTTATACCGAAACTTCACGCGGTGCACAGAATACCTGTCAGTATTGCCATACCAATGCAGCCTATAAAGCGGGTTTAGGCAATAACAATCCGCAAGCTGGAGCTGAGCCACGGATTGGCAATTTTCAATTGGAATATGCCTATGCGCCTTATGATAACTATGCACCTTTAGCCAGTGTGAATCATTGGGAAAATACCTTAAAGCCTGAAGTGTTAAGCCAAGTCGTCACAAGCTTAGGCTTAGATCCCTCAACTTGGGATATGCAAACTTATCTTCGTAGTGATAATTGGCAAGCCGCTTTTCAGCAACGCAGTGGCGATTTAAGAGCTTGGGATGCAGGGGTACAAGCACCTTTTCGCTTATTTCCGGCACTAGATCCTCAAGACTTACCCGCTAAAGCCGATGGTTTTGTGCGCAGTATGCAAGCCAAGCATGGCTTTTTTCAGGATGAACACGGTTGGTTAACCGGTTGGCGGGCATTAAATTTTATGCCCTACGGGATTTTTACGCCGCTCACAGGATCGGTTTCGGGGGTTTATATCCGATTGCCTGCTAAGTTTATGCAGGATGAAACAGGACGTTTTGATTTAGCCGTTTATAAGGCGAATTTAGATTTATTGGAGCAAGCGATTCAAGATCGGCTCACCGCAGACAGCCCACAGCAGTATTGGGGTAAAGCTCATGATGTAAAGGTCGAGCGTGGTCTCTATCCGTTAGGTACTGAGTTTGCCCATCCTTTGCATTATGTTGATGTACAAGCAGATGGTTCAGACCCAAGTATCAGTCCATTTCCGGGTACGCGGAGTCGGCGGGTTAAAGAAATTCGTTATATGTATAAAGCTCGCCCTTGGCAACCGAGTCAGTTTCGCCCCGCAGAAAAAGCCGAGGGCAGTGGTATCTATGGTAATGATGAGCAAGGTTGGGTTGATAATGGAGCTGGGTGGTTACTCGCAGGCTTTATTGAGGATAAGCAGGGGGCTTTACGCCCACAAACCCGTGAAGAAATGATGCAATGTCTTGCTTGCCATAGTGGGATTACCCGCACTGAATTTCCGACCTTTACGTCCGGCACGGGCAATACGATAGATAGTACCTGGGCATTGGCCCGCAAATTTTCGAGTAGTTTAGGTTGGCAGGAGATGAATTACTTAAGCTATCAAGCGGATAAAACCGCTTTACCGAGTACAGTTCCCGGTCAAGCTCGGCAGGCTGATCCGATTAATCGGAACTTAGGCATGGGGGAGTTGCGTTATTTCTTAGAAACTGTCGTTGGTGCTAGCCTTTATGGTGAGATGCCAGCCTCCATTGAGGCATGGTTAGCCCACGAAATTCGTCAAGAACAGGGCTATAGTGCTGATTGGCCGAGTTTAATGAATGCGGATGCAACAGCCTTCCAACAGGTGCAAGACTTGCGTCAGCGTCTGATGCGTGAGTTAACAGCTAAAGGCAAACATCTGCAAGACAATGGCCATATTCAAGGCGTTTTTCTATATCCACCTCAACAAGACGCTTTGGCCGCTGCAGCTCGCTATCGACAAGTGGTTGTCAGCCAGCGTTATCACTTCGGTAAGGATGTATTTGCCATTACACCTTGGGCGTATCGGCATTTCCGTGAACCGATTGAGGCGCTGACTAAAGTCGATGGTACGCCTTACCAAACGGGTGAATTAATTACCGAACGAGCGGTTGAGCTGGATGACCCAGCAAGCTTTACCTACCGAGCAGGCAATACCCGCACGGGCATAGATGAAAGTCGCCCCTATCCGGTAGGTAATTATAATCCAGAGTATTTGCCGCTTTTGAAATAATCATCTGATTACTCATGAGTAATCAGTGATTAGTGGCTTGTCGAATTTGAGTTGATCCAATTTGGCAAGCCCTGTAAATAATCGGGGGGATAGTTATGATTAAAGCGCTCCATGCGCTGCTCTAAATTCTGTTTTACCGCTGCCCATTCCGTATCTAAAATGCTATAAATAAGGGTGTCACGAATCACCCCGTCGGGCATGATCGCACTCCGTCTTAAAATCCCTTCGGGGACTGCACCCATTTTCTCTAAGGATTGACGTGAGCGCAGATTGCGAATATCGGTTTTAAACTGTACGCGCAAAATACCAAAGGTTTCAAAGGCATGGCGCATCAATAAGTATTTGCTCTCAAGGTTGACCCCACTGCGTTGATAGTCGCTGGCATACCAAGTTCCACCAATTTCCAGTTTAAAATGCTTAAGGCAAATATCTCGAAAGCGAGTGCAGCCAATGGCTTGATCGGTTGCTTTGTGAATCACAGCAAATGGTAAATCGCTACCGGCATCCCGTAAGCGAATCGCATGGCTGATGAACGTATTCATTGCGAGGGGTTCTGCTAAATTGCCATAGAACATATATTTCCAAATGGATTCATCGCGTGCAGCTTTTAATAGATCCGGTGCATGCCATTTGGTTAAAGGTTCTAAACGGATCAGTTTGCCTTCTAAGGTGACAGGACGTAAGCCTTGCATAACACGCTCCTTGTTAAATTAGCCTTCAATCAGCTTTAAAGCCTAGGTGGTTTAAAGAGGTGGTTTAAACCATGACTAGGAAACTACTCAAGGCTAGGGTGACGCCAATTAAGACACCGATTAGCACGTCACTTGGATAATGCAAGCCAAGCACAATGCGTGAAACGGCCGTGAGAGCCGCGAATGGAATCACTAAATAAGACCACTCTGGATAGTAATGCAGCAAAATCAATGTAAAGCTCACCGCATGCAAAGTGTGTCCAGAGGGGAAACTGAATTGATCTAAAGCCGCTACATTTTGGAAAATAGCTGTGTTGTAGTGATAAGGGCGTACTCGCAAAGTTGAACCCTTGAGGAGTTTATAAATCATTAAACCGACTAAGCCGACTAACCCCATGTGGAGTGAAACATAGAGAGCTGACCAGCCATAAATTAGTGGTAACGTTAGCATTAAGGTGTACCAAAACACACCATTGCCTAAGCGACTGATTCCCGCAAAGAAATAGCTAATCGGTCGTCTACGATTAATCTGGTTGATGAGTAGGCATAAAGGAATTTCACGTGCATTTAATTGCTGGAGCAGCTTCATGATTTCTTTCCTAAGTTAAAGCTATTAAGAACCAGAACTAGAGTGTGAATCTTGATTGCTGCAGAACAATGACGCTCTGATGAATATCCTATGTCATTGTTATTAAATGGTTTTATTGAGAATTTTAGGGGTAAATAATTAAATCCTGAAAATGACAGTTTGTCATCGCTTTGTCATATTTAAGCTCTACACTGCGCACATCTTAAGGCTTAATGAACGGAGAACGCTGAAATGAAAAAACTGTCTATGGCTATCGCAGCGGGCTTGCTGGTTGCTACTAGTGCTGCACAAGCTCGTGACAATATCTCAATCGTTGGTTCTTCAACGGTTTATCCTTTTACTACGACCGTCGCTGAAAACTATGCCAAGAAAACGGGCAATCCAGCTCCTAAGGTTGAATCCACTGGCACAGGTGGCGGCATGAAATTATTCTGCGAAGGGACTGCGGTTGAATCGGCCGATATGACGGGTGCATCGCGTCGGATTAAAGAAAGCGAATTAGCCGATTGCAAAAAGAACGGCGTTAGCCCGGTTGAAATCAAAATTGGTTACGACGGGATTGCAGTAGCGAATGCTAAAGCGGCGGATGCTTATAACTTCACCCGCCGTGATCTGTTTTTAGCACTGGCGAAAGAGATACCGGATGTAGCTAGTAGCGAATTAAAATTAGTACCTAACCCTTACAAAACTTGGAAAGAAATCAATCCTGCATTACCGGATGCACCGATTGAAGTCCTAGGACCACCACCCACCTCAGGTACTCGGGATGCTTTTGTTGAATTGGTTATGCATGAAGGTTGCAAAAGCTTCCCAGCGATCAAAAAGTTGGAAAAAGAAGATGGCGATCAATTCAAGAAAATCTGCAATAGCATGCGTGAAGATGGCAAATACATCGAAGCGGGCGAAAACGACAATCTGATCGTACAAAAGCTGCAAGCTAATCCGAAAGCAGTGGGTATTTTCGGTTTCAGTTTCTTGGATCAAAACGCCGACAAGGTGAAAGGTTCAGCTATCGAAGGTGTTGAGATTAGCTTCGAAAATATTGCTGCTGGCAAATACTCGGTTTCACGTCCGATGTATGTATATGTGAAGAAAGAGCATGTGGGTACAGTGAAAGGCATTGAAGATTTCGTGACCGAACTGACGAGCGATGCTGCTTGGGGTGATACCGGATATTTAGCCGAAAAAGGTATGATCCCTATGCCAGAGGCTGAGCGTCAGAGCTTTGGTGAGGCAGCAAAAGGTTTAAAAGTTCTCGAGTCTCTCTAATAGTAAAAACTAAGCATTTACTTTAATTTTCACGGTGGGGGTTAGCTCGCTAACTCCCGGTTTTTGCTAAAGAAGCTTAGTCATTTTGTCATGAATTTGTCATAAACACGCAGTATTATCCGCGTGCAGCCACTTGTGTCGCTCTAAAATGACAGTGGCTACCGACTGCAAAACCTCTTCCTTGCTGTGGTATACACATGTATGAATAGCTCAATCATCTTGCTTCTACTGCTGGTCTTAGCAGCTTTCAGCTATTTCTTTGGGCGTAAGCGAGCCTTAGCTGTCTCCAATGGAAATCGTGGAGTTAATAAGCTGCATTCACTGCCCGGCTATTATGGTTATTTAGTAGTGGTGTGGTGCTTAATCCCCTCTTTAATCGCTTTAATGCTATGGTCATTTTTTAGCCCTGCACTGATTAGCCAACAGGTCGTTGCTAGCTTACCTGCGGACATTCAGGCAGCCGATGCAACCACGGTGAATCTGTTTATGAATCGGGTGGCAAGCATGGCAAAAGCAGGGGCGATTGATGCAACTGCCGAGCCTGTGCAACAAGCAGCGGCACGCTACTACATGGACTTACAAGCTAATAGCAACCTGATCAAATCTGTGTTGGTATTTGCTTTAGCGGGTCTAGGCATCTTTTGGGGCTTACGCAAAATTGCACCGCAATTTCGTGCACGTAATCAAGTTGAAAAAGTCATTGTGGGTTTAATGATTCTTTGTGCCTCGATTGCGATTGTCACGACCTTGGGGATTGTGCTGTCAGTTCTCTTTGAGTCAATTCGTTTCTTCCAAGCCGTACCGATCACCGAGTTTTTATTTGGCACACATTGGAGTCCGCAAACGGCGATTCGTACTGATCAAGTGGGTGGTTCTGGTAGCTTTGGCGCGGTGCCTTTATTTGCAGGCACTTTGTTGATTTCAGTGATTGCCTTAGTGATTGCGGTGCCAGTAGGTTTAATGTCAGCGATTTATTTATCTGAATATGCCAGTCGGCGGGTTCGTGCTTGGGTTAAGCCGAGCTTAGAAGTCTTGGCTGGGATTCCCACCGTGGTGTATGGTTTTTTTGCGGCGTTAACGGTTGCACCTTTCATTCGTGATTTGGGGGAAAGTGTGGGTTTGACCGTCGCCTCAGAAAGTGCCTTAGCCGCCGGTTTAGTCATGGGCGTGATGATTATTCCGTTTATGTCATCGCTGTCCGATGATGTGATTAACGCAGTCCCGCAGGCGATGCGTGATGGTTCGTATGGCATGGGAGCTACTCGCTCAGAAACGATCAAGCAAGTGATTTTACCTGCCGCCTTGCCCGGGATTGTTGGGGCTTTCTTATTAGCGGCTTCTCGTGCGATTGGTGAAACCATGATTGTCGTGATGGCGGCTGGTTTATCTGCCAATCTCACGGCCAATCCGTTGGAAGCTGTCACCACTGTGACGGTACAAATCGTTACGCTCTTAACAGGCGACCAAGAGTTCGATAGTCCAAAGACCTTAGCGGCGTTTGCTTTAGGTTTGACCTTATTCGTACTCACTTTGATTTTGAATATCGTGGCTTTGCGGATCGTGCGCAAATACCGCGAGCAGTATGACTAAACGGGAGCCGGAACATGAGTAATAAGACTGAATTAGTTCGTGCCAGTCTGGCTAAGCGCTATGCACGGGAAAAGCGCTTTCGCTTTTATGGTTTAGCGTCAATTGTGCTGAGTTTGACCTTTTTGGTGATTCTCTTAACCACTATTTTCATGCAAGGTTGGCCAGCCTTTACCCAAACCTATATGCAATTAGAAGTGAATCTAAGTGCTGAAGCTTTAGGCGTCGAGTCGACGGCTTCTCAAGAAAAGTTACGGGCGGCGAATTATGATGCGGTTGTGATGAATGCCTTAAATGCCCGTTTCCCGGGGGTGACCGAGCGCAAGCAAAAAATGGCTTTAAAAAAGTTGGTGAGTTCGAGCGCAGCTTATGATTTGCAAAAACAAGTCATGGACAACCCTCAACTCATTGGCACTCAACCAACGATTTGGGTGATGACTGATGATGATATTGATACTTACTTTAAAGGTAAGATTGATCGTACCCAAGCTGAAGCGGATCGGCGAATTAAAGATTTTCAATTGGCTTGGCTCGATGATTTAGCCGCGAAAGGTGAGATTGAGCGCCGTTTTAATGTCCCATTTTTCACCTCAGGTGATTCTCGTGAGCCAGAACAGGCAGGTATTTTGAGTGCGCTGATGGGTTCCTTCTATACCATGTTGGTAACCATGACCTTAGCCTTCCCGATTGGAGTGGCAGCTGCGATTTATTTAGAGGAGTTTGCACCTAAGAATAATCCTTTCGTGGATTTTATTGAGGTGAATATTAATAACCTCGCGGCGGTGCCTTCAATTGTATTTGGTTTATTGGGCTTGGCGGTGTTTATTCAGTTTTTTGGTATGCCACGTTCAACCCCATTAGTCGGTGGTTTGGTGTTGACCTTAATCACTTTGCCGACGATTATTATTGCCAGTCGAGCCGCACTAAAATCAGTGCCGCCTTCGATTCGCCAAGCGGCTTATGGGATGGGGGCTTCACGAGTACAGACGGTCTTCCACCATACACTGCCCTTAGCGATGCCCGGTATCTTAACGGGTACGATTATTGGCATGGCACATGCACTCGGTGAAACTGCACCGCTATTAATGATCGGCATGGTGGCCTTCATTGTCGATATTCCCCACGGTATTACTGATCCAGCGGCTATTTTGCCTGTCCAGATTTATCTATGGTCGGATAGCCCAGAACGTGCCTTTACTGAAAAAACCTCCGCTGCCATTATTGTCCTGTTATTCTTCCTTGTGATGATGAACTTACTGGCAGTTCTGTTACGTAAAAGATTTGAGAGACGCTGGTAAGCCTATGAACACTCTAGCTTTGACAAAAAACACTATGACACTTCCGATTTCACAGGATGCTTCAGCCGCCAGCGCTAAAGATCAACCGCTGGATATTCAAACGATTGTTGAGGAACTCAAGCAAGCTTCTCAACCAGTTGGCAATCCATTCTTAGATGATCCTAAGTTTTATACCCGCGATGTGGATGTTTTTTATAACCAAGTCAAGCAAGCTATTTTTGGCGTTGATTTAGATATTGGCAAAAATGAAGTGATTGCAATGATTGGACCCTCGGGTTGCGGCAAATCCACTTTTTTGCGCTGTTTGAATCGGATGAATGACACCATTGATGGTTGTAAAGTCAGGGGGCAGCTCTTATTAGATGGTGAAGATGTATATGCCAAAGAGCAAGATCCGGTGCTCTTGCGCGCTCGTGTTGGGATGGTTTTCCAAAAACCCAATCCCTTTCCGAAGTCGATTTATGACAATGTGGCCTATGGCCCGCGCATTCATGGTTTAACGGCAAATCGCAGTGAGCTAGATGATATTGTCGAGGAAAGCTTGAAAAAAGCGGGCTTATTTAACGAAGTCAAGGATCGTTTACAAGCACCGGGGACAGGTTTGTCGGGTGGTCAACAGCAGCGTTTATGCATTGCCCGGGCGATTGCGGTTAGCCCTGAAGTGATCCTGATGGATGAACCGACGTCAGCCTTAGATCCGATTGCCACCGCGACGATTGAAGAGCTGATTGATGAACTTCGGCAAAGTTTTACAATCTGTATTGTGACGCACTCGATGCAGCAAGCGGCGCGGATTTCACAGCGTACTGCTTATTTCCATTTAGGCTATTTGGTCGAAGTGAATGAAACCAATAAAGTCTTTACGAATCCGCAGCATCGGTTGACAGAAAACTATATTACTGGGCGTTTTGGTTAGTCCACATTGATAAAATATATAAAATTACGAGGAGTTTTCCGATGGACATTGGGCAGCATACTTCGCATCAATACAATCAAGAATTGGAGCATGTGCGCAATCAATCCCTACAAATGGGTGGTTTGGTTGAAGAGCAATTAGGTAAGGCCTTACGGGCTTTAATGGAAAATGATAGTCAGTTAGGTGAGGAGGTCGCTTATTCAGATTATCGGGTTAACCGTTTAGAGGTCGAAATTGACGAAGCCTGTACACAAATTATTGCTCGCCGCCAACCTGCCGCTGGTGATTTGCGCTTAGTGATTAGTCTAATTAAGTCAGTGACCGATTTAGAGCGGATTGGTGATGAAGCAGAGAAAATTGCCCGCCATGCGATTTCTACCGAAGGCTTGGCTAGCTCTTTGCACACGGCTTTGCGCCATTTAGGTGATCATGTGCGCGAGATGCTGCGCCGGACTTTAGATACTATGGCACGGATGGACGCAGAAACTGCTCGGCAAATTGCAGACAGTGATTTGCAAATTGATGCTGAGTTTGATGTATTATCACGCCAGTTATTAACGCATATGATGGAAGATCCGCGCACGATTCGGGATAGCCTAAATGTATTATGGTGTGCACGCTCTTTAGAGCGGATCGGTGATCACTGCAAGAATATCTGCGAATATGTGATCTATTTAGTAGAAGGCAAAGATGTACGCCATACTAACCGCCCTAAACTAGGAGCCGAGGCCACTCCTTGATAGTTTAAGATGATGAGAGTTTTGTGATACTGCTAAGACGTTTATTTCGATTTCTAAATTTAGCCTTACACGTTTTAGTTGGAGTGCTGATTACCGCTATCTTAGCGGCTTTGCAGCGTCACTTTACTGATCCGAGCTATCAGCGTCTGAAGCGTTGGTGGCTAGCTCGCATCATCCGTATTGTGGGGGGGCAGGTGATGACCTATGGTGAGCCTGCCTCTGCGGGTAGCTTATTAGCGGCCAATCATGTGTCTTGGTTAGATATTCCACTGTTGGGCGGGCAAACCGAGCTTACGTTTCTTTCTAAAAGCGAAGTACAAACTTGGCCAGTGTTAGGCTGGTTAGCTGCTAAAAGTGGGACTTTATTTATTGAGCGTGGCAAACGGGATGGTGCTAAGGGGGCAAGCGAAGGCATTGCCAAGCGCTTAGAACAGCAAGAGCGCGTCTTGATATTTCCAGAAGGTACGACCACTGACAATAAGACGATGTTACCGTTTCATGCGCGCTTATTTGCAGCAGCGGTAACTGTAGATGCACTGATTCAACCGGTTGCGATTCATTATCTAACGATTCAAGGCCAAACCCATCCTATTGTGCCCTATCTGACTCCACAAACTTTAATGCAAAATCTTTGGGCTGTGTTGGCAGAACCCAAGATCTTGATTGAAGTACACTTTCTACCGAGTATTGATAGCCATGCTGCTCCCCGCAAAGCCTTGGCTGCATATAGTGAGCAACAAGTACGCTCAGCCTTAACTAAGCTATAGCTGCTGGTGTTTGTGCTAAACTGCTCTCAATTTGTCCCAGGTTATTTAGCGTTATGCTTTTAAAGGAGTATCGGCTATGAAGAAACGCTTACTCAGCTTAGTTTTGCTGAATAGTGTCTATAGTTCGGTATTGAGTGCTGATGAGGTTTATGTCGCGGTAGCGTCCAATTTCTTTGCACCTTTAGCGGTATTAGCACAGGCTTTTAAAGCAGAAACAGGGCATGAGTTAAAGGTTTCTACGGGTTCAACGGGCAAATTGTATGCACAAATTGAGCATGGCGCACCGTTTCAAGTGTTTTTATCGGCAGATAGCAAAACACCTCAACAGTTAGTAGCAGCTAAGCTTGCAGTAGCTGAGAGTCAATTCACCTATGCACTGGGTAAATTAGTCTTGTGGAGTAGTGAGCCAAATAAGCTAGCTGAGCCAGTGGAGGTCTTGAAAAAAAATGAGTTCCAGCATTTAGCTCTGGCTAATCCAACGACCGCGCCCTATGGTAAGGCTGCTCTTGAAGTATTGGATAGCTTAGGCTTGAGCCAGAGCTTGGCCAGCAAGCAAGTCCAAGGTGAAAATATTAGTCAAACCTATGATTTTGTTGCAACGGGTAATGCAGAGTTAGGCTTTGTAGCCTTATCACAAGTGCAAAAAGAGGGGGAGTTAACTCAAGGTTCTGTTTGGCTAATACCTGAGGATTTATATACACCGATTCAGCAAGATGCGGTCTTATTAGTTAGAGGCCAAGCTCAACCTGCGGCCTTAAGCTTTTTAAAGTTTCTAGCCAGTAAGCCTGCCCAAACGATGATTAGTGCCTACGGTTACGGTTTACCCAAGGCTGATTAAGTATGCTGACCCTAGAAGATTGGACAGCGATCGCCTTAACCCTAAAATTAGCCAGTTTAACAACCTTCATTCTTCTCTTGATCGCCACCCCATTGGCTTGGCATTTAGCGCAGACGCAAGGCTGGTGGAAAGCCCCCTTAAATGCCTTGGTAGCCTTACCTTTGGTATTGCCGCCAACGGTGTTGGGCTTCTATTTGCTGGTTGTTTTAGGGCCAAAAGGTTGGGTCGGGCAAAGTATGCAAGCGCTAGGTTTAGAGACTTTGCCCTTTAGTTTTACCGGTTTATTAGTGGCTTCAGTGCTCTATTCATTACCGTTTGTGGTGCAACCGATTCAAGCCGCTTTTAGTAGTTTGGATCGACGTTTGTTGGAAGCGGCTCTGACTTTGCGTGCTCATCCGTTAGATGCTTTTTTTACTGTCGCTTTACCTTTATCTAAGCAGGGCTTCCTGACCGCGATAGTACTCGGTTTTGCGCATACGGTGGGTGAGTTTGGGGTGGTGCTGATGATTGGCGGCAATATCTCGGGTGAGACACGAGTAGTGTCTGTGCAACTTTATAACCATGTGGAGGCTATGAATTACCAAGCAGCGCATAGCTTGGCAGCTTTACTGGTATTGTTTGCGTTCAGTGTGCTACTCGGTCTGTATTATTTGAATCGAGGCAAATAGTCGATGGTCATGCTGACTGCGCATTTTCAGTTAAAGCTCGAGGCCTTTGAATTACAGGTACAACTTCAGTTACCCGCGACGGGGATTAGTGTGATTACTGGAGCGTCTGGGGCGGGTAAAAGCTTATTACTACGCTGTATAGCGGGCTTGGAGTCGCCGCAAATCGGCTATTGTCAGTTCAAGGATGAGCTGTGGCAGGATAGTTCAAGACGTTTATTTTTAGCGGTGTATCAACGCCCTTTAGGCTATGTGTTTCAAGAAGCTTGCTTATTTCCACATTTAACCGTACAGCAGAATATTGCTTATGGACGCAAGCGAGTGGCTTTACCGCAAGCGCAGGCTCACTTGGAGTTGGTATTGGCTTTGTTGAATATTAAGCATTTGCTGCACCGTAAACCGGCCAAATTATCGGGTGGGGAAAAGCAGCGTGTGGCGATTGCTCGAGCCTTAGCCGTCAATCCTAAGTTATTGCTGATGGATGAACCTTTGGCCTCTTTAGATCAAGCGCATAAGCATGAAATTTTGCCTTATTTGCGTCGCTTACAGCAGGAGCTGGCTTTACCGATCGTGTATGTTACGCATTCACCCCGAGAAATCACGCAACTGGCTGATTATTTAGTGTTGATGGAGGCAGGCAAAGTGTTAGCCAGTGGCGCTTTGCAAGCAGTATTAACACGCTTAGATTTACCCCTAGCCCAAAGCCAACGCGCCTCTAGCGTGATTCAAGCTGAGGTCTTAGCTTATGATGCGGAGTTCGAATTATTACAACTTAAGTTTTCGGGCGGCATATTAAGTCTACCCCATACAGAGCTAGCTAAAGGTAATCTGCTGCGCTTACGAATTTATGCTCGAGATGTGAGCCTGAGTTTGCAGCCTCCGCGTTTACTGGAGGCCAGCCCTAGCTTGCCAGCCCAAGTACTAGCTTGGGTGGATCATTCGAGTGGTTATACCACCTTGAGTTTACAAGTTGGTCATGAGCAGTTATTAGCCCAGTTAACCCGTAAAGCTGCCACGCTCTTGGGTTTGAAACTAGGGCAAACCGTCTATGCTGAAATCAAAAACGCAGCGATTCTAAGCTAGTCGCTGCTCTTCTTGTTCTTCGGCTTCGGCTAATACCCAAGCAATAAAAGCTGAAGCTGCACGCTGATTGGTCGTGGCGGATTTGGGGCGAATCACATGATAGGCATGCTCTAAGTGCATACTGAGCGGGAAGGGAATACATAAACGACCTGCTTCAATATCATGCTGAGCTAAAGCATCCATACTGAGCAAAACGCCTTGCCCATCTAAAGCCGCTTCCATCGCCAATGAAACATGGTTGAAATGTAGGCCGCGTTTGAAATCGACACCTTCTACGTTAGCGAGCTGCAACCAACGCTCCCAGCTAGGGCGACCGATATAAGGCGTATCGTCATGCAACAGGGTATGAAACTTTAAATCTGCAGGTTCACGCAAGGGATGCTCACTGTCGGTGAGCAAAGAGGGCTTGCATAAAGGCACGGCTTCAACAGAAAACAGTTTTTCTACTAAGCAGCCCGGATAATTGCCCTGTCCAAAGCGAATCATCACGTCGATTTCATGTGCTCGGAATAATTCATCCAAAGCACCGTGTTGCTCGGTAGCATCCACGAGTTTGGCCTCACCACTAATACGCATATCAATGTCTGGATGTTGCTGCGAAAAAGTATGTAAGCGCGGTACTAGCCACTTTGAGGCAAAAGAAGGCGCTACCCAAACACTCAAACTTTCATTAGTTTTCTGGGAGCGCATCAGATGTACAGCATCAGCGAGGGTATTAAAGCCTTCTCTGAGCTTGGGTAAGGCGGCTTCGCCCGCTCGAGTTAAGGTGATGGAGCGGTTATGGCGCTCAACTAATTCGATCCCTAAAAACTCTTCTAAGTGCTTAATTTGATGGCTAATTGCCGCACGAGTCACAAAAAGCTCTTCCGCTGCTTTAGTGAAGCTTTGGTGACGCGCAACAGCCTCAAACGCTCGCAAAGCATTCAGTGGTGGTAGCTGGTGTGACATGCTTGATCCTGTAAGTGTCATTTTTTGTGAGCCATGATAGCGTGTTTAGCCGTTAATGTTCAGAAAATTGCCTAGGGGAAATTAACTTTTTGAGGATGAGTTCGCTATACTCAGCGCCGTTTGTTAATCGCTAGAAGTTTAAAAATGAAAAGATTAGAAAGTGGTTTTGAGCATTTTTTGTTTATGAGTCGATGGTTAACTGCACCTATCTATCTAGCATTGGTAGTGAGTATGGTGCTGTTATTATTTAAAGCGCTTAAGCAGCTTTGGGTGTTAGGCTCAACGATTTTGGTGGCGGATGGGGATGAAATTATTGTTGGCGTTTTGTCTATTGTCGATATTTCTTTGATTATGAATCTATTGATCATCATCATTTTCAGTGGTTATGAAAATTTCGTCTCCAAAATGGAGGATTTGCATGGGCATATGGATCGCCCTGACTGGATGGGGCAAATTGGTTTTACGGATCTAAAGATTAAGTTAATTGGCTCGATTGTAGCCATTTCAGGGATTGAATTGCTCAAGGGCTTTATGGCAGTCAGTGATTTAACAGATCGGGATTTAATGTGGATGGTCGGCATTCACCTCACCTTTGTGGTTTCGGGTGTGTTGTATGCAATCATGGATAAACTCAGTCATAAAGGTCACTGAGGTTGCCAATAGCATGGGCTAGGCGGGTCGAGTGGTTTCAGTTTGCTTCTAAAGCAACCACTCCACAGGTAGCCAAGCAATTAAAGGTAAGAAACGGCGTTGTCTAGGTGTCATCTTCGGTTCTTTCGTATGAATACGATAGCTGCCATCGGCTAAAGGCTCTCGCCATTCTAGTTTGCCTCGGGGGCTTAATTGCAGTTGATAAGCTTGGGTTTCCACAAAATCATAAATCTCTTGAGTGAGCATTTCGGCATAGCCGTGATGCTCAAAAATAGCGCCCATTTCGGTGTTATGAATCGCTGAGCGCGGGTCCATATTAAACGAGCCAATGAAGTTCCGATGCCGATCAATAAAGAAGGCTTTCGCGTGTAAGCTGGTGCATTCTGAGCCTAGCAAGGAGTGCTTATTATCCGCGTGCCGATCATGGGATTTGAGTTCATACAAACGCACGCCCATTTTGAGTAAAGGTTTGCGATAGGAGCTATAGCTTCCATGTACGACCATCACATCATTGGATTCAAACGAATTGGTCAGTACGGTTATTTTCACTCCACGATCCCGTAAGCTTTGCAATAATTTGATACCATGCTTACTGGGAATTAAATAAGCCGCACAGATCAATAGCTCTTGTTGTGCCGAGTTAATCACGCCCTCTACTTCTTGTAGCATGCGGCTATCGGGTTTGAAAACGCTGGTGAGAATTTTATCAGGCTCATCGTAGATGACTTTTACTTCAGCATAATACGGTTGGATTTCACCTCGTTTTAATGCTGGTAAGGTTTGGTCACGATCATGCATTAAAATCGGCAGATATTCTGTATAGGTGCTACGCAGCTTATTGCGCCATGCTGCATACTTTTCATCATCAGCAGCGCTGCCTAAATCATGAATATCTGCACAGAGGCCGCTATACCAATAGGTATCGAACTCTTGCCTTACTGTTTGCACCATCGGTCCGGCAAAAAGAATATCGAAATCAGCAAAGATAAGTTCGTGCTTTAAGTCAAAGTATTCATTGCCAATATTCCGCCCACCGATAATGCTGAAAATTCCATCGACGGTGTAAGATTTATTGTGCATACGCCGTGACAGCCGAGGAAATCGCACTAAAAACTCTGGCTTACGAATCAGGCGTAGCCAAGCAGGGTTGAAGACACGAATCTGAAAATTGGGGAATTCATCCACTAAACGAATGAGTACATCTTCACGTTGAATGACATCCAGATCATCAATCAGTAAGCGAACCTTGACCCCGCGCTGAGCTGCCTCGGTCAATGCCTGCAAAAAAATATCACCCGCTTCATCATCATTCAGCATGTAATACTGCGCTTCGATACTACCGACCGCTTGCTCAGCTAATTTAACCCGCTCTAATAAAGCATCTTGCAACGGGCTAAGTGGATAAAACATTGAATGATTTGGGCTGGGAGCTTGATCCAAAAGGCCATAGAAGTTTTTATACAAAGGGGAGTCTTGGCTAATGATCAGCTCAGGTAAATCCTCTGGATTTGGGCGTAGTTTGCGATTAATCCAAACCCGCAGGCCAAAAAAAGAAGCAAGGCTGCTGAGTACTAAGAACAACAGAAGATTAAGTAACAGAGTTAGCATAAACGGGCTTCAAGGAACTTGGGAATCACTATTTTAGTGAGTTTAGGGCATTAGCCAAGCTAATTTTTTCGCGTACTGGCGAATAGTAAAATAAGTCATGGGCTAAGTGTTTTCATTCCAAACCAAACACCTGCGCCCGTAGTTTAGCCAATTCATCGCGCAGCGCGGCTGCCTTTTCAAATTCCAAGTTTTTAGCTAAAGCAAACATCTTTTCTTCAAGTTGCTTAAGTGTTTTCACGGCTTGGGCGGGACTCATACTGCGGTAGTCAGCCCCTTGTTCTGCAATCTTCTGCGCTTTGCCATGTTTATCCGTGCGTTTGGCGTGGCCATAAGCACCTTCCATGACATCCGCAATCCGCTTACGGATGGTTTGTGGGGTGATACCATGTTCCGCATTAAATTCAAGCTGCTTTTGACGACGACGGGCAGTTTCCTCTATGGCCTTACGCATCGACTCAGTGATCTTATCGGCATACAGAATCGCTTTACCTTCAGAGTTGCGGGCAGCCCGCCCCATCGTTTGAATCAGTGAGCGTTCAGAACGAAGAAAGCCTTCTTTATCGGCATCTAAAATGGCGACCAAAGAAACTTCAGGAATGTCTAAACCTTCCCGCAAGAGATTAATCCCGACTAAAACATCAAATTCACCTTTACGCAGGTCACGAATGATTTCAACCCGCTCAACGGTATCAATATCTGAATGCAAATAGCGCACACGAAGATCATGCTCCATTAGATAATCAGTTAAATCTTCAGCCATGCGTTTGGTGAGCGTAGTCACGAGTACCCGCTCATCTTTTTTTGCCCGCTCCGTCACTTCAGACATCACATCATCAACCTGTGAAATGACAGGACGCACTTCCACGAGTGGATCAATTAAGCCGGTAGGGCGTACCAGTTGTTCAGCGATATTATCCGAATGTTCAAGTTCGTAACTACCCGGTGTAGCTGAGACATGAATCGCTTGAGGAATTAAGCGTTCAAACTCTTCAAATTTCAGCGGGCGATTATCTAAAGCAGACGGTAAGCGGAAACCGTATTCCACCAAGGTGGTTTTACGGGAGCGATCACCTTTATACATACCACCAAATTGTGGAATCGTGACATGTGATTCATCGACAAAGACCAAGGCATTACGCGGCAAATAGTCAAATAAGCAAGGTGGTGCTTCACCGGGGGCGCGCTTAGACAGATAGCGTGAATAGTTTTCAATGCCGGAGCAATAGCCTGTTTCCATGATCATTTCCAGATCATACAGCGTGCGCTGTTCCAGCCTTTGTGCTTCGACGAGGCGGTTTTCCGTGCGTAAGACCGTTAGGCGCTCGCGTAACTCATCTTTAATCTGCTCGACAGCTGCTAGTAAGACCTCACGTGGGGTGACATAATGGGTTTTGGGATAAATTGTCAGACGCGGGACTCGGCGCAGTAATTCGCCAGTTAACGGGTCGAAATAACTGAGGTTTTCAATTTCATTATCAAATAGCTCAATGCGAATCGCTTCTTTATCTGAATCAGCCGGATGAATATCAATCACATCCCCACGCACCCGGAAAGTCCCACGCTGCAAATCAAGGTCGTTGCGCGTGTATTGCAGTTCAGCCATCCGCCGCAGCAGGGTACGCTGATCAATTTTGTCACCCCGCACTAAAATCAACAGCATCTTTAAATAAGATTCGGGATCACCTAAGCCATAAATAGCCGAAACGGTGGCAACAATAACGACATCTTTGCGTTCAAACAAATTGCGGGTGGCGGATAAACGCATTTGCTCGACATGATCATTAATCGAGGCATCCTTCTCAATATAAATATCTTTAGAGGGTACATAGGCCTCTGGCTGATAATAATCATAGTAAGAGACAAAATACTCAACGGCATTGTTGGGGAAGAACTCCTTAAACTCGCCATACAGTTGTGCTGCTAAAGTCTTGTTATGCGCTAAGATAATGGCAGGGCGTTGCGTGGCTTGGATGATATTGGCCATCGTGAAGGTCTTACCTGAACCCGTCACACCCAACAAGGTTTGATTGACTAGACCTTGGTTTAGCCCCTCCAACAAAGAAGCAATCGCTTGAGGCTGATCGCCTGCGGGTTGGTAATCGGTATTCAGATTAAATTGATTAGCAGCACTCATGCAAACCTCCAGATAGTGCAGAGATTTTAGCAGATTTTGGCTAAGTGAAAGGATAAACGGATCGTTTGTACGGTTATTGTTCGTTTTTAAATACTGATCAAGGGTAGTGCTGAATATTTCACATTTAAGGTGTGTTTATTCATGAATAGACCGGTTTTCATCATTGATCGTGGGCGGCCTGCACACATGTTGCTATTCTGAATCCTTGGAAGCCTAAATTTCCTTCACAGTAGTAGAGGCCACACTCAATTTGATCAAGTTGGATGAAAAGCACATCAAGACCTTGTTGGTGACATTGCTCTATCAGTTCCCGATTTATTTCATCCACAGCGAACGCGAAATGGATAAGAAATACCCCGATGTATTGCTGCTGGAACGCAGCCCGTTTGCGGTGAAACACCAGCATTTGATTGAATTGAAATATGCCAAAAAAAGCGATAACGCAGCCGATTGGGAAGCAAAACAGCAGGAGGGCATCGCGCAAGTACAAGGCTATTTGCAACTGCCTGCTATTGCCGTGCCCAAGCTCAGTGTGTGGCTGATGCTGACGGACAGTGAGCGGGTGGAAATTCAGAGGATTAGACTCGAGTAAATAAGCAAGTCAATTGAGTAGCAGAGAAACTCAAGTTGCTTGCTGTTTTTCTAAGTGGGGAGCAGCTAACATAAGATACCGCAGCAGTCTACAAAAGGACGGTAAACCCTATCGGGCTTGCCTTATTGTTTGAAAATAATCTAAATGGTTGATTTATAAAAAGTGAATATTCAACTTGCAGAGCGCATCGGGCGCATTAAACCCTCACCTACTTTGGCGATGAGTGCCTTAGCCGCCCAATTGAAAGCACAAGGGCGCGATATTATTAGCCTGAGTGTCGGTGAACCCGATTTTGATACGCCTCAGCATATTCAAGAGGCAGGGATTGAGGCGATTCGAACCGGGAAGACGCGCTATACCGCCGTCGATGGGACACCAGAACTTAAGCAGGCTATTATCAATAAGTTTAAACAGGAAAATAGTTTGGAGTATAAACCAAATCAAATTATCGTATCTTCTGGGGGTAAGCAGAGTTTCTATAATCTTTGCCAAGCCTTTTTAGATACGGGTGATGAGGTCATTATTCCGGCCCCTTATTGGGTATCTTATCCTGATATGGTCTTGCTCGCGGATGGCAAGCCGGTGATCGTGCCAACGACACAGGAAGAGCAACTCAAATTAACCGCCGCTAAACTAGAGGCTGCGATTACCGCTAAAACCAAGGTATTGGTGCTGAATAGCCCTTCTAACCCGACGGGGATGGCGTATACCACCGCTGAATTGCAAGCTTTGGGTGAGGTACTTCGTCGACACCCGCATATTCTGATTGCAACGGATGACATGTATGAACATACCCTGTTTGGTGATCAGTTATTTGTTAATATTCTGAGTGCTTGTCCAGATCTGTATGAGCGTACCTTAGTTTTGAATGGCGTCTCTAAAGCTTATGCTATGACGGGTTGGCGGATTGGCTATGCAGCAGGTCCGGTCGCTTTAGTGAAGGCAATGGCTGATGTCCAATCGCAATGTACTTCCAATCCAAGCTCAATTTCACAATATGCAGCCACGGTTGCTTTGGCGGGTGATCAGTCTTTTATTCGCACGATGGTCGCAGCCTTTGAACAGCGCCATGAGTTTGTGTGTTCGAGTTTGAACAAGATGGATGGTGTTAGTTGCTTACCTGCAGCAGGCACTTTCTATAGCTTTCCGAAGGTAGAGGGGATGATTGAGCGCTTAGGTTTAGCGGATGATACCGCTTTATCCGGTTATTTATTGGATAAGGTCGGCGTTGCGATGGTGCCAGGGTCTGCTTTTGGGGCGCCCGGTTATATTCGGATGTCTTTTGCAACCAGTATGGCGAATCTCGAAAAAGCGATTGAGCGACTGGCTTCTGTTTGAGTAATTACTAAGCTCAAGATCATTGCCCCTGCTAAGCAGTGGGCAATGACGATGGTTCTGAGTCTGCCTAAGTGTTAGAGGCCGAAATCATCACTAGGGATATTCAAATCGCGGCACATAGCGCGGATGATGTTTTTTTCCTTGTCATCAAAATCACCATCAGCACTACCAATCGCACAGCAAACCCGCACCATTAAACGGGCTGCATCCGGCTTACTGCGCAGTTTACCGATCACTTTTAAGGCTTCGGCCTTACCAATTTCATTATCAAATTCAAAGTTTTCAGCGACTTTGTTGAAAAAGTTAATGACATCTTTGGTCTCAAACACTTTGAGTTCATCTGATTGCTGAATGAATTTCATCATTTTTTGCTTTTCAGCTGAATCAATATTGCCATCAGCAGCGGCAACTAAAGCGCAGCCTGCGACACAGGCTTCCATAAATTCACGGTTACGGAATTTACCCACTTCGGTGGCTAGCTTGCTACGCGCTTCGCCCGCTTTTTGTTTTAAAGTATCTAAAAAAGACATGGTTTATTCTCCTTTAATTTAAGCACTAATCACTGCTTTCTTCTTATACCGCATCGAGGCTACCACTGAAGCCACAATGAAGCTAACACCAATGAGTCCTGTAATGATTTCAGGAATATGGAAGTGGATACTGAGGAGCATGATGATGGCTAAAGCACCGATCCCATAATGTGCGCCATGCTCTAAATAAATGTATTCATCCAAAGTTCCTTTATGCACCAAATGTACGGTCATTGAACGGACAAACATCGCCCCAATCGCTAAGCCCAACATAATGATGACGACATCGTTGGTAATCGCAAAAGCACCAATTACACCGTCAAATGAGAAGGATGCATCTAACACTTCTAGGTACAAAAAGCCCGCTAAACCATTGCGTTTGACTGTTTCGACAGCGGCCGCGCCTTCTTCTTCATTTTCAAAAAAAACATCTAAACTGCTAACCGCGATATATAAGACCACTCCACCTAAGCCAGCGACTAAAACAGTCAGGCGTGTTTCATTATCAATCGGTAAAAATTCCTGTAATAAGAAGAGCGTCACTAAAGCGATTAAAATGCTAATCACATCCAGCTTACCTAAGGCACTCATCTTTTCTTCAAAGGCTCCTAGCCAATGAACTTCTTTATCTTTATCAAACATAAAGCTCAGGAAAACTAGCAGCAAGAACATACCACCAAAAGCAGCAATCCCGGCATGACTTTCCATCAGATGTCGAGAATATTCTTGTGGGTCATTCAGTGCCATATTAATGACTTCAAGTGTGCCTAAACCGGTAGCAATGGCGACGATGACAATCGGAAATACTAAGCGCATCCCAAACACGGCAATTAAAATACCGATGGTTAAGAAGATTTGCTGCCATTTTTCATCCATTTCTTTAAGGATAGAGGCATTAACCACCGCATTATCAAATGATAAGCTGACCTCCATAATCCCTAACACTAATACCAAGAAGACGGCTGTCAACACCCCCATCGGTGAAGAGAGTCCCCACCAAACAGCTAGGCCGACACATAAAATAGTAACGAGAATAGAGTATTTAAAATCTTTCCACATAATGAAGGGTAACTACCATAAGCACATATAAAAACAGGCATCTATATAGATGCCTGTACTCAGGATTTATACTAGGATACTCAGTTTAACCAAGATTAACGCCCATAGAAGCAGCCATTGGTCCTAAACCACCCGCAAAACCTTGACCGACTGCTTTGAATTTCCACTCGGTATTATGGCGATAGATTTCACCAAATAACATTGCTGTTTCAACGCTCGCATCTTCAGATAAATCATAGCGTGCAATTTCTTTACCATCTGCTGCATTCACTAGGCGAATATAAGCATTGCTGACTTGCCCAAAGTTCTGCCGCCGTGCTTCGGCATCATGAATCGTCACAGAGAACACTAGTTTTTTAACACTCTCGGCTAAACCAGCTAAATTCACTTTGACTTCTTCGTCATCACCATCGCCTGCACCAGAGCGGTTATCGCCCATATGCTCGACATTACCACAGGCTGATTTTCTATTATTATAGAAAATGAAGGAGTCATCAGATAAGACTTTACCGTTATCGCCTAACATGAAAATAGAGGCATCTAAGTCAAAATCAGTCCCATCGGTCTGACGTAAATCCCAGCCTAAACCGACCGTGATTGCAGCTAAACCGGGTGCTTCTTTAGTAAGAGAAACATTGCCACCTTTTTGTAAACTGACTGCCATTGTTATTGCTCCTTAATGGGTGTTCAAAAAATTAACCGATTTTAATACCGAACTGGTCACACATAGCCTTTAATCCGCCAGAATAACCTTGACCAACTGCACGGAATTTCCATTCGCTGTTATGTCGATAGAGTTCGCCAAAGATCATGGCGGTTTCAGTGGAATAGTCTTCGGCTAAGTCATAACGCACGATTTCTGTTCCCGTTAAATCATTAACGACACGGATAAAGGCATTGCTGACTTGTCCAAAGTTTTGCCGTCGTGCTTCGGCATCATGAATAGTGACGGTGAAAGCGATTTTAGTGATCTCAGCAGGGACTTTACTTAAATCCACCTTCACCGATTCATCATCACCATCGCCTTGCCCAGTGCGGTTATCACCCGCGTGCTCTACTGAGCCATCGGGAGACTTTAATTGATTGTAAAAAATAAAATCACTGTCATTGCGTACTTTATCGCCTGCAGTGAGTAAGAAGGCACTCGCGTCTAAGTCAAAGCTACTGCCATCTGTGGTACGTTCGTCCCAGCCTAAGCCGACTAAAATCTTAGTTAAGCTTGGATCAGTTTTGCTGAGGGAAAGGTTACCGCCTTTTTGTAAACTTAATGCCATCGCTATCTCCTTTAATGGGTTTTATTTAGAACCCGCTCGCCAATTTAAACCCCAATGATAAGCTTTATCTAATTCTTGATGTCCGTTGAAATAACGAACCTCACGATTAACTTTAAGTGTGCCACGATCATTCTCTAATAAAACAATCGCACACATACCGAGATTATTACTACCTTCGGTTAAGCGAATTTCTAAGGGGGCTTCATTCGGTACATAAATGGTGACTACACCATCAGTTTGTGCCCAATTGGGAGCGCCTTCATAAATAAAAGCATAGATCAAGATTCGTCGAAATTTTTGCCATTGCTGACCATTAATATGCAGCCATTCGCCTTCGCTAATTGCACCCGTGCGGTCATCACCTTTTAATTCAATATAAGGTTCACTATGAAAAGAGCCAAAGCGATTACCTAAAGCTTGAATAGCACTAATACTGCCATCGGCTTGTTCATATAAGCAACCCACATCCAAATCGACGCGCCCGTTTGAATTACCACCAAATAACCCACCTAATAAACCACCCGTTTTAGGGGGGGTGGCGGCGCGATTCCAATTTAAGTTAACGCGAATTTCACCAAAGCCTTCGGTTTTTTTCTCAAGGCTAACCGTCGGGCGCGACTTATCTAGCGTGATTTTACTTAATGAAATGGGTTTTTTGGGTGCAGGTGCAGGTGCAGGTGCAGGTGCAGGTGCAGGTGCAGGTGCAGGTGCAGGTGCAGGGCTTGGCGTTGGGCTACTCACTTCTATGCCAAAATGCTCGGCCAAGGGTTGTAAACCCCCAGCAAAACCTTGGGCTACTGAACGGAATTTCCATTGGCCTTGGCGTAGATAGAGTTCACCTAAAATTAAGGCGGATTCAATCATACTACCGGTATTAATATTTGCTTCTAGTACCGTCGTATTGGCAGTTTTTACGGTGACTTTTAAGCTTTGAAAAGCGCCAAAGTTTTGGCGATTTTCATGGATGGTGGCAGTGAAGGCAATTTTCTCAGTCACTGCATCCAAAGTTGGCAAATTAACCTTGAATGTCGCTTGCCCTGCGGTATTACCCATCAGGGCAACACTGCCATTTCCGGGGCTAGGTTGCCCGTAAAATACCATGCCTTCATCACCCCGCACTTTGCCATTGCTCGCTAATACAAACGCAGAAATATCAACATCTACCCCATTGAGCTGTGTGGGTGTAAGTTGAACTTCTACGGTTAGCGATTCTTTAGGAACAGCGCAATTGCCACCTGCTACTAATTGAGTAATAGACATGGTAATACTCCTAGATCGCCGCGATCACAGCAGGCATCATATCATTGGCAATTGCACCGGCTGTTGGGCTGCCGATCGCTTTCATCTGCCAACTTGCGCCATTTCGACTGATAATGGCCATCACCACACCGGTATGTGAGCCTTTATCGGAGAGATTGAAGCGCGCTAGCTCGGTATTATTCGTATCGTCAACTAAGCGGCAAAAAGCGTTTTCTACGGCATTGAAGGTTTGACCACGGAAAGAGCAGACCGTAAACGCTAAATGAGCGACCCCCGTTGGGATGCGTGTTAAATCGACATAAATGATCTCATCATCACCTGAGCCTTCACCGGTGAGGTTGTCGCCAGAATGTCTGATGGAGCTATCTTTGCTTTGTAATTGACGAAACCAAACCACATCGAGTAAGTTTTTTTGTGCGTCTAAGAGTAAGCAAGAAGCATCTAAGTCAATATCACCACCGCCACCGCCTAGCAAGCTGCCAAATAGGCCGCCTTTTTTCTTAACTGGGTCCCAACCTAGCCCCATTCTTACTTTAGTTAAACTACTGCCACCCTGTTTTTCTAGGGTAATTCGTTGACCTTTACTTAAACTAACAGCCATCATCCACCTCCAAATTTTTTTCGTTTATTCACAGCCTAATTAAAAAATCATTTAATAAAAACTTAATAACTAGACTCACTTAAAACAGCTATTTTAAAAATTAATCAAGTTCAGACTGACACGATGACTGAACTGGCAGCCTCTAGGACTATCGGGGCATTCAATTCTGATACCCGTCGTCCATAGTGAATGGGCGGCAATTCCACCACCTCAGACTCTAAGCTTTTTAATAACAATTCCGCTAAGTTGACCCCAGCTAAACAAGCCATTCCTACACCACCGGAAGGGCGGGCATTAATTTCTAAGAGCCTTGGCCCATGAGCACCGAGCTTGAATTGAATATTAAAAATACCATTTAACTGAAAATATTGAGTCAGACGCACTACCATACCTTGAATTTCAGCATCATTATCAATCACTTGACCCAAGCCCTTAGCGAGTTTACGCCGCTGTATCGCACAAAGCAGCTGACCTTGACGTCCAACACAGTCTACGCTCCATTCGTGGCCGGTTAAATTTTCCATGATTAATAACTCGGGAAATACGGATGTTTTTTCCATCCCTACCCGCAATTCGTCTAAAGGAATTTGGTATTCAACTCCTTCGAGTAAGTGAGTAATACTCGGTTGAACGGTATCTAAGATCCTAAACCCCAATCCATAAATAGAAATAGCTGGCTTGACACAGAGGCTGTCATGTCGTTGAGCTAGCTCTGCAACTGCTTGAGCAAAGGCCTCTTTATTGCAGGCACTGCGACATTCCATCGTCAGAGCGACTTCAGGTGGCAAACTGCGATAAAACTCGCCTTTATTATTTAACAGCGCTAACACTTCCGGTTTAGCTACTATTAAGAGTTTAGTACCAATTTGTGCAAATTTTTCTTTATGGTTACCTAAAAAGCGCGCTTCTTTGGCGACCCAAAAAAGATTAATCTGTTTGGTTTGGCAAAATTGCAAGCACCACTGCAAATAAGCTTCCCCGACTAGTCCGCTCGGTTCAGCATAGGCCTCATGCGCGATCCCTAGAGCAGGTGCATAGGGATTGGTATGGCTAGCGATAATAGTGACCGATCCTACCCCTTGGGCTTGGCGTAGATTAGAAAAAATAGAGCTAATACTAGAAAATGTTTTATTGAACCAAATACGCATAATGTATCCTGCTTGAGGTCAGCTTAGGACTCATCGTTTGGGTAAAGATCAGTAAAGATAAGCTTACTAATCAATAGGTAATCAATACGAGTAATGAGTTCAGCTGAGTTTTCAAAGGGTGTTTATCAAGTTAAGCGTTAATCAAAATTAAGTCTGTTTTTTTGATGTCTTTTGCAAGAGGTTGAAATCTAATCGTGTGTTTGTTGTGATTTATTTAAACAAATTGTAATAAAAGCCATCGTCAGTAATCGACCTAGCGACGGGTCACGTTAGGCGTAAATTTTATCAAACTCAGTGCCTTCTTGCTATGATCCAATAGAGTTTATAGCGAGTGGGTCAAGACAGCATGATCAATTTAGCAGTCGGTGCAAATTTAGCCTTAGAGAGCGATTATTGGCGCTTGAGCCTGCGCTTTAAACAGTCAATTAAGCAGGAGATAGGCCTTGCAGTCCTCCCCTTGAATGAGGCGAGACAACTGGTCGCTCCAGCACAATTAGGCCATTTACCCGATCCGGTTTGGATGACCACCACCTTAGATGAGGATGGTTGTGGTTATGGTCTGAGTTTGGCCGTGAAGCAGTTGCCTAATCCTAATATTACGCGCTTGTGTGTGGTGCTCTATCGCTATGGCGCCTTCGGCCCGTTAAATCTAGGGGAACAGGTAAGTCTGAGTTTGCCCGAGGTCTTTCAGCATACTTTGCCTTTAGCTACAGAGACGGCCTCTGCGATGATTATTGCTGAGTTTTATTTGAAACAAGCGAAGTGGAAGGTTAGAGCTTTAGCGGAAAGCTCTGCGTATGGCTTAGCGGCTTTAGGGCGGCGGATGGGGCAGGATATTGATGAAGGTTCGCCGTTTGTCACGCACGGTCGCCCTGATGCGGGGCGGCCGTCGCAAGAGGCTTGGACCGGTTCGGCTTTTTTAGTTGCTCCTCAAGTGTTTATGACCAATGCACATGTGGTAGAGGGTGCTCAACATATTCAGCTTAGCTCAATGCAGGGTAAAATGGCGGGCGAGGTGCTGATTAGTGATGCGACCAATGACCTTGCCTTAATCCGGGTTAGTACCGGTCTCTCAGTCAGACCTTTACCCTTTCGTCAAACCCAAGTCTACTTAGCCGAGGCGATTACTACCTTAGGGTATCCATTAGCTAGCCTTATGGGGAGTGGGGTGCAAGTCACCCAAGGTGTTATCTCGGGATTGTTTGGTGCACATAATGATGTGCGCTTATTGCAGTTTACAGCGCCCATTCAGCCCGGCTCAAGTGGTAGCCCCTTGCTGGATAGCCAAGGTGGCGTGCTGGGTGTGGTTTCGTCTAGCTTTACGAATACCCAGAATATGAATTTTGCGATTCGTGGGGTGCTCGCAGTGGCTTTGCTGGAGGCAGCACAAGTTGAACACAGTAAGGGCTTAGAGACCGCACCGATTTTGACAGCTGCACAAATTGTCAGCCAAACCCAACTAGCGATTTGGCGGGTCGAGTGTAGGGCTTAAGCATTAACTGATTTAATTAAGAACTCTTGTTATACTCAGCGCGGTTTTTAGTGGATAAATTTTAGAGTTTTAGGTTTTTAGCTTTTTATTAAGGGGGGAGTGGTGGATGGCTTTAAGCGTGCAATTACAAACGGGTACTCTCACCCTGCATTTAGATCCCCCTCTTAGTTCCTATCAAGCAGATGATTTATTCGGTTTTGCACAGCGTCGTAATCCTAAGCGAGCTTTTTTATTTGTCTCTAAAGTGCTGGGTCGGCATATCCCCGTAGCCCCCTCACGGATGCGGGCTGTGATGGATGCTTTAGCCGCCCGTATTCCAGCGGATTTGCCAGGACCTATCGTCGTGATTGGTATGGCAGAAACCGCTATTAGTTTAGGTGCAGGTGTCCAACAAGCCTTAAGTCGCACGCGCCCTGATAGCTTGTATCTGTGTACGACTCGCCATCCTTTACCTGCACCGATTAGCTTAGAGTTTAAAGAAGAACATAGTCACGCGACTCAGCAGGTTTTACATTATCCACAAGCCTTGGCTCATCAACAGTTGCTACAAGAGGCGCGTTCTTTAGTATTGGTGGATGATGAGGCTTCGACAGGGCAAACCTTTGCAAATCTCGTCACTGCTTTACAAGACCAAGGTAAGGATCAGTTTGAAAGAATTATTGTCACCACCTTGACCGATTGGTCAGCCGGTCAAGCCGCTGCTCGTTTGGGGTCGCGGGCGACCCAGGTAGCTTTATTAGCAGGGCAGTGGCAGTGGCAGGCTAATCAGGCTCCGCCCCTTGAAATGCCTGCGGTAGATGTGGTGGGTACGGGTGCATGGCAGGCTCGTTGTGCACATGACTGGGGGCGTTTAGGGGTACAGACCCATACCTTACCGGTTAATGCTGAGCAACTCGGTGTTCAGCCCCATGAGCATGTCTTGGTTTTGGGTACAGGGGAATTTGTTTGGCCGCCGTTTTTATTAGCCGAATCTTTAGAGCAAATGGGTATTTCCGTCGATTTCAGCGCGACCACTCGTTCGCCGATTGCCTTGGGGCATAGTATTCAGCGGAGTTATGCTTTACAGGATAACTATGGTCAAGGGATTGCAAATTTTTTATATAATGTCGATCCAAGTGTCTATGATCGTATTTTTTTATGCACCGAAACGCCAGCCGCTTTGCTCGATGCTGATTTGCTTGCAGCCTTACAAGCGACGGTAGTGGAGTTTTATCCGTGAAGCCCATTTTACTCACTGACTTGGATGACACCTTATTTCAGACTGCCCGCAAAATGTCATGCGTAGAGCCACAATGGGTGGTTGCCAATGGTGCGGATGGTAAAGCCTTGAGCTTTCTTTATCCTTGGCAACACGAGTTTATCCACTGGGCTTTACAACAGATGATGGTCATTCCAGTCACTGCCCGAGGTATTGAGTCTTTTAAGCGAGTACAACTTCCGTTTAGTTATGGTGCAGTGTGTTTGCATGGTGGTGTGATCTTGACTCCTGAGGGGCAGCTTGAGCCGAAATGGCAGGCACAGACACAAGCCCTCCTTGATCCGTATCAAACACGCTTGCTAAATTTACTGGCTGAAGGTTTAGCTTTAGGTGAGCAGGCAGGCTTAAATTTACGGGGTTGGTTAGAAACCGTGGATACGACCGCCGTCTATCTCGTGTTTAAAACCAAGGCAGAGGTCGCTGAGCTGGATCAAATAAGGCAGTTATTGCTTGAGCAGGCTGATTTAGAGGGATTTTATCTACACCAAAATGACAATAACTTAGCTTTGATTCCTAGCCCAATTAGTAAAGCTAAGGCGGTGGCTGAGGTGATCAAGCAATGCCAAGCCGTTTATGGTCGGCGGCCTTTATTCGGTATGGGCGATAGTTTGTCTGATTTTGAGTTTATGCAGCACTGTGATTTTCTAGCCTTTCCAGCCAAAAGTCAGTTAGCAGGGCAATGGCATGAGTGAGTATCAAGGATTTTCAGGCTCTTACGCTGCTGAGGATATTCAGTTTTTATTGCGCTTGAGTGTCTTAGCTGATACCCCCGTCGAGCAAAAAGAACAGCTAATCCAAACAGGGCAGCGCCATTATTCAGAGATGTTGACCTTAGAAACAGCTCCCACGCCGGAACATTTGGCTTTGTTTAGGCAAGCGCTACAGGCAGGCAAGCAGCGTTTAGCCCTAGAAGTGCAGCAATTAGCCCGCAGCCTCGTTGAGCATCGCCCTCAACAACCCATTATCTTGATCAGCTTGGTCAGAGCGGGAGTCCCCCTTGGGGTTTTGTTAGTGCGTGCACTTCGCTCAATGGGGGTGGAGGCTGATCATTATGGCGTTAGTATTATTCGTGATCGTGGTATTGATAAAAGTGCACTCGCTTGGCTAGAGGCGCGATCGGCTGTCGATCATTGGGTATTCTTAGATGGTTGGGTGGGGAAGGGGGCTATTTTTAAGCAGCTCACTGCATCTTTAGCACCGCGCTATCCTGCTCAAGAACTTCCCTTTGTCAGTTTAGCGGATCCGACTGGGCGCTCATGGCTAGCTGCCTCCGGTGAGGACTGGTTAATTCCCTTTGGAGTGCTAGGTTCGACCATTTCTGGGCTAGTTTCGCGTTCAGTATGGTCGCCGGATGAGGGTTGGCATTATTGTATGTACTATACTCATCTGGCTGAACAAGATGTCAGTCAGGCCTTCATTGCCACAATTGAGGCTGAGTATGCACAATTACCCCCCGTTTTACCCAGTGAGTGGACGCTTGAGTTGCGCCAAAGTTTAGCCTTACAGTCTGAGGAGGCGCTAAGGCAAGTGGTGAGTCGCTATGGCATTCGCAACTTAAATTTACTCAAGCCCGGGATTGCAGAGGCCACTCGTGCAGTGATGCGGCGTGTACCTGAGACAGTCTTAGTTCAATCATTGGCTGACCCCGCCATTCGCTTACTAAACCATCTAGCTACCCAGCGAGGACTAGCTTTGGAAGTGGTTGGGGAGCTGATCGCACCTTATCGCGCTGTCACTATCATCAAAAAGGCAATATGAACGATAAACTATCGCCGTATCAACTAGGGGCAACTTTGTATATGCCCGCGACTCGTTCGGACTTGCTTGATGTTATTTTACAGCAAAAAATTCCTGATTTGCGCTCTTTGGTGATTTGTTTAGAAGATGCCATTGCTGAGCATGAGGTGCAGGCTGCTTTATTCAATTTATACGCTTGTTTAGAAGTGCTTTATCAGGCAGAACGTGGTGCTCAACCTTTGGTGTTTGTGCGTCCGCGTCATCCACAAATGGCACTTGAACTCTTGAGCCACCGTAGTATCTGTGCCTTAGACGGTTTTGTATTACCTAAGTTTGATCATGACTCTTTTCAGCATTGGCAAAAAGTGATGCAAGCTGCTCCAAACCAGTTTTGGTTTATGCCGACCTTGGAGACGGCTCAAATTCTGGATGCTTATGCGGTTCGTGAATTGCGTTTACGCTTACAGCAGGCCGAATTAAAGTCACGTATTTTAGTGCTACGTATTGGTGGTAATGATTTATTAGCCTGTTTACAACTGAGAACTCATCCGCAACATACCTTATATGATGGCCCTTTAGCTTATGTGGTGGGCATGTTAGTTGCCCAATTAATGCCTGCTGGTTTCCAACTAACTGCTCCTGTTTTTGAATGTTTTCGGGATCATACCGTGCTAAAAGCGGAGTTTCAGCGCGATTTACTGCATGGCTTAGTCGGGAAAACCGTGATACACCCCCATCAAATACCGATTATTCATCAAGCCTTGAGAGTTAAGCATACCGATTATTTAGCGGCAAAAAAAATCTTAGCTAATCATGCGCCCGCCGTTTTTCAATTAAATGGTGTGATGTGTGAGTTAACCACCCATCAGAGCTGGGCATTGCAAGTAATCGAGCGGGCTAAATACTTTGGGTGTCAGCTAGCGGAGGAGGGATCAGTGACTAGCTTGAGTGCAGTAGGTTAAGTTCTGACAGGATTAAGTTGGTCATAAGCCTTTCATAAAAACGTCATAATCGTCATAATCGCCCGTCATTAATCCTACGACCCCTAGGGTGATTGTTATGCCTATCTCCAACTATATGGCTGGTTTGTTCGGCCACTCTCCCATTCGTCCCTTACAAGAGCATATGCAAAAAGTTTGTTTGGGTGTGCAGCATTTAATCCCGCTGGTCGAAGCCATGAATGCGGGTGACTTAGACTTAGTGAAGGTTGAGCAGCAGGCCATTGTGCAAGCTGAGCACGATGCTGATGACATGAAGCATGCTTTGCGACATCAATTGCCTAAAGGCTTATTCATGCCGGTTGATCGTCGAGATTTACTCGATGTCTTAATGATGCAAGATGCGGTCATTAATCAAGCTAAAGATATTGCTGGTTTGGTCGTAGGGCGCAAAATGCAGCTCCCTGTAACGATGCGTGCGTTATTTCTTGATTATACCGCCCAAACGGTGAAGGCAGTTGAGCAAGCTTTACTGGTCATTGGTGAGTTGGATTCTTTAGTAGAAACAGGCTTTCGAGGTCTAGAGGTTGAGCGTGTCGAAGAGATGATCAAAGATCTCGGCCGCATTGAACAGACCACGGATCGCAAGCAAGTCGAATTGCGCAATATTTTATTTGAGTTGGAGGATAGCCTGCGTGCAACAGATGTAATGTTCACTTATCGCTTGATTGAGTGGATGGGGCGGGTTGCGGATGATGCGCAACGAGTGGGTACTCGACTGCAACTAATGCTAGCGCGCTAAGGAGACTGTCATGATGGCTTGGTTTAGTGATGTAAATACGATCTATATCTTCTTGGCGGGTGCTTTTGGGATTTTTATGGCTTGGGGGATCGGCGCGAATGATGTGGCCAATGCAATGGCGACTTCCGTGGGTTCGCGTGCTCTAACGATTAGACAGGCGTTGATGATTGCGGCGGTCTTTGAGTTTGCGGGGGCTTATTTAGCCGGTGGTGAGGTCACTAATACGATTCGTAGTGGGATTGTTTCGGTCGAAGCCTTCGATGAGCATCCCGAGTATTTAGTCTGGGGGATGTTGGCTTCCTTGTTATCGGCAGGTATTTGGTTAACAGTCGCCTCATTCCAAGGTTGGCCGGTTTCAACGACGCATAGTATTGTCGGTGCTATTGTCGGCTTTGCAGCGGTCGGAGTCGGGACTGATGCAGTGAGTTGGGGAGCGGTCGGGACTATTGCGACGAGTTGGGTGTTCTCGCCGTTTATTGCGGGTGTCTTGGCATTTTTGGTGTTCACTAGTATTCATAAGCTTGTCTTGGATACCAAAGAACCTTTACAGAATGCACGGCGCTATGGCCCTTATTATCTATTTGCTGTGGGCTTGATCTTATCTTTAGTCACCGTCAAAAAAGGTTTGGCGCATGTGGGCTTGAATATTCACCCCGGTATGGAAATTCCGATTGCTATCGGTGTGGGCTTATTCGTGGCTTTGGCGGGGGCGGCCTTGATTCGTCGCCTTCAATTTGATGAGCAAGCGGACAAGGCTTTCCATTTTACCAATGTGGAAAAAATATTTGGCATTTTAATGATTTTTACCGCTTCAGCGATGGCGTTTGCACACGGCTCGAATGATGTGGCCAATGCGGTAGGGCCGATGTCGGCGATTATTAGTTTAGTGCAAGAAAACGGTCAATTAGCGGCAAAATCCGCTGTGCCGAGTTGGGTATTATTAGTCGGTGCGGTGGGGATCGTGTTAGGTTTGGCAACCTTAGGTTATCAAGTGATTGCTACGGTTGGTAAAAAAATCACCGAGTTAACCCCTAGCCGTGGGTTTGCTGCGGAGTTTGCCACTGCTTCAACGGTCGTTTTAGCCTCTTATACGGGTTTACCGATTTCGACCACGCATACTTTGGTCGGTGCAATTTTAGGGGTAGGCTTTGCGCGTGGGATTGCCGCGATTGATATGCGTATTGTGGGTAATATTTTTATGTCGTGGGTTGTCACTTTACCCGCAGGCGCTATACTATCTATACTCTTTTTCTTCATGCTAAAAGGGATGTTTAGCTAAAAACGCCTTGCACACTAGCCTGAAGTGTTAAGCCACAGTTGCAATTAGGTTTCAATGATCAGCTACTCTCTAGGGCTAAAAACTAGAGGGTAGTTTGCTTGTCTCCAACTAGATCTTGATTTCTTCCAAAATCCACTGACGAGTCGGCTGCTTTTTAGCAACCTTGTTGTTTTGTCGACAATAAAAGCCTGTTTGATTTGACAGTGCTAAGTTCGGGCGTATAATGTCGACAATCTTCTTGTAAGGGCTGGTTTTAGATGTCAGTTCATTGAGTCTAATCGTGGATTTCTCTATGACAATCACCATGAAAATGTTTGCAGCTTCATGGATAGTAAGCTCTAAAAACAGTCACTGCCATTACCAGATGGTTTATCAAAACCACATAACCGCCAAACAAACCGATAGAGGATGAGGACAGGATGAGTAGTGAAATTTTAACCCCGGTATTGCCTGAGTCTGTTGCGGATGCGACCGTTGTTACCTGGCACAAAAAAGTAGGTGATGCGGTTAAACTAGATGAAGTTCTAGTTGAAGTGGAAACCGACAAAGTAGTGCTTGAGGTTCCTGCTGCGGTGGCGGGCGTCTTGGCTGAAATTACCCAGGCTGAAGGGGCTACGGTCATCAGCGGGCAGCTCTTAGGTAAAATTGAAGCGGGTGCGGCTACTTCTCTTGCCAATCATGAAGCCGCTGCGGCAGCAGCGGGGCCTTTGCCTGTGACACCGATTGCAGATGCTGCGCCGGAGCGCGTTGCCCAAGCGGTAGCGGCAAGTGTGGCTGCCAAAGCAGGTCCTGCTGCACGTAAGGCTTTAGATGAAGCCGGCTTAAGCAGAGCTGAGGTACAAGGTTCAGGCAAAGACGGTCGCATTTTGAAAGAAGATGTGCCAGCTGCTAAGCCTGCTGCTCCAGCTCCAGTAGCGGCTACTCCAGCCCCTGTTGCACCGAAAGCTCCTGTTGTTCCAACGGGTGATCGCGCTGAAAATCGCGTGCCGATGACTCGTCTGCGTGCACGGATCGCTGAGCGCTTATTAGAAGCTAAACAATCGACGGCGATGCTGACTACTTTCAATGAAATTGATATGCAGCCGATCATGGATATTCGCAATGAATATAAAGATGCCTTCGAGAAAAAGCATGGCGCTCGCTTAGGCTTTATGTCCATTTTCGTTAAGGCAGCAACGATTGCTTTGCAACGTTTCCCTGAAATTAATGCCTTTATCGACGGCAATGATGTCGTCTATCACAATTATTGTGATGTCGGGATTGCTGTTTCCTCGGAGCGCGGTTTAGTAGTTCCAGTCCTACGTAGTGCTGAGCATTTAGGTCTGGCTGATATTGAAACGAGTATTGTAAATTTTGCCAAGAAAGCGAAAGCAGGCAAATTAGATATGGCGGATTTATCCGGCGGTACTTTTACGATTACCAACGGGGGCGTTTTTGGGTCGTTAATGTCAACCCCAATTCTTAACCCTCCTCAAAGCGCGATCTTGGGGATGCATGCGACTCAAAAACGTCCTGTCGTTGTTAATGATGAAATCGTCATTCGTCCGATGATGTATGTGGCACTGTCTTATGATCATCGGATTGTTGACGGCCAAGGTGCAGTGACCTTCCTCAAAACTATTAAAGAATTGGTGGAAAATCCAGTTCGTATCGTCTTGGATGTATGAGGTCAGGTATGAGTGATTTTGATGTTATTGTGATTGGTGGTGGCCCTGGTGGTTATGTTGCAGCTATCCGTTGTGCTCAGCTTGGTTTAAAGACCGCTTGCGTTGAAGAGTGGATTAATAAGCAAGGTAAACCCGCTTTGGGTGGTACTTGCTTAAATGTAGGCTGTATTCCTTCAAAAGCGTTGCTAGAAAGTTCTGAGCGCTATGAAGAAATCGCACATTACAATGCGGATCATGGCATTACGGTAGCTGGCCTAAACATTGACGTTCCACAAATGATTGCACGCAAAGATAAAATTGTGCAGCAATTGACGGGTGGGATTGCACAATTATTCCAAGCGAATGGAGTTACTTGGTTGCAAGGTCGCGGTAAGTTACTCGCGGGTAATCAGGTACAAGTGACTGGGCAAGATGGTGCAGTCTCTACCCATGCAGGCAAAAATATCATTATTGCGACGGGTTCAACCTCGATTGAATTACCGATTGCCAAATGGTTGGATGAGCGTATTGTTGACTCGACAGGGGCTTTGGATTGGGAAACTATTCCGAAGCGCTTAGGTGTGATTGGTGCAGGTGTTATTGGTCTAGAGATGGGCAGTGTTTGGCGGCGCTTGGGCGCTGAAGTCGTTGTCTTAGAAGCTCTAGATGACTTCTTAGCTGCTGCTGATCGTGATCTAGCTAAAGCTGCTGCGTTACAGTTCAAAAAGCAGGGTTTGGATATTCGCCTAAGCTCTAAAGTCGCTGCAGTTGAAGTCGGTGAGAGCGGTTTAACCGTTACTTATAATGACAAAAACGGCGAGCAGAAAATTGAAGTCGATCGCTTAATTGTTGCAGTGGGTCGTAAAGCCAATACCCGTGATATTGCTGATGCCGCTATCGGTTTACAAGTGGATGAGCGCGGTCGTGTGGTTGTAGATGGTCATCTCAAAACCAATCTACCGAATGTTTATGCGATTGGTGATTGTGTACAAGGACCAATGTTGGCGCATAAAGCTTCGGAAGAGGGTATCGTGGTTGCTGAACAGATTGTGGGTCAAAAGCCACATCTAGACTACAACCACATTCCTTGGATTATTTACACCCACCCCGAAATTGCTTGGGTTGGAAAAACTGAGGCTGATCTGAAAACGGCGGGCGTTGAATATCGCACCGGTAGCTTTTCTTTTGCAGCGAATGGTCGGGCGAAAGCGATGAGTCAAGACGTGGGCCTGGTTAAGGTACTAGCCGATGCAAAGACTGATCGTCTGCTCGGTGTGCATATGGTAGGACCAATGGTTTCTGAGCTGATTGGTCAAGCTGTGATTGCAATGGAGTGTGAAAGCTCAGCAGAAGATGTCGCCCGGATGGTATTTGGTCATCCAACGCTGTCTGAGTCCGTGCATGAAGCTATGTTATCTGTCGATGGACGCGCATTGCACGCAGTTAACCGCAAGCGTTAATTGCACATACTAATAACACGATACGCCACGACTTGCGGTTAGAGTTCGTGGCGTTTGTGCGAACAAGACCTACGACTCAAAGTGGGTTAGCAACTAAAGGAAATCAGGATGAATTTACACGAGTATCAAGCCAAGGCAGTCTTCCGCCAATATGGCCTGCCTGTGCCAAACAGCAAAGTCGCTACGACTGCTGCTGAAGCTGAAGAAGCCGCTAAGTCCTTAAGCACGCCTAAAGTCGTGGTCAAAGCGCAAGTGCATGCGGGTGGGCGTGGTAAAGCGGGTGGGGTTAAGTTATTTGATAATCCAGCTGAAGCAGGCAAATTTGCAGGCTCTTTACTCGGCACCAATTTGGTGACTTTCCAAACCGATGCCAATGGTCAACCGATCAATACTATTTTGGTTGAAGAAACCTGCAATATTGACCGTGAGCTGTATTTAGGTGCGGTGCTAGATCGTGCTAGCCGTCGCATGGTGATTATGGCCTCGACGGAAGGTGGGATGGAGATCGAGAAAGTTGCCCATGAGACACCTGAAAAAATCCTGAAAACTGCGATTAATCCTATTTGTGGCGTGATGCCTTATCAAGCCCGTGAATTGGCCTTTGGCTTAGGCTTAAAGGGCGATCAAATTAATCAATTCACTAAGCTCTTAGTCGGCTTTGGCAAAATGTTCAAAGAAAAAGACCTCGCTTTAGTTGAAGTCAACCCGCTGGTCGTCACTAAAGAAGGCAATTTGTTGTGCTTAGACGGTAAAGTCAATGTCGATAGCAATGCGCTGTATCGCCAGCCTGAATTAGTCGCGATGCGTGACAAGTCTCAAGAAGATGCCCGCGAGATTGAAGCTTCTGAGTGGGATCTGAATTATGTCGCCCTTGAAGGCAATATCGGCTGCT
This sequence comes from Thiothrix eikelboomii, assembly GCF_900167255.1. Lineage (GTDB taxonomy): Bacteria > Pseudomonadota > Gammaproteobacteria > Thiotrichales > Thiotrichaceae > Thiolinea > Thiolinea eikelboomii. The sequence continues at coordinate 63,776 of NZ_FUYB01000006.1, forward strand.
TAGTGAATGGTGCGGGCTTGGCGATGGCCACAATGGACATCATCAAATTGTCAGGTGGTCAACCCGCTAATTTCCTTGATGTGGGCGGTGGTGCTACGGCTGAGCGGGTGGCAGCGGCTTTCAAAATCATTCTGTCTGACAGTGCAGTCAAAGGTATTCTGGTGAATATCTTCGGCGGGATCGTGCGTTGCGATCTGATCGCAGAAGGTATTATTCAAGCCGTACAACAAGTGAATGTGACGGTTCCTGTGGTCGTGCGCTTGGAAGGGAATAATGCTGAAAAAGGGGCAGAACTGCTGAATAACAGTGGTTTGTCGGTGATTGCTGCCAATGATCTTGGCGATGCTGCTCGTAAAATCGTGGCTGCTGTAGGAGGTGCTGCATGAGCGTATTGATTAATAAAGATACTAAAGTTTTATGCCAAGGCTTCACCGGTAAGCAAGGTACTTTCCATTCTGAGCAAGCGATTGCTTATGGCACGAAAATGGTCGGCGGTACATCGCCGGGTAAAGGCGGTAGTACGCATTTAGGTTTACCCGTATTTAATACCATGCGTGATGCAGTGGATGCGACGCAAGCAGATGCCACGGTGATCTATGTTCCAGCTCCCTTTTGTAAAGACTCCATCATTGAAGCTGCTGAGTCAGGTGTAAAACTGATCGTCTGTATCACTGAAGGTATTCCTGCTTTGGATATGCTTGAAGCGAAAATGATCGTAGATAGCTTAGGTGTGCGCTTAGTCGGTCCGAATTGCCCCGGTGTAATCACTCCGGGTGAATGCAAGATCGGTATTATGCCCGGTCATATTCATAAGCCGGGTAAGATCGGTATTGTTTCTCGTTCAGGTACTTTGACTTATGAAGCGGTCAAGCAAACCAATGAATGGGGTCAAAGTACCTGTATTGGTATCGGTGGTGATCCGATTCCGGGTACGAGTTTTATTGATGCACTTAAATTGTTCCAAGCTGACCCACAAACTGAAGCTATTCTGATGTGTGGTGAGATTGGTGGCTCTGCAGAAGAAGAAGCGGCTGCTTTCATTAAAGACTATGTGACCAAACCCGTTGCTGCTTATATTGCTGGGGTGACTGCACCTAAAGGTAAGCGGATGGGGCATGCGGGCGCGATTATTGCGGGTGGCAAAGGCACGGCTAATGAGAAGTTTGCTGCCCTCGAAGCGGCTGGTGTCATTACCGTAAAATCTCCAGCTGAGTTGGGTAAAGGTATTGCTGCCGCGTTGAGCAAATAACCCCGATCCACCCGATACTTGGAGTACCATGATGACGAAACATACCGTTACACTGACTGACAACTTGACGGGTAAGCAAGTCGAGCTGGATGTATTGAGTCCAACGATGGGTACTAAAACCATCGACATTCGTAAGCTGACTAAAGAGCTGAATCTATTCACTTATGATCCAGGTTATCTGGCGACTGCAAGTTGTTCGAGTGCGATTACTTATCTCGATGGTGACAAGGGTGAGCTGCTGTACCGTGGCTACCCGATTGAACAATTGGCTGAGCATAGTACCTTCTTAGAAGTGTGCTATTTGCTGTTAAAAGGTGAATTGCCGACTCAAGCCCAAAAGGAAGAGTTTGAATTTATCATCACTCGCCATTCGATGCTGCATGATCAAATGCAATTCTTCTATCGTGGTTTCCGGCGTGATGCGCATCCGATGGCAACAATGGTGGGTGTAGTCGGTGCTTTATCGGCTTTCTATCATGAAGACCTGAATATTCATGATCCGATTCAGCGTGAGCGTTGTGCACATCGGTTAATCGCCAAAATGCCAACAATTGCTGCTTGGAGTTTCCGCTATTCACGCGGTCTGCCGTTCATGTATCCACTGAATAAACTTGGTTATGCGGACAATTTCTTGCGGATGATGTTTGCTGTACCGACTGAAGACTATGAGGTGGATCCTCTCTTAGCGAAAGCCTTGGATGTCATTCTGATTCTGCACGCTGACCATGAGCAAAATGCCTCAACCTCAACCGTGCGGTTAGCAGGTAGCTCAGAGGCAAATCCTTATGCAGCGACCGCAGCAGGGATTGCTTCTTTATGGGGACCTGCCCACGGTGGAGCGAATGAAGCCGTTATCAATATGCTGCGTGAAATCGAAAAATCCGATCAACCGCTGTCACATTGGGTGGCGCGTGCTAAAGATAAGAATGACCGTTTCCGTTTAATGGGTTTTGGTCATCGTGTTTATAAGAACTATGACCCACGTGCGAAGATTATCCGCAAATTGGCTAACGAAATTCTGGATAAATTGCCACCGGGTAATCCTAACCAGAAGTTATTCGATATCGCACGTGAATTAGAGCAAATCGCTTTAAGTGATGAGTTCTTTAAAGAGCGTGGCTTATATCCCAATGTTGACTTCTACTCAGGTGTGATCTTCCTGAGCATGGGGATTCCAGTCACGATGTTCACCGTAATGTTCGCTTTGGCACGGACGGTTGGCTGGATTTCTCAGTGGAATGAAATGATGGGTGATGAAGAATCACGTATTGGCCGCCCCCGTCAGCTCTATGTCGGTTCGCCGCGTCGTGATTATGTGCCAGTGGCTAAACGGTAATTCAAAGAATTGTGTTTGAGGAGATAAGATCTCATGTTAGAAGCCTATCGTAACCATGTGAACGAGCGTGCTGCTGAGGGGATACCCCCTAAAGCTTTAGACGCCTCACAAACCGCAGCTTTAGTGGAGCTGTTAAAAAATCCACCTGCAGGCGAAGCAGCCTTTTTAGTGGATTTATTAGAAAATCGTGTACCCGCTGGAGTTGACGAAGCAGCTTATGTGAAAGCTGCTTTCTTAGCAGACTTGGCCAGTGGCAAAACTCAATCTACGCTCATCAGCTCAGTACGTGCTGTTGAACTATTAGGGATGATGCTAGGGGGCTATAACGTCCAACCGCTGATTGCAGCTTTAGATCATCCAGAGACAGCGGCAGCAGCAGCTAAGGCTTTGTCACAAACTTTGTTGATGTTTGATGCTTTCCATGATGTGGCGGATAAGGCCAAAGCAGGCAATGCTGCTGCTCAGCAAGTGATGGATTCTTGGGCGGCCGGTGAGTGGTTTACTTCCCGCCCGCCATTAGCTGAAAAAATCACGGTGACTGTGTTCAAAGTCCCCGGTGAAACCAATACCGATGATTTATCTCCAGCCCCAGATGCTTGGTCGCGCCCAGATATTCCTTTGCATGCCAATGCGATGCTAAAAATGGCTCGGGATGGTATTGAACCCGTTAATAATGGTTCAGTAGGACCATTGAAGCAAATCGAAGCGATGAAAGCAAAAGGTTTCCCCGTCGCTTATGTCGGTGATGTGGTCGGGACAGGGTCTTCACGTAAATCAGCGACTAACTCGGTTTTGTGGTTCTTCGGTGATGATATGCCGGGGATTCCGAATAAGCGTACTGGTGGCTATTGCTTCGGTAGCAAAATCGCACCAATTTTCTTCAATACGATGGAAGATGCGGGCGCTCTGCCGATCGAAATGGATGTCGCCAAGATGGAAATGGGCGATGTGATTGATGTTTACCCGTATGAAGGTGTGGTTAAGCGTCATGATACGGATGAAGTCATTTCCACCTTTGAATTGAAAACCCCCGTGTTGATGGATGAAGTTCGTGCAGGTGGCCGGATCAATTTAATCGTCGGGCGTGGTTTAACCAATAAAGCGCGTGAAGCTTTAGGTCTAGGTGCATCTGAGCTATTCCGCTCTCCAGAGCAACCTGCTGATACGGGTAAAGGTTATACCTTAGCGCAGAAAATGGTGGGTAAGGCCTGTAACTTAGCAGGTGTACGCCCCGGTGCTTATTGCGAACCGAAGATGACGACTGTGGGTTCGCAAGATACCACCGGCCCGATGACTCGTGACGAGCTGAAAGACTTGGCTTGCTTAGGTTTCTCAGCGGATCTGGTGATGCAGTCCTTCTGCCATACGGCGGCTTATCCTAAGCCTGTGGATGTCGTGACGCATCATACGCTGCCTGATTTCATTATGACTCGTGGTGGTGTGTCTTTACGCCCCGGTGATGGTGTAATCCACTCATGGTTGAACCGGATGTTGCTGCCCGATACGGTCGGGACAGGTGGTGATTCGCATACGCGCTTCCCAATTGGTATTTCTTTCCCTGCCGGTTCTGGCTTAGTGGCTTTTGCGGCTGCAACTGGGGTGATGCCACTGGATATGCCCGAGTCGGTCTTAGTCCGGTTCAAAGGTACTCGCCAACCCGGTATTACGTTGCGTGATTTAGTCCATGCGATTCCTTACTATGCGATTCAAGCCGGTCTGTTAACGGTTGAAAAGAAAGGTAAGAAAAACGTATTCAATGGTCGTATCGTTGAAATCGAAGGTTTGGACGATTTAACCGTTGAACAAGCCTTTGAATTATCCGATGCCTCTGCGGAGCGTTCTGCAGCGGGTTGTACGATTGCTTTGTCTGAAGCTTCAGTGGCTGAATACTTACGCTCGAATATCGTGATGCTGAAGTGGATGCTTTCAGAAGGTTATGGCGATGAGCGCACGATTAATCGACGTATTCAAGGGATGGAAGAGTGGTTAGCTAATCCAAGCTTGATGCGGGCGGATGCGGATGCTGAATACGCGGCTGTGATCGAAATTGATATGTCGGAAATTAAAGAGCCTATTCTCTGCGCTCCAAATGACCCAGACGATGCACGCCTACTGTCTGCGGTTCAAGGTGATGCGATTCAAGAGGTCTTCATTGGTTCGTGCATGACGAATATTGGCCATTTCCGGGCAGCAGGTAAGTTACTGAACAAAGTGGATGGGATTCCAACTCGTCTATGGATTGCTCCCCCGACCAAGATGGATGAACATCAGTTGATGGAAGAGGGCTATTACAATGTCTATGGGCGGGCAGGTGCACGCACTGAGATGCCGGGCTGTTCACTGTGTATGGGTAACCAAGCACGGATCGCGCCGGGGAGTACTGCTGTCTCGACATCAACCCGCAACTTCCCGAATCGTTTAGGCACTGGCTCAAATGTTTACTTAGCTTCCGCTGAGTTAGCATCGGTGGCAGCTATTATGGGTAAATTACCCACCGTCGCAGAGTATATGGAATACGCAAAAACTATCGACAGCATGGCGAGCGATATTTACCGTTACTTGAACTTTGATCAAATGCCAGAGTATGTGAAAGCAGCGGATAAAGCAGCTTAAGCTAGTGCTTTAAAACTTGATTAAGAAGAAGCCCCGCATTGCGGGGCTTTTTATTGATTTTAAAATGATCAATAAACTACAATAGTTGTGTCCTCAGCTTTTGTTGAGTTGACAAACACCCTGCTATCATAATTTGTGGTCTTGATGAGTCTAGTCACTTGGCAGAGGCCAGTGGCATGGTCATTGGGATATGACGTCAGAATATACCCCTTTCTTTTTTGAGAAATTATTTTCATACTCTAGAGCAAAAATATTTTACGGTGGTCATAGTAAAGACCAAGGGGATGAAATGACTTTGGGAACTCTCCCCATTAAAGTAGGTGAGTATTTTACTGTATTTGATAAAGATGGTGAATGGAATTATCAGATTAAAAGTATTCACTCTTATACTAGTGAGTAATTAACCCATAAATAAGGTTATTTACAAAAAACAGCCTTATATCCAACTCTCGGATTTCAATCGTTCAATCCGTCCAAAGTGCCTCAAGTTATTTGTAACTAGAATAAAGTCGTTGGCAATCGCTATTCCTGCAATCTCCAAATCAGCCAAAGCTAAGGGAGTACCTTGTTTTTCCAATTCTGCGCGTAGTCTCCCGCAGGCATAAGCGGCCTTTGCATTAAAGCCAATAATATTCACAGCGGGTAATAGAACTTCTTCTAACATCTTTAAGTGGTAGTCAGGGCGTTGGCTCTTCATTGCGCCATAGACAATTTCAGAAATCGTAATTGTTGAAACGAATTGCTGTTCTTGAGGAATACTTGCTAAGCGAGTGAGTAAGCTGGGTGACGGGCGGGGTTTTACAATATTAGTTAATATGTCCGTGTCAAAGAGATACATCGCGCCCCATGTCACCTTGGTTTCTCAAGTTGTTTAAGTTTTCTAGATGTTCCGCTACTTCCTCAAAGCCTAACCATTGTGTGGCAATGGAGGCCAAACCTTTACGCTCTTCGCGCTGCTCTAACCACTGTAAATCCTCCAAGCTCACAATGGCCGCTACTGGCTTATCACGGCGCGTTAAAACAAAGCGTTTTTGTGAGTGTTGGCTTTTAGCAATAAGCTCAGATATATGGCTTTTGGCCTCGGCAATAGAGACGGGGATTGCATTCATAGTGATCTCCCATAATAGCTATTATGGTCATAATAACCATAATAGCTATTGATTGCAATGCTTAGGGAGCAGACGAGATATCCGCTTTAGTCTATGATGAAACAATGGGAATATTTTGACTTGAATCCCATGCTTTACTCAACAATGAGCTAGAGAAATCATAGGCGATATATTCAAGCTTATACATAGGCTCAATCTTAGAATAAGTTAAGGAGTTGATCATGAACAATCAAACCCGCCAGCCCGCTACCCGTGCTGAATTAGAAGCTCTTGAAACAGAGCTAGTCAAACGTGAACAGAAATTAGTCGCTGATCTACAAGGAACTCATGATAAAGACTTGGAAGAGCAGGCGATTGAGCGGCAAACCGATGAAGTTTGGGATGCTTTATTGATTCAGACGCGCAATGAGTTGGCGGAAGTACGGGCGGCTTTGCTGCGGCTTCAATGAAAATGCATGCTGTTATAACCAATCACGGTTGCGGTCGAAGCCATTTACGAGCGTGTGGACAATGCTGATATGCGTATGTTTTGGGCGGAAGCAACCGCCAAACTGTAGGACTAGGAAGCGTTCCTAATTCACCAATGTTGCTTTTGTTACCCTTGGATATGCCCGCTGCGTATCGCAATGCGAATTGCCTCGGCGGTTGTCGCAACGCCCAGCCGTCGTCGTGCGTTTCTTAGGTGATTTTCCACAGTACGCACAGACAAGCCCAAGGCTTCAGCAATCGCCGATTGCCGCCAGCCAGCAGCCGTCCAAACCAGCATTTCTTTTTCTCGCTTGGAAAGATAGCCGACTGCGGCATCTTCGGGAGGAGCTAACAATTTACGCACAGTAAAAAAAGCGGTATTAGCCAGAAAGGTTAACGCTAGCCTAGTTGCTGCCGTTGTTGAAATACTCGTGCCTCCAAAGCTCATCGCGCCTTGTAGCCCTGTTCGTCCAAAGATGGGAACTTGTAGACCATGTACACCCGAACCACGAGGTTTGGCAACAATGCGATACAACTCACCTTGAGATACCATCGTTTTAGTCCAGAAAAAAGGCTCATCATGTTGGGCGATATGTTGGGTCGCAGGACAATGGCGCATGTAGGTCACTGCATCCAGTGAACCATTGTCCTCGAACCATGCTCCTTCCATCCAATAGATATGCTCCACAAGCCCATCTAGGCTGGCACTTGTAGAAAATAATACAAAGCGATCATAGCCTAATCTTTGAGCAAATTCTCTGAGGTGATGCTGTACCTCAGTCAAACACTTGCTGTTTTCAACAGCAAGTGCAATCTCTAATACTTGCTCCGTTGGCATTTCGTTAAGACGCGGCTAGGCCTGCCAATAAGGTTGTTGCAGCCAATATGCCAAGCGCATTGCCCGCCAGAGGACTGTCGCCTGTCAGTAAATTTCGATCACGATGCACCCTACCGGAAATACCTTCATTAAGAATCTCAAAACCATTTGCGGTGAGCTGCTCGGCATATTTCCAAGTTAAATGACCGGGCATATACCCAATATCTGGCGTTTGTGCATCTAAGGCATCTGGGAATGCACAAATTTTATAGCCAGTAAAGCGAGAATCCTTACCGACTGCCAGCAAAGCGGCTGGGCCGTGGCACAGTGAGATAATAAATTTATTGTGATCCATAGCCCACCCCAGTGCCGCTTGCATATCGGGACTAAATGGCAAACCAATCAACGCACCATGACCACCGGGAATAAATAGGGCAATATAATCAGAGTCATCGCCTAATGATTGCTCAATAACATCAGCCAATTTAAGCGGGCTTTTAAATTGCGCACGGTGTTTTGAGAAAAAATCGGTGATGTTCTCATCCTCACGTGGCATTGCCCAATGCTCAAACTTCACGGGATTTCCAGAAAGGGTAGCAATATCAAAAGTAAAGCCAGCTTTATCTAAATGATACATAGGTAACAAGGTTTCTATCGGGTGATTACCTGTAGAAAACATCGTACCGTTTTGCATTAACAGATAACGTTCATCTGCTGCTACCACCAAAATCTTCCAACGTTTACCGGCATAGGGGGTCGGATAATTTGCACCACTAAGATCAGATTTGGGCGAAGTAAATTGGCTTAGCGAGTAAGGGGAGGGGAAAAATGCATTATCCTCCGCATAGTCTGGGGTAGGCTGTTTATCCTCAGAATGCATATTGGTCATAATGAACTCCGTCATGGGTTAAAATATTCACAGCCATCATAGTCCAGCAGGGTTTTATTGAGAATAAGGGTTTTCCCTCAATGTTTACGCTGAATTAATGGAGAAACCAATACTGATCTAGCTCAGTAATCCTTGAAGAGTGTGTCAGTGGGCTGGGAAATGCTCAGTCTCCAGCGCTCGATGAATGAGGAATCCCCTGACTTTAGTCGGAGGAGGATGTCAAGTAGGAATGTCCATTATTCTTGGGGAGGATCAAGTCTGCTAAACCCCTCATTCATAAACAGCATCAAGTGTAAGGATTCCTGATGCTGAGTAATAATTTACCCCACTACTTGCACGCCTTAGCCCCGGCTTGATCGGCTAGTTTTCGTGCTAATTCATTTGCTTTTGCCTGCGGTTTAACTATATCGGTGACGCAGATTTGTTGAGCGGTAATTTTGCTCACTACTAAGTAGGAAGTGTTTTTTTCAGGTTGTTCGGGATTTTCAGAGACATTAAAGCGTACAATCAGGGCAAGTGGTTGAGTTTTATTGCCTTGTTTTTTAACCCGCCATTCCGCTTTAGCGCCTAAGCTAGAAAAGCCACTGGATACGGTACTCCATAATTCAAGGGGAAACTCTTTTTGTTTGGGGTCAAGCACGGTGATGGTTTGGCGTAGATCACTTTCCATCACTAAGAGTTTATAAGCATTGATGCCATTGCAGCGGCCCTTATACCAGCCACCGCCTTCCTCAGAAGATTCTAGAGTTTTGCACGTTGCCCCATCTAGAGCCGTGTAAACGCTTGTGATTGGGTCAGCGGCTTGGCTAGTGAAGCTGAGGCTGAGGAAGAGAGTCGTTGTTAAAATCACTAAATAGGGTTGCATGTTAGTCCTCGCAGCTTGGGTTTGATTCGATGATAAGGGCAGCTCAGTCAGTCGATTAGTTTTATTAACAAATCGACATGAAGTAGTGACCCTATTCTGTGCTAGGGTTATTTGCCAATACTTCGAAACCGTTTGTTAATTAAAACCAACTACTTTTGGTTGATTGCTAGGTTAGACTTTAAATGAGAAAAAGAGTTTTATGCGCTTGCTTAGTTGCCTTGAGTGCAAGTACCCGTGTTTATGCAGAGCAGGCTAGCCAACCGGTCGTGGCCCACCCAACTGTCGCAGCCGCCACGACAGAATTAGAGCCGCGTTTATTCACCCTAAAAAATGGGATGCAGCTCATTGTTAAACCCGATCACCGTGCGCCTACTGCAGTCCACATGCTATGGCTGCGAGTTGGTTCGATGGATGAACTCAGTGGAACGACCGGAGTGGCTCATGTTTTAGAGCATATGATGTTCAAAGGCACGCCAACCGTGAAGGCGCGTGAATTTTCTCAGCGGGTGGCAGCGTTGGGTGGGGAAGATAATGCCTTTACTAGCACCGACTACACCGCTTATTACCAGCAAATTCCTAAAGATAAGCTAGAAGAGGTCATGAAATTGCAGGCGGATAGCTTTGTGAATAATCAATGGCCGGATGATGAATTTAAACATGAATTAGAAGTGGTCAAAGAAGAGCGGCGGATGCGAACGGATGACCAACCGCGCTCGTTATTGTATGAGCAATTGATGGCCGCCAGCTATGTACTGAATCCTTATCGCAATCCGATTATTGGCTGGATGAATGATCTTGATAATATGACGCCGGATGATGCTCGCGCTTTTTATCAGCAATGGTATACCCCCTTAAATGCAGCAGTGGTGATTGCAGGTGATGTTCAGCCTGAAGAGGCTTTGGTGTTAGCCGAAAAATATTATGGCAGTTTACCCGCTAAACCTTTACCGGTGCGTAAACCTGCGCTTGAGCCCATGCAAGTCGGAATTAGACGCTTCGAGATAAAAGCACCCGCTGAACAAGCTAATCTCCTGATGGCTTTTAAAGTACCACAATTAAAATCGGTTGATCAGCCCACGGAGAGTGATTGGGATGCACTCGCCCTCACGGTGCTCTCTGCGATTTTAGATGGGAATGATGGTGCCCGCCTTGAGCGCAATTTGATTAATAGTGAGCAGCGGGTTGCAGATAATGCCAGCACCAGAAATGGTATGTATGGACGGGGACCGCAATTATTTTTTGTGAGTGGTGTACCTGCGGCAGGGAAAACGGTGGAGGATTTAGAGCTAGCCTTGCGTGCACAAATCAAGCGCGTCGCTGATGAAGGGGTGACGGAAGCTGAATTAAAGCGCGTCAAAACTCAATGGATCGCCGCTGAGATTTATCAGCGTGATTCGGTATTTTCGCAAGCGAATGATTTAGGCTCGTTGTGGGCTATTGGTATGCCACTGGAAACTAAAGATAAATTGATTGAGATGTTGCGAAAAGTTACTGCAGATCAAGTGAAAGCCGTTGCGAAAAAATATTTTGGTGATGATCAGTTAACGGTGGCAGTTTTAAATCCGCAGACACGTGATCCTAAGGCTAAACCACGCACGCCATCAGTAGAGGTGAGACATTAAGCATGCGCATCAGTTCTGTTCAGTTTGTCTATCAATTAGCCTATCAAGCAGTAGGTATTTTGGCTTTGGGGGTTTCAATGGGGACTGTTTATGCCGCTACACCGATTGAACATTGGCAACAGCCGAAGGGTAGTTCGATTTGGCTGGCTTCAAGCATGGGCATTCCTATGGTGGATGTGCATGTCGAGTTTGATCAAGGGGCGCGCCGCGACCCTGAGAATAAAATGGGTTTGTCTTCACTGACAGCTAGCTTAGCGAATAAAGGGGTACTAGCTTGGCAAGCTCACCCTGCCTTGGATGAAGCTGGTCTAGGTGAGGCTTGGGCAGATTTGGGGGCGGATTTTAGTATTGGTTCGGATAATGATACGTTTAGTTTTGCTTTGCGCAGTTTGACTTATCCTGATGTCTTACCAGCCGCCATTGCTTTAGCCGCCCAACAGATCGCAGCACCTGCCTTTGATCCGGTGGTGGCGCAGCGTGAAATAGATAAAACCATTGCAGCAATTAAAGAAGCCGAAACTCGCCCTGATTATGTGGCAGGTGTGGCTTATGCCAAGGCCGTTTTTGGGCAACATCCTTATGGACATGCGACCACTGAGGCCTCCTTAAAAGCCTTAACCCTAGATGATTTAAAGCAATTTTATCAAACTAAACTTAATCCTTGTCAGGCGAAAGTCAGCATAGTGGGCGCTTTGACACGCGAGCAAGCAGACCAGTTGGTGACACAACTCTTGGCAGGCTTAAAAACAGACAGCCCAGCGACTTGCCCGACCTTAGCAGACTTACCTGATCCGGCTAAATTGACAGCAGCGGTAAACCTCGATTTACCGTTTGATTCTGCCCAAGCACAGATTCTGATGGGTCAACCTGCCATGAAGCGCAGTGATCCTGACTTCTTTGCGATTTTGGTGGGTAACCATATTTTGGGAGGGAGTGGTTCAATATCGCGTTTAAGTGATGAAGTGCGGGAAAAGCGCGGCTTAACTTATGGTGTGGATAGTTATTTTGCCGCTCGCCAAAGTGTTGGGGAGTTCACGATTTCTTTGCAAACACGTCCTGATCAAGCTCAGCAAGCAGCCGCTTTGTCGATGCAGGTTTTAAAAGATTTTGTGGAGAAGGGGCCGACTGAAGCAGAGGTAATCGCTGCTAAAGCGAATTTGATAGGTGGTTTCCCTTTACGCATTGACAGTAATCGTAATTTACTGAGCAATATCGCTAATATAGCGCGTAATGGCTTGCCCCTTGATTATTTAGATACTTGGACACAGCGGATTGATGCGGTGACACGTGAGGATATTCAGCGTGCCTTTGCGGCTAAATTACAACCTGAACAGATGGTCACGGTTATTTTAGGCGCTAAACCTGCGCAATAACTCAAACGTTCAGTGTCGATGCCCGCTCTGATTGCTAAGCCTGCTCCACGAGATAATACAATTCATCTAGTGGATGCAAGGGCGCGCTTTCGTGCAATTTTTCAAGCAGTTAGTCGGCGTTATGCACAGACTAAAGCCTCAAACTGGGCTGTTGAGTCGGCTTTATGGGTAGGGGAGGATGAAGCTCCAGCGCTGCAGCCAACCGTGTATTTAGGTGCTCCGCGCTTAGACTTGCATTATGTGATTATCACTGGGCTAGTCGCTGATTGCCTGAGTCATCGGGTGACTCCATTTCATAAAGAGCGGCAGTGCTTGCACCAGCTGGGTTTTATGAGTTCGGTATTAACCGTGAATGGGCGAGCCAGTAGCGGTTATAACGCAGCCCTCATCCAGCAAGTATTGACCTCTTTTCCGGCTGCACATCGGTTTGTGTTGCTTGGTTATTCGAAGGGTGCGGTCGATGCTTTACATGCCTTAGTCACTTATCCGAGTATTCGTCAGCGGACGGTGGCGGTGGTGAGTTTAGCGGGTGCGATTGGCGGCTCCCCTTTGGTGGAAATACTGCCTCGCTGGCTGAAGTATTTATTCGCGAGGCTGCCGTTACCGGATTGCCATCCCGGTGATGGTAAAGCGTTAGACAGTTTGGCCAGAGTTAAGCGCCGTCAATGGTTAAGTGAACATGTTTTACCGCCCGAGTTAGCCTATTTTTCTTTAGTCGCTTTACCTCGGCCTGAGCAGGTGTCGCGGATTTTGCGGTTCAATTATCGGCAGTTAGCCAAATATAACCCTAAGAATGATAGTCAAGTCTTAGCCGAAGATGCGTTGATTCCGGGGAGTGAATTGCTAGGCTATGTGAATGCCGATCATTGGGCTTTGACCTTGCCATTAACCAAACAATGGCCGTTCTTGCGATTTTTCTTGAACAAGAATGATTACCCGCGTGAAATCCTGCTTGAGAGTATCGTCCGCTATGTGGAAGAACGTTTATTGGCGAGGATCAAGGCGCTGGACTCCAGTGAAGATCGAGCTAATCAGGCATGATTAGGTCTAATCAAATTAAATTCTTGCTTGAGTACTTGGTCAAGCTGCTCAGGAGGAATTTCTTTTAGGCTAACACGACCGGCTTGATAGGTTTTGAAGCTCTGCCCAAATAAGATTTTGCGCCCGTCAGGAGTGAAGAGGACAATCACCGGTTTTTGCGTGAAAATTGCCTCAGGATGAGTGGAGTTCATCCAATTCGCGGGTAGAAAATCAATCCAATCAATGGCATTACGATTAAAGCCATATTGTTTAACCCAGCTACCATCAACTAGAGCTTGGACAGCGAGATCACCATCGGCTTCTTGAGTCAGCATGAATTGATCATAAGCTTGAGGGATGGGCTGACTGAGCTGATCTAAGCGCATCGGCTCACGAATGCCATAACTGCCGAACCCTAGGTCTAAGAGCCATTCTACCCCCTCGAATTTGACGATTAAGGCTGCATGGGTACGGGGTCGTTTGACAGGGTAAAAGAGGGGGCGAGCCGCGACCCATTGATAATCCAGACCGAGTGCTGTCAAGGCCATGGTGAATAAGCCGTTCATTTCATAGCAATAGCCGCCACGTTGCTGATAGATGAGTTTTTCAATGAGATCTTCAGGTTTGAGGGAGACAGCTTTGCCTGCTAGTACTGTTAAGTTTTCAAAGGGAATGGTGGTTAAATGCTGCTGCATCAAGGCTTTGACAGTGACTAAATCTGGCTTGAGTTCGCCGAGGTATTGAATCCGTTGGCAATAATCATCGAGTTTAAAGGTATCTACAAACATAGTGGGTGCTACTGGGTTGGCGAAAGAACGCCATCAGTGTAAAAGAGTTAATTTAATACGAATAGGGCTGGTTTTTATTTATTTTTGGCGGCACAGTGATGGGTTTGAGTGGCTCGTTTATGCAAGGAGTTTTTCATGAGTATGGCAACAGTGGTGAAGATTACTAGCCCCGGTGGCTCTGAGCTAATGCAGATAGTACAAGAGGCGGTGAGTGCACCGGTGGCGGGTCAAGTGCAGATCCTGCAAACGGCGATTGGCTTGAATTATATCGACATCTATCATCGTAATGGCCTTTATCCTTTACCGATGCCCAATGGTTTGGGCTTAGAGGCTGCGGGGGTAGTTCAAGCGGTGGGTGAGGGGGTCGAGCATTTACAGGTCGGGGATCGAGTGGCTTATGGTACAGGACCAATAGGGGCTTATACCAGTTTGCGCAATATGCCAGCTAATCGGGTGTGTAAATTGCCGGATGCGATTAGCGATGAAACCGCTGCGGCCATGATGCTTAAAGGTATGACCGTGCGCTATCTCTTGCGTGAAACCTATACCGTGCAAGCAGGCGAAACCATTTTATTCCATGCCGCTGCTGGTGGGGTGGGTTTAATGGCTTGCCAATGGGCGAAAGCATTGGGTGTGACGGTGATCGGTACGGTTGGTTCTGAAGAAAAAGCAGCGATTGCGCGTGAACATGGTTGCGATTATACGATTAACTACAATACCGAAGATGTGGCTAAACGGGTGCGAGAAATCACCGAGGGTCGAGGTGTACCGGTGGTCTATGATGGGGTAGGGCGTGCAACCTTAATGGGGTCACTGGATAGCTTGCAACCGCGTGGCTTATTAGTCAGTTATGGGAATGCTTCCGGGCCAATTACGCATTTTGACTTAGGTCTATTATCAGCTAAAGGTTCTTTATATCTTACTCGTCCCACCTTGATGACTTATACCGCCACCGATGAGGCGATGCAGGAAAATGCCAGCGATTTATTTGCTATGGTCGAAAGTGGTCAGCTGCAGATACCGATTCATCAGCGTTATCCTTTATCCGAGGTACAGCAAGCCCACCGCGATTTAGAGGGACGCAAAACTACGGGGACGACTTTATTAATCCCTTAATGAGTAAGGGGGCAGGTGTTTAGGCTGCTATTTGTGTTTTAATACTCAGCCTTAAGCAAAGTTGATTCAGCAGAGCTTATTGAGCGTTATTAATTTTATCCCAACCTTAGGAGAACAGAATGATTCAAATTGGCGAAAAAATCCCAGCTGTAGAGGTGACGGTCGCAGGTACAGAAGGCCATAAAAAAGTAAATGTTGCCGAATTATTTGCAGGCAAAAAAGTGGTTTTATTTGCCTTACCCGGTGCATTTACTCCGACCTGTTCCGCTGCCCATTTACCGGGTTATGTAGTGCATGCGGATGATTTGAAAGCCAAGGGCGTGGATATGATTGCTTGTCTATCCGTCAATGATGCTTTCGTGATGCAAGCTTGGGGGGAGTCACAAAATGCTGAGCAACTCACCATGATCGCAGATGGTGGGGCTGCTTTGACGCAAGCCCTCGGCTTGGTTTTAGATACTGGGGATTTTGGTGGCATCCGTTCACAGCGCTATGCGATGGTGCTTGAAGATGGAGTGGTAAAATTACTCAATGTCGAGGCGCCCAATAGCTTTGAAGTGAGTAAGGCCGAAGCTGTGCTGCAAGCGCTCTAAGCCGCTTAAACTGGCGATGACTCAGGCAAAAGGCCAAGCTTTTGGTATTCAGCTGATGGCGTTCGGTGTGATTTTACTCCCTGCGATGGACGCTGCTGCTAAGGTGATGGGTGATAGTATTGCGGCCGCGACTATTGTGCTCGCTCGCTTTGGTTTCCAGAGTTTGTTTCTTTTGCCTTTTGTTTGGCGTGACTTGTATTTACCGCGAGGGCAAGAGCTGCGTTTGCATCTGTGGCGTGCTTTGGGGATTTGTGTTTCAACCTTTTGCTTTTTTGCCGCGATTCAGGTCATGCCTCAAGTGGATGCGCTGGCGATCTTTTTTACCATGCCGTTATTAGTCACCTTGTTAGCGCCTTGGATGCTCGGTGAAACAATAGGGTGGCGGCGTTTATCTGCCGTTGCAGTGGGGATGATCGGCGCTTTAATTATCATTCAACCCGGGCAATCCTCCTTTGGTTTGGTCACCGTCTTGCCGTTAATCGCGGCCTTGGGCTTTGCTTTTTATTTACTGTTTACCCGTCAGTTAGCACGGACTAGTTCAACGCAGCAAGGGGTCGCTGTCTTTACTATGCAGTTTTATTCAGGGGTGTTTGGTTCTTTAATGATTGTGCTGGCTATTGTGCTTATGCAGCCATTTCAGCATCCTGCCTTTGAAATCACTTGGCCTGAGCCTTGGCAATGGCGGCAATTAATTTTAGTTGGGGTGCTAGCCTCTATTGGGCATGTAGTGGTGACTAAAGCTTTTCAATATGCAGATGCTTCGGTGTTAGCGGGTTTTCAATACCTTGAGTTGCTCTCTGCAGCAGTGCTAGGTTGGTGGCTGTTCGGTGATCTGCCTACGTTAAATACTTGGATGGGCAGCGCGATTTTAGTGGGGTCGGGCTTGTATATTTTTCATCGGGAAAAGCAGGCGCATTAGCACCGCATTGTTGAGCATAGGCTACTGATTGCACTACACACTCACCCTAACCCCTCTCCCACAAGCAGGCCACCGTTAATTTGACCGACCAAGGGTAAGATTGCAAGCTTAAGACTCATATTTGCACGCAAGATCATAAATACTCAAGCAGGTCGTGCTATTCCCTTTAAAGTCGAAAATGGAAGGTCTTTTGCCAGCCATAAAAACTCTTGCATATAAGACAGTTGCAAGCTTTCTTCTCGCACCGCTGCATGCAAGGTATTAAAAACGCCTTGGCCTAATGAACGTGCGGTTACAAAATTTCGGTCAATATACTCATCGGCTGCCCAATTCGGCAAGCTACATAAACCACGACCACTCGCGACTAAAGCCACCATCATCACCGTTAATTCACTATGGCGAATCTGTGCAGGCTCGACATCCGCAGGGCGTAAGAAGAGGCGGAAAATATCCATCTTCCGAGGGGGGACAGGATAAATAATTAAAGTCTGGTCTTTGAGCATGGCGGCGCGAATTTCCTTTTCCTGCAATAAAGGATGATCCAGCGGCAGAATTAACATGGATTCGTATTGAAACAGAGGAATATAACTAATTCCATTCAGTGGCTCGGGGTCAGCGGTGATCACAACATCTAAATCACCAGCCACGAGTGCTTGTAAGCTATCGAAACTAAAACCACCAGATAAATCCAACTCCACTTCTGGCCATTGGCGGCGGAATTGATTCAAAGTCGGCAGTAACCACAAGTAACAAGAGTGGCAGTCAATCGCAATATTTAAGCGCCCCCCTAAACCACTGACTTGGCGAGTTAAGTCCGCTTCCAATCGCTCAAAGCGAGGCAAAATATCACTGGCAGTTTCATAGACACGTTTGCCAGCAGCGGTCAAGTGTAAAGGTTTGGCTTTACGATTCACTACGGCTAAGCCCATGCGCGTTTCTAATTCACCTAATTGATGGGAGAGGGCAGAAGGCGTCATATGCAGCCGACTCGCCGTTGCAGCTAAAGTTTCGCTGTGATACAGAGCGTGGATCAGTTCTAAGTGCTTGCGTTGGAGATTCATTCAGTAAAATTCAATTTTTTATTGATAAAGTTGAAATTGCTTTCATTACAGCAGCATAAGAAAATACCTCCAAGATAACAACAGTGACCATGAGATTTGTGTATGACTAGCCCGATTTTGTCTTTTGAGTTCTTCCCACCCAAAACTCCACGGATGGAGCGTACCCTCTGGCGGAATATTGGGCAATTGGAAATGCTCAAGCCTGCTTTCTTCTCCGTGACTTATGGGGCTTTAGGCAGCGAGCGTGATCATAGCTTAGACACGGTGTTTAATATGCAGCGTGAATGCCAAGTGCCTGTCGCTGCCCATTTAACTGCAGCAGGTCATACTCGAGAGTCTTTATTAGCTTTGGCAACGCGCTTCAAAGAGCAGGGCGTGCAGCGCATTGTTGCCTTACGAGGTGATGCTGATCTGACGGAGGGTGGCCTGAGCGAGGTTGCTGACATGGTGCAAGCTCTGCACACTATCGCCGATTTTGATATTAGTGTTGCCGCTTATCCTGAAACCCATCCGAAAGCTGCTAACCTAGCAGCGGATATCCAGCAACTGAAGCGTAAATTAGACGCAGGTGCAAAGCGTGCCTTGACTCAGTATTTCTTTGAACCTGAGATGTTTTTACGTTTTCGGGATGCAGCCGTCAAAGCAGGTATTCAACAGTCTTTAGTACCCGGTATTTTACCTGTGCATGATTTTGATAAAGTCATCTCTTTCAGTGCACGTTGTGGTGCAACCGTGCCAAACCGCTTCCACTCAATTTTTGAAGGGACGGTTGCAGGTAGTCAAGAGCAGAAAAAATTAGGGATTGAGCTAGCGGTCGATTTATGTGAAAAACTCATGGCTGAGGGTGTGAATCAATTGCACTTCTACACCTTAAACATTCCAAGCCTAACCTTTGAAGTGGCTCATCAATTAGGCTTACCTTTAGCTTGGGACGAGCAGCCGCATTTGAAAATAGCCGCTTAGGATAGTATTGGCAAAGTCCCTGTCGGCGAGTCCTGAAACAGGGGAGACAGGGGATAGGTCTATAACTTATCCCTTTTTAAAGTTTAAAGGCTCTCAGTGAAACTCAGCTAATTCTTTCACATGCGCGGCGACACTGCGGCCTAATGAAGATAAGTCATAGCCGCCTTCTAAGCAGGACACGATCCGCCCTTGCCCATAATCTTTAGCGACTTGGCAGAGTTCACGGGTAATCCATACATAATCCGCCTCGACTAAGTTAAACCCACCCATATCATCTTCTAAATGTGAATCAAAGCCAGCGGAAATCATCACTAATTCAGGCTGATAGTCGCGCCAAGAGGTCAGCCACTGCTCACGTACTTGCTCGCGCCATTCGTTAGAGCGTGTTCCCGCTTTCATGGGGAGATTACGAATATTCAAAGCACGGGTATCCGCCCCCGTAAACGGATAAAATGGATGCTGGAAGGATGAGCAAAACAATACCCGTGGATCATTGATAAAAATAGCTTCAGTCCCATCACCATGATGCACATCAAAATCTACGATCAGAATCCGTTCAAGGCCGTATTGCGCCAGTGCATGGGCGGCTCCGACAGCGATATTATTAAAAAGGCAAAAACCAGCCGAATGAGCACGGCCTGCATGATGTCCGGGGGGGCGGGTCGCACAGAATACATGTTGATAAGACGAGGTCATGACTAGATCAACCGCTTGAGCAGCAGCACCCGCTGAATATAAAGCCGCTGCTAAGCTATGCTTATTCATACTAGTGTCACCATCTAAGTCGATGATCCTGTCATCCTGTGGGGCGACTGCAAAAATTTTGTCGATATAATCAGTTGCATGCACCCGCAATAATTGCTCGCGGGTGGCCATTTGTGCATCATAATGACGGGTAATCCAATCCACTCCGGCGGTAATCATACGATTATTAATCGCATTCATTCGCTCCGGTGATTCGGGGTGATAAGGATTACCATGATCGTGAAGTGAACACTTTTGATGACTAATTACGGCTGCTGTCATAGTTTTTTCAGTCTATAAAGAGTAGTATATGTTGCAGTGCACAAAAAAGATTGTTAAAAACGTTCTAGCGGTTTTATAAGCGCTCGGCCTCAGTAAGAACTATCATAGAGGTTTTAATAATGGGCCACCATTACCTAAATCAATTATTCGCGCCTTCAGCAGTTGCCATTTTCGGCGCCACAGAACGCCCTGATACCGTCGGTTTCCTCGTATTACAAAATTTAATCGAAGCTGGCTTCCAAGGCAAAATATTTCCCATTAATCCTAAGTATAAAACGATACAGGGTTTAACTGGTTACCCCGGCCTGCCCGTGATTACTGAGGCGATTGAGCTGGCCATTATAGCGACTCCGGCTAATACCGTTGGAGAAATTATTAAGCAATGTGGTGAGCACGGTATTAAAGGGGTGATTGTGCTCTCAGCGGGCTTCAGTGAAGCAGGTGCACGTGGCAAACGCATGGAAAAAGAGATGATGGAGTTAATTCATCACTATGGCATGCATTTAATTGGCCCGAATTGCCTTGGCGTGATCCGCCCCTCCTCGGGTTTAAATCTCACCTTTAGTAAAAGCCAAGCACTACCCGGTAATCTAGCTTTAGTTTCGCAGTCAGGGGCGGTCTGTACGGCGATTTTAGATTGGGCGAGTACCCGCCAAGTAGGCTTTTCCACCGTGGTCACTTTAGGTGATGCGGCGGATGTTGATTTTGGCGATGTGCTCGATTACCTAGCACTTGATCCTAAAACCGATAGTATTTTGCTCTATATCGAAGGTATTCATGATGCTCGTAGTTTTATGAGTGGCCTCCGTGCTGCTTCCCGCATGAAACCGGTGATTGTGCTTAAAGCAGGGCGTTATGAAGAAGGCTCGCGAGCCGCGAGTTCACATACGGGCGCCATTGTGGGCGGTGATGATGCGTTTGATGCCGCCTTAGAGCGTGCGGGTGTGGTTAGGGTAAACACGATCACTCAATTGTTTTCTGCGGCCGAAATTCTGTCTTCCGGGATGACAGTGACCCAGAATCGGTTGATGATTGTGACCAATGGTGGTGGCCCGGGGGTGATGGCGACTGACCGTGCGGTTGAAATGAATTTGCGGATTCCTCAATTAGCCGCTGCGACTGTAGCGGCTTTAAATCAAGTCTTGCCAGCAGCTTGGTCGCATGGGAATCCGGTTGATATTCTAGGGGATGCCACCCCTGAGCGTTATGCCGCTGTTTTGGATATTTGTTTAGCGGATGAGAGTGTAGATGGCATATTAGTGATGCTGACACCACAAGCCATGACCGATCCGGCTGCTGTCGCTCAAGTGGTTGTCAAGGCTAAGGCTAAATTTAAAAAGCCTTTATTGGCTTGTTGGATGGGGAATTCACAGGTTGAAGCGGGACGTGAAATTCTATCGGCTGCCAAACTACCGCATTTCACCGCCCCTGAATCGGCAGTGGAAGCCTTTTCTTATTTATCGTCTTATCGCAGCAATCAAAAGCTGTTAATGCAAGTACCTGCTTCGGTAGAGGTGCAAAGTTCCGAGCCTGATCTTGAAGGGGCACGCCTGATTATTGAAAGTGTATTGGCTGAAGGGCGGCGCGTGTTGTCAACTACCGAGTCACGAGCCATTTTATCCGCCTTTCGTATTCCTTCTTTGCCAACGATTCTCACCCGGAGTCCCGCAGAAGCGTTAGTCGCCGCTGAATCAGTGGGGTTTCCAGTGGTGATGAAGGTGAGTTCACCGGATATTATTCATAAATCAGATGTGAATGGCGTGCGTTTAAATATTAATAGCGCCCGCACGGTTCGCAGCGTGTATCAAGAACTCACTGAAGCGACCATTAGAGCTATGCCGCAAGCCCGTGTTGAAGGCATTACGGTTGAGCGGATGTATCAGAGTGTAGCCGCCCGGGAATTAATGATCGGTGTGGTACATGATCCGGTGTTTGGGCCGGTGATTAGCTTTGGTACGGGGGGGACAGCGGTTGAGGTGCATCGAGATCGGGCAGTGGCTTTGCCACCTTTAAATGACTATATGATCAAGAAGATGATTTGCCGGACGCGAGCTGCACGGATGTTGATGGAGTTTCGCAATATGCCCGAGGTGAATTTCCCTGCTTTGCGCCAAATCTTGCAACGTGTTTCTGAAATGGTGTGTGAGTTGCCCGAAATTTTGGAAATGGACATTAATCCCTTAATGGCTAGCCCTGAAGGAGCTGTGGCTGTCGATGCCCGTTTTACGGTGGCTTATCCTAAGGGGGCAGCACAGCGCTATGATCATATGGCGATTCATCCTTATCCGAATGATTTAGTCAAGCATCAGCAGCTAGCGGATGGGACTAATATTTTAATTCGCCCGATTCGCCCTGAAGATGCTGAAATGGAGCAAGAGTTTGTACGGAGTCTTTCCCGTGAATCGCGTTATATGCGCTTTATGCAGTCTTTACGGGAGTTAACGCCCGATATGCTAGTACGTTTTACACAAATTGATTATGACCGTGAAATTGCTTTTGTGGCGATAGCGCGTGAAGAGGGTATTGATAAAGAGGTTGGGGTTTGCCGTTATTCAATTAATCCTGATCGCCAAAGTTGCGAATTTGCACTGGTCATTGCCGATGCTTGGCAAGGACGTGGCTTAGGTGGTTTATTAATGGAGACGCTGATTGATACCGCCCGTAGTCGTGGGTTGGCGATGATTATTGGTGAGGTCTTAGCTGAAAATACCGGGATGCTGCGGTTAATGAGCCGCTTAGGCTTTGAGCGTCATAAAAGTGAGATGGATGATAGTGTGGTGGTGGTGACGAAACGTTTAACGAATACGAATAATAATAAACATTAAATGCGTCAACATTGATCATCTGCTGGTGCATCTGCTGATTTGTAGTGAACATGCTTTGCAGTATGCTTGTCATACAGTATGACTCGAGTAGGGTCGGATAGCGAGGATAACAGCATGATGCGCCGAACAGTTTTTGTTTCCTATTCTCGAAAAGATAGCCCTCAAGTAGAAAAAGCTGTTGAGCTATTAGAAGCTGGCGGGGCGGATATTTTTCGGGATATTGATGATATTCAATACGGTGATCGTTGGGAAACGGTGATTCGTGAAAAACTCGCCGAAGCGGAGCGCGTGCTGGTGTTTTGGAGTAGCAATGCGCAGTTATCTGAGTGGGTGAATCGGGAGTGGAGTATTGCGATTGCGATGCAAAAACGGGTAGTTCCTATTTTGCTAGATCCAACACCACTACCGCTTGAGCTTGGGCAGTTTCATGCTTTAACGAATTTTATGCTCAGTCCTCCCGCCACAGCAGCGGCTAAGTCACCTAAGGCTTATTTAACTTGGAGTTTGTTAGGGGTAGGTGGCTTAGGCTTAGCGGCTGTGATTGGTTGGATGAGTTTGAATTTGTCTCAACAATCAGCGGAGGTTAGTTTAGAACCTAATATCGCTGAACAGGTCACTGATTCAGCAAGTCATACTGATGCAACAAGCAGTACTGATGCAACTAGTCATACCGATTCATTAACAAGGCCGGATAATCAAACTAGCAGTTTAGGACAGGATCTTGTGCCGTCGATAACAGCACCGGCGACGGGTGCGGCCAGCGAGAGTCAAGCACAAGAATCTGCGCACTATTTAGTCTGGTTAGCGGGTTTGCTAGTATTATTTACCTTAATCGTTTATCGAGTCTGGCAAGCTCGGCAGCATCGCCAGCTGCAGCTTCAGGCGGGTGAGCAGTTAATTAAAGACATTTTTCAGGAGTAAGTATGGCTTTACATCCACAAGCGGCCACGGTGATTGCTCAAACGCGCCAGTGGATCGAGCGTTTGGTACTCGCGCATAATTTATGCCCGTTTGCGCATCAGCCGTATCAAACCGATCGGATTCGGTTTAGTGTAACTGCCGCGACTAAGCCGGAGCTGCTATTAGCGGTCTTGAAGGCGGAATTGCATGCCCTCCAAGCGACACCTACGGAAAAAGTAGCCACCACACTGCTGATTCACCCTGAGGTTTTGACAGATTTCTATGCCTATAATGATTTTCTGGATGATGCTGATGAATTGCTCTATCAAGAAGGCTTAGAGGGTATTTTACAAATAGCCAGTTTTCATCCACATTATCAATTCTCTGGGACAGAGCCGGATAATGCTGAAAACTATACCAATCGCTCACCTTATCCGATGCTGCATTTATTGCGTGAAGCCAGTTTAGAGCAAGCTATTGCGCAACATCCGAATGTGGATGCGATTCCAGAACGCAATATTCAAGTGATGCATCAATTAGGGGTCGATACCCTCAAGCGTATTTTACAAGGGAAGAGTGTATGACTCAGCAAAATAACCAACACAGTATTCGGCAAGAACTCCCGCTGGTTTTATTGTTTGTTGGCTTAATTTGGTTGGTCTTTGTTTTGGATCGGTTCTTACCTTTGGAGCAATTAGGTTTAGTGCCACGTGATAGCGGACATCTGTTTGGCATTATCACCATGCCGTTTTTGCACGGTAGCTTCGAGCATCTAATGAGTAATACGGTACCTTTATTAGTCCTGCTGACCTTATTAGCAGGTTCACGAGCCAATAGTCGGACGATTGTGCTAACGATTATCTTGCTCGGCGGAAGCTTGTTATGGTTATTTGGGCGTGGTGCAGCTTTGCATATTGGTGCAAGTGGCTTAGTGTTTGGTTTGGCGGTGTTTTTAATTGTTTCTGGTTTATTAGAGCGCCGTATCTTGCCTTTATTGATCGCGGTGTTCGTGGTGTTTATGTATGGCTCTAGTTTGCTGAGTGGGATTTTGCCTTGGCAACCCGGTGTTTCATGGGATGGACATTTATTCGGTGGGCTAGCGGGGGCGGTGGCAGCGGTTTTTTTAGCACGTGGTCAGCAGCTGGTGACGCGGCGAACTAAAAGCTAAACAGCACCCCGTTAAGCGATCAGGCGTTGCCACCAAGAGCGTGACAAGGGTAGGTTTGAGTTATCGGGGGCAATTCTCGTCGTGGGTGCGCGCTGTGCCATTAAAAACTCGTATTGAATTTGGGTTTGCGGCATCGGGCAACCCCGTCGATCAGACATCAAGTTCATAGCGGCTTGTGGTGTCATCCCATCTCGGATCAATAAACTACCCGCTAAAACGCCAGTACGCCCAATGCCAGCATAACAATGAATCGCCAGATTACGCCCCTGTCTAAGCTCAGTCTCTAAGTTATTAACTAAACCACGAAAGGCTGTTAAGTTGCGAGGAACTGCTTGATCAGGAATCGAAAAATGCTCAAAACCTAGATCGAATTCTTGACATAGATGTTCTTCAAGCGCTAAACCCCGAACAATCATCTCCGGCTTTTCCAGTAAGCAGACAATCGTATCAATCCCTAGACTCATATAATACGCCATATCTTCCGCTAAGACCTGAGGACGAGGGCAGGGCATTATATACAACTGACCCGCGCCAATTTGTTTCAGCTTAAAGATGCTTGGATTCATGGAAATGAGAACTAAAACAATGACCGATGAAGTTTGGGAGTATAACCTATTGTTGGTGCAGGGCTAAGCAAATGCTGAGTAATTTAACAGCGGGTTTCCAATCATTACTGAGTAGGCTCCAGTTCTAAGTTATCCTTTAATAAATACCACTTATAGTTTTGGACATCGACTCTTCAGCAGCATCTTTTAGACTGCTGTTATGAAAACTAAGACACCTTTAAATTTTTTAGCCTTACTATTCGTAGTCACCCATCTTCTTTACCTGACACCCAGTAAAGCAGCTGAGTTTTGTTCAGATGACTACTATATTAATGTTACTTTGGCCAACGGTGCGCGCTGGGATTTATGTTGGGAGCAGCGTAATCGTGAGGGGATTATCTTACATAAAGTGCATTACACTCCCGCCGCAGGACAGCGGCGCATGGTCTTAAGTAGTGCCAGCCTTGCACAAATTCATGTACCTTATGATGATAATGGCGCTCGCTACCATGATATTTCTGATTATGGTTTAGGTGGCAGCTATATGGTCGGCTTACGCCAAACCGATTGTCCCGCCGGAAAATTACTCAAGCTTGATAATAAGCCAGTGATTTGTGAGCAAATCAGTCAAAGCGATCACGGCTTTCGTTATCAAAACGAGCAGGTCAACATTGAGTCCTTATCGCTATTCAGTGTATCGCGAGTCGGTGCTTATCATTATATTCCTTTGTGGCGGTTTTATGCGGATGGTTCGATTGAACCAGCAGTCGGGGCTACGGGGGCTTTGCAGCGCTTTAATGATGCCAGTGCTGAAGATAGGGGGTGGCTCATTGCAGACAATAAAGTCGGTTTAGGCCATGTGCATAATTTCTTTTGGAAACTTGATTTCGATTTAGCGGGTAGTTCGCGCAATGATCTGATTGAGGAGCTGAATCTGCAACAGCAGGGTGAACAACTGGTTTTACAAGTTAAAGAGCTGGCGACAGAAACGGGGCGTAGTGTGAATCCAGCCACTGCCCGTCGTTGGCTGATTCGTGATCGTGAGCAAAAAAATACCGAAGGGCAAGCCCTTGCTTATGAAATTCGTTTGCCACAGTCTGAGCAACAAGATAGAGGCCCCGATTCCGAAACCTTTACCCACGAGGATATTTATTTTACGACCTTCCGTGATTGTGAGTTATATGCCTCCCACAATCCCGAGTTAGCAGGATGTGCAGATAGTTTGTCAGGTTTTGTCAATCAAGAAACTTTGCAAGGTGCTGATTTAGTCGTATGGCCGAGCACAACTTTTTATCATATGCCCCGTGCAGAAGATGCGCCTTTCATGGATGCGCATTGGTCTTATATTAGTCTGACTCCACGGGATTGGCAGGCACGTAATCCCTTAAGCCCGAGTGCTGATCTCTCAGGTACTGATTTAGCCCAACCAGAGCCTGAGCCGGAACCCCCCATTACACCGCCTGTGCTCCCACCTCGCCCACCGATTACGCCACCTAGCCCAGTACCGGCTCAACAGGGCGGCACGGGTAGCTTGGATTATGGGCTGCTCCTGCTGCTGGTCTTAGCAAGTTGGGGGATGCGACGGCGGCGTAATAGACTGGATTGACGAACGAAGTCGTTCGATCCACACTAAGGAAAACTATGTTGGAGTTTTGCATGTATCAGCCAGAGCCGATTGATACCTCTAAGGTGATTTTGCCGAAAGTTTTAGAGGAGTTATTAGAGTTATTATCGTATAACACCCATGAGGTTTGGGCACAGCACCGTCTCCAAGAGGGTTGGGTCTATGGAGAGGAGCGGGATGATAAAAACAAACGCCATCCTTGTCTGATCCCTTACGAAGATTTATCAGAAACTGAAAAAGCTTATGACCGCAACACGGCACGCGAGGTACTCAAGGTGATTATGGCCTTGGGTTTTAAAATTGAAAAAACTAAGGATAGCGATAGTCAATGATCACTGGCGCATGATCAGAAAAGCGTTCATCTCTGTAAATACGTGTGGTGACGACGCTGCCCTGCAAATTGGGAGTGAGTACTTGGTAGTCAATCCGCCAACCTAGATTTCTATCCCAGGCATTGGTGCGCATTGACCACCAAGTATATTGATGAGGCTCTTGCGGTAATTCGCGGAAAGCGTCAACAAAACCATATTCAACAAACACTTTATCTAACCAAGCGCGCTCAGCGGGTAAAAAGCCAGAGAATTTCTGATTGGCCTTCCAATTGACTAAATCTTCAGGCTTATGGGCAATATTCCAATCACCACAGATAATCGCGTGGCGACCCGACTGCTTTAAGCGGGTGAGCACCGTTTCAAAATGGGCAAGGCAACGGTATTTAGCGGCCTGACGAAGCTCACCTGAAGAGCCAGAGGGTAAGTACAAGGAGATAACACTTAAGTCACCAAAGCGTGCTTCTAGATAACGACCTTCAGCATCAAATTCTTCCGAACCCATCCCCTCAATCACCGTGTCCGGTTGAGTGCGGCAATACAAGGCTACACCGCTATAGCCTTTTTTCTGGGCATCATGGTAATAACAGTGGTAGCCCGTCGGAAAAAAAGTGGCCGGATCTTCACGTAATTGATGGACTTGGGCTTTAGTTTCTTGAATACAGACGACATCGGCTTGTTGGGTATTCAGCCAAGCAAAGAAGCCTTTTTTAGCGGCAGAGCGAATGCCATTAACATTAGCAGTGATGATACGCATAGGTCTGCACTCGTGGATTAAGGATTAATGAGGAAAGCCCAGTAATAAGGCTTCCATTAACGCTTTTTGAGCATGTAAGCGATTTTCAGCCTCATCCCAAACCACACTTTGTGGGCCATCAATTACGGCTGCAGATACTTCTTTACCCCGATAAGCTGGTAAGCAGTGCATAAAAATAGCATCGGGATGCGCCAAAGCCATTAAATCATCTGTGACCTCGAACCCCGCAAACGCTAGCTCACGCTGCTTTTTTTCAGCTTCTTGCCCCATGCTGGCCCAAGTATCGGTCGTGACGAGATCAGCATTTTGGACGGCCTCTTGTGGAGTCGCACAGAAGCTGAGCTGAGCAGCATTAGCTGCCACAATGCTTGCCTTGGGTTGATAGCCTTGTGGGGTACAAATGCGTAGTTTGAAGTTCAGCAGACGGGCAGCTTCCATCCATGAATGGCACATATTATTGCCATCCCCGACCCAAGCAACAGTACGCCCAGTGGGTAAACCCCGTTGCTCGATCCAAGTCATTAGATCGGCTAATAACTGACAAGGGTGATGGGTATCGGTTAAGCCATTGATCACCGGTACACGGGAATAGGCCGCAAAGCGCTCCACTTTATACTGCTCAAAGGTACGAATCATCACCATATCGACCATACGCGAGATCACCCGCGCTGCATCTTCAATCGGTTCACCTCGGCCTAATTGGCTATCATTCGGCGATAGAAACAGTGCATGCCCACCTAATTGAGT
This sequence comes from Thiothrix eikelboomii, assembly GCF_900167255.1. Classification (GTDB taxonomy): domain Bacteria; phylum Pseudomonadota; class Gammaproteobacteria; order Thiotrichales; family Thiotrichaceae; genus Thiolinea; species Thiolinea eikelboomii. The sequence continues at coordinate 92,498 of NZ_FUYB01000006.1, forward strand.
CATCCCCACTTCAAAGGAGACTCGTGTGCGGGTGGATGCCTTCTCAAAAATCATCGCTAAGCTACGATTTTGCAAAGGGGTATAAAGCTCGCCACGTTTAGTCATGGCCTTTAAGTCGATGGCGCGTTCAAGCACAGCGAGTAACTCAGCAGAACTAAGATCGCTTAAAGTAAGGAAATGTCGGACTGTACTCATATCAGCTCTCTGGCATCCGGCACAATAAAGAGCGAGATTATAAAAAATCCCGTATTAAATCTATGACTGTAGTGATGATCTGATCCGCTTGTTGCTGAGTAATGACTAAAGGTGGCAACAAGCGGATAACATTTCCTGCGGTGACATTAATTAAAATCCCTTTAGCCAAACCTTGCTTGACTAATTCGCCGCAATCACGCTCGAGTTGAATGCCGATCATGAGGCCTTTACCACGCACTTCTTTTACGCCCGCCACCTCAGCTAAGCCTGTACGGAAACCCGTTAAGAAGTATTCACCTAATTCAGTGGCGCGTTGGGCAAGTTGCTCTTGTTCCATCACCTCAACGACCGCTAAACCTGCGCGACAAGCAAGAGGATTGCCGCCAAAGGTTGAACCATGATTTCCATAGCCAAATACACTCGCAGCTTTGCCCCGTGCTAAACAAGCACCAATCGGCATGCCATTACCTAGCGCTTTTGCCAGCGTCATGACATCCGGTTGAATGCCAGTATGTTGAAAGGCAAACCATTTGCCTGTGCGGCACATACCCGTTTGGATTTCATCAGTGATTAATAAGCAGTCATATTGATCACAGAGTTCGCGCAAACGCGGTAGATAGTCTGCGCTAGGAATTTGTACGCCACCTTCGCCTTGAACGGGTTCAACCAAGACCGCCACAATATTAGGATCAGTGGCTAATTGCTGGGCAACAGCTTCCGCCTCACCATATTGCACCCGCACAAAGCCTGCTAATAACGGACCAAAACCCGCTTGAGCTTTCGGATTCCCCGTTGCGGTTACTGTTGCCATCGTGCGCCCGTGGAAAGCATTACTCATGACAATAATTACTGGGCATTCAATACCCTTATTATGTCCATACAAACGCGCAATCTTAATGGCAGCTTCATTCGCTTCTGCACCAGAGTTACAGAAAAACGCATTATCCATCCCAGCTAAGGCACAGAGGCGCGCACCTAAAGCCTGCTGATTTTCAATTTGATAAAGATTAGAGGTATGAATCAAGCGCTGGGCTTGTTCACAAATCGCCGCAGCGACCTCTGGGCGGGCATGGCCTAAGCTACATACAGCCACGCCAGCAACTGCGTCTAAATATTCCTTACCTTCGGTATCAAAGAGCACAGCACCTTGGCCACGAGCAAAGGTGACAGGTAAGCGAGCATAGGTTGGCATTAATGTTTCTTTAATTATAGTCGTCATTGCAAACCCTCCAGTTAAGATTGGGAAAAACAAAAAGGCAGCCGCTGCAGGCTGCCTTTAGTTATTCAAAGCTCGAATATAGGGGATGAATGCCGCTATGTCAATCCAAGCACCTTAGGCACTAGAGAGGTTTATTCAAGCGAATTCAGAGAGTTGAAAATCTCAGGGTGATCTTTGATTTTAAACGGATATTGATGGGTATTAGGCCGTTTAATGTGACCTTTTTTTAATATGATAGACACTAGCGGGTGGGAAATTATTCAGTACAAAACTGCTGCGTTCCGCGATGAGGCCATGATGTTGCAGAATTTGAGGCTTCACTGGGCAGCGATGGCCGTAGGTAAATTGAATAAAAACCCCCTGAGGTTTTAGTACTTGAAACGCACCTTTAAGAATTTCATCAATTTGCTTATCTTTCATGGATAAGAAGGGCAAGCCACTCACTACTGCACCGACGTCCTGTAAGGGTAAACGGTTGAGGGATTCAGCAGCCCCATTCACAACCAAAGCTTTGGGGTAGTGGGTTTGCATATTTTTGGCGAATTTACGATTCAGCTCAATCAATACCAAATTTTCTTCAGGGATACCGCAAGCCAGTAGTTGACGAGTAAAGACCCCCGTACCAGGGCCTAATTCAACAACCTTACCGACTTCAGCACTTAAACCTTTTACCATTTTGCGGGCTAAGCGTTCACTAGACGGTAACACGGATGCGGTAACCAGCGGTGCTTTCATCCACTCTAGCACGAAACTTGAGGTTTCGCGGAGTTTAACTGTTTTACTTAACATAAGTGCTCCTATCGAGGTTACCCTTGTTATTAGTAGGGCTGCTACTGTGGTAGTTCAAGTATTTAATAAAAAAACATAAAAAAACCGGGCGTAATAACCCGGCTTCTTGTTTTTCAGCCTTATTATGCTGCGAAGTTTGCGGCAGCAAAATCCCAGTTCACTAAATTATTTAAGAAAGTTTCTACAAATTTAGGACGTGCATTGCGATAGTCGATGTAATAAGCATGTTCCCAGACATCAATACACAGCAGTGCCGTATCGCCTGTGGTCAAAGGCGTGCCGGCTGCACCCATATTAACGATGTCGACTGAGCCATCCGCTTTTTTCACCAGCCAAGTCCAACCGGAACCAAAATTACCGACAGCAGACGCTTGGAAGGCTTTTTTGAAGTCCTCATAAGAACCCCATTTTTTATTAATGGCCTCTGCCAATGCCCCCGTAGGAGCAGCGCCACCATTTGGCTGCATGCAATTCCAGAAGAAGGTGTGATTCCACACTTGTGCAGAGTTATTGTAAATACCACCAGAAGAAGTTTTTACGATGTCTTCGAGCGATTTATCTGCAAATTCAGTATTAGGAATCAGGTTATTCAGGTTGGTAACATAGGCAGCATGATGCTTGCCATAGTGATATTCAAAAGTTTCTGCAGAAATATGCGGGGCTAAAGCATCTTGTGCATAAGGTAAGGCTGGCAGCGTGAAAGCCATGATATTGCTCCTTGATTTGGTCTTAAATATCGGCTGTTTAAAGGGCGTAAGATAGCCATTTAGAGGCCAAGGTGCAATAAGCCTCGTTCACAAGCTGGGCTTTTGGTCGTACACTTTCGGGTTTTCCACCAAAATAGAAGCTAACCTGATGCAGCCGAAAATGCCCGGCCTTGTGGAGTTTGTTACGCTAGTGGCACTCCTTTCTTCGTTAATGGCACTGGCGATTGATGCCATGCTGCCTGCTTTGCCCATTATCGGTGATGATTTAGGGGTGAGTAATCCTAATGCCCCGCAGTTGATTATTTCTACCGTATTTTTAGGTATGCTCGTCGGGCAAGTCCTCTTTGGCCCACTCTCTGATAGTGTCGGACGTAAGCCATTAATTTATTGGGGGCTAGGACTGTTTATGCTCGGTAGTTTGGTGTCGATGTTTGCGCCGAGTTTTGAAATGATGTTGTTCGGACGCATCTTGCAAGGTATTGGTGTGGCAGCCCCCCGCGTTGTGACAATGGCGTTAGTCCGTGATTGTTATTCTGGGCGTGAGATGGCGCAGATTATGTCATTCACTATGATTGTTTTTATTATGGTGCCCGCCATTGCGCCCTCTTTAGGCCAAGGCATTTTATGGGTGGCTGATTGGCGGATGATTTTTGGATCATTTATTTTCTTATCAGCACCGATGCTGATCTGGTTTTGGTTGCGTATGCCCGAAACTTGGCCACCACAGAAGCGCCGCCCCTTTGCTTGGCAGGAGCAATGGATCGCCACCAAAATAGTCTGCAGTAATCGGTTGGTGATGGGATATTCCGTTGTCACAGGCTTGGTCTTTGCGGCTTTTTTAGGTTATTTAAACTCAGTTCAGCAAATTCTCCAAGAGCAATATGGCTTAGGTGAGCAGTTTCCTTTGTATTTTGCAGCCCTCGCTTTGTCGATTGGCGGCGCTTCTATCGTCAATGCTAAATTAGTGATGAAGTTGGGAATGCGACTGTTATCCGCTTACGCCTTGCAGATAGTCTCTGCTTTATCCGCAGTATTTTTAGTGATCGTTTTGTTACAGCAGGGTCAGCCGCCTTTATGGTTGTTTATGTTGTATTGCTTGATTGCTTTTTTTAGTGTGGGTCTGCTGTTTGGTAATTTAAACGCACTGGCTATGGAAACCATTGGGGATTATGCAGGGATCGGTGCGTCCATTATTGGTGTGCTTTCAAGTGCGGTGGCGATTCCTCTGGGTGTTGTGATTGGGCAAGCGTATAACAACACCGTGATTCCTATTGTACTGGGTTTCCTGATTTTGACGGTACTCGCTTTATTCTTGCAGCGTTGGACAGAGCGTCAACGCAGTCAGGATTGAAAGCAAGCTCGAGAGCGGTTTAAGTCAGCCTAAAGCTTCGGCTTAGGTAATAACCAACCGACTAAACCGCCTATCAACGCTGAGCCGAGCACAAATAAGTGCAGATTAATGGCTGCACTACTGGCGATAGCGGGCGCTAAAAAAGGCAGGAGGGCGGCAATAATCCCTGCTTCATAAGTCCCGATTCCTGCGGGAGCATGCAGAGGGAGGACGCTAGTTAGTTCACCGGCCACCACCGCAGTAATTAAAACATTCCAAGTGACACCATCAATAAACTGATCCAAAACCCAAGCCAAGGTCAGTAGTTTGACGAGCCAGTTTAACCAAGTTAAGGCCCAACTCTTGAGAAAGCTCAGCATACTATCGGGTAGGCCAAATAAAGTTTGCTGAGCTAAGGCGCTAAAACGCCCAGTTTTACCTGCAAAATGCAGCTCAACTCGATGGCGGAGTAAATAAACTAACGGCGGAATTAGCATCCATAGCAGGATAATAGGAATGGCCAGTCGTCTTAACGGAGTAACGACGAGCAAAGGATAAATAGCAAAGGCCAAAATGCAGTGTAAATCTAAAAAGCGAAACCATAATAAAGCAGAGACCGATTGTGCATAATTGATCTCAAAATAACGCTTCATCATCATGGGAAAGCTCAACTCACCCGTGCGAGCAGGCAGTAAATTATTGAATACATTATGCAGTAAAGTCAGACGTAAACAGGCAACTGGATACGGACGCAAGGCCGGAAAGTAATCATATAAGCGCCAAGTACGTAGGCCATAACTCACCAGCAGTAAGACAACCGCAATCAGCAATTGCTTCCAACTTAAACTGGCCCACGGTTGCAGGATATTTTTCCAGCCTAGCCAGTATTCCACGCCAAGCACAAAGAGGAGCACAATCAACCAAGGCCAAACTTTACTAAACCAGTGAGGTGGTTTAGAGCTAGAGGTCGGTGGCGGGAGTTGTTTAGTATCTGTCATCGCGATAGGTTTTCCGTATAATCCGCTTGCATTCTAAATGATTGGATCAGCATTGTGGCGACTGAATATGAAGAAACAGTAAGTATTATCGTACCTTTTTATAATGAAGAAGGTAATGTCTTACCCTTAGTCGAAAGGGTACATACCGCGCTCGCTGAATTCACTTTGCCTTGGGAGCTTGTGCTAGTCGATGATGGTAGCACAGATGCAACCCTAGAACGCTTACAGGCAGCGACGGCTCAATACGGTCAGCATGTTTTTGTCGTCGAATTGCAGCGGAATTTTGGCCAAACCGCTGCTATGCAAGCAGGGATTGATCAAGCGCAAGGGAGCTTATTAGTCACCTTGGATGGCGATTTGCAAAATGACCCCGCTGATATTCCAGCAATGGTTGCTGACTTGCAGGAGCGGAAGCTAGATTTATTAGTCGGTTGGCGCAAAGAGCGCAAAGATACTTTAATTCTACGCAAAATCCCCTCACGGATAGCTAATCGGTTAATCCGTAAAGTCACTGGCGTGTATCTGCATGATTACGGTTGCAGCTTAAAGGTTTACCGTGGTTCGGTGATTCGAAAAGTACGGCTCTATGGTGAAATGCATCGCTTTATTCCTGCTTGGGTCGCAACCACTGTACCGCCCTCACGGATTGGTGAGCGCGTCGTCAAGCATAATGAGCGTTTTAGTGGCGAATCTAAATATGGGATTTCGCGTACTTTCAGAGTGATCCTCGATTTGCTCTTCATGTGGTATTTTATGCATTACCGCGCTCGTCCTGGGCATTTCTTTGGGGTGATGGGCTTAGGAACAGGTTTAGTCGGCGGCTTAATTCTATTCTGGCTGACGATTGAGAAATTTATTTTCGGTGATGATATTGGCGGTCGACCGCTATTGTTAGTTGGTGTGGTCTTGATGATTGCTGCCTTACAGTTTTTAACAACGGGTATTCTGGCAGAAATGTTAGCACGTACTTATTTTGAAGCTGCAGGGCGTAATGCCTATACGATTCGCGATACTGATGAGCAACCTGAGCGTGCTTGGTATTCAGCCTCAGTCACTTGAATAACTGGTTTTGATGGCTTTTAATGGCATCGTACATTGCTCTATTTCTGCTCTATGTTCAGATTCGCCTAAAAAGAGCGGTTTAAATCCGCTCTTTTATCGCTTAGTTTCCTAGCTCAAACTAAGCCATTTATTGGGCGCGTGGGTGATGTTGCATCCAAAGATTCAGATATTCTAAAACGCCGCGACTATCAATTTCATGTTTGTTGTCGCGTAAAGCCAGATTAGCCAGCTTCATCGCATCATTGCCATCGGAGTTGACTGCGTAAACATCAGCCCCCGCTTTTAATAAATTAATTAAGGCTAATTTATGTCCAAAGCGAGCAGCATGATGCAAAGGTGTCCAATTCTTCACCGTTACAATATTTGGATCAACGCCAGCCGCTAGTAAAGTCGTGACCGCAGAGGTTTGCCCAGTAGAGGCTGCTGCATGCAGCGGCGTTTCTCCTTGAGCATTTCGATAGTTAGCATAGCTTGGCACTTTAGCCAATACCGCAATCCATGCTAAATCCCCATCTAAAGCTGCATCAAAGGTTTTTTTGCCAAATCGACCTGAAGGGTCAGTTGCTCCTGAGCGAACTAAGATATTTGCAATATCTAAGTTATTATTATTAATAGCTATCGTTAGAGGGGTGACACCACTAGCTGAGTAATTGACATCAGCCCCTAGTTTAATCAGCTGCGGAATTTTATCGGCTTCACCGCGCTCAACTGTCTGGAACAGGGCTTTACCGAGAACACCACCATCCGCTGTTGCACCCCCTGCGATTAAAGCGCCTGCCATGCCAAAATCACCCCGATTTAAAGCAAGCGAGAGGGCTGATTCGCCATCCTTAGCGTAATTGGGATTGGCTCCCATTTTTAGGAGGTTAGCGACTTTTTCGCGCTCGCCTTGCTCAACCGCAGTAAACATGACACGACCTAAATCGTTGGGATCGCGTTGTGCACCTGCGGCTAGCAAAATACCAATTAAACCAATATCACCATTGCGTGCAGCGATGGATAAAGGCGTAACTTCACCTTCCGAGTAATTGGCATTCGCACCTAATTTAATCAGATTATTCACCCGATCACGATCTTGCATTTGCACGGCTTTGAGCAGAGCACGCCCTAAAACGCCCGCATCATTGGGTGCGCCACTTTTCATTAATAAATAGGCAATACCCGTATAGCCCCCATCAACCGCCATCTGTACCAGCTCTTGAGTTGGCTTAGCCCCTTGATTAATAAAGTTTTTAGCTTGGTTATAATCACCTTGAGTGATCGCCGCTTGTAAGCCATTAGAGAGGCGGTCTTCATTAGCTTGAGCTTGATCACGTTTAGCTTGTTCTGCCGCTAAGCGCTCTTGTTGAGCCTTTAGTGCAGCTTGTTGTGCAGGATTTGCACCCGACCCAGTAACATTCGCCGGTGTTGCGGGGTTATTGGCGATTGCCGGTGTGCCATTGGCTGCAGGGGTAGTTACCGCTTGCTGAGCCAATTCTTCCCACTGTTTAACATAAGCTTGTGCTTGAGCCGCTTCAGCGGTTTTGCCTTCTTTAGTTAAGCGGGCGGCCTCTTGTTTCCATACACTAATTTGTGCCTCAGCTTCAGCCGCAGTTTCTGCCTGAGCCAGCGTTGCCCAAGTGAAAATGGCTAAACTTAAAAGCACCAATGAATAATTCTTAATCAAACAAAAATTCCTGCCCTCAAGCGGAAAATTCATATAAAGTCTCCATACAATATTTCCTGATTGGGGTTTCGAGCTCATTTGGCCCATCAGATCGCAAATTACCCAAGCCTGTTTTTGCAGATCCATTCAGAAGTCACCACGGCGGTGATGATAGCAATAGCGTTTCCCCATATTCAATCGCTAGCTAGCAAAGATCGTTCGTTTAGAGCAAGAAACACTCAAAAAGGCCCAAGGTTTCTTAATAACTAGGGACGACTCACTAAGCATAATGCTGCTACAATCATAGCTCAATACCTAAAAAATGCTCAGATGATACTGAATCGCTATCTGTTCAAAGAAATTGCTCTTAATTTCACGGCAACCCTCTTGGTTCTATCGCTCATTATTGTGGGTAATACCTTTGTGCGCTTACTCGCGAGTGCTAGTAGTGGTGATCTACCTTTAGATCTCTTAGGCAATATGTTGCTGTTTGGGTCGTTAAAAAATTTATTACGTTTAATCCCGGTGGCCTTGCTCATTGGCATGATGCTGGCATTTAGTCGTTTGTATCGTGATTCAGAGATGGTGGCTCTAGGCGCTTCAGGTGTCGGGCCTAAAGAGTTTTATCGAGCCATTTTTAGTTTTGTATTGCCACTGACAGTATTGATGGCAGTCGCCGTCTTTATATTTTCGCCACAGTTAGAAGTACAAAACCAAGCCCTACGCAAAGAAATGTATCAACGCCCCGAAGCTGCCGGTATTCCGCCCGGTCAATTCGTGACAGCGGGTAATAAAACCAATAATTATACCGTCTTAGCGGAAGGTATTGATGATTCACGGACGGTCATGGAGCGTTTTTTTATTCGTGTACAAGACGGGGCGAATGAAATTTTAGTCTGGGCGCAATCGGCTATTTTGTTTGTGGATTCCGCCACCGGTGAACGCTTTTTGCAAATTCGCGATGGTTATCGCTATGAAAATGATGCTGAGCGTGGCGGTATGTCGATTATTCACTTTAAAGAGCATGGAGTGCGGATTCCTTTACGGTCGTTTACGCGCTCAATCAGTATTGAAAGCGTGTCGACTTTAGAGCTGTTAGCCGTTGCCTCCCCTGCTAATCAAGCTGAATTACAATGGCGCTTGTCGATTGTACTGTCTACTTTAGTTTTAGCCTTGCTGGCTTTTCCCCTAAGTTATACTGCGCCCCGGCAAGGGCGGTTTAGCAAAATAGCCGTCGCTATTCTCTTATATGGTTTATACGCAAATGTGCTCGCTATGCTCCGGGGGATGATGGAGCGCGGTGAGTTGCCCGCTTGGATTGGCATGTGGTGGGTGCATATTCTAATGGTGGTTTTGGCATTTTGGCTGTTGCGTAAATACTATGGAAAGCCCGCATGAAACTACTCGTAAGCTATCTTTGGAAAAATCTACTGTTAAGTATCTTAATGACTTGGTTGTCATTGAGCTTACTGTTTGCTTTATTTGATTTTTTAGCCGAATTAGGGGACACCAAAGTCGGTACTCGCTACGGCGTATTGCAAGCTTTGCTGTATGTAGTTTATAGCTTACCGCGAACTTTATATGAAAACTTTCCTTATGCAGCTTTGATTGGCAGTTTGATGGGTTTGGGTAATTTAGCGGCAAATAGTGAAATTACTGCGATGCGGGCGGCGGGCTTTTCAATTCGGCAAATTGTTCTGACCACTTTAAAGCTGGGTTTGGTATTAAGTTTATTAGCGTTTGCTTTGGGTGAGTGGGTTGTGCCGCGTGCAGAGGCCTATGCAGAAAACTTTAAAATTCGTAGTTTGCAACAAGAACTCTCTATTTCTGAAGAAGGGGTCTGGCTGAAAAATGGCAAGCAACTGATTCATATTGATAAAGTTTGGTCAGAGGCGAAAGTAGACGGTTTGGCTATTTATGAGGTGGATGAGCAAGTAGGCGGAATCAGTCGTATTCTTAAAGCAGCACATGCTGAGCGGCAGGGGGAGAGTTGGCAGTTGCAGCAAGTAGTTGATCAATATTTAAGTAAAAGTGGGGTGGAGCTGGCTCGACATGAGCAGTTGCTGTTGAAGGATATACTGCCGAGTAAAATTTTGAGTTTAGCAACGGTCACGCCCGAGCAACTCGCGGCACGGGAGTTGGCAGAGTTTATCCAACATCAACGCGATAATGCGCTCAATACCGACCGCTTTGAGTTGGAATATTGGAAGCATTTCACAACCCCCTTATCGACTCTCGTGATGCTAGTACTAGCTGCACCTTTGGTCTTCGGTTTTCAAAGGAATGCAGGGGCTGGGCAACGGATTTTTATTGGTATTTTGATTGGGATTAGTTATTTATTATTAGATCGGATCATTGGGCGTACTGGTTTAGTCTATGGTCTGCCCCCTTTGTTATCAGCGATACTACCGATGTTGCTCTTTTCTGCTTTAGGTTTATTGATGCTAGGACGAGTACGATAGGAATAGAGGTGACAACGATGCATATTGAGGCCTTGACTGCGAATTCTGAATTAGAAGGGCTAGTGGATTTATGCCAGTTGCCTAGCGATGATCTTTATAACCCGGCTTTACAGTTTTTTGGGATTAAACGGGCGGGTAAGTTGATTGCTGTCATTGGTTTAGAGTCTTATGAATCGGTGGCTTTGCTACGGTCTTTAGCGGTTTTACCTGATTACCGAGGACTCGGTTTGGCACGAAGATTAGTCAGTTTTATGGAGGTGCAAGCAGCTCAGCAAGGTGTGCAAGAGCTGTATTTATTAACCACCACGGCGAGTAATTTTTTTAGAGCCTTGGCGTATCAGCTTACTGAGCGCAGCCAAGCACCTGACTGCATTCAGCAAACGGCTCAATTGATTGGTCTTTGTCCGGCTTCAGCTTTATTGTTAAGGAAGCAGCTGCCCATCAGGACTGGCTAGGTCGGCTGAGTGAGTTTGCTTTGATCTAACTCTAAAAATTTAGTGGCGATCAACACTAAGCCAATCACCGGTAAACCAATTAGGGTAGTGAAAATAAAAAAGCTAGGATAACCAATGGCATCGACCATCGTCCCAGAGTAGCCCCCCAAAACTTTGGGAAATAAAGACATGAGTGAGCTAAAGATAGCGTATTGAACGGCGGTAAAAGAAACACTGGTCAGTGCAGATAGGAAGGCCACAAAGGCAGCACTGGCAAACCCAGCGGCTAAATTATCAGCGATAACGGCTAAATAGAAAACCGGAAGATTATGTCCACTCACGGCCAAGAGCACAAACACTAAATTGGTTAAAGCAGCTAAAATCGCCCCCCACAGCAAGCTTTTCATGACGCCAAATTGGGTCGCAAACAAGCCACCGAATACCCCTCCAAGTACACTAACGAGCACGCCCACGGTTTTGACTGCGGTAGCAATTTCTTGTTTGGAAAAATCTAAGTCCTGATAAAACACATTGGAAGCTGCACCGAGGACAATATCGCTAATTCGATAAAAGCCGATCAAGACTAATAAAAATGTGGCTGTTTTTACGCCATAGCGTTTGAAGAAATCAGCGATTGGGGCAATCCAAGTTTCAATTGCAATCGCTCGGTCGACTAATCCAGCACGTACTAGTAGATACCCGACTGCAAAAGCCACCGCGACGGCTAAGGCAAAACGGAGGGCTTCTAATAAAAAGCCTGTTAATACGCCACCATCTGTGCCTGCTTTCAAATGAGTAAAGAGCGCATCGGTGAGGAAAAAGGTCAAGACAAAGGCAGTAACTGTGCAAGCAAACACTAGTACTAAGCGCAAGTAGTCATGAGTCGTGTAATGCAGGCTGCTGGGTTTATGCTTAGGCTCAGGAATGACGAAGGTTGTGAGCACGCCCACCAACATGATGGCGGCCATAATAAAATAAGTCCAACGCCAAGCGGTGTAGACATAATGGCCTTTTTCTGAACCAAACTGAGCGGCTAAATATAAAGCGCCTGCCCCCGCTACAATCATGGCAACTCGATAGCCGACAATATAAGTCGAGGACATCAGGGCTTGTAGACGTGTCTCAGCCGACTCAATGCGATAAGCATCAATCACAATATCTTGGGTAGCAGAAGAAAACCCCAATAGCACCGCTGCAAATGCCATGAGCGTTAAATTATTTTTACTTAAAGCGGGGTCAATGCTGCCCATCGTGACAATCGCGAGCATGATCAGGGCTTGTGATAACAAGAGCCACGCTCGCCGCTTACCTAAACTGCGTGTGAGCAAGGGCAAGGGTAATTTATCAATTAAAGGTGCCCAGACAAATTTAAATGAATACCCCAAAGCAGCCCAACTAAAAAAGGTGACTGCTTTTCGTTCTACTCCAGCCTCGCCGAGCCACAAGGATAAGGATGAAAAAATTAATAAAATCGGAATGCCAGCTGAAAAACCTAAAAACAACATGGTTAGCACTCGCGCATCTAAAAAGTTGCGCAAGGTCTCACGCCAACTTGGTGTGGTAGTCGTTTCAGTCATGAATACAAATGCCTATTGATTGTGAGGAGGGCTAGTAAACGCCTAGCGCCTATTTGCTGTACGTGCATCATCAACGAAAGCATAAAACCTGTCACCTATTTTTGATCCTTTCCATGTCGGCAATGGATATTTCGCGTTATCATGCCGAACTTTTCTAGGTGTCAGGAGCTAATCCATGCAGAGTGATTTACTGAATTATGTACCCGCTGAGGGGATGCTGCGTGAGCGCGTGCTGTTAGTCACGGGGGCTGCAATGGGTATAGGGAAGGCAGTTGCTCTGCAATATGCGCGTTTTGGTGCCACAGTCATTTTAGTGGATAAGCAAGATCACATGTTGGAGGCCGTGTATGACGAGATCCTTGCAGCCGGTTATCCTAAGTCAGTGATTTGCCAATTGGATTTATTAACAGCCACGGCGGATGCTTATCATAGTTTAGCCTTGATGATTAAGCAGGAGCTTGGGCGTTTAGATGGTCTGTTGCTGAATGCAGCGTGGTTGGGGGCTTTTATGCCAGTGCGCCAGCATGATTTGGACTTGTGGACGAAGATGCTACAAATTAATTTGCAGGCTAATTTCTTATTAGTCCGTGCCTGTTTACCGCTCCTAGAAAAATCCCCCGATGCAGCGATTGTCTTCTCTACGGACACGACTGATCGTGCCTATTACGGTGGGTTTGGGGTAAGTAAGGCGGCGATGAATGCATTGTGTGACATTTTGGCACAGGAATATGATCATCAACCTTTTATTCGAGTGAATCGGATTCATACTGGCCCTGTGCGTACTAGTCTTCGGGTCTTGAATTTCCCTGGTGAGCATGTCGATAGCAATGTTGGCCCTGAGGCTGTGGTCGGGCCGTATTTGTATTTTATGGGGCCGGATGCAGGTCAGCGCACAGGTGAGGCTTTGCAGTTAGCCAAAATTCCCGCTGATTTTCATTGGGCTGGCGAGCAAGGCCAAGGTTAAGCATGGCAACTGAGTCTACACGCGATCAAATTTTTGCCCAAACGCAGCAAGTCGTCGATTTTGCGTTTACGGCGGCGGTTGCTGATGTATTTCCTGATATGGTGCGCCGCTCTGTACCGGGATATGAAACCGTGATTAGCCAGCTAGGGGTGTTAGCAAGGCATTATGCCCAAACGGATAGCACTATTTATGATCTAGGCTGTTCACTCGGTGCAGCTACGTTAGCGATGGCGACTCAAGTTAGGCAACCCGGTGTGCAATATATTTGCGTGGATAATTCTGAAGCGATGATTCAGCGCTGTGAGCAGCGTTTGCAGCGTCAATTGCCAGTTGCTAGCTTCCAAACCTTGGTGGAGGATATTTGCCAAGTTCCGATGCAGCGAGCTTCTATTGTTGTACTCAATTTTACCTTGCAATTTATTCAGCCTGCCGCTCGCCAAGCCTTAATTGAACGGATTTATCACGCTTTATTGCCGGGTGGGGTGTTGATTCTTTCTGAGAAAATTAAATTCGCTGAGGCGGATCAACAGGCTTTAATGACCGAGCTATATCTGGAGTTTAAACGTGCCAATGGTTATTCCGAGCTAGAAATCAGTCAGAAGCGTTCTGCTTTGGAAAATGTTCTGATTCCTGACACGTTGGCGGTTCACCACGAGCGGTTACAACGGGCGGGTTTCAGTCAAAGCTTGGTCTGGTTTCAGAATTTTGTATTTGCTTCGATGATCGCGGTGAAGGCATGAGTGCTTGGCTCGATGCCCGTTTTGAGGCTTTATATCAGGACTTAGCCCCCACTCGCTTGGCTGCTTGGTTAGCCAACTTGCCCCAGCAGGTGCAAACGAGTTTATACGCAATGCCCCACGGTAAACGCGAATTCTGGCTACAAACTTTGGAACAATTGCCGCCATTAACCGCCACTAGCTGCGATTTTAAGCAAGCAACGGTACGCATTGGCCAAGCAGCGGATGTGAGTGCAGCCCAAAGTGCAGCTTTACGCCAAGCCTTAGAGGTGTTTATTCCTTGGCGGAAAGGTCCGTTTGAGGTGTTTGGTATTCCGATTGATACTGAGTGGCGCTCTGATTGGAAGTGGGCGCGAGTCGCTCCACATTTGTCCCCTTTGCAAGGGCGTTTGGTGCTGGATGTCGGTTGTGGCAGTGGTTATCACTTGTGGCGGCTATTCGGTGCTGGGGCGCAGCAAGTTATTGGGATTGATCCGAGTTTATTTTTCCTCATGCAGTTTCAACTGATCAAACACTATACCCATCAGCCGCCTGTGCATTTCTTGCCTTTAAAAAGCGAGGATTTGCCCGATTTTCAAGGTAAGGGGTTTGATACGGTACTGTCAATGGGCGTGTTATATCATCGGCGCTCACCCTTAGAGCATTTGCAAGAGTTGAAAAATGTGCTGCGAGTAGGGGGCGAATTAGTGCTAGAAACTTTGGTTGTCGAAGGGAATGAGCGCACTATGCTGATGCCAGAAGATCGCTATGGCAAGATGCGAAATGTGTGGTTTATCCCTTCGGTTGCTCTGCTTGAGCTTTGGCTGCGGCGTTTAGGCTTTGAACAGATTCGGACAGTGGATTTGACTCCGACCACGACAGCTGAGCAGCGTGCAACTGAATGGATGCGTTTTGAATCTTTACAGGATTTCTTAGATCCGCAGGATCAGTCCCGCACGATTGAAGGTTATCCAGCACCGTTGCGGGCGGTGATAATTGCTACAGCTCCTAAGTGATCTGGGCAAGTAGGCAGAAGGCGAGTAGATTATTAATAGTCTTGATCAAAATAATATGGAAGGATTGTGAACGCACAGCTTAATCAACTTGGCTTTATGGCAGCGGTTGGTGACTCTCGGAATCGCTTACAGCATCAATTGTGTCAGCAGATGGCGCAGGCTTATCAGCGTTTTTGTCAAAGCTGGAATCAATTATTGCCAGATCCCTATTTGCGGGATGGTGGGCGTTATCGTTTGCGTCGCTATTCAGTGTTCCATTGGCAACAAGGTCGGTTGCAACAGTTGCCTCATGAGCCACATTATCAATCGAGCTATCATAATGCGGTACATGGTGGCTTTAATCGTCATTTTCGTGCTTGGCTACCGACAACTATCGCTAATCCGGTGTTTAAGCGTTTGATCGCATGGTCGGTTGAGCAATTTAGTGCTAATCCTAAGCAATTATGGCGGATTCAGGCTCATCAATTTCGGATTGTCGCTTCGGCCTTGGAAGAGGGTAGACCCACTCCAGAAGGTGTGCATAAAGATGGTGCAGATTATATTCTGATCATGTTATTGGCGCGGCATAATGTCCAAGGTGGGGTGAGTTATATTTATAACAATCAGATGCAAGCTCTGCAGCAATACACTTTAAACACGAGTACGGATCTATTGTTAGTGAATGATCACAAGGTCTATCATGGGGTAACGCCCATTTTACCAGAAGATAAAAATCAAC
The DNA here is from genome assembly GCF_900167255.1 of Thiothrix eikelboomii. Lineage (GTDB taxonomy): Bacteria > Pseudomonadota > Gammaproteobacteria > Thiotrichales > Thiotrichaceae > Thiolinea > Thiolinea eikelboomii. The sequence goes on from NZ_FUYB01000006.1 coordinate 108,330, forward strand.
CCGCGTGGCGTGATGTCTTGGTTCTTACTTTCCATCGACAATAAGTCTAGCCTGAGGTCGTGCGCTGAATGTGCATATTGGATGTGCATATTGAATGTGCATCAAGAAGCTGATCAACAAGTTGTGCTTAAGAGTAGGCTAGTTTAATGGGCTTAATAGCAATTGAGGTAAATTGAGCTAAGCTCTATTTAGACGCATGCTTACACCGTTCGAGTCAAATCCCTTTAAAACCTGCTGGAGGAAAGAATGAGCTTAGTAAAAACATTAGGTCGAGTCGCTTTTGGTTTGATTGTTGCGCAAGCTTCAAAAAAGCTATTAGGCGGGCGAGGTGGCGCTTTAGGTGGTTTGCTCGGTGCGGTATTAGGTGGCGGTGCTACCCGCAATACAGCGATTGCGGGTGGCATCGGCGCACTGTTAACGAGTTTGCTATCCAGTAAACCGGCTCAAGCCAGTAGTGGCTCTGGAAATGGCAGCGGCGGAAATATCTTAACTAATCTATTTAATATGCTAGGTGATAGTCCACAAACTAAAAATGCTTCGGCTAAAGATGTGGGTTCTTTCTTTCAAGCGGCATTAAAAGATGAGCCGATGCAAACCACGCCTGAAGATGAAAAGAATGCCGGGATTTTATTGCGTGCCATGATCAACTCAGTGAAAGCCGATGGAGTGATTGATGACCAAGAGCAAGCCAAGATTAAAGAGTATTTAAAAGATGTGTCACCCGCTGATCTTGAGTTTGTGACCACAGAACTTAGAAAGCCTTTAGACTTACAGGGCTTGATTAAGAGTGTGCCTCAAGGTATGGAAAAGCAAGTATATCTGATGTCTTTGCTAGCAATGACCTTGGACGACCCCCGCGAAGTGAAATATATGCAAAATTTAGCGGCTGGATTAGGACTCTCTAGCGCTGAGCTGAATGCTATTCATGATCAACTACAGATTAAACATCTGGCCTAAGCTTGTTTAATCCTTAAGGCAAGTCGAACTGGATTTGCCTTTTTAAACGCCACTTTTAAAGCAGACTTTATGAAACACTCGAGTCGATCCTAGATTGTGGGTAGGAAGGTAGTAGAAATATGTTCTTATGATGATCGGGCAGTTTGGTATTACGCGAAGTTGCGTCCCACCTTTAACTTAAATACATCACTAAAAAGACCAATATGCCTATTAGGATCAGCACACCTAGCCAGAGGAAACGGCCTTGGATGGCAGCACTCGCTTGACCTTGCTTATAGCCGGTGATCATCGCTCGTGCTAAGTTTTCATGGTGCAGCCAACTGCTGACGAGTACACCTGCAATATGGACAAAGACAACCAGCAACATGAAGTTAGCAACCCATTCGTGCGTCTCTTCGTAGAGCTCTTCCCAGTCTTCTGCGCCCAGCTCCCACTCTAAAGCGATACCCGTCAAGCTGATCAGTAAGCCTAAACCCAAGAGTAAAAAGATAGCGATAGCCCCCGCTGGATTATGCCCCAAAAAGTGTTGGGCTTGGTTTTGGCTTAGTGATTTGAGATAACTCAGTACGGCAATCGGTGCAAAGCTAAATGAGCTAAAACGCGCATAACGGGTACCAATCACTCCCCAGATGAGGCGGAATAAGATCAGCGCTCCGAATACATAACCGAGGGCTAAGTGAAGATCCCGATAGCGTTCAGATTCAGCTGTTAAATAAGCACCTGCAAAGCTGAGTGCGAATGACCAATGAAACACTCGAGTCGGCCAATCCCAAACTAAAATACGTTCTGACATCTCAACTCCTTAGCGCGGAATTTGCACGCTATCTTCATCAAAATTGCCTTGTTCTGCTTGCGTGTGGCAGGCAGCGCAATTAGCAGCGGTTTTGATCTTGGGGTTTTTCCAAGTGATCGCAGCAATTTCATCATGCTCATGCTTAAACCATGCTGTTTCGGTAATCCGTAAATTCGGCTCAGCAAGCGGCCTTTTCGGCTCGCGGGCTGCATTGGCGGTTAGGAAGGGCAAAATTTCTTTGATGGTCGCTTCATCAAGGCTTGCATCAGTGCCAAAGTGTTGATCCAAGCCATCCATCATGGCTTGCCATGAAGAAGCGGGTAAGAGGCCGGGGGGATAAGCCAGATGGCAAGCACTGCATTCTGCTTTCCAAGTTGCATTGCTAGCACGTAAACCTTGCATCTTGCCTTCATGGTGCTCATTTGGGCGTCGAACTTCTAAATACTTGCCCTGCCGCTGGCCTTGATAGGCTGACTTGTCCTCATCTGCATCGGCTAACCCTTGCACAGTAAGGATTAACAATAAGCTGGCTGCCACAGCCGCTAAACCTTTGATCCCAGTTTTCATCGCCAGCTCCTTATTGGATAGCCATTAAAAAAGTCAAAATATCGCCTTTTTCTAAAGCAGTGCATTCGCGGCTAAGGACATCTTTGCAATTGCGCTTAAACCACTTTTCCACTTTGCGCGGGTTAGTAAAACGCTTTGGATTGGCGGCGGGGGCAAGTGGGTCAATCGCTTTATCTGTAGAAGCATGCTTGCCGACCGTAGCTGGATTGCTGGTATGACATGAAGCACAACTCCAATCATTACCGTGGGTGGTTTTAAAAAACTGCTCGCCACGACGTGCAGAAAAGCCTTGGAATTTAGTATCGGCGGCTTTAGCGGCGGCTTGATAACTGCTTAAAAAGTCTTGTGGAGTTTCGGCTTGTACCCAACCTGCACTGAGTAGCAGCGTACAGGCTAAAGCCTGAGTGAGGGTTTTGAGTTTAAACATGCTTTCCTTCCTATTAATGATTAAATGAGTTGATTGTGAAGAGCGATTCTTAAGAGAATCTGAAATCAACCGATATGAGTGGATATGAACTTGGTTTTTTAAACTTATAGATCAAGATACCAACACCTTTGAGGAGAAAGCTAGGCTCATAAGCCGTGAGAGAGACAATCGTTAGCTAAGGATAGGCCAAACCACTTATGACTTATAATGTTTAGCCTACATAGCCTAGTGGGGAATTGTGAGGTTTGTCGCTTGGTGTGGATAGCGGGATATTGCAAGCTAAGCAAATCCAATCACTGTATTTTAACGAGGAGTTTCTGCATGTCTCATTCACTAAACCGTTATGGACTATTTCCGATCGCTTTCCACTGGCTGACTTTATTACTACTGATAGCGGTGTATGCCTGTATTGAGCTGCGCGAGTTTTTTCCAAAAGGAAGTGACCCAAGAAATGCACTGAAAAGTTGGCATTTCATGCTGGGTTTAACGGTCTTTGGTCTGACTCTATTACGGATAGTAGCGCGTTGGTTCAATCCTTCACCGGCTAAAGATAGCCGTATCACTGCTTGGCAACGGTATGCCTCTAGTGTGATGCATTTTATGCTGTATGCTTTATTACTAGTCATGCCCTTGTTGGGATGGGCGATCTTGAGTGCGGAAGGCAAAGCGATCATTTGGTTTGGTTTAGAGTTACCAGCCTTGATAGCGCCTAATAAAGAGTGGGCCGAACAACTTGAAGAGCTGCATGTTACGGCCGGAACAGTGGGGTATTTTTTGATTGGTCTGCATGCTTTGGCCGCATTATTCCACCACTATGTTCAACGAGATACGACTTTAGTGCGTATGTTGCCTGCTCGTGATTAAAACATAGTTGCTTATTCTATTTGCGGTAGGGGTTTTAGCCTGCTACCGCATAGTTTTAAGGTACTCAAGCCTAAACTTAAGGTAGTGCTACTAAAGTTGCCCATACGAGTGTAGACCCGACAAAAACATATTCACCCCTAAAAACGCGAATAAGGTGATCAACAAACCAAGAATCGCCCACCACGCCATCGCGGTACCACGCCAGCCTTTAGAGAAGCGAAAGTGCAACCAAGCCGCATAATTCAACCAGACAATCAGCGCCCAAGTCTCTTTCGGGTCCCACGACCAATAACCACCCCAAGCTTCGGCTGCCCACATCGCACCCAAAATGGTGGCAACTGTGAAGAAGGCAAAGCCTAAAGCAATCGCTTTGTAACTCAGGTCATCCATCATATCTAAGGAAGGCAAAGCGCTTGCTAACAGCCCATTCGGTTTGTGTTGTTCAGCGTTCTGCTTAAGTAGATAGGCAATACCAACCATAGCCGCAAGAGCAAATGAGCCGTAACCGATAAAATTAGCGGGTACATGTATTTTCATCCAATAACTTTGTAGGGCTGGCACGAGCGGCAGAATTTTATTAGCGCCGCGCTCAAAGCTATACCAAAGGAGGAAACCAACCGCAGCACTAATCACTAACAATACAAAACCACCTAGGCTACGTTGTTGGTACTGCTGTTCATAATATAAATACAGTAAACCCGTCAAAATACAAAACAGAATAAAGACTTCGTATAAGTTGCTAACTGGAATATGTCCAAAGCTTGGGTCAATTAAATAAGACTCATACCAACGCAATATCAAGCCAGTTAAACCCATCACCACTGCGCTCCAAGTTAAATAAGTGGCTGTTTTTAAAATAACTTCATGAGAGGTAAATAAGCCAAGGAAATAAGTAAAAGTCGCCATTACGAATAGCGTACTCATCCACATAATCGCAGACTGGCTAGAAAGTAAATATTTTAAGAAAAAGTTAGTATCAGCTTGAGTTCGGCTGCTGTCATAGAGAAATAAGGCTAATAAGCTTAAAGCCAGTACGATTAAAGTATAAAGGCGGAATGACTTCCAAAACCAGCCCAGTGCAATTAACGCGGGTGTGGCAATTGCTAAAATAGCAAGCTCAAAGCCATCCATGTATGCGCCATATAGCCAATAAACTAAGACGACACCACTGCTAATAATAAGGCTCCATAGCCAGTCGAAAGTATTGAGACTTTGCCAAGGCATTGGATGATGAAGAAAACTAAGATCGGTGGTTGACTTGTTGTAAGTACTCATGCTTAAAACTCCACTATAGTCCTGAAGATCAGGTACTTGCTAGCAAGCGCTTTTAAGTGAATTTAGGGATTATGGCAATTAGGCAAATAGCGTATTCGCTAGGCCTTGAATGAAACGTGGTCTATTAGATAAAAGCTGATTGGAGGTTTGTCGGATGCTATTAAGCTAGCTGCCTTCACCCAAAAAAACAGCAGCAGTTAAACTGCTGCCGAACGATAGGTGGATCAGGAACTTATTGTTAGGCGAAGGTATCGCTAAATAGACTATTGGCCCACTCAAACATTTTGCGGTAGTTCGATGAGCTTGCACCACTCGAAGCACCAAAAGAAGCTGGGATTAGCTGCATACTTTGGCTGGCAGGATCATAAGCAAAGGCTGCTGTTAACCAAGAGGCCGTATCTGCACTAATCGGGCTATAACAGGCTGAGTTGGTGACGGGTGATTGGAAAGGTTGAGCACCCGATAACAAACGCAACACGGCATCCGCACAGACTTTCGCTTCCGCATTGGCGATATGACCTGCTTTCGGTTGGCCAGTTCCTTGTGAGTCACCAATAATATGGATGCCTTGTGCCGCCGTGGATTCATAGCTCAACGGATTGACATTCGCCCAATCGCCCGTACTGCTATTGGCCAAGCCGTTCTTCCTGACAATACCACCTGCTTGATGCGGCGGAATCACATTCAAGACACTGGCTTGATAATCACCAAAACTCGTGATCGCTACCTTTTTATTAGAATCGACCGCTTGCAGAATAGTATTCGGCACATATTGCACGATACCCGCATAGGTGTTGGTGAAGGCATGGTTGAAGGTATCTTTTTCTACCGTAATATCTGGATTACCATCTAAAACAATCACTTTAGAGCCGGGCTGATTCCGCTTTAAATAATCCGCAACCACACACGCTCGTTCATACGGCCCTGGTGGGCAGCGATATGGTGCTTTGGGGATACTCATGACAAAGCTTCCACCCGTAGGCATGGCTTGTAATTGTTGGCGTAGCTGCTGAACTTGATTACCTGATTTCCAAGCATGCAAGACTTTATTGCTATTCAGACCGGGGATTGCTTTAAATTGCACACCGGGAGCGAGAATTAAGCGCTCATAGCCTAGGGTTTGGCCATTGGCGAGCTTGACGGTACGGCTAGCACTATTGAGTGCAATGGCAGTACTACGTACCACTTGAACGCCGTATTTTTGCGCCAGCGTGTCGTATTTGAAGCCAAGCTGAGCAACTTGGCGCTGACCATTCAAGACCAAATTACTTAAAATCGGTGAATAATAGATGGCATTCGGTTCAATCAAGATGACATCGACCGTATTATTTGACCATAGGCGTAGGTATTTAGCGGCAGTCGCTCCTGCGAAACCTCCACCAATCACAATAACACGCGGGCGAATGACGGCAGCCTGAGCAAAGCTGATTGGTAAAGCCGCTGCACCTAAGCCTAGGCTGAGGTTTTTTAAAAACTGACGGCGAGATAAATCGTTCATAATCATGATCTCTTGAAAAGCGGTTTAATGGGAATGACTAGGCTTAATCGTTGGCGTCGTTATCATCGTTATGATGGTTGTCGTCATCATCGTCATTATCATTATTCCCACCGCCACTGATGCTGGCGAAATAGGCTGCAATCAATTGAATCTGTGCATCGGTATAGGCTTTGGCTTGGTAATGCATCAGATCGACTTTATTTTTAGCTTTCATTTCACGCATTTCGCTGACGAGTTCATTTTGGCTTTCACCTGCGAGGCTGTCGATACCTGTGGTGGACTTGCCATCGGTGCCGTGGCATTGAAAACACTGTGAAGCCAACAGACGTGCTCCGTCTGGAATCAGCACACCGGCTGCACTGATGTTTGTATTAGTTAAGCGCCCCCCCGTATAATCGGTGGCATTTGCGCTAGAGCTTAGGCTTGAGCTAGCGAGCAAGGCTAAAGCGCCCAGCCAAGATAGATACTTGCGTTTCATTAAACACTCCTTTTTAACAGGCTTGCCCCAAAGGGCAGGTTGGTAGCCCAGCAGTACCAGTGCTGGGCTTTTTACAGGCTGCTTTAGTCGTCTTCGGTTTCGAGTTCTAAAGTGTCTGCTTGTAAACTGGTATTGGTTAGGCGGGTGCCTTCGGCTTTCACAATGCTTTGGCCTTCCATTAAGGCAGCAAAAAACTCAGCCTGACCCACTTCACTTGAATTAATCTCAAACTCAGTATCCTGATCACTGGTGATGGTGATACCTAAAATGGCTAGACTGCCTTGAGTGCGATTAATCTGCTGAGCAACGCCTTTGACCTCAATGTCTGGGGAGCTAAGATCCTCAAGATCGCGCTCAATCCGCAAGGCCAGTAAACGGCCATCGTTGAGCTGGCGGGCTTTAATTTCCAAATGATCATGCAAGTGCAAATCGGTCAAGCGCAGGCTAGTTTCATGGTCTTCCGTTTTCTGCAGAATGATGGTGGAAGCATCGACTAATAGGGTGTTGCCAAGTACTTTGAAGGTTGATGTGCTGTCATTGATTTCAGTCATTTTACCTTCCAGTTCACGAGTCTGGGTTGTGCTGGCTTGGCGCACTGAAATTTCTTCAGCAACTAATTCACCTTGTGGATTAATCTGTCCCTCGGCTTCGACTAAGGCATTTAACTTAAGCTCAGCAGGTGTACTGTTTTCAAATTCTGTATTCGCCGTCGTCACGACTAATTGACCATTAATTGCAAAGCGGCTAGTGCTGATAAAAGCGGTGACTAAACCGGCTATTTCGGCTTGTTCACCGGCATTGAATTGTACAAATTCTGTAGCTGTCACTAAGCTTTCAGCCTTTAACACTGTGCCTTGTAGGGCTTGCTGGCTTTTCACTTGTATATAGCTGTTCACCGCAGGCAGTGAACTCAGTGAGGCTTGGCTGTAGTCAATGCTGAGGTCATTTAGGGTTAAAGTTTGTGCAGCAGGATTGAGGGCGGTCACTCGGCCTGCAATTAGTTGGCTAGACTTACCTGCAATAAAGCTAGTTTGCTGGCGAGTCAGGCTATTGGCACGAATCACACCTTGAGCATCACGTGCACCAGAGATTTGCACGATATTGCCTACGGCTAACTCACTGAGAGTCTTGATCCCATGCAGCAGAGTTAAGCTATCGGTGCGCACTAATTGATTAAGCACATAGAGGCTTTTGCCATCGTTACCCAGTGCGGTCATTTGGCCTTGAAGAAGGCTGCCGTAGTCAACTTGAGTCGCTTGACCTGTGATTCCATCAGGATTGATACTGCCTTGAATCTTAATGATTTCGCCGACCCGATAATAGCTTTGATCAGGTACAGCCACACCATCCCGAGTGAAGCGAGCTTGGCTGACATCGTAGCGCACCCCATTTTGGATAATGCTACCAAACCCAGTAATGGGGCCGACTGAAATACCTGTCCCACCAATACCGCCTTCGGCTAATTGGGTTTCTACACAAGCCGTGATCCATAAACTGCTGCTCAGCACGAGCAGGGGCATGAGGCGCTTAAACTTCATCTTGATGATCCTGTTGAGACGTGGCAGTCTGTGCCTGCACGGCTTCTTCGAAATAATAAATGCCAACACCCGCCCGCATCCGTCCAGTTCCACCGGCGGTAGGGTTATGGTCACGATCATGTTGAGCCAACCAAGTATTGAATTTAACCAGCAAGGCCATCGCATCTTCGTTTACTCGCTGTTTAAACTCGGGTAGCACTTCAAGGGGTAAGTTGTCATAACTGACTTTGCGTTGAAAATGGCGGTCATTGGTGGCACATAGCAGATTGTGATGAATGGTATTAATCAGTAGGGCTACATCCGTCGCCAAAATTGAGAGTTGCTCGGTTTCACTGCCTTGGGGAATATACGCATTCGTCACTAAACTCACCGTTTCATCATCGGCTTGGCTAACTACCCCCGTTTGCAACAGCTCGCGCAACATGGCGCGACTGGGCATATCGCCACTGTAACGCCCGACTAAAGCCTCAAAGCTAGGGCAAGAACCTTGCAAAGGTAAGACCCTAGGTTGACCTGTAGGGGTATTAAAATCTGGGTCATTCAACCACCCACCTAGCACGCGCACGCTACGGTTGTAACGCGCCAGATTGACTAATTGCTCTGCCTCATGTCGGCGTAATTGCGCGACTTCTTTGCGGGTTAGGCCGGTACTAATCGCAATCCGTGAGCTGGTCGCCTTTTCATTGGCTTGCATTAAAGCCGCCTCCGCTGTTTCTACATAAACTTTGCGTGCCAACAAACTGAACTCGCCAAAAGCTAAACCTTTACGATGCAGAATGCGTATCAGTGGACGCAGGATATGCAGAACAATTTGATGCAGGGTGGTATTCATTTGTGGGAATTTATTCCCAAATTAACTATAATGCAATTAGATAAATGTCTCATAACAGGGATGGATGCAGCAGCATGTGGCGATTTCGCAGTCAGGAAGTATTTTTTGTGGTGCTGTTAATTATCATCACACTTTTAACCACGAGTGACTTAATCAGTGATTACCTTGAAGGCACGGAAGCTTGGCACTTAAGCATTGAAGCCTTAGTGGTATTGATGTCAGTGGGAGGGATTGCTTATCTACTGCAAGCTTTTATTAAGCGCCAACGTGAATTGGATGCAATTAAAGCTCAATTAGCTCAGACGAAGGATGATCTTTCAGAAGCACGCCAGCAGATTAGTGCTGCAGGGCAAGCGTATTCGCAAGTCATTCAAAAGCAATTTGAGACTTGGCAACTCACTCCAAGTGAAAAAGAAGTCGCCTCCTTATTACTGAAGGGATTGAGCTTTGATGAGATTGCTAATGTCCGCAATACCAAAGAAAAAACAGTCCGTCAGCAAGCAACCGCTATTTATCGGAAATCGGGTTTAAGTAGTCGCCATGAATTTGCAGCGTGGTTTTTTGAAGATTTCTTGTAAGGTTTAAATGCTTGAGTAGGTCAACACGAGAGCTATCCTGAGCGCTCTGTACTGTTTTTGATTTTGATCAATTATCACCCAATAAATCTATAACTCCGCACTATACTCCTATCAGTTAAAACAAAAATAACCGCTCTTTATTCAGGATATTTTACACGAGAAGGATCTTAAGGATGTTTACTCCACTGGATTGTGGTTGGGGACGGCAGCGCTTGCCAATATTCTCCGCTCATTTACTCTTGGGCTCCATGTTCTTCGCTGCATCGGTGTCCGTGGCAGCTGAACCTTTAGTCGGTGAGCCGATCAGCCCGCTGCCCTCACTTGAATCCTTGCAGCTAGACCCTAAGAAAATCAAGCTAGGCGAGCGCTTATTTCAAGATACCCGCTTTTCTAAAGACAATAGTACAGCTTGTATCTCTTGTCATAGTTTAAGCAAAGGTGGAGCAGATGGGCGAAAAAATTCAATCGGTGTTCGTCAACAAGTCGGGGTGATTAATGCGCCCAGTATTTTCAATAGTGGCATGAATTTTCGCCAGTTTTGGGATGGACGTTCGGACAGCTTGGAAGATCAAGTTGATAAGGTCGTCCATGATGCCCGTGAGCTGGATATGAATTGGGGCGACTTATTAACCATCTTGTCAACGGATGCCGCTTTAGTGGCTGAGTTCAAAGCTGTTTATCCCCAAGAAGGTTTGCAAGCAACGAGTATTCAAAATGCCTTGGCGAGTTATCAACGCTCGCTATTAACTCCTTCACGGTTTGACCGTTACCTGTTGGGTGATGCTAAAGCTTTAGAAGAGGATGAGCTAAAGGGCTATCAATTATTTAAAGATTATGGCTGTGTTGCTTGCCATCAAGGTGTGAATATTGGTGGGAATATGTTTCAGAAGTTTGGGGTTATGGACGATTATTTTGCCAAGCGAGGTGGGGTAAGTACCGCTGATTTGGGGCGTTTCAATGTGACTCAGCAAGAAGCTGATAAGCATGTCTTTAAAGTACCCTCGTTGCGGAATGTCGCCTTGACTGCGCCGTATTTCCACGATGGCATGACCGATACTTTAGACGCGGCGGTCGATGTGATGTTTCGCCATCAACTAGGGCGAACGGCTTCAGCGACGGATAAACGCCTGATTGTCAAATTCCTCACGAGCCTCAGCGGGGAAACAACCGAGGTCAAGCCATGAAGCGTATCTTGCGTAGGCTGTTGTTAGTCCTCGTCAGTGTCGGGCTAATTGCGATTTTATGGGCTTTGGTACAAAAAACTCAATCCATTGATACCACCGCTATTCAGCAGGTGAATAGCCAATTGCGTGAGTTGAAACAAGTCGATGCGACGTGGAATCTGGATATTTTGCGTTCCAAAATGGGCATCAACAAAAACTATGATCAGGTGACCACACCTTTACAATGGTTGCAGAAAAATCAACCTGCTTTAATGGCAGCGGTTAACCAAGCGGATGCGAGTGGAATCAAACAAGCTGCCGATGAATTGCGCGCCGCTATCAATGATAAGATCAATTTGGTTGATCGTTTCAAAATGCAAAATGCGCTGTTAAAAAACTCCCTGCGCTTCTTACCGACCGCAGTCGGGCAACTCCGTGATCAAATTGTGGCAGTGACTTTATCGGATGCATCAATCGGGATTAATAATACCGGGCAGACCGCTACACCAAATGCATTTAGCTCCAACCTAACTAAGCTCGAGGCCACGGCGAATGAAATGCTCACCGAATTACTCAAATATAATCTTGCCCCGGATGAAGCGATTAAAACCCGTGTGGAAGGTTTACTGGATAACTTAGCAGCCCAACCCAGCACCAGTTACCCTGAACAGATTCAAGCGCAAGTCGATATGATCGTGAATCATGCGCGTACCGTCTTAAAACAAAAAGAAAGTGAGGATCAGGTACTAGCTAGTATTGAACAAGTCCCGATTACGGCGCGGATTGATCAATTAGCAGCACAGTTTGAGCAGAGCTTTGAGGCAGCTTTAAAAGAAAAAGAGCAGTGGCGAATCGCTTTAATCGCTTATTCGGCTGGTTTGCTATTGTTATTGGCTTTGGCGATGTTAGCGGTGTGGCGTAGTTATCGGTCTTTAGATCAAGCCAATGCTTTCTTAGAGCAGCGTGTTGCTGAGCGTACTCGTGATTTATCGGCTGCCTTGGCGAATTTGCGTGAATCCCAATTGCAATTAATTCAATCTGAAAAAATGGCCTCATTAGGGCAAATGGTGGCGGGGATTGCACATGAGATCAATACACCCTTAGCGTATGTGAAGGGCGGCTTGGAAATTCTCAGTGCACGGATGGAGGATGTCGATGCCCTTGTGAATGAAACCTCAGGTTTGATGAACTTAATGACGGAAGAACCTGCTGGCGATGAGGCAAGTCATGAGCAGCAGTTGGCCGAGCAATTTGCTACCGTGCAGGAAATCTCCAGTGCCTTTGTCGAGACGGAGGCCATCAGTGAGATCAATGGGCTGTTGGATGATGGCCTACATGGCATTGGGCAAATTGCAGAGATTGTCAGTAATTTGAAAGACTTTAGCCGCCTTGATCGTGCCAAGGTCGCTGAGTTTAATGTCAATGAGGGGATTGAGAGTACACTGAAGATTGCCCGTAATATTGTCAAACATCGGCGAATTGAGCAGCAGTTAGGTGCTGTACCCTTGATTATGTGCTCCCCTTCGCAAATTAACCAAGTCTTGCTGAACTTGATCAATAATGCCTGCCAAGCGACGACGGAAGAAACGGGAGTCGTCACGATTGTTACGCGCCCGACGGAGCAGGGGCTAGCCATTGAAGTCAAAGACAATGGTCAAGGTATCCATCCTGATCATTTATCTCAAATTTTTGATCCTTTTTTTACCACCAAAAAAGTTGGCGAGGGGACTGGTTTAGGTTTATCCATTGTCCAGCGGATCGTCAAAGAACATGGCGGCAAGATTACAGTTGATTCGGTGTTGGGTGTTGGCACTTGTTTTACTGTAGAGCTGCCTCGTGAGTATCAAGCCCATCGAGAGCAAGAACTCAGTGAACTTAATCAAGGAGGAATAACATGAGCCAAGGTGCTCCATCCAATATTGTGCAATTAGCTCGGTTGCGGCGTTTATCACAGGAACACTCACAGACTGCTCCTAAGCCAAAAATCCTGTTCGTGGATGACGAAGAGCGAATTTTGAATAGTTTGCGGGCGTTATTTCGGATGGAATATGAGGTCACCGTTACCACCGATGGTTATCACGCGGTTGAGTTACTCAAACGCCATCATTACCACTTGTTAGTGAGTGATCAACGGATGCCGATTATGCAAGGCGTCGAGCTGTTGCGCCAAGCTAAGGAGCATTCTCCACATACAGTACGCATTTTGTTGACAGGATTTTCTGATCTAGCTGCCATTGTCGGTTCAGTGAATGAAGGGGAGGTTTATCGTTATATCTGCAAGCCGTGGGATAGCGAGGAATTACGGGAGTTGATTGCTAGTGCAGTCAAAATTGGCTTGGATTTAGCTACCCTCGACCCGTTGCCAAAACCAGAATTAACAGAGGCTAGTCCATTCAAGCCAACAACCGCAGCACCTAGCCTACCTGCTCAAACTCAAACTCAAACTCAAACTCAAACCAAACCTGAAAAAATACCGCATGAACCACTCACTTGGCCGGAAAACCTCGCCTTATTATTTGTGGATCGTGAGCTGCAATTATTTGCCACTTTTCAAGAGTTAGGTAATCCACGCTCTCAAGTCTTGGCCGCGCGCACGCCTGAGGATGCTTTAGCTTTAATGGAACATCATGAGGTTGGGGTAATCGTTGCGAGTATTGATGGTATTGATCGCGATAATTTTGGTTTTCTCTGTTTACTGAAAAAAGAGCATCCCCATGTGGTGTCGTTGGCGGTTGCTCGCTTAGGCGATTCGGAAACGATTATTGATTTGGTGAATTCAGCACGGGTGTTTCGAGTGATTTTTCACCCCTTGCGCCCTAAGGTATTACAACATCATTTAGAGGCTGCGATTAAACAAGTGGATCAATTCCGTGCTCAGCCTACTTTGCTTAAGGTGCAAGCGGCGAAGGACATCGCCCCGACGAGTTCGGTGCTGACTAATCTGAGTGTTCGGATCAAAACTCGTTTAAGCTCGATTAAAAGCTTTTTCCGGCGTTGAGCTAAAGCTAGGGCTTTGAATTGGCTGGCTGATGACTAAAGTAATCAAGGTGATAAGTAGGCTAGAACCTTGTTAGTTTGCTTAGAACTCAGCGCCTGTTCCTACTAAAATTTGATACTTATCTATTTTCCCATGGGTCGAGAAGGGAACTGCTAGATCCACATGAATGATTTTTCCGCTACTTGCGCGGGTGGGCATTAGGCGTAAACCAATCCCAGCATCACCAAACCACTGCGCTTTTTGCCCATTGCCCCAGATCGTACCCGCATCCACAAAGACGGCTGCACCGAGTTTAATTAAACCTAAGGGGGTTTGTTTAAAATAAAAGCGCCGCTCAGCATTGACGAGGGCACTCTGTTCGCCAGAGCGATAACCTGCCGGATAACCCCTTAAGCCCTGATCACCCCCTAATAACAATTGCTCACCCGGTTGAAGGTTATCGGCCGTGTGTAGTTCACCGCTTAGATGCCAACTAGCCTGAGCCGAGCTGTATAAATTCCATTCGGCACTGAGCTTAGCGCGTAAACCCCGATAAGGGCCATCCCCGAACCAAGCCGTGGCATCAGCGGTGACTAAACTGATTTGATTGTTGGCAGGGCTATAACCTTTGCTGTAGTGGGTCAATAGTTTGAAATAGCTAGCATCTGAACCAAAGTTTGGATGCAACACACCCGCTTGAATTAAAAATTGATGGCCGAGTGCAATATCTTCAGTGCGCCCCATCGTCTTAAAGTTTTCACGTTTAGTGAAATGGTCTTCAATCAGCTCATAGCTAAGCCAAGGATAAGCTTGTTGCACGGCGGGGGGCGTGATGGGCGCAGTGTCAGTCGCAAAATAACTGCGGTTTTCTTGTTGCCAGCCAAACCGATAACGCTCCGTCAATTGAGGTGATTTCGTTTTTGACCAGCCATAGAAAATCGCAGCCTGTTGATTGGCTACCCCGATTTTTTGTGTGACGACACCCGCTGTGTAATAAGGTACTTGCTGGCGCAAACGAGTGCTTTCAAATCCCCAAGCATTTTGCTCAGCTAATTTATAAAAAGGTAGGCCGATACTGAGTTGATGACCTTTGCCATCGCTATTATTTTGTAGGCCAAGGGCTAATTGATAACGACTGCCCAGTACTTGAGGGTCGTTATAACTCAATTTGGTTTGATTACGCTGCGCATCCTGTTTAAAACTAAGACTGAGCTCTTTGCCTAAACCTAACAGATTATGCTCTTCAAGACTAAAGCTTTTAGAGTTTTCTCCACCAGAACGCCCAAAAGACACAGCAGGAGCTAAAGTCCAGTTATCGGTGGTGGTAACTCGCAGTTCCACTTGTTTAGCGCAAACCCGTTCTAGGGTAATCTGTACATCTTTCAGATGCTTACGGCTACGCAATAAACGTTCAGATTCGGCGATCAGTGCTAGATCGAATGGATCACCGGTTTTCACCAGTAAAGTTTGAGCAATGACTTGATCTTGAGTTTTGCTATGTAGTTGATTGGTAAGATGATGATACCAGTGATTTTCTTTGGGTAACTGCGGATTAAAAATATTACCCGCCTCAATGTGAATAGCACCGACTTTTAAATCACTCGCCCTCTCATCGGCTGCTTGCCATGCACGACAAGGCAACTCATTAGCCTGACTGAGCGTAAAGCTAAAGCTAGACAACAGCCAAACACCCAGCGCAACACGTGCCTTTAGCACGAGATTATGGTTTTTTTTGTAAGGCATTCAGGCGGGCTGCTGCGGTTTGATAATAGGCAATCGCTTCATCTGTTGTGGTGGGTTCGGCTGGAAGTGCTTGGCCTGTTTTAGCATCAATGACTTGGGTGGTTTGCTTTGGCATTAATTCAATGACCTTACCATTTTTCAAATAACCCACTGTTAAATAATTTGCCATAAAAGCGCGTTGATGTTGCTTAGCCGCCAAGCGAATATCCTGCCCATAAAATTCGGAAACATAGGCAAGATTCAATAAGCCTAAAATAGTCGGTGCTACATCAATTTGTGAGGCTAAATCATCAAACTGTTGTGGCTGAATCCAAGCGGGGGCATAAATAATCATGGGAATCCGATAGTTTTCTGGCGGTAAATCGGTGCGCCCGCGTCCATGAGAAGTGTGATCAGCCACGAAGACAAACAACGTATCTTTAAACCAAGGTTGTTGACTTGCTTCGCGCATAAAATTACCGATTGCCCAATCGGTGTATTTTACCGCACCCTCGCGCCCACTACCAGACGGAATATCAATGCGCCCTTCGGGATAAGTGAAGGGGCGATGATTCGAAGTGGTCATAATATGCGCGAAAACTTTTTGCCCCTGTGCGGTTTGTTGATTGATCACGCCAATCGCATGGTGCAAAATATCTTCATCAGCAATGCCCCAGATAGTTTCATGATGAATATCGGCTGGTGCAACATCAGTACGGTCAATCACTTGATAGCCATTGCCCGTAAAGAAATTTTCCATATTATCAAAATAGCTATAGCCACCATAAATATAGAAAGGTGCATAACCGTTTTGCTTTAAAACTCCGCCTAAACTTTGTAAGCCAGTATTATGTTGGCGGGCAGGAACTGCATGGCCGGGGGTGGGTGGAATAGCTAAAGTGATGGCCTCTAAGCCCCGCACGGTACGTAAACCGGTGGCATACAATTGATTAAAGCGTAGGCCTGCTTGGGCTAAACGATCCAAATTCGGTGTTAATCCAGCTTTGCCACCGAAGGACTCAACAAAATCAGCCCCTAAGCTTTCAATAGAAATGAGCACCACATGCTTGTCTAAAGTGGCAGCCGTTGGCTGAACCCGGTGTGCTGTGGGCATAGGGTTGGGTTCAAACTTGAGTTCAGGCTGGCCTTGATGAAAAGCGTGTTGTAACAGTTGGTTGGCTTGCGCAGTGGTTAGGGTTTTGTAAAATTTAAAATAATCCAGATCATTATTGCGAAAAGCACGCATAAACTCATAATAGCCATTGCTCGCTAGCTCTCGTTCAGCGGGGCGTGTAAAACTATCGCGCCAATGGTCATTCACCAAGAAAAAGCTCAAAACGGGTAGGCATAAGAACAGTAAACTCATCAACAGGCGTTTAGGCAAAGAACCACCATCAGCACTAGCGGCACGCCAAAACGGTGGATACACCCACCACAATAAGCCTAAAGCAACGACTCCTAGCCCGAGTAATAATCCAGTCACCGGATAGGATTGCCAAATATTGCCTAAGACTTCACGGGTATAGATCAGATAATCGACTGCTATAAAGTTAAAGCGGGAAGAAAACTCGTTCCAGAAGGTTGCCTCTGCCAGTGCGGTGAATAAAAAGCCAAAAACTGCTAAACCTAATAAACCTGTAGCCAGTACAGCATGTAACCAGCGTCGTTTCGGGCCATTGCCCAAGACTAAAGCCAGGAGCAGAAACGGGATGAGGATATAAAAGCCTGTATTTAAATCATAAATGAAACCCGCCCATAAAATGGGAAGTAACCCACTCAGGGTGAAATAACTAGGGTCGCCCTCAAAAATCATCAACCCCACACGGGTGACAAAATTAATCAGTAAAAACAGCCCCAGTACCCACAGATAGGCATGATAGCGCGGTGGAATAAAACGAGAGTGTAAATTATTGCTTAGAATCATGAGGAGTTACCGATAGCCCTGATCGTTTTCCGGTCAGGATAGTACGCAATAAGAGGAGACCTGTCACTTTCGTGATCAGGCTTAGCTCCATGAGAGATAGATGCTTTGAGGATACAAAACCGCTCGCTTTAGGTCTGTAAGACAAATGTCCTATAGGCGGATTCCATCCATTGCTTATAGGATGTTTGTTTTAATATTTAGCGAGTTTAAACCTGAAGATGAAAATTAAAATCGGTTTTGCAATGGGCATCATCGCCTTGATGGTCGCGGCTTGTTCTAGTCATGAGCAGCATGGCTCAGGCCATCCGGTCGCTGATTTAACTAAACTTAACCACCCAGGTGCCAAGGTATATCAATCCGCCTGTATGAGCTGCCATGCCTTGGCGGCTAAAGAAGAGGGTAGTGTGGCTCCACCTTTGTTTGGGGTGAAGGATCATGTGATTAAAGCCTACCCAGAGCGAGCCGCTTTTATTCAGCGCGTGGTTACTTGGGTGAAAGCACCCAATCCCAATGATGTGTTAATGCCAGGCGCCGTGAAAAAGTTCGGCTTGATGCCTGCTCAAGCACAGCTCAGTGATGCTGATTTACAAGCCGTGGCTGAGTTTATTTATGATACTGATTTCAACAAACCGGATTGGTATGCTGCTCATTATCAAGCGGAGCATGGTAAGAAGCCGCACTAATCGTCTTTAATCCGGCATCGCTCTCGCAAGACGGATGCCGGATACCTCTATAACCTGAGTTATTAACTCATTAGTGGCCTATCTACCTATTGAACGCTGAGTTTATAAGTCACATCTAGGGCGAAATCAGTGGCTTTAGCAGTAAAACGAATTCTATGATTCCCAACCGGGAGTGGAGGGAGCATGACCCAGTAACCGTCTGAAATAGAGGTTTCGCGAGTCACTGGTATTTCTTCATATTCAGTCACTAAAATAGAGTCAGCATTCATCTTAAACGGTAAGTTTTCAGATTGGGCACGCACGATAGGATAGTGCCAGATGCAAGCTTCCCCATTGATTCGACAAGTATACGTTTGCATGCTTAAAATACTGGCGTTAACTGCTTGGCGACAGTCGGTTTCATCTTTACAGCCTATCTCTGTACCGGGTGCAGGTGTCCACCAAACACTATTATAGATCGGGAAAAACAAGGCTTTTCCTTGCGGAATCGTACAAGAGCGGCTACTCGTTTCACCAAAGTTCCCGGCTAGAAACCAAACTTTACCTTTTTGGCCAACCGAGCAATCCATAGCGCCATTTTGAAACAAGGGGTTATTCGCTTTAGGAATATTGAATGCCCATTCCCACCAAGCATGCCCCCAGTTACCGATAGTTTTGCCATATATTTTCGGGTTTACCCCGGTAGCGCGGGTGAGGCTAGCAGCTGAACTTGCTAAGTTACTTGGTGTTTGATCAGCAGTAGGCTGCAAATCTGCTGCGAGAGTTGCTTGTTGACTGCCTAAAATCAGTGCTAAATAAGCCAGTAGAGACTTAAGTTTCATCGTTTTTCCCTCCTTACACTCTGCTAATTGAGTGCTACTAGCTTCCTGCCAAATTAGGCTGGTTGTCCTGAAATCTTTACGAAAAATAACTGAAATTAAGGTTGGCAGGTCTCTGCTGGGGGATGAAATACACTAAACCTAGCGGTTGAATAGTTCGCGTTGTAGAGTTGCCTGCCCTGAGCAAGTCGCTACAATAGGCGCTTTTCTTTGACCCCGGATTTCAACCCCATGACGAGTTCTGCTAATCATTCAAATTTACCTGTCACCCGTGCTTTACTGAGTGTGTCTGATAAAACGGGCATTCTGGAGCTAGCTCAGTTTCTGCATACTCAAGGTGTCGAGCTACTCTCCACAGGGGGAACAGCTAAGCTGTTAGCAGATCATCAAATCCCTGTGATTGAGGTGTCTAAGCACACAGGGTTTCCAGAAATGATGGATGGACGAGTGAAAACCTTGCATCCAAAAATTCATGGTGGGATTCTAGGGCGGCGTGGCACGGATGATGCCGTGATGGCCGAGCATGGCATCGGGCGGATTGATTTAATTGTCGTGAATCTTTATCCGTTTGAAGCGACGGTAGCTAAGCCTGATTGCAGCTTAGAAGAGGCGATAGAAAATATTGATATTGGCGGGCCTACAATGGTACGGGCGAGTGCTAAAAATCATGCCCATGTGACGATTGTAGTGAATCCAGCTGACTACCCGCGTATTCAAGCAGAAATGCAGCAAGAGGCAGGGCGGATTAGTCTAGACACTCGTTTGGATTTAGCGATTAAAGCCTTTGAGCATACCGCAGGTTATGACGGAATGATTGCCAATTATTTTGGCTCACGAGTCGCGGGTGGCACGCCGACAGCTCCTGTGCAATTCCCGCGTACCTTTAATCTACAAATGAACAAGCTGCAAGATTTACGTTATGGCGAAAATGCTCATCAGCAAGCGGCTTTTTATGCAGAAACTAAGCCCCCCTTAGGCAGTATAGCCAGTGCAGTACAAATTCAAGGCAAGGAGCTATCCTACAATAACATTGCGGATACGGATGCTGCTTTAGAATGTGTGAAGCAATTTGAGGCACCGGCTTGTGTAATTGTAAAGCATGCCAACCCTTGTGGTGTCGCAGTGGGGGCGAGTTTATTAGAAGCTTATGAGCGTGCATATCAGACGGATCCTGAGTCAGCCTTTGGTGGGATTATTGCTTTTAATCGCCCCTTAGATGCTGAAACCGCTCAACGGATTGTGGAGCGCCAATTCGTTGAAGTGATTATTGCCCCGAACCCTACACCAGCTGCTGTGGCAGTAGTAGCGGCTAAGAAAAATGTACGCTTACTCAGTCTTGAAGCTTGGCCTGCTCAGGCTAAGCCGAGTTTAGATTTCAAACGGGTGAATGGAGGCTTATTAGTCCAAACAGCGGATACGGCTTTATTCGACAGTTTAAGCGTAGTCACTGAGCGTCAGCCGACAGAGCCTGAATTAAATGATCTGCAATTTGCATGGCGAGTCGCTAAGTTTGTGAAATCGAATGCGATTGTCTATGCAAAAAATAATATGACCCTTGGTGTTGGAGCAGGGCAGATGAGTCGGGTCAATTCAGCTCGAATTGCTGCGATTAAAGCCGAGCAAGCAGGCTTAGCACTCATCGGGGCGGTGATGGCCTCTGATGCATTCTTCCCCTTCCGGGATGGGATTGATAATGCCGCTAAAGTCGGGATTAAAGCAGTGATTCAACCCGGTGGTTCGATGCGTGATCAAGAAGTGATTGATGCGGCTAATGAGCAGGGGATAGCAATGATTTTTACAGGTATGCGGCATTTTCGGCATTAACGCAAGAGAACGAGAGAGCTGTTCTGTTAGCTTAGTTGTACTTGTTTGCGTTTCAATTCGAGCTAGTTATCGGCTAGCTCGAGTGTTGGGTCGAAGGTTTAACGTAAGTTCAAAACTAGATGATGAGTCCCACCTTCTTCAATAGTAATAACCTGTGTCTCAGTTTTGCTGCCAGCACTAGCATGAACTTGATATTTGCCCGCTTCTAAATCCACGACTGCTGAATGGCGCGTAATCGTGAGTTCTATATTACGGGTATTTTTATTCGTCAGCTTTAAGGGCGTTAAATGCCATACCACTTCACGAAAAGCGGGTTCGCCATTAATGGTCGCTAACAGTTTAAGTTGACCCGTTACTCCGTTGACCAGTACTCCGAATGAATTTCCAGATAGGACTAGGAGTGCTGTTAGGCAAAGCCAGCGTACCCTCATACTAGTTACACAGCTTTTCATCGTAATTCCTCTACAATATTGTCGTTTAAACACGCAGATTGAATCTTGTTCTAGTTAGATTGATATTTATTTAACCAAGACAGTCTACAGTAGTGATTTGACCAAAAAAAGTTCAAGCTAATTCTTGTTAATCTGGCGTTAGGTTTGAAGTAACAGGCGCAGTGACACGAGTAACGAAACGATCACTAATAAAGGCCGGATCAGCTGACTACCATGCCGAATAGCCAGTTTTGAACCGATAAAACTGCCAATTATTTGGCCAATTCCCATCGTAAGGCCTAACAGCCAAAGCAGATGACCAGAAAATGCAAACAGTATCAGCGATGCAATATTGCTTGTGAAATTAAGGAGTTTAGTACCCGCAGTAGCCTTAGGTAAGCTGTAACCTAAGAGCGTAACAAAGGCAATTACAAAAAAAGTTCCAGTGCCAGGCCCAAAAAAGCCATCATAAAAGCCAATACTAAAACCCGCTGTGGCGGCAAAAGTGTTCTTACTAATGCGTTGTCTGCGTTCGTGCTCACCGAGTTGGGGGGAAAACATAAAATAAAGCGCAAAGGCTATCAGTAAGAGGGGAATCAATTGAGCCAGAAAGCTAGGATCTATTTTTTGGACGGTCCATGCCCCACTGGCTGCACCGAGAAAGCTTAAAATAATTGCCGCACGATGCTCCGAGGGCTTAATTAAGCCTTGGCGACTGTAGTTCCATGTGGCGGTAAAAGAACCAAAGCTGGCTTGTAGTTTATTCGTTGCTAAGGCTTGCAGCGGCGATAAACCAGCCCACAAGAGCGCTGGAATCGTTAATAGGCCACCACCACCTGCAATGGCATCAATACCACCGGCTAGGACAGCAACTCCAAAGAGTATCAAGAATAAATCAAAGTCTATCGTCGCTAAATTCGGCAGTATGTCCATGCGAGGGTGTTTTAATGGGCAGTAATAGCAAGGCACTGCGTTTGAGTCAGTGCCTTGTTGTGCAGAAAACGAAGTTTTACTGAGCTTGTGAGGTCATCCAATCAACAGCCGCTTTCACTTCATCATCAGATAAGGCTGGATTGCCACCTTTAGCAGGCATGGCATTGAAGCCTTGAAGCGAATGGGTATATAAAGTTTCTTGGCCAGCGGCTAGGCGTGGAGCCCAAGCGGCTTTATCACCCAATTTAGGTGAGTTTGCAATGCCGACATCATGGCAAGAAAAGCAAATGCTCCGATAAATCTTCTCACCATCAATCCCGGCTGTGGGAGCGGCTTGTTGTGCGGTATCAGCGGCCGGCGCAGTGGCAGTAGTAACTGCTGTGGTTTCGGCTGGGGCAGCGGCAGTAGTAGTTGCTGTGGTTTCGGCTGTGGCTGTTTCAGTCGTGACGGCTGGTGTTGCGGTGGCTTCAGCGGCTGGAGCAGCTGTTGGTGTAGTGGCTGCTGGAGCTGCAGTTGCTGGAGCCGGTGTTGCCGCTGCGCCAGCGGCTGGGGCTGCACCTGCATCTTTACTGAGGTCAATCCCTGCTTTACCCGTCATATACAGAATAGCATCGGTTAATTCCTGTTCAGTGAGGGTCGGATCCCCCCCTTTGGCAGGCATTTGATTAAGGCCATTCGTAGCTGAGCTGACTAAACCTTGTAAGCCTTT
Organism: Thiothrix eikelboomii; assembly: GCF_900167255.1. Lineage (GTDB taxonomy): Bacteria > Pseudomonadota > Gammaproteobacteria > Thiotrichales > Thiotrichaceae > Thiolinea > Thiolinea eikelboomii. The sequence goes on from NZ_FUYB01000006.1 coordinate 131,321, forward strand.
TGCGGCACGTGGTTCCCAAGCGGCTTTATCATCCAGTTTCGGTGCATTTAAAACACCGGTTGTATGGCAAGACGTACACACTGCATTAAAGACTTGCTCGCCAGTTCGTGCGACAGGAGCGATAGATTTATCAACAGTAACAACTGTGCCAATCGGTTTTAGATTAGCAGTGGCTGCGGCCTCAAACATACTGGTATCTTGAGCACCGACCGTAGAGTTACGGCTAATGGTGTTGAATAAATTCGATACAAGTACAGCCACTGCTGCACCTAGAACCACTAAACTACCGATTAGAACGGGTTTAGCGTAAGGATCTTTTGGAATTGAAGCCACATTGTTCTCCCTTAGATCGAACCTCTTTAGGTTCGCCACACAAGACTGAAAAAGTGAAAAAGCTGTTAAACGGGGGAGATTATATTGGAAGGAGCTAATATTCTCCAAGTACCGATTTTCAAAACTTGACCTTTGTCATGGTTTATTTTCTATGAACTTGCATTCTACACTTTGCATCTTGACCTTACATCTTGTGGAAAAATTAACCCTAGGTAGGATGTTATCGTTGAGTCATTCCCTGCGTCGTGCTTAGTCTTTGCTCTATTGGCTTGATTATTTTGGGTTGGTGAGCAGAAGAGCCGAGTTTGTTTACACCTTTTTTACATCTCAAGTGACATCATCGGGCTGCTTCGGTTCACTAATGTTTGCTCTAAAGTATCGCTAAGCACACGTTTTCTATGCATGTCTACGCATCCTTGCAAGGCACGGTTTTGTTATAAAGGGAGGAGTCAGCATAACATGACAATAACAGTTAACTGGGCTGCTATAGATAAAGACCCGCGCTTTCAGGCTTTGCATAAAAGAAAAACGACTTTCCTCTGGGGCTTGATGATTTTCTCACTCATTTATTACTTCTTATTGCCGATCGGTGCAGCTTACTTCCCTGAATTGTTTAAAACTAAGGTCTGGGGTGCCATGAATTTTGGTATTTTGTTTGCTTTGTCTGAGTTCGTGGTGGCTTGGGCGGTTGCATTTATTTATACGCATCGCGCTAACCGTGAGTTTGATGCAATGGTGGCTGACATCGTTCGTGATGCTGAATTAATTCGATAAGGTGAATCAATGAGCAAATGGTGGTGGATGCGAATGTCTTTACTAGGGTTGATGTTGATTAGCCCAGTTACTTTGGCTGCAGATGCAGGCGCGGTTGCTCCTCAATATAAATGGCTAACCTTTATTGTATTCGGTGCGATTATTGCGCTGACCATGTTTGTCACTTATCGCGCCGCCAAAGAAACTCATTCGGCTACCGATTTTTATGCAGCGGGGCGGTCGGTTTCCGGCATGCAAAATGGTTGGGCGATTGCAGGCGATTATTTATCAGCAGCCTCTTTTTTAGGTATTGCGGGTTTGATTTCGCTCTACGGTTATGATGGCTTTATGTATTCTGTGGGATGGTTGGTGGCCTATATTGCTGTCTTGCTGATTATTGCTGAGCCATGCCGGAATATTGGTAAATATACCCTCGGTGATATTTTAGCGTTTCGCAATAATCCGAAGGCCGCGAAAATCATTGCGGCGATTTCAACAGTGACTGTTTCGACTTTTTATCTCACGGCACAAATGGTCGGTGGGGGAGTGCTCGTTAAAACCCTGATTGGTATCGACTATGAAATCTCAGTGATCGTAGTGGGTGCCTTGATGTTGACTTATGTGGTCTTTGGTGGGATGAAGGCGACGACTTGGGTGCAAATCATTAAAGCGATTCTATTAGTCACGGCTTCGATTTTGCTCGTCATTTTTACTTGGGGGCAGTACGGTTTCTCATTCCCCGGCTTCTTGCAAGCGGCCGTCGATAATCAAGATATTCAAAATCAAGTGGCTAAGTTAGTCGGTGATGCAGCCACTAATATGACACCAGCGGAACTTGGTCAGCGTTTCTTAGAGCCGGGTTTATATCTGAAAAATCCAATTGACCAAATTTCATTAGGTTTAGCTTTAGTGTTGGGTACGGCAGGGATGCCACATATTCTCATGCGTTTTTTCACCGTACCAACAGCACAAGATGCGCGTAAATCAGTAATTTGGGCGATGGCGATCATTGGTGGTTTCTATGTGTTGACCTTATTCTTAGGATTAGGCGCGGCGATGAATGTGACCGCTGCGAAGATTGCCAGTTTCGATCCCGGCGGTAATATGGCTGCACCCTTGTTAGCCCAATATATTGGCGGCGGGGCTGATTCCATGTTAGGTAATCTCTTTCTAGCTTTTGTGGCTGCAGTCGCTTTTGCCACGATTGTTGCAGTGGTGGCTGGCTTGGTGTTGGCCTCTGCTTCAGCCATGTCACATGATTTATATGTTGGCGTATTCCGTGGCGAGCAAGCCTCTTCTAAAGAGCAGATTACCGCTGCTCGGGTTGCTACAGTGATTGTGGGCGCACTGGCGATTTATGTGGGGATCGCTGCTAAGGGGCAAAATGTCGCCCATTTAGTGGCCTTAGCCTTTGCAGTGGCCGCTTCGTCTAATTTGCCCGCCGTGTTTTTAACCTTGTATTGGAAGAAAACCAATACTTGGGGGGTGGTCGCGGGCATGATTGCGGGAGCGGGTTCGGCCATTTTATTAGTTCTGTTGTCACCTAATATGACCTATCCCTTAGCTAAAGTCACTGAAGCGAAAAAAATCCTCGATGGTGAGCCAGCTAAAGAAGCGATTGTAGCTGCTCCAGCTCAAGGTGGGTTCATATGCGAGTTGTTTGCTAGCGCTGATTGTAAAAAAGCCGTGAAAGCAGCACCGGCAACTCCTGCGAAATTAGGTGCGCGTGAGCAACTGACCGCCGCTGAAAATGCCTTGACTGCGCTCGCCGATGAAACGGCTAAAGCGGCCAAAGCGCGGGAAATTACCAGTTTAAAAGCCACCGTGTCCAAAGCGGAAGCGGATTTGAAAAAGTTTGCAGGCCAAACCACCAGTATGATGGGCTTAGAAAAACCTTGGTTTCAATTAAGAAACCCCGGCTTGATTTCAGTGCCTTTGGGTTTCTTGGTCACCATGTTATTTTCATTAATCACCCGTGATCGGCGAGCCGAAGAGTTATGGGATGAGTTATATGTTCGTCAAAACACAGGGATTAATGCCGAGGCAGCTTATTTCCACTGAGTTGCATTGATTGATGGTTGGGTTGAGCCTTAAAAACGAGTGATTAGACTGAGGATTCTTGAGTAAACCATGAGATTAATCGTGGGTTTGGGAAAATAAGGGCGGCATTTTGCTTGCTTCTGGTTACAGTTTCCCTTACCCTCGCGTCGAGGTGATTTCCTCGATAGCAGCCTAAAACTAAAAACGCCTGAATAAAACCAAACAGGCAATCAGTAGTCATTACTGAGCGTTAATGAAAGTTAACCCTAGCCCACAGCAGTTATTGATTTTATACAAGATCTGTTATCTCAAACGGCGCGAGTTGTGTGTGGATGACGGTTTTATATAGATACTTAGGTTAGTTGTTTTATCTTTTTAATGGAGGAGTACTATCGATGAAAGATGATATGTCTGCTTACTGGTCAGCGAATGTGCGTTTGCTGACTGTCTGCCTGGTCATCTGGTTTCTGGTGTCATTTGTGTTCGGTATCTTTTTAGTCGAACCCTTAAATGCCATCAAACTAGGCGGCTATAAACTAGGATTCTGGCTTGCTCAACAAGGCTCTATTTATACTTTCGTCATTTTGATTTTCTTCTATGCTTGGCGCATGGGGCAAATTGACCGTAAATTTGATGTGCATGAGCAGTAATAGGGGATCTAAATGACTGAACTTCAAATCTGGACTTATGCTGTCGTTGGCTTAAGTTTCGCCTTATATTTCTATATCGCTTTCAAAGCCCAAGCGGGTTCGACCAGTGAATTCTACGTTGCAGGGGGCGGTGTTCACCCCATCGCTAACGGTATGGCTACTGCCGCTGATTGGATGTCTGCCGCATCCTTTATCTCGATGGCAGGTATTATTGCCTTTAAAGGTTATGACGCCTCTGTTTACCTGATGGGTTGGACAGGTGGCTACGTATTAATGGCTATGCTACTTGCCCCTTACTTACGTAAGTTCGGTAAGTTCACCGTGCCTGAGTTCGTGGGTGATCGTTATTACTCAAAAACAGCACGGATCGTCGCGGTTATTTGCTTGGTCATCATTTCCTTGACTTATGTTGTCGGCCAAATGAAAGGAGTAGGTGTTACCTTCTCTCGTTTCTTAGGTGTGTCAATGGAAGTGGGCTTAGTGGTCGGTATGGTGATTGTATTCTTCTATTCTGCTTTCGGTGGAATGAAAGGGATCACTTATACTCAGATCGCTCAGTACGTGGTTTTGATTTTTGCTTATACCATTCCAGCTGTCTTCATTTCTCTGCAATTAACCGGTAATCCTTTGCCTCAGTTAGGTTTGGGCTCTCAGTTAGCAGATGGCAGTAATATGTATCTGTTAGATAAGCTCGATCAAGTGGTGACTGAGCTTGGCTTTAAGTCTTATACCGATAAACATGATTCCACGATCAATTTGTTCTTCTTGACGATGACTCTGATGATCGGTACTGCGGGCTTACCTCACGTTATTATTCGTTTCTTCACTGTACCTAAAGTTGCTGATGCACGTTCTTCTGCAGGTTGGGCGTTAATTTTCATCGCTATCCTTTACACGACCGCTCCTGCGATTGGTGCAATGGCGCGCTTGAATCTGATGAATACAGTACAAATCGGCCCAGTCGGTGCTGCTGACGGTAACTTAGTGATTGAAGAGCGTCCGCAATGGATGAAGAACTGGGAAGCGACTAAGTTAATCGCTTTCACTGATAAAAACGGTGACGGTCGCTTACAGTACTACAACGATGGTGCCTTAAGTAAAGCTCAAGCCGATTTTGCAGCCGCTGAAAAAGCCTTAGCCGATGCGACTGACAAGACTAAAGCTCAAGCAGCCTTCGACAAAGCTCAAGCCGCGTTGGATAAAGCGAACACTGATGCAGCAGCGTCTAAGTTCGCAGGCTATGGCTGGAAAGGTAATGAAATGACTAAGGTTGACAATGACATTATGGTCTTGGCTAACCCTGAAATTGCTAAATTACCGAACTGGGTTATCGCTTTAGTGGCAGCTGGTGGTATTGCAGCTGCTTTATCGACAGCGGCTGGCTTATTATTAGCGATTGCTTCAGCGATCTCGCATGACTTAATGAAGGGTATCTTTACTCCGAATATCTCTGAGAAAACTGAGTTAATGGCTTCACGGATTGCGATCACGATTGCGATCTTATTGGCCGGTTATATGGGGCTAAATCCACCCGGATTCGCCGCAGAAGTTGTCGCCTTGGCGTTTGGTCTAGCCGCTTCCTCGATCTTCCCTGTGTTGATGATGGGCATCTTCTCCAAGCGGGTTAATAATTATGGTGCTGTTTTAGGTATGCTTGCAGGTATCGGTACTACCTTAGTTTACATTTTCTGGTTCAAGGGCTGGTTCTTCGTAAAAGGTACGGAGATGGCGGCGAATGTTCCAGCTAACTGGTTCTTAGGTATTTCACCAGAAGCCTTCGGTACAGTCGGTGCTTTGGTTAACTTTGCAGTGGCTATTATTGTATCGCGGATGACTGCTCCACCACCTGCACATATTCAGGAATTAGTGGAAAGTGTTCGTATCCCTCGGGGTGCAGGCACAGCGATTGCTCACTAAGAGCAGTTAGTTAAGCTAGCTTGAAAAGGCTCCTCCGGGAGCCTTTTCTTTATGAGTTTTAGACAGAGGTTAAAGCCCATTATGTTTAAATGGTTTTTTGGTTTAAGTATCCATCTGCGCATTGCTATTTTGGTAGCGCCCGTTTTTGTAATCGGTGGCTATGGCTTAGCAGATTTATGGGCGACTAAGAATAATCCCGAACCTGCGGGCAAATTAAAAATGATCCCGATGGAATTAATCGGTCGTTGTGATTTGGCAACTGACTGCCAAGTCGGTAATGAAGCACTGAAAGTGAGTTTGAAATATAAACCAGCGAGCAAGAGTGAATTGATACGTATCGAATTAACCCCGAATGATCGGATTCGTGGAATGGAAATGTCTTTAGTTCGTGGTGATCAAGAAGAGCATATTGTGATTGAACCATTAAGAGGTGAAACCGTATGGTACGGTGAGTTTCCTCCTAGTGTCTTAGATCCTAAGCCCAATAAGATTCGCTTAGCGGTTGCTCAGTTTGGTAAGGTCTCTTATAGCGAGTTTCCTGTTCAGTTCTGATTTGTAAACGGTTAGCTAATTCAGTGTTGCCTGCTTGTTATTCGGAGGACTTATGCATTTATCCTTGTTGTTTGGTTGCTTATCCCTAGGGCTATTAGCATTTTTTCCTAGCTTAACGGTCGCTAGCACCTTTGAGCCACCTAATTTAACAAGCAGTGGTTTAGGCTTACTCTCTTTGCTGATTTTTATTATTGCTTATAGCCTAGTGATAGCAGAAGAGAAATTGCATTTACGTAAATCTAAACCTGTGATCGTTGCTGCGGGCATTATGTGGGTTTGTGTCGCACTGGCGTATCACCAGCTAGGCTTGACCGAGCAGGTTGCGGTGATTTTAGATCATAATCTCCTCGAATTCGGTAAATTGATGCTGTTCCTATTAGCAGCCATGACCTTTATTAATACAATGGATGAGCGTAAGGTCTTTGCCGCTTTGCGTAGTTGGTTAGTAGCTAAAGGCCTTTCTCTGTATTGGATTTTTTGGATTACAGGCTTGCTTGCCTTTTTTATTTCACCCGTTGCGGATAATCTCACGACCGCTTTATTAATGGCCGCTGTTTTAATCGCAGTCGCAGCAGATCGACCCAATTATATTGCAATGGGCTGTATTAATATTGTCGTGGCAGCGAATGCAGGTGGAGCTTGGAGTCCGTTTGGTGACATCACCACGCTTATGGTTTGGCAAGCTGGAATTGTGGAGTTCTCCCAGTTTTTTGCATTACTTGTTCCGTCTTTGGTTAATTGGTTCGTGCCTGCATTGATTATGTCATTCTTTTTAGATAAAGGGCATCCAGTCGCCACTACGGAAAGGGTCAAGATTAAGCAAGGTGGTTTAGTTGTGGTGGTATTATTCATCTTGACGATTGCAATGGCAGTGATTTTTCATAGCCAATTTCATTTACCTCCAGTACTGGGAATGATGACAGGTTTGGGTGTTTTGAAGGTGTATGGTTGGTATCTAAAGCAGCAACAGTCTAACCCAACTAATCCTGATGAAGAGGAGCCGGTTGGGCGGTTTGATATTTTTAATCAATTACAAAGAGCCGAATGGGATACGCTCATGTTCTTTTACGGCGTGATTCTCTGTGTCGGTGCCTTAGGTGCATTTGGGTATTTAGCTCTCGTGTCTGAGGTTTTATACAGTGTTAATCCAACCGTGGCGAATGTGATTATTGGCTTACTCTCAGCGGTGATTGATAACATTCCGGTTATGTTTGCAGTGCTCACCATGCAGCCAGATATGTCTTTAGGGCAATGGTTGTTAGTGACCTTGACGGCGGGTGTGGGTGGATCTTTGTTATCCATTGGTTCAGCAGCTGGCGTGGCATTAATGGGGCAGGCTCGTGGCTATTATACCTTTGCCTCCCATCTGAAATGGTCGTGGGCGGTAGCATTGGGGTATGCACTCAGTATTCTTGCACATTTATGGATCAATGCTGAGCTTTTGTAGCTCACTGCTAAATCAGCACCGAAAACGATGCACGGTGCTGGTTGGAGCGCAGCTGTAAATTTCTTCTCTCCTCTTTCTTCTATCCTCAATGAGAGGCTTCACCAGCTAGTCGCTTGTAGATCAACGAATCTATGCTAATCTCCCCCACGCTTGGCAGATTGCAAACAGCTAAGCGTGACCAACGAACGATTTCCTGTAGCCAGCCGTGGTATTTAACGACTATAGTACGGTTAAATTTTACCTCAGCTGATCAGTTAGATGGGTAAATGGGCTTTACCGTTGGAGTAACACCAAGGTAAATCAAGGGAGATGTGATTTTGATGGAAAATACATCGGTTTTGGTGGTTGAAGACGAGTATCGGATTCGACAGTTTCTGCGTGCAGCTTTGGAGGGTGAGGGCTGCAAGGTATTAGAAGCGCCAACCGTTGCTGCGGGCTTAGCGCTAGTCAGTGAGTATAAACCGGAGTTAGTGATTCTCGATTTAGGCCTGCCTGATGCAGATGGTCGTCAGTTTATTCGTAGTTTACGAGGCTGGTCGGATGTACCTATTATGGTGTTATCGGCACGCAATTTAGAGGCTGATAAGGTTAGTTTATTAGATGCAGGGGCCGATGATTATCTGGCTAAACCGTTTGGGGTGGCTGAATTATTAGCTCGTTTACGCGCTTTAAAGCGACGGCGTGCTCAGCGGCCTAATGATAATTCGGCCATTGTAAAATTTGGCGAAGTGATGGTCGATCAAGTTAATCGCTTAACTTTTCGTAATGGGGAGCAAGTGCATCTGACCCCACGTGAATACCATTTACTGACAATTATGCTTGCTCAACCGGGGAAGGTGCTGACGCAGCGCCAACTACTCCGTGAAGTTTGGGGGGCAGGGCATTCAGAAGATGGACATTATCTGCGGATCTATATCGGCCGTTTGCGCCAAAAACTGGAGGCTGATCCGTCTCAACCCCAGCATTTATTGACAGAAACCGGGGTTGGTTATCGTTTTTGCCAATAATTATTGACCTGTACTTAAATAAAAGCGGGTTAGTCAATAGACGTTGCCATCACAGTCCGGTATGATTTGCAGCTCTAATTATGCACCCTTAGCTCAGCTGGATAGAGCGTTGCCCTCCGGAGGCAAAGGTCAGAGGTTCGAATCCTCTAGGGTGCGCCATTGATTTAAGGATTGATTTCTAAGCAGAGTATCGGTAATCTTCCGCGCTCGCTGAGATTCAGAAGGAAGGTTATGAGACGCATTTTAGTCGCTGGTAACTGGAAGTTAAATGGCTCGAAAGCCAGTATTCAAAAGCTAGTTACAGGTATTGTCGCTGGCGCTGAAAATTTAACGGATGTTTCTATTGCTGTGTGTGCGCCTTATGTTTATCTGCCTTTTACTGCTGAGCTGCTTACGAAAAGCGTTGTTGGCTTAGGCGCGCAGGATGTGAGCGAGCAAGATAGTGGTGCTTATACGGGTGAAGTTTCTGCCTCTATGTTGCTAGAAACAGGCTGTAAATACGTGATTGTCGGGCATTCGGAGCGCCGTGCTTTATTCGGCGAGAAGGATATGGATACAGCACGTAAGTTTGCAGCAGCGCGTAAACAAGGTTTGATTCCGATTTTGTGTTTAGGCGAGTCCTTAGCTGAACGTGAAGCAGGTATGACTGAAGTGGTGGTAGCGCGGCAGTTAGATGCGGTGCTCGAACTTGAAGGCGTGCAAGCTTTAAATGATGCAGTGATTGCTTATGAGCCAGTGTGGGCGATTGGTACAGGTAAGACCGCGACGCCTGAGCAAGCACAAGCAGTTCATGCTTTTATTCGTCAGCGTCTAGCTGCATTGGATGCAGGTGTAGCGGCGAAAGTACAGATTTTATATGGCGGCAGCGTCAAGGGTTCAAATGCTGCTGAGCTATTTGCCATGCAAGACATTGATGGTGGCTTGATTGGTGGTGCCTCGCTAGATGCTCAAGAGTTTCTGACGATTTGTCAGGCTGGGCAAAATCAGCGAGACTGATGGTTTATTTAGAAGTTAAAGATGCTTTATAATATTTTATTAATTGTGCAAATCGTTGTTTCTGTTGCGATGATCGCGCTGATTTTAATGCAGCACGGCAAAGGCGCAGATGCAGGTGCAGCCTTTGGCAGTGGCGCTTCAGGTACTGTGTTTGGTTCACGGGGATCAGGTAACTTTTTAAGCCGCACGACAGCAATTTTGGCGACTGTTTTTTTCGTCAACTGTATTGCTTTGGCTTGGATTGTTTCCAATCGCACCACGAATCCTGCCACCAGTATTATGGATAGTGTGCCCGCGAGCACCGTTGCGCCGAAACTTGCTCCTGAAGTTCCTGCAGCACCAGCTAGCAGTGAAGTGCCTGCAGTGCCGACTCAGAATGCACCCGCAACTGAGTTACCAAAAACTGAAACAGCGCCTGCAGCAACACCTGCTGCCCAAGCTGAAGTACCCGCAGCAACGGCTGCCCCTGCTAAGCCTGCGGAAGCAACGCCAGCAGCAAGTGGTGAAGCGGCTACAACTGAACCTAAGAAACCTTAAATAAGGTTTCAACCCGATTGCCGTCGTGGTGGAATTGGTAGACACGCTACCTTGAGGTGGTAGTGACCCTAGGTCGTGCGAGTTCGAGTCTCGCCGTCGGCACCAAATTAAAATCTAGCTTAGTCTAGTGCATCCATAAAGCCTTGAATCTTAACGGATTCAGGGCTTTTTTATGTCTAGGGTCGTCTAATTTATCTATGACCGTCTAAACAAAACAGGTATATAAACAGGTATATGAACTGTGGAGCATATACCTATGGCGGTTAGTGTCTCAGATGTGAAACTGAAAAGCGCCAAGCCTGAAGCCAAACCTTATCGAATCCCAGTGGGTGAGAATGTGTACTTGGATGTACTTCCGAATGGACGCAAGGTCTGGCGGATGCGTTACCTCAAGCCACCTGAAAAGAAACCCGCTATCTATACTTTTGGGGACTATCCCGATATTCCTTTAAAAGCAATCAATGGTCTTGCGAAAACAGTCAAGGAACAGGTGAAGCAGGGCAGAGACCCCACGGCTTACCGTGAACAACAAAAAGCCAAGGCTGAAGCCGAGCACCAAGCCACGTTAAGAGCACAAGCTTATTCTTTCGAGACTATTGCTAGAGAGTGGCATCAGCATCGGCGCGATTCACTTCAACGTTGGAAGAGTGCAAAGAACGCTGCAAAGATTCTGCACATGCTGGAAGTGAACCTGTTCCCCGACTTAGGTGCATTGCATATTTCAGAAGTGACCGCGCCCTTATTGCTCGAAGTTATTCAAAAGGTCATCAATCGAGGTGCGATAGAAACCGCTAAAAAGCTGAATCGTTGGCTGAATGATATTTATCGGTATGCGGTGCTGAGAAAATTAGTGGCTCACAATGAAGCCGATAACCTCAAGGGAGAGATACCCGCGCCCCGTCGTAAGAACAACCCTTATCTAAAATCGGATGAAATCGGCGCATTCATTCGCCAAGTGGAAGCGGATACTGGGGGCGAAATCATCAAGCTGGCGATTCTACTCACCCTGCATTGTTTAACCCGCACTCAAGAAACCCGTTTTGCTCAATGGTCTGAGTTCGACCTAGAAGCCAAACTTTGGAATATTCCAGCGGAACGCATGAAGATGAAGCGAGCGCACACTATCCCACTGACTCCACCAGTTTTAGCACTCTTGGAGCGCTTGAGGCCGTTTACTAGGCATCAGTCTTATTTATTTTGGAATAGCTCCATAGGCAAGCCCTTTTCAGAGAATGCCATGTTGCAAGTGCTATACCGCTTAGGGTTCAAGGGTAAGCTCACGATTCACGGCTTAAGGGCGACGGGTTCAACCGTTTTGAATGATGCACGATTTGATAAAGACATCATCGAAGCCGCCCTTGCACACAAAGAAGAGAACTCGATTCGTGGGGCTTATAACCATGCAGAGTACCTAGAAATACGTCGCCAGATGATGCACTGGTGGAGTGATTACCTCGACGGGGTGGAGCAGGGGGCGCACATTATCCCGATACGTCAAAAAGCGCTATAATTTCACTGGCACGCCTAGCCCGACGGGGCGAACCCCGGACACCTTTCACCGGATGGCGTGCAGATTCTGAAAGGGCTACTAATAGAAAGGGGTAGTGAATGGGTGATGAAATAGAGTCAATGCAGGCTGTGGGGTGTTACCAGTCGTGGGTTGATCACATTGAACAAGAATTAAAAAACGATTACTTAATAAGTTTTGAAGAGTTATCCGTATGGATAAATGCGAAATTGAATGGAAGTGGCTATATGAACCCGCCAGACCTCATGCGTATTGAAAGGGAGTTGAGGCGATTTTCTGGCAAGAAAGAACTGAAGGAAATAGCGGGTGAGGTAAAGATTAATAAAAAGCTAGATAGGGTATTGATAAAGCACTTTAAGATAGTACCCACCTATCGTTCATATAAGGCAGAACAAGTAGCGCCTATTCGTTCATCTGGAGCTGAATCAGTAGACTTTGCTCCTATAAAGGGTAATAAGAAATCTATGCAGGAATGGATTAAGCATGTTATTACCACAGAAAAGGGGCTTTCTTTGGATAGTTTAATGCCTGCTGGCTTACAGCAGGAGTTAATTAACCGTGCAACGGGGGCTTATAGTTATAAGGATGGAACAGCGGTTAAAAATGCGTGGGCTGCTTTAGGTTTGAAATCTGCCCACAAAACCACATAAAACACCATTAACACCATCAAAAACACCATTTCCACCCATATTAAACACCATTCAAGCCGTCGCATAGTACCTCTGTCTAATACATACAGAGGTTCTATAAATGCCAACAGATGTACTTCAAACCCGCGACCAACGCCAAGCGGCAAAGTTGCAATTCAATAAGATAGCGGCTGAAAACTTCCCACAAGTCGGCAATGTCCGTGCTAATCAATGCGCGGCTTATTTAGGAATTGGTTTATCCACGTTCTGGCTATACGTCGAGCAAGGCCGAATTAAATCACCCACTAAATACGGTGTTCGTGTTTCGGTTTGGGATGCGGCTTATATTCACCAGCTGCGAGAAACAGGCATTCCATCTGCACCGAAAAAAGCGGCAGGGAAGGCCGTCTAATGAACAAAAAAAAGGCCACCCCATTACAGAGCGGCCCACAAAAACACAGCATTAATTATGCCAGAGTAGCGACGCTAGGGGTAACGCCATGAGCTTAGCAATCGAAGCACCTAGCGCTATGTTAATAGATGCGCTCGCCTATACGCGGCGAGGCTGGCCTGTATTCCCGCTGAGGCATCATTTAAAGAAACCCGCCACCAAAAACGGCTTTAAGGACGCGACCACGGATCAAGCACAAATCAGCCAATGGTTTGAAAGTAGTACTTTCAATCTCGGCATTGCGACAGGGGACGGCTTAGCGGTGTTGGATATTGACCGCAAAGGCGGGAAAGATGGTCTGCAGGTTATTCAAAGCCTTGAATCTATCCACGGTGCATTACCCGATACTTACAAAGTTAGTACACCCTCTGGCGGTGAACATTGGTTCTTCAGTTATCCCTCTTATTTAAAAATCCAGAGCAATGCAAATCTCTTCAAGGAGCACGGCGAAGGCTTCGATATTCGAGCAGATGGGGGCTATGTAGTCGCATCCCCAAGCCACACAGAAGCCAGCTTAGATACTACAGGCCGCACCTATACGGGGGATTATCAAGCTATTAATTGCTTAGCAGTGGCAGCCTTACCCTCTGCATGGCTTGAGCTACTCACCACTAAAGAACGTTCACCCGCGCCACCCCGCACCCAAGCTATAGCCGCGAATGATCAACTGAGCGAAGTACAGGACGCTTTGTTGTATATCCCTAATGAGGATTATGACTTATGGGTCAGTATTGGGAAGGCCTGTTATTCCTTGGGTAATGCAGGCTTTAGCTTGTGGGATACATGGAGCAGGGGGAGTAGTAAGTACAATCAAGCTGAAATGCCTGCTAAGTGGCAAAGTTTCAGCAGTGGCGCTCAGTACCAAGCGGCGTTTATCTTTGATACAGCGGCGCGGTATGGCTGGAACAATCCCAAAAAGGGCAAGCGTGATAATTTAGTAGGGCTTGCTAACTTTGGGCGCGTCGCTATTCAATCCAGCGAGGCTCATTCAGAGGGCAAAACAGTACGGACGGATAAGCCGTTTTTTATGTCGGCATCCGAGTTGATAGCTAATCCTCAGCCGATTGCTTGGCTAATCAAAGATGTGATGGAGCAAGATAGTACTATTATGCTCTTTGGTAAGTCAGGTGATGGAAAAAGCTTTATGGCCTTATCAATGGCCTGCTCCATTGCTTCGGGGCTGGATTGGTACGGGCATCCTGTGGAGCAAGGAACCGTTGCTTATATTGCAGGGGAGGGCATGAACGGCATTAAACGGCGCTTGGCTGCATGGTATCAGGATAAGGGGGTAGCGTTAGGCAATGGGCTTTATGTGGCACGCCATGCATTGGTATTACCTGAAGAAGTTGATCTGTTGATTCACTATTTAAGGAATATGCCCACGCTCAGGCTGGTGGTACTAGATACCGTTCAAAGAACAATCGGCGGTGATGAAAATAATACTAAGGATGCATCTAGCTATATCCGTGCTTTGGATGCTATTAGAGAAGCCTTGCCGGGTGTATCTGTGATGATAGTTCATCATTCAGGGCATAACGCCGATGATCGGGCGCGGGGGAGTGTTGTTTTCAAGGCTTCAACTGATTTGGAAATGAGGACAACCCGAGATGCTGAGAACAGGCTGGTACTCAGTTGCACCAAGGCTAAGGAAGCCGAGCCGTTTGAGCCAATGGCTTTCCAGTTTTTTACCGTGGGATTGTTGGGCTGGGGTGATGCAGATAATCCCGTCAAGTCGGCGGTGCTGCATCCATTAGAAACGGTTCCACCCACACCAAAGCAAGAAGACTGGCGCAAAAAAATAAGAGGAGGCAATCAAACAACGGCTATGACCATTCTGGAAACGATGGCCTCCGCTTCAGATACCGGATGGGTGGAGCTGGATGGTTGGGTAAAAGAAACTCTGTCTCAGACGGGCATCAAAAAAACAAGCCGTTTCCATAATGAAGTATCTGCCAAGCTAGAAGACAAAGGGTTCATTAAGATAGACGAGGGGCATGTCTGCCTATTGGTGGGTAAATATGCGCGGGAAGAATTGAGGGAAGAACAGGGCAGAAATGGGAAGAATTGGGAAGAATTGGAAAATCAGGTATCTGAAGAACGGGCAGAATTGGGCAGAGATGTATATATACATCTGCCAATTCTGCCCTCTTCTACCCAAGAAAACGAATTCTGCCCTGAACCTGAGTATGAAGAGGTTATAGGACTATGAAGCCTGCATTACTGGAAGAGTTCTATCATGCAGGGCTTGAACTGTTCCTCCAAGACGGGCAGTTGATGGCAGGTGTACGAAAAGGCTGCACGCCCTCGCCTGAAGTGCTTGCTCAAGCCAAGGCGATGAAAGCCGAAATTATGGCGGCCTTTCAGAAGCCCAAGTATCCCTCTATCTGGGACGTGACGATTCAAACGAAGGGCAAGGTGCAAACGATGATCGTGATCGACCCGCTGCATGAGGATGAAGCCACTTTCAAGCGTGAGTTGGTGGAGCGCTTTGGTGAACAACGATTAGTGATGATGAA
>NZ_FUYB01000008.1 GCF_900167255.1 Thiothrix eikelboomii
CTTCCAAGCGGGTTTCAACCCGCTTCACGATGCGCTGGGCAGTCGATTCATGGACCTGATAGCTCAAACCTAAGTGGAACAACGTGCGGTACTCTCGCCAGTAACCTAGGGTCAATAATAGTTGATCCTCTAGGCTTAACGGGCTGGGGCGACCCGACTTCTTCTTCGTCAACTCGCCTGCTTTGAGCACTTCAAGCAGTTCGTGAAAGAGTGGCAGGGGGATTCCTACTCCGCGTTTGAACGCCGAGGGGGATAGAGGTTTCAGGGGTAGGTAGTTCATTCTTAACTTTATAGGCGAAAATGACTACTTTCGCAAGAGGTCTATTCAGCGTGATGGAATTATCTTGAAAAATATTGGCCAATACACGATTAGTAGAAACCATATTCATAGTATTCACCCCAACTATGAGCCAATCCCTTATGAACAGCTCAAAAAAGCCAGTAATGCGCCAGATGCAGCGGTCATACTGCCGAATGGCGTCTTAGCCCAACATGCCGATGGTATCCAAGTCACGAATGCTAAAGGTGGTACTATCCGCGATAATAATCTAAAAATAGGGAATGGCACTTGGTATCAAGCCATTAATGTCCATCATGAAGCCGATAGTGTTTATCGAAACGTCTCCCCTAAGACGCCTAAAGACAAGCAACCGATACCCGTGTCGATTGTTAATAATACGATTGAGAACAATCATGATTTTGCAATTAATGCTCAGCATTTTGAGAAAATCCTTGCGGAAGAAGGAAAGAATCAAATTAGTAGAAAATCAACAGCTAATAGGTCATTAGTAGAAAAAATTGGAATTATAGAGAAAAATTTGAGGCAATAGGTCATGAGGAAGTTTGCTTTTGTTATTATTTTATTTTTTTCAAATACGCACAGCATTTCAGCTAACAAAATATGCTCGGAAATAAACCAACTAACCAACAAATATCCTTATCAATACAACATACTAACCCAAAAAATTATAGAACTACAGGATTATGATAATCAACAGAGACCAAGGCAACACTATCCACTTACCTTAGATAGAAAACAAAGCCAACAACATCTAAGGCAATTGTTAAATAATACATTAATCCAACAGATTGATCCTATAGTACTAGAGTACGCCATTGGTGTTTGCGATTTTGAAAATATCAATCTCTACCTTGATCATGGACTGTCTTTGCAATGCTACACTCAGGAAGGGAGGGGCAATATGCTAGGTTTTCTTATCCACTGTCGCATTCAGGGCGAGGCCAAACGCAATCAAGTCTTAGAACGCCTCTTACAAGTGGGAGCTAATCCCAACGAAGGCAAGAAAGACTTAGAGCGAGATGCCGCAGGCATCTATCCCATTGCAGATGCTACCAAATCTTGTGATACCAGTATGCTGGACATACTCCTGAAATATGGAGCAAATCCCAATCTAAAAACCCAAGGCGAAGAATATTTTCCCATCCTCAACATCTGTAGTACAAACCGCAACTATTCTGGCTTAGGATTACCCCCCGACTTGGAGTATCCCCCCACTCCCACCCTGCCTTTAGCGCATATCCTACAAAGCTTATTAGAATATGGTGCTGATCCTAATACGATTTATATCACCGAGGATCAACGTAATTATGCCACTCAAAATCGGGAGCAGATTTTAAAAATCGCCTGCGCTGGTAAAGACGAAAAAGCCAAGAGTGTTTACGATCTTTATGCTCATGAATTCGAAGAAGCTAAGACTGAAGGTGACCCCGTAAAAATAAGTAATTTTCAAAAGCTTTTTGATGTGTTAGTGAAGTATGAGGCTAAACCCTTGGTCGATCTGTGTGCCACCCTCGAGTAAATTCCAAAAACTACTGTTGTACTCGTCTCGCACTACTCACTGATGAGAACTTCTTGCTCGATTTCTCTTGAAATTAGCACACTCGCCCATATTTCTTGACTAAATCAGTAGGAGTTACATGGGGTAACTCTACATAAACTTAGAAGTGAGTAAAGACATGCCATCCCGTCCTATTCATCTGATGTGGGTCGAGGCTTGCGAAGTACTTTCTGAGGCTGAACGCCTACAGCGGCAATTTTTTCGACCCATTAATGCCGTGCGCCAGCCTAGTTGGGAACCACCGATTGATTTATTTGAAACACCCGAGGCTTTGTACCTAACCATTGCTTTGCCCGGTGTGGAGGCGCAACGCATTGAGGTTCACCTCAATGGTGGGAGCTTAGTGGTGAGTGGCTTTCGCCCCTTACCTTCTTTAGCTCGAGCAGCGCATATTCATCGTTTGGAATTACCGTATGGTCGTTTTGAACGTCGCATCGCATTGCCTGCGGGGCGTTATGAGCTAGTGACTCATCAGCTTCAGCATGGCTGCCTGCAAATCAATTTACATAAAGTGGGAGCTTAAGAGCCATGACTGAAACATTACAAGCGGTGCAGGCCAGTACGAAGCTGCCTGACTCTGTATTAGTGATTTTACCAACGCGCAATGTGGTCTTATTCCCGGGCGTCATTGCACCGATTACTTTAGGGCGTGAAACCACAATTAGCGCCGTACAAGAAGCCCTGCGTACTAATCGACGCCTAGGTCTGATGTTGCAACGCAATCCTAATGATGATGAACCTAATCCTGAGGATTTATACCAAGTAGGCACTTTGGTTAATGTATTGCGCTATGTCACCACGCAAGAAGGGACTCATCATTTAGTGGTACAAGGCGAAGAGCGTTTTAAAGTACAAGATTATCTACAAGATGAGCCGTATTTAGCGGCCAAGGTGAGTTTTATGCCTGATCCTAAATCGGATGATTTAGAGCTAGAAGCCCGGCGGCGTTATTTGCAAAGTTTAGCACTGGATGTCGCCAAACTCTTGCCACAATTGCCCAGTGATGTGACGCAAACTCTGCAAAATATCAGTGAGGCGGGGGCCTTGGCTGATTTAATTGCCAACTTTATGGATATGACCCCTGCTGAAAAACAGCATTTATTAGAGATCACTGATCTCAATGAGCGCTTAGAGCGGGTTTCCGAATTATTACGCAAGCAATATGAAGTCTTAAAAATCACTCGGGAAATTGACAGCAAAGCTAAAGCGTCGATGGATGAGCGCCAGCGTGAATATATGCTGCGTGAACAGATGAAAGCGATTCGTAAGCAATTGGGTGAAGACGACAACAATAGCGCTGAATTGGAAGAGTTACGTACCGCACTGGAGGACGCTAAGCTACCTAAAGAAGTGGATGAGCATACGAAAAAGGAATTACGCCGTTTGGAGCAAATGCAGGACTCCTCTGGCGAATACTCGATGGTGCGTACTTACTTGGATTGGATTGCAAGCTTACCTTGGAGCAAAGTCGATGCCGAAAATATTGATATTGCGCAAGCCCGCCAGATTCTCGATGACGAGCATTTTGGCTTAACCAAAGTCAAACAGCGCATTTTAGAATATTTAGCAGTACGCAAACTCAATCCGCAAGGGCGTAGCCCGATTCTGTGCTTTGTAGGGCCACCGGGAGTAGGTAAAACCTCGATGGGTCAAAGTATTGCCCATGCAATGGGGCTGAAATTTGTACGTGCCAGTCTAGGCGGTGTGCATGATGAGGCCGAGATTCGCGGGCATCGTCGCACTTACTTAGGAGCTTTGCCCGGCAATATTATTCAAGGCTTACGGAAAGCAGGGACGCGCAATCCAGTCTTTATGTTGGATGAGATTGATAAATTAGGCGGCGGCGGTTATCACGGTGATCCTTCGGCAGCTTTATTGGAAGTACTCGATCCTGAGCAAAATAGTAGTTTCCGTGATAATTATTTAGCGCAAAGCTTTGATTTAAGCCAAGTGGTCTTTATTGCGACCGCCAATGTGTTGGATTCGATACCAGGCCCTTTACGTGACCGGATGGAAATCATTGAGCTACCCGGCTATACCGAAGAGGAAAAAGTCCAGATTGCTCAACGCTATTTGGTCAAACGCCAACTCGAGGCCAATGGCTTAAAGCCTGAGCAGGTGGAAGTCACCACAACTGCCTTAAGCAGTATCATTGGCGATTATACCCGTGAAGCAGGTGTCCGTAGCTTAGATCGGAAAATTGCAGCGGTACTGCGGCGGGTAGCGATGCAAATCGCTGAAGGTGCAGCAACCCCGATTCGCATTGATGAAGCTGCCGTACTCAATATTTTAGGTGCAAAACGTTTTGAAAGCGAAGTGGCCATGCGTACCAGCATTCCGGGGGTCGCTACGGGCTTAGCTTGGACACCCGTAGGTGGTGATATTCTGTTTATTGAAACCACTAAAATGCCCGGCCACGGCAAACTGATCATTACCGGACAACTCGGTGATGTAATGAAAGAAAGTGCACAAGCAGCTTTGAGCTTAGTGAAATCGCGTGCTCACAGTTTAGGCATCGACGCCAAAACCTTTGAAGAACACGATATTCACTTACATGTTCCCGCAGGCGCTATCCCCAAGGATGGCCCCAGTGCCGGAGCAGCGATGTATACCTCCTTGGTATCCTTGCTGACTGGACGTTGTGTACGTAGCGACTTGGCCATGACGGGGGAAATTAGCTTACGCGGTTTGGTCTTACCTATTGGCGGGGTTAAGGAGAAATGCTTAGCCGCACTACGGGCGGGAATACATACCGTGTTACTCCCTGCTCGCAACCGTAAGGATCTTGAAGAAGTGCCGGATAATGCCCGCCAACAACTGCAATTTATCTTTATGGATAAAGTAGACGATGCGATTACACATGCTTTAGAGCCTGAAACGACCGCTTTGCTGATCGCCGCTTAAATCAAATAGTTCTTTGCTCTCACTGAGTTTCCCTAGCCTTCGGGCTAGGGTCTTTTCTGTTTGATCAATTAACTTTTAGATCAATTATTTGCGGCCAGCCTTTTCTGCTGAACTATTAGTTTGTGACCAGCCTCTAAATGGGCATTCTGGACTATTTAAATTAGGCGACTGCCATGAAATATCTGCAGTTTGTTGGCGGCTTCACTATCCTTGGTTTAATCTTAACTGCGTGTGAGCGCTTACCGATGGAAAAAGAGTTGACCCTGCATTATTTCACCAGCAGTGAAAGCACCTACACCGATATTAAACTCGAGCACGGCCAACTCACTTACACCTATTTTGAGGACACTGACCAACGCTGTGCGCAATGGTTTAAGAGCAGCCCTTGCTGGACAGCAGCTGATTTAAAAACTGTCACCGCGCCACTAGACGCAGAGACAGAAGCCGAACTGCGCCAATTAGTCAGCGCGCAACCGCTGATGGATCAAGCACCAGCTACCCTCACCGCCGCCGCACAACAACCCGCCGAACGCGCTTATCATGAAAAACTAACGATTAGCCTAGGCAATCATGAGCAACAACTAAGCTATCGCAGCCGCCCTGACGCCCCACCTAAACCCGAGTCATTTCAGCATATTGAGCAGTTATTACAAAACGCTGCTGAGAAATTAAAGCCAGCTGTTAACTCAAAATAAATTGCGGTAAGCTGTAATCAACGGGCAAGCCAAATTCGGCAGGGTATTCGACATAAACAAAATATAAACCTGCCGCCGCCGCCGTCATCCCCGCTAACCGACGATCACGCTCGACTAATAGCTGAGCGATCCACTCCGGCTTTTGTTCACCGCTGCCGACCTCTAAAAGCGAACCCACTATATTGCGTACCATATGATGCAAAAAAGCATTCGCTACGACATCAATATAAATAAAATCCCCCAGACGACTCACCGCAATGCTCTGCAGATAGCGGCGTGCATGCGTTGCTTGGCAACCCGAGGCTCGAAAGCTAGAAAAATCATGTTCACCCACTAAAACTTGCGCTGCCTGATGCATTGCTGGTGCATCTAAAGCATGGTGATACCAAGCGACTTTATTTTTTAAAATCGCGGGCTTGGCCCAACGATTAAGAATCACATAACGATAGCGACGCGAGAGTGCCGAAAAGCGGGCATGAAAATGCTCAGCCACCGGCTGCACCCAACGTAACGCAATACCATCTGGCAATTTAACATTTGAGCCAAATAGCCAACCTCGCAGAGGGCGCTCGGCCTTGGTTTCAAAATGAATAATCTGCCCACTCGCATGCACACCACTATCAGTACGCCCCGCACAAACGGCTTCGATGGGTTCATTGGCCACCTCTGAAAGTGCGCGCTCAACTGAGGCTTGCACGGTACTGGCATGGCTTAAACGTTGCCAGCCACAAAAAGCGGTTCCATCATATTCCACACAAGCAGCTAATTTCATAAGGGTATACAAGCAAAAGGCCGAACAAGTCGGCCTTTATAGCGGGAATGGGGCTAAGTCTCAACCCGTTTGATGCAGCAAGGTTTCAGCTTCACGGCGCTGATTATCATTGCCTTCCACCATCACCTCTTCCAAAGTTGAGCGTGCACCCTCAATATCACCCATATCTAAATAAGCACGGGCTAAATCTAACTTCGTACTGATATGTGCTTCATGCAGATCCAACTCTTCTTCTGGCATATCAAGGAAAGACAAAGCCTCATCAATATCACCTAACCAATCATCATCAGGATTAACGGATACAGCATCCGGTGCCATATAGAAGGTATCCTGCGGTAAGATTTTTTTAATCCCCGTGTCTTTATCCAAATGCAGATTCAAACTCGTCACATTATCGACCGGCTTACTTGCACTTAAAGCTGCCGCTGCTTTGCCCGTCGCTGACACAGGCTGTTCATCCATCGTCAGCTGATCAAGATCAAAATCAAGCACATTATTAGCATCATCTAAATCCACTGTGGACGCAGCAGCTTGAGGGGGTTCGACGCTTTGAGTTAAGTCGTCGAAATCCATATCTAGCATCTCATCCAAATCATCTACCGTCTGTTGCGGTGCTTTGGCTTCAGACACTGGCGTTTGATCTAAATCTAAAGGTGCATCGAAATCAAAATTATCTAAGGCCTCAAAATCATCCTGATCCAGTGCACCTGATTTAGGTGCAATCTTCTGCTCGGCAACCTCGGCAGCGACTAAATCATCTAAATCAAAATCTAGATCATCATCGGCTAATAATCCCGTTTCAGCGGTATTGAAATCTTGACGACCGGCCTTAACATAACCTTGGTAGTCATCAGCCGCTAAACCTGACTTATCCTTTAGCTCCTGCTCGAAATCATCTAGATTAAAGTCAAACTCGTCCTCATCTAGTTTAGAACCAACACCTCGTTCATCTTCATCTAAAGCACTCAGCGCAGCGGCTAAATCATCTTTCAAACTTATTGACGAATTCGCTTTAGTAATTGAGTTAAATCCATTGACCTCATCAGTAAGTTCATCCGCTTCAGCCTTCTGATGTATTGCTAAACCCGCCGCACCGGCTACGGCTGCACCCACCGCAGCACCTGCAGTAGCTAGCTTGCCCACACCGCTGGTTGGCGCATTCGCGTTATAGAGTGGATTATCAGGGCTAATCTTGCTACCCCACGTCATCACATCTTTCCACAGCTTGCTTTGACGATCTGCATTACGACTATTCGCAAACAACTGCGCTTGCTCATCAAAGGCTTCACGATTATTCGCCGCAAAGTAGTTTTCTAACAGCTTATGACGATATTCAAGACGCTCTGGATGCTTCTCTAAGGCCTTTTTCAGTTCACTCTCAGCTTGTTGATGCAAGCCATAAGCAATATAAACATTAGCCTCCATCAGCACTTCATCTTCATCTTCTGGTGAGGCAGGTTTCGGACTCGGCGGATAGACTGGATCTGGACTTATGGATACTGGGCGGCCGGTCAATGTTCCACCGTGACCATTCCCCATTTTTACACCGAACGGATCATCATCTTCAGGGTGTCCTCCCTCAGCCGTCTTGAGGTCTCCCTCTAAATCTGGAATATTGATCTCACCCGCAGGACGTCCTGGCGGGAAACCATCCTCAAACTCTCCATCTTCAAAAGGCTCTTTGATGGCAGGTTTACGGGTTGGTGTTGACTTGCGTTTACCTAAGAAGCGCGCCAGTAAGGCTAAGAGTAACAGTGAGAGTAAAGCACCTGCACCGATCTTCCAAGCTAAGGGTGAACTTAGCATGCTCATTAAATCATCGCTTTGCTCGCCATCCACAAACGGAGAGGCGGCTGGCGTTGGTTGTGCTTCAGGCGCGGGCGGTGTGGGTGTCAGTGGCTGCGGCTCAACCGACTGAGCGGCTGGCGTTGGTTGCTCCGGTAATGCCGATGGGGCTGGATTCAGTTCAGGTAAACTCTGTGCTGGATTCGGCTGATGAGCCGGATTCAAGCCACCATTTAAAGCCGCCGCCGCTGCTGCCGCACGCTCGGCTGGGGTCATCGCCCCCAAAGCTTCCTGATTAATTGGCGGATTAGTAGGTTGCCCGTTGCCCGCTACTAGCTGATTAGGGTCAGTCCGTACAACCTCATTCGTATTATTCGTATTCCCTAAATAATTTTGAATATCGCTGCCATCCGCCTGAGCAGGTATTGAATCAGGATTAACAGGCGGTGTCTGCGCATTCAGTAAGGGCGAATTATTATTAGCTTCTGGCTCTGTTGGAGGAAGTACTGCTGGATTCGATTCCGCTGGTTTAGGATCTAACTGTGCCTCTACAGGAGTCGGAGTTGCTGCTGGCGTCGGTGTCTGCACTTGACCTGCTACAGGACTCACACCATTCATTGATTTTTGTAACTCAGCTAATTGCTCATCACGTAAGGTAATCAAACGATTTTTCTTACGCAACATCGCCTCTAACTCATCGACTCGAGACTTTAACTCCGTATTTTCACGTTGTTGGCTAGATAAGGACTCACGTGCTAACGATAATTCTTTTTCTAAATCCGCTAAGCGTTCTTTACCTGCGCCCGCGACAGCATTTTCATTAGCACCTGCTTGATCTTTACTTCCGAGCACTTCTAAACGAGCATTATCATCCGCAGGCCGTTGAGTAGAGGCTGGACGATTTTGGCTAGGCGCTACTGAGTCGCCACCACTAGCCACACTCGTTGCACGAATTTTCTTCCAATCGACATAATGTTGACGCACTTGCCGCCGTGCTTCGGCGCGACTCACCGATTGCACACTCCGCGATCCCGGTGCTTTGAGGGTCACACCCGATTTTAAACCATTAATATTGCCATCAATAAAGGCCTGCGGATTCGCACGGTACAAAGCCATCATCATCTGGTCAATATTAGTACCAGGCTGACTTAACTGACTCGCTACCTTAAACAAGGTATCCCCCGGACGCACCCGATAACTGCGATTCGCGCTAGGTGCTGGCGCAGACACACGTTGTGGAGCTGCTTGGCGATTGGTCGCAGTACGACGCGGTTGTTGCTGTACCCTTACTTGGCGAGCTGTTTGTGGTGCGACTAAAGGCGCTGGAGCCTCTGCAAACACTTCAGGTTCAACTTGGACAGGTGCAGGTACGGGAGCAGGACGATTAACTGTACCATTCACACGCGGCTCAGCCCGCACAGCAGCCTCACTTCCAGCTACGGTATTACCCGGCTGCATCAGCACAGGCGGATCGAGCATCACCGTATATTCTTTTAGCAACTGCCCTTGAGGCCAACTGACCTCTAAGAGAAAATTAACAAAAGGCTCAGTAATCGGCTTATCTGAACTCACTAGAATAACTGGTTTTCCATTTTGTACACTGGTGGAAAAACGCAAGCTATCTAAAAAGGCAGGGCGCTCAATACCGACGCGATTGAAAACGCTAGCAGGTGCTAAGCGAACCTGTAACTGCTGGGCATCTTGCGCACCCGTCGCGAGTAGTTCGATCTTGGCACGCAGTGGCTGATTCAGGTTGGAGTTTGACTCGATATCGCCGAGACTCAACGCACTCGATGCCGCAGGGTATGCCCCCGCGATCATCACGGCTATACTTAGAGCCTGTTTTTTCACTGCGATTCCCCTTTACTAGTGCAACGGTTGCATCTCTGTTCATCCCCTGAGTTTGAGTCAGCCCTTAGATTTAGAATTCTGGATGAATAGTGATTTATTGGTATTGTTAGCATTCAACTATATATCAGTGCTTTACAGCAAGCAATCTTTCCCCAAAGCCAAGAATTCCCTCATCAGCGAGACAAGAGTTCTTTACTTAGCCTTATTGTTGCAGGATCGAATTAATTTGTGCTGAATTAACCGACGAGCTTCACTTCAATCTAGCTTGAGCTATTAATAACTCCGCAATCTGCACACTATTGAGTGCAGCCCCTTTACGGATATTATCAACCACTAACCACACATGTAAGCCGTTTGCCTGAATTAAATCTTCACGGAGACGACCTACATAAACCGGATCATTATTGGCGGCCTCAACGACAGGCGTTGGATAGTCACCATTTTCATCCACCAGCTCTATTCCTTTAGCATTTTCTAATAGAGAACGAACTTGTGTCAGTGAGAGCTTGGTTTCAGTTTCAAGGTATACAGTTGCCGAACTACCAAAGAACACCGGAACTCGAATCACGGTCGGACTCAATGGCAAATCAGGCTCACTTAACACTTTACGTGTTTCCTTGAGTAAGCGTAACTCTTGCTCAGTATGACCTGTTTCTAGCAAATCATCGACTTGCGGTAACAGATTAAAAGCGATCTGTTTAGCAAAAACTTTTGATTCAACCGGGCGACCACTGAGTAGACTCGCGGTTTGTCCAGCTAATTCATCCACGGCTTGACGACCTGCACCTGACGCTGCTTCATAGACAACGACTTGGATGCGCGTCAGCTTAACGATTTCTAAGAGGGGCTTTAAAGCTAAGGCCAGCTGAATGGTTGAACTACTCGGACTAGCGATCAGATTTCGATGCATATAAGCCGCTAAGGCTTCTGGATTGACCTCGGGAATCACTAAAGGGACATCCGCTTCATCCCGAAACTGTGCCGAATTATCAATGACAATGCAGCCTGCTTGAGTCGCAATGGGGACATATTCAGCCGCTAGCTCAGCATCGACTGCAAAAAAAGCCAGCTGTACTTTAGCAAAATCAAAAGTCGCTAAATCCTCAACATCAAGGGTTTTTCGACCTAGCTCGACTTCTTTACCTAAGGAATTTTCACTGGCTAAAGCATAAACTTGGCCTAGGGGGAAATTGCGCTCAGCGAGTAGCGATAATAGGGTTTCACCAACTAAGCCCGTTGCACCGACGACTGCAATATCATAGCTTGGGGTCATTTTCTTATCCTCAAAAAAAACGCCCCCAGCTCGCCGGTTGCAAGAACGAGACTGGGGGCTTTACTGCAGTTACTTAGTATAGCGAAAAATTTACACTTTAGCTGCGTAAAGCTGCAACAATTGCTGCACCCATCGCTATAGTATCGACTTTTTCACAGCCTTCTGTGTAAATATCACCCGTGCGTTTACCTTGGGCGAGTACTTGTTTGACCGCCGCTTCAATCCGCGTCGCTAATTCGGGCTGATTTAAGCTATAACGCAACATCATCGCCACTGATAAAATCGTTGCTAACGGATTAGCAATGCCTTTACCGGCGATATCTGGCGCTGAACCATGAATCGGTTCATACATCCCCACACCCGATTTATTCAAAGAGGCTGAAGGCAACATCCCAATCGAACCTGTCAACATGGCGGCAGCATCCGAGAGAATATCACCGAAAATATTGCCTGTGACCATCACATCAAACTGCTTAGGCGCACGCACTAATTGCATCGCCGCATTATCGACATACAAGTGGCTTAGCTCAACTTCAGGATAATCTTTGCCGATACGAATCATCACTTCACGCCATAATTCGGTCGTTTCGAGTACATTGGCTTTATCCACTGAGCACAGTTTTTTGCCGCGTTTCATTGCCGTATCAAAAGCCGTGCGACCAATGCGCTCAATTTCTGATTCAGTATAAACCATGGTATTAAAACCCCGCCGCTCGCCATTGGGCAAAGTTTCGATCCCGCGTGGTTGACCAAAATAAATATCTCCGGTTAATTCACGCACAATCATAATATCTAAATTAGCGACTAACTCCGGCTTGAGCGAAGAAGCACTCGCTAATTCTTCATATAAAATCGCCGGACGCAAATTCGCATATAAACCCAAATCAGCACGAATCGCTAATAAGCCACGCTCTGGGCGCAAAGGACGATCCAGCGTATCGTATTTTGGACCACCGACGGCCCCAAGCAGAATCGCATCCGCTGCTTTAGCGAGTGTCTGCGTACTCTTAGG
The DNA here is from genome assembly GCF_900167255.1 of Thiothrix eikelboomii. GTDB lineage: Bacteria > Pseudomonadota > Gammaproteobacteria > Thiotrichales > Thiotrichaceae > Thiolinea > Thiolinea eikelboomii. The sequence goes on from NZ_FUYB01000008.1 coordinate 12,152, forward strand.
ATAGGGTTTACCCTCAGCATCATAGCCTGCCCCACCAATGTGCGCGTACTCAGCTTCTATATTTAAGCTGCCCTCATCCACAAACACATTCAGCACTTTCATCGCTTCGGTAACGATCTCTGGCCCAATACCGTCACCGGGCAGAACAAGAATTTTCTTCGTCATAGCCAACCTCTAATTAAACAACCACGGCGCCGATAGCTGGCGCTTGGCTTCATAAGCTTGAATATCAGGCGCATGTTGCAACGTGAGGCCAATATCATCCAAACCATTTAACAAACAGAATTTACGGAATTCATCTACCTCAAAGCTAAGCTTTTCACCGCTTGGCGTAATCACTTGTTGTGCAGCTAAATCAATCGTTAATTGATAGCCCGGCCTTGCCTCGACTTCTTTAAATAAACCCTCCACGATGGCAGCATCTAAATAAATGGGCAATAAGCCACTTTTGAAGCTGTTATTAAAGAAAATATCCGCAAAACTAGGCGCGATCACGGCACGAATTCCATAATCATCCAAGGCCCAAACGGCATGCTCACGTGAGGAGCCACAGCCAAAATTTTCCCGCGCTAGCAGAATAGAGGCACCAGCATAACGCGGGAAATTCAATACAAAGTCTTGATTCACAGCCCGTTTACTATGATCCATCCCCGGCTCGCCCGGCTCGTTGTAGCGCCAATCATCAAAGAGCGTAGGGCCAAAACCAGTGCGCTTAATCGACTTCAAATACTGCTTAGGAATAATCGCATCTGTATCCACATTGGCTCGATCCAAAGGTACGACTACGCCTTGATGGACAGTAAACTTTTCCATGAATGACTCCCTTACATTTTTTTCTTGGTGTCTTTGGCTTCTTTCTCAATCGCCTTGCCTGCGGTGGCAACATCTTTACCCGCACCGGCAATCGTCTCGCAACCTGCCAAAGTGAATAAACAAGGAACTAATAACAGGATAGTGATAAGTTTTTTCATGGAAGCTCTCCTTTAGAATTGACGAACATCAACGAAATGCCCAGTAACTGCAGCGGCCGCTGCCATTGCCGGACTAACCAAATGAGTACGACCACCTTGTCCTTGGCGACCTTCGAAATTGCGATTGGAGGTTGAAGCACAACGCTCACCCGGCTCTAAGCGGTCAGCATTCATCGCCAAACACATCGAACAACCCGGCTCGCGCCATTCAAAACCCGCCTCAAGAAAAATCTTATCCAAGCCTTCTTGCTCGGCTTGTTGCTTGACCAAACCGGAGCCGGGAACCACCATCGCTAATTTAATATTAGACGCCAGTTTGCGTCCTTTGGCTACCTCAGCTGCAGCACGTAAATCCTCAATCCGCGAATTGGTACACGAACCAATAAAGACTTTATCCACCTGTACTTGATTGATCGGCGTATTTGCCTCCAAGCCCATATATTTAAGCGCCGCCCGAATGCTATTCGCTTTCACAGTATCCGCTTCTTTAGTCGGATCAGGAATAAGGCCATCCACTGCCAAAACCATTTCTGGCGAAGTCCCCCAAGTTACTTGGGGCTGGATACTGGCGGCATCGAGATTCACTTCTAAATCAAACACAGCCTCTGCATCTGAATGTAACTCACGCCAAGCCTCAACGGCTGCTGCCCATTGCTCAGTTTTAGGGGCATAGGGACGACCTTTGACATACTCAATCGTAGTATCATCCACTGCAATCATGCCTGCGCGTGCTCCGCCTTCAATCGCCATATTGCAGACCGTCATCCGCCCTTCCATGCTCAGATCACGAATCGCCTCACCCGCAAATTCAATTGCATAGCCTGTGCCACCGGCTGTACCAATCTCACCGATAATCGCAAGCACGATGTCTTTAGCGGTTACGCCTTTGCCCACCTTACCATTGACATTGACGCGCATATTTTTCATTTTCTTTTGGATCAAGCATTGGGTTGCCATCACGTGCTCAACCTCTGAAGTACCAATGCCGTGGGCTAAAGCCCCAAAAGCACCGTGAGTAGAGGTATGTGAGTCACCGCAAACCACCGTCATCCCCGGTAAAGTCGCACCTTGCTCCGGCCCCATCACATGCACAATCCCTTGGCGCGGATCACCAATATTAAACTCGACCACCCCAAACTCACGGCAGTTATCATGTAGGGTTTCAACCTGCAAACGTGAAACGGGGTCAGTGATACCCTGATCTAAATCTTTGGTGGGGATATTATGATCGGGAACCGCCACCATTGAAGCAGTTCGCCACGGTTGACGCTGAGCGATCTTCAAGCCTTCAAACGCTTGTGGCGAGGTGACTTCATGCACTAAATGGCGGTCGATATACAGCAAACAAGTACCGTCGGCCTCTTGCCTGACCACATGCGCATCCCAGACTTTATCATAGAGGGTTTTTCCGGCCACAGGGATCTCCTTGGAATGAGTGATGCAGTGCAGAATATCATCCGCTTATGAATAAATAAAATTCATATTTTTCATCTAATAGATTCTTGTTTAGAATACAAACATGGACTTACCTGCACTGATTGCCTTCCTCGAAGTCGCCCGCTACCAATCCTTCTCACTAGCAGCGGAGGCCTTATTTATGAGTCAACCCGCGATTAGCAAGCGGATTAGCGCTCTCGAACTGGAGCTTGGCACGACTTTATTTAATCGCATCAATCGCCAAGTGACTTTAACCGAAGCTGGGCGTGCCTTGTTACCGCGTGTACAAGCTTTACGCACTGAATTGGAGGATATTCGCCGCCTTGCTTCGAATCTCTCGGGCGATGTGCAGGGTAGACTGACGATGGGTACGAGTCATCATATCGGCCTGCATCGCCTGCCCCCTGCTTTAAGCGCCTTCAATCAGCGCTATCCGGCGGTACAACTCGATTTGCGCTTTGTTGCTTCCGAACAGGCCTGCCAAGCGGTCGAGCGCGGTGAATTAGAATTAGCCATTGCGACCTTGCCAAATCAATTACCCGAACAACTGCAAGCCCAAGTGATTTGGATCGATCAGCTGCATATTGTCACCAGCCCCAACCAGCCCTTAAGCCGTTTGGGGCGCATTGCCTTAGAAGCCTTAGTTCAACACCGCTGCGTTTTACCCAGCAAAGACACTTACACCTATCAGATTATTAGCCAAGCGTTGGGCAAGTTGGAAAATCAGCTCGCCGTTTATGTGAGTACCAATTATTTGGAAACCCTGAAAATGCTCGTCAGCGCAGGCTTTGGCTGGTCGCTGCTACCGGATACTTTATTGGATGAAAAACTGACGATCGTCGACACACCTTTACAATTACAGCGAGAACTGGGAGTGATTACCCATCGCAAGCGCACGCTCTCGAATGCAGCACGGGGGATGTTGGGGATTTTAGAAGAGCTTAGTTAATCGAAAATTACATCCTCATACAATTCAAGCATCGACACCGTTAAGCCAATACTAGCAAACTCAACCAAACATTCTGCACCTTCAAAGCTGAATAACTCCCAACGCTGATGCTGATTCAAACGGAAGATTTCCACTAAAAACTCCGTGGGATCAATCAGCACATATTCACGCAAGCTACTGAGTAAACGGTAGACATCAAACTTACCGCCTTTGTCATAATCTTTGGTGCTAGGTGATAGCACTTCAACGATCAAAACAGGCGCTTGCTTCATCGTATCGCGGCTTTGATCAGCGGGATCACAAGTCACCAGCACATCGGGGTAAAAATAAGCTTTATCTTTCGCGTCCACTTTCACACGCATATCGGAAGCATATAAACCACAACCCTTACCGCGTAGATGAGTTTTGAAAGCATAATGCACATTGCCAGTGACTTTGACATGCGCATCGCTTGCGCCTGCCATATTAGTGATGGGATTCCAATGGAGGAGGTAGACCCAGCCGTTGAGGTATTCGTGCTTATCGCTGGAGCTGGCTTCAGCAGCGAGATAATCAGCTTCACAGATCAGCGGAGTGTGGGCAAGATTGGAATACATACATGAACCTACAATCAGTTTTATCCAGTTAGTATACCGCAGATGCAGCTCGCAGGGGGTCTCCCCCTGCACCGCCACGCAACACGCGGTCAGAACTTGCAGGCCAATTACAGTGCACACAAAAATCTAAAGCCTGCAAATGCCGCAGCCAAAGGGGCGAACGAACCTTTTCTGCAAACACCGGAATCACTGGCAAACCAAGTTCCTCAGCCATACTGATTTCATTGTGCACCCATTTCGACGTTCGGACTTTCTCGGACACAATCAGCACCACCGCAGCACTGGTTTCTAGCTCAGACTCCAGCTTGCTATACCACTTATCCCCCGGCTTTAAGCCAATCACATCCCGAAAAACTTCAAAACCAGCCACTTGCAATTGCTGTTGAGCTTCAGCGGCAAGGTTCTCGCCGTGGCTTTGATCGCGAGCATAACTGATGAAAATTTTTGGCATGGCAGCAAACTTAAGACTAAGGTTGGGATTGCGGTATTAATAGCGGTATTAATAGCAGATTTAATACTCAGCGCAAAGACACCGCTAGCGATTGACAAGTGTACAAAGAATCAGCATAGATACACCTTTTTACACTGAGAACCCCCAATGAAATCGATCACCCTTCCCCTATTCTTAGCCCTGAGCGGCCTGCTCAGTGCTTGCAATACTCATCCCAGCCTACCTACTCCACCACCAAACACCCCCCCTGCCCCGATGCCTCAAGCTCACATCGTGGGTGGCTATACAGCAGTGGATGTCAATGATCTTGAAGTACAAAATGCCGCACAATTTGCCGTGCAAGCTTTAGGCGGTTTATTGAATCGGGTGACCAAAGCGGAACGCCAAGTGGTGGCAGGTATGAATTATCGCCTGCAATTAGACCTCCAAAATGGAGCAGGTTATGAAGTTGTGGTTTATGTTGACTTGCAACAGCAAAAACAGCTGATTTCTTCACGTCCACTGAAAACAAACTCCCGCAGCTAAGCCATAAAGAAAAACTGGCAGCTCCGATTAATTCAGCCAAGCTATCTCTATTGCCCACAAGGTCTACCCCTTTTGGATTCCTTACAATTTAGATTAGAAATCAGTAAGGTGACTCGTGTTAAAACTTTATTTAACAACACGGAGAGGAGCAAACTGATGAAGAAACTTGCCTATGTTTTAACCTTAAGTTTATTCACGAGTATCAGTGTGGCGCAGGCTGATGATGCGGCGGGTGCGAAGCTGTATACCGAGAAAGCCTGCTTGAGCTGCCACGGCGAAGCGGGTAATAAACCGATTATGGAAACCTATCCTAAATTAGCTGGCCAAACAGCAGCTTATATGGTGCAACAGATGAAGGATATTCGCGACGGCAAACGCACCAATGGCCTATCAGCGACCATGATGGGCATTATGGCTGGCATGAGTGACGATGATATTGGTAAAATCGCCAGTTATCTTGCTAACCAAGCGCCAGCTCCAGCAGCTCAATAAACTTTAATCAGCCCGCCATCGTTCACAGTCGATGGCAGGCAGATGATGGGTAGCCCATCAATCAATATCAGCTAAGCCTTTAACCAAGGCACAAATAACACTGCATCACCTTTTACCAACACCTTCCCTTCTTGGTCAGTCACATAAGTATCAAGGCTAACAATCCCTTTACCTTCACGAATCTGTGTCACTTCAACCGTGGCAGTGACTGTTTGGTTTAAATAAACGGGGGCCTTGAAACTCAAGTTTTGCGACATATAGATCGCACCCGAACCGGGCAGATCCTCACCTAAAATACCCGTGAACAAACTCCCCACCAACATCCCGTGGACAATTTGCGCTTTAAATTGAGTACTCGCCGCAAACTCAGCATCTAAATGCACCGGATTATGATCGCCGGTTAAATCGGCAAATTGCTGCACATCCACTTCCGTAAACCTACGTTGGCGCGAGGCTTGATCACCGACTTGAATCATCTTACCCATATGCTGCTCCTAAAATGCATCTTCCGCTAAAGCCATCGTGCTTTCACTCCCCGCTAGCATAGCTGCTAAATGGCCTTGAGTGCGTGGCAATAAATGCTCAGCATAGAAGCGAGCTGTGATCAATTTATTCTTAAGGAAATAAGCATCCCCCTCACCTGCGGCTAATTGCGCTTGTGCTAAACCTGCCTGTTTCGCCATTAACCATCCCCCACAGAGATAGCCAAATAGCATCAAGAAATTAACACTGGCACTGCCCGCTAAATTCGCATCGCTCGGTGCGGATTGCAATAACCATTCACGGGCAACCACGCCTCTGGCCAAGGCTGATTCCAAGCCATCCAAAATACTGGCATGCAGGGTATTAGTCGCCCGTAAGTCTTCCGCAGTAATACGGATCTCTGCTAATAATAAAGCCAAAGCAGCACCTTGATCACTGAGAGTTTTGCGACCAATGAAATCCAACGCTTGAATGCCCGTTGTGCCTTCATAAATAGTCAAAATGCGGGCATCACGATAATGCTGAGCCGCCCCCGTTTCTTCAATAAAGCCCATGCCACCGTGAATCTGAATATTCAGATAGGTCATTTCTTGGCTTAATTCAGTCAGCCAGCCCTTCACAATCGGGGTGAATAGCTCAACTCGTGCAGTATGCATCGCTTGGGCTTCAGCCGCTTGCGCATAACGCGCACGGTCGACTTCGGCAGCAGCAACCAAGGCTAGAGCACGCATGGCCTCACAGCTTGCACGCATCAGCATCAACATCCGCCGCACATCAGGGTGCTCAATAATCGGAATGCGCGAGCCATCGCGGCGCGTACCTTGCAAGCGCTCTTTAGCAAAGACCCGCGCTTGCTGATAAGCACGCTCAGAAATAGACAGGCCTTGTAAACCAACCGCTTGGCGCGCATGGTTCATCATGGTGAACATATACGATAAACCTTTATTAGGCTCACCGATGATATAGCCCACGGCCTCTTTAAACTCCATCACACAAGTCGGGCTAGCATGAATCCCCAGCTTATGTTCAACGGATAAACAATGGGCGGCATTTCGTTCTGCCGGATTGCCGTCTGCATCCAATAGGAATTTGGGTACAATAAACAGCGAAATACCCTTCACCCCCGCCGGTGCATCGGGCAACCGTGCTAGCACTAAATGCACAATATTTTCGGTCATCTGATGATCACCCCAAGTGATGAAAATCTTTTGACCCGTGACCAGATAATGATCGCCGTTTGGCACAGCCCGAGTCTTGACGGCGGCTAAATCCGAACCTGCATCGGGTTCTGTCAGGTTCATAGTACCCGTCCATTCGCCGCTGGCCATTTTTGGCAAATAGGCCGACTGCAATGCATGGCTGGCATGGTGACCGATACTCTCCATCGCACCAATACTCAGCATCGGACATAGCGCAAAGGAAATATTCGCCGATTGCCATACTTCATTCACGGCTGTGCTTAAAACATTCGGCAAACCTTGCCCACCGAAGTCTTCTGCAACGGATAAGGATAACCAACCCGCTTGCGCAAACTGCTGATAGGCTTCTTTGAAACCCGGCGCTTCTTGCACCCCCTGTTCACCCAGACTTATACCCGCCTGATCACCGCTCCAGTTTAAGGGAGCGAGTACTTCACTGCCCATTTTGCCTGCTTCTTCAAGCACCGCGACCGCCAAATCCATATTGGCTTCGTCCAGCCCGGCATCTGCACCTAGCTCATCAAACTTCACTATCTGCCGCAGGACAAAATCAGCATCCTGATAGGGATGGGTATAACTCATTTCAAACTCCTTAGGATTTCATATCGTACTTGGCTTAGCGTCAGCGGCTGGCTGCAATAAATGCTCACCAAACTGCTCTCTAAGCTTATTTTTCATTAACTTACCTGTGCCATTCAGTGGCAAAGACTCCACAAAAATCACTGCATCAGGGATTTGCCACTTTGCTATTTTTCCATCAAAAAAGGCTAAAATCTCTGCTGCAGAAGGCTCGCGTCCTTCACGTCGAACAGCAATCAAAAGTGGGCGCTCATCCCATTTTTCATGTTTGGCGGCAATCGCTGCTGCACCGATTAAATCAGGATGCGCCAAGGCAATATTTTCCAGTTCTACGGTGCTAATCCACTCGCCACCTGATTTAATAATATCTTTCGAGCGATCTCGGATCTGCATATAGCCATCCGCATCCATCGTGGCAACATCACCCGTGGAGAACCAACCCGCCTCTAATGCTGGATGCTCTGCATGAAAATAAGTATCCACCACCCAATGCCCACGACACTGTAAATTACCTTGTGTTTTGCCGTCGTTGGCGAGGACTTCACCTTGATCATTGATCAGGCGTAATTCAATACCAAAGACCGGACGGCCTTGACTTAGGCGTATCTGTTGCTGGTCTTCGATGGGCAAAGTCATATGCTTATGCAATAAAGCATTGACTGTTCCGATGGGACTCAGCTCTGTCATCCCCCAAGCATGGATAGTATCTACCCCATAGTCTCGAAATTTAGCCATCATGGAAGGCGGACAAGCCGCACCACCGACCACCGTGCGTTTTAAGCTAGGTACGGTTGAGCCTGATTTTTCAATCGCACTGAGCAAACCTTGCCAAATGGTCGGGACACCTAAAGCCAAGGTCACTTGCTCTTCATCAATTAACTGCAACAAGCTCGCACCATCCAATCCAGGACCTGGCATCACTAAACTTGCCCCTGTCAAGGCGGCTGCATAGGGGATACCCCAAGCATTCACATGAAACATGGGCACTACGGGCATGACACAATCCTGCGCCGACAATCCCAAACTATCTGGCAAACTTACCGCTAATGAATGCAGCACGGTGGAACGATGCGAATACAATACACCCTTCGGATCACCGGTCGTGCCTGAGGTATAACATAAGCTCGAAGCAGACTGCTCATCTAAGCTTGGCCATTGATACTGGCTATCACCGGCTGCAATCAAATCTTCATAAAATAACACCCCAGGTAGCTGTACCTCCACGACTGCATCTGGTGCATCCAAGAGGACATAAGCTTTCACACTCGGCAAGTGCTCACGCAAGCCCACGACTAAAGGCAGAAAGGTTTTATCAAAAAACAGTACCTGATCCTGCGCATGGTTAATGATGAAACTAAGCTGTGCAGGGAAGAGCCGTGGATTGATGGTATGGCAAACCCGCCCACTGCTGGACACTCCAAAATAAATTTCTAAATGGCGATGATTATTCCAAGCTAACGTAGCGCAACATTCGCCTGCTTGAATCCCCAATTGGTCTAATTGACTGGCTAACTGACGGGCGCGCTGGCCAACGGCAGCCCAATGGGTTCTGGTTTTTCCACCACTAGTATTAACGGAGATAATTTCGGTCGCCCCGTGATAGCGCTCAGCATGTTCTAATAAAGAACTAATCAGCAAAGGCATTTGCATCATTTGGCCTAACATTTTACTTCTCCTCCTAGCTAACAGGGTTTGCGGGCGCGCCTAAACACCACGCTTATTATTTAAACTTTAGTGATCATCCTCGACTGACACCACACTACACTCAAGCCTGTGGTCTGAATCTTGACGGAGGCGGTAGGCAAGAGCAGAGCACCACTCTTGTCGATACACCTTACATATTCGGGTAGTTCGGACCACCGCCACCTTCAGGCGTTACCCAAGTAATATTCTGTGCAGGATCTTTAATGTCACAGGTCTTACAGTGTACGCAGTTCTGCGCATTAATCTGGAAACGTGCCTCAGCACCTTCGCCCAAAACTTCGTAGACACCTGCCGGGCAATAGCGTTGGGCAGGCTCAGCATACAGCGGTAAATTTTTACCAATCGGGATAGTCGGGTCTTTCAATCTTAAATGGCTGGGCTGGTCTTCATCATGATTGGTATTCGATAAGAAGACTGAACTCAATTTATCAAAACTCAGCTTACCATCGGGTTTAGGATACTGAATCGGTGCGAACTCACTGGCAGGGCGCAGTTGTGCATAATCAGGATGATCATCGCGTAAAGTGACTGGCAGCTTACCCCGAAAAATATTCTGGTCGATAAAATTGAAAGCCCCACCGATCAGTGAACCAAACTTATGCAAAGCAGGGCCGAAATTACGACTGGCTTGCAATTCTGTATAGACCCAAGAATTTTGGAAGCGTGCATCATAACCACTTAAGTCCTTGCCGCCGGTATCACCCGCTTGCAGAGCCGCAAAGATTTCTTCGGCTGCCAACATCCCGCTTTTCATGGCAGTATGTGTGCCTTTGATTTTCGCAAAGTTCAAAGTACCTGCATTACAACCGACCAATAAACCACCGGGGAAATGCATCTTAGGCAAAGCATTAAAGCCACCTTTGGTAATCGCACGGGCACCATAAGCAACCCGCTTCCCTCCTTGCAAATAGTCCGCTATTAAGGGGTGATGCTTCATCCGCTGAAATTCATCAAAGGGGCTGACATAGGGATTGCTATAGTTGAGGTCGATGATCAAACCCACCACGGCTTGGTTGTTTTCACTGTGATAGAGGAAGAAACCACCACTGGTTCCGCCCCCTAAAGGCCAACCCGAACCATGAATCACCAAGCCCTCTTGGTGTTTGCTGGGATCAATATCCCACAGCTCTTTAATACCGATCCCATAATGCTGTGCATCAGCATCGGCATCAAGCTGAAATTGGCTATAAAGCTGCTTGCCTAAATGCCCACGACAACCTTCGGCAAAAATCGTGTATTTCGCCCTTAGCTCCATCCCGGGCGTAAAGCTATCTTTCGGTTCACCATCAATGCCAATTCCCATATCACCGGTGATAATACCTGCGACACTGCCATCCTCATTCAAGAGCAATTGGCTGGCTGGAAACCCCGGAAATACCTCAACACCCAAACCTTCCGCTTGCTCGGCTAGCCAACGACAAACATTACCGAGACTGACGATATAATTGCCCTCGTTATGCATAGTCGCGGGAATAAACGCATTCGGAATTTTGACAGCAGCGGTTTCATTGCGCAGCAAATAGAGTTCATCACGTTGCACTGGCACGTTTAAAGGTGCACCTAGCTCTTGCCAATTGGGGAACAATTCTTCAATGGCACGACTTTCAATCACGGCCCCCGAGAGAATATGCGCGCCAACTTCTGACCCCTTTTCGACTAAGCAAACCGTTAGCTCTTGGTGATGCTCCTTAGCTAATTGCATTAAGCGACACGCAGCTGCTAGACCCGCAGGTCCGGCGCCTACGATCACGACATCGAACTCCATCGAGTCACGTTCAATTTCGGTAATATCCATCAGTCCCTACCTAAACTAGAGCTTACTAGTCATTTCGGGCACAGCAGCAAATAAATCTGCTACTAAACCGTAATCGGCTACTTGGAAAATCGGTGCTTCTGGATCTTTATTGATCGCCACGATCACTTTCGAATCCTTCATACCTGCTAAGTGTTGGATCGCACCGGAGATACCCACAGCAATATACATCTCTGGGGCAACTACCTTACCTGTTTGACCGACTTGCAGATCATTCGGTACAAAGCCAGCATCCACCGCTGCACGGCTAGCACCCACCGCTGCATTTAATTGATCGGCTAGCGCGTAGATAATTTTGAAATTATCCGCAGAACCCACACCTCGCCCACCCGAGACAACAATCTTGGCAGAAGTTAATTCTGGGCGATCTGATTTTGCGATTTCCTCACCAATAAATTGAGTTTTATCCGCCGTAAACACGGAGTCAATCGCTTCAATCGTGGCACTGCCTCCCGTGGCGGGTGCAGCGTCAAAAGCGGTAATCCGCACTGACATGACTTTAATTTTGTCGCTGCTTTGCACCGTCGCAATGGCATTGCCTGCATAGATAGGACGCTTGAAAGTATCAGCACTCACCACAGCCATCATATCGGTGAGTTGATTCACATCCAGTAAAGCAGCCACCCGAGGCATTAGGTCTTTACCCGCTGGTGTCGCAGGCGCTAATAAATGGGTATACGCAGGGGCTAAAGCAGCCACTAATTGTGCAGTATTTTCGGCTAATTGATGCTCATAGGCGGCATTATCCGCCACCCGCACTTTAGATACCCCCGTGACCGCAGCAGCAGCTTGAGCAACGGCTTGACAATTCGCACCGACCACTAAGACCTCAATATCGCCACCAATTTTGCTCGCTGCAGTAATCGCATTGAGTGTGGAGGCTTTTAAATTCTGGTTATCGTGTTCGGCAATGACTAAATTACTCATTCTGTGTCTCCTCCCAATTAAATGACTTTAGCTTTGTTTTTCAGAGCATCAATCAGCGCATCCACGCTCTCGACCTTAATCCCTGCACTGCGCTCAGCCGGTGCATCCACCCGAACGAGAGTAATAGTATTAGCGACCGGCACACCCAGTTCAGCCGGAGTCGTCACCGCTAACGGTTTTTTCTTAGCTTTCATAATGTCAGGAAGTTTGACATAGCGTGGTTCATTCAAACGTAAATCCGTAGTGACTACCGCAGGCAGACTTAATTTTAGCGTTTGTAAACCACCGTCAATTTCTCGAGTGACCGTGGCCGTATCGCCCTCCACCACGATTTTAGAAGCAAAGGTAGCCTGTGGATAACCACAGAGCGCAGCGAGCATTTGCCCGGTTTGATTATTATCAGAGTCAATCGCCTGCTTACCTAAAAGTATCAAGCCGGGCTGCTCATCTTGCACGACTTTTGCCAACAGCTTAGCCACACTTAAAGAATTTAACTCAGCATCGCCGGTCTCAATAAAAATACCGCGATCAGCGCCCATCGCTAGCGCTGTGCGAATTTGATCTTGCGCCGCTTTAACACCCATCGAAACAACCACAATCTCGGTAGCTTTGCCCGCTTCGCGCAACCGTAATGCCTCCTCTACCGCGATTTCACAGAATGGATTCAATGACATTTTTACATTTGTCAGATCGACATTACTGTTGTCCGCTTTGACACGTACCTTGACGCTGTAATCAATGACGCGCTTGACTGCTACCAATATCTTCATCTTTGCTAACCTTTAAATTGAATTAAGCTTCAAAGTGAACTGACGAAGCGATTAGCCTTGATGCTAGCTCTCTCATTCTGACATCAAGGCTAAGGCATGACTCTTTAACGCTTTGGTGATCTTCATTTGGAGATCTTCCTTTAGAGACATTGCCTTTGGAGAAAAAATTTAGTTAGCTTCATCAGCCCATTGTCTGAGGATAAACTTTTGTACCTTGCCCGTCGAGGTGCGCGGTAAATCCACAAAGATAACTTTCTTTGGAGTTTTGAACCGTGCCATATTTTCACGACAGTAATCAATCACTTCTTGCTCGGTCATTTCAGCTCCACTCACCAGCTTAATGAAGGCACAAGGTACTTCTCCCCACTTTTCATCGTGTTTAGCCACTACAGCTACATCTTGAATCTTGGGATGCTTATACAAAACATCCTCCACTTCAATAGAAGAAATATTTTCACCACCCGAAATAATAATATCTTTCGAGCGATCCTTGATTTCTATATAACCATCCGCATGCCATACGGCCAAATCACCGGAATGAAACCAGCCGCCTGCAAAAGATTCTTCAGTCGTTGGGGGATTCTTCAAATACCCTTTCATCACGATATTACCGCGCATGAAAATCTCACCCATTGACTGCCCATCTTGTGGCACAGGTTCCAATGTATCGGGATTAGCCACCATCAAGCCTTCTTGCATCGGTGCACGTACCCCTTGGCGAGCTTTCAAGCGGGCTTTATCTGCAACTGAACGATCATCCCATTCGTCATTCCATTCCGAGACGACACAAGGACCATAGGTTTCAGTTAAGCCATACACATGAATCACCTGAAAACCCATTTCCTCCATACTTTGAATCACTGCAGCGGGTGGAGGCGCACCAGCGGTCATAACTTTAACCGTCTGTTCAATCCCTGCCTTTTGCTCAGCTGGTAAGCCACTGATCATACTCAACACAATCGGTGCACCACAAAAATGATCTACTTTCTCTTGCTTAATCAGCTCAATAATTTTATCTGCCCGCACATGGCGTAAACAAACATTCACACCTGTCACTGCCGCGACGGTCCACGGGAAGCACCAGCCATTGCAATGGAACATGGGCAGCGTCCATAAATAAACTGCGCGGCTTGGCATTTCCCACGACAAAGCATTACTCACTGCATTGAGATAAGCGCCTCGATGATGGTAAACCACGCCTTTCGGATTCCCTGTTGTGCCTGAGGTGTAATTCAGGGTAATCGCATCCCATTCATTCTTTGGGCCTTGCCAAGCGAAATGAGGATCACCCAAGGCGAGTAGATTTTCATAGGTCATTGAACCCAGCAACTCACCGCCGACAAAGGAAGGATCATCAATATCAATGACTAACGGAGGATGAGCGACTAATTTGAGTGCCTCTTTCACAATCGGCGACATTTCACGTTCAGTGATTAAAATCTTAGCCTCGCCATGCTCAAGAATAAAAGCGACTGCAGATGCATCGAGGCGAGTATTAATCGAATTGAGCACTGCTCCAGTCATCGGCACACCAAAATGTGCTTCAAAATGCTCCGGTAGATTCGGGCAGATAATCGCTACCGTATCCCCAACCCCAATACCTTGTTGGCTCAAGGCACTCGCCAATTGCCGACAACGCTGATAAGTCTCGGCCCAAGTACGACGCACTGCACCATGCACCACAGCCGTTTTATTAGGATGTACCGAAGCTGCACGCTCAAGGAAAGTCAAAGGGCTCAAAGGCTCGTAGTTAGCAGCCACTTGATCTAGACCTTGCTCATAGATATTCCGATCAGACATCGCTCACACTCCTCCAGTCCGATTAAAAATTATTCTTTACGAATTTATTAAACTCACCAACGATACCATTTCTAAAGGCTAAGACACAGATAATGAAAATTAACCCCATAATGATATGGATATAAGTACCTAATTCCCCGCCTGAAAAAAAGTTTTCAATCCCCACCACCACCGCTGCACCCACTAAAGGACCAAAGATCGTCCCCATGCCACCGACTAAAGTCATCAGCACCACCTCACCGGACATCTGCCAATGTGCATCGGTTAACGACTCTAGTTGGAACACCAAAGCTTTAGTCGAACCAGCCAAGCCCGATAAAGCCGCTGACAGGACAAAAGCCATTAACTTATACTGACGCACCGAGTAGCCAAGAGAAATCGCTCGTGGTTCATTTTCCCGAATGGCTTTTAATACCTGTCCAAAAGGGGAATGCACGCTACGATAAATCAACCAAAAACCCAATAAGAACACTGCTAGCACGAAATAATACATGGATAAATTATTATTCAAATCAATAAAGCCAAATAGTTTCCCTCGAGGAATACCTTGCAAACCATTTTCACCCTCAGTAAACGGTGCTTGCAGGAAAAAGAAAAACAATAGCTGCGATAACGCTAAAGTTACCATTGCGAAATAGATACCTTCGCGCTTTACTGATAAACTACCGAATAAATAACCTAAAACTGCTGAAGCTAACGTACCGCATAAGATACCCAGTTCAGGTGTTAGATCTGCATTCGACATCAAATAACCTGTCACATAGCCACCGGTTGCTAAAAAAGCAGCATGGCCAAACGATAACATACCGACAAAACCCAACATTAAATTAAAGGCTGCTGCAAATAGACCAAAGCATAAAACCTTCATTAAAAATACCGGATAAACTCCAAAAGGAATGACTAAAGCCAAGGCAATGAGAATAATATTGAATTTATTCGATTTAATGAATTCCATCACTTATACTTCCTTACCGAATAGGCCAGCAGGCTTAATTAATAACACGACCACCATCACCATAAAAATAATGGTATTTGAGGCCTCAGGGTAAAAGTACTTAGTTAAGCCCTCAATCACTCCCATACTAATACCGGTAATAATCGCCCCACCAATCGAACCCATGCCACCAATAACCACAATGGCGAAAACGACAATTAATAAATTAGCGCCCATATCGGGGCTAACGGAATAAATCGGTGCAGCTAAAACACCCGCTAGACCTGCTAAAGCCACACCAAAACCGAAGGTTAAAGTCACCATCAAAGGCACATTAATCCCGAAGGCTTGTAATAAACGCGCATTCTCCGTGCCTGCTCGCAAATAAGCACCTAATTTAGTTTTCTCAATTGCCCACCAAGTCCCAAAACAGACTAAGAGCGAAACCACAATAATCCAGCCGCGATAAATCGGCAGATACATAAAACCTAAATTAGCCACACCCTGTAAAAACTCAGGAATCGAATACGGCTTACCCGATGAACCAAATACATGACTAAATACACCTTGTAGCACCAGTGCAACCCCAAAGGTCAGCAGCAAGCTGTACAAATGATCTTCATGTGCAATCGGACGAATTAAAAAGCGCTCAATCAAAATACCGAATAAACCGACAACCAGCGGAACTATCAGTAAAGCCCAGCCATAGCTCAGCCCCCAATACTCTAAGCCCAGCCACGCCAAAAAGGCACCGATCATATACAGTGCACCTTGGGCAAAATTGATAATCCGTAATAGACCGAAAATAATCGCTAGCCCTAAGCTGAGCAGTGCATAAAATGAGCCGTTAATCAGCCCAACCAGCAATTGCCCAAACAAAGCGACCGGATTGATACCAAGAATTGTATCCATAAACACTACTCTGCTGATGGTATAAACCCTAGCCGCTCAGGAGGAGAACTTAGCGACTAGGGCTATACGTTAGGGATTACTTTTTGCTGAAATCACAAGCAGCGTCCATCGGCAGATAGACCTCATTACCCGCTAAGGTTTGCTCTAGGGCAAAAATGTCATCGTCATTGGCACGCTCATCGGCTTTTTTCACACGAACCTGATACATGTCATGCACCATACGTCCGTCTGCACGCAGTTCAGCATTACGTGCAAAGAAATCATCCGGCTTAGTGGCTTTCATTTTTGCCATCACCGCATCACCGTCATCCGTACCCGCTTCTTTCACTGCATTCAGATAATGCAAGGTGGCAGAGTAAGCGCCAGCCTGACCCATCGTTGGAGTCTTACCGAATTTTTCTTTGAAACGCTGCGACCATTCTTTGGTTTTATCATCCATTTCACTGAAGAAACCGGTGGTCAAGCGCATATCGGCAATCAGCGCCGGATCAAGGGCTTGCACATCCGAGGAGAACACCAACAAACCCACCATCGTCGCTTGCTTATTTAACCCAAATTCGCTAGCACCTTTGAGTGAATTCACAAAGTCTTTGCCCGCATTGGCCAAAGCCACCGCATCCGCCCCTGAAGATTGAGCCTGTAAAATATAAGAAGAATAATCGGTTGTACCTAAGGGGACTTTCACACTACCAACAACTTCCCCTCCATTCTTCTCAATGACTCCGGCGGATACTTTTTCTAAAGCATGACCGAACTCATAATCGGCGGTGATAAAAAACCATTTCTTTTTGCCCGCTGCCACCAATGGTTTTACCGTACCATTCGCTAAAGCAACCACGTCATAGGCCCAGTGAGCGTTATAGGGTGAACATTGCTTAGTCGTGAAGGCGGGGCTACCTGCTGTAGAAATTAACAAGGGTTTTTTCGCTTCATTCGCCACTTTAGCGGCTGCTAAACCTACGGAGGAAGCAACAATCCCGCCAATCGCATCGACTTTATCCTTATCCAGCCACTCACGCACCACTGCCGAGCCTACATCGGGCTTGTTCTGATCATCCGCTGAAACCACTTCAATCGGCTTATCTAAGACCTTGCCACCAAAATCAGCAATCGCCATTTCCACCGCAGCTACACAACCTTTACCGCAGACATCTGCATAAGTGCCTCCCATATCAGCGAGTACACCGATTTTTACCTTATCGTCTGAAATACCTTCAGCTTGTACCTGCGTTAGGGCTAAACCGAGGGCAACGGCTGTTGCTAATACCAACTTGTTCATACTCATCCTCTTTTTCAAAAAATTCGTTATCAAACCCCAAGCAGGGTATTGAGCAATTCCGTTTTAGCGCTCAACTCTGCCTGTTGAACTTCTTCCACAATCCGGCCGTGCTCCATCACGTAATGCCGATCTGCAATCGGGGCAGCAAAATGGAAATTTTGCTCAACCAACAGAATCGTTAAGTTTTTACGTTTGAGCTGTATCAAGACCTCGCCGAGCTTTTTCACAATCACCGGCGCTAAGCCCTCGGTGATCTCGTCGAGTAATAAAATATTGGCGCCCGTGCGCAGAATCCGTGCTAAGGCCAACATTTGCTGTTCGCCCCCTGATAAGCGCGTCCCTTGGCTGGTACGGCGCTCATACAGATTCGGAAACATTTGATAGATCTCGTCTAAACTCATGCCATCACTGCGCACCGCAGGAGGTAAGAGCAGATTCTCTTCGACGTTCAGGCTAGAAAAAATCCCGCGTTCTTCAGGACAAAAACCGATCCCTAAATGAGCAATTCGGTGGGCGGCTAACCCCATTGTTTCCGTACCATTGATATTGATACTGCCACTGCGCCGCCCCACCATATTCATAATCGCTTTCAATGTCGTCGAGCGCCCAGAGCCATTGCGCCCGAGGAGAGTGACCAATTCACCTTGATTCACATGCAGGTCAATACCATGCAAAATATGCGATTCGCCATAAAAAGCATGCAAATCACTAACCCGTAATTTTTCATTACCTTGAGCTTTCATGCGGCCACCTCCTCATCAGCGGCTACCCCCAGATAAGCCTCTTTGACCCGTGGATCAGCGGAAACGGTGGCATAATCACCCTCTGTTAACACAGCTCCACGTTGCAAAACCGTAATCCGATCTGCGAGCTGTGAGACCACATGCAGATTGTGCTCCACCATCAAAATAGTGCGCTCTGCAGACACTTTTTTAATTAAAGCGGCGACAACAGCGACATCTTCATGCCCCATACCTTGGGTCGGCTCATCTAAGAGCAGCATTTCGGGGTCAAGGGCTAAAGTGGTAGCAAGTTCTAAAGCCCGTTTACGCCCATAAGGCAGATCTAAGGTAGTCGCTTGAGCAAAATCCAATAAACCGACATCGGCTAATAAGGCTTCAGCCCGAGGGTTTAAGCGTTCTAGAACCTTGTCGGACTTCCAAAACTGAAAGCTATTACCTTCCTTGCGTTGGAGAGCAATGCGCACATTTTCTAAGACGGTGAGCCGAGGGAAGACAGCAGAGATTTGAAACGAGCGTACTAAACCCAACTGAGCAATTGCGGACGCTTCCAGGGCCGTAATATCTTGACCCTTAAACAGAATTTGCCCTGAGCTAGGGGTCAGATACTTAGTGAGTAGATTAAAAACTGTGGTTTTGCCTGCACCATTAGGGCCAATCAGGGCATGAATCTGCCCGCGCTGAATTTTTAAATTCACGTTATCAACGGCAGTGAAACCCTTAAACCCCTTGGTCAGGTTTCGAGTTTCTAGAATAATTTGCTCGCTCACGCTATGGATCCTCCAATCACTTGCGAGCGCATACTAGCCCCCTATCTTTGCGACAATATTGCAAGAATGTAACGAATTGTTGCGCAGCAAAAATACACTAAAAAGCTTAAATTTCTTCAACTTAGCACTAGGCGCGGGCTTGTTTTTGCTTGTACTGTTAACTGTCTAGCTTAATGAGGAAACCGCGCATGTATCGCCTTAAACCTTTAAACTCGCGGTTATCGAGGCAATTCTTTTTGCTGTTGTTGAGCATCCTGCTGGCTACTTTTGTGTTCATTTATCTGTATTCAGTGCCACTGATTAAGCAGACTGTGTTTGAGATTGAGCGCAATGCCAGTCGTACCGCCTTAAATAATGTATTTGAACTGGCAAATCGCATGTATGCGAACGTCGAAGATTATCGAAACCAAACCCTGAAATCCCAGCAGCAACAACTAAAAGTCGCCGTTTCGATCACTGAATCCTATTTAAGTGCAGTTTTGCAAGCAGCTGAGCCACAAGCTCAACCCCGCGAATTAGCCTTAGCCTCTGCGTATGAATTGATTCGCCACTTCAACTACAGAAACCAAGACTATATTTGGATCGCTGATCATCAAGGCAAACTGCTTTCTCATCCTGACCCTCGGTTTCATGGCAAAAATATGCACGAGCTAGTGGATGAAACTGGGCATTCGATTGTCACTCACTTAGTCCAATCGGCGATACGTGATGGTGAAGGTTTCTATGAATATCAATGGCAACGCCCAACCGAAGCTCAAGCTTTAGATAAATACTCCTATGTTAAAAACTACCCTGAATGGGGTTTGGTGATTGGTGCTGGTGTTTTTTTGGATGATCTGGAAAAAGAAATTCAACAGCGGAAAGAGCGTGCTATCAGTGAATTACGCAAAGCCTTACAGGAAATTAAAGTCGCTAAAACAGGTTATTTATTTATCTTCGATGCGCATAACCAAATGTTAATTCATCCTAATGCTAATATTGATCAAACCGATATTGCTGAACTAATTAAGCCACTCAGTCAGAACAAAATTGTAGCTGATCTAAAGCGAGTGGCAGATACGGGTAGTGAACTCCATTATTTATGGGATAAGCCTAATGAACCGGGTAATTATGTGTATGAAAAGCTATCTTTAGTCAGGCATTTGCAAGGCTTTGATTGGTATATTTGTTCATCAGTGTATTTAGATGAACTGAGTAGTAGCTCAGAAAAACTCAGTAGCCGGATTCTTAGCTTAGCGATCATCACTTTATTAGCCGCCTTAGGTTTAGCCTATTTCTTTGTAAATCGTATTACCCAGCCCTTAGAGCAATTAGCACAGACGGCGCGGCGAGTCAGTTCAGGCGATTTATCTGCCAAAAGTGGTATTCAATCAGCCGATGAAGTCGGCGTACTTGCAGAAAGCTTTGATGGGATGGTTGAGCGCTTAAAAAATAATATCAATACCCTAGATACGCAAGTGAAACAGCGTACTGAAGAATTACTAGCCACTAATGCCCGCGCCCAACGCATGAGTGCAGTTGGCCAATTGGCGGGGGGCTTAGCACATGATTTTAATAATTTACTTTCAATTATTTTGGGGAATTTATTATTAGCCCGTGATCGTTATTTAGGTGCAGAGGATTTAGAGGAGTTACTTAATCCTGCGATTCGTGCTTCAAAGCGAGGGGCTGAGATTACGCATCGCTTACTTTCTTTTGCATGCCGCCAATCCTTACAAACTGAAACGATTGCTATTGAACAGCGTATTCGTGAAACGGTAGAACTATTACGTGGCTCACTACCTGAGTCGATTCGGTTAACCTATCAAGCCAATTCGCCGCAAACTTATATTCGAGTCGATCTGAGTTTATTAGAAAATGCTTTAGTGAATTTAGCGCTCAATGCCCGTGATGCCATGCCACAAGGTGGCAACTTGCATTTTAGCACGTCCATACTGCGTGTCACCCAAGCCACCCTATTAGCATTGGATGAACCCGTCAAAAGCGGTGATTATGTCGTCATTGCTATCAGCGATACGGGTTCAGGTTTTAGTGAGGATGCTTATCAGCGTGCCTATGAACCGTTTTATACCACCAAACAAAACCCGACTAACTCTGGCCTAGGCTTAAGTATGGTCTATGGTTTTGTCAAACAATCACAGGGCTATATTCATATTCAAAGCAGTCCTCAGGGTTCAGAAATCCGTTTACTACTACCCACAGCTAGCCCTGAAACCTCAACGCCTAGTTTGCCTCAAGCACCGATTAATTCAGCAGAAATCCGCCAACAACTGGCCGGCCAATTACTCTTAGTTGTAGATGATAACGCCGATGTACGGGCCGTGATTCGTAGCCAATTACTCGGCTTAGGTGTACATGTATTAGAGGCCGCCGATGCTGAAGAAGCGCTCCAACTGATTCAAACCCTACCTAATCTCGATGGTTTAATTTCTGATTTGATGTTGCCCGGCCATCGAGATGGCAAATATATCGCCGCACAATTGTATCAGCGCCGACCTCAGAGCCTGATCTTACTGATTAGTGGCTACTCACCAGAAATTGACCCTGAAGACCGCCAGAGCTTAGACTTCCCCTTACTGCGCAAGCCCTTTGATCAAGAGACTTTAGCCCTTGCGCTCTGGCGTGCAGCCAAAGGAGGAGAAGCCCATGAAAACCGGAAAACTGGTGTATGTGATTGATGATGAAGCTGATATTTGTAAGCTAGTGGCGAATGAACTCGCCCGCTATGGGCATCAAACCCAAACCTTTCGCACCGGGGCACAAGCGCTTTACGCCTTAAAACAACAATCACCGGATATTTGCATCATTGATTTAGGTTTGCCGGATATGGATGGTCTCAACCTAGTCAAACAGCTGATGAATAATAATAGTATGGGCATTATTATTCTCTCGGGTCGTAATAGTCTGACAGATAAAGTATTAGGTCTAGAGCTAGGGGCTGATGATTATATTAGCAAGCCTTTCGACCCCCGCGAATTAGTCGCACGCACCAACAGTATTCTGCGCCGCCTTGACAAAATGGCAGCCGTTTTACACGAAGCGCCCCAAGCACAACAGGCTAGCTTCGAGCATTGGACTTTTCAGGTCAGTACTTTAACGCTGGCTCATGAACAAGGGCATTGTGAAGTATTGAGCGCCGCTGAAGCGGGGTTATTAATGACCTTACTGCGTGCACCTCGCCAAATTCTTTCCCGCGAGCAACTCATGCAAGAACGCGACACCGCGTTTGATCGCTGTATTGATGTCCGAATGTCACGGATTCGTAAGAAACTAGAAGCAGACCCCAAGCATCCACGGATTATCAAAACCGTTTACGGCATTGGCTATATGTTAACCACCGAGGTAGTTTGGCACAGCCGTTAAGCCTGTACTGAGCTTGATTGCTGTCTTTAGCAAAAAATTTTAAATTCGCTGCATCCAAGCTAAACTCGCCTGCGTATATAACAATGTTACCAGTACACCGAGCAAAACGCTTAGATCCGACCTAAACTCATTTTTTCAACACTAAGAGGGTACACACCATGCAAAACAAACAAATCATCACCGCTGCTTTAATGGCAATTGGCTTAAGTGCAGCTTTAAGTGTGGCAACAGCTGAAGATAAAAAGCCAGAAACCGAAAAATGTGCAGGCATTGTCAAAGCCGGCATGAATGATTGTGGCGCGAATGGTCACGCTTGTGCCGGTAAAGCAGCCAAGGATAGCGATCCCGGTGAGTGGATCACTTTACCGAAGGGAACTTGCGAGAAAATCGCGGGCGGCACTGTCGTTAAGGGCTAAGCACTCAAGCTTTCTCCATATTGCGAGGTAAGTAATCGGTGCTTATCTCGCTTTTTTTCTGCATACTTGCCTTTATCTTTTTCTAATTGCCCAAATTGCTATGACTCCAAACCCTATTCTTGGTTGTGGCATTGGCTTACGCTTTCAGCATATTGACCAAATTCTTGCTGAAAAGCCGCCGATTCCTTGGCTAGAAATCCTTGCTGATAATTATCTAACGCCCGGTAGTGTACAGCAGGATTACGCACTGGAAATTGCTGAATACTACCCTGTGACTTTACATGGTGTTGGCATGTCATTGGGTGCCAGTGATCCCTTCAATGAGACCTATTTTCAGCGCTTAAAAGCGTTAGCTGATCGGATCCAACCCGCTTGGATTTCTGATCATTTATGTTGGACTTCCGCCCACGGCTGGGTGTCTCATGATCTTTTGCCCTTGCCTTATACTGAAGCAACCATTAAGCATGTCGTGCAACGTATTCGTGAAGCTCAAGATCGTTTGGAGCGGCGCTTAGTCATCGAAAATGTATCTAGTTACTTGCAATATCAGCAATCCAGCTTAACTGAATGGGAATTTATCACCGCAGTGGCAGAAGAGGCCGACTGCAAGATTCTCTTGGATGTGAATAATATTTATGTCAGCGCGTTTAATCACGATTTTGACCCTTGTAAATATCTAGACTCAATTCCCATCGAGCGGGTTCAGCAATTTCATTTAGCGGGCTATGAAGATAAAGGCACTCATTTATTAGACACACATGGGGCTAAAGTGAGCGACCCCGTTTGGGGTCTATACGCATTGGCGCTGAAACGCTTCGGTGCACTACCAACTTTAATTGAATGGGATAATCAGATTCCGAGCCTAGAAGAGCTGCTAGCAGAAACCCACAAAGCGATGGAGACACAAATCTATGCCTTTGCTTGAGCTTCAACAGCGCTTGATTAGTGCTATTTTTCAACGCGATCAATTAGCAGCGGCAGCTAACTTAGTCAAAACTCAAGGTCGCTTAAACAGTGAACAGCGGGTTGGTATTTATCGCAATAGCGCCCACGGCATTCTGCTGGATTATTTAGAGTCACTCTATCCAGTGAGCCTCGAACTCGTGGGCACTGAGTTTTTTGGGCGGGCAGCACATAACTTTATTGATCAAGCCCCACCCACCAGCCCATTTTTAGCGGAGTATGGCGTGGGCTTTGCAGAACATTTAGCCCAACTCCCCGCTTTACAAGAGCTCATGTGGATCGTAGAAGTCACTCAGCTCGAATGGGCAAGACATGCCGCGTGGCATACGGTGAATCAAGCCAGCAGTGACTTTACTCAATTAGAAACTTTGAGTGCACAGGAGCAAGCTGAATTACGTTTTCAACTCCCGCATTCAGCTCAGCTTTTAAGCTCTACAGCCCCGATCCACTCGATTTGGCTAGCTCATCAAACCGAGCCTTATGCAGATAAACTCAGTTTTGAAGAAATCGACCTGCAAACTGCAGAACAAGTACTCATCTTCCGGGAGCATCGCCACCTGCATCAAATTAGCTTGAATCATGATGATGCGGCGTTTCTCAAGGCGGTGCAAAATCAAGCGACCATGAATGAGTTGGCTGAGCAATTCGCTGAACAATTACCTTGGTTGTTCAGCATTGCATTGCAGAACGCTTGGCTGACTGGATTTACGACTACTCAGCCCGTTTAGGCTGGCTGAGTCTAGATAAGGCTTCACCAGCACGACCTACAAAAAAAATAAATAAGCATGCTACCCTCAAAGAGGACTCACAAAAAATTTTCACCACTCAAGGAGTTAGTGTATGGACATCACCACTACAGTGAATCGTTTTCAACCTTATGTGCTGGGTTTGTTACGGATTGTCGTCGGCTATTTATTTGTTATTCATGGAACGACGAAATTGTTTCAGATCCCTGCTATCGAAATGTTCGCCAATGTGCCGATTGGATCTATCTTTTGGATTGCGGGTTTACTGGAATTGGTGTTAGGAATCTTACTGATCTTGGGCTTATTCACACGACTGGCAGCGTTTTTAGCTTCAGGTGAAATGGCCTTTGCTTATTTTATCGGACATGTTTCCCAAGCACCTTCCACCGTATTCATGCCCATTTTGAATAGTGGTGAATTAGCAGTGACTTGGTGCTTTGTGTTTTTGTATCTAGCTGTTGCCGGTGCAGGTGCTTTTGCCTTAGATCATAGATTGGCAGCTCGCAAAGTTCATTAAGCCAATACTTGAAGCACTGGCAGCAGTATTGGCAGCATTTGCTTCAATCCAGCCTCATGACCAAGATGGGCGGCTCAGCCCATCTTGCCTCAGAAAACCCCCAATAATACCCCTTCTGCTATTGCCTCACCCAAGTCCTCGCAAGTCTGCAAAAATTCCGGTTTAAATTCACCTTGCAATACGATTGGTTCTTGCACCAACCGCCAGCGTAAACCTGCCAGAATCCGCTCCACGCTATGCACCGCACCCGTACCATCTGTGCCTGCGCGCACATACAAAACCACCGGCAAGCCTTGGGTATGTTCTAGACAGGGGTAATAAATACGCTCAAAAAAATCTTTCAAAGCGCCACTCATATAACCAAAATTTGCCGTTGTCCCCAAAATAATCGCGCTGGCATTGAAGACATGCTCAGCCGTCGCTTCAAACGGGCTGAGTTCGATGAGGGCAAGCTCAGTACGCTTAGCCCCGGTCACGACGGCTTGGCGTAATTGCAGGGTATTGGCTGAGGGTGTATTTGCGATAATCAGTAAAGGTTGCATGCCAGTTAGATCCAAGCTTAAAAAAGTGATTTTAAATACATTAAATCCGCGCCAGTCATTACAATAGGCTGATTCACTTTATAGCCTATGAACTCATGTCGAAAAAACCACCGATTCCTATTTTTAATCATCCGATCATTGAAACTCACTGCCATTTGGATTATCTGGAAGCAGCAGCCTTGCAAGCTGCACTAGAGGCCGCCACTGCCGTAAAGATTGAGCGTATTATTACGATTGGCGTCTCACCCGATAACCTCGAAAAGGTACTGCAACTCACCCAAACCTATGCACAAGTTTGGGGGACACAAGGCATTCATCCCCATGATGCTAAAGATTATAGTCCAGCCGTCGAAGACCAGATCCGTACCCATGCTGTGCACCCCAAAATACTCGCCATTGGCGAGATTGGCTTGGATTATTACTACGATCATTCTGATCGCCGAGTCCAGCGCCAAGTGTTTGAGAGTCAGCTACAAATCGCGATTGATTTAAATTTACCTATCGTCGTGCATACCCGCGAGGCAGATGAAGACACTCAAGCTATTTTGCAAAATTTTGTGGGGCAATTGAAGCAACGCGGAGTGATCCATAGCTTCACTTCGGGTAAAGCTTTGGCGGAATACTGCTTAAGTGAGGGCTTCTGCCTCGGCTTCAATGGCATTAGCACCTTTAAACCGGCTGACAATGTACGTGAAATTATTGGCATGACACCCGTTGAGCAAATCCTATTTGAAACAGATGCCCCCTATTTAACCCCCGTCCCCTATCGTGGGCAACAGAACGAACCCAAGTATTTACCATTTATTGTTGAACAAGTGGCTAAGGTGAAGAGTCTCGAGGTAGAGACTCTATTGCCGCAGGTTTGGGAGAATAGCTTGCGGGTGTTTTGGCGTTAGGACTCTATAAGTTATTCAACTGCAACCACAGTTCCAACAAGGCCAGATGCCACAATTTACTCCCTTGAATTCGGGTCAAATGCTCTTCTGGCTTACTTAATAGTTTTGCTACATAAGCGGGATTATACAAGCCACGCTCTTTGGCTTGTTGTGAGTGCAAAGTATCGCGCATCATGTCTAAGAATTCGCCCCGCACGAATTTTAAAGCAGGGACGGGGAAATAACCTTTCGGGCGGTCAATCACGCTATCAGGCACTCGTCCGCGTGCGATTTGCTTCAAGACATATTTGCCGCCATCGCGGAGTTTTAATTCGGGCGGCATTTGCGCCGCTAGCTCGACTAATTCTTGATCTAAAAACGGTACACGCGCCTCTAGTCCCCAAGCCATTGTCATATTATCGACCCGCTTCACCGGATCATCGACGATAAAAGTCGTAACATCTGCACGCAATACCGCATCTAAATGCTCGTCCGCAAATTCAGTTTCTAATAACTCGCGGACTAATTCGCCCGTATAATCGGGGGTTTGGAACTGGGGTTGCAGCATTTGCGCCATTTCGGCGTGATCGCGGTCGAAATAGTATTTAGAGAAACGGGCTAAACGATCAGGGTTTAAATCGGCATGCGTTTGTGGATACCAAAAATAACCACCGAAGACTTCATCCGCGCCCTGCCCCGATTGCACCACTTTAACGTGTTTGGAGACTTGTTCGGATAAGAGATAAAAGCCAATCGCATCCTGACCGAACATGGGTTCTGCCATGTTGGCAACAGCTTCGGGCAAGCGTTGTAAGGTTTGTTCATTGGGAATATGGAATTTATGATGATTGGGCTTGAAGCGCTCCACTACTGCATCGGAATACTCATATTCGCTGCCTTTTTCCTCGGGTTGATCATCAAAACCAATCGTAAAAGTGCGAATATCTTGAATGCCGATTTCATCCAATAAGGCAACCAGCAAACTCGAATCCAAACCACCAGACAACAACACACCCACGGGTACATCTGCGATATTATTCCGCCGCCGGACTGCCACCCGCAGCGCTTCATGAATCGAGACAATCCACTCTTGCTCAGTACGTGGTTCAGCCGGACGCTTCGCCACCAAATTCCAATAACGTTTTAATTCTTGACGACCATCCACCTCAATAGTGAGCGAATGTGCAGGTGGCATTTTACGAATGCCTTTTAACACGGTGCGTGGAGCAGGTACAACCGCGTGCAAACTAAACAGGTTATGAATCGCCAATGGGTCAAGGCTGGTATCAATATTCGGGGTAGCAAGTAGCGCTTGGGTATTGGACGCAAAGCGGAAAGATTGATGATTCAGCGTATAATACAGTGGCTTAATCCCCATGCGGTCGCGTGCCAGAAACAGGGTTTTCTTTTTCATATCCCAAATCGCAAAGGCGAACATGCCCAGCAAATGCTGGGGCGCATCCTCACCCCATTCGGCATAGGCTTTGAGAATAGTTTCGGTATCACCGTCAGAATAGAAATGATAACCCTTGGCCTTTAGCTCAGCACGTAATTCAGGGTAATTGTAAATCGTGCCATTGAATACCAAGGCCAAACCTAATTCGGCATCCACCATCGGCTGGCTGGATTTGTAGGATAGATCAATAATCGACAAACGCCGATGCCCAAAAGCTAACGGACCATCTGAATAACTCCCGCCATGATCAGGCCCACGCTTTTCGAGCTTTGCCATCATGGCATTGATGTTTCGTAAGTCTGGAACTTGACCATCCAACCGTAATTCACCACTAATTCCGCACATGGAGTTTCCTTATTACTTTTTACTGAAGCTGAGTCTGCCATATTTTTGACATGAAGGCGAAAACCCCAAACTCATTATCCTTAAGCTTGAGCGTTCAGTTTAATGCTGATGGCTTAAGAAAAAGCGCAACATCTCGAGTGAGGCATTCGGCCCGGCAGGATCAGTATAGCTGCCACTGCTATTTCCGCCTGACCAAGCATGCCCTGCCCCTTGCACTAGCCAATAATCAATCTGAGTTTGCCCCGTCACATCTTTGATTTGTGTGCGGGTATAAGCATGGCCGATGGGAGGTAACACAGTCTGCTGCTCCGTCGTTAAAGCTGCATGACTAGCTGCTAAGCTTTGCCTAGCTTGAGCCAAGATCAGCTCCGCATTCCGTAGATGCACGATGCGATCTTGATCCCCTTGAAAAATAATAGTTGGTACAAAATTAGGGAGTTGGCTCAGTGCTTGCACGGATCGGCTACCTTGGCGCATCGCCACCAACGCTGCAAGCACATGAGTGGCACTCCCCACTGCTAAACCAGAATGCACCCCCATAGCTGCATAAAGCTCAGGGTAAGTCGCTCCCATAATGGCCGCCATTGAGCCACCCGCCGATAAACCAGCGATATAGACCCGCTGCGCATCCACACGGTAGTTATGCATCACTGCTTGGGTTAAACCTGCAATAAGCGCTGGCTCACCCCGGTCGACCTGCTGGTTTTTCGGCTTATACCAATTCCAACAGCGCTTTAAATTCGCGATTTTCGCTTGATTCGGATAAGCCACTAAGACGCGGTATTGATCAGCCCACCGATTCATATCCGTACCCAAAGCAAAATCCTCAGCATCTTGCGCACAACCATGCAACATCACAACCAAGGGTAAAGGTTGATCCGAGTGATCATAGTGACTCGGAATATACAGCTTATAATCCCGTGACCCGTATTCACTACTGAAATGGCGACTAAGAAACTGTGATTGTTGTTGGCATTGCGCTGTCGGATTGGCAGCCTGCTCAGGGATGGGGGACACTAGGTTTTCATTCTGTAATGACCCTAAGCGTATGCGCCTTAAAATCGCTGGCATAACCTTTAAAAATTGAGCTTTTATCACGAATCTCCTGAGTTGAATTTGGGAAAGCTCTGTAGTTAGGTGATACTAGAGACCTGTCACCTTAGCAAGCTAATTCAACAAAATATGAAAATTGACCAACGCCATTATGATAACCAGCCGCTGACTTCAGCTGACAAGGTCTTGGTTTATGGACTCAGTGCGGTGTTCTTAGGCCTCATCATCCTCGAAATTTTTACTAACTATGAACCACGAAAACTAGCTGCTCTGTTCTTCCTGTTGTGGTGGCTACCCTTAGTCTTCGTCCATGAATTTGGACATGCAGTCGTAGCGCGTGCTCTAGGTTGGCAGATTGAACGCACCGTCATTGGCTTTGGACGAGTGATTTATCGAGGTCAATTATTCAAAGCCCCCTTAGAGCTACGCCTATTTCCACTGGAAGGCTTTGTGCAATTCAATCCGGTAGATGGACTAGGAATGCGTTACAAATACGCTCTCACTTATTTCGCAGGTCCTGGGATTGAGTTATTAGTTGCCTTCAGCATCATCGCCCTCATGGGCTGGGATAACGTCTTTCTGGTTGAAAATCATTATTGGAAATTAGCGTGCCAAGCCTTAGCCTATGACGCTTTGGCAGGTGCTATCATTAATTTAATTCCGATGGGGGTTATCACCCGTGATGGCGAAACACCGAATGACGGCATGGGAATTTTAGTAAGCCTATTCAACCGTAAATCAAACCACTAAGCACCTCATGCCTGCCGATAATAAGCCACATCCTTGTCATCTACCTCTACCTGCAAAAGCCCTGCCTGCACCAAATAATTCAAATGCGCGCGCGCCTCTCCGGTTGCGAAAATCAAAGTCCGCTTCGTCACTGGATTTTTGAACAAAACTGAAAACACATCCAGCACGCGCTTAGGCTCAGCACATAATGCATATAAATCATCCAGCGCTTGCTGATGTTCAGCAATCAAGCTGTCTAAACGCGGATGGGCACCATAAAAAGGTTTACCATGCGCCGGTAGCACCAAAACATCGGCAGGCAACCGCGCTCGCAAGTGATGACAAGAATCAATCCAATCTTTCAGTGGATTCGCATTCGGCTCAAGAGGCCAAACACTGACATTCGAGGAAATCGTCGGTAGGAGTTGGTCGCCTGCAATGAATAACTTTTTCTCGGCACAGTATAAGCAAACATGCTCAGGACTATGGCCTTGACCAATGATCACCTCCCACTCAGCACCATCAATTTTGAGTCGATCCCCCTTCACTAAGCGCTGATAAGCATCGGGCAAAGCACCTACAAAACTGCCATACCCTCCAAAATGGGCGCGATAAATACCAATCTCCTCCTCATCAAAACCGGCATGCCGATAAAATCGAATCGCCGCATCCGGTGCTTCTTTATGCATATCTGATAGCAAAGTGCGACAGAGTAAATACTCAGTCCGCGACATATGCAAACTCGCCCCCCATTCATGTGCTAACCAACCGGCTAAACCCACATGATCGGGGTGTAAATGCGTCACAATCAAACGGTTGACTGAGGCACCCTTTAAATAAGTTTCAAAAAGCGTGCGCCACGATTCAATCACGCTGGTTTCGACCAAGCCTGTATCCACTTGCACCCAGCCCTCACCATCTTTTAGCAGCCAAAGATTGATATGATCCAAAGCAAACGGCAATGGCATCCGTATCCAATACACACCTGCAGCGACCTCAACCATTGTGCCACCTGCAGGCAGGGGGAGCGGAGGATAAGTGACCGAACTTACGTGACTAACGGCTAGGCTCATATTGATTTACCTTTACGTTAAGGTTAAAGCATTAAATTAGCATGACACCCACGAGCATGCAGCAAACCTTGCTAACTTTGTGCCTGTTCACGTGCAATCGCCCGATGACCAATATCGGTGCGGTAATAAACCTGATCCCAGTGAATCGCCCGCACGAGTTGATAAGCTTGAGCCTGAGCCTCAGTCACCGTCTGCCCTAAGCCCACAGCGCATAACACCCGCCCACCATTAGTCACTACCTCCCCAGCTTGATCCGCTGTCCCTGCATGGAAGACTTTACCCTCTAAACAAGCTGCCTTGTCTAAACCTCGAATTACCGCACCTTTGGCATAAGCCTCAGGATAACCACCTGCCGCTAATACCACCCCTACGGCAGCACGACTGTCCCATTCAGCGGTGACTTGATCTAAGCGCTCGTCTAAAGCAGCTTCCAGTAAATCGACAAAATCAGATTTTAACCGTGCCATGATGGGCTGAGTTTCAGGATCACCAAAACGGCAATTGAACTCTAATACTTTCGGTGTACCCTCTGCGGTAATCATCACCCCCGCATACAAGAAACCAGTATAGCGAATCCCATCTGCCGCCATCCCACGCACTGTTGGGTAAATCACCTCTTGCATAATACGCTCGTGCATCACAGGGGTAACCACAGGTGCTGGCGAATACGCCCCCATCCCACCCGTATTAGGGCCTTGATCACCTTCATCACGGGCTTTGTGATCTTGTGAGCTAGCCATCGCCAATACCTGCTCACCATCCACCATCACAATGAAGCTAGCCTCTTCACCGCTCAAAAACTCTTCGATAACAACTCGACTACCGGCTGCCCCAAACGCATTGCCTGCTAACATATCTGTCACTGCTGCCAGCGCTTCTGCTTCCGTTTGTGCCAAAATTACCCCTTTACCAGCGGCTAAACCGTCCGCCTTAATTACAATCGGCGCTCCCTTAGCACGAATATAAGCCAATGCAGATTCAAGCTCGGTGAAGTTAGCATAGGCAGCCGTCGCGATTTGATGACGAGCCAGAAAATCTTTAGCGAAAGCTTTAGAAGACTCCAACTGAGCGGCTTGCTGAGTAGGGCCAAAGCAGCGCAGGCCTGCTGCACGAAAACGATCCACAATCCCTTTAGACAAGGGCGCTTCTGGCCCTACTACGGTTAAATCAATCGCCTCTGCTTGAGCGTAATCCACTAGGGCATCAATATCTTCAGCGGCAATCGGTAGGTTACGCAGCTTAGGTTCATGGGCTGTGCCTGCATTACCCGGTGCGACCAACACTGTTGTCACTCGGGGTGATTGGGCTAACTTCCATGCTAAAGCATGCTCACGCCCACCACTGCCGACCACTAGAATTTTCATATTCACTCCTACTGCTGACACCCAAATTTAAATTGCGCTCATTAAAGCCAGAATAACTTAGGGTTTCAACCGCCAATGACCGATAAGAGGCAAAAACATCGCTTCCACTCCAAAACCCATTGCTGAAAACCACACTGTAAGCCAAATAGAGCAAAGGATTTAGCAAATTACCCCAGCATTGTGGTGATCAGTAGGGATGTATGTAAAAAACAAGCGAGTACCGCATGAGAGGCCTATTTTATTTTTTCACTACCTTAATCACTATTTTGCTCACGGCTTGCACTGATAACGGTAATCTATTAAATATTGCAGACATCAGTAGCCGCCCGATTGCAACCGTTTATAAAGTCAATACAGCGGCCATCGACTACGCACCCATTGAATGTCGACGTTCACCTGCTAAAAATGCGGAAGTCATGATTCGTTTATATAACGGTAGCCTAGTCGATTTAGTGGCTCTTGAAGAAGGGATGCTGAAACGCGATGACCGCTATTGGCTGCATGTTTACCCCCCGCTATCGCATCGCCCTTCTTGTTATCTAGATGTACGCTATTTAGTACCCCACGCTTAAGCCAAACCTAGCCCTATTCCCTGTGGCTGATAGGCGCTGCTGGAAGTCTCAAATTATTTACCGTAAAGTGCTAAAACTTTAATGGCTTCCCTACTGACCCTATGGCTGAAATTATCCGCATTGCCACTCGCACGAGTCCACTTGCCCTTTGGCAAGCTGAGCATGTTGCTGCCCAACTCACGGCCTTACATAGCGATTTACAGGTTGAACTGGTCGGTATGACCACACGGGGTGATAAAATTCTTGATAGCCCCCTATCTCGAATCGGCGGCAAAGGCTTATTCGTCAAAGAACTCGAACTTGGTCTACTAGAAGGTATTGCCGATATAGCGGTTCACTCGATGAAAGATGTGCCTATGGAATTTCCAGCAGGGCTTCATCTGTCTGTCGTGATGGAGCGCGAAGATCCACGTGATGCCTTCGTTTCTAATCGGTATCACAGTTTAGATGAGCTACCTGCTGGCGCAATCATCGGCACTTGTAGTCTGCGGCGACAAATGCAATTGCTAGCACGTTATCCTCAGCTTAAAACCAAAGACTTACGCGGGAATATCCATACTCGGCTTGCTAAGCTAGATAATAACGAATACGACGCGATTATTTTGGCGGCGGCTGGCTTGCTTAGAATGCAATTCGAGAGCCGAATTACGGCGTATCTATCACCTGAACAAAGCCTACCTGCAGTCGGGCAAGGTGCGATCGGCATTGAATCTCGAGTCAATGATCCCCGTATAGACCAGTTACTCGCTCCGCTCATTCATCCTGAAACTTTGTTACGAGTCCGTGCCGAACGCGCCATGAATCAGCGTTTAAATGGTGGCTGCCAAGTACCGATTGCTGGCTTCGCTGAACTCACGGGCGAACAATTACGGATGCGCGGTTTATTAGGTTATCCTGATGGCTCAGCCCTGTTTAGAGCGGAATTAGTCGGTCATGCTCAAAAACCTGAAGCATTAGGGGAAGCCATTGCTGAATCCTTACTGGCTCAAGGTGGTGATAAAATTCTGACTGCCTTAGGTTTAGCTCAGCACTGAGTTATGCCATTGCCCCTCCAAGGTCTTCAGGTCTTAGTCACTCGCCCTGTTCATCAAGCGGGGCGTTTCTGTGACTTGCTCCTCGCTGCTGGTGCCGAACCCAAGCTTTTTCCACTGTTGTCTATTCAGCCTGTCGCGCTTGCGCCTGCTAGTCTGTTGCAAATCACGACCACAGCCCATGATAAGGTCTATGATTGGGTGATTTTTATTAGCGCCAATGCCGTTGAGTTTGGTTTGAGCTTGCTCAATGATATGACGAGTTTAGCTCGCCTCAAATTGGGAGCTATTGGTAAACAAACTGCAACGGTTTTACAGCAATATGGCTTAACCGTTACCGTCACGCCTGAACAGGGCTTTACCAGTGAAGACTTGCTAGCCTTGGATGAGTTGCAACAGTTAGCGGGGCAACGAATCCTGATTATACGCGGCGACTCGGGGCGAGAATTATTAGCCGATACCTTAAAACAACGCGGTGCCGATGTGAGTTATGCTCAAGTCTATCAGCGCAGTGCCACGGGTTCTGTCGCCGGATTAAAACAGCTTCATGCAAAACAGCAGCTTGATATAATCTGTGTCACCAGTCGTGAGATTTTACAAAACCTCTTACAATTGCTCCAAGCGGAGACTTGGATTTATCAACAAGCACTTGTAGTGGGCAGTGAACGAATCGCTGCTTATGCTCAACAACTAGGTTTTAACAACAGCATAATTGTTGCCACCAGCCCAGCCGATGATGCCATGCTGGCTGCTTTAATCCAGTGGCGACAGGATAAATAAAGAATGATCGAGAAATCTGAAACCACCCCTTTGACTAACCCTCATGAGCCAGCCACTGCCCCCAAAGCTAAAGGCGCAGGCTTTGCCTTATTTATTGCATTCTTAGCCCTTTTTTTTACAGTTGTAGGGATCGCAGCAGGCTATAAGCATTGGCAGCGTATGAATACCAAGGCGAAAGAACATAGCACGCATTTAGCCAGTGTCGATCAATTGCTCACCCAAAAAGCCGACGCGAGTGCACTAGCAAGCTTACAGAGTGGGGTAAAACAAACACTAGATACCTTAGCTGCCACTGCTAGTGCTGATTTGCAAAAAATGGCACAAATGAATCATGAAACCCGCCAGTTCGCAGAAACAGTTACCACTCAAGTGGAGCAAGTTACCAGTTTACAAGCCCGCTTACAGCATCATCTTGCGCCAAAAACGGATCATGATTGGCAAATTGAAGAAGTCGCCTTTCTGTTACGGCTTGCCAATCAAGAATTGCACTTAACCGGAGTGAAAGCACCCTCTTTAGCCGCACTGAGAGAAGCTGACTTATTACTAAGCAAATTAGGTTCTGTTTCTTATCTGCCAGTACGCCAACAACTCGCCAAAGATATTGCCAGTTTAGAAGCTTTTGCCGAGCCTGATTTGCTTGACCTGTCTCAACGTATTAATGCTATGACTATTGAGCTATCAACGCAATTAGCGAAGGCGCTACCTAATCCCTCCCCCAAACCCGAAGCCAGTGCAGATTCAAACCCGCAAACAACCGAGTCTGAATCCTCGATTTGGCAAGAATATAAACAAAAAGCCATCAATACTTTAAATGAAGCCGTGGTTGTTCATCAAGTTGATCAGCCATTAGCAAGCGCGCTAGATAATGAATCACGGCAAAGTCTTCATCAATTAATTTTGTTACGCTTAGAGAATCTACGTTTGATGGCAATTCAGCGGCAAGATAAGAGCTATCATCAACAAATCGCTTTAATTCGCGATACCTTACAAGCCTACTATCCCAAAGACCAAGCCGCGAGTTTACTGGAAAACTTAAATAGCTTAGACCAAGTGAATCTGCAGCCGCCACTGCCCGATATTTCGGCTAGCTTAAAACAATTGGAAAAAGCCCGCAGCACCAACTTAGTTGGAGAAAAGAAACCATGATACGATTTATCCTCTTTTGCCTATTAATAGGATTAGGGGGCTTTTGGTTAGCACAACAGGTGTTGGCACATTCTGGCCCTAGCTTCATTAAATGGGGGGGGCAAGTTTATGAGCTGACTACCGCTACGCTCGCAGCCTTAGTTCTGCTGGCTTGTATCGCTTTTTATATACTGATTAGTTTACTACGTGAGTTGTTCGGTTTGCGGCGACGCTTTCATCGCTTACGTGACCATCGCTTACATACCAAAGCCAATCGTAGCCTTAATCAAGGTTTAATCCAATTAACTGAAGGTCATTGGGACAAAGCTGAGCAGTTATTAACTGAACATGCTGAGCGCAGTGAAACACCTTTATTAAATTATTTAGGAGCGGCCCGGGCTGCTCATATGCGGGATGCGCCAGAGCGTCGTGATGAACTACTGAAAAAAGCCATTGAAAGTGATAATAGCGCGCAAATTGCCGTGGGTGTTTCTCAGGCAGAAATGCAACTCTCGGCTGAGCAATTGGAGCAAGCTCATGCTACCTTATTGAATTTACGTGCTTTAGCCCCGAAAAATGCCTATGTACTTAAGCTATTAGCCAAAGTTTTATATAAACAACAAAACTGGGAAGCTCTACTGGAGCTACTACCCGAGTTGCAAAAGCAAAACCTGCTCAATAGTGAAAATATGAGCAATGTACAAGCGGCCACCCTTGTGGGTTTATTCGGTAAATACGCTGAGCAAAAAAATACCGAAAAACTGCAAACCTTATGGAAAAAGCTCCCGCCCTCGATTCGTGAGCAAGCCGAAGCCATGTATGTTTATGCGGCCTCCTTACATCAAGCCGGTGCAGATAACTTAGCTGAGCAGTTTATTACCAGTGTCCATACTAAAACTTGGCAAGCTAAGCTCGCTGACCTTTATGGGCGTATTCAGCACTCGAGCTTGCCTATGGCGGTGCAAAATGCGGAAAAATGGCTAGCCCAACAACCCTCGAATCCGGTCAGTTTATTATTACTGGCGCGCTTACATCGCCAACAAAAGCTGTGGGGAGTCGCCAAATCCTATTATGAGACTAGCCTCAATCAAGCACCTGATCCAGAGGCCTATTTAGAGCTGGCTGAGTTATTAGAAATTATGGGTGAAACTGGTAACGCTGAACATTGTTACCGACTCGGTTTGCGCTACTGTATTCGCCAACAAGGTGAGCGCTTAGTATTGGCTGCTTCACAGCGTCCAAAGAAAGCGGCTGAAGGCACTTATCAACCCGCACCCACTTTTTAGCTTGAATGCAGGTAAGGTTATTTTTCTGCCTTGCCTTGCATCACCATAATGGTTTGCTGCATTAAAGCACATCAAGAGGTTTTGCCTGCTTTCAGCGCAAAGACCTCAGCTTTAGTCACAATCAAGGTGCGACCAGCACGGACTATTTGACCGCGAGCAATCAGTTTTTCACCATCGGCTGGAGCGAGTAAATTCATTTTGAATTCTACTGTCAAAACCGAAGCACTCGCAGCGACCATTGTCATCGCGGCATAGCCAGCGGCCGAAGGATCTAGCACTCACTCTAAATGCCTGTCAGTTTAAAATACAACTGCAGTCGACCCAATAAAAAAGCGCCATGACTAGGCGCTTTTTCGGGTTTGCCGTTTAAATAAATAGCTCAGTTGTTAGCTATTTATCACTAAACTAGGCTTATTTGCTACCACGTGAGAAACGACGGTTAAACTTGTCAATCTGACCTGCAGTACTCTTAATCGACTGTTTACCTGTGTAGAAAGGGTGAGATTGGCTAGAAATCTCCACTTTCAGCAGTGGGTAGGTAGCGCCTTCATATTCAATAGTTTCTCGAGTCTCAACGGTTGAGCGGGTCAAGAAGGTGAAGCCGCTGGCGAGATCTTGGAATACGACTTCTCTATAATTAGGGTGAATTTCGGGCTTCATGCCGAGCGTCCTCAAAATTTATCGGTTGATACGAAAAGGGCGCTATGGTAACAAACACCGCCCCCTAACCGCAAACACTAATTGATAAAACCAGCAAGTTAAACGCCTTCACCCGCAAGACTATTGATCAGTACCCATAATCAGTACTCTCAGCAACACGACGGTCTGCTTAGCTTTCACTAGAAATTATCGGTACTGGTAAACAAGCCAACTCGCAAATCTTGTGCCGTATAAATTTCGCGGCCATCCACTTCAAGGCTGCCATCGGCAATGCCCATAACTAACTTGCGAGTAATGACTCGTTTGAGATTAATTTTGTAAGTGACTTTTTGTGCCTTCGGTAAAACCTGCCCAAAGAACTTCACCTCACCCACCCCTAAAGCGCGAC
Source organism: Thiothrix eikelboomii (assembly GCF_900167255.1). GTDB lineage: Bacteria > Pseudomonadota > Gammaproteobacteria > Thiotrichales > Thiotrichaceae > Thiolinea > Thiolinea eikelboomii. The sequence goes on from NZ_FUYB01000008.1 coordinate 50,767, forward strand.
CATGCCCCGGATTACCTAGCCAAGCCAGATAAAACCCCACCATCTGCCACATGGCATCTAACCCCAAACAACCCGGCATCACCGGATCTCCGGGGAAATGACAATCAAAAAACCATAGCTCAGGTTTTACATCTAGCTCAGCAAGAATTTCCCCTTTACCATGAATACCGCCCTCGTCACTAATACGCACAATCCGATCCATCATGAGCATATTAGGAATGGGCAATTGTGCATTACCAGCTCCGAACATTTCGCCACGACCGCATTGCAACAGTTCTTCACGGTTAAAACTAGATTGTCTAGACATAGCAGGCTCACAAGCTCCGAACATAAAAGAGGTCGATTGTAGCGGAATTTACTCCACACAGAAAACCGTTAAACGCTGTAATAGCTCAAGGCAATTCCAATAAACAAGCACAGACCCACCCAATTATTATTCAAAAAAGCCCGCAAGCTTAGCCAACGATCCCGATTGCGAATTAAATATTGCTGATAAACAAACAAGCCAGCAGCCCCACCTAAGCTCAACCAAAACCACCCCGTCAAGCCAGCTAAAGCCCCAACCCATGCTAATAAAGCTAAGGTTATCACTTGCAAACCAGCAATGATTGACCGATCCTGCTTACCAAAAATAATCGCGGTGGACTTCACACCGATCTTTAAATCATCTTCCCGATCACACATGGCGTACATAGTGTCATAAGCAGTCGTCCATGCCACATTAGCCGCTAATAAAACCCAAGCGATTAAAGGAGGAAATTGATTATTCACTGCCGTAAAGGCCATCGGAATCCCCCAAGCGAAAGCGACTCCTAAATAAACTTGTGGCCAATGGTGATAGCGTTTCATAAAGGGGTAAGTTGCTGCTAACACCACCGCCACACCAGAAAAAGCGATAGTTAAAGCATTGAGTTGCAGGACTAAAATAAACGCCATTAACAGCAGAAAACCAAAAACGCCTAAAGCCTCTTTGACACTAATCGCCCCCGTTGCTAAAGGGCGTAAACGAGTACGCTCCACCTGCCCATCGACATGACGATCTGCAATATCATTAATTGCACAACCGGCCGAGCGCATTAAAAACGTACCTAAGCTAAAAATAATCAACAGCTTCCAACCCGGAAAACCTTGAGCAGCGATCCATAAAGCCCAATAAGTAGGCCATAATAGCAACAAACTGCCAATAGGCCGTTCAAAGCGAATCAAACGACTATAATGCTTCCAGCGCTCACTTAGCATGAGTTCTTAATCCAATAATAAGCGTTCCACGGGTTTCCCTTGAACTAAATGACTGTCAATGATTTCATCGACATCCGCCTGATCGACCCAAGTGTACCAAGTACCCTCAGGATAAATCACGACGACTGGACCTAACTCACAGCGATTTAAACAGCCTGCACTATTAATACGCACTTGATTATCTTTATGCAAACCGAGTTCTTTGCAACGCTGTTTTGCATAATCACGCATGGCTGAGGCGTGAAAATCCTCACAACTGCTCTCGCCATTACTGCGCTGATTGGTACAAAAGAAAACATGATGTTTGTAATAAGACATAAACTAATCCTTATTTTAAGCTTGTCTAAGGATTATGCCAGAGCTGGGCAGAAATTGAGGACTTAAAACAAAAACAGGGTGGAAAAACCACCCTGATAGCACAAAACTTAAGCAAGCCTAAACACAATTACTGTGGCTTTGGTTGCTCAGTCGTTGTAGTCGTAGTCGTAGAAGAAGTAGCAGGCGCCGCTGCCGCTGCTGCTGGATCAGCCGCTGCTGCTGGAGCAGTAGTGGTCGTTGTTGAAGAAGTCGTTGTTGATGTGGCCTCTTCTTTCTTACCACAAGCAGTTAAAACAAAAGCAGCCATTAAAGTTGCTAACACGATACGATAATTCATTTTTGAATCTCCACAAAAGCAAAAAAACATCACCAAGAAAATCAATTGTTGCAATGCCGCATCATAACTGTTTTTTTTCAGCGACACCACAATCTCTATAATAGCCCATACCTATCAATATAGAGGCTAGCACTAGTTCTGAGAAAAAGTATTTTTTTTCAGCGTTTATAAAGTGTTTATAATTTTTGCTCTGTTTGACCCAAGGACACTAACATACCATTCACGCTTGCTCCCTCTTCCACTAAAATCTCAGCATAATGGATATTGCCAACCACATCCGCGCTCGACTTTAAAGTGACTCGGCGGGTAGAGTAAATATCTCCAGCGACTCGCCCAGAAACCACCAAAGTGGGTGCACGAATTTCACCATTGACTTCGCTATGCTCTTGCAAAAAGAGAGAAGCTCCAGACTCACCTGGTGCCATAATATTACCGTTCACACGCCCTTGTAGATAAAGCTCCCCCGCAAATGAGACATCACCTACAACCTCGATATCAGCTTCGAATAATGAAGCGGCACCGGCTCCCTTTTTAGCCATATAAAAATCCTCAATGTTATGTTATTAGTTCATGTTACTTACTTAGGGCCGGGCGCGTAAGGCATCAAGCTCTTTTTCTAGTACGGCAATTGTATCATCGCGTACCTGTAAATCATCCAATAAAGCTTGAACCCGCACTTCAGCAGCTTGCAAACGACCCACCATGTCGCCCTCACGAGTTAGCTCGGTCGCTTTTTGCATCTGCTCCAGCTGATCTGCAGTTTCGCGCAAATCACGACGTAATGCAGCATTATCCCGATGACATTGCTCTAAACGTGATCTTGCTCCAAACGGGTCAGTTTCCTCTTCACTTTTAGTCGCAGGTGGACGTAAGTCAGCCATGAGACCGCGAGACCACCAACCTAAACCTAAACCAGCAAAAGTTCCAACTAAAACAATAACTAATATTTGTCCAATTAGATATAACACGCTACACCCCAGTCGCTACTACTTGATGGCAATGCTGACTTAATCAAGCCACAACATCAAGCTCTCTACCTAGTTGCCATTGATCCAAAAAACTTTTCTGTAGCATTTTATAGGCTATCATTCAAAAAGCTGTATCGTCTTTATAGTTAAACACTATAAAATATTAGAGTTTTTTAGCTGCTATTGGCCTGATATGCTTGAAAAAATATTTCCGGGTGGAAGTCCTGCTGTTTCAGTTCATTTACCTTTAGCTTTTCGCCTGTCCGATGAAAAAGACTTAAGACTGTCATCATTGTATGACCCTTTACAGACTTGGCGTTTTTTATCGCATCAGATTCGGCGCTCTCCCTTAGACCTACGCGCCCATGTCCAACGTATTCTGCTGACTCATCAGGCCAATTTGACGGATCGCATGGAAGGGAGTCTGATGGATCTATATCTTGCTTTAGGTCATGAAGCAGGCAGTATGTTGAAAGAACGGATGCTTGAGCAATGCCAGCCCTATCTTTCACCAGAAGCAATGCAGTTTTTTAAGCAACTCACAACAGCAGATGAGAATCAAGGTTTAGAACGAGAATGGCGTTTAGGCTCAGTACTAACAACGGGTGAAAATAATGCATCACACCCCCTAGTTCGGGTAGAGCGCCAAGTCGAAGCCAGTCGCTATTCCTCTGTACTCGAAGAGGTGCAGGCTTGCCTAGAATATGGGCAAATTGATATTGCACAAGCATTGCTAGAGCAAGAAATGCTAGCAGGTCATCAAGATCCTGCTATCGAACAAGAACTATTAAATATTTACCAATATACGCGCAATAAGGATAAACTGATCCAATTGACTGCACAATTAGCAGCAGTCGGCCTTGAGCCTTCAGAAACATGGAAAGCTCAGCAAAGCGAGGCAGACAATTGGTGAGGACTAATTATAACGGGCAGGACGTATGCTGAATTCATCGGGAAATCCTCTACGGATTGCATTACTTAGTATTAGCCCGCACAACCGTGCAATACTGGAGTTTTTCTTTGCAGGTGCAGGCAAACAACTCTTTAAAGTCAGTTCTTTAGCTGAGGCTGATACCTTAATTATCGACTTCGACCATCCAGGTGCTGATCTTGAATGGCAACAGCGGAGCAATGCGGCTAAACCGGGTATTGTATTATCAGTACGGGAAGTGCGACTGCCCAATACGATTTGGGTACCCAAACCCCTAACCTCTCAGGCACTGACTAAAGCAGCTGAGCAAATCCGGGCGCTTTTACCCAAAACGGCCACGACCGCTGAACGAGATTATGTACCTAGCCCCACTGCACAACCGGCCACCGCTAAAACCACGGTGGCGGCACAACCCTTTGGTCTAGGCCAACGTAAACTGCGCCCTTCTATGCTCTTAGATTTTGGTAAAGAAGATGCGGATACGCTGACTCAGACCAAGCCAGCAGTTGCTGAAAAACCACTGGCTAAAGAACCGCCTAAACCCATCGCGCCGACTAAGCCTTTAGTCCGTGATAGTGCTCAACCTGCCCCCGTAGCAGAACCAACCGATAGTAGCTTCCTAACGTTTGGTGAAATCGCAACCCCTGAAAAAAACCAAGCACAACTCGAGCATCGCTGGAGATTACTGTGTGGAACACAAGCCGATGTCAATCTAGCCAATGCTCAAGCAACCATTCAACGCTTCACAGCAGACAATTATCTATTGAAAATCTTGCTGAATGCCTTACAGCAAGCGAAGCAATCGGGAACAGCAGTTCAGCTTAAATTTGACTCCTACGATCAAATTTTATTATTACCCAACTTGAACCTCGCTTATACTAATCTCGACTTGGATTCAGACCACTTTGCAACACTTTGCAATACCCCAATTCAAGCCGGCAAGGTACACTTACATACGCCCATTGCTGCTGAGCTGCCTGCCTTAGAACAGGCCTATCTTGCTGATAAAGAACATACACATGATTTAGAAAGCATCCTGTGGACTGTGAGTTTGTTAGCCTCGCATGGACGATTAAATCGTGATGCGAATATTAACCAACGTTGGGTGTTAAAGCATTGGCCCAATTTAACCCGCGTTGAAAATATTCCTCATGTTATGCGAATTTCGGCAGCATGGCAGCAACGCCCCGGTACTGTGTTTGATGTCGCTAAATGGCTCGACATTCCACAGCGCTATGTTTTTGCTTTCTATACAGCTGCTAGTGTATTAGGGCTGATGGCCATAGATGAAGGGAAAGTCGAATACCAAGAGAAAGAAGCTCCGAAGAAAAATCGCGGCTTATTCTCGCGGCTGTTGAAACGCTTACTCGGAGGGGGCGGAAACTAAGCTTTATGAGTATCACCAACAAAAAGATCATCTTTACAGGACCCGTGGGCGCAGGTAAAACTACGGCAATTGCGTCGATCAGTGATATAGCAATTGTCACCACAGATGAGCAAGCCTCCGATATGACCAAAAGTCGTAAACCACAAACGACGGTAGCGATGGATTATGGTCTGATTCATTTAGGCGACAAAGAGCGGGTGCATTTATATGGAACACCCGGTCAAGAACGCTTCGATTTTATGTGGGATATTCTAACTAAAGGCGGCATTGGTCTGATTTTATTACTAGACAATACCCGCAAAGACCCCTTCCAAGACATGCGCTTTTATACCAATGCTTTCCGCCAGTTCATCGAACAACAGCAGATGGTCGTTGGGGTTACACGGATGGATCTGCAGCGCTCGCCTAATCTCTATGATTATCGTCAATGTCTGGATCAGTTAGCGATTAAAGCACCTATTTTTGAAGTTGATGCCCGCAGCCGTGCCGACATCACTGCTTTAGTGCAAGCCCTTCTGTACTCACTCGACCCTGGAATCAATGGCTGATGAGCGAATACATTCTTAATGAAAACCTTTATCTTGGTGCAACGCCCGGTGGTGTTTATTATGCAGTCCAAGATAATACGCCTGAAGCAGGGCGCGATTTCATTCATAAGTTATTGCAGCACCCACAAACCCCTTTGTTTAATACCGAAGTGGCTTGTGAACTGAGTAACTTAAAGAAAAAACGTGCGCTTGAGTTTGTGCATTGGTTGCAAGAAGCAGGTTTGATCATTGGCCTAGAGCATAGTGAACAAGCGCCACCCGAGACTCTCGAGCGCTTACTCCCGCAATTACTTCGTACTTTATCCGATGAGGGCAAAGCGGTTTTAGCCGAAAGCCGTGGCCTTTATCTAGGTAGTGCTGGATTTCCGCATGAGGCTGCTGAAGAATTAGCGGCTTTAAGCGCGAATCTCACTGCAGTGTATGCTCGCCACAAAGAGCTACTTCAGGGCAATCTCGGCTATCGGCAACGAGCTTGGGGGTTAATTGATGCCAGTGGCAATAGCGAGGTGGGTTTTTGGCCTATTTATATCGGACAGAATCGCTTCACTTTGATCATAGGTGGCATTCCGCAGCTAAACCAACCTGCATTTAAGCAACTCGTTTGGGCTTTAGAGATGCGTTATGGTAATAGCGAGTTAAGCTCTTTATAAGAATCGTGCGATTGTGCAAAAAAAGTACAACCTATTACTCATTATTGCATATACTTTTAACTAATTACGAAGGGAGATTCATCAATGCGCTCTGAAATGCTGCATTCTATACTCAGTGATTTAAATGGCTCGTCTGCAGATATTGAAGCATCAGCAGTCCTATCCACCGACGGCTTAATGATGGCTTCCATGCTACCTGCTGGGATGGATGAGGATCGGGTAGGTGCGATGAGTGCAGCGATGCTATCTTTAGGCGATCGTACTGCAGAAGAACTCGCTCGCGGTGGCCTTGAACAGGTGCTCATTAAAGGGGGTCATGGTTATATTTTAATGACTCACGCCGGCAAAGATGCGGTGGTGACGGTCTTGGCTAAACCCAATGCACGTTTAGGATTAATTTTCTTAGATGTTAAACGCGCCTCTGAAAGCATTGCCAAGCTTATCTAACGGATAAGCCTGTATTTTATTGGATAGCCCTCAACGACAATTAACAAACGGCATCCACTCCGACTGAGAGGGTCATATCTATGATAAGCCCGTTCGTGTATTTAATATATCACGATGGCACTAAGCGAGAAGTGCTGGTTCAGAACGAAGAAATCCCCTTCCCCGAGGGTAAATTAATCGTGTCGCGTACCGATCTAGTAGGCACTATCACTCATTGTAATCCTTCATTTGTTGAAATGTCGGGTTATGAACGTGAAGAATTAATCGGGCAGCCACATCATATTCTCCGTCATCCTGACATGCCCGCTGCTGCCTTCCAAGATTTGTGGGCGACCGTTCAACACGGCAAGCAATGGCATGGCTATGTTAAAAACCTACGTAAAGATGGCTGTTTTTACTGGGTTTACGCTACTGTCATCCCTAATATTCGCGATGGCTTGATCATGGGTTATACCTCAGTACGGCGTAAACCTTCCCGTGCTAAGGTGCTCGAAGCAACTGAACTCTATGCGCAGATGCAGAAGACGAGCGTGAGTCTATGAAGCGTCCTGTTATGACGATTAGCCCCGATATTGGCCCTGATCGAATTGCAGGCTGGTATATTTTTAATACTTGGTTACAAAAGCAATGGGGACATCCCGTTCGTTTGGAGCTTTTTCCAAGTTTTCAACAGCAACGTGCAGCGATCCAACGCGATGAAATTGGTATTATTTATGCCAACCCGTTTGATGCCGCCATGCTGGTACGTGAAAAAGGCTTTAAGGCTATTGCCGCAGCAGTCGGCAAGTCAGATGAAGTTGTGCTGGCTGTCCACGCTGAGTCACCCATAAAACGCATTGAAGATTTACCTATGACTTGCCGTGCTGCTATGACAGAAGCACCCGATGTGAATACAATCAGTGCTATTCTGTTAGAGCCAGCTGACATTACTCGCCAAACCCTGCAAACGGTTACAGCCGATACTTATGTGGTTGTAGCTAAATTAGTCTTGCAAGGCAAAGTAGATGTCGGCTTTTTTCTAGCAGAGGCTTATGATGGTCTCTCGCGTGTGGTGCGTAGTCAGCTACGTGAGTTACTTCGTAGTCAAATACACGACATTCGGCATATTTTACTGGTAGAACCCCAGTTACACGTAGAGTATGAGACCTTAAGAACAATTTTAGCCAAGATGAGCTCCGATGTGAAAGGCCGCGATGCTTTGGCAAATCTTGGATTTGTCGATTGGGAATTGTTGCGGCAAGAAGACACAGAGTTCATGATTGATTTAATGGATACTTTGGTAACTTAAATGAAAAGCCTGCTCCGTACCCCCGCTCTGACTTTAACGACTAGTTTGGCAATTTTATGTCAAATCCCCTTAGTTTACGCTGAAGAAAAAAGTGTGGAGGTCAAGCCCGGCGATACTTTAAGTACTTTAATTGCTGAGCACTATCCCGACTATAAAAATAACCAAGCGCTGATGCAGGCTTTATTAGCAGCGAATCCTGCCAGTTTCAAAAACCAAAATATACATCAATTAATCGTCGGGAAAAGCTTGAGCCTACCCGACCCTAGCAACATCCCCAATTTACAACCACCTGAACCACCGATTGTTGCTACGGTAGCTACAGTCACTCCGACACCTGCTGCAACTGACCTCACGCTGATTGAGCTAAAAAACCAACTCAAACAATTAGAGGCGGACAAAGAACAATTAAACAACCAAGTAAAAGAATTGAATGAGGCTGCAATAAAAGCAGCCGAAGCGGCCAAAGCAGCCGAAGCAACAGCGCCAGTAACGCCGCCTGCAACCACAACAGATGCACCTGATCCTGCAATTTTAATGCAGCAATTAGATGAGATTGAAAGTGCCAACGAACAGATTCTTGCCGACAAAAATAAACTGATCAAGGAACAGGAGAATTTAAAGCAACAACTACAAACCCTTGAGGCTGATAAAAAGCAGTTAGAAACGAAACTGGCTGAACAGGCAACACTCGCTGCTACCCCTGAAGCAGCCATAGCAACTGAAACTACGACTGAAACTACGACTGAAACTGCGCCAACAACTGCTGCGACTGAGGCCCTAGACCCCACGATTTTAAATCAACAACTTGACGAAATTGAAAGCGCGAATGAGCAGCTTCTTGCCGACAAGCAACAACTAGAACAAGAACGAGACCAACTAAAACAGCAACTACAAACCCTAGAAGCTGAGAATAAACAGCCTGAAGCTAGCTCTACACCAGCGACTTTACCCCCAGCTGATACTGCGAGTGTTAATCCAGATGCCCCAGATCCTGCGATTCTGACCCAGCAGCTTGATGAAATTGAAGCAGCCAATGAGCAACTCTTAACGGATAAAAACAAGCTCCAATCTGATTTAGAAACAGCGCAACAACAATTAAAAGAGCGTGAACAAACTATGGCGGCTTTGTCTGGACAAATCACAGAAAACAAACAACAACTCGAAACGACTCAACAAGAATTACTCCTTGCCAACGCGGCGCGTGCTAGTGCTGAGCTGAATAAAGCCAGTTTAGAAAGTCAGCGTGGCTCTTGGTGGCCGTGGCTACTTGCTTTGGCAATGCTTCCGGTGGGTTGGCTGTTAGGGCGGCGTAGTGCAGCTGCACCTAGCGTGCAACCACCGATAACGGTTAAAGCCACAACTGCAGCACCCGCCGGGGCTGCTACGGTTACAACCACTGAATTACCCACACCCGAGGTTGCAACTGCGCCACTAACAGCTGAAGACTTCGTACCTGTCACGCTGGCAGCTACCATTCCTTCGGTTGCGGCGAATGATGATAATGTCGATGCCGCGATTAAATTAGATATTGTGCGTGCTTATCTTGATCTGCGTGATCCTGTCGCGGCGAGTTCTTTGCTAAAAGAAGTCATGCGTGAAGGGGGTCAACAACAACAACAAGAAGCACGTGAAATTCTCTCATTCTTAGCTTAAAACTCAGCAAGGTTGAGCCGACCCCACTCAACCTTGTGCAAACAAAATTGACGAAACCACCATAAGCTGTTTTATTACCAGCTTAAATACCCTCTCTTACTCGGTTGGTTTCATAGTTTATTAGGTTTAGAACTTGTTACCTCAATGAGACTCATGCTAATGATTTACGCTCAGGCTTATTGATTTTTAAGATTTATTCCGCCCGAAATTCGGAGTTTTTATGCTTAGCAATAATGATTATGAGCGCCAAATCTATATGCGTCTTTCGATCTTGGCGCTACTGATTGCATTGAGTTTAACGGGGCTGGCTTTGCTTTGGAAGCAAGCCAGCATTGAAAATGATTTAGCACAAAAAGCACGCACAGCATTAGCAGAGGCTAATCTACCTTCAGTCAATGTCTACTTTGAAGGCCGAGATGGCAATATCAGCGGGATTCTTACCCAAGAAACCTCTTTAGAGGCTATTTTAACCATCGTAGGTGGCATTGATGGTGTTCGCACTGTCAATAGTCAAGTCACCCTAGCGCCTGCCCCTAAAGCTAGCGACCTCCTCCAACCTAAACCGCCTAAATTGACTCAAGAAGGCTTATATAATCCGCCTAAACATCACCCTTTAGAGCAATTTGATTTGAGCAAACTTGAGTTCGTACCCACTCAAGCTGTCTTAACGGAACAATCTTACCCCATACTGGATCAATTAGCCGATTTGCTTAAAGAATACCCAAAAACTTTAGTCGAAATCTCTGCACATACCGACAATCAGGGGACTGCCCTCGGTCAAACAGCACTGACTCAAGCTAAAGCTGAAGCTGTGCTTCAATACCTACTCACTAAAGGTATTGATTTACATCAGATTAAAGCCCAAGGTTATGGAGCAACCCGCCCGATTGCTAGCAATGCAGATGAAGCTGGACGCGCCCGTAATCGGAGGATTGAGTTGACCGTTCTTAAGGAATAAGCATGCATGCCCTCAGCTTCCAACTCTCAGCCCTTGGTATTGGTTTGTTATTACTTGGCTTAGGTATCGGTTGGTGGGGAGCCCACTTCTTTCAAAGACATGCCCGCTCCGCCTGTTATCAAGAGCTGGTTCGTTTGCGTTATGCCCATCAACGCTTGCAACAAGATTTTACTGAGCTAAACAAACACACCACCCATGCTGAGGCCGAAAAAAACCAAGCACTCGCTCAATTAAGCCGTTCTCAAGACCTAAAAAGCTTTGAGCAATTACGTCTGCAATTAATGCATACACGCAATCAGCTTAGAGCCAACACCGATTTATTAGCTAAGCGTGAACAGCAATTACGGCGTTTAAGTGATTTAGTTAAGCTATTACGCAAACCAACCAGAACACCTCTGCAGTTAGTTCATCCAAGCAGCTCAGCCGCCAACCCAACCACTAACCAGCCATTAACTTGCCTTGAAACCATAGATGCGGTCAATCTGCGCAAGCTCCACATGCTCGGTATTTTGAATTGCGAACAATTAGCGGCCTGTAATACGGAACAGTTGCAAATGCTGCAAGGTTTACTGAGTGAAGATAGTGCTCTACCTTTAGACCAGTGGGTGCAAGCGGCGCGGTTACTGACTCAGCCTAATCAAACATCTCATGTGGCTAAGAGTCTGACTCACTAGCTGAGAAAAGCGCAGAAACCATTAAGATCTCGCTAAAAACTATTTTTCGGTTTGCTATTAGCGGTTTCTGTGGTTTTAACTAATAAATAACCTTTTTGCAGCGTTTCATTATACATCAAAGCTAGGCTACGATTTTCGGTCTTGCCTGAAAAATAAGTTTCGCGCTTCAACTCAGCAGGCTGCCACCAAGCCAACTTGGGTGCAGCCGTTAACCACAAGGTTTGCAAGCTCACTGGATCTAGAGTTTCTTGCTTAAGGCGGGCATTAATCACAAATTGTACAACTGGCTCACGAGTGGCTTCAAACATAAGCCACGCCGTGCTACCAGTGGCAGTCCGCTGACGCAGCGCTTGTGCTGATTTAATCTGCTCGGGTTTAACGCCAAACCAATCAGCGACTGCTTGACGGGCATCCTCAGGTTTAGCTTGCTGATAGCTAGACGCACTCACAGGTAAGAGCCAATCAGCAATATACGGGGTTGCGGTTAAAACCAGCCCCAATACAATCAAAATCCCCATTAACACGGGAAAAAAATACTTCATTTACCTTATCCCAAATAAAACTTGTGCATTAGTCGTCGTAGTCTGTGCGATCTTTGCTAATGAACAATCACGCAACTCCGCTAAAGCACTAGCGATCACCGGCAAGCGTAACGGCGTATTACGCTGCCCACGCCATTGGCTATCTGGCTGATCAGGGGCATCGGTTTCTAACAATAAACGCTCAAGTGGTACAGTTTTCAAGACTTGCCTTAAGCGTTGTGCACGCGCATACGTCAAAGTCCCACCCGCACCTAAATAAAAACCGTTGGCAATCAATTGATCAGCCTGTTGCTGGCTACCCGCAAAGCTATGGATCACACCGCGCAAACCACCGATGCGCCGAATATTTGCCAATACCGCATCCACTGAACGTCGAGCATGGACAATCACTGGCAAATCAAAATGCTTAGCCAGTTTTAATTGTGCGCTGAATAGCTCAGTTTGACGCTCTACTTCAAGTTCTGGCAAGAAGAAATCCAAGCCACACTCGCCCACCGCAACCACCTGCGCCCGATCTGTGTCGAGCAAGCTAGCCAACTCAGTTAGGTGCTCATCCTTGTGTTCAGCTAAATAAATAGGATGCAAGCCATAAGCCGCATGCAGTTCGCTGCGCTTGATACACCACGCCTGAATCCCCGCCCAACTGGCTTGCGTGATCGCAGGTATGATTAAATCACTCACCCCAACGGCGGGCATACAGCCTAAGATTTCAGCACGATCGTGGCTAAAGCTCAGATCATCAAAATGACAATGTGTATCAATTAAACGGATGATTTTCCAAGTCCTGTTTTTGTTGCTATGCTAAACGCGGCATAACGAAGAAAAAAATAAACCGGAGTCTTTGCGCCATGCGTATTAGCTTAGTAGTCTTATGTGGTCTTTCAATTAGCTGGGTTTTCCCTCAATCCGTTGAGGCTGATGTACAGGCTAATTCCAGTATTAGCGCCGTCACAGTATACCCTGATAGCGCTCGAATTACGCGCACAACCACGCTCAACCTGCCTGCGGGCGAAACCAAAATTAGCCTACCCGGTTTACCTTTGCAAATGGATACCAATTCACTACGGGTTGCAGGTACAAGTACCACTGCTGTTAGTTTAGGTAGCGTTCAACTCGCGGAGCAATTAAGCTCTGAAGCGGTACAAGCTCGTGAGCGCCAATTAGAAGCTGAGATTCGCCGTTGGCAGGAAAAACGTCAAGAAGTCGCGGACACTAAAACTCGAGCTGAACAGCAGCTCGCTTTCATTCGCGCCACAGGTTTGCAGCCAACCAGTAAAGAAGAGACCGCCCAAGGTGCGCAGCGACTACCTTTAAATCAATGGCAACAAGCATGGCAAACCTTAGAAACAGCCACTGCCGAGGCTCAAGCCAAGGTACGCGCTGCAGACAAGACCTTGCAAGAGTTTGATAAAGGCCTCACACAATTACAAGAACAATTGGAGCAAATTGCTACCGGTGAAACCAGTAATCGCACCGCCAGCCTCTATGTCAAAGCGGCTGAGGCCAGCCAGTTAACCCTGAGTTTAAGCTATCAAATACCCGCCGCGAATTGGACACCGGTTTATGAGGCTGAATTAGACAGTAATACAGGCCAATTACAATTCAAAACTCAAGCCGCGATTCAACAAAATACGGGGGAAGATTGGGCAAATGTGCCAGTAAAGCTATCCACCTTGCGCCCAACCGCCAGTGCCAGCTTACCAGAACTCAATAGCTGGGTGATTTCTTTATATGAGCCTCAACCCATGCCCACCAGAAGTGCAGTCGCTGAAATGGCAGCGGATATAGCGATGCCGATGTCGCCTGCACCTGCAGAACCTCGCGCTGCTATCCGTCAGCAAAAAGCACGCCCTATCACCCTGTCTGAAGAAAATAGCGCACTCATGACCGGCAATTATAATGCCGAATACCAAGTTCCGGGATTACTGACGCTTAGCTCGGGTAGTGATACCCGCCGGGTGACTTTAGGCAGTCAAACCCTCGCCGCTAAATTACAACTAAGCAGTGCGCCACGCTTCGATCCACGGGCTATTTTAACCACTGAGGCAAGCTATCAAGGTCAAGCACCGCTGATTCCGGGTATAGTGGCTTTATATCGAGATGGTAACTTTATTGGTAACTCAAGCTTGCCTGAACTCAAACCGGGTGAATTAATGAAATTGGCCTTTGGTGAAGATGATCGCGTGAAAATTCTCTTCCAACCTACACCGGAAAAAACCACACCAGCAGGTCTACTCAGTAACCGTAAACGTCTCGATTATAGTTATCGAGTCACGGTTCATAATCAGCATGCTGAAGCACGCAGCGTGAAACTCTATGACGCGATCCCAGTTGCCAACACCGCCGAGATCAGCGTGACGCCCACAGGGGATCAGCCTAGTTTAAAAGATATAGAGCATAAACAAGGCGTGTATGCTTGGATAAGGGACGTGTCTGCAGCGGGTCAGGTCGAGGTTAATTATGGTTATAGCCTGAGTTATCCTCAAGATCAGTCTTTATCTGGACTTTAATAATGGCTGAAACAACTCCACTGCGCATCTGGCAAATTAGTGATACTCACTGCTATGCTGAAGATTCTTCTCGTTTAATTTGGTCACCTTTAGCGGTTTATCCTAATCAGTCTTTAAATCGAGTGTTAAGCTATTTAGCTGCCCAGTCAGGTCATGCGCTAGTTGTCAGTGGTGATTTAGCTCAGGAAGAAGTCGCTGCAACCTATCAACGTCTGAACAGTCTATTAGATTGTTTCCCAAGTCCGGTCTATGTACTACCCGGCAATCACGATACACCAGCTCTGATGCAACTCGAGCTAACCAGTCAGAATGTACATTTCGTGCAACAGGTTCAATTAGGCAGTTGGCAGTTGCTATTTTTAGATAGTAGTCGCCCTCTGCATAGTGAAGGCTATCTCAGTACGGCTCAATTACAAGCCTTAGAAACTCGCTTAAAACAGCTGCCAGTTGATCAGCATGTCCTGCTGTTTTTACATCATCACCCACTCACCATTGGCAGTCCGTGGATGGATCGGATGGGTTTACAACAAGCTGAACAATTTTGGGAGATCACTACCGCTTTTCCACAGGTTAAAGCGGTAGCCTTTGGGCATATTCATGCTGAATTTGTCGGTGCGGTCACCAATCAACAAGGTAATAAGATTGCTGTCTATGGGACACCTGCAACTTGTGTGCAACTGACCCATGATGAAACTCGGCTAGGCTTTAAACATACTCAACCCGGTTGGCGCGAATTTCTACTTTATACCGATGGTCAACTAGCAACCAGCGTGCATTATTTACCAAGTTAAGACCGCTCTCTTCAATAGGTCAAAATCTCTCGGCTCTCTTGCCATGCTTTGACCACATGAGGTGGTAACCTGCGTAAGCCTTCGGCCTCTAGCGCTAATCGTTCCGCGCCCACCGCGATGGGACGGCGACTGATGGCCAGCAGCCATTGTTCAGTCGGGTCAATCATTTTTCCTGTGGGCTGCCGAGCCAACAGCGTATTAACATCAACCGCCATCGGATCAAGTGCCGCTCCTGAAGCAGCCACCCCAGCCGAATTCTCTGTCAGTGCAGTCATATTCTCCGTGGCCTCATCCTTTGCCTCGGCCCAAGTAGCGCCATTTAAGCTGCCGAACAATATCATGATAAGGCAAGGCCGTATCCATTGTATTTTACTCATAATCCCCTCGCTCTTTATCTAGGGTGTGGTTAAGTTCATGGTACTAACTGACTGAGGTGTGCTCGTGTAATAGGGGTCATTGACCTGTAAATTATAGGCACTCAATCCAGTGTTATTGCTGTTATGCAAAGCCCAACTTAGTTCTTTGTTAATATTGAACCATGACACGGCACGAATGGCCGGATAATCTGTTTTCAGACGCTCAAACATATCCGCGACCCACACCGCTTTACTTTGACCGGCATCCGTATTATTACCATTTTGACCGTAAGTGGCATTGGGTAAATCAGCCGATTCAGCACTAGCAACCTCACCGAGCAAGATCGGTTTATAGGGATAATTATCCACCAAGGATAAATAGGGTATACTGAAGGTCTCATCGAAACTTTTCCAATGCGACCAAGTATAATTAGTACCCCAATTATAGCCGTCAATGCCGGTCCAATCGACCACATCATCCCCCGGATAATAAAGAGTCACATCATTATAATTATCAGCACTTACATTATTGATGCACCAAACCCATTCAATCTGTTGATTGATACCTGCCGCAGTAAATTTGGCATGTAGATAACGCCAAGCCGCTTTGTAAGCATCGGGGCTGTTTCCCCATGAATACCAGCGACCATTAAACTCATGAGCAAAGCGTAAGAGGATACGGGGCTTTTTATCAGCCGGATAAGCAGACTGAAACCACTTGAAACCATTAATCCATTTTTGGATGTAAGCATCCCACTGCCCAGCGCTAATCTGCGTCAACAGATTAACCCCTGACTGATTTTTGGTGGCAGGCATCCAAGAGATCATCGGCATAGCACCCCGCGAAATAATATTATCGCTTTGGTACTTGAGATAACCCCAGTCATAATCAAAGTTGGAGAATAGATTAACAACCGCCATTGGCTTAGTTGTCAGAGTATTGAAGCGGTCGATTTCAGCTAGCGACCAACCATCACCTTTCACATAGGCACCTAACATGACCTCAGCTTGTGTAGCCACAGGCATGCTAGCTAGCAATGCTGCCACACTGACAGCGAGTACTTGTTTTTTCATTGGGTTTGACCTCAGGTAGGAGAATTATTGGGATTACTAACCTGATGAACCCAGTATACAAGTTTACTGATGAAAGTATAGATTTTTTTGATTAATGGATGGTTTGATTTTATAGCAAACTTCAGTACCTAAACCTCTACTGACTTCGCTTGCAGCCAATAGATGCCTTCATACAGCTGTTTAACACCTTTAGCGAGAATACCATGTTGAGTATGACTAATATCCACTTGGGCTAGTTGGGTAATCTGGTATTGATCAGCGTAGTATTCCTGAACCTCTGCTGCAGGTACTGAGAAAGGCGGTCCACTGGTAATGGACTGATCATATTCTAGAGTGATTAATAAGGTCGGTTTAGCAGGCGCAATTTGCTGGAGATGAGCGACATATTGCCAACGCATATCTGGAGGCAGGGCAATCAAAGCTGCTCGATCATAAACTGCTTGGCAAGTTGCCAACTCAGCCACCGTGAGTTGAAAGAAATCACCCAACAAAATACCTAAACCATCAACCTCCCAAAGCTCAAACGCCCCATACTGGCTGATCTTTGGCTCTAACTGATGTTCAGTGAAAAAATCCCGTACTGCAATTGGGCTTAATTCAATACCCAAAACCTCATAACCCGCCGAGCGCAGCCAAAGCATATCAATAGTTTTGCCACATAAAGGTACAAACACCTTTGAGCCTAGCGAGAGTTGAAGTTGAGGCCAGTAAGTTTGTAGATAAGGATTAATCTCGTCTTGGTGAAAACCAATTTGGTTTTGCTGCCACCGCTCATGCCAAAATCGGGCGCGCATCATTAAGCTCTCTATGCAGTTGAAAGTGCTGCAGTATAATAGAAAATTACCCAAACTTAGAGAATACAGCTTGAATCAAAGTTCTTTTGAAGCATGGCTAGAGCAAATCAGTCAATTGCCCGGCTTGTTTATGACAGGTACAGATACGGGCGTTGGCAAAACTTGGGTCGGAACACAGCTCTTACAGCATTTACGCCGATTAGGCTTGCATATTACCCCGCGCAAACCTGTCGAATCTGGGTGGTTAGCCGAGCAGATTACCGAAACAGATAGCTGGAAACTCGCCATTAATGCCAGTGGTTTGCAGCCGTTAACCCACATTTGCCCGAATCCATTACTCGCCCCGCTTTCACCGCCGCGTGCTGCCCACTATGAGGGTAAAACGCTGAGCATTCAACAACTAGCCAAACAATGCCAACCTAGGCACTCTCAGCCAAGCTTTCTTTATGTTGAAGGCGCAGGAGGCTTTTACTCTCCCTTAGCTCATGATGGTTTAAATGCAGATTTAGCCCAAGCGTTAAAGCTCCCGGTCTTATTAGTTAGTGAAGATCGGGTGGGCTGTATTAATCAGATTCTGCTGACTGCAGCAGCGATCCAAGCCCGCCAATTAAGCTTAGTCGCCGTCATTCTCAACCCTAGGTACTCAACGCCACCTAAGGGTATGGATAACCAGCAAGACTTACAAGCCTTACTGGCTGTACCGATTATTCGCTGGCCATCTGCTTAAATTTCAAGATTAACCGTCATTTTGTTTTTCGTCGACTCTAAAATCTTTTCATACACACTTGGCTCGGACGCTGCCTTATTGTTATCAGCGGCAAAACTACCGTTGCCAAAGCTAATTTGCCACTCCAGATTATTCCGGGAACTAGCATGCTCTAAGGCATGAGCCTTAGTGATTTTCTTATCACGCAGTAAACGGTACAAAGACTGATCAAAACTCACCATACCGTCTGAAGTACCCTTCTCAATAATCTCGGGTAGATCATTAAAATGACCTTTACGGATTAACTCTGCCACATAAGGTGTATTCACTAGCACTTCGGCCGCTAAGTGAATACTTTCACCACTTGAGGCTGGGATCAAACGCTGTGCGACAATGGCACGCAAATTCAGGGATAAATCCATCAAGACTCGGTTTTTATCTTCACTACTAAACAGGTATAAAATCCGTTCCAGCGCTTGCACGACATTAATCGCATGTAAGGTCGAGATCACTAAATGCCCAGTATCCGCAAAACCTAACACTGCACCCATCGTAGCAGAATCCCGCGCCTCCCCAACCATAATCATATCCGGTGCTTCACGCATCGCTTCACGCATGGCATTGGCATAACTTAAGGTATCAAAGCCGACTTCACGCTGCCCAACAATGGATTGCCCATGCTTAAAGGTGTATTCAATCGGATCTTCAATCGTCAGAATATGCCCACAATGCCGTTCATTTCGATACTGAATCAGGGAAGCCATCGAGGTGGACTTACCAGAACCCGTCGAGCCTACGAACAGAATTAAGCCATCCCGACGCATCACCAGTTCTTTTAAGATGACAGGCAGATCCAATTCATCGGGAGAGGCAATATTACTGCGAATATGCCGCACCACCATCGAAACTTCGCCACGCTGAAAATACAAATTCATCCGAAAGCGACCAATGCCCTTCAGCGCAATCCCTTTATTAAACTCACGATTGCTATAGAAAGCCTCCATTTCGCTAGAGGTCAGGACTTCTTCCGCCAACTGGCGAATATTACCGGGCTTCATGGGTTCTTTGCTGATTTTGCGCAAAGCCCCACGAACTTTCACGGAGGCGTGCGCCCCCGTCGTTAGATAAATATCGGATGCCTGTTGCTTAACCATCATATGCAATAATGGTGACAGGCGCATATCCTCTTCAATTAGATTAGCCATAATTTACCTTCTGACATTATTCGCAACAGGCTCGATTTCGAGCTGTTCAGTACCACGGAAGAAATCATTGTCTTTAGAGAAGCGGCTTTCTAATTTCAAGCGCAAGCGGAGGTCATTCACGGAATCTGCATTTCGTAGACCTTCCTGCACTGTAATCTTACGGTTCTCAATCAGATCAAATAAGGCTTGGTCGAATGTACACATACCGTATTCACGTGATTTCGAGGCCAAGGTTTTCATGCCTGAGACATCGCCTTTCAAAATCAGATCAGCCATTAGCGGTGTATTGATTAGAATCTCCACGGCAGGCACACGCGATTTTTCATCGACTGAGCGGACTAACCGCTGAGAAATCACTGATTTGAGGTTTAAAGATAAATCCATCAATAATTGGGGATGACGCTCTTCGGAAAAGAAATTTAATATCCGCTCAATTGCTTGGTTAGCACTATTAGCATGGAGAGTGGTTAGGCATAAATGTCCGGTTTCTGCATAAGCAATCGCATATTCCATGGTTTGCTTATCACGAACCTCACCCATCAGAATCACATCGGGCGCTTGACGCAGCGTGTTTTTCAGTGCTACCTCATAACTACTGGTATCTAAACCCACCTCACGCTGAGTGAGTAAGCAGCCTTTGTGTTGGTGAATAAACTCAATCGGGTCTTCAATCGTGACAATATGCCCCCGCGAATTCTCATTCCGATAATCCAACATCGCGGCTAACGAGGTTGATTTACCTGAACCCGTCGCACCCACAAAAATGATCAAGCCCCGCTTAGTTAAAGCTAGATCACGCAAAATCGGCGGTAAAGCCAAATCCTCGAATTTAGGAATTTTGGTCGGAATATGTCGCAACACCATTCCTGAACAACCGCGTTGGGTAAAAGCATTCACCCGAAAACGCGCCGTCCCTGGTAAACTAATGGAGAAATTGCATTCCATTTGTGATTCAAATTGCTGTAATTGGTAGTCGTTCATAATCGAGCGCACCAACATACGAGCATTCATTTCCGATAAAATGTTTGGGGTGAGCGCCACCATTTCACCATTGACCTTCACCGAAGGTGCTGCTTCAGCGGTAATAAATAAGTCAGAACTACCCTTGTCTAACATGCCACGCAGTAATTTCTGCACATAGCCCATTGCATGATCGCGATCCACGAGCCTTACTCCTTAGAATGATTCAAATCATGTTAAATAGCGTCTGGGTTATCGGCTTTCCGGCGTGCCGTTTCTTTATCAATCACGCCTTTCATCACTAAAGATTGCAAGGATTGATCCAAAGTTTGCATGCCATCTCCTTGGCCGGTTTGCATGGCTGAGCGCATCTGAGCAATTTTGTTTTCACGGATTAAGTTACGAATCGCACGAGTGCCAATCAAAATTTCATGGGCAGCAACACGCCCACCATTGCGCTTACGTAATAAAGTTTGTGAGATAACGGCTTGTAAAGATTCAGACAGCATCGAGCGCACCATCTCTTTTTCCGCTGCGGGGAAAACATCGACAATACGGTCGATGGTTTTCGGCGCGCTCGTAGTATGCAAAGTACCGAAAACTAAGTGACCTGTTTCTGCGGCTGTCAACGCTAAGCGAATCGTTTCCAGATCACGCATTTCCCCCACTAGAATCGTATCAGGGTCTTCACGTAAGGCTGAACGTAAAGCGGCTTCAAAATTACGGGTATCACGATGGACTTCCCGCTGATTGACTAAACTTTTTTTGCTTTGGTGGACAAATTCGATGGGGTCTTCAATGGTGAGAATATGTCCATACTCATTATCATTTTTATAATCAATCATAGCGGCTAATGTCGTCGACTTCCCCGAGCCTGTCGGCCCAGTCACTAGGACTAATCCGCGTGGATTATCAGCAATTTTACGAAAACTCGTTGGAGCATTAAGCTGCTCTAGGGTTAAGACCTTACTAGGAATCGTTCGAAACACCGCCCCCGCACCACGACCTTGATTAAAGGCATTGACCCGGAAACGAGCGATCCCTGGAATTTCAAAGGAAAAGTCACACTCCCAAAACTCCTCATAGGCTTTACGCTGATTATCATTCATGATGTCATAGACCATGCCGTGTACTTGCTTGTGCTCCAAAACAGGCAAGTTAATGCGGCGCATTTCACCATCCACCCGAATCATCGGTGGCAAACCAGCTGACAAGTGTAAGTCAGAGGCATTATTCTTGACGCCAAACGCTAACAGCTGAGTAATATCCATTGTTACTGAGTTTTTTATAATTTTTAGGATTTAATCAAAGTTAACACACAGCATGAGTATTAAGGATAATCTTCTGATAATCGGAGAACGTATTCGTAAGGCTGAAAATAAATACGGTCGCCCAGCAGGCAGTGTTCAATTATTAGCAGTGAGTAAGCATCAGCCGCTCAGTGCGTTAAAAGCAGCGCTGCAGGCCGAACAACTAGCCTTCGGTGAAAATTACGTGCAAGAAATGGCTGAAAAAGCTGCACAATTAACGGCTTATCCCATTGAATGGCATTTTATTGGCCCTATTCAAGCGAATAAAACACGGCAAATCGCTGCATTAGCCACTTGGGTGCATTCGGTGGATCGCTTAAAAATTGCCGAACGTTTGAGTAAGCAAAACCCTTATCCAGAACGACCGATCCAACTCTGCTTGCAAGTGAATATTAGTGCCGAGCCGAGTAAATCGGGGGTAGCTGCTGAGCAATTATTAGAGCTAGCGACGGCTGTCTCAGCACTACCTCAGGTTCAACTCCGTGGCTTAATGGCGATTCCAGCCCCTGAAGACGATTTTGCCAAACAGCGCCAAGCCTTTGCTGCCGTTCGTGATTTATTTGAACGACTTCAAGCACAAGGCTTCCCGCTAGATACTTTGTCGATGGGCATGAGCAATGATTTAGAAGCCGCGATTGCCGAGGGGGCTAGTATGGTTCGGCTTGGCACTGCGATCTTTGGTGCTAGAGGCTACTGAGGCACGGATCACCGTGAAATTCACGGCCGCCGTATTACCTAAAATAGCATCTTGAGCATCATGTAAAACGGCAAAGACACTGTGTTCACCTCGCTCTATACCGCTAATCTCAATGGAATTTTGCGTCGTTTCACCCACTTGACGACCATCGACATACAGTACAACGCCATGTCCTTTTTTTAGTGCTGGCCGAATAGTTAATTGAATAGTGAGTTCACCGGCATTAGAGCGCACGACCTCATCCGTCTGTGGGGCTAAAATACTGAACTGCTCATACCCTGTGGCAGTGACGGACTCACTCGCGGCTTGATTCGCCTCGCTGACGGTGGCGGCGGCAACTGGAGCTTGGGTTTCGTGAACAACCGCTGGCTCTGCAGAAGCAGTCGTAGGTGCTTGAGTTTGATTAGGTTTAGGATTAGTTTTAAAACGCTCAGCAACCGTCAAGGTTGGTAATTCGATAGCTTCTATCGCCCGCGCATTTTCAGGAGGCTCATCGCCATAGACCTGCTTCCCATTTGCATCTGTCCAGCGATAGATTTCGGCCGAAGCAAGGGTCATACAGCATAGAAGGCTAACAAATACTAGGGTTCGCACGATTGACACTTCGCGTAGGGTTACATGAAGTCTCATTTTAGGGAGTGAAAATTTACTTGTATAAATACATCAGATAAATGGACAGTTATTTTTTATCGGCTCCTCATCCGAGGATAAGGAGCTTGAAGGGATGGAGCATCAACTTAAAAAGCTTCTGCATTAAAACTCATTAAGCTGCTACCACCTGCGAGAATAATGCTCATTAAAGCACCTGTCTGTGGAAGCAGACGCTCATAATAAAAACGAGCCGTATCTAATTTAGCTTGATAAAACAAGGCCTCATCCCCAGCACGTTTTTCTAGGGCAATCTCAACAGCACGCAGCCACAAATAAGCCAACGTGACTAAGGCAAATAGGCGTAAATAATCGGTAGCTGCCGCACCCGCCTCTTCAGGATTGCCCAAGCTTTTTTCAGCCAACCAAGCAGTGACAGTTTGCAACCGACCAAAGGCCTTCGCCAAACCCTGTACAAACGGTTGGACTTCGGGACGCTGATCAGTTTGCTTAGCGCTTAAGTATTCACTGACTTCATGGAAAAAAGGCCGCAGACTCCGCCCCAGATGAGCAGGCATTTTGCGCCCTACTAAATCGAGGGCTTGCACGCCATTCGTGCCTTCATAGATTTGGGAAATACGTGCATCCCGCACGAATTGCTCCATACCCCATTCACGAATAAAGCCGTGTCCCCCATAAACCTGCATACCTAGATTAGCAATCTCAGAGCCACAATCCGTCATAAAGGCTTTTACAATAGGTGTCATCAGTGCGACAAAATCTTCAGCCGTTTGCTGTTGTTCGGGGTCTGTCGCATGCAAAGATACATCTAGCTGGCGTGCCATCCAGACTGCTAACATCCGATTACCTTCTGTATACGCACGCATCGTCAGCAGCATACGGCGAATATCAGGATGCACCACTAAAGGATCAGCGGGTTTATCTGGATAAATCGCACCTTTTAAGGAGCGGCCTTGTAAACGTTCCTTGGCATAAATGACTGCATTTTGATAGGCCACCTCAGAAATGCCTAAGCCCTGCATTCCAACCCCAAGGCGAGCTGCATTCATCATGACAAACATCGCCTGCATGCCTTTATTGGGTGTACCCACTAAATAGCCCGTAGCCGCATCAAAGTTCATCACACAAGTCGAAGATGCTTTAATCCCCATTTTGTGTTCAATCGCCCCACAGACTACCGTATTGCGCTCACCTAAAGAAGCATCGGCATTCACCAAAAACTTAGGCACTAAAAATAGACTGATTCCTTTAATTCCAGCCGGTGCATCCGGTAACCGCGCTAGGACTAAATGGATAATATTCTCTGTCAGATCATGCTCACCTGAGCTAATGAAAATCTTCGTCCCGGTAATCTGGTAGCTACCCTCCGCTTGGGGTTCTGCTTTAGTCCGCAGCAAGCCTAGGTCTGTGCCACAATGCGGCTCAGTCAGACACATCGTACCGCTCCATACGCCTTCGACCATTTTTGGCAAGTAGATGGCTTTCATCTCTGCAGTGCCGTAATGCTCAATCGCGTTATAAGCACCGTGGGTTAAACCCGGATACATACCGAAAGACATATTGGTAGCACAGATAATTTCTTCAACCATCGTGCCGACTGTATTGGGTAAGCCTTGTCCGCCGTATTCAGGGTTAGTGGTCAAAGCGCCCCAACCATTTTCACAATAAGCCTGATAAGCTTGTTTAAAGCCCTTAGGTGTAGTCACCGCCCCATTTTCAAACTGGCAGCCCTCTTCATCACCAGAGCGATTTAAAGGTTGCAGTACACTTTCACAAAACTTACCCGCTTCTTCGAGAATAGTTTCCACCAATTCATTATTCACTTCCTCAAAGCCGGGGAGTGCTTGAATATCAGCAGGATTAAATAATTCGCTATACGCAAAACGCATATCGCGTAAAGGTGTTTGATAAGTTGGCATGATTAATTCCTCAGCGGTTTGCCTGTTTCCAGCATCGTTTCCATGCGGGCTAACGTATTTTTAGTGCGCAGCAAGTTCATAAAAGCCGTGCGCTCTAATTGCAGCAACTGCTCCTCACTGACCTTATCTAACATATCAGTATCACCACCGCTTAACACATACGCTAACTGATTAGACACTACGCCATCATGAGGTGTCGCTTTGCCCATTGATTGGAAATCACGTACCGCCATTTCCATTGCTACTCGGGCTGTTGGACCTGGTAGGTTAATTTCAATCGGCTCAGGGGCTTGATAACCCTCGACCATTGCTAAGGCTCGTGTTTTTGCATCTGCTAATAAGCGATCACGATTCATCGTAATGGCATCACTTGGGCGCAGGAATAAATAGTCTTGCGCTTCTTGGGCTGACTTCGAAACCGTGGCCGTACTAATCATTTCAAAGCATTTAATCACGGGCGGCAACAAACCACCGGAGCGACGCTTATTCGTGACCCAACGTTGAAGCATTTCTTTACAGCCGCCCCAACCCGGAATAACACCGACACCGACTTCAACTAAGCCCATATACGTTTCAGCATGCGCCTGTACCGCTGAGCAATGGAGCAATACCTCACAGCCCCCACCTAAGGCCATGCCTGCAGGTGCACCAACGATGGGGAAAGGTGCATACTTCATTGCTTTATAAGTCTCTTGTCCACCCTTGACCATCGACTCGATTTGATCCCAAGAAGCGATATTCGCTGCAAACAACAGCAGGCCTAAATTCGCACCCACTGAGAAATTGCTAGCTTCGTTGTAAATAACCAAGGCTTTATAGCTTTTCGAGACCAGACTAATCGCTTGTTGAATCATGCCAAGGATTTGCGGATCCATCGCATTCATCTTGCTGGTGAACTCTAGGCAGAGCACCCCATCGCCAAGATCCCATAAACTCGCCGAAGCATTCTTCGCCACGGGTTTACTGGTGCGCTTAATATCCTCTAGCAATAAGACACCGGCTGGACGCTCTATCGTTTGATACTCACCCGCCGTGGTTAAATACTGCAATTTGCCCGCTTGAACACGATAGAAACTCCCCACCTCAGCCGCTAATTTTAATAAAGGCGGTACTGACAGACCTTCAGCCGTTAAGCGCTCTGCCACCGCTTTTGCACCTAACTGATCAATCAACTCAAACGGCCCATATTTCCAGTTGTAGCCTAAACGCATAGCGGTATCCACTGAATGAATATCCTCTGCAATAGCCGGTACTAAGGAAGCAGCATAGCTCAGGACTTGTGAGAGTACTTGCCACGCATATTGACCACCTTTATCAGGATAATTCACTAAATCAGCGAGTTTGCGCGTATTAGCAACACTGTCTAAACGCCCTGCTTGCGACTTGCTATATTCGCCCGTTTGTAGATTAATGGATTCTTTTATCTTCTCAGCCCCTAGGCGATTTAAGCGATAAAATCCTCCTTTACCTTTGCGCCCGGTGTAACCCTCTTGAATCATTTGGCTGACCACTGCCGGGATGATGGCTTTGGCATGAAAAGCATCTTCAGCCGGTAAAGTGCGCTTCATGCTGTCCATCAGATGTGGCATTAAATCAATACCGACTAAATCCGATAAGCCAAATACCCCTGTTTTCGGGATGCCCATCGGCTTGCCCACTACGGCATCAGCTTCCTCAACCGTCAGACCCAGTTCCATTGCAGCTAAAATCGCGGTCTGAATCCAATAAATGCCAATACGATTAGCGATAAAGCCCGGGCTATCTTTACAGCCGACCACTCCTTTACCTAATTTCACATCGCAGAACTGACTGACCGCTTGCACCACTTCAGGCTGAGTTTGCACACCCGAAGCCACCTCCAATAAACGCATATAACGCGGCGGATTAAAGAAGTGAGTAATCATGAAGTGTTCAGCAAAACTTGCTGGCATCCCTGCGACTAAATCCTGTAGCGGGATGGTGGAGGTATTTGAAGAAACCACCGCATCCGCACGACGAACCGCATCAATCTTCTTATACAAATTTTGCTTTAAATCGAGGCGCTCAATAATAGCTTCGATAATCCAGTCGCAATCCGCGAGTAGATTCATGTGATCTTCAATATTACCTGTGGTCACTAAACGTGCATTACGCTTGTGCATAAAGGCCGCTGGATCAGACTTTAAGAGCTTTTCAACGGCTGTTTCAGCCACGATATTTCGATTACTGGCCCCTTGAGGAACAATATCCAATAAGACGACCGGTACACCTGCGTTGGCAATGTGAGCGGCAATACCCGCCCCCATCACGCCAGCGCCGATGACAGCTACTTTACGAATATCCATTACACAGCCTCCAAGATGGTTGCGATGCCTTGACCACCACCGATGCATTGCGTTGCTAGCGCGAATTGCTTGCCCTCACGGTTTAATAAAGCAGCGGCTTTGCCAGTAATCCTTGCACCCGTTGCACCCAAGGGATGACCTAAGGCAATAGCGCCCCCATCGAGGTTAATTTTTGCTAAATCCAAACCCAGATCACGAATACAGGCTAAAGACTGAGAAGAAAATGCTTCATTTAGCTCAATAATATCCAGATCATTAACAGTTAAACCAGCACGTTGCAGGGCTTTTTGACTGGAGAGGACAGGGCCTATCCCCATAATTTCTGGTGCACAACCTGAAATCGCAATACTCTTAATACGCGCTAGAATAGGCAAGCCGTGTGCTTTGGCAAACTCCTCACTACAGACTAAAGTCGCAGAAGCACCATCAGTTAAGGGTGAAGAAGTACCTGCAGTGACAGAACCTCGCTCATCAAAGGCCAGCTTCAAACCTGCTAGGGTTTCGAGGGTAGTTTCAGGACGAATACAGCCATCCTGAGTCACCGCACCCACGGCTACAATTTCATCAGCTAACCTGCCAGCTTGTTGAGCGGCAGCTGCCTTTTGATGGCTAGCGACTGCAAAAGCTTCTTGCTCCTGCCGAGAAATCCCGTATTGCTTCGCCAGATTTTCAGCCGTTAAGCCCATACTGATATAAGCATTCGGCATGGTTTCATAGAGCTTAGGGTTAGGGGAGGGATTAAAACCCGCCATCGGCACACGAGTCATCGACTCCACACCTGCACAGATAAATGCATGCCCTGCATTCATTTGAATCGCACCTGCTGCTTGATGAATGCTCTGCATGGAAGAACCACAAAAGCGATTCACCGTGACACCCCCAATCGAGATCGGTAACCCAGCCATTAAAACCACTAAACGGGCAATATTAAAGCCCTGCTCACCCTCAGGGAAAGCACAGCCCATCATCAGATCTTCGATTTCTTTAGCATCAATGCCCGTTTTTGTCATTAAGCCTTTTACCGCAGTCGCGGCGAGGTCATCAGGGCGAACTCGTGCTAACTCACCTTTATTCGCCAAGGTAAACGGGGTGCGTGCATAGCCTGCAATCACAACTTGTTTCATTTCTGCTCTCCATCCATTACTCGTGAATTAATGAGAAATCATTGGTTTAAGGCTCAGCTAACAGTGTGCTGTTCAATGTACTGTCATTGTGTTCGGCTGACTAAGCGTTTTAAACACTCGGATTTAATATGCTCTAGCTCATCGAGGGTCATTGCTAAATCTAACTGTTGCTGCTTTAAAATACTTAGCTTGTCTTGGACATTTGTTAGTAAAAACTGCAATTGTCCGGTCAACTCAGGATCAAGCTCCGTATTGTATAAACCAATAAACTCCTTGATCTCCTCCAAGGAAAAACCCAGACGTTTACCGCGCAAAATCAACTTTAAACGTGCGTGATCTTTATAACTATAGACCCGATTCGCGCCCACGCGCTGGGGTTCTAATAAGCCTTTATCTTCATAAAAGCGTATTGAGCGAGTACTGATTTGGTACTCCTCAGCTAATTCAGAAATAGTCCAAAGTTTTTGCTGCATAAACACCTCTTCACGTATACTAGAACATGTTAACGTATACGTCAACATGAATTAAATTTAAGCAATCCCTGAAAATCTTACGCTCATCAGGAAAGTAGGTCTTTTACAACAGTGTCATTTATGCTACATAGTGTTACGCAAGGTAACAGAGCTTAAGAGCGAGTTTTTAACTAAAATGAAGCTGGCCGAAAAGCCTTGAGGTGATAGAAAGATTGAGGTTTTTTCGTAAGTTAGGTTACCAAATCGAAAAAACTATCTGGATAGCAATTGTGTCTCGATAGTGTTGGCTTTATAATACAGTTCGCTGCGTTTATGCAACGGTGGAATGGGAAACTACTATGAAATTGAAAAATCTGACAATCGCCATCGCAATGGCAAGTTTGGCTGCGACTTCTTTCGCCGCTCAAGCTGAAGATGGTACTTCTTTCTATGGCTCTGTTCGTGTTGGTATCAATAGCACTGACAATGGTGTTGCTTCGACAACACAAATCCAAAACTGGTACTCACGGATGGGCTTCAAGGCTGAAACTGAAGTCGCTGACGGCTTAAAAGGTTTCGGTCATTATGAATTTGGTGTTGACACTGATTCTGCTGATAACGCTAATGGTGCACTTAGCACTCGTAAAGCGTATGTTGGTTTGAAAGGTGGCTTCGGTCGTGTCCGTCTGGGCCAAGACTATCACACTTTCTATAATGCTGTGATCGCACCAATGGATATCGCATGGGATTCGGGTGGTACAGGTGCAAGTGCTTTAGGTACTTATACAGGCCGTACTGGCGAAGCGTTAAGCTATGACACTACATTTGGTCAAATTGGCTTAGCGGCTACGATGTATCAAGGCGATGATACTTATAACGACGGTTATGAAGTAGGCGCTACTTTCGGCGCTGGCCCAGTTAAAGTGGGCGTTGCCTATAAAGATGCTGATTTCAGCGGTGCTGCTGAAGATACCAGCAAAGCCTATGGCGTTTCTTTAGGTGGCAAATTAGGCCCTGCAGAATACGGCTTTGCTTACACTGATCGTGATAACACCGGTAACTCTATCGACTTACACTTAGGTTATGCGGGTGCTTACTTAGCTTATGGTCAAGCTGATTTAGATTCTGGCGCCAAGCCAACTAGCGTTTCAGTAGGTTATACTTTACCAATCGGCAAGAAAACTTCTGCTTGGTTTGAAGCTCAACAATCTGACAATGACTTAGGCGCGAAAGATAGCGAAGTCACCAAACTGAAAGCTGCTCTGAAATACGACTTCTAACTTAGAATACGTATTTGAACTTATAAAAAAGGATGCATTCAGCATCCTTTTTTTATGCTTGCAGCGAATGCTTTATTAAAGCTTTAAACCCCGCTGTACGTCTTGTTGAATATCCATGAGATTCTCCAAACCCACTGACACTCGCACTAAGCCCTCCTCAATCCCCACAGCAGCGCGTTGCTCAGCGTTTAAGCGGCTGTGCGTCGTGGTTGCCGGATGGGTAATGGTCGTTTTCGTATCCCCAAGATTAGCCGTAATCGAGAGCATCTGGGTATGATCAATCAAACGCCAAGCCGCAGCCTGCCCGCCCTTGACCACAAAAGACACTACACCCCCAAAGCCAGTTTGTTGCTTTTTAGCCAACTCATGTTGAGGATGAGAGGCTAACCCCGGATAGTAGACACGCTCAATTTCAGGTTGCTCGCTCAACCATTGCGCAAACCCAAGCGCTTGCTGACAATGGGCTAGCATTCTAAGCTTCAAGGTCTCTAAACCTTTGAGGAAGATCCAAGCATTAAACGGACTCATGGTTACCCCACCCGAACGTAATACCCCAAATACCTCCTTACCAACTCGCTCAGCATCACCCACGACTGCACCACCCATAGCACGCCCTTGACCATCTAAATATTTAGTCGCTGAATGCACAATCACATCCGCTCCTAACTCTAAAGGTCGCTGCAAAGCCGGCGTACAGAAGCAATTATCAATCACTAATAAACTTTGATTCCGATGGGCTAAGCGCGCCAGCTCTTGAATATCAACCAACTCAGTCAAGGGATTAGACGGTGTTTCGGCAAATAGCAGCCTAGTATTTGCTTGTAAGGCCTGCTCCCAAGCCGCTAAATCCGCCAGCGGTACAAAACTGACTTGCACTCCAAACTTTTGGATATAATTTTGCAGTAGTACCGTAGTTGTCCCAAATACTGAGCTAGAACAAATCAGATGATCGCCTGTTTTCAGAAAAGCCAACAACACCGCCAAGACTGCCGACATCCCCGAAGAAGTTGCGACACAGCTTTCCCCACCCTCAAGAGCGGCTAAGCGCTCCTGAAAATAGCGCACGGTAGGATTAGTCATGCGCGAATAAATATTCCCTGCCTCTGTTCCGGCAAAACGCGCAGCAGCCTCTGCAGCCGAGGCAAATACAAAGCTTGAAGTCGGAAAAATAGCTTCAGCATGTTCACCTTCAAGCGTGCGCTGATGGCCTGCTCGAATGGCTAAGGTTTCAAAGCTCCAATCATTCTTGTCGTGCATTATGCAAGCACCCACATCACCAGTCTCCGTTATTTCCGTTGCGCGATTACAACCAAAGTATCCTCGCCAACACGCTCATATAAATCAACAACATCTTGATTACGCATCCGAATACAGCCATGCGAAGCGGGTGCACCTAAGCGCCCCTCCTCATCAGTACCATGAATATAAATATAACGCTGATAAGAATCGACTGCCCCACCCTTATTTAGGCCCGGCTCTAAACCATCCAACCACATCACTCGCGTGGTGACATTATCTTCACCACTACGCGCACCGGCAGCTGTTAGAATCTTAGCCACACGCCCCGTATTTTGGCGGGCTTTAAATACCGTGCCAAGAGGTGCACCGTCGCCGATCTTTTGTGCTAAGCGATGTACTCCCAAAGGTGTTTGATTGCTGCCTTTACGACTACCTAAACCAGCTTCAGCAGTAGAAATCACCCAGCGGCCGCCGACTTGACCCGCTTCAATCAAAAATAACTCTTGGGTCGTCGCGTCAATTAAGATCACTTGCTGGCTAGAATACTGAGGAAAGCGCTGTTGTAAGTCTTGCAACAGCCCTGAAAAATTACCGACACCTTGCCCCGCCCCCTGCGCTTGCGTAGCTAGCACTGGAGGGGCTGCTGGACTTTCTGCATTCAGCTGCGTACTCAGCAAATTAATCGCTATCGCGCAAGTCAATGGCAGCATCCCGAAGCCCAGTTTTTTGTTTTTCTTGATCATTACGTTGTGCCTCTAATTCGACAAAATAATCAGCCGCTTCACCAGTCACATACTCACCAGTAAATACTGAACAATCAAAATTCCGCAAACGCGGATTTCCTTTTTGAATCGCTGCCACCAAATCATCGAGTGACAAATAAAATAAACGGTCGACACCAATGGCTTGAGCAACCTCTTCTTCCGTGCGCTCATGAGCTATGAGTTCTTTCGCCGCAGGCATGTCGATACCGTAGATATTTGGATAACGAATCGGTGGCGAAGCGGAAGCAAAATAAACTTTTTTAGCGCCTGAATCCCTTGCCATTTGAACAATTTCTTCAGAAGTCGTTCCACGCACAATCGAGTCATCGACGAGTAAGACATTCTTATCTCTAAACTCGACATGCAAAGGATTCAGTTTCTGACGCACCGATTTTTTCCGCTGTTTCTGCCCCGGCATAATGAAAGTACGCCCAATGTAACGGTTTTTCATAAAACCCTCACGATAAGGCACACCTAAGGTATAAGCCATTTCCAAAGCTGAAGTACGGCTCGTATCGGGAATTGGCATCACCACATCAATATCATGATCCGGCCAAACCCGCTTGATTTGTTCCGCTAATTTATGCCCCATCCGCATCCGTGTTTTGTGCACAAATACATTATCAATAATCGAGTCTGGACGAGCGAAATATACATATTCAAAAATACAGGTATTATACTGCGGGCTATCACTGCATTGGCGAGTGAAAACCTTGCCATCATGCGTAATAAAAATAGCTTCACCCGGCTCAATATCACGCACTAAGCGATAACCTTGCGCATCTAAAGCGACACTTTCAGAGGCCAGCATATACTCATTGCCACGTGCGGTTTCCCGCACACCATAGACGAGAGGGCGAATCCCATTTGGATCACGAAATCCCACTAAGCCATCCCGAGTTAGCATCGCCACCACTGCATAAGCACCTTTACAACGGCGATGCACTCCCTCAACAGCGGCAAAAATATCCTCTGGGCGCACATAAAAAGCATCTTGCTTTAATAATTCTTGCGCAAAAATATTCAGCAGAATCTCAGAATCAGAATTAGTATTAATCTGCCGACGATCTTGCATATATAAATCTTTACGCAGCTCTGCGGCATTGGTGAGATTACCATTATGCGCTAGCGAGATCCCATAAGGGCTGTTCACATAAAAGGGCTGAGCTTCAGCTGACGACGAAGAGCCCGCTGTCGGATAACGCACATGACCGATGCCCATCGAACCGAGCAAGCTACGCATGTGTTGCTCAAGAAATACTTCTTTCACTAAACCATTGTCACGTCGCAAATACAATTTGCGACCGTCACTAGTGACAATACCAGCAGCATCTTGACCTCGGTGTTGTAAGACAGTTAAGCCATCATAAAGCGCTTGATTCACTGGCTCTTGACTAACAATCCCAATAATTCCACACATACGCAGTTGACCCAACTACAAAAACAAAACGGCATTTTACCCTTCTTCACCCGAAAAGCCATGCACAGCATCCAACTGCTGTAAAATCAAAACTTAGTGAGTTTATTCAGCAGGTGAGACATTGGGTGCAGAAGCGGGTGTCGGTAAGGGATTGGCAGCACCTTTTTCCAGAAAATTAGACACATCAGCAGGAATATAGTTTTTCAATTTAAGTGCAGCTAATTCAAAAGAAGGCAATAAACGCGATTCTTTCCACCAAGCATTCGCTGGTAGGCTGGTTAGACCTAATAAAACCACTGCCAAAGTCACTAATAAAGCCCCTCGGAAAGCACCGAATAGGCCTCCAAAAAAGCGATCAACCCCGCCGAGGCCAATAGCAGAAACAGCCGCATTGAATAAATAATTAATGATGGCGCCTACCACCAAGACCCCAAAAAAGATAATAGCAAAGGCAATACCAAGGCGTGCAACCTCGCTTTGCAGTGCAAACGGTAATTGAGCAGCTAGAGGGCGGACATACAAGAAAGCAAAAGCCGCCGCTGCGATCCAAGTCGCCAACGAAACGGCTTCACGAACAAAGCCACGCACCAAACCGATGAGCGCAGATAAGACAATCAGAATAATAATGCCTAAATCTACCAAATCAGCAGAAACTTGCATGCGTGGCTTACCTTTACACCTTAGTTTTTAGTCACAAAACTATTTTGAACATACTGGTTTTGTGTATAGCGAGCCTTCATTCTAGACTGAACTGCAGCCGCATCACCTTTACCCGGATAAGTCCCCACACGTACCCGATAAACTGTCTTCCCATCGACTTTAGCGCTGGTTACAAACACCGGATAACCCTCACCCGTCATGGCCGTTTTAATACTATCGGCCTTAGCTTTATCAGAGGTTGCCAAGACTTGAATCACATAACCACTCGCCGAAGCATCTGCGGTCGTAACTGCAGGCTTTTCGGCAGGATTGGCCGTTACACGACGCTCGGTTGTCGTGGTAGTCGTTGTTGTCGTGGTAGCTGGGCGGGTACTCGCTGTATTACGCGGCTGCGCACTCGGGGCTGGAACAGGGCGCTCATTCACTAAGCGAGGATTTTCAGGCTTTAATTCACCCGAGCTTACTGCTGGGCGGTCTTTTGTACTGGCATTACTCGCTGTTGAGCTGGATTTATTAGTACTGGCCACCTTAGCGGTTTCATTACTACTCGCTGTACTCGCCGTGCTTGCTGTTTTAGCAGCGGTACTCCCTGCCTCCGTCGTCGCAGCGGCCTTCGTATTCGCACCCGTAGTGGTCGCATTAGCCCCCATATTCCCAATCCCAGGTTGCTTCTGACCATTTTCAACGACTTCGCGTACCTCGCCTTGCTTTGGATCACGCACTTGGAAGCCCGTAGTATCCGATTGCATTTGGCTAGTCATGCCTTGAATGGCTTGTTTGCCAGACTCGACCGCACCTGCCACCGCCGTTCCAGCCGCAGCAACGACCCCCGGTTCAGTAGCGCCACCAGTTGCACTGGTCGTAGAGCTGCTTGGCGCTGCTGTATTTGGATCAGCAATCGGCACGGCTGCATTAGGATCTTGAGTACCTAAAACATTTTGTGCTTGCTGTTGAGCCGGATCAGCCGCTGCGGTCGCTCCACCCGCCGCAGCGCCTGCGCCACCCGCGTTGGTTGAACCAATTGCATATTCTTGATTAGGATTAGCACCTGCTTGCTGCGTGGCCGGATCAGTCGCTGAATTGGCAGCTGCTAAGTTAGCCTCGCCCGTTTGAGCCTGATCTTCTTTGACCCCCGGGAAACCTAAAATTGGGGTAGATTCCTGAGTTTGCTCAGCGATCAGATCCTTCTGTTCAGCTGGTCTGTTCTTACCTTTTAACAACCAAGCGAGCAACAAAGCTGCTATTAATACTAATACAACCGCGCCAATCATACGTTTGGTTGTTGACTTGTTGTCCATTGTCCCGATACTCCTTAATTAATACACTCAAATGCGCCGAGGGGTGCGCTCCAGCACTTAAAAAATACCGTCTAACGCTTTGGATACTACCAGAAATGATCCAAAAATCACCACTCTGTCTATAGACGCAACCTGCCTACTTAAGGTTTTCCAAGCATGATAAATATCAGGATAAACTTGAAAATTATTTACATTAGCAGATGCGAATGCCGATTGAAGCATTGAAAGAGAGGCGGCTCTGGGAGAATCTAGCGGAAATATATGCCACTCGTCTACTTTGTCTTGCAAGGGACGAATGACACCGGCGATATCCTTATCAGCCAATATAGAAAAAATCGTAAAGGTTTTCCCCTCAATTGGATTATTTTTTATCCAATTTGCTAAATTTTCAGCTGCATGAGGGTTATGTGCCACATCAATCCAGACAGCAGGTTCATTTTGTAACTTTTGTAACCGACCCGCGATACTGACCTTAAGCAGGCCTTGTTGTAAAGCAGCCAGATTAACACGTGGTAGCTGCTCAGCCAAAAGCTGTAAAGCCACGACGGCACACGCCGCATTATGTAATTGGACTTGACCTTGCAAACGAGGCAGTGGCAACACATAAGTTAACGCTGTGTCTAAGCTTGCTGACCGTAAACAGATCGAGAATTGCTCAATATTCAGTTGCTCTACCGTAAAATCATGGCCAAGCTGTATCAGCTTAGCCCCTTTTTCTTGTGCAACCTGACTGATACTGAGTGGTGGGTTCGGATCACCACACACTAAAGGTTTGGCTTGGCGGGCAATACCTGCTTTTTCGCGCCCAATCAGTTCACGGTTATGCCCCAACCAGTCAACATGATCAATACCAATGGACGTGATAATCGCTACCTCAGCCTCCCATAGATTAGTCGCATCCAAACGCCCCCCTAAACCTACTTCTAAGACTGCAACCTCAACCTTAGCCTCTGTAAAGATCCACATGGCCGCTAAAGTGCCAAACTCAAAATAAGTCAGTGAGATATTGCCACGTGCTAACTCGATCGCTGTAAAAGCCTGACATAAGTGCTCATCCTCCACGGCTAGACCATTTAAGCTAATGCGTTCGTTATAGCGTAGAATATGTGGAGAGGTATAAGAGCCGACTTGATAGCCAGCAGCTTGCAGCATTGTAGTGAGTAGAGCGACCGTAGAGCCTTTACCATTAGTACCTGCAACAGTAATCACCGGAAAAGTCGGCTGAACTAGTTGTAAGCGAGCAGCCACCTTGGCAATGCGCTCTAAGCCCAACTCAATGCTATTCACATGCAAGCTTTCTTGCCATGCCAACCAATCGGCTAAGCTCTGTCCAAAGGGAGCGGAAGAGGTCACGCTGCTGCCACGGCTTGCGGATTAGGATTGGGGCGATGTTGCAGGATTGCTAATAAATCGGCAATCGTTTCCCTGAGCTTATTTCGGTGCACAATTAAATCAATCGCGCCCTTTTGCAAAAGAAATTCACTGCGCTGGAAACCTTCTGGCAAGGTTTCTCGCACCGTCTGTTCAATCACTCGTGGCCCCGCAAAGCCGATTAAAGCCTTAGGTTCGGCAATATGAATATCGCCTAACATCGCAAAGCTAGCAGATACCCCACCCATCGTCGGGTCAGTTAAGACTGAAATAAAGGGTAAACCTTTTTCGCTCAGTTTAGTCAGTACTGCGCTGGTTTTAGCCATCTGCATCAGTGAAAATAAGGCCTCTTGCATCCGTGCACCCCCACTCGCTGAGAAGCACACAAAGGCTGTTTTTGCCTCAATCGCTGCTTGTGCACCCCGCACGAACCGCTCTCCCACGACTGACCCCATTGAACCGCCCATATAGCGGAAGTCAAAGGCCGCTGCCACCACAGGAATACCGCAGACACTGCCTTTCATCACGATCAGTGCATCTTTTTCATCGGTTTCTTTCTGTGCAGCAACGATACGATCTTTATATTTTTTGGTGTCGCGGAATTTGAGCATATCGGTAGGACCGACTGAAGCGCCTATCTCTTCGCGCCCCTCTTTATCCAAAAAAATATCCAACCGCTTGCGCCCATAAATCCGCATATGAAACTCACATTTAGGGCAAACTTCATTATTGCGCTCAAGCTCAGCTTTATAGAGGACAGACTGGCACTCTGGGCACTGCCGCCATAATCCTTCTGGAATGGATTTTTTCTCTGCTGACCCCGATTCAGTACGAATACGTGAAGGCAGCAATTTCTCAAACCAACTCATTGTCTCTTTTACCTTTTAGTCACGCATCCAGCGCAGTGCGCATGGAGGCTAGCAAACCACTAATATTTTTTATAATCCTCGGATGATCATCAGGGGTCGCCTCTACCTGCTTAATCAAAGCACTACCCACCACCACGGCATCCGCAACTTGCCCCACGGCTGCTGCCGTTGCTGCATCCTTAATCCCAAAACCGACCCCTAAAGCTAACTGCGTATATTCGCGCATTTGCTTTAAGCGCTCAGCCACTTGTGCGGTATCTAGGGTATTAGCCCCGGTCACACCTTTGAGGGAAACATAATAAATAAAGCCACTCGCAGCCTCAGCAATTGCCTGCATCCGATGAGCAGGAGTCGTTGGTGCTACTAAGAAGATGGGGTCTAGACCGTGAGCTTTAAAGAGCGGCAAGACTTGTTTACCCTCTTCGGGGGGAAGATCAACGGTCAACACCCCATCAACACCCGCTACTTGTGCAGCTTGTGCAAAAGCCTCATACCCCATGATTTCAATAGGGTTCAAATAACCCATTAATACCACCGGAGTAGTCTGATTAGTTTGGCGAAACGCTTGCACCATCGCCAAGATACTCGTCAAACTAGTGTTATGCACCAAAGCACGTTCATGGGCTAACTGAATAGTAGGACCATCGGCCATCGGATCAGAGAAAGGTACACCTAATTCAATAATATTCGCACCCGCTTCAACCATGCTATGCATCAGCGGAACGGTGATTGAGGGATGGGGATCACCTGCAGTGATATAGGGAATTAAAGCTTTTTTGCCTTGTGCTTGAAGTGTTTGAAAACAAGCTGCGATTCGACTCATAAGCTAATCCCCTCTAAGCGCGCTATCGTATTAATATCCTTATCACCGCGCCCGGATAGACACATAATAATGCTTTGTTCTTTAGACATTTTAGGTGCAAGCTCCAGCACATAAGCCATTGCATGACTACTTTCGAGGGCAGGAATAATCCCCTCTTTGCGTGTCAAGGTATGGAAACCCTCCATCGCTTGTGCATCCGTTACTGCCACATAATGAGCGCGCCCAATATCTTTCAACCATGCATGCTCAGGCCCTACACCAGGGTAATCTAAACCCGCTGAAATGGAGTGGGTCTCAATAATTTGCCCATTATCATCCTCCATCAGATAGGTGCGATTGCCGTGTAGCACGCCCGACTTACCCGCTGTTAAGGGAGCTGCATGTTTACCGGTAGCAATGCCCGAGCCTGCCGCCTCCACACCATAAATAGCGACGGATTCATCCGCTAAAAAGGGGTGAAATAAACCTATGGCATTCGAGCCTCCGCCGACACAAGCCACCAAGGCATCGGGCAAGCGCCCATCTTGCTCTAGAATTTGCTGGCGGGCTTCGCGGCCAATCACGGCTTGGAAATCCCTGACCATAGCAGGATAAGGATGTGGCCCAGCAACCGTACCAATAATATAGAAGGTATCGTCAACATTCGTTACCCAATCGCGCATAGCTTCATTCAGAGCATCTTTCAAAGTTTTCGAGCCAGAGTGCACTGGAACAACGGTAGCACCCAATA
This sequence comes from Thiothrix eikelboomii, assembly GCF_900167255.1. Taxonomy (GTDB): domain Bacteria; phylum Pseudomonadota; class Gammaproteobacteria; order Thiotrichales; family Thiotrichaceae; genus Thiolinea; species Thiolinea eikelboomii. Next base: position 89,992 of record NZ_FUYB01000008.1, read on the forward strand.
GCTTCATACGAAAGACATTCGGGGCTTGGCGTTGTACATCCTCTGCTCCCATATAAACCACACATTCTAAACCTAAACGAGCTGCAATCGTGGCTGAAGCGACCCCGTGTTGGCCTGCGCCAGTCTCAGCAATAATTCGGGTTTTACCCATGTGTTTAGCGAGCAAAGCTTGGCCAATAGTATTATTGATCTTATGCGCGCCCGTATGATTTAGGTCTTCACGCTTAAGAAAAATTTTAGCCCCGCCTAATTCACGGGTTAAACGCTCGGCCAAATACAAAGGACTAGGCCGACCGACATAGTGTTTTAAATCACGATCAAACTCCGCTTGAAAAGCAGGATCATTTTTTAAGCTATGATAGGCTTGCTCTAATTGATAAATCGGTTCCATCAGCGTTTCTGCGATGAAACGCCCGCCGTAAGCGCCAAAATGCCCCGCTGCATCCGGCATGGCCTTCCAGTTAAATTCGCTGAAATTCACGAGCTGCTCCCAAGAGTCGGCAGAATAAATAAAGGAGCTTAAGTTACCATAAGCAAACCTAGCTCGCTATCTTGCTCTATGACAAGTCGTTATCCTTTGAAGAACTCCGACCGATTGATGACTACAACATAACAGCGTAGTTCTACGCATCCGCCATCAAATTACGCTGAATAATGCCCAACATAGATTCTGGTTGTGGCGGCAAACTCTCTAATATCGCTGCCACAAATTCATGCTTATCTGCCAGTAAGGCTGGATTAAAGCGCTTTTCAAATGCAATCGTAGAAGACGGCTTGCCCGATAGACCTGCCCCACAGACACTACCCGCCTGCGCACCGGGGAAAATTTCGACATGATCCGGCAAGGTTAGTAGCTTGTTGAACAGCGAATCGTGCAACAATCCACCCATATGTTCTTCTTCACCTCGCAAATCGGGTCGCCCCACACTCCCAACGAATAGGGTATGCCCCGTCAAGACAAACCAAGGATCAGCACTGCGACGCTGATCAGCCACGACTAAGCAAAGGCTGTCAGTAGTATGCCCCGGTGTATACAAGACTTGCGCAGTCACATTGCCAATGGTCAACACTTGCCCATCCTTAAGCGCAGTAAAGGCAAATTCCGGCGTAGTGCTTTCATGCAAACCGTATTCCCCACCACAGCGTTGCGCTAGTGCGTGCCCGCCCGATAAATGATCCGCATGGATATGCGTATCAATCACATAATCAATTTTTACTGCCTGCTTGGCCGCCTGCTCCATGAACCAAACCACATCTTCAGCATGGACATCGACCGCAATAGCATGACCTTTGCCACCACAACCAAACAAATAAGCAAGCGAGGAAGGGTTCGATGGTGCAGCCCGTTGCAAGAACAACATGGGTAATCCTCCTAAACAGTTTGAACAGGTAATCCAGCGGCTTTCCATTCGGGCAAGCCATCGACAAGGCGGATGGCGTTAATGCCATGCTCGCGCAAGGCTTGCACCATCTGGTAGGAATACACGCAATACGGCCCACGGCAATACGCGACAATGGTTTTGCTATCATCAAGTTCGTGCAGGCGTTCGGCGACTTCTTCTGGCAGCAGGTGAATCGCGCCGGGGATGTGTCCGGCGGCGTACTCGGCTTGTGGGCGCACATCCAGTACGGTGACTTCATCGCGTTGAATGCGGGTCAGCAATTCTTCCGCGCTAATCGCTTCCATCGCCTGTTTGTCGGTCAGGTAGGTGTGGGCAAGCCGTTCCACTTCCGCCAGATGCAATTCCGCCGTGCGCCGCAAACTGGCAATCAGTTGTACTACGTCATTCCCCGCGAGGCGGTAGACGCGGCGTTTGCCATCCGTGCGTACACTCACCAATGCGGCTTGCTTGAGGGTTTGCAAATGCCGCGAGGTATTTGCCACTGTCAGGCTGGCAAGCTGGCTAAGCTCTTCCACACTGCGCTCGGTTTGCGCAAGGTAGTCGAGAATTTCCAAGCGTTGCGGGGAGGCAAGTGCTTGTGCAATCAGGGCAAATTGACCATTCAATTGTTGCTTTGGGGTGGGGAGCGTCATGCTTGTTCCTTACTAAAATGTCAGCACTTTATTGGCTGCCAGCGTCCATTGCGCTAGTTGCAGCATATTGCTGGCTTCCACGCCTTCGATCAAGGGAAGGGCTTTCAACCCGTGTGCGTCGAGACAAGTATCACGGGCTTTGACTTGCACACCTTTATGGATGACGGCTTTCACCATGCGTTCTAGGTTGTAATCGCCTTGCGGGGTGGTCTGGTTCGGAATGGTGCAAGTCGCCGCATCTGCCATCAAAAAAACCCATACTTCCGTATTTTCATGGCTGGAATCCCTTAGTAAACCGGGACACTGGCGTACCCTTACGCATGATAGCCAGTTCAGGCTTCTACCCGTACACCCTTTTTTTGTAGATCAGCAAGGGTTTTTGCCATCTCATCCAATGCTTCCTCATCATCTAGTGGTCATTCATCAGGCTTTTGGGTGCTGATCAGGGTAACTGCCTTACCTCGAAAAGCTAAGATCATGTCTGGTTTGACATTGTTTACTTTGGCACAGATGAAAGAGATACCTTGCATTGTAAATACTAAAAGTTTTATATTCAATCAATCAATTGATCGTTTTTAAATTGGCTTTATGTCAGGAGGGTTGGTATGGGTAAGATGTTACGTTTCACGCAGGGTATCGGTTTTCTATTAATGGTTGCTGGTACTTCCTTGCAAGCAGCAGAAGTTATGCTCAAGCAAGGAGATATTGAGCTACGAGCTGATCTGGAACTGGCTGAGGGTAAAAGCGTTGAAGAGGGTGTGGTATTGATGTTACATGGTACGTTAGCGCACAACCGGATGGAGATCATGCAAAATGTGGCTGAATTGCTCAAGGATAATGGCTACAACACCCTAAACATTAACCTGAGTTATGCATTGGACCAGCGTCCGTCACAAATGCTGGATTGTTCTATCGAACACCAGCATAAACACGAAGATGCTGTTGCAGAACTCGAGGCGTGGATGCGCTGGTTGAAGGAGCAAGGTGCGAGCAAAGTTGCACTATTGGGGCATTCACGGGGCGGTAATCAGGTAGCATGGTTTGCGGCAGAAAAAGGCTCCACCTTGCTGGATAAAGTAGTGATGGTTGCTCCTGCGACTTGGGATAGCAATAAAGCTACCACAGATTATGAGGAACGTTATAAAAAGCCCTTGGCAACTGTGATGACTGAGGCACAAAAACTGGTCGATGCAGGCAAGGGAAATACGGTAATGGAATTGCCGGGCTTTGTGTACTGTGAAAAAGCTAAAGCAACCGCCGATGCGGTCATATCGTATTATCGTGATGATAAACGCAAAAACACCCCTGACTTATTGTCACCAATTAAAAAGCCAATGCTCATTGTGATGGGGTCGGCTGATGCTGTCGTTGCAGATCTACCAAGCAAACTGGAGGGTATTAAACAGGACAATTTGACTATCGAAACAGTAGAGGGCGCAGACCATTTCTTCCTTGACCTGTATGCGGACGAGTTGGTTGAAAAGACTACCCATTTTCTTGACTGGTAACGCTCTGTGAATATAGCCACTGTCCAACATGGTATCCATGCCAACCTCGCGCAAATCTTGCTCCAGTTGTTACAAGTCTTTCTGGTAGGTTTAACCATCGGCATGACACGCACCGTCATTCCCGGTTTGGCGGAAACTGAATTCGGGCTGGGTGGGCAAGAATTCTTTTTATTGACTACGTTTGTAGTGGTCTTTGGTGCAGTCAAAGCCCTCATGAACCTCTTAGCAGGGCGATTTGCCGACCGTTACGGGCGTAAGCGGGTGTTGATTGCGGGATGGATAGCAGCATTACCGATTCCCTTGTTGCTATTATATGCACCCAACTGGAGTTGGGTGGTCACAGCAACTGCTTTGCTCGGCATCAACCAAGGTTTGTGCTGGTCGATGACTTTAAACAGCAAACTCGATATGACTCATCTGAGTCAGAAAGGATTAGTCAATGGCCTGAATGAGTTTTCCGGCTATGCCGCTGTTGCCGTGGCAGGGGTGTTGACCGCGTGGTTAGTGGGCGTATACGGTGCGCGATGGGGCTTGTTTATGTTTGGCACCATGGTGATTATATTGGGCTTAGTACTCGCGGTGCTCATGGTGAAAGAAACACGACCTTGGGCGTTAGCACACAGTCAGGCAATAAAACCCACGCCTGCACCCTCATTAGGTCAAGCCTTTTTCTATGCCAGTTGGCAAAACCGCAATCTGTTCGCTCTGAACCAAGCCGGATTAGTTGAAAAATTCACCGATGCGCTGGTATGGATTATCTTACCGGTGTGGTTCTTAACGCAAAACCTAAGCTTAGTACAAGGCAGTTCCATCATCGGTATCTACGCGCTGGTGTGGGGAGTCAGTCAACTTGGCACGGGGGTAGCCTCGGATCGTTTCGGGCGCAAACCCTTGATTATTAGTGGCATGTGGCTGTGTGGGCTGGGTGTATTATTACTGGAGTTGAGCCACTCAGTCTGGTTGTGGACCTTGGAAGCCGGCTTAATCGGCTTCGGGATGGCGCTGCTCTACCCTACGCTCGGTGCAGCCGTAGCGGATGCTAGTCCACCCGCACAACGCAGTACCTTGCTAGGCATTTATCGTTTCTGGCGTGACTTTGGATATGCAATTGGCGCACTCTGCATGGGCTTGCTGGCACAATGGTCACAAGGGCTGGAAATCACGTTCTGGCTGGTGGGGCTTGCCATGTTAGGCTCAGGAATTTGGGTTGCCCTACGCTACCAAGTTTGAACAACCGCTATCTTAATAACGCTAAGCAGAATCAGCATTCGCTTTCTTAATAAACGCCCATACTTTAGCTGCGTCTTTTATGCCCGGGCGAGCCTCAACGCCGCTACTGACATCGACGGCATAGACTCGACTGAGACGAATCGCTTCTGCGAGATTATCTGGCGTCAACCCCCCTGCCAGAATAATTGGCTTAGGATAATCCTGTGGAACTTGAGTCCAATCAAAGATTTCTCCCGTGCCGCCTGCTGCCCCCGGTGCATGGCTATCCACTAAAAAGCCTTGGGCATCTAGATATTGATCGGCATAAGCAGCAAAGCCACCCCTAGCAGTCAGCCCCTTCATCCCCACTGCTTTGATATAAGGGCGCTGAAACTGAGCACAATAGGCGGGGGTTTCAGAGCCATGAAACTGTAAAAGTGTTAAGGGGACTGCTGCTAACACTTGTTCAACCCAACACGCTTCAGCATCAAGAAACAAACCCACCGTCGCCACAAAAGGTGGCACAGCGGTACAGATGGCAGCCGCCTGCTCAATACTCACATAGCGCTTACTGTTAGGATAAAAAACTAAGCCTAAAGCATCTGCGCCAGCAGCTGACACCATTAAGGCATCAGCCACTGAAGTCAGGCCACATACTTTTACTCGACAGCGACCTATCACCGATTAGCCTCCTAATAGAGCGCTTTTCAGATTAGCTTGCACGGGTTTAGCGCCAATCCAAATACCGAATAAGGCTTGTTTAAAGTCAGCCCCAGCGATGGTAGCGGCATTGCGACCATTTTTAATAATCACCGTGCTTTGGGGTTTATACACAAAATCATAGATATCACCTTCTTTAATGGGTTGTTTAAAAACCTGAATTAAATTTTCAATTTTCGGCTGTAAAGCAGCCAGATTAGCACCCGCTGATTTTTGGAAGCCTTCGCGGACCGCTTCTTCCATATTTTCACTGGTGATCATGCTAGAGGTGATTTCCATGCGTAAGGCCAAAGGTTGCTTCGCATCTAAGAGTGCATTCGCATCTTTGCTCGGTGCAGCCACATACAGACCCGCTGTGTATAAATTGAAAACTAATTTAGTACGTATTCCTTTACCATTTAGGGTGAGATTTTGACCGACAAAAGCTTGCTTAGCCGGAAAATTATCAGCGGCTTGGCTGGTCAAAGGTAGCAATAAAAACAGGGTGAATGCTGCGGTTAAAACACGGTGCATAACAATATTCATCGTTCTCCTCCTCATTGTAATCAAGACTATCTATACCACGTTGGAGAACAATTTGACTAGCCCACCTGCTAAAGGTTCAGCAGGCCAAGCTAACTTACTAAGCGGGTAACCAACTGCGGATACGTCCTAACCAAGGATTACTTTTAGTCGAATCCAGCTCTGCTGGCGTTGTAAATTTTAATTCCTGCTTAGTTTCAGTGAATTTCAACAATTCTTTTTCAAGCGCAAAACGCTCGTCTTGCAGCCATTGAATTTTTTTAGCTAATTCAGCGGCCTGCACAGCCCGTTCTTCATTATCTAACTCAGTCTGAGCACGTAAATCTTGTAAACGCTCATGATAATTTTTTAACGCTTGCCCACCTTTTCTTAAATAGGCCAGTAAGCGCATTTCATATAAATGCAATTCATTATAAGCCTGTTGCAAATTGAAATCGGTTTCAGGCTTTAACGCAGCTAAGCGAAAGCGTAAATGGATTTTTTTGGCAACCACTTCTGTGAGTTGCAATTTGCTGTGCTGTAGGCCTGATTCAAAGCTTTCCAATTGAGCCGCAAGAACATACAGGGTGCGCGCTTGAACCAAACGCTCACTACCTGCTTGCATCTGGGCGCGTGCACCCATTTGCAGGTCTGTGAGGGCTTTAGAGACTTGAGGTAAAGGTAAATACCGAGTGATGGCGTTCATAGCATTTCTCCGAGTTATAATGCAGCTATGTTTTGTATATAACAACCATACCATTACTGCGTTTAAAAACTGATGTTTGTCAGACAATTGCTCTAAACATTGAGACAAGCGTTAGCTCAGTTTGTTCTCTACCTAAATAGGGGATAGCCTTTTGATTTGGCATAAAAAAGCCCCTGATGACAGGGGCTAAATATTAGGACAACTTTAGAGAAATATATCAAAACGGTGTTTGGGAGGTAGTCATCTATATTTCAGATAAGTTGTAACTTATTATCCAGATTTATCCCAGCAAGCCGAGTACATAAATCACCGGGGTTGTGTGATCTGTGCACAGTTTGACCAAAAATCAACCAAATTAGAAAAATCGCCAACTGCCTCAGTTTGAGCTACTATCAAGCGCCCTAAATTATTGCATCCGCTGATTAGTTAGCATGAATCTACCAACTGCCTTTAACTTCAAGCAACTAGCCCTTTGTCTATTGGCTGGTTACTTAGTGTCTTTGATGCCAAATAGCTTGGCGGCTGAGCCTTTACACATTTTTGTGAGCGTTGTGCCCCAAAAATATTTCGCAGAGCAGGTCGGGGGGGATCAAGTCAAAGTTGAGCCAATGGTTCAACCCGGTTTTAGCCCCGAAACCTATGAGCCAACCGCCCAGCAGATCAGTGCACTAGCCAAAGCACAGTTGTATGTACGGGTCGGTATGCCTTTTGAAGACGCATGGATGCAACGCATCCAAGGTGTAAATCCAAATATTAAGGTCATTGATGCGCGTGACGGGGTGAAACTACGCCACTTAGAAGCCCATTCACACACTGAACATGACACAGCGCATGAAGCGGATCAGGGTATAGCTCATAAAACTGAACAGCAAACTAAGGCTGAACCAGCAGCCCAAGCCGTCAAGGCTGAACCTGATCCTCATTTATGGGTTAGCCCTCGCATCGCCAAGCAAATGGCTCAGCAATTGGCGGAACACTTCAGCCGCTTGCGCCCTGAGCAAAGCGAATTATTTAAGCAAAACTACGCACAATTAGCGGCTGAACTCGATCAATTGGATCAAGAACTCATTGAGTTATTTAAAGATAAGCAAAACCTAAAATTTATGGTCTTCCACCCTGCTTGGGGTTATTTAGCTGATGCCTATGGTTTGCAGCAAATCCCGATTGAAGTCGACGGCAAAGAGCCGGGAGCTAAAGCCTTAGCCGCCATCATCGCTGCAGCTCAACATGAACAAGTAACCATGATTTTCGTGCAACCACAATTTAGCCAACGCGCCGCCGAACAAGTCGCTAAAGCGATTCAAGGTAAAGTGGTCTCTATTGATAATTTAGCGGAAGACTATATTCCTAATCTACGTAAAGCCGCCCGTTTAATTGCTGGAGTAGACCGTGAATAAAGTCATCGAGCTAGAGAAGGTAAGCTTTTCGTATGGCTTAGTCCCTGTGCTACAAGCTATTGATTTTAGTGTAAAGGAAGGTGAGTTTTTAGGAATTGTAGGGCCGAATGCAGGAGGTAAAAGCACTCTGCTCAAATTAATATTGGGTCTGCTTAAACCGCAAACGGGGAACATCACGGTCTTGGGTAAAAAACCAACTCAGCAACGCACTCAGATTGGTTATGTTCCACAATATCCGGGCTTTGCACGTGATTTTCCCATTACGGTTAAACAAACTGTTTTATTAGGTCGCTTAGGTGCCAGCAGAATGTTAGGGCGTTATACCGAGGCAGATCACCTCGCAGTTCAACAAGCCTTAGGTGAACTTGAGGCTCAAGATCTGGCCGAACGACCGATTAGTGCTTTATCGGGTGGGCAATTACAGCGCATTTTATTAGCCCGAGCTTTAGTCAGCGAGCCTAAAATTCTGATTTTGGATGAACCGACTGCCAATATTGATATGCGCCTTGAAACTGATATTTTTACTCATTTACGTGAATTGAATAAGCGTTTGACCATTTTAGTGGTCTCACATGATGTCGCCTTTATTTCCGATTATGTCAGCCGAGTGGCTTGCTTGAATCGCACTTTAGTCTGTCATCAAACCGATGCGATTGATGGCAAGCTTATTCAAGATTTATATGGCGAACCTGTACGCCGGGTGGCTCATGCTCATTAATCTTAGTTGCGACCTCGACCATGACTGAATTTCTAAGTGCGGTAGCTGAACAATCCTTTTTACAAATGTCTTTACTCGCTGGGCTATTAGCTAGCTTAGGCTGCGGTGTGATGGGGACTTTCGTCGTGGTCAAACGCATTACCTTTTTGGCGGGTGGGATTGCGCATTCGGTCTTAGCGGGGATGGGAGCTGCTGTTTATTTTGGTTTTGATCCCCTGCTAGGTGCTTTGATGGCAGCGATCGTCTCTGCATTATTAATTGGTTGGATTCGTCTCAATTGGAAAACCCAAGAAGATACCTTGATTGGTGCGATTTGGGCGATGGGAATGGCAATTGGTTTATTGTTTATTTCACAAACACCGGGCTATGCCAGCAGTTTGACCAGCTATTTATTCGGCAATATTTTGCTCGTCCCTGAGCAAGATGTCTGGTTCATGGCCATTCTGGATCTTTTACTCTTGCTGGTGGTGGGCTTGTTCTATCGTCAATTTTTAGCCGTGATTTTTGATGAAGAATTTGCGCGTCTACGTGGTGTACCCGTGAGCTTTTTCTATTTGCTGCTACTGTGCTTAATTGCCGTCACGGTGGTGTTATTAATTCATGTCGTTGGTCTAATTTTAGTGATTGCCCTCCTCACTTTACCCGCCGCGATTGCAGGACATTATGTACACTCCCTCGGGGGGATGATGCTGATTGCGACGGTATTAGGTAGTAGCTTCACCGTGGGCGGTTTAGCACTATCTTATAGCCCGAATTTACCGGCTGGCCCAACCATTATTTTGCTAGCAGGAAGTGCTTATGTTCTATCCGCTATTTTCAGCCACTATCGCTTAAGGCGTAGAGCACGCCAGAGTCTATCTATGCCATGATAGGTAGTCAGCTGACTTAGAGGAGCGGGTGGGATGAATATACAAATCAACAAATGGCTAGAGCGTTTTGGTAATTTCGCCGTGGATACCTTCCATTTACTCGGTTTATTTGTGATCGGGGGCACCATTGTTTGGGCTGCGATTCATACTTATATGTATGAAATTATGAGTAAACCCTATGCCAGCCTTGATGATATTTTGCTGCTTTTTATTTATTTAGAATTAGGGGCAATGGTCGGCATTTTCTTCCGCACCCATCGTTTACCAGTGATTTTCTTATTATTCATCTCAATGACCGCCCTCACCCGCTATTTAGCCATTGATTTAAAGGCTCTAGATGATCATAAGATCATCACTATTGTCGCAGCGATTTTATTATTAGCGATTGCAGCTTTTGTTTTGCGTGTCGGCGAAGCACGCTATGCCTCGCCACATGAAAAAGTCTCTGCTCGAGATGACCTTAGCGATCATCAAACCACGAGCATTTCCTAATCTTAATAAGCTTAAGCGGCTTGAACCTCGACTAAGCAATCATAAAAAGTGGCGGCTGCCCCTAAATCAGTGAGTGCTTGGCTGGCGACTTCATTGCAATTTTTGCCATCTGTTGAGCTTTTTTTCCACCAAACCGAATACGCTAACACGACCCCTGGTTTGACTCGATCAGTAATCACTGCTTTGACTTGAAACTCACCCCGTGCATTAAAAACTGTTAGGGTTTGCCCCTCGTGTAGATCACGCGCCGCTGCATCCGCAGGATGAATTTCCAAGCCCGGCTCAGGGAATTGCTTACGCAAACTCGCCACATTGACAAAGCTACTATTTAAAAAATGACGGGCTGGTGGTGAAATCAGCTGTAAAGGATAGTGCGCAGCTAAATCTGGATTGCTAGCGACTGACTCATACGGTGGCACATAGTCTGGAACAGGATCTAAACCTTGGGCGGCTAATTCGCTGGAGGCGAACTCACAACGTCCCGAAGGACTGGGAAAATTCCCCTCTGCAAACGCAGCATCCGCTATCTTTAATTTTTGCCAACCTTGCTGCTGCAAAGTTTCCCAGCTCATGTCTGCGGTATGGGGATGCTGCCAATTAAACGCCGCTCGGGCTAAGCTCATATCATCGTCTTGGAAACAGCGCTCGGTAAAATCCATTTTAGCCGCCAATAAGCGAAAAATCTCTGCATTCGATTTGCACTCACCTAAAGGCTGAATCGCTTGCTGGCTAAGCAAAATATAGCGATGCCCATAGGATTTATGAATATCGCTATGCTCTAATTGCGTGGTTGCAGGCAGGATAATATCCGCATAGTCCGCTGTATCCGTTTGGAAATGCTCCAGAACCACAGTGAACAAATCCTCACGGGCCAAGCCTTGGGCGACTTTACGACTTTCAGGCGCAATCGCTGCTGGATTACTGTTATAGACAATCATGGCTTCGATTTTTGGCCCAAAGCTATCGTCACCCTCATGCAGTAACTGATCTCCCAGCGTGCTCATATTCAATAACCGTGGCAAGCCGTTTGGATATAAATCAGGACGCTCCAAACCCGCAGGATTCATCGGATAAAAACCTGAACTAGACAGTAATAAGCCACCTGCCGCCTGCCGCCAAGCACCGATTAATGCAGGCAAGCACGCAACGGCACGAATCGCATTCGCTCCACCCCGCACCCGCTGAGCACCATAGCCTAAACGAAAAGCCACAGGCTGCTTATCTTGAAGAGCGGTTTTGGCGATGATTTGTGCCAAGGCTTCAAGCTCAGCAATGGTTATTCCACAAATAGCTGCGACCCGCTTTGGAGAGTAACCGGCAGCACGCTCGGCTAATTCATTAAAACCTAAGGTGTAGCGCTCGATATACTCGTGATCCAGCCATTGCTCACGGATAAAAATATGCATTAAGCCCAAGGCTAAGGCGGCATCTGTACCCGGTAGGATCGCGAGATGCTGGTGGCATTTTTGTGCAGTCAAAGAGCAATGCGGATCAATCGCAATGACCCTAGCCCCATTTCGCTGGGCCTCCTGAACTTTGCGCCAAATATGAACACCCGTCGTGATCGGGTTACTCCCCCAAATCAGAATCAGCTTAGCTTGATCGAGTTGCTCGACATCCATCCCCACACCAGCCCCATACGTAGCACGCATGGCAGCTGCCCCTGCTGAAGCGCAAATCGTTCGATCTAAACGCGAAGCACCTAGTTTATTGAAAAAGCGTGCAGCCATACCCTCTCGTTGCACCATCCCCATCGTACCACCATAACTATACGGCATGATGGCTTCTGGATTGCGCTCCGCAATAGATTTTAAGCGCTCGGCAATAGTGGTTAAAGCTTGATCCCAGCTGATCGGTTCGAACTTACCCTCACCTTTGCGGCCAATGCGTTTGAGCGGGTGTAATAAACGTTCAGGATGATAGGTACGCTCCAAATAGCGAGCAACCTTGGTACATAACACACCATCGGTTGTTGGGTGTAAGGGATCACCCTCGATCTTTACTGCGCGGCCTAGCTCATTCACGGTAACGCGCATAGCACAGGTATCAGGACAATCATGCGGGCAAGCAACGGGAACAGTGAACATAACAAGCCTCCTTAAAAACAGGTATTCAGTATTTTATACGCTAGTTTTATACCCTAACTGCTAGAATATGCAATGCAACCCAGTAGGCTCGGCTGAATGGATGGAGAGCAACTATGAGCGATCTCGTTTTTTATTATCGACACTCGGGCTTATGCCCTGCGTTTAAGGTGCTCAGCCAAACACTCGAGCAACAAAATCTGCATCGCTTAACCTCAGAATTTGACGAATTCCAAGTCGATATTTACGCATTGGCTGATTCGCCCACTTCGCGTCGAGTGGCTCTCGATTTTGACTGCACCATTACGGCCGACCCTTCATTTTTCATGCATTTGATTGCCGCCTATCGTGCAGCAGCTTGGGAACCTTTGGTTTGCAGTTTACGCTGCAACGATGCTGATGGTATTACAGAAATCAGGGAAACACTGAAAGATGATAGTATTCCCATCTATACTACAGACGGTCAACTAAAGCGCGCCTATTTATACGAACAAGGCATTGATATAGGTCTGTGGATTGATGATTATTTTCCGGGCATCGCGCATCCGGGGACGTGGATCTTACAAATCAATGGTATTGATTATTAATATAGATATAACTATTCATGGACGCCAGTCAACAAATTCTGCAATGTTTTCTTGCAGGCCAATATGAACGCCTGCAATGCCCACAATGTGAAAACACCTTCCTAACCAATGTGTATGCCATCCACCATGATGGCAAAAGCTCACTGCGGTGCAAAAACTGCCACCGTCGTTTTTTTAGTGATACCGAAGAGGGCGAGTGGAGGCATTATGTCCTGCTCGAGAAATTTTCTTTAGGCCTCGAATACTTCTGTGATGCGATTCAGCACCAGCAACTTACTGAAATTCCTTTTATTCGACGCATTGGTTTACTCGCTGAAGATGATACTGTCCTGCCCTTAGAGCGTATTGAGCTATTTAAGGAGCAAGAGCCAGATTATCGAATTATTTATGTCATGGAACGTTTAGAGCACCTTAACGAAGAAGATACCAATTTTTTCACTGATCATGTGCACGCGATTGATTGGATGGACGAACAAGAACGCCTTCAAGTCTGGACTTGGGTCAAAGATCGCTATGGCCAAGCTTTAGCAGAGGATCTCCGACAGTTGTGTCGTTATTATCGTGAGCATCAAGATTTTGTAAGTTGGGATTTGCACGGTGATAATCTAATGCGCACCCGCCAAGGCAAGATGGTGGTGATGGATCCTTTTACACCTAAATTCTAAGTAGTATGGCCGCTTTGCCTGCTTCAACCCTCTAAAAAAGGCGGGTTTAATACCCGCCAAATCTAGAGCAAGACATCCAACCTTAAATTATTAAACTACATGGTATAAGCGCGCTCACCGTGCGTGACTGTATCCAAGCCTTGGCGTTCCTCATCTTGACTGACCCGCAATCCGATGGTGTATTTAAGCAGCATTAGAATCACAAAACTCACGACACCTGACCACAGAATCGCAACCCCCACCCCCCAGAGCTGACTCAAGATTTGAGCACTGTTATACGCTGCTACTGTACCCGTTGAGTAATCAAACACACCTGAACCCCCTAAAGCGGGATTCACCAAAATACCGGTACCAATCGCTCCGAGTATCCCGCCGATTCCATGCACCCCGAATACATCCAAGGAGTCATCATAGCCGAGCATATGCTTAAGACCCGTCACCCCCCATAAGCAAGCTGCACCCGTCACTAAACCGAGTACAATCGCACCCATTGGACCTGCAAAACCTGCAGCAGGCGTGATTGCCACTAAACCAGATACCGCACCCGACACTACTCCTAATAAGGACGGCTTACCCCTTAATAACCACTCTGCCATCATCCACGATAAACCCGCAGCAGCGGTTGCCACAATGGTGTTCAACATCGCTAAAACTGCGGTGCCGGTGGCTTCTAAATTAGATCCTGCATTAAAACCAAACCAACCCACCCAGAGTAAGGAAGCTCCAATCATGGTCATGACTAAATTATGCGGAGCCATCGAATCACGCCCATAGCCCACCCGCTTGCCGACCACAATCGCCCCCACTAAAGCGGCCATCGCTGCATTGATATGCACCACCGTGCCGCCTGCAAAATCTAAAGCACCCTTAGCAAATAAGAAACCCGCAGGTGCATCATAAGCCGAAGGACCACCCCAGAACCAAACCATGTGTGCCATCGGCAGATAAGAGAAGGTGAACCATAAAATACAGAACAATAAAAGTGCAGAAAATTTAATCCGCTCCGCAAAACCACCCACAATTAATGAAACGGTGATCGCCGCAAAGGTCAATTGAAAAATCACAAAGACCATTTCATGAATCACGACCCCTTTACTGAAAGTTTCTACGGTGACTGAAGGGTCTACCCCTGTTAAGAACAGCTTATCAAAGCCACCAATAAAGCTATTTAAGCTGCCACCATCCGTAAACGCCAAGCTATAGCCATACATCACCCAGAGCAAAGCAATCAAACAGAAAATACTGAAGACCTGTGCGAGCACCGACAACATGTTCTTAGCACGTACTAAACCACCGTAGAATAAAGCCAACCCCGGAATCACCATCATGATCACTAAAATAGTAGAGATCATCATCCATACGGTATCGCCCTTATCGGGTGTAGGTGCAGCAGGAGCTGCTTCTGCCACTGCAGTACTCGCCTCTTGAGCCAAGGCTAGACCGGATAAACCGAATACAGCGCCCACTAGCATCAAAGCCAATTTAAAATTCATAAGATCCCCCTTTAGAGTGCTTCGCTGCCAGTTTCACCGGTGCGAATCCGCACAGCTTGCTCTAGTGCAGTTACAAAGATTTTGCCATCGCCAATTTTGCCCGTATTAGCGGCTTGACTGACCGCTTCAATCACACGCTCCACCAAACTATCATCTATGGCAATTTCAACTTTAATTTTTGGAAGAAAATCAACTACATACTCAGCACCTCGATAGAGCTCAGTATGACCTTTCTGGCGACCAAAGCCTTTCACTTCTGTCGCCGTGATCCCTTTAACCCCGATTTCACTCAGCGCATCTCGTACATCGTCGAGCTTAAATGGCTTGATAATGGCTGTTATCATCTTCATCACGAGCACTCCTTAATAAAGGCCGTTCAATTGCAATATTGCAGTGTTAAAACCTAAATGCTTGCTAGCAAGTGATGTGCCAACTCTAAAAACAACGTAAAATCTTTAAATTCAGCAAGAATAGCGCTGATTAGCGAACAGGCAGCGACAGCAATGCACCAGAAAAGTGCTTAACCTCAATCGAGCTGCACCAGTATCTTCGTTACAACCAATAAGGAATGGGGTAAATGACAAGTCCACTTGACGATATGATGAAGAAATTCTCAGAGCTAATGCCTGAGCCACTGCGTAATATGCAGGACGATCTTGAGAAGAATATGCGCAGCATGATGGAAACGGGGCTGCAAAAAATGAACCTCGTCACTCGGGAAGAGTTTGATATTCAAACCGCAGTGCTACAACGCACCCGGGAAAAACTAGAGGCGCTAGAAGCCCGTTTAAGTGAATGGGAAAATAAACAGGCTTCCGCGACCGAACCAACACCCTCTGCGGATGCAAACTGAACAAAATTAAACTAAGCCGCATCCGGCTTATCATCAGCCTCAAACTTATCTTGATTGCGACGCTTAGCCTGTTCACCGGGGGCAATTTGCTCTCGGATGAACCCGGTTAAACCCTCACTGGTATCGCCTTTTAAATCGACTTCGCGCAGTAAACTATCAATTAATGGCACTTGCGCCCGATAACGTAAAGCACTATCGACAATTTGATCGGCTAAACCACCATTGCTACCGCCGCCCTTAAGACTGCCTGAAGATGAACTAGAAAGTGCACCAAGACCATCAATATGCATAATTTTAATGCCATCAATGTTCTCAATTGGCTTAACACTTTCCCGAATAATCTGGGGCAATTGCCGCACGATTTCCATTTTCACTTGCATATCCACTTGGCTTTGACCGAGGATATTGGCGGCTTCATTTAAAGTGCGCTTACCAATGGCTTCCACTTGATAACGAATTTCTGCTGCTTTCGCTGCTAAGCGCTCCACCTCCGCATTAGCCTCAGCGATAATCGTTTGGCGCTGCGCTTCTCTTTGTGCACCAATCACCTCTAACAGCTTTTTGCGCTCGGCTTCGGCCTTTTCTCGAGAGGTGGCAATTTCCTCGGTCAAACGAGCCGCTTCTGCTTTCATCTTATCAGTTGCCATCCAAGCTTCTGCAATACCGCGCTCAAACTCTGCCCGGGCTACTTCCATATCACGCTTAGCCATTTCAATAGCGGTCTCTTTGGCAATACGAATTTCTTCGAGTTCCCGATCTACTCTTAATTTATTTTCTTCAATATCTTTCGCTGTTTGCGCCTGTAAATCAGCTAAATAACGCTCTTGCTGCTTTTGTGATTCAACCTGCTGCTGCTCAATCTGTAACCGCCGTTGCTCAGATTCTTTATTCTTTTCTTGAATTTTAATTTTGTTTTCTTGCTCGATGTCATTCCGGCGCTTTTTACTTTCCTCGGTGATTTCATCCAGCTTAATCAAACCACGCGCATCGAAGGCATTATTCTCATCTAAATATTCACGGGCAGTTTGATCTAAACGCATTAAAGAAACGGAGACTAGCTCTAAACCGTTTTTTTGAAACTCACTATTGAGATTGTTTTCTACATTGCTTTCAAAATCAGCGCGTTTAACATGCAATTCATCCAAAGACATACTCGAGGCGACCGAACGTAAGGCGGCCACGCATTGCGCCTCAACGATTTCCTTCATCCGCTCTTGATTTAAAGTACGATCCCCTAAAGTACGTGCCGCTGTTGAGATTGCCGCATGATTTTGTGCGACCCGTAAAAAAAACTCAGCCACCACATCTACCCGTAAAGAATCATGAGTAATCAAGGCATCATGGTTAGAGCGCTCTACCTCCACCCGCATGGTTTGCATATTGATAACCATCATGTCATGCAAAACGGGCAGCACTAGTGCACCATTATTCATCACCACGCGCTCACCGCCAAACCCTGTCCGCACGAAAGCACGGTCTTTAGTCGAGCGTCGGTAAAAGGTTGAAAATAAAACAACCACAAACAGCACGAGGATGAGTGCCATAATCAAAACGACGATGATAGAATTATCTAGCATACCCATACTTTATTCAGCCTAGGCAAAGTTCAGTGAAATCAAGTATAAACCCTTCCGAATCGACATGCGCTATTTAGACAAAAATTCATAAAACTGAGCAACCCCTGAATGGATAATGCCCTCCTCAATCGCAGTCTAGAATTTTTATTCCTGCCTCCCGGCCAGTTATTAGTGTTGGCACTGTTAGCAGTTTTTTGGAGAAAACGCAAAATGCTCGTCTGCACCTTAATGACCGTAGCCGTTTTGCAGGTTTTGATCTTAAGTCTGCCACTAACCGCTAGTGGGTTACTGGGTAAACTCGAAAAGCAATATCCACCGCGCTTTGAACTCTGGAAACATGATCCCGTCCCGCAAGCCATTGTGGTACTGGGTTCAGGGCGAAATCTAAATGTACCTGAGTATGCAGGTGGGGAAAGCACTTCACTGGCTGGGATCGAACGTCTGCGCTATGCAGCTCTCTTACATCGGGCAACGGGTTTACCGATCTTAGTCACAGGGGGCAGCCCTTTGGCTGAAGCACGCAGCGAAGCGGAGCTAATGCGTGATGTATTGCAAGATGAATTTCATGTCCCAGTAAAATGGCTAGAAACGCAAAGCCATACGACTTGGCAAAATGCTCAATTTACCGATGAACTATTAGCCGCAGAAGGCATTCAATCCGCTTGGCTGGTCACACAAGCTTGGCACATGCCCCGTAGCCTGTATGCTTTTCGTCAGCAGAAACTCCAATATTTGCCGGCTTCGGTCTCTTATAGCGGTGTTATTCAATGGTCGGATCACTACATGAAATTTATCCCCCAAGCCACCGCCTTAGTTCGTAGCCAGATTGCCTTACACGAATGGCTGGGTTTAGCTTGGTATGCCTTGCGAGCAAAGCTGCAATAGTTAGCTTGGGCGTTGCTTATAGAACTGCAAAGGTAGCGTTGTTGGCACGGCACTTGGAGGTGGCTGTTTGCGAATATGCTTCTTGAGCTTGCCCATCACATGCATTTCACAAGGGCGACATTCAAACTTGAGGGTATAGGTTTCATCACCACTCTTGAGTATCAATGGTTCAGCCCGTACTTGCCCCATCACACCTTGCACACCTTTAGCTTGTTTGGGGCAAAGATTATAGGAAAAACGCAAGCAGTGTTTAGTAATCATTAAACTGACTTCACCTGTTTCTTCATGCGCTTCATAAGCAGGCTCGATCAGTTCCACGCCATGTTTGCGATAGAATTGCCAAGCCAATGAATTATAAACATTGGCTAGATAGGACAGGGTGGTTTCAGGATAGACTGGCGCTGGCTCAACGGGTAATTTCCGTGCAGGGCGCTGCCATGCACTTAGCCGTGCTTGCTCTAAAGCCGCCACTGCATCACGCCGCAATTGATTTAAACTAGAAACAGGCACAAACCACGGCTGACTCAGCTTCAATTGAATGGCTTGCGCAACCCATATGGTATTGCCCAGTTTGCTTAAATTCTCACGCAAACTTGCCCAAGCCTTGTCGATTTGCTGAGCGGGTTCTAAAGTCATTGCAAGTTGCGCGCTCGCACTGATCCTATCTGCATCCGTCAGGGTTAAGCTCAAGCCCTGGGCGGTTTCACTCAAGCTCAACCACACGGGAATAACCCGCTCAGCCGATTTTTTCAGGAGGGCTAACTCCCAAGCGTGATCACGATTACGCGAGACTTCCGACCCCAGTTTTAAGCCCACCAAGACACTAGGATCATTCGGCACAACCCGCCAAATCAACTCACCTGCTTTGGTTTTGCCACGTTGCTCGACCGTATTGGCCTGCACACCGACCACTTCGCGTTTGCGCATGAAGTTTAAACCATCACCATTGTGCATCACTTCAGAGCTGGTTAGCTCTAACCAATCTTTACCGACTTGATGGACAACACCTAAGCGTAAACCCACAAATTTAGGCGAATCGAAAGCACCAATATCGTCTTTGCGCCCCGTCGCAAAATAATCGGTACTACCACGATGAAAAGTTTTATCAGGATCAGGTTTAAAGAAAATCTCGCTATCGCCCGAACTCGCACGCGCCCATTCAGGACGGCGCTCTAAAATCTCATCGACTAATTGGCGATAATGCGCGGTGATATTTTTCACATAAGCTAAATCTTTATATCGCCCTTCGATCTTCAGCGAACGCACACCCGCTGCTAATAAAGCTTCCAGATTTGCACTTTGATTATTGTCTTTCATCGACAATAGATGCTTATCGAAAGCAATCACCGCACCGGTTTGCTCCGTCAACGTATACGGTAAACGACAAGCCTGCGAGCAATCACCCCGGTTCGCGCTACGCCCTGTTTCAGCATGACTGATATAGCATTGCCCCGAAAACGCCACACATAAAGCACCGTGAATGAAGTATTCAATCGTCGCTGCCTCACCGACTGTTTGGGCAATTTCACGAATCTGCGGAATGCTTAACTCTCGCGCCAATACCAATTGCGAAAACCCAACCTCCGCCAAAAACTTCGCCTTCGCTGCGCTACGAATATCGCATTGGGTGGAGGCATGCAATTGAATCGGTGGAATATCCATTTCCAACAGCGCCATATCCTGCACGATCAGAGCATCTACACCTGCCTCATACAACTCATGCACCAAACGCCGCGCAGGCTCTAATTCCGCCTCATGCAAAATAGTGTTGAGGGTGACGAAAATACGTGAATGGAAGCGATGCGCAAACTGCACTAACTCAGCGATCTCTGCCACTGAGTTGCTGGCATTATGCCGAGCACCAAAGCCAGGTCCACCGATATACACCGCATCGGCACCGTGGAGGATCGCTTCACGGCCGATTTCAGCAGTTTTAGCGGGAGCAAGGAGTTCGATTTGGTGGGATTGGAGGCTCATGGTACTTGGATTAAAAAATGTTTTAGGAGGTGGAAGTATAACAGTTTGCGACTAGAATGGCTTGAAGCCAGAACTGCTAAACTCGCCTTTGAAGAAATCAAGACAGCACGCGCTGAAAAACGGGCAGAAAAGTCTTACCTGTTGCTAACCATTAACAAAAGCTTATCAATGACCACCACACGACAACGGCTCGTATTGGATACGAATACGCTGATTAGTGCCTTTACCAACGAGAAATCAAGCAGTGCCTCATTTTTTCGACAAGTGCGGGTCTGGCATCAACTACTCGCTTCTGCCGATACAGTGGCGGAATTGCTTCGCGTGATTCAAAAGTCCAAAGTTAACAAGACTTAAGCGTATTGAATCCATCATGAAACTAGCATAACGCTGGCGAAAATCTTACGCATACTCTTGTAAACTACTGGATTTCCTCGCATCACTTGAACTAGTTCTAAAAAACCACGAAGATGGAATCATACAATTGAGCTTAAAATCCCTTATGCAGGAGTCAATGCAATGGGTGCGTTACCGAAGTCACCTTATGTGTCCCCAGAAAAATATTTATTAGGGGAAAACGACCGCCCGGATGGGCAGAAATACGAGTATGTGAATGGGCAGGTTTACGCGATGGCGAGGGCAAGTCGTGGGCATAATTTACTGGCAGGAAATTTTTTCCTCGCCTTAGCTCTACATGTGCGCTGCAGTCGTTGCCAAGTCTTTCAGTCGGATATGAAGGTTGAAATTCAAACACTCAACGATATGAGTGCCAAAGGCAACTGCTATGACAACACCTGGGCGGAAAGCTTCTTCCACTCAAGATCGAAGCCATCCACGGCGAACGCTTAAAAACTATGTGACAGCCCCACTGCGGTGGTTTTGACTTGATCACCCGCAAGATGTGCTCGATTTTTATTAATACTATATTCGAAACTTAAGACTGTTTTTTTAGCCATTCGATAATCCAAGCCGACCGCTGACAAAGATTCCTTTTCGCCACCCGCTTTAGATTTTTTTTCGCCATATTGTGCTTTCAGAAAAGAAGCACCCGATTGATAGCCACCACTTACCACAAACGCATCATGCCCTTGAGTTTCAGCACCTTCAGGACGCGCTCGCTCAAAGCTAGCCCCCACCTTATGCCCATCAAAAAAAGTATAAGCACCGGTTAAACGGGACATTTTTAGGCTATCTTTACCTTGCATCGTAGCAAAAGCTGCATACATACCGTCTTGCGAATAATTCACTACCGCATCAATAGCCGTGATTTGCGTATCGGTTGGGCTGAAATCTTGATCCTTAGTCAGTTCAATCGCAAAACCTAAAGAGCCCAATTTATTGATATAAGCCAAACTTTGATTGTAAGTAAATTCTGACTCTAAAATAGCGTTATAGTCGGCGAATTGATCGCTAAATAAATCAACGGGGGCTGAGGAGACTTTCGTTGCACCGAACTGCCGACCGATACGGACTTCACCTAACTGACCCCGCAAACCGACCCAAGCTTGGCGTGTATCGGTAGTGACTTGCCCACCCTCAAGATCAACCCCAGCCTCAAGAATATACGTGGCTTCCAACCCTGTTGAGAGTGGCATAAAGCCTTTAACCCCCAAGCGTGAACCCGTCATATGGACTTTATCGACACTTTTACCATTGTCCTTAAGAAAACCGTAATTGGCATGCAAAGTACCAAAGATCGTGGTATCGGCTGCAGTGACTAAGGGTGTCGTTAAACCCGTGATGGCTAATAAGAACTTGATCCGCTTCATTGATCGACTCCTTCCCTATACTTATTTAATTTATTTAATCTTAGCCGCCTTAAAGAGTCATCCTTGATGACCTGAAACTGAGACTTAAATTGAACTCTAAATGAATGAGTCTAATACAAAAAAAGCCACAAGTGCGCGAACACTTGTAGCTTTTCGGATCAGCTTGGAGAAAAGATTAACGTTTGGAGAACTGTGTAGCACGACGTGCTTTGTGCAAGCCGACTTTCTTACGTTCAACTTTACGTGCATCCCGAGTCAGGAAGCCATCTTTTTTCAGTGAAGGACGCAAACCTTCATCATATTGCAATAATGCACGGGCAATACCTAAACGAATTGCACCCGCTTGACCAGTTGTACCACCACCTGTCACTGTCACATCACAATCAACTTTGTCCGTTAAACTGATGCTGTTTAGCGGCTGACGAATCACCATCCGTGCTGTTTCACGCGCAAAGTATTGGTCAATCGGCTGATTGTTAACAGTGATATTACCACTGCCTGTGCGTAAGAAAACACGAGCAGAAGAAGATTTGCGGCGACCAGTGCCGTAATATTGGGTTGCAGCCATTGATTCTTACTCCTTGCCCTTAATTTCCAGCACTAATGGCTGTTGAGCTTGATGGTTATGCTCAGCACCTGCATAAACTTTTAGTTTACGGTACATCGCACGACCTAATGGATTCTTTGGCAGCATGCCTTTAATCGCGAGTTCTACAACACGACCAGGAGCACGTTGCTGTAACTTCTCAAACGAGAAAGATTTCATATTACCAATATAGCCAGTATGCTTGTGGTACATCTTGTCTTGAGCTTTATTACCGCTCACAGCAACTTTGTCGGCATTAATGACAATGATGTAATCCCCTGTATCAACATGAGGGGTATATTCCGGCTTGTGTTTTCCACGCAAACGCCGGGCTACTTCTGTGGCCAAACGGCCTAACGCCTTACCTTCGGCATCCACGACGTACCAATCGCGTTTGACCTCAGCCGGCTTTGCACTGAATGTTCTCATTCCAAACTCCAAAGAGTATGTAGTAATTATCTGAAAAAATAGACCGCGCATTGTATGGCAAGAAACGCACGGAGACAAGGAGTTATCGTCATACTAGGCAAAAAAAAACGCGACCCTAAGAGCCGCGCAATTACCACCAAAGGAGGATGTATGAAGCGTAAGATTGCTATGCAACATATAGAATATTATAATAATCTAATATTCAAAAATGCAAGATACCTACCCCTTATTTAGGCCGTTGTACCCATCTAGAGATAGGTACAGGCTTATTGTTTAGGAAACTACACTGATCGGTTTAGCGGCTAAACGCTGCACTGCTGGTTTGAGTAAAGTATGCGGCACAGAGAGCTGCTTAGGTGCTAAGGCTCTACTTTTACCCTGATATAAGAGCCAGCCTTGCTCCCAACTGTTCGGCCTTGCATACCAATAAGCCTTTTGCAAGCTAAGCACCTGACACCATGAGCTCGGTAAATGCTCATAAGCTTTACCAAGTTTAAAGCCCAATAATTTGACTAGGGTCTGCAAAGCAGCCAGCCACAACAAGCGCTTACGCCGCTGACTTAAATAATCAATTAAGGAGCGCACATAGACCCAAGCTTCTTTATCGGGTTTACCAATCCCACGCAGCAAAGTCGCTTCGCTAGCATGAAACACGCCAATATCAAAATAGCGACGAAAGATTTGTAAGAGTGAATATTGATGAGAATGCCGAACTGAACTCTCGGCTGAATACACCACCTTCCAACCCGCGAGCAATAAGCGGGCGGAGACATAACTGTCCTCACTAACAATAATATGCTCAGGAAAGCCACCCACACTCCGTAAAGCACTCGCTCGATACACCGCATACACATCTGAAGAAAAGGCCGCACGGAAACCGAGTTCATCTAAATCCGCCTTACTACGTACCGCTGAAGCTTCAGGATAAGTATAAGCCCGTGCATGCTTTTCAATCAGAGAAGCCTGCGGATGAGGAATATGTCGCCCATACACCATACCGACTTTGGCATCACTCAATGGCTTCAAAAGCAACTCTAAAGAATCCGGTTCATCCAAGATGGCATCTTGAGTGAGAAAGACTAAATACTCAGCACCATGACAGAGCTCTGCTGCCAATTGGCGAGTACCACCATGATTAAAAGTGGCTGCCTCAATCGAATAAACTTCTAAACCAGCCGTTAAAGCCTGCTCCAGCGTTTGATCGGTTGACGACGAATCCACGACAAGGTAACGACCTGCTTGAATAGTTTGTTGCTGGATACCTGCAATCCATTGACTCCATAAAACACCCGCATTACGGGTTAATACAATGACTGCCACATCAGGACGGCTTATTTTTTTTATCATCTTGTCAAATCCTGCTTAATTTCTAGGCAAATAATAGCAAAGCTATATTGGCCAAAATCCCCTGTTTAAATAAGCGATGCTGCAAAATATGCCGCCGCCTTTCCCAACCTTTTAAATATTGTAAACCTGCTAAGGCAGCGACTAACCGGTAATCAGCCCGAGTTAACTCATCACCATAGCGCTGTAAAAAAACCTCTGCTTGCTGACTCCATGCCTCGACTCGACTCGCGATTTCAGTAGAGGGAATCGACTGCAACTCAGCGCCGACTTGGTTATTGGCATGTTGTCGGTAAAACAGCAAAGGCTGTGGCAAAGCATAAACCTGCCCAAACCAAGCACAAACCAAAGCTAACCAGCGATCATGTTGCATCGCACGATAAGGCACTGGAAAAGCTCTCTCGGCAGCGGCACGATTAAAGATACTCGCGCAACCTGACACGACATTGGTCAGCAAATACGCTTGTTTAGACTGCTCAACATCAAATGAACGCATCGTCCAGAATGAAATGGCGGCTAACTGCTTAGCCTCATCCACCACGGCCATGTCCGTATGAACTAAAATTGGTGTGCAAAACCCCCGTTCATTTTCTATCTTTTGTAAAGCTGCTAAAGAAAACTCAACTTTTTCTGGAAACCAAATGTCATCTTGATCGCAGAACATTAAATAGGGTGCAGTACTTTGCTCAACTAATTTACTAAAACTTTGTGTACTGCCTAGATGCTCACCATCCGTAATAAACTTAGCCAAGTGATACGGATACGCCCGCTGCCATTCGAGAATGATTTTAAGGGTTTGATCCTGAGAGCCATCATCCCGAACCAATAACTCCCAATCCGCAAAACTCTGCCGATTTAGGGAAGCTAATAATTCGGCTAGCCAAGCCTCACCATTCCAAGTCGACAGTAAGATTTGCACCTGAGCCATACCCTACCCCTTGCCTAAACGAACCCGCCACCACCGGATCGTGCCGCGATCTACTAGGTGATGGCTTAAGTTTAAAAATTGCCAGACACAGAGCGCACTAAACCCCGGACTAAAACAGCGTCCACGCCCTGAAGAAAAGCGAAACGCCTGTGCATAGACAAATAAGCGATACGGATTAATCACCAGCTGTTTTGCTAAGGGTCGTTGTTTCATCTTGCCCCCTATTTCCTTACACTATGCAAATAAGCCATCCGAAAAGCGAAATTCGGTGCACTCGTTGGAATACTGTCTAACAGCGCATAACGCCAAGCTGACTCTTGTACCCGCCGCCATAAATGTTGGGGATGCAAAAAATCCTGCCAACTGAGGGCTTTGCGACCTAATTCCAGCACATGGTCATGCCCGAAGTCTTCGGTATGCACTAAGCGAGTTAGATAATGAGCCTCTTCACGAGTCGGATAAACCACCGCACGTTCCAGCAAGCCATACACATACGGCAATAAGTCGCTGCTTTTATAATCCGTCAACCGCTGCACGACTTGAAAATGCTGCCAATGCACCAGCACACCCGCCTGAATCGCTGCCACCATTCGATTACAAGCCACCTCGGCTAAACGATCCGGGGCTTGTGAGGATTTTAAGATCGGTTCAATACCCGCAGGCGTTTCTCGATAACCGATGGTCGTCGCCTCTAAAGCACGAGCACCTTGCTCAAAAATCTCTTCAAATTCCGCAGGAATACGTTCACAGGCATTATCCCGGCGTGAATCATGAATAATGCCTTCACAATAATTATGCGTGCCAAAGTCGTGATACATTTTCGGCACAAACGCAAAGTAATAACCGTTGATAATCGGAAAATCCGAGCGCTGCCCGAAAGCTTGCTTTAAAAATTTCTGTACCGTGCCATTCCAGCCAATATCGACCAAGGCCAGCTGTGGATGACTAAAGAAACCGACTTGCTCTAAATAACGCTCCAACAATTGCCGATGCTGAGCACCGACTGGACGAATACAAGCCTGTACCTCTTCATCTGCTAAAAAGGCCACTAGACGGGCATCTTGCCAATCTTGAATCGGCGCAGCGAAATCTGTAAAGCCATGCCGCTGTGCTAAAGGTTGCAAACCTTCTTCGGGCAAACCATACACTTTGCAAATCGAGCGCAAACCTTGTTGCTTAGGATTATAAAAAGCAACTTGGGCTTGTTCATGTGTCAAACCATCGGCGGTCGATGCAGCAGTGATCACTCGCCTCGATAAATAGATATACTCATCTTCAGGCTTAGGGGCTTGCAACTGCTGATACATTTGTTGGAATAAATAACCATCGCGGGCGACGAAAAATATTTTCTCGACGGGCTTACGCTGTAAGCGCTCCTGTAAACCCAACATAAAACTACTAAAAGCCGCCCCTAAGACATCGCGCCCATACCGAAAATAAAAATCATCGCTATCCGTACTCAACACTTGTAACCGCTGTTGCAGCATAGAAAAGAAATAACGCCCTGACCAAATACTGCCACGGGCTGCCATCTTGATGGCTAATTGCTGCTGGTCAATGCGTTTGAGTTCAGCTTTTTCATATAACCAAATGCCTTGAATACCTTGAGCACTCGCCATTTGATAATCTGATTTAGGATTATCTCCAATATGTACCCAACGGGCTTTATCCAAATTCTGCTCGCGTGCAATCAACTGATAGAGCTTGCCGGAATATTTACCTTGCAAACGGTCAGCCGATACATAAATGGCATCGAAATAAGCTGCCAACTCAAACTTTTCTAACACAGCGCGGAGGTGGGTACTCTCCAAATACATATCGGAAATAGCTAGGATCTGTGTATTGCTGCGGCTGAGCCATTGCAAAAAGCTCAGAACTCCGGGTTTCACATAGAGAGCTAAACATTCTAATTCCAGCTCAGTACGTATAATAAAATCGACTAACTCAGGATTCGGTGCAGCTAATAAACGCTCAACCCAAGCAGGCACTAAGTCCGCAAAGCGGCATTCATAATCCAACCCCTGAGCGAAGGCCCGCTGGCGCAAAACCTGCTCACTGGCTTGGCGGGCTTGCCAAACGGCTTGCGCTTTAAAGCTAGAACCTAACTGCTTAGCCACCTTGCGACACACCGAACGCTGCACTTGCTCAGGAGTATCAATCCGCCCTAATAAGGTATCGAAAATATCCAAGGAAACCGTGTTCACTTGCCAATCTTGAATTTGGGGCTGTAGGCAAGCTTGCACCGCTGACCAATCACGCAACATCCGTGGTTGATTAAAATAGTCAAGCATGACCGACCCTCCGTTTTTCAGGGACTACACGAGCACGCAAAAAGCGTAATGGATTCAGCAAGGCATTACCCAGTCGAAATGCCCGACAATTAATCACTTCGGTGTGCAGCTCACGTGCCTTGGCTAAAGCACTCTCCCGCTCTGCCAGCCAATGCTCGCGCTCACTGAGCCAGTGCTGCTGGTTTTGAATCAGCTGATCACGCTCAGCAATCCAAGCGTCCCGCTCTTCAATCCAAGTCCGATGCTGTGCCAATACGTGTTGTAAACCTTGAATCTGTTGATCGCGCTCAGCAATCCAACCATCCCGCTCTTGCACCCAGACTTGCTGCTGCTGAATGAGTTGATCACGCTCAGCAATCCACTGATTACGCTCCTGAATCCACTTATCTCGATCATTGACTAAGCGCATTAAAGTCGTCTCACGCGCCACTAAGCGTTGATGCAAAGCCGTTAGCCATTCCTCACGGGTATAGCGATACAGATCACGTAGCTGAATTTGCAACCCCATTAAACTCGTCGGGGTGAGTTGCTCAGCCAGTAAACCGAGATTATTTAGGAGCATCTGCATATTTTCCTCAATCGCGGCGAGAGGCTTTTCACGAATCGTATTCGTAGTATGCAAACGATAATGCAGCAATGACTCTTGCCACAGGCAAGTTAACTTAAAACCTGCCCGATATAAGCGCAGCACATATTCATAGTCATGCACATAGCGCAAATCCGCAAAGCCACCTTGGGCTAAGAAACAGTGACGCCGAAAAAAGAAATTTGAAGTACTGATGCAAAAATTACCCCGTAACAGGGTACGTAATAAATTTTGATGTTTTTGATAATCGGCGACCAAGCCTTGATACCAAGCCAACCAATCAGGCTCACTCGCCGCCTTAGACTTAGAATTGGCATCCCATAGATCAACGCCCGTGACTAGAAAATCATAACCTTGCTGCTCTGCGAGCTTATGTAAACGTTCTAAACGCTGCGGATACCAAGCATCATCCGAATTTAGAATGGCGATATAGTCGCCCGCTGCTAAGGATAAGCCCTCATTCAGTGTCGCGGCTGCACCTTGATTTTGGGTATGCTGAAGACAACGAATAGCGAATTGTGGGTGCTGCTTCACCCAGCTCATGATGAGATTCCAGCTTTGATCACGGGAAGCATCATCAATAATAATCAGCTCCCATGACTTAAAGCTTTGTGCTGCTACCGAGTCAAGTGCTTGTTCAATCCAAGCAGCATGCTGGTAAGCTGGAATAATAATGCTGACGGCTGGTGTATTAGCACGCATGCGGCGTTCAACCTCGTTATTATTGTTATATTCGCGTTATCCGCTGAATGAGCGACAGGTTCGCTCTTTAGCCCATAACTGCAGTGTATTTAGCTATGGGTTAATCCCTCCTGAACTGGCAGACCTCGAAGAAAACTCGCCATTTTTCGTAATAAGCGCCAGCTACGAGTGGCATAAACTCGCCCTAACTCATCGGCTTTCATTTGTAATTCTGCTCGCAGCCAACTCATTTCAGTTTGCTGATCTTGAATACACAGCTCTAAACCTTGAATAACCTGCTCTTTTTGCTGCAAATTAGCAAATACATGCCCCCAAGTTTGCCAAGAAGCCGCCATTGGCTTGAGCTGATGGGTCTTAAATAAATCTAAATCCTGATCACCCGATTTAGCTTGTGATTTTTGCTTAGGCAGGCTAATCGAAACAATGAATTGATAAGCGACCGCATCCGGTTGGTGGAAATACTCCAAAACACGTGAGGTTGCCTCCACCCCAACTTGGCGCAAATAGCGTGCTATTACAGAATCCGGCAAATCATGCCATGTATAATCCACTTCATTAATCATGAAGCCGCTACGCTCAATTAGTGCTTTTAAAGAATTTAAAGTAAAAAATTTGAGGTGAGTATCATCGAGTATGCCAGCCTCTTCATAACGAAAATCCCCGGTTAATAATTCTAATCGCACCGAGGTATGTGCCACATTAGGTACTGATAATAAAATAACACTTTCATCCATCATGAAGGGTTTTAAGCGCTCTAACAGCTGCTGCGGATAGCGTAAATGCTCTAAAACATCGACTAAGGTAATGACATCGAATTTCTCAAACTGTAAAGCATCTAAACTATGAGGGTCATCTAAATCCTCAGTGAACACATAATCACAATAACGCTGCGCTTGCCAAGCCGCTTGCGGATCTTTTTCAACACCGAAAACTTGCGCTTCGCACCGCTCTTTCATAAGACGCGACATCGCTCCAGTTGAGCACCCTAGCTCTAATACTTGAGCATAACGAGGAATCAATTGAACGATTTTGCTATGCGAGTGATTGTTATCCAAGCTATCTGAGTTAGTTGGAAAATAAGCGGCAACTGTTTGATTCATTTATTATCTCCGCAACAGAGGTAGAGCCTCCCATAGCCACCACTGCCCTGGTCGCGCCCTGATTCGCGACTCTAATTGCATGGCCAGCAGGCTCATAAATTCCTCATCATTATAATTATGTGGATTCAGTAGGTCTGAAAACTCAGCCACCACTGGCCCGCTCCCGCTATCACGCATATAAAACGGTGCAACGACTGCATGCGTTTTTTTAGCGATTTTATAAATCCCAGCAGGTACACTTATAGTACCGTTGAGAAAAGGAACTGTCACGCTTCCACGTGGAATTTCCGTATAAGAAACATCAAATAATAAAGTCATGAGGTGTTGGTTAAGCTCACGATATAGACACCGTAGATCCTCACCTTCCACTAAAAAAGCCCCCCCTAAGCTTGCTTGAAGGCGTTGTAATTTCCACAAACGATAACGATATTCCGCTGGATGTAAACCATGCTTATTCGTATCGCCACCGTCTCGAGTCAGCGTGCCAATGGTATATCCCGCACGGCGCATCGCAGGCCCTGCCAGCCAAAATCGCCCAAAATGCCCACTACTGAGCAAGACTTTTTGCCCTGCCGCCCGTGCAGCTTGCACCGCCTCGAAACCCTGCAAATGGACTATTTCAGGAATCACAGGTCGATCTAACCACCAAGTATCGAGTGCTTCGTGCTCAACCATCCGAAAATAATCACGCACCCAACCATCGACTTGCTCAAGCTCAGCCTCTGGAAAAACCCGCTGCATCTGCTGGCGAATATTTTCCCGAGTTTGGGCTTGCTTTTGATAGAAATATCTCGATTGCCAAGCCGCTAACCCATAAGCCGCTCGCCAAGGTAAGCGCGCATAAAGTGGGAAAAGCTGATCATAACGCCAAGAATGTTCAACGGAGCGGGTGAATAAGCTCAATTGGCCTCCACTTCCCACTGGTGGGGTATCCAGCTTAAGCCAATACCTTGAGCTTGCGTCGACTGCTGTACCCGAAACGGGCAACAGCGCTCACGAGCATCGTAAATATGCAGGCCGCTGCTATCAATCAACCAAACTTCTAAACAATATTCACCCGATAGCAGGGGCAATTTTTCAATTACAAAACGAGCTTGGATACTACCATCAGCTTGGGCTTGCAAAGGCACTTGATCATGCAGGGTACTAATCCCATAACATTGAATCTCATCATTGCGCCGAATCACTAGGCCGATATGAATATCCTCTAAACGCCAACCTGCACTCGCTGCCCTCACCTCAACCACAAAACGCTGCCAAGTTATAAACATCGGTAAGAATCCGGCTTGCTCTTGTGCCCCACGCAGACTGACAACTTGCAAACTAGGAAAGCTTGCCAAGCTAGGTTCAATACTGGTTTTCGGCGTGCTCATTGGTGGAGCTTGGCGCGCCCGTACTGCATCTTGATAAGCATCGACGACCGCTTGTGACTCACCCAAGAGCTTAAGTTTACCCTGCTCTAGCCACAATGCTTGCTCACATAGCTCGCGAACTTGATAGAGATTATGCGAGCAGAATACTAAACTCGCACCTTGCGCTAAGCTGGCACGCAGATGATCTAAGGATTTTTTCTGGAAATATTGATCACCCACCGATAAGGCTTCATCCACAATCAGGATTTCAGGTTCAACAACAGCAGCCACCGCAAATACTAGTCGTACCACCATTCCACTGGAATAGGTTTTAACGGGCTGCTTAATAAAATCACCCAACTCCGCAAAAGCCAAGACTTTAGGTAGTTGCGCCTCAATCGCGGCATTGTCTAAGCCTCTGAGGGCTAAGCCTAAGCGCGCATTCTCCAAACCACTGTAGTCACCATGCAGCCCTGTTCCTAATTCTAAGAGAGCCGATCGCCGTCCATGCACCTGACACTGCCCTGAACTAGGGGCGAGATTACCCGCTAATAAGCGCAATAAAGTACTTTTACCCGCCCCATTATCGCCGATAATCCCCAAAGAACTACCTTGGGCTAATTCAAAGCTAATCTCTTGTAAAGCATGAAACACCTGATGACGAACTTGACCAAGTACCCACTCGAATAAAGCATCCCGTGGTTTGGCATAACGCCGATAACAAACACCCGCCTTTACTAAGCGAATGGCTGTGTTCATAAGACATACCTTGCACGTGGCATCAGACTCTGAAACAGCCAAGCCGCCGCGACTAAAGCGCTAGTACTGACTAAAAGCAAAGCCCCAAAACGCTCAGCCTCAAAAACGCCTTGTAATAAAGCAGCACGATAAGCCTCAACTAATTGAGCTAAGGGATTCCAGTCATACAGCGGGCGCAAATCTGTAGGAATCAACTCTAACGGGTAGAGCAGAGGTGAAATAAATAACAGTACCGTTAAAAATGCAGGCATTAATTGGCGCAAATCCCGCAGGAACACCCCTAATACCGCTAAGCTATAGGCAGCGGCTAGCGAGAATAAGATCCGAATCAACAGAAATGGCAAATAGAAAACCAAGCCCAAGACTTGCAACTGCCCCGTGACAAGGAGAGCTGTCAGCAATACGCACAGAGCCAATCCCTCTAAAACTACAGAAACGATTACTGGAATCATCGGCAATATCCAACTAGGCAAGGCCGTATTCAATAACCAATCACGCCGCTCCGTGATCAGGGTGGTCGAACGGGTTAACACCTCAGCACAGGCATTAAAGGCTAATAGCCCCGTGAACACATACAAGGCAAAATGTGTATTGGATGCTTGTGCATTAAAGCGTACTTGCAACACTTCGCTAAAAATCAAGGTATACAGCCCTAACATAAACAAAGGTTGGACGAGCAACCAAGCAAAACCTAGCACCGTACCTTGATAACGCTCAGTCAAATCACGCCGAAACAATTGATAGATAAGCGCTAAATAACGCCTCAGCTCGGCCTGCTCCACATTTTCGCCCTCAAATTTACGAATTATTTTTTATTGATAAGCGGGAGCGATCTCCGCTTGGCTGAAGCGAGTGCGTAATTGCTCAAGTAACAGTTTACGTTGTGCTTGTGCATAGGTTTCTTTTAATTCAGCCAAAATCTTATCTTTAACTTCCGCATAAGTTTGCTGGATGGCTTCTTGCCGCCCGATGAATTGCAATAAATAAGCCTTACCCTCGTGGACAAAGACTTCACTTAAACTGTGCTCAGGCGATAATTTTTTAGCCACCTCATAGAAAGCTTGCACCTTTTGCCCTTGATGAAACCAAAAGCTGTCACCCTCAGTGAGCTTTTTGTCACCGGCATCACTTTCTGCTAACACCGCCGCTTTAAAATCCAAACTTCCTTGGATGACCTGTGCTTTGATTTGCTCTAAATGCTGACGAGTAGCAGCCTCATCTGAGCCGAGTGTTTTTTCCAAGACCCGCACGCGCAAACGTAATGGCAATTGGTAATCCGTTGCTTGACGGGCTGCATATAATTCTTTAGCTCGCGGCTCAAAATCAGGTGCTTGTTCTAAAGCCAAGGTATCTAAGATTAACTGTGATAATTGGCCTTTACGAAAATCGTCCACCCGCCGCTCTAATAAAGCGAGTTGCTCAGGCGATAAGGGTGTATTCATTTGTTTAGCAAGCAAACTTTCACGAATAAATAACTCTTGGAGTAAAGCTTGGCGAGTTTTGCTATCTAAGGTTGTGGTACTAAAGCCTCGTGCCTGTAGCGTCGCTTCAACAGCAGCTTTAGAAAGGCTTAAATCCGTGGTTTTGATCACCCATTCATCGGTAGCCTGTGTATTTAGTGTGAATAAACTTAGCCCCAAGATGAGCAAGCTTTTTTTGAATCGCATGATATTTGCCTTCAACCCTAGCCCTATTGCAATACAAAAAACTGATCAGCACAAGTCTGACCAGTTTGTGAACCACCTTTAAACCCGCTGTTTAGAACCCGCTTAGAACTAAACTCGCTTAAAACTAGCGTGGTTTAGCGGTTAATTCTGCTTACCGATTAATTTTATGGGGTAAAGCATCGCCGAAACGAGCACCCGCATTACTGCTGACATTACCTTCAATCGCGGCAAAACCAGCTACTGGCACACCTTGGTAAATACCACTGGCAGCGGTATAGACACTAGCCGTTTTACCGTAAGTCACGGAGCTGACATAACCTTTAGAAATATCATATTTCGGGAAGGAAATGCTCGACCAACCATGTACAAACGAACCTACCGATAAACTCTGACCGGTCTGACTAGAGAACACGGTACGAGCATCATCATAAGAAGGATCACTGGTCAGGAAGGTGACAACGTTCACTTCACGCTTCAGCTCAGTCTCATCTTTAGTTTTGCCCGGCAATACGGGTGAGAAACCATAGTCAGTGTCAGTGGTCGTTGTCGCACTGGTTTCCTCGCGGTCATACATACCATCGACAAGAATAGAAACATCGGTATCTGCGTTATGAATACCGTGTTTCTTCATTGGGAAGGTCAAAACCCAATCAGTATGCCCATCGTAACCATTGCTTGGATCGAGGAAATACTCATTCATCACATTCGACGCTAACAGAATATGCGAAATTGGATAAGGATTTGTACCGCATTGAGGCGTTAGCGCGTCCTTATCATTTAAGCAAGTATCCGGTACTGACCCCCAAGTGGTGGTCACTAACTCATTTTCACCCGAGCCATCTTGTACGGTAATAGTACTAGTCGTCACATCGCCCGAAGCCAACGAGGGTAATAAGAAATTATTCGGGTCATCTGACAGATAGTGCTGTGCCACCGTGCTGTAGTTGTCAATCGCTACGGGGTCAATCGCATAGGCCACCCCTTGTGGAATATTCAATACAGCGGATGAGCCAAATAAACCACCCGTGGGTGAACTTAAACCCGTGGCCTTAGAGCCAACACCTTGTTGGAAAATACCGTTTTTCCAAGCATCTTTGACGGCCGTACAATTGACAGGTGTACCATTTTTATGGAGCACACCCGCTTGTACGGTTTTGTCTTCAACCACACCCATCTCAATCACTTCCACATAACCTTCGCGGGTATCGGCGGCATCAACACCGGTATAAATTTGATGACCCGTAAATGGAATCGTGACTTCGCATTTATCATCTTTACACGCGGCCAGTTGTGGCAAAGTACAAGTACGGTCACTGGTACTAATTGAGCCGATTAGGTTTTTGTCCTTATCTTCGACAGCACGCACACTACCCGTCCATACGTCTTGTGGTGACATATAGATATTAAAGTCGAGTACGTCATTACTGCGGTCACCTTCACGGAAACGGATTTTGACAGCTTTAGTTTTGTCCGTGGAATTGACTAAATTGATATTAGTCACATAACCAGAGTGAGCATTAAAATAAGGAAAAATTAAAACTTGGCCAGTTCCATCTGGATTAACATGAACCGCCTGAGCGCTAGTGACTATGCCTAATGCACCAGCCAAACCAGCGACGATTCCTAGGGCGAGCTTTTTCTTCTTAAACACTTTCGTGCCTCCCGAGATTTTTTTATATTTGTTACGGAGTACCTTACTAAGCGCAGGTTTAAAGCTAATGAGGCTGAGAAACCTGAGAATAACCTATAAACAATTTTAATTTAATCAATCATTTTTTTACATACCGCCAGTCTGAAAATCCCCCCTCTTTCGTCCAAGTTTCTTGAATAAGATCGCTGGTTTCCACTGGCTTGGGTAAACCACGCATCTTCATCGCCACAGTGACCTCGACTTCAGCCTTACATTGACTACCTGAAGTGTCACAGCTCACTTTCTGCACCTGCGCTTTGCTCCACAATCCTAGACCTTGAACACTATTCCGAAAGTGCTCAAAGGGAACTGTCTGCTTAAAGGCATCCGTATAATATTGGTACGCTTGCTGCAGATCGCCCGCTAGTAATGCATTCCAACGTTGCTGAGCAGCCTGCTTAACGGTAGTTTCGCCGGAAACACAAGCTGTCAACATCCAGCATAGGGGTAATAGAATTACCCAGTCAAATCTACTCGACATACTCACCTCTTAATTGTTGGATAAAGGTATTGTTATCCATTAAACGCTTCATACGCTCCCGCATTTCATTGCCTGTTTGTACCAAGGCAGCTTGATCTTTGATCGCAGTCGGTGTAATGAGCACTAATAACTCAGTACGCTTACCACTTTTCGAGCTACCATTAAAGGCACTACCAATTACTGGTAGATTTTTTAATACAGGCACACCACTATTCCCTTGAGTTTGGTTATCTCGAATTAACCCACCCAAGACAATCGTTTCTCCACTTTGCACGGCAATATTACTTTTAATATTTCGTTTCAGGAAGGTTCGCTGTCCCGTTGCCGAATCAATTTCACCGACATCGGTAATATCCTGTTGTACATCCATTTTCACCAAGCCATTCGAATTTACATGCGGAGTCACATTCAAAGAAACTCCTGTGTCTTTATATTGAATGGATTGAATATTACTAATTGTACCATCAGTAGACACTGAACCTGTCTTAATCGGCTGTTGATCACCTACCCGAATTTCGGCTGTTTGATTATCTAATACCAAGACTGAAGGCGAAGAAATCACTTTAACCTTAGAGTCTTTAGCTAAAGCATGTAGAAAACCCTTAATCCCACTAGAGCCACCTGCCAAAGTAAAAGAGAATCCCCCCGGAGTTGCATTTGCACCAAAAGCTCCTACTCCTAACTCACCAAAGGTATTACCATTTTGGGTTAAATACCATTGAATCCCATTTGACATTTCGTCACTTAAAGTGATTTCCATAATCGAAGCTTCAACTTGTACTTGCATAGGCATAATATCAATCCGCTTTAAAGCCTCTTGAATCTGCTTATACATCGACTCACTCGACAGAATCATCAATGAGTTATTGGTTTTATCAGCGACGATCTTCACATCAGCATCAGGATCAATACTCACCCCACTGGTACTGCCTAACATGGTTTTCAAAGCAGCCGCGCTCGAAGCTGCATTATTAGCATCACCGCCGACAGCAGCGGCTTCTAAGCCCGGTGCTAAGCTCGAGGGTAAGGCCGAAGCACTTGACTTTTTATTACCCCCTCCTTTGCCTGAGAAAATTTGCGTTAACATCTCCGCTAGGTGTTCTGCATTGCCGTTCTGAACGTGATAGACAAATAACTGTTGCCCATCCACTGGACCCGTTTGATCAAACCGGTCCACCCAACTTTTCATTTCCTTTAAATAATCAGGGCTAGCTGAAATAATCATTAGGCTATTCATATGCTCAATCGGCATGATTTTAACCATACCCGCCATCGGACTATTGCCGCTTTCACCGAATAAAGCATCAAGATTTTTCGCAACGACTTGAGCTTCCACATTTTTAATCCGGTAAATCCCTACCGACATACCCTGCAACACATCCACATCGAAGGTTTTGACGGTTGCCATTAAATTCTGTAATTCTGAACTTGTACCTGCAAGTACTAATAAATTACGATTGGTATCTACCCGAACAAAAGCATCTGGACTTGCGATAGGCTCAAGAATTTTTTGCATTTCTGCAACGGGTATATATCGAAGTGGTACGACTTGAATATTATAACCGGGCTTAATTTTACCTGTTGAAGGTAGAAAACCTCGACCCTTTAAGTTCGCACGCGCTGCAATTCGATAATCTCCATTATCATCTTTATACAGAACAGCACCTTGCGTCTGCAATAAAGATTCTAAAGTGGGAATTAAGCTTTCACGTGGAATCGGTTGGCTGGAATTAATCGTCACCTCACCTTCAACCCCCGGCTCAACAATATAGGTTTGCTTGAGAATATCACCTAAAACGACGCTAACTACTTCACGGATACTAGCCCGCTCAAAATTCAGCGCGACACCATCCCCCTTAGCGGCTCGCCCTGTAGCAATACTCGGGCGCTCAACATCCGTTCGATAGTATTGATGATTGCCTAAGACCAGCTCCATATCCTGATTATTGGCGGTAGATCCCGTGGTTGAATTAGACACGGCTAGCAAAGCACTGCTAGCACCGGCTCCGGCATAAGTTTCAGCGCTACGACTCTGTGAATATTTAGATTTTTTAGCAGGCTTCAGAATCGGATGCTCTAAATTCAAACTTTTTTCATCCAGCTCTTTAACTGCTGCACTGCGCTGAAAGGGATTAATATCAGTATTTTTACGAAAGCCAGGCCCGTCTTTGATTGAAACACAGGCAGACAGCAATACGGAAATACTGGCTAGCCCCACTAATGTAGTCCTGTTAATCACAAACAAACCCCATTTTTTTTATTATTATTTAGCTAATATCAGTTTATCTTTTCGATTTAGGCAATGTAACCACAGTTCGTCGGATTTAACGATTGGCCGTGGCAGGTGCAGCAGCATTGCCTTTTTGCTCATTAGCCCCATCCGCCCCACCCCACCGAGAAGCCATTAAACGTTGCCTTGCCTCCAAAGCTTCTTTTAACGACATGACCGGCGGCGGGTTCTGTGCCGCTGCTGCCACAGCTTGAGCCTGATCTGCAGGCACAGCAGGCTCTAAATTCGGTGGCAGTGCTAAGTTCTCAGCGGGTGCAGCCGATGGTTGTTGTGCTTGCTGTTGTCGAGCGGCGGCCATCTGTTGCTTTTGTTCTTCTTTTTTACGTAATTGTGCTAGCTGCCGATTCTCCGCTGGTGGAGCAAAATCGGCGATTAATTTCACCTCTTGTTTTTGCTCACCGGCGACTAAACTGATTTTTTTTGCATCAATAGATGCTAGTGTCCACCCTTCCCATTGCTCGCCGACATGCAGTGAGATATTTTTTTCCTCATTACGGATCAAAGCATATTTAGTCGAACCCAAATCCACTATCCCGACTAAACGTCCAACTGGTAAGGGTGCAGGTGGCGGCGGTGGCGCTTCAGGCTCGACGGTTGGTGGCGGTGATGGAGCAACGATCTCCACCGCTGGTACAGCACGGCTAGGCCAAAATAAGGGTGCTTGAACTATTTGGTTATAAGTCGTCACAGCAGGTTCAGTGAGCATCAGTGAGGCTGGAATTTGTACACTAACCGGTGCTGAGGGACGCTGGTCTGCCTCTAACTCGCGTAACTGTATGAGACTCCAAGCCGCCCAAGCTAAGCAGGCTGAGCTAGCTAGCCAAAGCATTAACTGAATCGGTGGGCTGAATAAACGTTTCATGGCTTAGCTCCACGCCAATAAGTGGCAATTTTTACAGTCACACGCACTAATTGCTCTTTAGGATCAACCCCTTCTAAAGGTTTCACCTCTAGGCCTTCTACAAAAATTAACGGCCGTGAAGCATACGCCGCATGCAAGACTTCCCGGAGCAATTCAGTTTTACCCTGAAAGACTACTTGCACCGTGACTCGCTGATAATCACTGGTCGACGCCTCAGCCTCCTGCGCTTGAGTTTCATCCACTACTTCAGAGCTAAACAGCGTACCATTTTGTCGAGCGACCACTGCTGCGACTTGATTTTGTAGCTCTTTACCCACTTGGGCTGCTGTCATGCCTTGTGGGTAAAATAATTTATCAATCCCTTGCTGGCGGATACGTTCATACTCTACCGTCAGCTCCGGTGCTGCTTGCGCAACTTGACGCATTTTGTCTAAACGCTGATAGCCATTTTCAATCTGCTCGCTGAGCGCTTGCGATTTAAGCCAAGCCGGAAGCACACCAAAAAAGACTACCGCAAGCACGAGCAAAGCAGCTATTAACCAAGCGATTAAGGGTTGGCTGCGAGCTGGTATTAACATTTCACTCATGGGCAGCCTCCACATTGGCCTGTAAATGGAATTTATCTTTACCTGAATTTGGGTTGCGTGTAACCGGTGATTTAAAGCTCACTGCTTCAAAATAAGGCGAAATTTCTAAGGTATCAATTAAGC
This sequence comes from Thiothrix eikelboomii, assembly GCF_900167255.1. Lineage (GTDB taxonomy): Bacteria > Pseudomonadota > Gammaproteobacteria > Thiotrichales > Thiotrichaceae > Thiolinea > Thiolinea eikelboomii. The sequence goes on from NZ_FUYB01000008.1 coordinate 129,811, forward strand.
TTAAGGCCTGTTCAGACTCGCCACGAATCTGGACTTGATTCCCATTAATCTCTAAGCGCTCCACCCAAGTATGTGGTGGAATTTCTGCCGATAAATGCTCAACCACATCCAACATCACCGGGGCAGTTTTGCGCTTTTCACCGATAAAACTTAGGGTTTCCTCAGCAGCGAGTAGTTGATCACGCACCTCCATTTGTGCTGCAGCTGTTTGTTGTAGACTCGCTATCGCTGCCTCTATCTGCCCCAAACGCCGTTCTTTATAAACAATGGGTGCGGCTAAGCTTGCGATTAAAACCAATATGAACGCATAAAAAGGCACTAAAGAAGCTGGCATCGGAGCTATCGTTGTTGTACCTAACCCCTTGGTTAATTGGGTAGAGCTAGCTAAGGCAGAAATTAGTTTAATTTCGGGGACACCCAAAGCACGCAATTTAGCTAGATACTGCTCAATGTGCACCTTCGGTGAGACATAAATATCCGCCACCACGAGTTTATTCGCTTTATCATGCTTAGCGACTTTGGCATCAAAATAAGCTGTATCTAAGGAAAACGGCGTGATCCGATCCAATTGATAACCGACCACTTGCTTAATATTGTCCTGCACACCTTCTGGAAAAGTATGCTGTAGGTGCAGAGCTTGCCTTTCGTCTAGCTCAAGCCTTAATTGATAATTACGACGACCTGCCACTTTTTTGGCAATACGTGCAAAGTCAAACGAGCTATCTAAAGTATACTCACCCCATTCACGGCGCTTACCCTCCTGTTGCCAGCTTAAGGCTAAGCGCTCATTGACCATGTATAGATTTAAACTGGGTTGGCTGGCACGAAATAGACTGCGTACTGAGCTAGGCAAACCACGATAGAGGCTTTCCCCCCACCAGCTCACAAACTGCTTAAGCTTTGCTATGATCATTTTAATAATTATTATTTATAAGCCCTAGATTATCTTTTATAGTACAAAAATTCTAAGCCCTTGTCGATGACTGGCAGATGACTAGATCGAATCAGCCACTTGATATACAAAATTTATTGTCTGCATGAGCAACTCCGAACTAAATGGTTAAAATTAAAATAATTTTTAACCTACTGATAAAATTAAATATATTCAATGCTTATCTATTTTTTTAACTCTGTTTAGTGGAGTCTAAACAGCAACGCATTGATAAAAAGACTATTCTATAGTAATGTCAAATAGATTTTGACCAAAATGATCCAGCCTTTGGTATCAAAGGGTTGGCATAGGTTGTGCGCAGTTAAAGTGCCGATGACTAGGAAAAGGCGGCATTTTCACAGAGTTCAGCTCTTGCATTAGTAGGTTTAATAGGTGAATCATCTTCTTCGGAGATTGTTGACTAGATTAGTGGTTTTGAGAAAGCGGCTGACAAGAGATACTCTGGCTAAATACTGACTAAATATTTAACGGGTTATCTCTAGCTCCTACCATTTATCCTAAAAAACTCGACCGTTTATCATGATTACCCCAAAAAAATCTAGCTAATACCCTATTCAAGTTGGTGAGAATTTTCCGCTGTCAGTCCTCAGCTGGCGGAGGTTTGTGCTGTTCCATTTAATTGAAAGTCAATAAACTTTTAGGGATGTAAGCTATGGGCAATCAATCGTCTGCGGCCACCCACCGGTTGGGCCGATTTTCCATGTTGTCATGCACTTTGTTATTGTGCTCCTTGAGTACGGCAGCTTTGGCAATTGAGAAAACAGTCATTGTGACTAAAACGGTTAGCGGGGCGGGAGCACCTGCCACCAGTTTTAATTTTGCGGTCTCTGTACACGACAATTTTCCTAACCCATTGAATTTGTGTTAAACGAAAACGGCTTGAGTCTCATACGTCCATCCTCTACCACCATAAATTGGGGCGGACAAAGGAACAGGATCACGAGCCTGAGATTATCCAAGGCTTCACGTCCGCTTCCTGTTAACAGATCAGTCAGGTAATCCAAGCCGTAGCGGAAAATGCTCTGTTCTTTACGCCCATGCTTTTTCACCTTCAAGGGTTTGACGGTTTTTTCCTTCCATTCCCCGACCTTGTGCGCCCAACAGAAGCCAATGGCGAGCAATGCCATCATCTTTTTGATGCGAGGGGGCTTGGTGAAGTGAGTGGCTTCC
>NZ_FUYB01000010.1:0-112500 GCF_900167255.1 Thiothrix eikelboomii
TCGCCTTTAGAACCTTGTGCACCAGTATTACCTGTGTCGCCTTTAGCACCTTGAGCACCATTAGTTCCGTTAGTCCCTGCATTACCTTGTGAACCCTGTGCACCTTGAGCACCATTAGTTCCGTTAGTCCCTGCATTACCTTGCGAGCCTTGTGAACCTGTATTACCTGTAGAGCCTTGAGCACCCTGAGAGCCTTGTGCGCCTTGAGAGCCATGATTATGGCCACCACCGCCACAAGTATTGCAACCACCGTGGTTAGAACCGCCTTGGCCTTGAACACTTTGCAGTAACTGCATGATCAATGTGATCATTAAGGACAGCATTTGGAACTGAGAAGTGCCACCACCGGACAATAAAGAAGCAAAATCAAGAGCGCCGCCACCCGTATAGTTAGTGGTTGCGGTAGTACCAGTCGAACCCTGAGTACTAGTAGTATTACTTGTATTATTATTCACAGAAAGTGTCATTATTTGATTCTCCTAAACACTCATTTAACATGGCAAAGCTTTTTTTAAACTCGTCTATATAGCTCTGCGTTTTTGATCTAGTCACGCTATGCAGCAATCCATGTGAAGCATTTAACCGAGCACTTCGTCCTTGTTTGGTCTTGTTGATCGCTGTCAGAAGCATTTGTAGCGGACAGTGCTACAAACATCCAAAGCTAATAGGACAAGCGGGGAAGAATCAAAAATAAATGGTTGACAAGCAGAATTAGTTTTGGAAGAGAATTTTAATGGGTTTGAAAGAGCGGCGATGAATGGGTAGAACACCATATTGACGAATGGCATTTAAATGCAAGGGGGTCGGATAACCCTTGTGTTGGGCGAAACCATAAGCAGGATATAATTGATCTAAGCGTACTAATTCAGCATCGCGGCTTACTTTGGCTAAAATAGAAGCGGCACTGATCGCGGGAATAAGGGCATCCCCACCGATAATCGCTTGCATAGCATAGTTGATGTTAGGACAACGATTACCGTCAATCAGAACTTGATCAGGTTGAATAGCTAAGCCTTCCAGTGCACGTTGCATCGCTAAAAAGGTGGCTTGCAGAATATTGAGCCGATCAATTTCCTCGACTTCAGCACGACCTAAACTCCAAGCCAAGGCTTTTAAGCGAATTTCAGCGGCTAAAGCTTCGCGCTTTTTAGCCGACAGTTTTTTGGAATCGGCTAAACCTTCAATCGGTTGAGCCGGATCAAGAATGACAGCAGCAGCAACCACTGCACCGGCTAAAGGGCCACGTCCTACTTCATCGACACCTGCAATTAACTGCAATGAACTCATGTGAATCGTTCCAAGATGGCTTTAGCCGCATGATTACTGGCATCACCACGTAATTGCAGCTGCAACGCTTTAAAACGCTCGAGTAAATAAGCTTTGCGCTCAGGGGCTATGTGCATCAAACTTTCAAGCGCTGCGGCTAATTCAGGTGGATTCGCTCGATCTTGGAGCAATTCAGGGACTAGTTCTTCACCCGCTAAATTATTTGGCAGGGTGACATAGTTAACCTTTGCCAGTTTAAAGGTATGAATCAGCCACCAAGTAATGGGCGATACTCGATAAGCAGCGACCATTAAACGCCCTGAAAGCATCCCCTCTAATACCGCAGTACCCGAAGCCATTAAAAGATAGTCAGCAGCTTGCATAACTACACGTGACTGCCCCTCTACATAAGTCACGGGTAGCTCAGGAGCGACTTGCTGTTGAATCGTTTGCAACCGCGCTTTTAAATCAGCCCGTACCGTTGGAAGAACCAGTTGTAAATCAGGATATTTCAGCTTTAAGATTTGCGCGGTTTGTATAAATACCGCCCCCAATGCTTGGATTTCCTTGGTTCGACTGCCGGGTAGAATCCCTAACACTGGTTGATCCCGTGCTAAACCCAGTCGCTGGCGCGCTGTACTGGCTTTAGCCGCAAAAGACAATTCGTCTGCTAAAGGATGTCCGACAAATTGGGCGGGGACTTGATGTTTTTTATAAAAATCCACTTCAAAGGGGAATAAGGTCAACATCAAGTCAATCTTGCCTTGAATTTTTTTAACGCGCCCTTCACGCCAAGCCCAAATGGAGGGGCTAACATAATGAACGGTAGGAATACCCTCTGCATGTAAACTAGCCGCTAAGGGTAAATTAAAATCCGGTGCATCCACCCCAATAAACAAATCGGGGGGTGTCTCAAGCCAACGCTGTTTTAATTGCCGTCGGATTGACAATAAAGCCGGTAAATCCTTCAAAACCTCGACCAAGCCCATCACGGAAAGCTTGTCTAGCGGAAATAAACTCGTACAACCAGCGGCTTGCATTTCAGGGCCCGCAATCCCCTCAAACACTAAATCAGGCTGCATTTGCTTTAAGGCGAGGATTAAACGAGCGGCGAGTAAATCACCTGAAGCTTCACCTGCAATAATCGCAATACGTTGCATAACTTAGCGAATCACACCGCGTTGACTGGCTTGAACAAATTCAATCAAACACTGAATATCGGCAAATTCACCATATTCAGCCTCTAATTGCAGGAGTGCCTCTTTCAACGTAATTTGTTGACGATAGAGCAAACGATAGCTGTCTTTAATCCGCTGAATTGCTTCAGGTGAGAAACCATTGCGCTTTAAACCTTCAGCATTAATTCCACGCGGTACTGCAGGTGCACCATTGGCCATCGTATACGGTGGCACATCTTTACCAATCGCACTGCCCATTCCGGTAAAGGCATATTCGCCAATCGTACAAAACTGATGCACCAAGGTAAAACCACCCAGAATCGCATAATCACGCACTTCGACATGGCCTGCCAAGGTGGCACTATTTGCAAACACGGTATGATTTCCGACGATACAATCATGGGCGATATGCACATAAGCCATAATCCAGTTATCGTGACCAATCACGGTTTTGCCTTGATCTTGCACCGTGCCACGGTTCAAGGTACAGCCTTCGCGCAGCACATTGCGGTCACCAATAATCAGCTCAGTCGGCTCACCTTGGTATTTTTTATCTTGTGGCATCGCCCCTACTGAGGCGAATTGAAAAATATGATTATCCTCACCAATGCGCGTAGGGCCGTCAATCACCACATGAGAAGCCACACGAGTACCACGACCAATCGTCACTTGCTCACCAATCAGGCTATAAGCCCCGATTTCAACCTCGTCCGCCAGTTGAGCCGTAGGATGAATAATAGCCGTGGGGTGAATCAAATCGCACCTTCTTTAGCCGCACAGATCAATTCGGCTGAGGCGACTAATTCGCCATCGACCGTTGCTTTGGTATTGAATACCCACATAATGCCTTTTTTCTTAACGATTTCAGCTTCTAATAGCAGCTGATCACCCGGCTCTACTTGGCGTTTAAAGCGAGCCTTATCGACTGCTACGAGCATATACAAGGTATTGGGTTGTGGCTCAGCACTCATGGTGCGAAAGCCTAATAAGCCGGTGGATTGTGCCATTGCTTCAATAATCAGCACCCCCGGCATAATCGGTTTATTGGGAAAATGACCATTAAAAAATGGCTCATTGGCAGTTACATTTTTAATTGCCTTAATATAACGTCCCTCTTCTAACTCAAGGACTCGATCGACCAATAAAAAGGGATAGCGATGCGGAAGAAAATTTTTGATTTCATTCACAGTCATGACGGACATAAAGCCTAATCCTTATTCTTTTGTAGCTCAGCTAATTGTTTTTCGAGCTTAGCTAAGCGTCTTGCCATTTGATCTAACTGCCGGAAACGTACTGCATTTTTACGCCATAAGCTATGCTCTTCAACCGTCACACCCGAAGAATAGACCCCCGGCTCAGTAATCGAATTGATGACAAAACTAGTCCCCGTGATAATAACTCGATCTGCAATCGTTAAATGCCCAGCAATCGAACACATCCCCGAAATTTGGCAATGGCTACCAATCCGCGCACTGCCAGCAATCCCCGTACAACCCGCAATCACCGTATGATCACCAATCTGGACATTGTGTGCCAGATGAATATGGTTATCTAATTTGACACCGTTGCCAATGCGCGTACTCCCCATTGCAGCACGGTCGATACAGGTATTAGCACCGATTTCTACATCATCACCAATAACCACATTGCCGACTTGTGGTATTTTATACCACCCTGCTGCTTCAGGCACAAACCCGAAACCGTCAGCACCGATCACAGCACCTGAATGGATCAGCGCACGATCACCTATTTCAGTATCGCTGTACAAAACCACCTTTGGGTACAGCAAGGAGTGTGCACCGAGCTTAACTTTAGTCCCTAAAACACAGCCAGCCCCAATGACAGTTTCTGCCCCCACGCGCACACCGGCCTCTAAGACGGCATGAGCGCCGATATGCACGCCTTCACCGAGTTCTACATCCTCAGCAATCACTGCACTTGGGTGAATCCCTGCCGCAGGGCGAACCATCGGATTAAAGAGGGTGACAACACGGGCATACGTCAAATAAGGATTAGTACTAATCAGGGCATCCCCCTGATAGTGGGCGGCTAAATCAGCCGTCAAAATCAAAGCGCCTGCTTTAGAGGTAGGCAACAGATGAACATATTTGCGATCACGGATATAACTAAGCTCTTGGGCTTGCGCGTGCTCAATTGAGGCGACTGCGTGAATCAGCTTGTTAGCCTGCCCCTGAATTTGAGTTTGAGTGGCAGCGGCAAGCTCTGCTAACGTCCAAGTTTTGCTCATGCTTACTCTCCGCTGGCGGGTTTCGTCGGATTAGATTCATTAGCGCCATCGGTATCCACCACTGCTTTGGCGCTATCGAACTGCTGCTGTAAATAGGCTAAAACCTTATCGGTTAAATTCACACGAGCACTGGCTACGATATAATTGCTTTCTCGAAACACAATATCAATCTGTCCTTCGGCACGGACGGCCTCAACCGCTTGCTCAACTTGTTCTTGCACTTTTTCTAAAGCAGCATCTTTGGCAAAGCGAATTTCCTCACGCAAGTCTTCTTGCTTACGACTGTAATCCCGCTCTAGAGTACGCAGTTCGCGTTCGCGTTGCACTCGTTGTGCCTCTGGCAATACATCCCCTGTGGATTGCAAAGTCTCACGCGCCCGCTGCAACTCAAGCTGCTCTTGAGCGAGTGCGGTTTCACGGGCTGCAAATAAAGACTCTAACCGCTTACCCTCAGCGGCTGCTTGCGGTGCTTGCTCTAAGACTTTCACTAAATTCACCACAGCAATGCGATAAGGTGGAATCGGATCTTCCGCCCACCCAGAACTTGTGAATAAACTCAGTAATAAGACCAGCAGCCTTAAATGCAGCACAGTTAATTATCCTAATCCTTGGATCAGCACCTCATTAGAAGGAGGCACCAATACTAAACTGTAAACTTTGCTCTTTATCCCCATCCTTTGCATTCAATGGCTTAGCATAGCTCACTTCAAAAGGACCAATCGGTGATAACCAAACCACCCCTAAACCGGCTGAATAACGTATCTCAGCTGAGTCAAAATTATCGCTAGTATCGAACACATTACCCGCATCCACGAAAGCACTCATTTTGACACTTTTCACATCGGATGCTAAGGGCATAGGGAAGAGCACTTCAGCCGTAGTTGTCAATAAAGCATCTCCCCCTTTGGCATCACCTTTTGAATCTAAAGGCCCTAAACTATTCTGCTCATAACCACGAACCGAACGAATGCCACCGGCGGTGTATTTTTCAAAGAAAGGTAGACCGTCTAAATCACCCTGCCCTTTGCCCACCGCAACTTTAGCTTTCAGCGAGAAGGTCACATCATCGGTAATCGCTTTATAGAAAGCACCATCATAAGCAAATTTCGTGTATTGCAAATCACTCCCCGGTAGAGCACTTTGAATCGAGAGGCGATGACGTTGACCTGCATTCGGGAAAATACTGCGATTGCGGGTATCGTGTACATAGCTGAGAGTTAACGGCAATTGCTTATATTCTAAACCATGCTTATCGGTAAATTCTTTAATGTGATCGGCAGGAGCAGTACCTAGAATAATCTTGCGTTGCTCAGCCCCAGCGGTAAAACTAACCGAATCATTTTCACTCAAAGGAAAAGCAAATTTGACATTTGCCCCAAACTTATCCGAGGCATAAGCAGAAATATCCTCCGCTTCAGCATCGTACTCGTTGTAATAAATACTAAAGCCGCGACTCAAACCCTCAGGGGTATAATAAGGATTATCATAAGAAATCAGAAAATTACGATTCGACTCACTGTTATCAATATTAACTTCTAGCTGCTTACCCGTTCCCATAAAATTATCTTGGGTGACCGCTAAATTAACCAGTAAACCTTGTGACTGTGAATACCCCGCCCCAATGCGGAATTGATTGGAAGAGCGCTCACTAACAATTACATTCAAATCAACCTGATCCGGTGTACCCGCCACTGGCTCAGTGGTAATCCGCACCTCTTCAACATAGGGTAAACGCTGTAAACGCACTTTGGAGCGCTCAAGTTGCTCAGCGGCAAACCATGAGCTTTCTAATTGGCGTAACTCACGACGATAGACTTCATCTTTAGTGCGATTATTACCGCGAATATTAATCCGGCGGACATAAGTACGTTTACCACTATCCACATTTAAACTGATATTTACAATCTTGCGCGCTTCATCAATATCCGGTTTCGCACCAATTTTGGAAAAGGCATAGCCCTGCTCACCCAAATAAGTCGATAAGTTTTTACGACTTTCTTCTAAAGCTTTTTGAGAGAAAACCTCACCCTGACGCAGTTTCATAGAGTCTTGGACTTGCTGCTTAGTTAAGCGCTCGACACCATAGACATCCACCGTGCCAATTTTATATTGATCACCTTCATTGACACTGATGGTGATAAAAACCCCTTGCTTATCGGGAGTGAGTGAAACTTGCGTGGAAACAATTTCAAAATTCAAATAGCCACGGTCACGATAGAAAGAATTCAAAGCCTCTAAATCGCCGACTAATTTTTCTTTAGCAAACTTATCACGGCTACTGAGCATGGGAATGGATAGAGTACGTGGCGTACCTAGCTCTAATTGCGATAAGAGTTCTTGCTCGGAAAATGCTTTATTCCCGACAATTTTGACCTGTTTAATCCGTGCAATGCCGCCCTCTTTAACCGCGATATTCACTTTGGCCCGATTATTTGCGAGTGGCTCAATCGTGGTATCAACCTTGACACCATAATGCCCCATTGTCAGATATTGAGCTTCTAATTCACGCTGCATTTTCAACAAAGCTGCTTTATCCAGCATATCGCCCTTACCGACATTGGCGGCTTTCAGCGCTTGCAACAGCTGCTCAGTGGGCAGCTTGGAATTGCCGCTAATATTGATCTCACCAATCGTAGGGCGCTCAACAACCGTCACCACCAAGACATCGCCTTGACGGGCTAGCTGTACATCATCAAATAAGCCCGTGTCATATAATGCACGAATCGCAGCCGCTGAACGATTATCATCAAAAGCTTGCCCGACCCGGGCGGGCAAATAATTGAGGACAGTTGCCTGTGCCACACGATCTAGGCCACTGACTTGAATATCTTGCACCACAAAACTAGCAGCCCAAGCTGCCTGGGATGCTGCTAACAAGCTACTGACGATGGTCCAAGAAAGTGTTTGTTTTTTCATTAGTTCATTAACCGCATAATGTCGTTATACACCGCAAGCACCATGATGCACCCCACCACAGCCATGCCAAATCGCAATCCATATTCCTCAATACGAGGCGATACTGGGCTACCTTTAACAATTTCAATCACATAATACAGCAGATGCCCACCATCCAACATTGGAATCGGCAATAAATTCAAAACACCCAAGCTAATACTAACGACCGCTAAAAAGCCTAAATAATAAGGCAAACCCGCTGAGGCCGTTTCACCCGAATATTTGGCAATCGTCACCGGACCACTAATATTTTTCAGGGACACTTCACCCGTCAACATCCGCCCCATTAACTTCAGCGTCACCAACGACATTTGCCAAGTTTTTTCAATACTTTTAGTGACTGAATCCACTAAACCAAGGCGCTGGGTAAATTGTAAACTCGATAAAAGCTCAGGCGGTACACGCTCACCAACCCCTGCACCAATCTGCCCAACTGGTTTGCCATCCTTTTCTTTTAAAGCAGGTGTGACAACCAGCTCACTGACACCAGAAGTTCGTTCCACTTGCAAGGTAATCGGTTGATTGGCATGCTGCTGAATGTATTTAATAAATGCCTCGGCAGTTTCAGGCTTATGACCATCTGCCGCCAAGACCTTATCTTTAGGCTGCAGACCTGCTTGCTCTGCGGGTGAATTTGGCAAGATCTGCCCCAGCACTAGATCCAGTTTCGGTGACCAAGGCTCTAAACCAACCTTGGACAACACATCATTTTCTTCTTTAAATAGCGGCGTATTTGTTAAATCCAAAGTCCGCTCAGCGAGCTTAGCTTGTTGGGTTTCGACTTGGACTGTAATGGTTTTAGTAGATAAATACTCCTCAACTAAAGTCATCGCCGTTTCTTCAAACGTCGTCACGGGACGTTCATTGATTTGGGTAATTTTATCGCCGGGTTGGAAACCCGCGACGGCCGCAGGGGTATTGGCTAAAGGCTTAACCAACGGATGCATGGCCGGATTACCTGTCACACTAAACACGAGGAAATAAATCAAAATTGCTAAAATAAAATTAGCCACCGGCCCTGCAGCAACCACCGCGATCCGAGTCCATACCGATTGGCGATTAAACGCTCGATCAAGCTCTTCGGGTGCAACCTTGCCTTCACGCTCATCGAGCATCTTGACATAGCCCCCCAAAGGCAGGGCAGCAATCACATATTCGGTTTGATCTTTAGGTGAGACATAAGTCCAAAGAGGCTTGCCAAAGCCCACCGAAAATCGTAGGACCTTCACCCCAAGGCGACGGGCAACCCAGAAATGGCCAAACTCATGCACGGTCACTAAAATACCAATAGTGAGCAAAAAGGCCGGGAGAATGATCAGCAAGTTTTGTAAGTTCATAGCGCTGTATTATTTTTTATCCAAGATGATGAAGCGCTACGGCTTACCTGATCCTGAATAATCATATCCTCAAGTTGCACAGGAGTCCCTGCATCCGCTAATTTCATCACATCGCGGATCAAACGTGGAATATCCATGAAACCGATACGTCGTTCTAAGAAGGCTTGCACGGCAACTTCATTCGCGGCATTCAAAGCAATGGTCGCAAACCCACCTCGAGCATGCGCCTCATAGGCCAGCTCTAAACAAGGAAAGCGTGCAAGATCTGGTTTTTCGAAATCTAAACGGGCGATAGCAAATAAATCAAGCGGTGCGACACCTGACTCTATCCGCTCAGGCCAAGCCAACGCATAGGCAATTGGCGTGCGCATATCAGGATTCCCCAATTGGGCTAGTACTGAACCATCATTATAGGCCACCATCGAGTGCACGGTACTCTGTGGATGCACGACGACTTCAATCTGCTCGAGGGGGCTGGCAAATAGCCAGCTTGCCTCAATCACCTCTAAACCTTTATTCATCAAGGTCGCCGAATCGACCGAAATCTTTTGCCCCATCGACCAATTTGGGTGAGCTATCGCTTGCTCAGGTGTAACGGTATATAAATCAGCTAAGGGGCGTTGACGAAACGGACCACCTGAAGCGGTTAATAAAATCCGCTCGACCCCCTGTTTCCCCCCTTGCGAGGGTAAGCACTGAAAAATCGCATTATGCTCACTATCAATCGGCAATAACTCCGCCTTAGACTCACGGATTGCATCCATGAAGAGCCGCCCAGACATGACTAAAGCTTCTTTATTTGCCAGCAAGACTCGCTTACCCGCCCGAGCAGCCGCTAAGCTAGGCAACAAGCCAGCTGCCCCCACAATAGCTGCCATCACATAATCGGTATCAGGATGAGCTGCCACTTGTGCTAAGGCCGCCGGACCCGCGAGTACTTCGGTCTCAACATCAACTGCTTTTAAACGACCCGCTAATTGCTCGGCAGCTTGCTCATTCAGCATAACGGCATAACGCGGCTTATACGCCAAACACTGTACCAGCATAGCTTCAACATTGTGCTGAGCTGTTAAAGCAAAGACTCGAAACCGATTAGGGTGACGCTGCACGACCGCAAGAGTACTCGCCCCAATGCTACCGGTAGAACCTAAAATAGTTAGTGCTTTTAAACTCATGCCTTAAAATCTACCGATTACAAAAAGACCTAGGGTTAAAATCGGAATCGCTGCTAATAAACTATCTATACGATCTAAAATCCCGCCATGTCCGGGTAATAAATTCCCACTATCCTTCGCACCTGCTTGGCGTTTAATCAGACTTTCAAATAAATCGCCGGCAATGGACATCACCACCGCTAGCATTGAAAAACCAATAAAAACCAGTCCGCCACCGAGACTTAAGTCCGTAAACAACGCACCGATACAAGACCATAGCAAAGTCACCACCAGCGCCCCCATAGCACCTTCACGAGTTTTGCCGGGGCTTAAACTAGGCGCTAGCTTATGCTTCCCAAAACGCTTACCCGAGAAATAAGCCGCTATATCAGCGAAGGCAATTAAGCTAATCAGGTAAAATACATATGCATAATGCAGGGCATGTAAATAAGTGAGTGCATACCAAGAGCTAATTAAAACCACTACCCCTAGACTCGGTAATAGCCAAGGTCGCTGCTGATAATCAAGCGTTGTCGGTTGATAGCGATATAATAGAAATAAAATAAATCCCCAAGCGATCAAACTGATGCATAGCACTAAGAGCAGCGAGGGTTGGAGGAAAAAAATCAATTCCGCCAGCAGCAGATTAAACCCCACCGCCGCTAAACGAGTCCGTTGATGCGTAAAACCCGTTAATCCCGCCCACTCCCAACTCCCTAAGCCGACGATAATCAAGAGTGCCAACTGATCGAAAACAGCATTAGGCAACCAGAAAATCGCTAAGGACACCAAGATAGCAAGAATAAGCCCCGTGATTATGCGTTGTTTAAGCATGCGAATCTCCTGGCGGACCTTGGATTTGCTCACTCGTCATCCCAAAGCGCCTTTGCCGATGTGCATAGGCATTAAAAGCGTCTTGCAAGGCTGGCTCATCAAACTCTGGCCACAATTTATCGGTGAAATACAGTTCAGTATAAGCTAATTGCCAGAGTAAGAAATTACTAATCCGCTGTTCCCCTCCGGTGCGAATGAATAAATCAGGTTCAGGTAAACCAAAGGTTGACATTTCCTGATCTAAATCACGCTCCGTCACTTGCTGAGCGCTTAACTCGCCCTTGGCTACCTTTGCAGCTATTTTTTGAGTAGCCTGCAAAATATCCCAACGCCCACCATAATTCGCGGCAATGAATAACACCATGCCCTTGCAATGCCCGGTTTGCTGCTCTACATGAGTAATCTTTTCTTGCAAAGAACTTGAGAATGCCGAACGATCACCGATAAAGCGCATCCGCACCTGATGGCGAATTAAGCCTGCGGTTTCCCGCTCCAAGACCAACATGAATAGCGACATTAAGCCATTCACTTCTTCAATAGGGCGCTTCCAATTTTCACTGCTAAACGCAAATAAGGTGAGGCACTCCACTCCGGCCTGATTACAGGCGCGAATCACTCTACGAACTGCCTCAACACCCCGTTGATGCCCAATTAAGCGGGGCATAAAGCGTGCTTTAGCCCAGCGCCCATTGCCGTCCATCACAATGGCAACATGCCGAGGAACGGCTTTTGCTTCAACTTGCATGTGCCAGCTCCACAACCATTAGATAGCCATCAGATCCTTTTCTTTCTTCTCAAAGACGGCTTCTACTTCTTTGATATATTTATCGGTGAGTTTTTGCACATTGTCTTCTGCACGGCGCTCTTCATCCTCAGAAATGGTTTTATCCTTTTCCAACGCCTTCAGCTCGCCATTAGCATCGCGCCGAATATTTCGAATCGCCACGCGCGCGCCTTCTGCTTCATTCTTAACGACTTTAACCAAATCACGCCGCCGTTCTTCAGTTAATGCGGGAACTGGCACGCGAATCACCGTGCCTGCAACTGCTGGATTTAAACCTAGATCCGATTTCAGAATCGCTTTCTCAATCACCGCGACCATCGGCTTTTCCCAAGGCGTGATGCTTAAAGTGCGCGCATCTTCAATCGCAATATTGGCGACTTGGCTTAAAGCCATCATGCTGCCGTAATAATCCACGCTAATATGATCTAACAAACTAGGATGTGCACGACCAGTACGAATTTTAGTTAATTCGTTCTTTAAGGATTCAATACTTTTCTGCATGCGGGATTCCGCACTTTTCATAATATCGCTAATCATTTCTTAAACCTCTACTAGAGTACCCACAGGCTCACCACGGACAATCGCATGAAGTGCACCTGCAGCAAACATATCAAACACTCGCAATGGTAATTGGTTATCACGACACATCACCATCGCAGTTAAATCCATCACCCCTAACTGCTTAGCAATCGCTTCATCAAACGATAATTGCTCATAGCGCACCGCTGTTGGATGCTTTTTGGGATCAGCCGTATAGATACCATCTACTTTAGTCGCTTTCAGCAATAAATCAGCTTGCAACTCGACGGCGCGTAAACTGGCTGCAGTATCGGTCGTGAAAAAGGGATTACCGGTGCCAGCGGCACAAATAACCACCTCACCTTGCTCTAAATAACGACGCGCTTGATGGGCTGAGTAAGCCTCACCGACTTGAGCAATAGCCAAAGCAGGCAGGACGCGACAAGAACCACCCAATTGCTCCAGCTGATCTTGCATGGCAAGGGCATTCATGACCGTTGCAAGCATCCCCATTTGATCGCCACGCACCCGATCCATACCAGCAGCAGCTAAGGTAGCACCACGAAATAGATTGCCACCACCGATCACTAAAGCGACTTGTACCCCTAAGGCGCGCACTTCAAGGATTTCTGTTGCCACCCGTTTTAAAATAGTAGGATCAATACCCGAGTCTAGATCCCCCATTAAAGCTTCGCCGCTAAGCTTAAGAAGAATTCGGCGTGGTGCGGTGTTCATGCTGAAAATTTCCAGAACTTAAAGATGGCGTATTTATACAGATGAAAAGAAAAAGGGGCAACCATGTTGCCCCTGATCTTAATCACTTAAACGGCGCTTTAACCAGCTTGACGCGCTTGAGCGGCAACTTCTTCAGCGAAGTTTTCTTGCTTTTTCTCGATCCCTTCACCCGCTTCGAAGCGTGCAAAGCTTGTAACCGAGGCATTTTTGTTTTTCAACAATTGTGCAACTGTCACTGCTGAGTCTTTAACAAAGGCTTGTCCTAATAAAGTTAACTCAGACAAGAATTTACGCATTTTGCCTTCTAACATCTTTTCAGCAATGTCGCGGGGTTTACCCGTTTGCATAACAATATCCAATTGAATATCACGCTCACGGGCAATGCGCTCAGCGGGAACACTAGACTCGTCTAAACCAGCAGGGTTATTCCAAGCAACATGCATGGCTAAATCTTTACCTAGCTCAGCATCTGCGCCGGTGTAAACGACAACCACACCGATCTTATTATTGCTGTGCAGATAAGTAGCGAGATGACCATCACCCGCCTCAATCAACTGAGCACGGCGAACTTGAATATTTTCACCGATTTTTGCAATCAAAGCAGCGCGTGCTTCTTCCACTGTTTGACCACTCGCTAAGGCTACATTAGCCAAAGCGCTTGGATCAGTCACACCACTGCTCAATACCGCAGCAGCAACGGCTTCAGCAAACTCAATGAAATTAGTATCTTTAGCTACAAAGTCTGTTTCACTGTTGATTTCAACTAAAGCTGCTTTAGTTTGATCCGCATTTAAAGTAATCACCACCCGACCTTCAGCCGCGATCCGACCTGATTTCTTTTCCGCCTTTAATGCGCCTGATTTGCGCATTAAGTCGATCGCTGCTTCGATGTCACCTTGGGTTTCAGCCAGTGCTTTTTTGCACTCCATCATGCCTGCGCCAGTACGCTCACGCAGGTCTTTTACCATTGCCGCAGTAATTGTCATTACTAGACTCCTAAATTCCATCTAATAAGCTAAGCAGGATTATGCCTCGTCAGCGCTGTCATCAAGCTCAGCAGCCACCGCGACTTCTTCGACCTCTTCCTCAGCAGGCTCAGATAAATCAACACCTGACACCGCAGCTGAAGCATGACCTTCTTTGACGGCATCAGCTGCCGCTGATACATACAATTGAATGGCACGAATCGCATCATCATTCCCCGGAATGACATAATCCACGTCTTTGAGCGAGTTATTAGTATCCACTACCCCGATGACAGGAATACCTAACTTTTTCGCTTCTTGAATAGCAATTTTTTCATAACCCACGTCGATGACGAAAATCGCATCGGGTAAGCCTTTCATTTCTTTAATACCGCCGAGGCTACGCTCTAACTTTTCTTGCTCACGCTTAAGCATCAGAACTTCTTTTTTGTTTAAGCGCTCAATGCTGCCGTCATCAGACATTTTTTCTAATTCTTTCAAACGACGAATCGACTGCTTAACCGTTTTGAAGTTAGTCAACATACCGCCTAACCAGCGATAGTTAACATAAGGCATTTTGCAAGATTGGGCGGCCTCACGCACAGCATCACGTGCAGAACGCTTCGTACCAACGAACATGATCCGGCCACCACGTGAAGCCAATTTGCCAATGAAATTCATGGCATCATTGAACATAGGCAGGGTCAGCTCGAGGTTAACGATATGAATTTTGTTGCGTTCGCCGAAAATATACGGACCCATTTTAGGGTTCCAGTAACGAGTTTGGTGACCGAAATGGACACCCGCTTCCAGCATTTGACGCATAGTCACTTTAGGCATGTAAATCTCCTGATTTGGGTTAGGCCTCCACGTATCCCAAACCACTGACTCAAGTTTTAAGCGTTGTACTAAACTTAAGCACCCTTGATAGCTTGTGTCGATACGTGTGTGGATTAAATAATTACAAGTATAAAAATAATCTTGTTAATCTTGTTTGCCAAAAAGGCGTGCGCTTTATACCATGATTCGCCTTTAAGTGCTACTTTGGAATATAGAACAGATGGCCATCTCCATAAAAACACCCGAAGAAATTGAAAAAATGCGCCTCGCTGGCCGTCTAGCTGCCGAAGTGCTCGATATGATTGGACCTTATGTGAAACCCGGTGTGACCACGGGCGAGCTTAATGATATTTGCCACGAGTATATTGTGCAGGTACAAGGCGGGATTCCAGCCCCCTTAGGTTATGGCACACCGCCTTTTCCTAAGTCGATTTGTACCTCCGTCAATCATCAAATCTGCCACGGTATCCCCAGCGATAAAGTCTTGAAGAAGGGGGATTCAGTCAATATTGATATTACTGTGCTTAAAGATGGCTATCACGGTGATACCAGTAAAATGTTTCAAGTGGGTACACCTACCGTTCCCGCTGCACGCCTTGCGGAAATCACCCAAGAATGCATGTATTTAGGCATTCTGACGGTTAAACCGGGTGCGAGTTTAGGTGATATTGGTGCCGCGATTCAGCAACATGCAGAGAAACATTACTACTCTGTAGTGCGTGAATTTTGTGGGCATGGCATTGGTGCTAAATTCCATGAAGACCCACAAATTCTGCATTATGGTAAAGCTGGCAAAGGCGAGGTCATGCAAGCAGGGATGATCTTTACGATTGAGCCAATGATTAATCAAGGCAAACCTGACTTAAAAATCCTGCCAGATCAGTGGACGGCCGTCACCAAAGACCACAAACTATCCGCCCAATGGGAACATACCGTACTGGTGACTCAGGATGGCTTTGAAATTCTGACCTTACGCCCTGAAGAAGATGGCTGGTTAGAGCGTTTACGGGCAAAACTCAAATTAAAATGAATACTGACACACGTTTGAATCCGTTACTCGATCACTATCAAGAATTTAAAACCAGTACTTCGTCAACGTTAAAGCCTAGCGATTATGCAGGCTTTCTCAAAGAAGCTCGTAAGCGCTTAGCGGGTTATTTTCTGGAAAAATACCCGATTCGCTCACTGCTTTATTATCATGCTGGGCTGATTGATGTCATTTTACAAGAGCGCTGGCAACAAACCGGATTTAATGTATCAGAAGCAGCTTTAATCGCTGTCGGCGGCTACGGGCGCAAAGAATTACACCCCGCTTCAGATGTCGATTTATTAATTCTGCTCCATCAAGCACCCGATGCACTTGCTCAAGACCGTATTTCTCATTTCTTAACTTTTTTATGGGATATGGGGCTTGAAGTGGGGCATAGCGTGCGTACCCTCGACGAATGCTTACACACAGCACACACTGATTTAACGGTGATCACGAATTTAATTGAGGCACGGCTGTTAGCCGGTAGTCGTGACTTATATCATCAAATGCGTGCGGGTATTAGCCCAGAAAATATGTGGGATAGCCGGAGCTTTTTTCTGGCTAAACTAGAAGAACAAAAGGCGCGCTACTTACGTTTTGGTGATACCGCGTATCGAGTCGAACCTAATTTAAAAGAAGGGCCGGGTGGTTTACGGGATATTCACATGATTGGCTGGATCATTGAGCGTGAATATGGCCATCTTTCACTATCAGAATTGCATGAACATCGCTTACTGGATCAAAACGAGTATGAATGCCTACGTGAGGGGCGTGCCTTTTTATGGGGAATTCGCTTTGTTCTACATACCATTACCGGGCGCAAAGAAGATCGGCTGTTATTCGACTATCAGCATACTCTCGCTAAAACCTTTGGTTATGCTGCAGAGCAGCGCAATGAAGCGGTCGAAGCATTTATGCAGCGCTATTATAAAAGTATCACTGAATTAGAGCGTTTAACTGATGTGCTAATGGGCGTTCTCCGCGTCAAATTAGCGATTGATAAACAGCCACAACCGATTATGGTGGGCGAATGGTACGAAAAACGCGGCAATTTATTAGCAGTTAACTCCCTCGATACCTTCACGCTCTACCCGACAGCTTTATTAGAAATTTTTCTATTTCTGCAAAATACCCCAGGGGTCACTGGCCTTGATCCAGCAACGATTCGTTTGATGCGCAGCAATCTCCATCGCATGGATTCAGGCTTCCGGCAACAAGCTTGGCATCGACAAATCTTTATGCAGATTCTGCGTCAACCTAGTGGGATTACTTTTGTACTCCGCCTGATGAATCGCTACGGGATTTTAGCCGCTTATTTACCCGCTTTCGCCAATATTGTCGGACGAATGCAATACGACTTATTTCATGCTTATACGGTTGATGAACATACACTGTTTGTGATTAGTAATGTGCGCCGCTATAGCACCGAAAAAGGTGCGGCTGAATTTCCGATGTGCAGTGAAATCTTTAAGCGCTTACAAAAACCGGAAATTCTTTATTTAGCTGCACTCTTTCATGATATTGCTAAAGGACGTGGCGGGGATCACTCTGAGTTAGGCTCAGTCGATGCTTATGAGTTTTGCCGTGAGCATGGCTTAAATGTACATGATGCGTCTTTAGTAAGTTGGTTAGTGCAAAAGCATTTGCTCATGAGTGTGACTGCACAACGTAAAGACATTAGCGACCCTGTAGTAGTCGAAGAGTTCGCAGCACAAATTATTGCCCAAAACCGCTTAGATTATTTATTTCTACTCACCATTGCGGATATTAAAGGTACTAATCCCAAGCTTTGGAATAGTTGGAAACGGTCACTGCTCACCGAGTTGTATTTAAGTACTCGTAATTTACTCAATCAACGCTTACCTGCTTCAGAAAAATCTGGCTCGATTATTGCCCAAAAACGCAATTCAGCCTTAGAGTATTTAACACATCAGGGCTTTAGTGAGCAAGCTTGTCTCAAGCTTTGGAAAAATTTGGGTGAAGATTATTTATTACAGCACTCTGTAGAATCTATTTGTTGGCATGCACAGAATATCCTCAATACTGAGCCGAGTGATTTACCCTTAGTAAAAATGCGTGCAACCATTTCTGGCAGTAGTAATATTATTTTCATTTATAGTCCTGACTCACCGGATTTATTTACTCGAGTCGTTTCCACGCTCGAACAATTAAATCTAAATATCGTCCAAGCACGGATTGTTTCGGTCGAAGAAAATGGCTTTGACTTGTATACTCTACATATTCTCGGCCCTGATAATAAAATTCTAGATGATTTAGCGGATCAAAAGCATATTGTAGAGGTCATGCAGCGTAATTTACAGCGCGCACAATTCCAAGTTCGCCAACATCGTCCACCACGTATTTTGCGTAATTTCGATGTGCCAACTCGCATCAACTTCCGCCAGCAAGCCGATAAAAACCTCACCATTATGGAAGTCAGTACAGGGGATATGCCGGGTTTGCTGTCTCGAGTGGGGGAGGCTCTCGATCAAGCTGGAGTGCGGGTACACAATGCACGTATTACCACTTTAGGTGAGCAGGCTGAGGATATTTTCTATATCACGACTCGTGATGAAGAAACGATGATTACTGATCCTATCATGCAAACAAGTATCCGGCATGCCCTCGTCGAGGCCTTGAAAATTTAATTACCATTATCAACCTAATATCATTTGCTAATGACTCCTAGCTAGCCTATATACAAACGGTATGAGTGCCAATGAACTATCTAAATACTACTTTATTGAGTGCTTCTATCCCCCCTGTTAGGCATTGCTATGGAGAGTCTCTATGCTAGATAAGTTGAAAGAAAAAGCCACTGAGTTACTACAAGACGCTAAAGAAGGTGCTGAGGAGTTATTTGATACCGTATCCGATAAAGCTTCGGACTTAATGGATAGCATCAGTGAACAAGCAGAGGAAGCCCGTGATAAGGCGGCTGATTTAGCAGACTCAGCCAAAGAAACTGCGGCCGATGCTGTAGAAGCTACTAAGGAAGCCGCTAGCGACGTTGCTGATCAAGCTGAAGCAGCCGCTGCAGAAGCTAAAGACATGGCGGCCGATGCTGTAGAAGCTACTAAGGAAGCCGCCAGCGACGTTGCTGATCAAGCTGAAGCAGCCGCTGCAGAAGCTAAAGACATGGCAGCCGATGCTGTAGAAGCTACTAAGGAAGCCGCCAGCGACGCTGCTGATCAAGCAGAAGATGTCGCAGACGCAGCTAAAGACATGGCGGTCGATGCCGTCGATACGACTAAAGAAGCTGCTAGCCAACTCGCCGATCAGGCCGAAGAAGCGGCAGATCAAGCTTCTCGCAATACTTAAGTTTTAAAGTTTTACGCTAAGAGTAAAAGCCCCAATCAGGGGCTTTTACTTTAGGCTAGCTCGCCTGAGCGAGTAATCAAGATTGGCTATACAGCGTCTTTCATGCTTAAACGCATCCGGCCTTGGCGATCAATTTCAATCACCTTAACCTTTACCACATCACCCACATTCACAAAATCAGTGACCTTTTCAACACGCTCTTGGCTGATTTGAGAGATATGCAATAAACCATCCTTACCCGGCAGAATCGTGACAAAAGCACCGAAGTCCATAATTCTTGCCACTTTGCCTTCATAAATCTTATTCAACTCGACCTCAGCAGTAATCGCTTCAATCATCGCTTTCGCTTTATGTGCAGCTGCGGCATCGACAGCGGCAATTTTAATAAAGCCATCATCACTAATATCAATCGTCGCACCTGAGGCTTCGGTAATACCACGAATGGTTTCGCCACCTTTCCCAATGACTTCACGAATCTTTTCTGGATTAATCTTTAAAGTGACATAGCGTGGCGCGTAATCAGATAACTCGCCCCGTGGCTCAGAAATCACCTTTTCCATTTCGCCTAGAATGAATAAGCGCCCGGCTTTGGCTTGCTCTAAAGCACGCTCCATGATTTCCCGAGTAATGCCATTGATTTTAATGTCCATTTGCAAGGCAGTAATGCCATTCCGTGAACCCGCGACTTTGAAATCCATATCGCCTAAGTGATCTTCATCACCCAAAATATCCGTTAACACGGCAAAGCGCTCACCGTCTTTAATCAAGCCCATTGCAATCCCTGCCACGGGTTCAGACACCGGTACACCGGCATCCATCAAGGCTAAAGAGCTACCACAGACGCTGGCCATCGAACTTGAACCATTCGACTCGGTGATTTCAGACACACAACGAATCACATAAGGAAAATCTTCCATTGCTGGAATCGTCGCTTTGACACCCCGTTTGGCTAAACGACCATGCCCGATTTCCCGCCGTTTGGGTGAACCAATCATGCCGACTTCGCCGACGCTATACGGAGGGAAATTATAATGGAACATAAACGGGTCTTTGTATTCACCGGCAATGGCATCAATCACTTGCGCATCGCGCTCAGTGCCTAAAGTCGTAATAACTAAAGCCTGAGTTTCACCACGAGTGAATAAAGCTGAACCATGCGCACGGGGTAAGACCCCTACTCGTACTGTAATCGGGCGCACCGTTTGCAGATCACGACCATCAATCCGTGGCTTACCTTCTAAAATCCGACCACGTACCACTTTCTTTTCTAAGTTTTTGAACTCAACCCGCAGCTCTTCTTCACTGGGACCCACCACATTTTCTTCTTTAGGAAGTAACTGTTCTTTGGCTGCAGCGAGAATTTCATCCACCCGTGCATAGCGTTCTTGTTTGTCTGCGATTTGGAAAGCATCGACTAAAGCGGCTTCTGCATGGGTAGCCAAACCCTCTACTAAGGCTTGATTGGCCTCAGGAGCAGCCCAAACCCAAGCTGGATTACCGACTTCTGTTGCCATTTCATTAATCGCATTGATCGCTACTTGCATTTGCTCGTGGCCATAGACTACTGCACCGAGCATGACTTCTTCACTGAGCAATTTCGCTTCAGATTCCACCATCAACACGGCATCATTCGTACCCGCGACCACTAAATCTAAGGCAGAACCTTCGATTTCAGTCGGAGAGGGGTTCAACACATATTGATTGTTGATATAACCCACCCGCGCTGCCCCGATCGGACCTTGGAAAGGGATACCACAAATCTTTAAGGCAGCCGAAGCACCGAGCATCGCTGGAATATCCGGTGATACATTCGGATTTAAAGAAATGACCGTGGCAACCACTTGTACTTCATTGGTGAAGCCCTCAGGGAAAAGCGGACGAATCGGGCGGTCAATTAAGCGTGCAATTAAGGTTTCCTCTTCGGTTGGCCGCGCTTCACGCTTGAAGAAGCCACCCGGAATACGGCCAGCAGCGTAGAATTTTTCTTGATAATTAACGGTGAGTGGGAAGAAATCACGACCTGGACGGGCTTGGCGTTCTGCCACTGCGGTGACTAAGAGTACGGTTTCATCCATGCTAACGATCACTGCGGTACTTGCTTGACGAGCAATTTCACCCGTTTCGATCCGCACAGTGTGCTGGCCATATTGGAAGGTTTTGGTCACTTTTGCCATAAAAAATATTCAGCCTATTGTTTTAAATTTAAGGAAGTTACGAACGGTCACGGGCAGGCTGTTTACAGCAATTCTGCAATAAAATTGCTGTAAACAACCTTCCTGCATGACGACAAATATTAGTTAATAATAGTTAATTAAGAATAGCGCAAACAAAAACACCGCAGAATTTGCGGTGTTTTTGCTGCATCGGCTTAGCGACGCAAGCCCAAGCGTTCGATCAGGGTTTGATAACGCGCTAGATCTTTACCCTTGAGATAGTCGAGCAATTTACGGCGTTGATTAACCATTCTCAACATACCACGACGGGAATGATGATCTTTCTTGTGGTTAGCGAAATGGTCGGTGAGGTGCTTAATATTGGCGGTTAACAGCGCCACTTGCACTTCCGGCGACCCGGTGTCAGTATCTGACTGGCGATAATCAGCTACGATTGCCGCTTTTTGTTCTGCATTCAGAGACATCGTCCAAAGCTCCAGATTAAGTTAGGTTGCTAAAAAGGCGGCTATTGTAGCAGCCTAAACCTTCTGGGGAAATACTTATCTTCTGAACTCGGCGCACTAGATCCTACCGGGGCGAGGTTTTGTCGAGTAAGCCACACCACAGCAGCTTACTCGTTTAAGTTATCATGTTTTAATTAATAAGAATAATGAGGTCTGTAGTGGTGGCTAGGCGCATGATAGGCTTGTTGCTTAGCGGCACAACGCCATTGATAGTCGTAATTGTAATAACGCTTTTGGCATTCATAGACCACACAAGCATAACCATAGTGGCTCTTACAACTGCTGACTGCGGATTGCTCAGCTTCCCATTTGGTAGGATACCAAGCACTCCAAGGATTCCATGCGACTGCATTACCTGCTGCACCTAACACTAAAGAGCCTAATACAGCTGCCATCATTAATTTTGCTTTCATGACCGTACTCCTTACAACAAATCGAATCAGATAAATGGGTTCTGTCCTCTTGGACTAACTTAACTTGGCTTGGGTGATTCACTGCTGGCCTCGTCTTGTTGGGATCAGTGTATGAAAATGGCTGTTTTCAGTCATAAAGAAGCGGTAAGGCTTCGGTAAAGGTTCAGTAAGGCTTCGGTAAAGAATGGTAAATATCTTTAATATACGCATTTCTATATATACGATAAATCGAATATAATCTGCCTTCTACTTTCGACTTCGAGATCTGGATCATGGTAAACATAGGCATTAATGGTTTTGGACGAATGGGCAGGTTAGGTGTGCGGGTTGCTTGGGCTGATTCCGCCTTCTGCTTTAAACAGATCAATGAAATTGCGGGTAATGCAGCCACTTCAGCGCATTTATTAAAGTTTGATTCAGTACAAGGAACTTGGCCATTCGATTGTAGTGCGGATGAAACCAATTTACGCATTGACAACACCGCGATCACTTATACCTCGAATAAAGATATTGCTGAGACTGACTGGTCAGGTTGTGATCTCGTGTGGGAGTGCACAGGTAAGTTTCGTAAACCTGAACAGTTGCAAGCCTATTTTGAGCAAGGCGTCAAAAAAGTCATTGTTGCAGCCCCCGTGGAAGGTGCTTTAAATATCGTCTATGGTGTGAATGATGATTGGTATAAAGCCGAAGAACATCATTTACTAACAGCCGCCTCTTGCACGACGAACTGCCTTGCGCCCATTGTGAAGGTTATGCATGAAAAAATCGGTATTAAACATGGCTGTATGACTACTTTGCACAATATCACCAACACTCAAACGATTGTCGACAAAGGCCACAAAGATTTACGGCGTGCACGAGCGTGTGGTGAGTCCATGATCCCCACCACGACTGGTTCCGCTAAAGCAATCACCAAAATTTTTCCAGAACTCCAAGGTAAACTGAATGGTCATGCGGTGCGTATTCCGCTGCTGAATGCCTCTCTCACTGACTTTGTATTTGAAGCAGAGCGAGTCGTTACGGTAGAGGAGGTGAATGACTATCTTAAAGAGGCGTCTACTAGCTATCTCAAGGGGATTTTAGGCTATGAAGAACGACCTTTAGTGTCAGTCGATTATAAAGGCAACCCGCTCTCGGCCATTATTGATGCCCCCTCGACGATGGTGATTGATGGTACTCAGGTAAAAATTTACGCCTGGTATGACAACGAATGGGGCTATATGAACCGCATGGTAGAATTAACCGCTAAAATAGCAGCCAGCTTAGGATGAATATTGATTTACGCAACTATCTAACAGTGACTGGAGGTTATTGGGCCTTCACACTAACCGATGGTGCTATTCGGATGTTGGTGGTTCTGTATTTTCACCAATTGGGTTATTCACCCTTCCAAGTCGCCATGCTGTTCTTGTTCTACGAATTTTTCGGTATTGTTACCAACTTAGTAGGCGGTTGGTTGGCTGCCCGCTTAGGACTCAACCTGACCCTGTATTTAGGTATGCTCATGCAGGTGATAGCCTTAGCTATGTTGATACCCACTCAATGGCTATCTGTACCTTATGTGATGTTGGCACAAGCCCTTTCGGGTATTGCTAAAGACTTAAACAAAATGTCGGCCAAAGCGAGTGTGAAAACCTTAGTTCCCAACGATGCCAAGGCGCGTTTGTTCAAGTGGGTCGCGCTATTGACGGGTTCAAAGAATGCACTCAAAGGCGCCGGTTTTTTTCTAGGCGCAGTATTGTTACAAACCTTGGGTTTTCAGTTAGCCCTTGCCGTACTCGCCCTGATTTTATTGGCAGTCACTGTTTTAACCTTCCTGTTATTACCTAGCAACTTAGGTAAAGCCAAAGATAAACCCAAATTCACTCAAGTCTTTTCCAATAATGCAGCTATTAATTGGTTATCAGCTGCCCGATTTTTCTTATTCGGTGCACGTGATGTCTGGTTTGTAGTGGCTGTACCCGTTTTCATGGTCGGGGTACTAGGTTGGACCGTCATGCAAGTGGGAAGTTTTATGGCTGCATGGGTCATTGGTTATGGACTCGTGCAAGCGAGTACTCCCGTTTTATTAAACATCCAGCAAAAGGCTCCAAGTGCCCGCTATGCCCAAGTATGGGCCTTTATTTTGCTTCTGATTCCAGTCGGCATGGCACTAGCCTTACAGCAAGCACCGGATGCAGAAATCATACTGGTGGTGGGTTTATTAGTGTTTGGGGTGGTATTTGCTATTAATTCAGCCCTGCATTCTTATCTTATTTTGGCTTATGCCGATTATGATAAAGTGGCTCTAAAGGTCGGCTTTTATTATATGGCAAATGCGGGCGGACGTTTAGTAGGAACTCTATTATCGGGTTGGTCTTATCAGCATTATGGGTTAGAAGGCTGTTTATGGCTATCTGCTGGGTTTGTGCTGGCTGCGTTCTTATTATCCCTCCATCTACCAACTGACAGACTCGCTCACCAATACCGGGGAAAAACAAGCTCATCACAAAGGAAGAGGTAAAACTTTGGTAAAAATCGAGCACGAAAAAATCTAGAGAGTCAACTGATGACTCTCTACTGCATGGCCAATTAGAATTAAACTTTAATGCTTATTGAACTCTTTTCACAGTGAGATTCACAACTTGAGAATTATCACCATACGAAACTAAAGCATCGTTTGCAAAATTAACCAGATAACCACTTCTAGGTGCTGTTAAAGTTGTTTTTCCACAGCCAATTCTAAAATAAGTCCCTGAATAACTCGTTGTATTATTTTGGTTAAAAAGCTCACCTGTCAGAGCCATCATATTAATATCAAGATGACGACGACCAGCATCAAACACATTACCCGGATAACCATTACAAGTTGTGCTAGTTGAGCCATTTTTCCAACTAGGGCTGCTAGTGGTAAATTCAAAGCGCTGACCTTGACGCATAAATATACCACTTAGATTATGAGAAGTATCTGCTCTAACGGTTACAGTTCTTGCAGCACCCACAGCTAACTCACCCGGACTTAAATCACTTAAAGTCGCGCAGGGTTGATTGGTAGGGTACATGTGATTAATACCTACTACATCACCATTACTTAAGGTGGATGATGATCCAAAACTAGTATCAGAGGGATTACTTAGATTAATAATTGTCCTTTGTGTTACACCATTAATCTTTTTACCAAAGCCATTATATCTGTAATGCATCACAGAATTAAAATCATAACTGCCTATATCTGTTGAAATGATTGGCATCTGCAAAAAATTACCGATATTTAACGGCTCAACATTACTTAATATAATTGAGACAAAGCTGTCACGATCCTCTCGAGTATGCTCATGCCCTAGTCCAAGGGCGTGACCCACTTCATGTGTCACAATTCTTTGGCTAGATGCCGATAGCTTAACTTCTTGCCCATCCAAACAAGTTGCACATTTACCCAGTAAAGATTGACCTCCCAAAAAACCTAGCCCTGCTTCAGTATATTTTTTGAATTTAATTCGCGCTGACTCTGAGACTCGTGGCCGAAAGCACACATTAGTCCTAGTTGAATACTGATTTAATACACTAATAGTAGTACTACGCTCATTATCTGTGAAACGCTCTGCTGGCGTAGCACCATCGACTATCTCAAACGGGATAACACCGCCCGTCCAACGCCCTGAATCAAGAGTTAATGATCTTGCTTGTTGTTGAACCTGATATGCATCTAACTCTTTTTCAGTACCTACAAAAATATCACCTTCTACATAAGCATTACCTTTAATAATCACGACTTCAGTGGGTTGATCTTTTTTGAAAAAAGCATTAGGTATCTTATCATAAATTTTAGTATAGGGCTTTTCACATAAGTTACCATTTTTATCTAATATTTGATTGTTTTCACATTCAAAAACCATATCAACATTTTTAAGATTAGCTTCTTGAGCTGAATTAGCAGCTGCTATTAATGGCATACTAATAACTAGTGTGAGCAGAGTAGCTTTTAGACTTTGAGTTTTCATGATTTACTTCCTTAGTAAATATTATATAGACTGATTTCATTTTGCTAATTTAACTTAGCTTTTATTTTTACTGCTTGCTTTGTTGAAATCATCTTATGAAAAACGACCATTAGCGTCATAAAGAAATAGTAAAGTTTTGGTAAACTTGTTATAAACTTACCCTACTTATCCTAAAGATCTTACCCATGCCGCCCTCGATTCGTTTTGACCCTAGTAATCAAACTCTCCTGACCGAACACGGCACGATCCAACTCCCGCCCAAAGCCTTCGGCATCCTGACTTATCTCTGCCAACACCCTCAGCAATTAGTCACCAAAGAAGAATTATTAACAGCAGTGTGGCCGGGGGTGTTTGTTACCGATGCGGTGTTGAAGGTCACGATTGGCGAGTTGCGCAAAGCCTTAGCGGATGACGCGAAAGATCCGCGCTTTATTGAGACAGTGCATCGACGCGGTTATCGTTTTATTGGGGAGTTGCCTGAGCTTGAAGCGGTTCAAGCACACACCCTGCCCCATGCATCCAGTGTTCCTACGCTTGAATCCAAGCTAAACACTCAGCCTGCTTTGTTGGGTCGAGTCTCTGAACTGGCACAATTACACAAGGCTTGGGAAGACAGTTTGGCGGGGCATAAGCAGAGTATCTTGGTGCAAGCGGAGGCAGGTTTTGGCAAAACGACCCTGCTTAACCATTGGCTAGCCAGTTTACCCACGCAGCAAGTGGTCGTGAAAGTCCAGTGCTTGGATCAATATGGGCAAACCGAAGCCTACCAACCGTTTGTGGATGCCTTAATCGAGCTAGTGACAGGTACACAACACAACTTAGTGCTTAGCCACCTCAAGCAATATGCACCCATTTGGCTAGCGCAATTACCACCCGCCTATCAGCCTAGCCATGAAGTAAAGCTCGCAGAACCCTTTGGGGCGACCACGGGGCGGATGTTACGTGAATTTGCCGACTTCATTGAGCAGCTCAGCAAACAATTGCCACTGATCTGGGTAATTGAGGATGTGCATTGGAGTGATGCAGCCTCAATCGAGCTATTAGCAACCCTGATTCAACGCCAACAGCCTGCACGCTTACTCCTCATCAGCAGCTTAAGACCCTCCCACTTACAGCAGCAAACCCGCCTAAAAAGTCTCTTAGGGGAACTCGCGGCGGCGCAAAAATGCCAAACCCTAGATTTAATGGCCTTAAACTCTGCTGATTTAGCGGCTTATTTAACAGAACAATTGCCACCCGCCTTGAATCCTGCTTGGGCTGTTGAACTCTTCCAACGCTATACGGAAGGCAACCCCCTGTTCGTCTTTACTGCCCTAGAGCATATCAAAAAAAGTAGCGCCTACCTCGAACTGGCCGAGATCACGCCCACTTGGTTAGAGCAAGCCATTTCCGGTGGCTTAAAAACTTTATTGGCATTCAAATTTGCTAGTTTGCATCCTAAAGAAACGCAGCTGTTACAAGCAGCCAGTATTGCCATTAGCCGTAGTACCTCAGAAGGTTGTGCGGCAATTCTTGAGCAAGATGTGCTCAGCCTAGAAGATGACTATGAGCAACTGCTATTAAAGGAATTTTGGCTAATTTCAAGTGGCGAATATGTTTGGCCAGATGGCTCGATTGGGGAAAGCTATCGTTTCCGCCATAAAATCTACCAAGAGTTTATTTATACAACCCTATCAGCCGCCCGCCGTCGCCATTATCATTTACGTCTCGCCAAACGTTTACAGGCTGCTTATCAAGAGCGGAGTGCGGAAATTGCCGCGAAATTGGCTTATCACTTTGAACAAGGCGGAGATCTCAGCCAAGCAATCCATTGCCTACAACAAGCCAGCCGCGTGGCTAGCCAACGCTTTGCTTATCATGAGGCCCTGCAACAACTTGAGCACATTATCGAGCTGACTCAGATTCAAACTAAAGATGGCTTGGCTACACTCGATTGGCTAGAGCAGCGCTGCAACCTCTTACTGGCTAGTGGTCAGTTAGCTCTTGCCATCCCTGCTTATCAAACTTTGATTGCAGCGAGTGAAACCCAATCCAATCAGCATACGGTGCGGGGTTTATTAGGCTTAGCAGGAGCGCTATTTTGGGTCAATCGCCAACAATGTCTAGTCACCGGGCAAGGCGCAGTTGCCTTAAGTGAAACCCTAGGTGATGCAGCACTCACGACCCATGCACGCGGCAAGTTAGCCCATTGGCGGAGTATTATTGAAGGCTATCGCCCTGAATACCGTGAAGATTATGAATCTGCCATGCGACTTGCACAGCAAACCAATGACCCCACACTGAAATGTACGCATTTCCTACTGTATATTTATTATTTAATCATTACTTCAAATTATCAGCAAGCCACTGAGATTGCACTGGAAACTCAACAGCTGGCTAAAGCCGCTGGTGATGCGAATAGCTATTTGGGGAGTATTTTTTTTCAGGCTTGGTCTTATTTCTATCTTGGGCAATGGTCAGAAATGGCAAGCTTGATTAAAGAGGCTTTAGCCTTAGCTGAAAAAAATGCTCAAATTCATTGGGTAACACATTTTCAATTGCAACAAGCTTGGCTACTAATCCATACTCAAGATTATCAACAGGCAGCTTCATTAGTAGAGCCTATTCACCAACAACAGCAATTAGCACCGTTTAAGACTAGTGCCTATTTCTTTAGTATCATTATTCTGATCCATCTAAAAACCAAACAGGCTGAACTTAATCAGGCTCAAAATTACATTAATACGATTAATGCCTATTTGCTAGACGATGCACAGGCCATTGATTGGATTTTAAAGCTGCCTTTGTATCAAGGCATTGCTGAGTTCTACTTAAAAACCCAGCAAATTGAGCTAGCCCTAGCAGCTGCTCAACAGTTAGATTTATTAGCCCAACAATCACAAGAGGCTAGTTATATTCAATTAGCTAAGCGCCTCAGCATGGCTTGCTTGCAGGTGCTAGGAAAAACCACAGACATCTAAATAACTCATTTATAAGTTAACTTTACTAGAAAACAACCTAGATTCCCGGTGAATAAATAAATAGTAAATCGCTAACATGGCGCTATAGATTAAAACTGATAAATAAACGAATAAACTCAACTGGTGCTCAGGCTTGACCGTATTTGTCAAATGCTGAATAAAAGGCCAAATCAACAATAGATCATAAGCTAAAAAACCTGCTAATTGCCCTTTCACATTTCCCCAGACGGGGTAAATCAAGCCATAAAGAAAATAAACGGCTGCACCCAAGTAAATCCAACCAAATACAATGGAGGTTTGGGGTTTAAGTGGCCAAGGGAAAATATGCGGCAGGCGTAACACTAGGCTAATACCGACAACCACGAGTGCGAGGAAAAATAGCCCGAAGGAAAAACGCAATAAGGCTGGAATCGGCTGATCATATTTAAAAGGAAGGTTTCTCGACCAAGCGTACAAGCCTAGATTCAGTATTAAAGAGGCCGCACATAAACCCATCGCAAGCGGTGGTGCAATCCACTCTTGTACAGCAGGATAAGTGATCACTAAAGTGGCCAGTAGACCCGCATACGTCATTGCAAAATCCAAAGCACCCGCTCGAATCGCTGCATATTCTTCTGTTAGACCAATCCAAAGCACCGGTAGCGCGATCCCTGCACAAATCGCGGCAATGAATAGATACGAAAGCTTACCATCTTCCCAAGGCCAGAGACTCAAAGCCCAAGGTAAACGCAAGGCAAATCCAAGACACAGCACTAACAAACCAAGACCGATTAAAATACATAAAATACGCATAGTTTTCCTTCTTAACCCTGCCATTGTTTTCCGTTGTTCTTACTAGCTTAGCTCATTCCGCACAGAGAGAGCTGAGTTGCTGATATTTTATATCTCATTGATATTTGAGTATGATTTGCAAACACTGAAAATGAGCGTAGACTGGATCAGACAAACTCAAGCGAGGAGTGTGTCATGAAAAAGTTCGGTTTATTCACTGTTCTATTGCTTTTAGCCGGAGCAGCGGTTGCTTGGAGCCCCTGGAGTCCTTGGTATCCGACTAAATGGGAAGCAGAGAAATTTGCGGTCGCCAGCTGCAAAGATCATTATGGGTATGCCTGCGCGGTCTATGAATGCCAAAAACGTTACTACAACTATGCTTATGAATGGCGTTGTGCCGCTAAACAAGCCTATACCCCACCTGCTCATTACAATACGCCTTATAAACCACCTGCCTACTAAATCTTTAACAAATTTAGCTAAAGTCAGTGACTAAGTAGCTTAGTGGCTGACTTTTACCATTGCACTGAAGATTACAACTGAAGTCCTAAGGTCACTAGCAAATTCCCCTAAACTGTTTAACATAGCCAAGCTTTTTAACAAAATAACCCTTGGCATGGATCAAAGCACACAAAAACAGCAGGCTCTATTTCACCCCCGCTATTGGCTAACTTGGCTCGGTCTAGGCTGTTTATGGCTGATCGTCCAATTGCCGTGGCGTGTACAAATGTGGCTAGGTAAACAGCTGGGTTTAGTCATGTTCCAAACCCTTAAAAAGCGCCGTTATATTTGCTGTGTGAATTTAGAGCTGGCTTTTCCTGAGTTAAAACCTGAAGAACGCCTAGCTTTAAATCGTCAGCATTTTATTTCTCTTGGTCAAGGTTTATTAGAAACAGCATTGAGTTGGTGGGGCAGTGAACGACGTTTAGCCAAACTCGCTTTTTTTGAAGGCTTGGAATATTTAAAAAATGCCCATCAACAAGGTGGAGTGATTCTACTGAGTGCGCATTTCACTAGCCTTGAGTTAGGTGGCCGCTTACTCGCTCCTTATTTGCCCTTGCATGTGGTTTATCGCCCGCATCAAAATGCGGTTATTGAACAACAAGTGGCTAAACTGCGCACTAATCGCTATGGGCAAACTATTTCCCGCGATAATATTCGGAATATGCTACATAGTTTGAAGCAAGGTTTTACCGTTTGGTATGCACAGGATCAACACTTTGACCAAAAAACCAGCCTATTCTTACCCTTTTTTGGCGTTGATGCTGCGACGAATACCGCAACCAGCCGAATCGCTTCGTTAGGGCGAGCCAAGGTCGTACCCTTTTTCACAGTACGCACCCCACAAGGCTATCTACTGCGCTTTTTGCCCGCCCTACAAGACTTTCCTAGCGAATCCGTTCATACTGACACCGCCCGAATCAACCAGATCATCGAGCAACAGATACGCATGTTCCCCGAACAGTATCTGTGGACACACCGGCGCTTTAAAACCAGCCCGGATGGTAGCAATCGCTACCTGAATCATCGCCGCGACCATCCTGAGAGTCGCTGCCAACCCTAAAGGAAACTTGCATGCAAATTGCTCCCAATACTGTTGCCAGTTTGGCTTATGTGTTAACCGACACCCAAGGCGACATTCTTGATCAAGCTGATGCCCAACATCCGTTTGTGTATCTGCATGGTGCTCATAATATTATTCCCGGCCTCGAAAATGCTTTATCCGGTAAACAAGCCGGTGAGGAATTGGAAGTCACCATTCCACCCGAACTAGCCTATGGCCTCAAAGACGATAACTTATTACAACAAGTACCTCGTGCGATGTTTGCAGGCGCTGATGAGGAACATATTGTTCCCGGTGCACAATTCCATGCTCAAACCAATGCAGGTATGCAAACGATTGTGATCACCGCAGTTGATGGCGATACCATCTCAATTGATGGTAATCACCCCTTAGCAGGTGAAACTTTGCACTTTAAAGTCAAAATTTTAGAAGTCCGCGCAGCCACTAAAGATGAATTAAGTCACGGTCATGCTCATGGACCGGGTGGCCATCATCACCATTAAATGCGCCAGGCCTTGGCTGTTACCTTGCTAGAACTAGCTGATAACAGCCTCTAACCCGCACAAAATCTACACTGTTCACGGTTCATGCAGGCATATCCCTGCTCTATCTGGTAAACTATTCTTAATTTATAGCGTCAAAAACCCTACGAACCCCAACCGAAAGGAATCTGACATGCGTTTGCAAACCTCGCTGGGCGTGACTGTTTTGGTCAGCGCTTTGTTCGCTAGCCCTGTTTATGCCACTAACTGTAGCATTTCTTATTATTGCTATCGCAGTATGACCCCAGGTCCTGCGCCGGTGGTGACACCGGTTGCGACCAACCGCCCTAATCCGAATGGAAATCTACGCCCTGCTAACCTGCAACAGCCTCGCCCTGTCAACGCTCAGGTTGTACGTCCACAGGCTAATCCTACGCCCCCATCACCCCAAAATTCACCAACCAGTACTGCAGCCCAACGCTTAGCTGAGCAGCAGCGCGCCCAAACGTTGGCGGATCAACGCCGTTTAGCGGCCTTGCGGCGAAATCAACCCGCTGCCACGCCTCGTGCTACCCCCGTACCCCCGCAACCTGCAAGAGTCACGACTCCGGCGAATCCTCCAAGCTTTCGCCCAGTGGATACTCAATCTTGCAATACTCTCGCCTTAAAAATCAAAGTCTTAGAAAGCCAAGCAACCAGCCAAGCCCGTAACCAACAGCAGGCTAAAGCACAAGAGTTATTTAAGATTGCGGCGGATTTACGTAAACAAGCCCAAGCTAAAGCTTGTACGCTTTAGCAAGTTAATGCGTTCAAGTTAGCAGAGCTAACGACAGCTGGTTACTACTACAGCTCCAACTAGGGTCTCGACCGCCTTTAAGCCAGTTTGCTCCAAGGCGGTTGTACTTAAAAGAACTTCCGTCTTAAGCTTTTTAAACCTTCCACGGATCAAAAAAGGCAGCCGTTGATGGTTGACGTTCTGCAGAGCGTGCCGCGACTAAAGGCTGTTCAACTTCAGCTAGCGAATCCAGCTTTGAGTTTGCTGGGTTAGTGTCTAAACTAGCGGCTAGCTGAGGCTCAGTCTTAAAAGGATCAGGATCAGGGCTGACCACTAGACTTATATTAGGTGGCCAATCTTCAGCTAAATGCTCGGTATAAACAGGTTTTAAAGCTTGCTCATTGGCTAATTGAAAATAATCTTGCTCATTCGCCGCTGTTAACTCAGCAAAATTAGGCAGGTCTGGCTCAGGTACTCGTGCAAAGGGCAGAGACGACAGCTCAGGTTCAGGCTCTATGGTAGGATGATCTTCAACCACACTCACCACGCTAGGCCTAGACGGAGTAGCTGGAGCATTAATCACTGTTTGAGTCTCAACCGCGAGTTCTTCGGCCTTGGCCTGCGTTAAGGCGACTGGAACTAACGCAGAACTTATGGCAGTACTTGGCTCAGGGGTAGGGATTTTTTGCAGTTTAAGTTCAGGGATCACCGCTTGTTGATTGTTGGTACTTTGATTTTTTTCTGCCTCTAACTGTTCAGAGCCTAGAAAAACACCGATACCTAATAAAATAATACTGCCATACCAAAACCAGAATCCTTGCCCGACTTGCAAAATCGGCATGTCCACTTCACCCGTTGGAATGGAGCTAAACCAAAAAGCTTGAGTTGCTACCAAGACCCCGACTCCAGCAAAAGTCGCACCCCATAACGGTGAGGTATACATCAGGCCAATACCGAGGAGCATCAATAAGTTTGCATACCAAGCAAATTGAAAAATAGCAAAGCCCATCCAACCTGTCGCAAATACCCAATACCCCTCAACAGCGCCTTGGCTGGTGTAAAAGGCTGGAAACCAAAAGGCAGCAATCCACGCCAGCCCCCCTGCAAATAATGCTAACGCAGAAAGAGGCTCACGTAGCGAACGGCGCGCAGTGGAAGTAGCGATATCCATATTTCATACCTATGCGGGAGTGACACTCGACCCGTAGATTATAGGCGTTTTCCTTCTAAAAATACGCCCTTTAACCTGATAAATACTGCCTTTTACCAAAGCACTTAAATAATGCATAGCATTAACTAAAAAAGTGCATAAAATTTATTAAGCACTAAAATAGCTCGCTATTTTTTAGAGTTTGCTGCAAAAATCCAATATTTTCAAAAAATCCCTATCTTTGTGCGTTTCAACACTAGTCAAGTCTGCTGCACTGACTAAGATGGCTGCACTTTCTGCATTGTTCAAGAGGTTATATCGCATGGAGCAATTGGTTCCCGCTCTAGATACTCTATTTGTATTGATTGGGGCTGTGATGGTTTTAGCCATGCACGCAGGTTTTGCTTTCCTTGAAGTGGGTACGGTTCGGCATAAAAACCAAGTCAATGCCTTAGTGAAAATTATCGCTGATTTTGCCGTTTCGACCATTGCCTATTTTTTCATTGGCTACTATGTCGCTTATCAAACGGGCTTTTTCCACAGCGCCCATGAATTAGCTGCCAATAATGGTTTCGGCTTAGTGAAGTTTTTCTTCCTGCTGACTTTCGCCGCCGCGATCCCAGCGATTATTTCGGGGGGTATTGCCGAGCGTGCCAAGTTTTATCCACAACTAGCAGCCACCTTTATTTTAGTCGCCTTGGTTTATCCGTTGTTTGAAGGTATCGCTTGGAATGGTGCTTTTGGTATTCAAGCGGGATTTGAATCCCTGTTCGGGGCAAAGTTTCATGATTTTGCAGGCTCTGTGGTCGTGCATGCAATGGGAGGGTGGATTGCCTTGGGCGCGGTCATTTTATTAGGAGCACGCTACGGTCGCTATAATAAACAAGGTAAACCGATGTCAGCTCATCCTCCATCGAATATTCCCTTCTTGGCTTTAGGGGCTTGGACGTTAACAGTCGGCTGGTTTGGCTTTAATGTGATGTCTGCGCAAGCCGTGCAAGGTATTAGTGGTTTAGTGGCGATTAACTCATTAATGGCGATGGTGGGTGGAATTCTAGCGGCGATTGTATTAGGTAAAAATGACCCCGGCTTTGTCCATAACGGTCCGTTAGCGGGTCTAGTCGCGGTCTGCGCAGGTTCTGATATTATGCATCCTTTAGGTGCTTTAATCACAGGCGTGGTGGCAGCCGCCATTTTCGTTTGGGCTTTCACCGCTGCACAAAATAAATGGCGCATTGATGATGTACTCGGTGTCTGGCCACTGCATGGTTTATGTGGTGCTTGGGGTGGCATTGCAGCAGGTATCTTTGGCTTAGAAGCCTTCGGTGGTATGGGCGGTGTCAGCTTAATGAGTCAAATTGCAGGTACTTTACTAGGCGTAACGATTGCAACAGCCTCGGGCTTTATTGTGTATGGCATCCTCAAGAAAACTCTCGGCTTACGTTTGACTCAAGAAGAAGAGTATAACGGCGCTGATTTGTCGATTCATAAAATCAAAGCCAATCCTGAACTCTAATACCTTTTAATAGCAGCCTCAAACACATTGAGGCTGCTATCCTCGAGCATTCACTCTATTCAAACCCTCGTTTAATCCGCATTTTTTCTCCATTCATCTGCCTACTTAGAAAAATAAACCACAGACTGAATAGTGTTGCCTATGCTTTCAATCAAGCTGGGTCTCCTAAGAATCAGCCCCACCAGAAATACTAAAAGCTATCATCACCCATCCGGGCAAAAAAACGGGGCTATGTTCTCCGCTTTTCTTGTCCAAGACTTTACAAGGCTCATCCCCAACCTGTCAGCTCAGAGCGGCTAAAACCTCTTCAGCATCGAGGCTTACCGTATTCATTGGTTAGTCAGTGCTGAACCGCCCTGCCAGCGGGATGAATTCAATCAATCACCCTTTTGGTTAGTTGAACAACAAAAAGACGAGGCTTGGCAGTAAAGGCTACTCTTGAATCACTCTTCCTCAGCAGGTGCAGTGACACTATTATCTTCCTGATAATAATAATCGTATTTCGCTAAGGTATCGCGGGTAAATGCCCAAGCTTGGTTATACGATAAACCACTGTTGGAAGGAATCACGATTTTCACATACAAATTGTTACCATGATTGAGTTTCAAATCACTCAAGGCGGTATTGAGTTCACTAGAACTCACGGTTTGATAACTTGAATCTCCGGGTTTACGCAAGCTATAGCCATTGCGGGTATACATCACCTCAACCACAGTTTTACCTTTAGCCGAACGAGAAGGTTTCAGCAACTTTTGATATTTTTCATCTAACTGCGAATACTCACCCTCTAAACTAGCTAACTCCTTGCGATTTTCTTCAATTTGTAGGCGCAAACTGGTTAGGGTAGAGGCTTGCTCTGCATTGTCGGCTTTAGTTTGGGTCAAGTCGGTTTGTGCTTGCTGCAGTTCATTGCGTAATTGTGTCGTTTCAGCTTCTTGCGCCGCTTTGGTTTCCTTAAGCTCAGTTTGTAGGCGCTCTGTCGTGGTCGTTGCAGCGTTTAAATTTTGTTGCAGGCTAGACAATTGGGTCGCTCTTGCTGCTAAAGTGCTGGCTTGAGTGGTCGCTAAACTCTTGGCTTGCTTCAATTCAGATTGGGTAGAACGTAAACTCGCTTGGGTTTGCTCGGCTAAGGCTTGGCTACGGAGTAACTCCGTTTCGGTCGAATTCAGCTGTTGACGATAATAATCCAGCTGCTCTTCTAAAGTCGCATTTTCCTTCAAGGTCGTGGCAGCCACTTGGCGAGCTTGATCTTTCGCAGCAATATTTGAGCGTAAATCTTGCAATAAGCGCGTATTTGACAGCAAGACCGACACCGTGACTAACAGGAAGGTCATGAGAATCACCATCATGACATCACTAAAAGAAGGCCAGAAATTCTCTTCGTGCGCATCCTGAATTTGTAAAAGTGAGTTGCTATTGAGCATACTTAACTAACCTAGCGACTGATCAAAGCAGTTTTAGGGAGTGTGGGGACAGGCTTATCATCTAACCGGAAGCCCTCACGGATTGACTCTCGAATCACCCGTAAATCATCACTATTGGTTTCCACCGTTCGAGCTAATGAATGGCCAATCGTTGAAATCTGCCCCTGCAAATCATCCACCGCTAATTGTAAGCGATCACCCGCTTGCAAAAAGCGCTCTTGAATTTTAATGACTGCCTCTGCTGCTTGACGCAACTCAGTAGTGAGAATAGAGACATCATTTAAAATACTGCCTTCTGTGGTACGGAAATGCGGCATCACATATAAAGCCGTGGTTTGTTCCAAATTAGCCAGTAATTGGGTGCGAATATCTTGCAAGCGTAAATGAAAATACGAAAAGACTGCATAACACAAAATCGCGGTGATGGTGGTTTTGAGTGCAGTCGACATCCCACCTAAAATCGCCCCCATTTTTTGCATATCATCTGGTGTATTCAATAAACCCTCGGCACTAAACAGAGCGACCGATAAAGACACGACCGTGCCAAATACCCCTGAAATAATTAAAATATTATGCACAAAACGTACCAACGTAAAGCGAGCCGACTCCCCTGCTGCCACAATCGACGCTAATGAGCCTTGGTTAATCTCGGCATTCTGGTCATAGAGAATTTGCAAAGCATTGACCCGCTCCACAATCAGGGATTGATTATCTAGTTTATGTAAAGGGTTAGCCGCATTGTCTTTGACTCGATCAACAAAGCGCTCTAGCACGGCCTCTTCATGAGCATAACTGAGAAATAAAGCCATCATGCGAGTTAAGCCCATGAGGAAGAGCAGGATAATGGCTAAATTCAATACAATGCCCAAAGTACCTAATTGTTTTGAATAGAAAAACGGGGTTAGCACCTCTCTAAATATAAAAATTACCGCACTAGTCAGCAACAATACGCCAACTATCAAAAATAAGGAGGTATAAGCTCGTGCTTTTACGGGTTTCAAGATCGTTTCCTACTAATTAACAGGTCATAGAACCGCTAAATTGTTAAAAGAAATAAGCACTCTTGACCTGAGTGGTGTGCTCAACTGAGATTATGCTTGGTCAAGTAAGTCTTCGGTAAACGCTAAGGCTGCTTGCAAGGGGGTACGTGGGCTGGATTCTAAAGGCACGAGTTCAGGCATAGCACGACCTGATTCAATCCCTAATTCAGCTAAGCGTTTCGCACTCGGCATCACACTTCGCTCCATCGACCCTAAGAGGCGATTATAACTGTCTACACTTGCCTCTAAATGTTTGCCTAAGCGTTCAGCATGGCTGCTTAGAATCGACAAGCGCTTGTGGAGTTCCATCCCCACATCACGAATCTGAGTGGCATTCTCAGTTAAAATCGCTTGTTGCCAGCCAAACGCGACTGCACGCAGCAAAGCCATGAGTGTAGCAGGTGTAGAAAGTATAACTTTAGCTTCTAGCGCATCGTTCATTAAGGTTTTGTCATGTTCCAGTGCAGCGCCCAAAAATTGTTCACCCGGCATAAATAACACCACAAAATCCGGCGCACCCTCAAACTGTTCCCAATAGCGCTTTGCGGATAACAACCTTACATGCTCACGCACATGACGGGCATAACGCTGTAAGTGTTGAGTCCGATCTTTATCATTATCGGTTTGGGCTGCATCCATATACGCATCCATCGGTGTTTTCGCATCAATCACCAGCTCACGTTTATCGGGCATCCGAATCACCATATCGGGACGAATGGTGCGCTCTTCATTACTGCGCTGCACTTGCTCCATAAAATCACAATGCTCAACCATCCCCGCCATTTCGACAATACGCCTTAAGGTTAGCTCCCCCCATTCACCACGCATCCCCGGATTGCGCAAGGCTGAAGATAATTTGCTAGCCTCTTGGCGCAGTGCCAACTGATCTAAACTCAAATGACGCAACTGCTCACCTAAAGCGCCCAATGAAGCTTGTCGATCCTTTTCAATGGTTTGAATTTGCTGCTCTGTTTTTTCTAAAGCCGAACGAATTGGCTCTAATAGATATTGAATAGATTGTTTACGTTGATCTAAATCCGCCTGTGATTCACTCTGAAAACGGCGCATACTTTCTTGGGCTAATTGCAAAAACTGCTGATTATTTTCCCGTAAAGCGCGCTGTGAGGCGGCTGCAAAGGTATTATGCAATTTATCTTGAGCATCTTCGAGCATGCGTAAGCGTTCTTCATGCAGTTGCTCTTCTGATTGTAATTGCAGCTTTAAGCGCTCTAGCTCTTGACGGGCTTGTTGGAGTGGACGGTTATACACCAAAAAGGCCACCAACATCCCCAGTAGAAACATGCAGACCGCAACGATCAAGAGTATATTGGCATCCACCCATTGACCAAAACTTGACACAGGGTTGGTCATGATACCACCTGAATAGCGAGGCTCATGCATCTGATTGCAGGGTTACTCCGTATAGGTGATTTGTGAATTTTGGAATAGGTATTGTGCATGAATAAACGACTCGCCACTCAAATGCTAAGTATTATCACACTTCTGTGCACTTGGTTGCTAATCACTACGCCAGTTACGGCCATGACCGATCTGCAAGGCAACCCCGTCAAACTAGAGAATATCGTCGGTAAAGGCAAATGGACGGTGATGAAAGTGTGGGCTTCTGATTGCCATGTTTGCCGCCAAACCATTCATTATCTTAGTGATTTTGAGGTCAGCTTTCCTGAGGCTGAAGTTTATGGTATTTCGATTGATGGCCAAGACGCTAAGGCAGCAGCTCAAGCTTTTGTAAAACAATACAGCCTAAGCTTCCCGAATTTACTCAGTGACCTCAGCGAGATCAATGCTTACTTAAATAAAGCCGCTGGTGAAGACCTCTATGGTACCCCCACGATGTTAGTCTTTAACCCACAAGGCAAACTGATTGCGGTTCAACCCGGCCCAGTCACTGCTGATGAATTAATCGCTTTCATTAAGAAAGAGCAACAATCTTGAACGCTAGTTTGAATAAGCTGCCGCACACACAATCACATAGATTATCCCACACCCTGTCTAAGCTCTGCTTGAGTGTAATCGCGACTGGCTTACTCAGCTTAAGCTTGACCGCTCAAGCCATGACGGATCTACAAGGTAAACCCGTCGAGCTATTAGAGTATGTTGGTAAAGGTAAATGGACTATCTTTGAAATCTGGGCTTCAGACTGCCCGTATTGCCCAGATGCTATCTTGTATATGCGAGACTTTAAACACCGCTATCCGCAAGCCGATTTATATGGTATCTCGCTAGATGGCGATAACGGGTACACTCGCGGACGACAAGCAGCACAGCGTTTTATTCAAAAGCATCGTGTCAATTTTCCAACCTTAATGAGCGACACTGTTGAATTAGATAAGTTTTTACTCGATCAAGGGGAAGAAGCTTTAATAGGCACACCCGCCTTAATGATTTATAACCCGAAAGGTGAATTAGTCGGGGTCGAATCAGGTGCTATTATCGCGCAAGATGTCATTGACTTTATCCAAAATAAACAGAGTAATTAAAATAGCAATAAAAATAGACACGTGAAGATCGCACCTACTGGGCGGTGCGATCTGGTAAAGTGATATTTAATTCAAGTACTTCGTAGTTATTCACCCTTCCAAGCTGAACATTCACATCTTTCTCATCAATCTGCACATATTTACGAATCACTTCCATAATATCATTGCGCAGCTGCGGTAGAAAATCGGGGCCACTCCGATCAATACGCTCATGCTTAATTAAAATCTGTAAGCGCTCTTTTGCTACTTGAGCTGTTTTAGGTTTAGAGGTGCGAAAATAATCAAAAATACCCATGAAGAGTTAGCCTCCGAACAGTCGTTTAAAAAGTCCTTTTTTCTCAACTTCGAGAAAACGATGTGGCACAGTTTCACCCAAGAAACGCCTTACGAAATCATCGTAAGCTTGGCCTGCAGTACTTTCCTTATCCAAAATAACCGGCACGCCACTATTAGACGCTTGTAATACTGAACCAGACTCTGGAATCACCCCAATCAAAGGCACTGCCAAAATCTCTAAAATATCCTCCATCGCCAGCATATCGCCACTGGCCACCCGAGCGGGTGAATAGCGAGTAATCAATAAATGCTCACGAATACTTTCACCACGCTCAGCTTTACGAGTACGGCTTTGTAATAAACCCAAAATTCGATCCGAGTCACGCACCGATGAAACCTCGGGATTGGTCACAATGACAGCATCATCTGCGAAATACATGGCTAAAGCAGCGCCACGCTCAATCCCAGCGGGTGAATCACAGACAATAAAATCAAAGCCATCCTCAGTTAAATCTTTTAAGACTCGCTCTACCCCCTCTTGAGTGAGGGCATCTTTATCTCGAGTTTGGGAGGCCGGCAGAATAAATAGATTATCACTGCGTTTGTCTTTAATTAAAGCTTGCTTAAGATTAGCTTCACCACTAATCACATTAATGAAGTCATACACCACACGCCGTTCACAACCCATAATCAAATCGAGATTACGCAAACCCACGTCGAAATCGATTACAGCTGTTTTGTAACCCTTTAATGCAAGTCCAGTTGCGAATGCGGCGCTCGTTGTAGTTTTACCAACGCCCCCTTTGCCAGAAGTTACAACAACAATCCTGCTCAATTT
This sequence comes from Thiothrix eikelboomii, assembly GCF_900167255.1. GTDB lineage: Bacteria > Pseudomonadota > Gammaproteobacteria > Thiotrichales > Thiotrichaceae > Thiolinea > Thiolinea eikelboomii. The sequence goes on from NZ_FUYB01000010.1 coordinate 41,534, forward strand.
CTTACTCCTTGATCGACCAAGCCATTTAGTACCGCCGGACTATAAAGCCAAACCCAAATTCTGCCAATTAGATCGGGACAATTTTCAATTTTTCTTGCTCTAAATAGATCATCACGGCTTGACCTTTTAGATTCGATTCAATGTCGTCTAATAGACGATAACGTCCTGCAATCGCAATTAGCTCCGCTTCTAAGCGCTCACAGAAAATTCTTGCTTGAGTATCGCCCTGCACACCGGCTAAGACGCGCCCACGTAAAGCGCCATACACATGCACTGAACCGCCTGCGAGCAACTCAGATCCTGCACTCGTGTGCTGCAAGACAACAATATCGCCATGCGGGCAATAAACTTGCTGACCAGAGCGCACAGGACGATCTAACACTAAGAGTCGCTGCACAGCCTCAGATGGTTCTTGCTCTAAAGTTATTTCGGTTGGAGGGGGTGTATTGGGCGTTACTTGTTGCTTGCTAGGGCGTAATAAAGCCCAACCTGCATCAATAGCGAGTGCTTCCGCTGCTTCCCATAAATTACGTAAACCAACAGGTACAAATCCCACTTGAGTCATGAGTATTTTAAGCTCAGCAAACTCAAGCTCAAGGCTACGCTCACCCAACAGTTGACAATCAATGATAATCGGGCTTCTTACGAGAAAGTGGCTGGCTTGTTGTTTTTTTTCCTCTAATGCCTCACGGATAGCTTGTATCTGCGTGGTGTACAGAACCAATACCGTCAGAAGAGACATTTCACCTTTTAAATCAATTATTTGTTCCTTCAAGCTCGTCTAGCTCCTTCTTACAAAACTTAACACTGACTGAATGGTTATTCACCAGATTTTGTACATTTATCGAATAGACTTATGATATGCTTTATGTGAAATCAGTTTGAAGGGGTATTTGCTTCAGTTTTCAGCTACTTAAATATGCCAAGCATATAGATACTCAGATCCTCAACCTAGGGCTTAACCATGTACAATAAGAAACCTCAGAAACTTTTTTTTACCTTGGGCTTGGCTTGCCTGAGTGCTTTGGCTATGCACTCTCTGAAAGCCAACCAAACACCCGAACTAGGGTCACTATACAATCCAGCCGAACAATTTGAAACCGCAATTCGCTTGATCGAAGGACAAAATACTAAAACGGATTTTTCGACCGGCTTAAAATGGCTAAAACTAGCTGCAGCGCAACAATATTTACCTGCGCTCTATCAGTTAGGCTTTTATTATGAATATGGAATTGATGAAATTGAGCGTGACTACTTCAAAGCCGCCGATTTCTATGAAAAAGCAGCTAAACAAGGGCATTTAGAATCACAATTTAATCTGAGTGTGCTCTTACTGCGAGAAGGCACACCCGTTTATAACCCCCAACAAGGCTTATATTGGTTAGAGCAAGCGGCACAGCAAGATAATGGTGAAGCTCAATACAGCTTAGCGATGCTGCTAGAAAAAGAAGCAAAACAAAATACAAACCTCGTTGAGCAAAGCTTTAGTTGGCTCACCAAAGCCGCACATAATGGGCATCGTGGCTCTGAATATGTACTAGGTGTCAAATACTTAAAAGGTGCAGGCGTTGAACCCGATCACCAACAAGCCTTTAATTGGTTTCAAAAGGCCGCTCAACACGGTGATCCAGCCGCTCAATTCAATACCGGTCTGATGTATGAGCAAGGGGCTGGCGTTGGGCAGGATTTAAAACTGGCGATTGAATGGTATCAAAAAGCAGCTGCCCAAAATGAAGCCGGAGCACAGTTTAATTTAGGGAATAAATATCTTTTCGGCGTGGGGACTGAGCAAGATACCCATAAAGGTTTGGAACTCATTCAAACGGCTGCAAAAAATGGCAATCCAGCAGCACAAACTATGCTCGGCAATATGCTCACTACGGGTAAATTTTTAGGCGTTGATTATGCAAAAGCCCTGCAGTTGTATATGAATGCTGCGGAAAGTGGCTATGCCGAGGCACAATATCAATTATCTTTGATGTTTGCTAAAGGCCAAGGCGTGGAAATCAGCCATGAAAGATCCGTACATTGGATTAAAAAAGCGGCTCAATCCAATCACCCCTTAGCTCAATATGGCTTAGGTGCTTATTTAGCCAATGGTGTCGGTGTTGAGAAAAACTTAATGGAGGCAGCTTATTGGCTCTCGTTAGCTGCAGCCCAAGGCCAAAAACATGCGATTGAGTCCCGTGACTCTGTGATGGAATTGCTGACCCGTGAGCAGATTGATACCGTAAAACAACGCATCAATACTTTTAGCAGTACACCATCCCAAACGATCACCCGCTAAGCAATACCATTAACCCTTACTAGCAATACATGCTATGCATCGTATTGCTAGTTTCAGGTACAATGCCCGCATTTCTGATTACCCCACAAGCGTATTATGGCCGTAGCAAGCACAGCCTCTTCTTTCCAAGCCTTACAACCTGTTTATCCACCCCCAAAGCAAGGTAGCCTACGTTGGGGGCAGCTCTATGGTAATGCTGCTGAGGCTTTGATTGCCCACACGGCTAGTGAATATAAAGGCTTAATCCTATTAGTCACTAGCGATACCCATCATGCGTATCGGATGGAAGCTGCGTTACGCTTTTTTGCTCCCGAATTAGCGATTCATATCTTTCCTGATTGGGAAACCCTGCCTTACGACATTTTTTCTCCTCATGAAGATATTATTTCTGAACGCTTAAAGATGCTGGCGCGCTTACCAACCTTGCAGCAAGGCATTTTGATTGTCCCCATCGCTACCTTACTGCAACGCTTAGCACCTACCCATTATGTGCAAAGTCATAGTCTCTTGCTGAAAGCAGGCGTGAAGCTAGACCTTGATAGCTTTCGTCAGCATTTAGATAAAGCGGGTTATCAACAGGTCAGCCAAGTAATGCAACACGGTGAATATGCTAGCCGTGGAGCTTTAGTCGATTTGTTTCCTATGGGCAGCACATTGCCCTATCGCATTGACTTGTTTGATGACGAAATTGATTCCATCCGTAGTTTTTCGACTGAAACTCAGCGTACTGCTGATACTTTTAAACAAGTAGAACTCCTACCTGCTCGCGAGTATCCCCTCGATGAGGCAGGGATTAAGCTGTTCCGCTCTAATTATCGTCAGCAAGTCGACGGGGATTTGCAGCGTAGTCGCATTTATGAAGCGGTCAGTCACGGCAAACCGCCAGCAGGTATTGAATACTATTTGCCACTATTTTTTGAAAACACAGCGACCCTCTTCGATTATCTACCTGCGAAAACCTTATTAATCCTCGAGGCAGGCATTCCAACGGCGATTGAGCAGTTTTGGCAGTCGTTAGCACATCGCTATGAACAGCGGCGGCATGATCTTGAGCGTCCATTACTCCTGCCTGAAAAATTATTTCTTAAGGCTGAGCTGCTCAATAGCTTTTTGCGTGAATACCGCTGTATTGAGGTCCAAAGCTTCAAACTAGAGGCGGAAGGTCATAACTATTCTACCGCAGCCCTTCCCTCACTCCTGCTTCATCCACGGCATGAACAGCCGCTCTTTTTATTACTCCAATTTCTGAAGGATTTAAAAGGCCGCGTTCTGTTCACTGCCGAATCTGCTGGGCGGCGTGAGGCTTTGATGGAGTTGCTTAGTGCTCAAAACCTTGCGGTATCCCCCGTAGAAAGCTGGCAAGCCTTCATCCACAGCACAACGGCAATGGCAGTGACTGTTGCTCCCTTAGAACAAGGTCTGTGGTTACCGGATGCTCGCCTCGCAGTGATTCCTGAAAATCTATTGCATGGCGTGCAAATTCAGCAACAGCGCCGTCGCAAGAAAACTACCCGCGATGCAGATGCCATTGTCCGCAATCTCACCGATCTGAATGAAGGCGCACCCGTTGTACATGAAGAACACGGCGTCGGGCGCTATTTAGGTTTACAGCGGGTAACAGCGGGAGGTATTGAAGCAGAATACTTATTGATCGAATATGCGAATAATGATCGTTTATATGTTCCTGTCGCCTCCTTACATTTAGTCAGTCGCTACACCGGAGCTGATCCTGATCATGCACCCTTGCATAAACTCGGTACTGACCACTGGGAAAAAGCCCGCAGTAAAGCCGCTGAAAAAGCGCGGGATGTCGCTGCTGAACTCTTAGATATTCATGCTCGACGCGCCGCCCAACGAGGTCACAGCTTTCCCTTCGATGAGTCTGACTATCGCTTATTTGCAGGCGCTTTTCCTTTTGAGGAAACCCCCGACCAAGCTCTCGCGATTGAGAATGTCATCAACGATATGCGCTCTGCCCAACCGATGGATCGGGTCGTTTGTGGTGATGTCGGCTTTGGTAAAACCGAAGTTGCCATGCGCGCCGCCTTTGTCGCTGCCAATGCAGGCAAACAAGTGGCGATGATCGCCCCCACCACGCTCTTAGTGGAGCAACATTTAAATAACTTCCGTGACCGCTTTGCCGATTGGCCGTTTCGGATTGAGTCACTCTCCCGTTTTAAAACCAGTAAAGAAGCTAGCAAAGCACTCGATGCCTTAGCTGCTGGTACGATTGATATTGTGATCGGTACGCACAAACTGTTGCAGTCGGATGTAGTCTTTAAAAACTTAGGGCTGGTGATCATCGACGAAGAACATCGTTTTGGCGTGCGTGATAAAGAGCAGATGAAAAAGCTGCGGGCGAATGTTGATATGCTCACCATGACCGCCACCCCGATCCCACGAACTTTGAATATGTCTTTGTCAGGTTTGCGGGATTTGTCGATTATTGCTACACCGCCCACCCAACGCCATGCGATTAAAACTTTCGTCACTGAATGGAATAAAACCACGATTCAAGAGGCCTGTGCACGGGAACTAGCACGGGGCGGCCAAGCTTATGTCTTACACAATGAAGTTAAAACCATTGGGAAAATCACTGCAGAACTGAGTGAACTGTTGCCCAATGTCGAAGTGCGCTTTGCCCACGGACAAATGCGTGAACGTGAACTCGAAAGCCTGATGAGCGACTTTTATCATCAACGCTTTCAGATTCTGGTAGCCACCACCATTATTGAAAGCGGCATCGACGTACCCACGGCGAATACAATCATTATCAATCGTGCCGACAAGCTTGGTTTGGCTCAGCTCCATCAATTACGCGGGCGGGTCGGGCGTTCGCATCATCGCGCTTATGCTTACTTGATTACGCCCCCCAAAAAATTATTAACCCAAGATGCTGTTAAACGTTTGGAAGCTATTGAATCACTGGAAGAGTTAGGGGTGGGTTTTACGCTGGCCACTCACGATTTAGAAATTCGCGGGGCGGGTGAATTGCTAGGTGAAGATCAAAGTGGGCAGATTCAGGAAATCGGCTTTAATCTCTATAATGATTTGCTAGAGCGCGCAGTAAAAGCCCTCAAATCCGGCAAAATACCCGATCTTGATCCACGCACGCACAGTCGAACAACCGTTGAACTGGGCGCACCTGCTTTAATTCCTGATGATTATTTAGCGGATGTCCATAGCCGCTTGATTCTTTATAAACGTATTGCCAGTGCTGCCCATCAAGCAGCCTTAGATGAACTGCGTGTCGAAATGATTGACCGCTTTGGTCTATTACCCGAACCCGTCAAAACCTTATTTAGCGTGACGCGAGTGAAATTAGTCGCCCAAGCCTTAGGGGTACGTAAATTAGATATGAACACTAAAGGTGGGCGCATTATTTTCGATACTAAGCCGAATATTGACCCCCTGAAAGTGATTCAACTCATTCAAAAACGGCCGTGGATGTTTAAATTGGACGGACAAGATAAATTGCGGTTTGAGGTGGAATTGGCAACCGTGCAAGAACGAGAGGAATGGGTGGTGAAGTTGATGGGGGACTTAGGGGTTAATTAACAATAACTATGCAAATTAATTTTTCAAGATCAATGACTTACATCTCATTAACTCTTTATCACGTATAGAAATAATAAAATTCTAAATTCAAAAATAGAAGTCTTGTAAATTAGTTAGTTAGAGATCAATAAAAAGTTTAATTTATTAAATATTAAATACTTAAAATACAATTGACTTTTTGGAAAGTAAAATGATTGCCCAACAGAAAGAACAGACCTCTGTACACGACAAAAATCATAAGCCATTGATTGTAGGGTGCTTTACTTGAGGGATACGACAAGTCGCCGTTCTCCCCTGCGACACCCACCCTATGTTATCCTACCCCCAACAAGATTTTTGGCGTTGGTTTATGTCTGCATCGGTAGCACTCAAGGCAAAGAACACCCCATCCCCCGGCACGGTCGGGCGCGGCAAAGCTGTCACCCTCGACAGCCTTCCCACCCACACGCACTGGACAGACGGGCAAGTCAGCCTCCATCTCGGCGACAGCCTCAACCACTACGCCCAATGGGACACCCCAACCGTCATCGTTTCCGACGGCGCGTATGGCATCCTCGGCTTTGAAGGCGACACCTCCGACCACCTCGGCATCGCCGCATGGTACGAACCGCACATTCAGGCATGGAGCCAACACGCCACCGCACAAACCACCCTCTGGTTTTGGAACTCCGAAATCGGCTGGGCAAGCGTCCACCCCATGCTGGAACGCCACGGCTGGCGTTACGTCAACGCCAATGTCTGGAACAAAGGCAAAGCCCACATCGCAGGCAACGTCAACACCGCCAAAATCCGCCGCTTCCCCGTCGTCACCGAAATGTGCGTCCAATACGTATTTGAAGCACGGCTCGACAACCTCAGTTTGCAGCAATGGCTCTACCGCGAATGGAAACGCACCGGATTGACCCTGCGCCAAGCCAACACCGCCTGCGAAGTCAAGGACGTAGCCACCCGCAAATACCTCGACCAAGGCCACCTCTGGTATCCGCCACCGCCGGAAACCTTTGCCAAAATGGCCACTTACGCCAACCAGCACGGCAATCCGGCAGGTCGCCCCTACTTCTCCCGCGACGGCATACGCCCGATGACCGCCGACGAATGGGCAAGCCAACGCAGCAAATTCCACTGCCCAATGGGTTTCACCAACGTCTGGGAACGCAATCCCCTCAAAGGCGCAGAACGCATCCGCGTCCCCGAAATCAGCGGCAAAGCTGCCCACCTCAACCAAAAACCACTGGACTTGATGGGGATGATCATTGAAGCCGCCAGCGACGTAGGCGACGTAGTGTGGGAACCGTTCGGCGGATTGTTTTCAGCGTCATTGGCAGCAAAACGCGCCGGACGCAAAGCCTTTGCCGGAGAAATCGACCCGACTTATTTCCAGCTTGGTTTGGAACGCTTCATGCCGCGCCAATCCACCCTGTTTTAAGCATCAGCGCACCACGTTGCCATTGGGCTGGATATCGAGTTGCGCTGCCAGTATCGCACTGATGCTGGCAGCGTCGCCCTTGGCAAGCAAGCGATTCCACTCCCCAACCGTGCACCCCTGAAATTCAGCCGCATAAACTTCCGCCTTGAAACACTCAATAGCCGGGTGAGCAATGCGGTCAAGTTTGGCAAAGTTGGTATCCAAACGGTACGGAAACTGTGCCAACAATGCCCGCAACAAAGCTTGATATTCACGGGTCGGCAAATAAGCCGCACCACCAGGCCCCCAATTTTGCACCATTTGTTGTGCCAGAACATACTGCGCGGCAGTGCCTTGGAACTTGTAACCGTTGGTATTGGTTTGCTGCAAGTTGGATGTCCGCGCCGAGGTATCTTCCGGCTCTAGCACCAAATAATCCGGTGCTTTGTGGTAATGCTCATCCCGCGCTTTGGCGATAGAACCACCCGGAATCACTGCAATACCCACGATTTTGGGCTTACCGAAAATCAAAAACTCCGGCAACCACGCGAGCATGGCGACATGGGTTTGGTCATGGGTAAAGTGGTTCTGGCTATCCTTGAAACGGGCGGTAATCTCCGTCGCCAATGGAAACCACGCCTTGATTTCCAGCCCCGGCATTGGGCTGACTTGCCCGTCAAACACCGTGTCAGGAAAACCGGGGTCTTGCCGCCGCCATTTGCCAAACCCGGCGAAGCTGCTTTGCTTGTTCAGGTATTCACAGGTGTTGAACTCAATCAGATTGCCCACCAACGGCGACAGCTTGGAAATAATCTTGGCGAGATTCGCCGCCGCTTCCGGTGAAGCGGGCTTTGCCAGTTCCAGCACATCAAAACAATGACCGTTCAATGCCTGCATGTGCTGGGTTGCCAGTGCGAGGATTTGCTGCGTATTCATGCACCCATCCTCAACTGCACTGCGTTCAGGATAGCTTGCGCATCAGCCTTCAGCACCTGACAAATTTGCAGGAATTCCAACACATCCAGACGGCGTTCACCGCTTTCGTATTTGGAAACAAAGGACTGCGGACGCGCTAAACGGGAAGCAACATCAGATTGTGTCAATCCTGCCGTTTCACAGGCGGTGATCAACAGGGAACAAAAGTGCGATGTTGCCCGGTGTGACGGTGCGCCATGCCCACGGGCAGATGCGGGCGCACGAGCTGGAAAATATCATGAGCGATTTTTACCACCAGCGTTTCCAGATTCTGATTGCCACTACCATCATTGAAAGCGGCATTGACGTGCCGACCGCCAACACGATTTTGATCAACCGTGCCGACAAACTGGGGCTGGCGCAATTGCACCAGTTGCGCGGGCGGGTCGGGTGTTCGCACCACCACGCTCACGCCGGATGCAGTCAAGCGGCTGGAAGCGATTGAATCGTTGGAAGAATTAGGATTCTGTTTCACGCTGGCAACGCACGATCTGGAGATTCGCGGCGCGGGCGAATTGCTCGGCGAAGGGCAAAGCGGGCAGATTCAGGAAATCGGTTTCAACCTCTACAACGACTTGCTGGAACGGGCGGTGAAATTCCTCAAAGCAGCGGCGGATGGTGACGTAGGGGCGAATGATTATTCGCCCCTACAATGCCGCCGTATCACGGTGGAATTGGGTGCGCCTGCGCTGATCCCGGACGATTATTTGCCGGATGTCCATGCGCGGCTGATCCTCTACAAACGCATTGCCAGCGCGGAATCGCAGGCGGCTTTGGACGAATTGCGGGTGGAAATGATCGACTGCTTCGGGCTGCTGCCAGAGCCGACCAAGACGCCGTTCAGCGTCACGCGGGTCAAGCTGCTGGTGCAGGAACTGGGCATCCGCAAGCTGGATATGCACGTCAAGGGCAGGCGGATACTCTTCGACGACAAGCCGAATATTGATCCGATGAAGGTGATTACGCTGATCCAGAAACGCCCGTGGGTGTTTAAGCTGGATGGACAAGATAAGTTGCGGTTTGAGATTAAACTCCCGACGGTGGAGGAGCGGGAGGAGTGGGTTATCAAGCTGATGGGGTAGATTGGCGAGTAACATCTTCCCGTTTTTTGATCGTGTAAATACCTCAAACCGTGTCTACAATGGAGAAATGTAGCCACAAATAAGGCAGCATTTATGCACGTTGCTGTCCACGAACTCAAAAACCGCTTTTCTGAATACCTGAAATACGCCCAAGCAGGCGAAGAAATCATTGTCACTACCCACGGCAATCCGGTGGCACGCTTGACGCGCTTAGCACCCAACTTGCAACTTCGCGCTTCACAACCACTGGATAAATTAGCGTGGGTACGGCGTGGACAAGCTGGCAAAAAACTGGGCTTGCCAGCCGCGCAGCGTATCCGCTTAACCGAAGGCGTGCCGTTGAGTGATTTGCTGTTGGAAGACCGTGCATGAACATCCCGCTGCTCTACCTCGACACTTCTGCGTGGCTGAAATTGTATATGGAAGAAAACGGTTCAGAAGCAGTCCATGCAGCGGTTGAGCAAGCGGAACAGACTTGCACCCACCTGATTGCCTATGCCGAATTACGTGCAGCCTTAACAACAACGCTGTAATTTTAGCACAACGCCAACTGACAGCGATGTACCAAGTTTGGGTGCGCTCTTTCATTTCAATCGCACCCAACTACGCACGGTTCGCACTGGACGTGTGCTATGCTCCGTGCCAAACACCGCCCAACACACCCTCAAGCTGCATTTCTTTCAAAATTTTGCGGGCTTGTTAAACGCAAGTCGCTCACTGTTAAAGCAACCGTATCCAATCATGAATGGCTTTTCTACCTCAACGACATGATCGAATTCACCGAACGGGTACTAAAATACCCAGAAAGCTACTCCCAAACAGAGTCAAGACCGCCGCAGCTAGTCTTAACCACCTGCTAAACCTTAAAAGCCGCCTTGCCCATCACATAGCTAGCAGTCACCAGACGATCATCGCCGAGCATTAAAATTGCAAATAATTGATCATGCAAGCTCTGACAGTGTTGCAAACGCCGCGTTAATAAAGGGGTCGCTTTTAAGTTTAAGACCACAAAATCAGCTTCTTTGCCCACTGCAAAATTGCCAATTTTATCGTCCAGATACAGCGCTTTCGCTCCACCTAAAGTCGCTAGATACAAAGCCTGAAACGCTGAAAGTTTTTTCCCAAGTAATTGAGTAATTTTGTAGGCGTCATTTATACCCCGCAGCAGGCTGAAATAATTACCACCACCGACATCCGTCCCCAAGCCCACTCGTACATCCGCCTCCTTGGTTAAATGCAGATCAAATAAACCACTACCGATAAATAGATTGGAAGATGGACAAAAAACAGCCGCTGTACCCGTGGTCGCCATACATGCCCGATCCTCAGCATCTAAATGAATACAATGCGCGAGCACTGCACGCGGGCGCAATAAACCATATTGCTGATAGACATCTAAGTAGCTACGACTTTCTGGAAATAAATCGGCGACCCAAGCCACTTCAGCGTGATTCTCGGCCACATGCGTGTGCAGATAAACATCTGGATATTCAGTGAGTAACTCCCCGGCTTTAGCTAACTGTTCACGGCTCGAAGTCGGTGCAAATCGTGGAGTGACGGCATAAGATAAACGCCCCCGCCCATGCCATTTTTCAATTAAAGTTTTGCTATCGGTATAAGCCGTTTCTGGTGTGTCTTGGAGATAAGCGGGGCAATGGCGATCCATTAATACCTTGCCCGCGATCATCCGCAAATTACGTGCTTCCGCCGCTTCAAAGAAAGCCTCTACTGACGCTGGATGTACGGTTCCAAACACTAAAGCGGTGGTCGTGCCATTCCTGAGTAATTCATCTAAAAAGAACTCGGCAACCTCACGAGCATGAGCCTTATCCGCAAATTGGCGCTCAGTAGGAAAGGTATAAGTCTCCAACCACTGCAATAGTTGCTCGCCATAGGCAGCAATCATATCGGTTTGTGGATAGTGAATATGGGTGTCAATTAATCCGGGAATCAGTAAATGATCGGGATAGTGAATAAGTTCACAATCTGCAGGCAAACTCGCTAACATCTGCTCAGCTGCTCCAAGTTCGACTATATAACCTTGGTGGGTTAATAAAATTCCATCGGGGAAATACTCGAGATGGGGTGATTCAAGATCATTATCAGGATCATCGAGAAAATGTAGCACAGCCGCCCGAAAGGCCAAATAAACGCTTTTCATTTAAAATCTCATTAGGGGTGGTGATCAAGCAACCGCTCATTTTTGGTGCTTCGCCGCGTATTTTAATCAGGATAAACCTGCCATTCCGCCCTAAATAGGCGTATGTTTAAACACTAAAGCAACACACATCACAGGAGGAGTAACCATGGACAAAGATCCAGGACAACAAGTTATTGACCAAATCCACACTAGCCTAGCCAGCAGCTGCCAACAGATGCCGAGCAATTTAGCGTGGCTGCAACAGGCCATGCATCCGTTTTTTTTCAGCTTTAACCGCACCGAACCCGATGCTTTAGCCGTCTTAGTCGAATCGCTCTATCGCATCCATCGCTTACCCTATATTCGTCTTGCGGATCGTCCCGAGCGGATGTTAGTCGCTCAAAATGGCATTCCCAACTCTATTTATAATACCCTGAGTTCTCTACCAAAACGCGATAATTTATCGTATTCAGAAATTAATACTTCGCTCTTACGCTTACCGAATAGTGATTACTTTTTGGAAGTCTTGCGCTTTGATTATGCCAGCCTAGCTGATGCAGAAGTCGCAGCAGCTTTAGTTGCTAACGAGCATCAACCTCCTGCCGAAGTTAAAGAGGCGATTGAAGCCAGCTTAAAGATTCATGCGCCCGAATTTGATAACCGCCAACTGGATGCTTTGATCAAACTGTTGTGGATTAATAATCCAGAGTATGTGAAAGTTTCTCACCCCGAACGCTTAGCGCGGGTGCTGGATTTATACCAAAAAACCCAAGCACACGGCGGTATTCATTTAGAAATTGATCCCATAGATAATGCCGTTAATGGGGAGACCCATCGCATTCTTTTTGGGGTGAGCAATCCACCGCAGCGTGATTTTTTACTGCAAGTGGTGGAAGTCTTTAAGCGCTTAAATATCGGTGTCAAACGCACCTACACCATCACTTTAAGCAATGGCATTTTCCCAAGCTTCCTAGCCACTTTTTATGTACAACCCCGCAATGGCGCTGTACTTGAAACGGGTAATCCCCTCTTCCAAGCTCTACAAGACGAGTTATATAACACTCAAATTATTTCCTCCGACTCCACCAGCTTCAATGAACTGGTCACCACGGGGGTAATGAATGGAACAGATGCAACTCTTATTAAAGCACTGATCACCTTTTGCCATACCAATCTAGCGCATAATAAGCCGGATCAGTTTGATCCTGAAGTAGTGCAACGTGCCTTTCTTGCGCACCCCGATATTAGCCTGCAACTCGTTAAACTCTTCCACACTCGCTTCAAGCCGAATCTTGCCAATCGTGAGGCGCTATATGCGGACAGTTTGCAAACCAGCCAAACGAAAATTGCTCAGTTTAATACCGGTCGACGCTTCTTAGATGAAACCCGCCGAGTGATTTTCCGTTGTGCGATTAGCTTTATTACCCATTGCTTAAAAACTAATTTCTTCGTCGATGAGAAACATGCACTAGCCTTCCGCCTTGATCCACTGTACTTAGAAGAATTAGGTGAAACTTTCACGGCTGATCTCCCTAAAGAACGCCCTTTCCGTATTACGTTTTTTGCAGGGCGTAGCGGCTCGGGTTATCACATCGGCTTCTCGGATATTGCACGCGGCGGTTGGCGTACTTTAATGACTCAAGGTCATGATGACTATACCAATAGTGCCAATACGCTGTTCCGCGAAAACTATGTGTTAGCCCATACACAACACCTGAAAAATAAAGATATTTATGAGGGTGGCTCGAAAATGGTTTCGATTTTGAACACCCGCCCCGGTACACCCAAACCAACCGTGCTGCAATATCTTTACAAGCTGCAATATGGGTTTGCGAATGCCTTCCTCGATTTGTATGTGACTGCCAATGGCAAGGCCAAAGACCCACGAGTGGTTGACTATTATGGCGAAGATGAACCCATCGAACTGGGCCCTGATGAAAACATGCATGATGTCATGATTGAGTTGATTGCTCAGTTAGCTGTGCAGCGCGGTTATTTATTGGGTGCGGGCATTATGTCCAGTAAACAGGTCGGGATTAATCATAAAGAATACGGTGTTACCTCAATCGGGGTGATTCGCTTTGCGGAAGTAACGATGCAAGCCACTCTCGGCATTAATATGCATACTGATCCTTTCAGTATCAAAATCACCGGTGGGCCAAATGGTGATGTGGCTGGCAATAGTCTGCGTTTACTGTTGGAACGTTGCCAGCAAGTACAAATCCGTATGATTGTCGATGGTACAGCCGCCGCTTTTGACCCTGCTGGTCTAGATCATACTGCACTTCGCAAAGTCATCCTCCAAGCGGATTTGGATGCCTTTGATGCTCAAGCTTTACATGAGGGAGCTTTTATTATCTATCGCAGCCAGAAAAAGCATGATGGCATGCGTGACCTCTATAAAAAGCTCGAAAAAACCGCTGCGGGTTTAGAGGAACAATGGATCTCTACCGATGAATTCAACCGCATCTTTAATCAGTTAACCTTCACGGTTGAGACAGATCTCTTTATTCCTGCAGGGGGACGCCCTGAAACGATTGCCATGCATAATGTTGATCAATTCTTTAAAGCGGATGGTCAACCGACAGCCAGAGTGATTGTGGAGGGTGCAAATTCGTTTATTACCCCGGATGCACGGCGGGTTCTGCAGCAGCGGGGCGTGGTCATTATGCGCGATGCCTCAGCGAATAAATGTGGAGTAATTTCCTCCTCTTATGAAATTATCGCCAATCTGACTTTAAGCGAAGCCGAGTTTCTTGCGCACAAGCAGCAATATGTCAGTGATGTCATCACTATTCTCAATCGCATGGCTGAGCAAGAAGCACGGGTCGTGATTAAACGGCAGCGCGAAACGGGTGGCAAAATCACCTATACCGATATTTCTACCCAAGTTAGCCAAGAAATTAATGGTCACTATGCACGGATGTTTGCTTATTTCCAAGCCAACCCGGAATTGGTGGCCCAAGCCAACTATAAAAATGCGATCCTCGCGCATATGCCTGCCTTAATTCGTGAGCCGCAGTTCCAAGATCGGATTGACCGCTTACCTGAAAAGGTGAAATACGCGATTCTTGCCAGCAAGCTGGCTTCATCTATGGTCTATTTCGGTGATGATAATACCGTATACGGTGATATTATTGAGGCACAAGTGAAACGTTTAGCCTAAATAAACTAGCCTAAATAAAACTGATCACCCTGTTCGGTCTACCCACTGAGCAGGGTTTGATTTTATGGCAATTAACCATTTAGTCAGTGAACTTAACCGCTAATCCCCAGTCTAGTTTCAATACTCATTAATTTAATTAATAAATAGCTCAAATGACAAAACTGGGATAAGACTCGATGATTTCCTCTAAGCCACTAGCCGCTCCAAGCATTGAGCCTAAGCGGACACGTCCATTAGCCTTAAGCAAGCTGCCTAATTTAGAGTTTGGGAAATCAACTAAATCCTCACTTCCCTTATCCAACCTTGAGCAAAATGCTAAGCAACAACGCCTTAATCAGCATTTTAATCAAGTCGTTGAGCAACAAGTTGAGCAAATCCGCGACACACCGATCTCTGCTCAGCCACCCCGACCAGCGCAACACCAACCTTTAGCTTTAAACCCAGCCTCTGTAGGACGACCCGAGCACTCCGAATTACTCGAGCTATTGGATCTTAACCAGAGTAGGAACTCTGGCTCGTTACCCTCACATCGACCCTTAGCGCTAGGGTCTACGCCTCATACAGCAACATCAACGACTACACCAACAACTCACTCGGCAGAACGATCTCAACATAAGCCCTTAGCTTTAGCAGAAAAACCCAGTAGCCTTGATGTTCAGCTTCTAACCGAACACAACAGTGCGTTGTTGCTAGATCCTAGCCAACAGTTCATGACGATTTTGCAAGACCTATTAGACCATACCCCTAAAGAAAATCCTTTATATCGGCTAGAAAATATGCCACCGACAGCCGCTACCCAAGTTGCTAGCCCGGGTACGCAAACCCCCAATTTAGCTTGGCAGGCGAGCCTATGGTTTTAAACTAAACTCACAGCCTTGATAATCCGTATAATAGCGGCGCTTGCACGTTAACTCGGACTTTGTTGTGACTGAAAGCCTCTTTGCTATTATCCCCTTATTTACGCTGATTGGCTTAGGCTATCTCGCTCGTAGAACTATTCTCGATAGCTCCATGCTGCCAGCCTTAAATCTGTTTGTGTACTACTTTGCGGTACCTGCACTGTTATTTAATGCTGCCCGTCGCCAATCGTTAGATGATCTGTTCAATGCACCGGCTTTAGCTGCGTTTGTACTAGGTATTATTTTGACCGCTACCGTGGCGATATTGGGTAGCCGCTATTTTTTTCAATGCAAAACACCGACTGAATTAGTCATGCGTGCTTTAAATAGCGTGTTTGCGAATTATGCCTATATGGGGATTCCGCTCACTTTTAGTTTATTGGGTGAGTCCGCCGCGACCATTAGCATTATTTTAGCAGGGAATTTATTGGTGATTGGCGGTGCACAACTGTGCCTTGAGGCCTTGCGGCAACATAGCATGAGCCTCCAACAAGTCTGGGCTAGTTTGGATCGGTCTTTATTGCGCAGCCCAATTTTCCTTGCCACCGTATTCGGTTTATTAGCCTCTGGCTTTGGACTCACCCTGCCTCAAGTCATGAATACGACCTTAGATATGCTCGCACCCGCAGCGATTCCGGTGGCTTTATTCTGTTTAGGTGCAAGCTTACAGTTTCGGCAGATTCAAACCAGCCTTGGTGAATTAGGCTGGTTGAT
The DNA here is from genome assembly GCF_900167255.1 of Thiothrix eikelboomii. Taxonomy (GTDB): domain Bacteria; phylum Pseudomonadota; class Gammaproteobacteria; order Thiotrichales; family Thiotrichaceae; genus Thiolinea; species Thiolinea eikelboomii. The sequence continues at coordinate 57,760 of NZ_FUYB01000010.1, forward strand.
TGGAGTCAAGTTACTGGTACATCCGACGTTAACCTATTTAGCCTGTTATCTACTGGGCGTGACTGATCCTGCTTGGTTAGTGGCCAGCGTGCTGCTGACGGCTCTACCGACGGGCGCTTTAGTGCATGTTGTCGCCATGCGCTATGCTTTATTTGAGCAAGCCAGCTCACAAATCGTGGTGTTTTCCACACTAATTTCGATACTTACGGTCAGCTTTTGGGTTAACCTCATGCTTTAGGCTTAATCGCCTGCGATAAATACCGTCATTTGCCAGCGCCCCTTGATCTTTTCAAAAAAAGCCCGATAGTCCACCGAGCTTCTAATGTATTGACTGGCGATATAGCCTTTTTTACCACCGTTGAGTTTTACCGTTACCCACTGCTGATTTTCGCTGAATTCAACAGGGAGAATTTCATAACTCACGGTTTTCAGAATACTGGCATTTAAGCTGGGTTTGGCACGGATGCGCACATTAGCGCCTAATACGGCTGCATACTCAAAAGCATCTATCGAATCAGGCCATTGGCTAAACACATAAGGTGCTACAAAAGTAGTTTTATTGCTGAACGACCCACCCATTTTTAACACAGTACTTAATTCACGCCAAATAGAGCTAGTCGCAGGTTGATCCAACTTCCACAGCTCTTTAAAACCCTCGATCCCATTTTCAGTACCAAAAGAAGCTTTAATGTCTTTATTCACCACCGCCAATAGACCTTTCAGATCTTTGCGCTCCAAGGTTTGCAGGAGCTGATTGCGAAACTCGAGAAAACTAGCTTGTTGGGCTGCTTGATCGACAGGCTTGAGAATAGTGGCGGCTTGAGTAGGCAGACTTGCCGATACCGCCCAGATCACCAGTGCAGTTAATCCGGCCAAATACCTAGATTTGAAACAACGCATAAACAACCTCGCTTGATTTGCAGGAGAAAAGCATAGCAGCCTAGTGTCTAGCGAATGAAGCATTTAGGCTATCCCTTAATCAAGGGAAAACCAGAAAAACCTGCCAGCCTGTGAAAGATTGGGTTAAAAATCAGGTTTAGGTAGCTGTGTTGAACAACTACCTAGCCTGAGCAAACTTAATTCACCCCAATCCCACCCTGCCGTTGAAAAGGTACACTAATAAACGGCAAGCGCACGGCTCCATCCAATTGATATTGCACCGAGCGATTCTGCCACAGCACAGGCGCAAGCTGCATAATCGTTGCTAACTGCAATTGCACAGGGATTTGTACCGCCGTGGGTTGATTCGGCGGCAGATACATGGCTTGGCGCTGATCACCGCTAGCAACCGGTGTACCGTTTAAACGCAAATTATATTGCACCCCTTCTAATGGAATGGGGAAGGCATTCGGATTGGTCACATTCAAACTCACCAACCCCGTACCTTGCGTGAGTGAGAGGCTTTGTAAACTCACGTCTTGCACCGAAATACTCGGCGGTGCGACCACATTGGGCATTGCAGTGCAACCTGCCAGTAAACTCATAGCCCCAAATAACAATGTTGTTAACTTCATCAGATTTTTTCTTATTCAATAACAGAAGTTGTTATCATAAGCCAAGTGTCTCACCACGCAAGCCTAGATCACATAATTTCTATCCAGCCATTCACTATTTTGTGGTGAATAGACTAGCCTATTAAGTTTAAGCAGCGCTTGATTGGCGCACAAATTGCTTCGTAATTGCTACCTGCCCTATTCATGCCCCACTTTTGCCCCGAGGATTCTGTATGAGCCTTATTCAAGTTGCCACCAAACTCGATTACAAACTGGAATCACCTACCAGCTTTATTTTTAGCTTAATGCCTGCACTCAATCCGCATCAAATCATTCAGCAAGAAAATTTAATTTTAAACCCCTACCTGCCCTATGAAACCTTTAACACGGATAACTGTGGCGGGCGGAGCCTGCGTTTGACAGTGCAAAGCGAGTTTTTTAGTATCGACTACGCAGCAACCCTTGCTTTGCAAGTTAATACGGCGGATCCCTATACCTTACCGGAAACTCCTTATCTACAATTGCCACCCGAGGTATTACCTTATCTCAATCCCAGTCGCTATTGTGAATCAGATCGGCTAGGGCGCTTTGCCTATAAAACCTTTGCCAATTTCCCCAGTAGTTATGCACGGGTCGCCGCAGTAGTCGACTGGGTATACCAACATATTGAATATCTACCTGGTACCACCAATGCCTCTAGTGGTGCTTGTGAGGTCTTATTGCAGCGGGCGGGGGTTTGTCGTGACTTTGCACATTTAAGCATCAGTTTATGCCGTAGCCTAGGGATTCCCGCCCGCTATGTATCTGCTTATGCACCCGGCTTAGAACCCCCATCAGATTTTCATGGAGTATTTGAGGCTTATTTAGGCGGTCATTGGTATTGCTTCGATGCCACTCGCATGGCCCCCCTGAGTAGCTTAGTGCGAATTAGTACGGCGCGTGATGCCGCTGATGCCTCATTTGCAACCATTATTGGCAAAGCTAGCCTAACCAATATGCAGGTTTCAGCCAGCAACCTAAGCTCGCAGGAAACGGTCAGCGCGGGTTTAGTGATTAGCATGAGCTAACTAAGCTTAGCCAACCACACAGAGGCCAACTTCCAATGGCCTCAATTTAGTACCTAAATAGTCAACCCCCTGACTTACTTTTTAACGCAGGCTCAGATCCGAGAAATTCAAGCCCCGCCCAACCGTGACGCATAAAACTGCGAATATTCGCATGATCACTACCCTCTGGGGTGGCGAGCACATTCTGGTAATGTTCGGCAAAGCAAGCTAAAGTTTGCTCAGCTGACAATTGCTGAAGCAAGCCAAAAGCAAACACCTTGCAAGAACCTTCATTTGTACCTGCCGGATTATGGATAACCTCTGCACCTAAGCCATTATTAAAGCTTTGTGGTGTGTACTGATAATAGGTTTCAAGGGTAGCAATAACCTCCGCAAATTTGAGCTGCTGTGGATCTTGCAGCCGCAATAAAAGATGCTCAAGCGTCATGATTAATCTCTAAAAAAATGATCCATTAAATCCAATACCGCCGAATAGCGACTAAAGCTATGATTGCCGCCTGCAAACACCAGCTGATGGCAAGCACGATAATAAGCCAAGCCTTCCTGCCAGTCTAAAACTTCATCACCGCGCTCTTGCATAAACAGGATCTGCTCTGGATAAAGCGGTGCAGGCAAATCGAGAGCATGGAGTTCTTGCAAATGGGCTTGAGTGAATTCGTATTGCTGGTCGCCATAAAAACTCTTAATTAGCCCTACAGCTGGACGCAATACCAGCCCCGGATGCACCGCCGGATTCACGACCACTGCTTTCAAACGAAAGCGTGCAACCAATACCGTTGCATAGAAGCCACCTAAGGAGCTGCCAATTAAGTGTGGTGGCTCTTTAGCATCTTGCACTATCGACTCTAAAATTTGCATTGCCTCCAGTGGATACGGGGGCAAATCAGGGCAAACCCACTCTTGCTCACGCCCTTGCGCGGCTAGCCAACGCTGAGTCAGTTGCGCTTTTACTGAAAGTGATGAGGAAAGAAAGCCATGAATATACACAATCATTAGCAGTATCCACTAAGGACAAGGATTAGGATGAGCATCATGAATCGCTTCAATGCCTTTCAGGACTTCCTCAGATAACACTAAATCCACACTGGCAATATTCTTGCGGAGCTGTTCCATAGTGGTAGCACCAATAATATTAGCCGTTAAGAAGGGGCGTGAATTCACATAAGCCAAAGCCATTTGTGCTGGATCTAAGCCGTGCTGTTGAGCCAATTCAACATACTGTTGAGTCACTGTTTGTGCATGCTCATGCGTATAGCGAGTGAAGTATTGCCCCCAGCGTGTCAAGCGAGTTCCCTCTGGACGCTGCCCCTGCAAATATTTACCACTGAGCACACCAAAACCAAGAGGTGAATAGGCTAATAAGCCCACAGAACTACGATGGGCAAACTCAGCTAAACCCACTTCATAGCTACGATTTAACAAACTATAGGGATTTTGTATGGTCACCACGGAAGGCAAATTTAAGTCTTTAGCTAAGCTTAAGTATTCAGCTAAACCCCAAGGGGTTTCATTGGATAAGCCAATCTGGCGTACCTTGCCTGCAGAGACCAGTTGACCTAAAGCAGTCAAGGTTTCTGTAATCGTTTCGGGATGATGGTCTTTGCCATAGCGATAACCGAGTTGCCCAAAATAATTTGTATTGCGACTAGGCCAATGGACTTGATAAAGATCCAGATAATCTGTCTGTAACCGTTGCAAGCTAGCCTCGCATGCTTGCTGAATATGCTCAGCACTTAAACGCGGTCCCTCTCGTAAATGCCCTAGCACTTCTTTTCGCCCAGGTCCAGCTACTTTACTTGCAAGAACAAATTGATCTCGATCCGAGCGTTTGTTTAGCCAAGTACCAATATACTGTTCAGTGCGGCCTTGCGTAGCGGCATTAATCGGCACGGGATACATTTCTGCTGCATCAATGAAGTTAATACCCTGTTCTAGGGCATAATCAAGCTGTTGATGTGCCTCGGCTTCCGTGTTTTGCTCACCGAAGGTCATGGTACCTAAACAAATCTTGCTGACTTTAATATCAGTTTTTCCTAAACGGCGATACTCCATCCCCGACTCCTAGGTGGTAGTTATTTTGACTGCTGATTATAACGCAATTCTGCCGACCCGCCTCAAAACACTTAAAATGAGCACTTGACGCGCGTCAGCTAATCCTGCTGAATGTCGCTTTTTTTGACTTACTTTCAGCGAAATTAACCTAATGATGAGTCCTTTCCTGCACACGGCACTTGAAGCAGCGCGTACTGCTCAAGAGATTATCCTGCATTACTACCACGGCAGCTTTGATATTGAATTAAAACCTGATCAATCTCCGGTCACCATTGCAGATCTTGAAGCCGAACAAGCTATTAAAAACCTGATTCTAGCCCGCTTCCCAGAGCATGGTTTTTTCGGTGAAGAAACTGGCAAAACCAACCCCGATGCCGAATACACTTGGCTAATTGATCCGATTGATGGGACGAAAAGCTTCGTGCGCCGCTATCCGATGTTTTCGACTCAGATTGCCCTGATGCAAGGCTCTGAGCTGATTTTAGGCGTTTCTAATGCCCCCGCCTTTGGTGAATTAGCGTATGCCGAGCGAGGTCAAGGCGCTTTCCTCAATAACCAACCCCTTAAAGTCAGTGGCTATACCGAGTTAAAACAAGCAGCATTGTCTTTAGGGAATATCGCCTCCTTAGCCGCTAGCCCGCAATGGGCTGCTTTAGGCCAGATCATCCCTCAAGTACAACGGATTCGCGGTTATGGTGATTTTCTGCATTATCACTTATTAGCCAGCGGTAAATTAGAGATCGTGATTGAATCGGATGTCAATATTCTCGATGTCGCCGCTCTCTCCGTGATCGTGCAGGAAGCAGGCGGGGTCTTAACTGATTTAAACGGGCAAACCTTGAACCTCGCCAGTACCAGTATCTTAGCGGCGGCCAGCCCTGAATTACATCAACAGGTATTACAACACCTGCACTATCAAGGGATTAATGCAAGCTAGCCTTAAAGCGGCTAGACTTAAAAACCACTCAAATCGACAATCAGGTCAGGCTATCATGATGAAAATAGATCGAGCCGTACTAGCTAGCCTGTTGGCAATTGTCTTGCTAACAGCCTGCAGCGATGAGCAACTGGATGATATTCAAACAGATATTGATAATAATCTTTATCCAGACAAAGATTACTCAAGCGTCATCACTTTCCCTACGACCAACAATACCGCTTGCCCTAACTGGCAGGCGAATAGCACGATTACCTTACGCGAGTCACTCAGCTTGCCCGCTAATTGCACCTTCCAACAGGTCACAGTGCTGATTGACCGCCCTAATGTCGAACTAAACTGTAATCAGGCGGTGTTTAATGGATTGACCACCGTAGCGCGCAATAAATACGGTAAAGCCTATACCCCAGCAACAGCCCCCACCCGCTATGGGATTATTGTCAAAGGAGCTGAGGCTGGCGTGCGGGTCAGTAATGTCACTATTCGCAATTGCCAATTCTTAAATTACAGTGATGCCATTACTGCACATATTGAATTAAAACAAAATACCTTATTAGGCTTACGCAATGGGACTATTCAAGAAAGCACCATTCAAGCAATCGCGCCAACTCGAATTAATGTATTCAACTCACGGATCATTAATTCCCACATGCACGGAATTTTTCTTAATCGCTATATCACGCATTTAAACGTCAATAATACGCGCATTTTAGGCTCATCTAATTCAGGTATTTATTTAGGTGCTGATACTGAGTATGCTTTGATTGAAAATTCCGTATTTGAAGGCAATGGCTTCTCTAATTATGATACTGAAACTTTAAAACGTTTCCCCCGGCGCGATGAAACCTCTCGCCGTGAAGCAATTGCAGTCGATGCCTCCAGTCATAATCAAATTAGTCATAATACTTTCCGGGACAATGGTGATGGTGGGGTATATTTATATAAAAACTGTTGGGAGTTTGAAGAAGAACCACTCACGGCCCCCCATCGCTATGGCTCTAACTCTAATTTGATCACAAGTAATGACTTTTCTGCTGAGGAAACTGCGATTTGGGTCGCTGAGCGGGCTGATCGAAATCTGGCTGATTTTACCTGTGGTGACCCACTGATTTATACTGCTAATTCTAATAAATACTATCGTGATATTGCTCAAAATAATATTATTAGCAATAACAAGATCAATCACAATAAATTTGGTATTCGTGTACAAGACAATGGTACGGTGATTACCAATAATAGTTTTATCGGTACTAAATCAGGGCCGGATATTTGGGTCTATAGTGTGGTTCGCCAAGCCATCAATGATCCGGTTAACACCACCACGATTCGTGATAATACTTTAAGCAAACCGAATAATATTCTTTATGAAAATGGTGCAAGCTAAGACTCTCCGCGCAGCTTCGCCAGTTTTTCACGAATTTTCAGCTCTAAACCCCGCTCAACTGGTTGGTAATAACGCCGACCTTTGAGCGGTTCGGGGAAATAGTTTTCGCCAGCTGCATACGCATCGGTTTCGTCATGGGCATAGCGATAAGCGCGGCCATAATCCAGAGCTTGCATCAGTTTTGTGGGCGCATTACGCAGATGCAGCGGTACATCTAGTGAGCCGAATTGCTTTGCATCGGCCATTGCTTGTTTAAAAGCACGATAACTCGCATTACTTTTGGGTGCACAAGCCAAATAAACCACGGCTTGAGCTAGCATCAACTCACCTTCAGGGCTACCTAAGCGCTCATAAGCATCCCAAGCATTTAAGGCAAGTTGCAAACCGCGTGGATCGGCATTGCCAATATCCTCGGAGGCCATCCTTACCAGCCGCCGAGCAATATATAAAGGGTCACAGCCCCCATCTAGCATGCGACAAAACCAATACAAAGCCGCGTCTGGATCAGTCCCACGAATTGATTTATGTAAGGCTGAAATTTGCTCATAGAATAAATCGCCTGCTTTATCAAAACGCCGTAACGAACCACTGGTAACTTCATGGATGGTTTCATCACTGATCAGCCAACCTTGCTCGGTTGCTTCAGCTAGATCAGCCGCTAGCTCTAGCCACACTAAAGCCCGACGAGCATCACCGTCTGCCATCTGCACTAATTGCTCTAAAGCCGTCGCACTCAGTTTCAAACTCCGCGCACCTAAACCCTGCTCTGGATCGGTTAAAGCCTGCTGTAAAATCTGATGTAACTCAGCAGGGCTTAAACTACGCAAGACATAAGTCCGCACCCGTGAAAGCAGTGCATTATTCAGCTCAAACGAAGGATTTTCAGTCGTTGCACCAATAAAAATCAGCACACCCGCTTCAATATGTGGCAGGAAAGCATCTTGCTGGGCTTTATTGAAACGATGGACTTCATCAACAAATAGCACCGTGGCTTTGCCAAATTGCTGACGATTATTTTGAGCGACCTCAACAGCTGCCCGAATTTCCTTTACACCTGCGAGCACCGCAGACAGGGTTAAAAACTCAGCTTGCCAATAGTGAGCAATCAAGCGCGCCAAAGTGGTTTTACCTGTCCCCGGCGGCCCCCAAAATAGCATTGAATGCAGATAGCCTTCCTCTAAAGCACGACGCAAGGGTTTGGCGGGTGCCAATAAATGCGACTGCCCCACATAAGTGGCTAAAGTTCGCGGACGCATCCGCTCTGCTAGGGGTGTGAAGGCAGTCGCCATACTCAGCTTAAGATGGCTTACCAATCACATCGACACCTGCCGGTGGCTTGAACTGAAACCGTGAAGTATCAATATTCACATCCAGCTTCATTCCTCGGAAATGAATATAAGTCTGCTGACCGAACTTATCGCCCAAAACCATTTCTTGAATCCCCTGCTCACTCATCCCCAGATCCATCGTGGTGAAATCAGAGTCTTTTTTATGCGGCTTGAGGCGAAACCAAGACAATTTACTGTTTTCGGCCTCCATTGGCTCGACTGCAAACTGCTTTTCAACCGGTTGCTTACTTAATAACATGCCCACTGGGGCAGCGGATAGGGCTTGGGTCATCGGTTTGACGGTGACTTGATCTAACTCCACATCATACACCCAAACATTTTTACCATCGGCAACAATTTGATGCGACTCAGGAGCCGCATATTCCCAACGGAATTTGCCCGGACGCGATAAATAAACCGTGCCTTTAGAATTCTGCTTAAGTTTGCCTTTGTCATCATAGACTTCTTGCACAAAGCTAGACTGCATGGAATTGACCGTGGTAAAAAATTGGTTTAACTGTGCACGCCCATCGGCGGCTGAAACCTGCCCAGTAGAAGGTGAGGTATCAGTTTCGGCATAAACACCTTGCATTAAACCAACCACCAAAAATACGCTGACTAATAGTTTTTTCATCATAAAACTCAACAAGATCCTAATTTTAATTTAATTAGCTTTAATCTAATTAGTCTTAATTTAACTAATTTCAATTTAACTACAATTTAACTATTTTTAATCTAATAATCATCGACCGGTGGCGGTGCGAGCACATCACGGGTACCATTGGCTAGCACTGCACTAACCACTCCCGCAAGCTCCATATCCTCAATCATGCGTGCTGCACGGTTATAACCCACTTTTAAACGGCGTTGCAGATAGGAAATCGAAGCCCGACGCGATTCAGTAACAACTTTCACCGCCTCATCGTACAGCGGATCAGCCTCTTCACCGGCTTCTAATGGCTCTAAGCCCGGAATCGCATCCGAACCACCTTCCGTATCAGCTAGGACACCAACAATATATTCAGGTTCCCGTTGCTGCTTCAGATAAGTGGCTACATCCTCCACTTCTTGGTCAGTAACGAGGGCACCATGAATGCGTTGTGGGATGGACGTACCCGGTGGCATATACAACATATCACCATAGCCGAGTAGCTGATCCGCCCCACCTTGATCGAGAATCGTCCGTGAGTCGATTTTAGTCGACACTTGGAAAGCAATCCGCGAAGGAATATTTGCCTTAATCAAACCCGTAATCACATCCACGGAAGGCCGTTGCGTCGCTAAAATCAAGTGAATCCCCGCTGCCCGTGCTTTTTGGGCTAGGCGTGCAATCAACTCTTCCACCTTTTTCCCCACCACCATCATCATATCGGCAAATTCGTCGATCACAATGACGATATAAGGCAAGGGTTGTAAAGCTTGGGGCTGCATGTCTAGCGATTTAGCAGGGTCAAATAAGGGGTCAGGAATGGGTTCACCACGAGCCTCGGCTTCTTCTACCTTCGTATTGAAACCGGTGATATTGCGCACTTTTAGCTTAGACATCAGCAAATAGCGGCGCTCCATCTCTGCCACACACCAACGCAAGGCATTGGCAGAATCTTTCATATCGGTGACAACAGGAGCTAATAAATGCGGAATATTCTCATAGCTACTTAACTCTAACATTTTGGGGTCAATCAAAATGAGGCGCACCTGCTCGGGGGTTGCTTTATACAATAAGCTTAAGAGCATGGCATTCACTGCCACTGATTTCCCTGAGCCGGTTGTACCTGCCACCAGTAAATGTGGCATCCGTGCTAAATCGGCTACAATCGGATTACCAGCAATATCTTTACCCAAAGCTAAAGTGAGTGGCGAGACACTTTTTTGATAAGCACGCGACTCAATCAACTCACTAATCGTGACCACATCGCGCTTTTCATTCGGCACTTCAATCCCAATCGTCGGTCGCCCCGGAATAACCTCCACCACACGCACACTAGAAACGCACATATTGCGGGCTAAATCATTGGCTAACCCAGAAATCTTGCTAGCTTTCGTCCCATCCGGCAGCTGCAACTCAAAGCGAGTAATCACAGGTCCTGGCTCACAAGCCACCACGGTTGTATCTTTCACTCCATAATGTCCCAGCGACTCCACTAAGCGGGAGGCCAGTAAATCCAAAGCTTCTTTCGACTGACGGACCCGATCCTTCGCTGAAGGTGGTGGATTTAACAGTGATAAGCGCGGTAAGGTCACGGAGCTATCAGGATTTAGGGTATAAGCAGCATCTGCCAAAACATTATCCCGCACGGCCTGATCCGCTGCTGTCGTCCGCACTCTCGGCGTTTTTTCCTCAGCCACCTCTTTCACTGGCAATTTGGTCGGTACTTCTAAAGTTTTGGTTGGCTTGTCGGTGCGCTCTAAGTCTAAGGGCTGCTCACGCTCAGCAACCCCATGATCATCAAACAGTGGATCGTGTGATCCATAGGGGTCGGTTTCTAATGGATTACGCTTACCCGTCATTTGCTCTTTTAACGATTGCAACGCTGAAACCTTACCGAGCAAAGCCCCCATTTTACTCACCGACTCACCACTCGATTTTAATAAGTCCTTACTTACACTTAAGGTTGTGCCAGAGGCTGCCGCGACTGTAGGAGCATGCTTATCCTTCATGCCTTGTGCTTTTTCAAAGACACTCAACATGAAATCACCGACCTTTTCAGTGACCTCTCCCCATGAAATATCTGCGACTACGGTCAACCCTCCCAAAAACAAGGACAATAACACCAGCAAACTGCCATAAAAGCCTAAGAAGGTACCTTGTAGACCACCCGTTACCACAGACCCAAGGATACCCCCACCAATGCCATCGGGATAAGGTACAAATAGCATGTGCGCCAAACCACTCCCTGCCACGAGGGTCAAAATCGCCCCCACTATCGTAATCACATCATTCAGACCCCCAATAGGATTCGCAGGTGTGCGTAAATGTTTTGGATAGCGGAAGGCAGTCAAGCCTAAAGCCACTAAGACCACCGGCACGGCATAGGCAAAATAACCTAATAAGCCATACAGAAAATTGGCTAACCATGCACCCTTACAGCCCGCGAGGTTTTTGCACACCGCCACACCAATGCCGCTATTATTGTGCACAAAAGGCCCTGGGTCTTTAGCATCATATGAGACGAGGGCTAACAGCAGCACGGCTGCGATCCCCATAAAGACGATCATCGAGGCTTGTTGCAAACTAACACGCTTGCGCTGGTTGAGTTTAATTTTATCCTTGCTCAAGTCACCTACTTCCTTAGTTTTTTAAGTAATCAGCCAGCTAAAAGTATAGCCCGTTCTGCCAGCTTGAAATCTACTCATTGGATTACTACTTTACCCTATACTCTGCCTGCCTTAGGATTAGGCCAGTTATTTTGGCAGCATGAGCTTGCCCATAAAAAATGAGGATTATATTATACATGAACACCAAACATTGCCGACTATTGATCCTAGGTTCAGGACCAGCCGGTTATACCGCAGCAGTTTATGCAGCACGAGCTAATTTAAACCCTGTTTTAATCACAGGCATGGCACAAGGCGGTCAGCTTATGACCACCACTGAAGTGGACAATTGGCCGGGCGATAATAATGGCGTAATGGGGCCTGAACTCATGACGCGCATGCAAAAACACGCTGAGCGCTTCAATACTGAGATTATCTTTGATCAAATTCACGCTGTCGATTTAAAACAACGTCCTTTTACCCTAAAAGGTGACGCTGGCCTCTATACTTGTGATGCGTTGATTATAGCCACCGGCGCTTCAGCGATGTATTTAGGCTTAGATTCTGAGCAAGCTTTCCGTGGCAAGGGTGTTTCTGCTTGTGCAACTTGTGATGGTTTTTTCTATCGTAAGCAACGAGTCGCCGTCATCGGGGGCGGTAATACGGCGGTAGAAGAAGCATTGTATCTGTCTAATCTAGCCTCTGAAGTGGTTCTAATCCATCGCCGGGATAGTTTACGTGCCGAAAAGATCATGCAGGATCATCTGTTTGAAAAAGCGAAACACGGTAATATTCGGATTGTATGGAATCATACTTTAGATGAAGTGTTAGGCGATAAAACTGGGGTCACCGGTATTCGGATTAAAAGCACGCAAACGGGTGAAACCGAAAATATTGACTTAACCGGGATTTTCATTGCGATTGGACATAAGCCCAATACGGATATTTTTGCAGGCCAACTTGAGATGAATAGCGGCTATATCAAAGTTAACAGTGGCCTTGAAGGCAATGCAACCGCCACCAGTGTCGAAGGGGTGTACGCGGCAGGTGATGTCATGGATCATGTTTATCGTCAAGCGATCACCTCAGCAGGAACCGGTTGTATGGCTGCCTTGGATGCTGAGCGTTATCTTGATATGCTGGCTAAAATTGATAAAACTTAATTGATAGAGATGACTCGCCAGCTTCGATTGCATTTACTCAACCCTAATCGACCAGATGAAAACTTTCCTCCGGTTGAGCAGGCTTGGGATGAACCGAATGGCTTATTAGCAGTCGGTGGCGATTTAAGCCTCAAACGCTTGGTGAATGCTTATCAACATGGCATTTTCCCTTGGTTTGGCCCGCGTGAACCGATTTATTGGTGGAGCCCCGACCCGCGAGCGGTGCTCTATCCAAAAAATATTCGTATTAGCCGTAGCCTGCGTAAGTCCATGCGCAACAAAGGTTATCAAGTCCGCTTTGATCAGAATTTTTCAGCGGTCGTGCGTGCCTGTTCAGCCCCTCGTAGCTATACCAATGGCACTTGGATCACTGATGATATGCATGCCGCTTATTGCCGACTGCATTTAGCGGGTTGGGCGCATTCAGTAGAAATTTATGATGCCACGGGTACAGAGCTAGTCGGTGGTTTATATGGCGTGGCGAGTGGTGGTGTATTCTGTGGGGAATCCATGTTTAGTCGTGCCCCCGATACCTCAAAAATGGCTTTAGTTGCTCTGGCTTATCACCTAAAAACCTGGGGCTTTGCTTTAATTGATTGCCAAATGGCCAATCCTTATCTCATGAGTATGGGGGCTGAGACGATTAGCCGTGCTCAATTCTTGCGTACCTTAGCAAATCACCCTTACACTCCCTTTAAAACTACTTGGCAAGTCGATCCCAACATCGACTTATCGCGTTGGGATCCTGAACTGTGTCTCTAAATCCAGCCCAGTGTCATGGAATAATTCAATAGCATTTTCATCGACAGACTTACTTTCTCAGTCAAACGCTGGATGAGATCTTTTTCGGCAGTAAAATTAACGAGGGTTTCAGCACCAATCAACTCACGGGCTACATAAGACTCACTCCCCAAACCATCAATCAGCCCCAGCTCCACCGCAGTTTCACCTGTCCAAAATAGGCCACTAAATAACTCAGGATTATTCTTTAAACGTTCGCCCCGACCCTGCTTGACCACTTGAATAAACTGCTGATGAGTCACTGCCAGCATGCTATTGATATGGGCAACTTCTGCTGGATTTTCTGGCAAGAACGGATCTAGCATGCCTTTATTGTCACCCGCCGTATACAAGCGGCGTTCAATACCTAATTTTTGCATGGCATCCACCGCCCCAAAGCTGTCCATGCGTACCCCAATAGAACCCACAATACTGGCTTTATCAGCATAAATTTTGTCCGCAGCAACTGCAATGTAGTAACCACCCGAGGCACACATATCCATCACCACCGCATACACCGGGATATTTTGATACTGTTCTTTTAAACGGCGAATCTCATCATTAATATACCCCGCCTGCACAGGGCTACCACCGGGGCTATTAATTTTTAAAATCACACCTTTAGTTTTGGGGTTTTCAAAAGCCTTGCGCAAGCTTGGAATCAGCAAATCGGCACTGGCCTCTGCTCCATCCATAATCGCCCCTTTGACCTCGACAACAGCACTGACTTTATCTGCCGTACTTAAAGCCGACTTAGACTCCAAACCGCGACCCAAGCCCAGCATCATGCCAAGCGCGAGCAACAAATAACCAACAAAGAATAATTTGAAAAAAATACCCCAACGCCTTGCACGCCGTTGCTCTTTAAGCCCCTCCATTGCTATTTCTTTTAGTACTTGAATCGCTTGGGTTTCTTCATTCATGCGCTCGCCTCGTCTCTTTGCCTTAGGATTTAGCTAGATTATCTAACCAAATTGGCAATTCGCGAATATCATCTAGACAAACGCGCGGCGCTAACGCCAACAAACGCTCAGACCCATGCACACCATAGTTTACCCCTGCTGCATCCATCTTGATATTATGTGCCATTTGTAGGTCATACTCGGTATCACCGATCATCAGTGCGGCTGAAGCAGGCAAATCATAATCGACCAAAATTTCTTCTAACATCCGAGGATGGGGCTTAGAAAATGTTTCATCAGCACAGCGCGTAATGGGGAAAAAGGCGGTTAGCTGTGTTTCTGCCAACACCTGATTTAAGCCTTGCCGTGACTTGCCCGTTGCAATCGCTAGCCAATAACCTTGTTCAGCTAAGTGCTCTAAAGTCTCACGCGCTCCCGTAAACAACTCACTTGGTTTACGGTTATGCAAGAAAAACTGCTGCTTATACTCATGGGCTGCTGCTTGAATCAGTGCATATTGCGCTTGAGGGAAAAGATGCTGAAACGCCTCTTCCAGCCCTAAACCAATAATATTCCGAATTTCAGCATCCGTGCGGGGCGCTAAGCCCACCTTAGCATTCACTCGATGAATACAAGCGACAATATGTGCTGCAGAGTCGATTAAGGTGCCATCCCAATCAAAAATCAGCAACTGATAGGGTTTTGGTTTCATTTTGGAAGCTTTAGTGCTTTGAGGACTTGATTAATATCATCGGGCAAGGGGGCTTCAAACTGAAGCTTTTGCCCACTCAACTCAAAATAGCAGGCTAAGCTGGCTGCATGTAAGCACAGACGCTTCACTCCAACATCACGATAAGCACGATTCAATTTAAAATCACCATAGCGCTCATCGCCTAGAATCGGGAAACCTAAATGGGCTGCCTGCACCCGAATTTGGTGCATACGTCCGGTCAGGATTTGCACATCCATTAAGGTACAATCGCCATAGACTGAAATGGGTTTAAAAATACTCTCCGCTGTCTGCCCCTCTTCATCTTCCTCAGCGACTTGCATCTTTTGATAAGAATTATTTTCACGCTTTAAATCCACGGTAATATGGCGCTTACCACCTTGCCAACGCCCATGTACTAAAGCGCGGTAGTGCTTTTCAATTTCGCCCGCTTTGAGCATCTGATGCAAAGCCGTCAGCGCAGGCCGTGACTTCGCCAAGATCACTAGACCACTGGTATCTTTATCTAAACGATGCACTAATTCGACAAAAGGTAAATTAGGCCGTAATTGCCTAAACGCTTCAATCAGGCCAAAGCTGACCCCACTACCACCGTGTACTGGCAAACCTGCTGGCTTATTAACCACAATCAGATGGGTGTCTTCATGAAGAATCGCCTGATCAATCCGCTCAAGTAACTGATCAGAAGCTTCTGCAGTGCGGGGCTGCTCCAATTCAGTCCGAACCGGTGGGATGCGAATCTGTTCGCCCTCAACCAGCTTGTATTCTGGCTTTACGCGCTTTTTATCGACACGAACTTCACCTTTACGAACAATACGATAGATGACACTTTTCGGAACTTTCTTAAAGTATTTTAACAGAAAGTTATCAATCCGCTGCCCTGCCTCATTAGCAGTCACGGTATAGTATTCAACTGACATGCGAGAAAAGCCTTATTCAGGGTGCTAATTGTCGGGAATCCGATTGAATGCAATTAGCCAACTTGCTATATTCAGGCTAGGTTACTGGACAGATGGATTTAAAAGTCTGACCGTTGAGCCTAGTGGTTTCTGCCTACCGATAGACGGATTTACAGCTAGACGTTTACTGGTACGCATAATAGGACTCAAAACCGGATGATTCAATCAAATTCCAAGCGGAATTTGAGCAGGGAGAGTTGCAGATACAGACGATTCTACCTAAGCGCAGCGCCTTCAGTAGGTTTTACTGAAAGTCAATTAACATAGCAGATACCTGTTATTGCCGCTGCCTGTTTTTAGAGAAGGAAACTAACACTAAGATAGATCGAAGTTTAAGATCGAACCTTAACTGATATAACTAATGATAACCTCGTCTCATCTGATACTTCATCAGGTTAGGGCAATTGCCAGCGGGACAAGGCATTGATTGGACAAATCAAGCAACAGCATGCATCAAATTAAGAGGTAATATAAAGCACACTGGGATGATCTCAACCTTACTTACCCCATGTTTACACCTCAATATCCAAACTTAAACGCTTTGGATAGGTGCTAATGGCTTTTACCTTCGGGCTTATTGTTGTCGGCTACTTCTTGATGAATAGGAAAAGCTGAGCAGGTACTGCACGTTTGTGGTGTAGTACATGAAAAGAATTTTAATTAACGCGACGCAAGCCGAAGAAATTCGTGTTGCGATGGTAGACGGGCAGCGCCTCTACGATTTGGATATCGAGCATCCTTTTCGTGCGCAAAAAAAGTCCAACATTTATAAAGGGGTCATCACGCGGATTGAGCCGAGCCTTGAGGCTGCTTTTGTTAACTATGGCGCACAACGTCATGGTTTTCTTTCCTTTCGGGAAATTGCCCCGGAATGCTATCACCCTGATGCTGTCAAAAAATATGGCAATAGCAACAAAGTTAATATCAAAGACATGCTGCGTGAGGGTCAGGAAATCCTCATTCAAGTGGATAAAGAAGAGCGTGGTAATAAAGGCGCTGCCTTAACCACTTATATTAGCCTTGCAGGGCGATATTTGGTATTGATGCCCAATAACCCCAAAGCAGGCGGTGTTTCCCGGCGGATTGAGGGCGAAGATCGCCAACAAATCAAGCAAACCCTCAGTGATTTAGAAATTCCTGAAGGCATGGGTGCGATTGTACGCACCGCAGGCGTTGATCGTGAACTCGAAGAGTTGAGCTGGGACTTAGATTATCTGAAAACACTGTGGGAGGCGATCACCTCAGCAGCCAATCAGCACAAGGCTCCTGTCCTGCTTTATCAAGAAAGCAATGTCATTATTCGCGCCTTACGTGATTATTTCCGTCGTGATATTGGCGAAATCGTTATTGATGACCCTAAAGTTTTTAAGCAAGCCCAAGATTTTATGCAGGCGGTCATGCCGCAAAATCTGCGTAAGTTAAAACTCTATCAAGACAATACTCCGCTGTTTAGCCGTTATCAGGTCGAATATCAAATTGAAACTGCCTTCCAGCGGACGGTCAATCTGCCCTCTGGTGGAGCAATTGTCATTGACCATACCGAAGCCTTGGTTTCAATTGATATTAACTCAGCACGGGCAACCAAAGGCCATGATATTGAAGAAACAGCGCTCAATACCAACCTTGAGGCGGCCGATGAAATTGCACGCCAATTACGCTTACGTGATTTAGGCGGCTTAATCGTGATCGACTTCATTGATATGCTACCGAGTAAGCATCAACGTGATGTCGAGCGGCGCTTAAAAGAAGCCTTAAAAGTAGACCGCGCTCGGGTGCAAGTGGGGCGCATTTCTCGCTTTGGTTTGTTGGAGATGTCACGCCAGCGCTTACGTCCTTCTTTAGGCGAATCCAGCCAACTGGTTTGCCCGCGCTGTGAGGGTCAAGGCCATATTCGTAATACCGATTCTTTAGCCCTCTCGATCCTGCGTCTGATGGAAGAGGAGTCGATGAAAGAACTGACGGGTCGAGTCATCGCCCAAGTCCCCGTCCCTGTAGCAGCCTATCTTTTGAATGAAAAGCGTGATTCGATTGTTAATATTCAAAAGCGCCGCAATATTGAACTGACGGTTATTCCTAATCCGCATTTGGATACCCCGCATTTTGAAATTATGCGCGTGCGGACGGATGATCTGGAAACCGTCGGTGCCAGTTATACGCAAATCAGCGAGCCTGAAGAAACTGATGCAAACTTAATGGCTGAGCGTTTAGTTAACCCTAGCCCTGTCCAACAAGAAGCGGTCGTAGGTAATGTTATTCCGACTCAACCTGCTCCACAAATTGAACGTACTGAGCGTCGACCTACACCCCTGCCAGCAGAAGTAGAAACGGAGATCCTGGATGTCCAGAAAAATCCGGGGCTCATTCGCCGCATCCTGAATGGTCTATTTCAGCAGTGCCAAAGTTGACCCGACAATGGAGCAAGTGAAAGCTAAAGCCGCTGAGCAAGCAGCTCAAGCGGCTACTCAAGCTCAAGCAACCACTGAAACAGCAAGTGCAGACGATCGACGGAACAACTCGAATAATCACCAAAATCGGCGGAACAACCCGAATAACCAGCCCAATCGACGGAATAATCAAAATCAAGATCGGCGACGTAATGATGAAGCTCGCCGACAAGCTCAAGCGGTGGATGGCACGCACTCAGACACGCCCACTGAAGCTGCTCCGGCAAACCGACCTGAGCGCCAAGAACGGCGGAGTCGGCAAGGACGGCGCTCAACAGATAACCCACCATCTGTTGATGAATTCAAGTCAGCCCATCTAGATCCAGCTGCAGAGGCTGAACTTGAAACTGCGCCAACATCAAACCGTAATGAGCATCGTGAACGCAATCGTAATCGCCAAGAACGCGAGACACGTCAACCCAATCAAAATCGGCGGCCGCGTGAACGTACATCTGCGCCCTCAGAAACCAGCCCCTCTGAGCCAGAACTTGAAGTCGTAGTTGTCAGCAGCGAAAGCATTGAACTGGAAGAAATCATCGTTGAAAACACGGCGACTACCTTGCAAGACGGTTCACAAAAACGTGACAATCGTCACCAACGTAATCGCGGGCGGCGGGAACGCAATCATCGTTCAAACGTTGAAACTGAAACGGCGAGTGCCGATTCTGAGCTGCAGATTACTGAAATTTGTATAGCGCAATTAAAAGCGGATATTGCCCAACCTCAGCTGAGGGAAACGGCAACCGGCACGCCTGCCCCACAATCAACAGAGCCAGCAAGCCGCTACAGTCATACTGATAAACGAGTACCCTCGCCAGAAACGCTAGAACCGCTGATTATTGATCTGATTCCGAAGAAGCCTTCACGGCAAGAACGCCGCCAGCGACAGCCCAATCAAGGCAATCCTCGAAGACCCGAACAACCAGCGGTCGCAGCATCTACCGAGCTGATAGCAGCACCAGTAGAGACAGAAAGCGAGACAGTACCTCATCAGCAGGCAGTGGTTACTGAAGCCCAGCCTAGTGCATCAAGCCCAGTCTTAGTACCCACTCGCTCTGAACAGCGACCTAATACCGAGGCCGAGGTTATAGCTGCTGAAACACCTGATGAGTTCGACGAGAAAGCTAATAAGCCTGAACTGCTGAGTGAACCGTCGATACAGGAGGCAGTCATTCCGGCTACCCACCTAGCAACTTCCCTGTCTGAGCAGGCAGGCCTTGCAGCATCAAAACCTGAGCCAGAAACAGTCAATGGTTTTCATCATCAGGATGCGAGCGTGACCGCCACTGAGAGCACAATTAAGCTTGAGACAGTGCCGCTACCTATCGAGCTGAACTCAAATGACACGGGTACAGAGCGCCTAACAGAGCATGGTAGTTATGATCTGCAAACCAGCCATCATAAAGAGGAAGCTGCCGAGGCTAGCGATAGTCTGCCGGAATCAGTGCCAACAGTAACCCCCGAGCCAGAGCCAGCCTTACCTGCGAAAAAACGGCCTATTTGGATGCATTCTGACTAAAGCACGCTAAGTATACCGGAGCGGTTAGCTAGCCTAGCCGCTCTCGTTCTAATGAATGCTGGCGAATAATATGCGCTAACAACCCTTCTGAAGCATCTTCAATCATATCCAATACCCGCTCAAAACCTTGTGACCCGCCATAATAAGGGTCGGGTACTTCGCGCTCACGCCAACGACTGGCAAATTCCATAAACAGCTTAAGATTTTGGGCTTGTTTAGCCTGAGCATAGGACTGTAAGGCTCGCAAATTCTGCAAGTCCATCGCTAGCACATAGTCAAATTCGGTAAAATCAGCGGCTTGGATTTTACGGGCGCGCTGCTGAGTCAGATCAATCCCACGCCCTAAGGCTGCTTGTTGGGAACGTTGATCCGGTTGACTCCCCAGATGATACGCATGTGTTCCTGCCGAATCCACTTGAATGGCCTGTGCTAAACCCGAACGCTGTACGAAGCTTTCGAATACCGCTTGAGCTGTAGGGGAGCGGCAGATGTTTCCCATGCAGACGAAAAGAACACTAACTTTCTTCATAAAATCAATACTCTACAACTAAATACTAAAGCTAGTCACAGTAAAAATCGCGTCTTAGCGAACAAGAATCAACCCATTACGCGATTATTTTAGCTTACTGGAAACTCACTAAGAATTATTTATTTATGGCTAAAAAGCTATAACCAGCAGTATACTCAGTTTAATAAATGTATTAAGTATTTCAAAAAATGTCTTGGTTATTACTTATAATTTCCCTCCCAACAGAAAATGCGACGGCTCGCATGCGCATTTGGCGAGCATTAAAAGGACTTGGTTGTGCTAGTTTACGTGATGGGGTCTGGTTGCTTCCTTCCAATGCAGGAACTCAAGAGCATTTTAAAAACATTGCTGATGACACGCGCCGCTCGGGCGGTGAGGCATGGGTATTAGCTTTACAAGTTGATCATACACAAGCAGAAAATTTCCCTAGTTTGTTTGATCGTGGTGCAGATTACCATGCATGGCTGGAAGAGTTAAGGCAACTTGACCCACTAGCAGATGATCTGATAGCAACACGTAAACAGCTGAAAAATTTGAAAAAAAAACTATCAACTTTAACTGATACTGATTATTTCATACATCCACTTCAAGCCATAGCCTATGAGCGTTTGCAACTGGCTGAATCAGCTTTGCAAAAATGTCTAATTATGAGCGAACCTTGTTTTCAAGCGGGTGAGTTGGAGCTATTAGCAAGGGCTGATTTTCAAAATAAAACCTGGGCCACCCGTCACGATTTATGGATTGATCGACTTGCTTCGGCATGGTTCATCCAACGCTTTATTGATGCACAAGCGAGTTTTCTTTGGTTAGAACAAGCGATTGATTGCCCTGCTGAGGTCTTAGGGTTTGATTTTGATGGAGCTCGCTTTACCCATGTCGGCCATTATGTGACTTTTGAAGCCTTATTTCATAGTTTCGGATGGGGGCATGATCTTGGGCTACAACGACTAGGGCAATTAGTACATACCCTCGATGTTGGTGGAAATACTCCCGAAGCAGCTGGGTTTGCCTTAGTCCTAAAAGGTTTGAAACATCGTATCACCGATGATGATCAGTTGCTCATCGCAGGTGGGCAACTACTCGATGATCTTTATTATGCTTTTTCCCTACAGGAGACCACTTCTTGAACCCGATACCACAAACTGCACCACCCACTCCCAGTTTAGGGCAAGCTTTTGCCTATTGGCTGAAGCTGGGTTTCATTAGTTTTGGTGGACCAGCCGGACAAATTGCTATCATGCACACTGATTTGGTGGAAAAGAAACGCTGGATTTCAGAGCAACGCTTTTTGCATGCTTTGAACTATTGCATGTTATTGCCAGGCCCTGAAGCCATCCAGTTAGCTATTTACATCAGTTGGCTAATGCATGGCATGCTCGGCGCTTTGATTGCAGGGGTCTTGTTCTTCCTCCCGGCTTTTTTATTGTTATCCGTATTGGCGGGTGTCTATCTAGCATGGGGAGATCTACCCTTAATCGCAGGTATTTTTTATGGCATTAAGCCCGCTGTGGTAGCCATCGTCTTATTTGCCGCGTGGCGAATTGGTTCAAAAGCCTTGAAAAATCAATTCTTATGGGGAATTGCCGCCCTCGCTTTCATTGGAATTTTCGTATTTGGTATCGGGTTTCCGTGGATTGTATTAGCCGCAGGTATAGTCGGCGTCATCGGTGGAAAGTTAATGCCTGATCAATTTAAAGGCGGCAGTGGCCATGGGGCCTCCCATCAAACCTATGGAGCATCCGTGATTGACGACCATACTCCAACCCCTGCTCATGCCCAATTCTCGTGGATAAAACTGTGGGTCACAGTGGCGATTTTCGTTGCTATTTGGGGCGTGGCTATGCTGATGGTCAGTGGACAACCTACCCTCAACGCGATGGGGAGTTTTTTTACTAAAGCTGCCTTTCTGACCATTGGTGGCGCTTATGCAGTACTGCCTTATGTTTATCAAGGTGGAGTTGAACATTACGGCTGGTTAACGGGTGCGCAGATGATGGATGGTCTTGCTTTAGGTGAGGCCACGCCAGGACCACTGATTATGATCGTCACTTGGGTGGGCTATTTAGGTGGGGTTGCTAAGCAAGTAGGGGTTAATCCGATAGCAGCTGGTTTTGCTGGAGCGACTGTGGCGACTTTCTTTACCCTTTTGCCATCGTTTTTATTCATTCTTGCTGGCGGCCCTTTAGTTGAAAGCACGCGCAATAATTTGAAGTACACCGCACCCTTAACAGCAATTACCGCAGCAGTGGTCGGCGTGATTCTAAATTTAGCTGTTTTCTTTGCTTGGCATACCTTTTGGCCGCAAGGTACTGCAACAACACCGTTTGCAGGTAAGTTTGAATGGTTTCCCTTATTAGTCGCTATTGCTGCTTTTTTAGCGCTGTGGAAATATAAACAAGATGTGATGAAAGTAATTGGTGTTTCCGCCTTGCTAGGCTTGGTTTATACCTTGGTAATTAAGTTTTTTTGAGAGGGGTGGCCTATAATACTTTGTCATCGTCTAAAAAAATGAAAGCTAATGACATGGATCATACCCTGCAGGCTCACTAAAATTGATGTAGGATCTTTACTGTCAATGAAATTCATACAGGAACTGATGAAGCTTTTTGGAGTTGAACGGCGAACATGAAACGTCCGATTAGTAGGACTTTTTTGTATTACGGGTATTTCTACCTGTTCATGTGCATATGGTTGGGCATTCAGCCAACTTGGGCTGTACAACATGTGCATTTGGCAGAGCAACACCATCATGATGGCTTTGAGCATCAACATCAGGCCGTGGCACATACGCCACATAGACAAAACCTTGCAGAGCATGCGTCACATCATTGGGCAAGAATTGTTGATATTGATTTAAAATATCATCTGTCCAAACTGAATAAACACAATAGCCCTAGCCTAGGGCTATTTCAAACCATCAACTTCAATCTTGCCGGGCTAATACCGTTCATTCTACGCACTGGTTTAGCCCTAGATCTCAAACCAAGGCTGATACCCTACCGAAACCCACCAGCTCGCGCACCGCCTTTAGGATAAACAACGAATCAATCAGTCAAAGCGATGAGCTTGATTTATTTCCGTAGTTTGTTTAAACAACTTAAAGGTATTTTATGGCTTTTATCTCGCAGCCAATACGTTGGGTATTGGTTTTATTGGCATTGCTATTTGCCAGCCAAGCCTTTGGGCATGGTATGTCTGATGCAGAAAAACAAAGCATTATTGAAGGTGGCAATCTGCGCTATTTGTGGATTGGCGCAACACATATGCTGTCTGGTTATGACCACCTCGCCTTTGTATTTGGCATTGTTTTCTTCCTAACTCGCTTTAAAGATATTGTTAAATACATTACTGCCTTTACGGTAGGTCACAGTATCACGCTGATCATTGCCACCTTTAATGGCATTAAGATCAATTATTTTTTGATTGATGCGATTATTGCGCTCAGCGTTTGCTATATCGCTTTTCAAAACTTGGATGGCTTTAAAAAGTACTTAAACCTCAATCCGCCCAATATGTTAGCGATGATTTTTGGCTTAGGCTTAATTCATGGTTTAGGTTTATCGACTCGTTTGCAGCAATTACCTCTCAGTGAAGATCAGCTATTGATGAATATTATTTCCTTCAATGTGGGGATCGAGTTGGGACAAATCGCAGCCTTGGCGGTCATGCTCGTGGTTATTAACTTATTCAGAAAGAGCCGCTATTTCCCAAGCTTTAGCCAGATCGCTAATTATGCCCTGATCGTGTTTGGTGCGGTCCTGTTCTTAATGCAGATGCATGGTTATGTGCATAGCAAGCATCCTGAAGAGTTTATGCCTACACCTGTAGCACCAACGATGACACTTTCAGCAGCGCAGCAGGCGTTATCGACTAGCAGCCCTGCATGGCGTGATACGCAAACCATACCATTAGCAGTGGGAGCTGAGCTAGAGTTTAAGCTTAAATTCGAGAAGGATGCAGTGCTTGAATACACTTGGAAAACCGATGGAGCCGCAGTTTTCTATGATTTTCATGGCGAACCTGCAGGCGATACCACCGGCTATTTTAAAAGCTATAAAACCGATACTAGTACTCAAGCCAGTGGTAGTTTAACCACGCCATTCAAAGGTACACATGGTTGGTATTGGAAAAATACCTCCACCACGCCCGTGGTGATCACGGTACAAACTCAAGGCCCTTATGAACCGTTAGCGAACACCGCACCACCACCGGCTCCCACTGCTACCAACGCATCAGGATCAGCCCCCGCCAAAACCCATGACTCGATTGATTAATTAGATTATTACACTGACTTAGGAGCATTTAATGATGAAAACGCTATTCACTTCAATGGCTATCACTAGCTTACTACTGATGGTCAACCCTGCTATGGCTGGAACAGGGCATAGTCATGGCCCAAGCGGGCATGGACATGAACATGCCGTCAAAGAAATCAGTAGTGAAGAGGCTACCACCAAAGCAACGGCTGAAGTAGCACGGCTGGTTGAAGCTAAAAAAATTGATGCGAGCTGGTCAACGATTAAAGCGGACAGTGTGGAAAAAAAGACCTTCAATGAGCGTTTAGAATGGGTGATTAAATTCAACAATGAAGCCGTGACGGATGAAACTAAGCGCCAACTTTATGTATTCTTGTCACTGAGCGGAGATTATATGGGAGCTAATCACACGGGGAATTAGATCACTTTAAATTAACCCACTACCTGCAGAACTGAGGGTACTCCTCAGTTTTGCACACTTGTACATATCAACAGAAGAACCTAACCTCCTCAATGTCGATGATGTGCATCAGGATAATGGGCATGAGTATGGGTCATTGGCTTATGCTGATGCCAATGCCGATGTCGCTCACCGACTTGAACCGGAAAATCGTGCTCATGTTGATGATGCTCATCATGTACATGACTATGCTCATGTTCTAAGGCCGGATGCTCATGTTCATGACTGTGATACTCGGTAAGATGTAACCACAAACCTAAGGCCATTAAAGCCCCAGCGATGACTAAGGCTAAGCTGATCGGTTCATCTAAGATAATGATGGCTAATATGGCCCCAAAAAAAGGAGCGATTGAAAAATATGCACCAGTACGTGCCGTACCTAAATGCCTTAGCCCAACAATAAACAAACTTAAACTCACACCGTAGGCTAAAAACCCCAATAGCAAAGCACTGAATAAGGTACTGAACTCTGGTAACTTAGCCCCTAAGATTAAAGCCAAGCTCAAGTTCACACTCCCTGCGACTAGACCTTTCACACTCGTGAGCCAAGTAGCATCATTGAGCGACACTTTGCGTGTTAAATTATTATCCAGCCCCCACATGAAACAGGCGGCTAATACCGCTAAAGCTGGCCACAGCGTACCGAAACTAGCTTCATTAGACCAACTCAAGACCACCGCACCCAAAACAATCGCAAACATGCCTAAGGCAATACGCCAATCGACATTCTCGCGGAACACTAGCCAAGCCAATAAGGCAGTAAACACCCCTTCTGCATTCAATAATAAGGAAGCCCCTGAGGCTGGCATCGCCTGTAAGCCCACCAAAAGCAAGACAGGCGCAATCATCCCCCCCGCTAAAATCGCACCCAATAGCCAAACAATCTCAGATTTAGGCAAATTCACTTTCGGTGCATGCGTCAAGCGGCGGTACAGCCATAAGCCTAGGCCTGACCCCAGATACAAAAGCCCAGCCAATAACCAAGGATTGATTTCGCCCAGCAAAAGTTTAGCCAATGGTGTGCTCGCACCAAATAAGGCAGCGGCGGTTAACGCGGCAACGACTCCGGGTGAATGGTGAAAATTCACAAAGCGACCTCACTGGCTACTCAACTCGTCCAAGCTTAAAATAGAGTATCGGTGAGTTCAAGTTCACTGAAGGTTGGCTAAGCTTGGTTTTATAGCAGTTCTACTCTAAAAATTTTAAATTAGCTAAAATTATACAAATTTATATAAGATAAAAATAATTTGCTATAAGACCTAAAATCAGAACTGTATTATCATAGAAAATATTGATCACAATAAATATGGGCTAAAGAAAATGAAAAAATTAAGTGTGCTCGGTACCTTGTTAGTACTGACTGGTTGCACAGTTGTGCCTATTCCTCTCAATACTGCTTTACTACCGGGTTTAGTACCTCAGTCCCCCCCCACCCATCGTGCTTTGCAAACCG
This sequence comes from Thiothrix eikelboomii, assembly GCF_900167255.1. Lineage (GTDB taxonomy): Bacteria > Pseudomonadota > Gammaproteobacteria > Thiotrichales > Thiotrichaceae > Thiolinea > Thiolinea eikelboomii. The sequence continues at coordinate 84,471 of NZ_FUYB01000010.1, forward strand.
AAATCGGCAGGCCTGTGTTCTCGAATCCCTATGCTAGTGCGACGATTGTCCCCCCCCAACTCAGCCCAACTGCCCCTGTCGGTAGCACTGCACCGACCGCAAGCACAACTATATCCACACCCTTGCCGAATCTGCCGATCATCACTACCGGTACAGTGACCTCTTCGCAAGAGATGAATGCTATCGGTGAACGGATTTTTCGGAATGAAACTGAAGGAGATGCCCGTCAATTATTGCGCTGGCATTCACAAGGCAATTTCGCTGATTTAGGAATCGGCCACCTCGTTTGGTATCCGGCTAATCAACGCGGACCGTATACCGAAACTTTTCCAAGCTTTCTTAACTATGTACAAAGCAAGAATGTCCCCTTACCGACTTGGTTAGCTAATCGTCCGAATCAAGCTAGCCCTTGGGCTAATAAGGCGGCTTTTGAGCGCGCTAAAGACGATCCACAGCTGCGCGAATTGGCCAATTTCTTGCAGAAAACCCTCGGTTTGCAAGCGGCTTTTATGACCGATCAATTGCGTAGAAATTTGCCTACGATGGTACAAACTCTACCTGCTCCGTATCGTCAAGCGGCTTTGAACAATTTCCAAGTCATGGAAAAAACACCGGGCGGTGTCTACCCAATGTTAGACTATATGGTCTTCCAAGGGAGTGGTACGAGTAGTAATGAACGCTATAACGGCCTTGGTTGGGGTCTTTTACAAGTACTGCTTAATATGGAAACCGTGCAACCCGGTCCGAATGCTTTAGCTGAGTTTATGCGCTCTGCTAATGATTCGGTCATGCATCGGGTAGCCGCCGCACCCGCTGAACGTCGGGAAGCACGCATGCTATCCACGTGGCAAACACGCATCCGCACTTATAAACTGCCTACCCGTGTTGGTGTGGCGAGTCGCTAAAGCGAATCCGTATTCATTTATATTCATTGAGCTATCGGTTAGTTAACAGTCTGCTAGTTAATTAACCGATAGCGAGTTTGACGCTTAAACCACTAAATCCTTAAGCTCTGCCAATTGCGGCAAATCGTCTAGCGACTTTAAATTAAAATAATCTAAAAACTGTTTTGTCGTCCCTAGCAGTTCAGGTCGCCCCGGTACTGGCTTATGGCCTAAGACCCGCACCCAATCACGCTCGATTAAGGCTTTCAGGACATTCGCATTCACCGCCACCCCACGAATAGCCTCTAACTCAGCACGAGTAATCGGTTGACGCCATGCAATTAATGCCAAAGTTTCTAAAAATACCCGTGAATACTTAGGGATTGGCTCTTCTTGATGTTTAACCACCCACTGACTATACCGCTGCTTCGTTTGTAAACGATAGCCTCGGGCAGTTTCAATTAAATCAAAACTCCGCTCTTGGGTTTGCGCCGCTAATTGTTTTAAAGCCACTTGGATAGCAACCGAATCCACCGACTCATCTTGAGTAAAAAATTGAGTTAACTGCGCTACGGTTAAGGGCTGATTGGCCGTTAGCAAAATCGCCTCTAGAATTAAGACTAACTCCATTTTCATGCAGATACCGCTACCACACGGCTAAGATATAAAGGAGCATAAGGCTCTGGTGCTTGAGTGATTTCAATCATTTGTGCTTTCAGTAACTCTAAAACCGCCATCAAGGACACCACTACACCGCGTCGCCCCTCTTCATAGCTAAACAACTCACTAAACGCAAGCTGAGGTTTAGCTTGTAAGGCGATTAATACTTGGGTCATACGTTCACGAATGGATAAAGGCTCGCGCTTAACTTGGTGGTTTTTAAACTGCTCTGCACGCTGGAGTACCGCTTGAAATGCGAGTAATAACGCCTTTAAATCAACGGCAGGCAATGGCTGCTCCCGTAGAGGCAATTCGACGCTGGTTTGCACTAACCAATGCTCACGCTCCAAACGCGGCAGTGCCTCTAACACAGCCGCTGCTTGTTGACACTGCTCATAGTCTTGCAAACGCCGCACTAGCTCTGCACGCGGATCGTCTTCTTCGTTAGTCGGTGTCAATCGTGGCAATAATAACCGCGATTTGATTTCGGCCAATAGTGCTGCCATCAGCAAATAATCAGCTGCTAAATCCAAGCGAAACGCTTTCATCAGCTCCACATAGTCCATGTACTGACGGGTCACTTCAGCAATAGGAATATCACGAATATCCAAATTTTGGCGACGAATTAAATACAGGAGTAAATCCAAAGGACCTTCAAACGCATCGAGAATCACCTCGAGGGCATCAGGAGGGATATACAAATCCGCCGGTAATTGATGCACAGGCTGCCCATGCACTAAAGCAAGAGGCAGCTGATCAGACAAAGGAAGCAAACGTTTCAACCGAGCTTAATGGTGATGGGTGAAATGAATCGCTTCAAATACATCACGCATGGTTTCACGTGCGACTTCACGCGCCGCTTCTGAGCCTTCACGGAGCACTTTGCGGACTCGTTCTCGATCATTTTCATAGTCCGCCGCACGTTCTTGAATCGGCTTTAACTCAGCTTGCACCCCTTCAATCACGGGACGCTTGCAGTCAAGACAGCCAATCCCCGCCGTTCGACAACCCTCTTGCACCCACTGGCGAGTGGACTCATCCGAATACACCTGATGCAACTGCCACACCGGACAATGCTCGGGATTACCCGGATCAGTACGTCTTACTCGAGCCGGATCAGTCGGCATGGTGCGGATTTTCTTTTCAACATCCGCAGGATCTTCACGCAGAGCAATGGTATTGTGATAAGACTTTGACATTTTTTGCCCATCTAATCCGGGCATTTTTGATTCTTTGGTTAAAGCCGCTTGCGGTTCAGAAAGAATGATTTTTCCACAGCCCTCTAAATAACCGAATAAGCGCTCCCGATCACCCAAAGAAACATTTTGCTGACCTTCTAATAAAGCCTGTGCTTTTTTTAAGGCCTCCGTATCACCCCGTTCTTGATAAGCTTTACGCAAGTCACGATACAGTTTGGCATTTTTCTTACCCATTTTATCAGCAGCTTGCTCAGCTTTTTCTTCAAACCCCGGCTCACGCCCATATAAATGATTAAAACGCCGTGCAATTTCTCGGGTTAATTCAATATGTGCGACCTGATCCTCACCCACCGGCACTAAATCCGCTTTATAAATCAAAATATCAGCCGATTGCAGGAGGGGATAACCTAAAAATCCATAGGTCGCTAAATCTAGATCTCGTAGTTTTTCTTGCTGATCTTTATAGGTAGGTACACGTTCTAGCCAACCTAATGGCGTGATCATGGACAGCATTAAATGCAATTCGGCATGCTCAGGGACATGCGATTGCACAAACATCGTCGCTGAACTCGGGCTAATCCCTGCGGCTAGCCAATCAATTGCCATATCTTCCACATGACGTGCAATCTCATAGGGGCTGGCATAATGAGTGGTCAAAGCATGCCAATCCGCCACAAAGAAAAAACACTCGTGATTAAGCTGCATATCGACCCAATTTTTCAGCACCCCATGATAATGACCGAGGTGTAACTTACCCGTGGGGCGCATCCCCGAAACGATTCGCTGATTCTGCAATGGCGTTGTGTTCACGTCCGCAATCCTTTAAAGCTTAAAGAAAAATACCTGTATTCAAATCATCGCACGATTGAAAGCATCAAACTTAGGGTGCATATTAATGCTCTACCAACCAATCCACTTCACCTTTACCCTGGCGGAGAATTTCGGGGCGCTCACCGGTTAGATCTATCACTGTCGTAGGATCATGCCCACAAAACCCACCATCCATAATCAAATCGACTTGATGCTCAAGATACACCCGAATCTGATACGGGTCAGTCATGGGTAAGTCTTCATTCGGTAAGATCAAGGTGCTAGAGACTAAAGGCTGATTCAGTTCGGCTAAAAAAGCTTGTGTCACTACATGATCTGGAATCCGAATCCCGATGGTTTTGCGCTTAGGATTTTGCAAACGACGAGGTACCTCGCGGGTTGCCTTTAAAATAAAAGTATAAGCACCAGGGGTCAGGGTTTTGAGTAAGCGATAATTAATATTATCGACTTGAGCATAATGTGAGATTTCTGATAAGTCACGACACACAAGGGTGAAGTTATGCTTATCATTCAACTGACGAATGTGCTGAATCCGCTCCATTGCCGCTTTGTCATCTAATAAACAACCAATAGCATAACTAGAGTCAGTCGGGTAAACTACTACCCCGCCCTCACGCACAATATCAACAGCCTGTCGAAGTAGGCGTTTTTGTGGGTTTTCCGGGTGAATTTGGAAGTATTGGCTCATGTGGGCTAGGTTGTTATCGTTTAAAAAAGCAGGATTTTACAGGTTAATGCTAAGAAATACAGTGCGAGCACTTGTTTAAGGAAGGTTCGCCCCCAATAAAATGATGCTTATGACCTCACAACTGCATCCAGTAAAGACTTAATCATTATGAAGTTTTTGTTTGATTTTTTTCCAGTACTGCTATTTTTCCTAGCGTATAAGCTGTTTGACGCGATGCCGCCTGCGTTGATTGAAATACTCAATCAACTGCCGTTTGTTGAGCTATCTCAAGCAGAGCCTAAACATGCGATTTTGTTCGCAACTTTGATTATTATTCTTGCCACCATCCTGCAAAATATCTTGCATTATCTGGTCTATAAGCGCCTTGAGCGCATGCACCTCATCTCGCTGGTGATTCTACTGGCTTTTGGTAGCTTAACCTTAATCCTCAAAGATTCAGCGTTTATTCAATGGAAAGTTACGGTGTTCAATTGGCTGTTTGCCTTAGTCTTCATCGGTAGCCAGTATGTAGGTAATCGCAAACCCTTAGTCGAGCGGATGATGTCAAATGCGATGCAAGTACCCGCGCAAATATGGACAAAAGTTAATTGGATGTGGGCTGCATTTTTTGTTTTTATTGGCGTGCTGAATCTAGTAGTTGCCTATAATTTTAGCGAAGCAATTTGGGTGGATTTCAAATTATTTGGGATTCTAGGTCTGACCTTTGTTTTTGTGATTGCTCAAGCCATCTATCTACAACGGCATATGATTGAAACCGGTAAGGAGTCCTAGACTATGTTATACGTGATTATTGGTGAAGATCATGCGAATAGCTTAGCTAAGCGCCTAGCAGCAAGACCAGCGCATTTAGAGCGTATTCAAGCTTTACAGACTCAAGGGCGCTTAGTCCTTGCAGGTCCTAACCCAGCGATAGACAGTGCTGATCCGGGCGAAGCGGGCTTTACTGGCAGCATTATCGTGGCTGAATTTGAGTCATTAGCAGCAGCAGAAGCGTGGGCTCATGCTGACCCTTATCTTGCTGCAGGTGTTTACCGACAGGTAAGCGTTAAACCCTTTAAAAAAGTTTTACCCTAAGAGCCTATTGTTTAAGGAAATTGATAAAGATGCGAATCATAACTAACACATTAATCGCAAGTAGTTTAATTGGGCTGGTGCTAGGTCTAAATACAGTCAATGCAGAAGATCCAAAACCAGCAGCGGCCGTGACCACAGCTGCACCCGCAGCGGCTACCCCTGCGACGACTGAAGCGAAACCTGCTGCAGGTTCAGACGAAATTATTGCGATTGTCAACGGTGTTGATATTAAGCGTGATACGCTCAACACTTTAATGGATATGGCTAAGCGTTCAGGGGCGGGGGATCAGATTGATGAGAAAACCATGCTCGAAGATTTAGTCGTAACCGAATTAGCGCGCCAAGAAGCGAATAAATCCGGCTTAGCCGAGCGGGAAGATGTTCAAGAAAAACTGAATAATTTCAAAGATAAATTGGTATTAAATACTTGGATGCAAGAAAAAGCGGCTGCTTTAAATATTACGGATGAGGAAGTTAAAGCCGCTTACGACAAAGCGACCGCGCAAATGTCTAAAAGCGAATACAAAGCGCGTCATATTTTAGTGAAGACCAAAGACGAAGCCACTGCGGTGCTGGACGAATTAAAAGCAGGCAAAGACTTTGCTGACTTAGCTAAAGCTAAATCAACCGATACTTCAGCACAAATGGGTGGTGATTTAGGTTGGTTTAAAACTGATAGCATGGTCAAGCCTTTTGCTGAAGCCGTCGCCGCGATGGAACCTGGCCAAACTAGCACCGCACCGGTTGAGACTCAATTCGGTTGGCATGTGATCAAGGTAGAAGAGAAACGGGATGTTAAGCTACCTGAATTAGAGAACATGAAGCCGCAATTGAAGCGTCAAATCGAGCAAGAAAAAATGATGGCGTATATGAAAGATTTACGCGCTAAGGCCGATGTCAAAGTACTATTAAAAGATGAGCCAAAAGCCGCTGAAGCAACCCCTGCTCCAACCGTGGTTGTTGACCCGCCTAAAACTCAATAAGCGGTTAACTCTAAGCTCCCTGATCCCTTGCTAGATCGGGGAGTTCTCGACTTTTTTCACTAGGCGCGCTACCGTTTTCAACAGTAACAATAATGAGAGGCTAGGCGTATGAAGCCAGAATGGAAAAACTTTCTGATTGAACAAGGTGCTGAATTCGACGGTTCTACCTTATTACATTTCGGCAATCCTGAACGTGAACGCCGAATCGCCCCGCAAGGTGCGATACTCTGTGATTTATCTCATCAAGGTTTAATCAGTGCAACAGGCGTTGATGCAGCTGCCTTTCTGCAAGGCCAACTCAGCAATGATATTCAGCAAGTCAGTGCAGCGCGTGCTCAGCTAAGCTCTTATAGCTCACCTAAAGGGCGTGCTTATACCACTTTTCAAATCATGCAACGGCAAGGTGTTTACTATTTAGCCTTATCCAGTGATGTGTTAGAAACTGTCCTCAAACGCTTACGTCTGTTTGTAATGCGCTCAAAGCTAGCCCTAGAAGATGCCCGCGAAAGCTTAGTTCACTTTGGTTATGCTGATCCTATCGGTGAGCAGCGCCTACAAGCCGCTCTCGGCGATTACCCTAAACAAGTTTTAGATGTGATGCAAACCGGCAATCTCACGATTATCCGTCAAGCCGCAAGCGTGCCGCGCTTTGAAATTTATGGCGAGCTTGATGATGCTCGCCAACTGTGGAGTCGGCTGAGTGTACATGCTGCCGCTGTTGGCTCTGCATCTTGGGATTATTTTGATATTGAAGCCGGCATTCCGAAAATCACAGCTGCCAGTATGGAAGCTTGGGTGCCACAAATGCTTAATCTGCATTTGATCAATGGTATTAGCTTTAAAAAAGGCTGCTTCCCCGGTCAAGAGATTGTCGCACGGCTAAAATACTTGGGTAAAAATAAACGTCAACTGTATCGAATTGCGATTGATACGGTTCATCAGCCTGCCGTGGGGGCAAAAATTCAAGATGCTCAAGGCGAAGAAGCGGGCGAAATTTTAAATGCAGTCCTCAGCCCCAGTGGCAATCAGATTGAAGCTTTAGCCGTATTAAAAATAGCCGCTGCTGACCAAGCTTTAAGTTTAGCAGGTGCAAAAATCAATAGCTTGCCTTTGCCGTATAGTCTAGATAGTGAGTGACTGTTATGCTGGCAACCCATAATAGGTCAGGTTTGTGCTTGGCCTTTCATTACTGGGTATATTTGCTTGAAAACACCATGTATTCATTAATCTAAAAACCACTACCATTCATCCTGATTAAAACCATGAAATCGCTTATTCAGACCTATGTTTTTAAAGTATATTAAATACTACTTATTAAGTATAATATGGATTTTATTTATGAATGAAAAAATTGGATTTGTTGATACATGTCTAGCATGATTTAAATAAATCTCCTGAATATATCAATGGTGAAAAGTACTGCCATTATGATTGCAAACTTAAATTTGGAAAAGAAAGTGATATAAACCAATGGAACTCTGAGAATAGAAAACCAATCCTATTAAAAGATTTCTTCGATACCAGAATCAAGAGCAACCGCATTTACAGTAGATTCTAGAGATCTTCAGGAAAATACTGAAAAACCTGTCACTCGTATGATAAATAAGTTACTGAATGGGATTGACTAACATGAAATCATGGTTTTATTTCTTTTTATTTATATCACTCCAAGCCCATTGTCTAGCCGCTCCCATAAAATGTAATGGCAACGTATCAGGGCGAAATTCAATATAATAGCTATGACCCTATGTTTTCATTTATTAGCTTTAGTAGTCATGATGAAGCTAATATTTCTATTTAGGCCAACCAACGATTCCATGATGAATATTCTTGGTTTTAAATACACCTATGCCCTAAACTCAACTAAGCCTTGAATTAAATTTAGCAATAACAGTGCACCACTCGGATGCACTTAAATTAAAGCTTGGATAACTCAACGAGTTATAAAAAAGTTTTCATCCGCTCAATCACGACTTGAGTGAACTCATCTGTATTCAATTTACCCTTCAGATCACGAGTACACTCACCTGACTCAATCGCACTCAGTAAACCTAAACGTAAGGCATGACCTAAATCATAACGATCCACATGATCTAGCAACATACCAAAGGCTAATAGGACAGCGGAGGGATTGGCAATATTTTTGCCTGCAATATCTGGAGCCGTCCCGCCAGCAGGATCAAACATCGCAATATCCACGCTGTAATCATCATTGAAAGAATAATTACCACTAGCACCTGTGCCTAAGCTGCCGACTAAACCACAGGCCATATCAGATAAGAAATCACCATACTCATTGAGCGTCACGATCACTTCATAATCTTGAGGCTTCATAATGATTTTTGCGAGTAAGGCATCAAATAATTCGACATTATGCGGGACATCCGTGTAATCAGCACTCACCTTTTTCACGATGTCTTCAAACAAACCATCCGTGACTTTTTGAATGGTATGCTTAGACGAAGAAGTCACTTTATAATTACGGCCACCATAAGTCTGACCTTTCTTACGCGCTAATTCAAAGGCAAAATGCGCCGCCTGAGTACAAGGCCGCGTTTCAACCATCCGTACAGAGATCGCACTATCTAAACCAATGCGTTGACCCGGATCATCATAAGTACCACCCGTAGCGACGCGAATAATATGCAGGTTCACGTTTTCTTTGAAATTAGAATTAATACCTTTAATCGAAATCACTGGACGATAAATCACACTGAAATTCAACCGCCGACGAATTAAGGCATTGGGGCTACGAGTACGAGTTTCAGTCGGGTATTTTAAGGCTAACTTAGTCGCACGCATGGACGCTTCGGCCTCATCAATCGCAGCCAACCCTTTGGCCTCACGAGTCGCCACTGACCAGTCAACCGGTTTGAAACTAATCTCAACCGGCAAAGCTGCCGCGACTTGGTGAACAGCTGCTGCTAATTCTGCGCCAATACCATCGCCTAATAATTCGGTAATCTCAATTTTGCTCATTCAAGCTCCTCCTTGGGTGGTCATTGCTGAAGACATTTTAGGAATTATTACTCTAGGCAATAATATACATCCTCACTATAATTGTCGACAATAACTGCTTTTTAATGAGATAATCTGCTTATAAAAGCTTTACATGTCGACAAAATTAGAGGCAAGGCTCAGCGTGCAGCAGTAAACTGCTGAATAATGCGTAGTTGTTGCAGCGCACAGAATGCTGCTATACCATCTCTGCCAATCTATCTAGAGCAAGCATTATGGAAGCAGCCACTCGTCTTAGTCAGAACATTGCAAGCACGATTATTGAAGGCTTCAATCGCCATTTTAGTATCTTTCAACAAATTACTTCGGGTGCACGCGAACGCTTTGCCAAAGCGGATTGGCATGCTGTGCAACGCGCTTCTCGTGAACGTATCATGCTCTATGATCACCGGATTGAGGAAACTATTGCCTTAGTGCGTGGTTTATACGGAATCAAACAGCTCGATACAGAGCTTTGGAAACAGATTAAACTCTGCTATATGCGCTTATTGTCATATCACCAACAGCCTGAGCTAGCTGAAACTTTCTATAACTCAGTGTTCTGCCATCAGTTTGAGCGCATTTATTACACCAATGAATTTATTTTCGTCCGTAATGCAATTTCAACCGATTATATTGAATCGACTGACTCAGAACAGGTTAGTTATCAAGCTTACTACCCTAATGAGATTGGTTTGATTGCAGCGATTCGTCAAATTATTCAGCAAGCTAATTTCACTACCCCCTTTGAAAATCTTGAGCGCGATATTCGAAGTATTCGCCGGGCGATTGTTAAACGGTTTCGAGGTAAGCTAGCGCGTAAAACTCATCTGAACTTTCAGCTCAGTGTGATTTGCAGCCCTTTTTTCCGTAATAAAGCTGCCTATATTGTTGGGCATTATAGCAATGGTCGGGAAGATGAAGGCTTCGCTCTGGCGGTTTTAAATAATGAACAAGGTCAGCTGTATATTGATGCGCTACTGATCGGTGAAAAGCAGTTATCCGTTGTATTTAGCTATTCACAAGCTTATTTCATGATTGAGCACCAAATTCCCTCGGCTATTGTTTCATTTTTACAAACGATTTTACCAGAACGCACCCGTTCAGAATTATATTCAGCAATCGGTTTACACAAGCAGGGTAAATCAGATTTTTATCGCCATTTCTTGCATCACATGCGTCATTCTAGTGATCAATTTGTGATTGCCCCGGGGATTCGCGGCATGGTGATGATGGTTTTCACCCTACCCTCTTATCGCTATGTTTTTAAAATTATTAAAGATAAATTTGCACCACAAAAAGAGTTCACCCGCAAAGTCGTTGCGGAAAAATATCAACTGGTTAAACGCCATGATCGTGTCGGGCGTATGGCAGATATGTTGGAATACTCGGATGTTAGTCTACCCGAGAATCGAATTCAGCCTGAGCTATTAAAAGAATTACTTGAAACTTGCGCAAGCAGTATGAGCCTCGAGAATGGTAAAGTGATTTTCAAGCACATCTATATTGAGCGGCGCATGATTCCTTTGAATATTTATCTAGAAACCGCCACCGATGCTCAACTCGAGCGAGTGATTCGTGATTACGGTGATGCGATTAAGCAACTAGCCGCTGCGAATATTTTCCCTGGTGATTTTTTATATAAAAACTTTGGTGTCACTCAGCTTGGGCGAGTAGTATTTTATGATTATGATGAAATCACTTATATGACGGAATGTAATTTCCGCAAAATCCCGCCACCTCGATTCCCCGAAGATGAGTTCAGTTCAGAGCCTTGGTATTCGATTGAGCCAAATGATGTCTTCCCAGAAGAGTTTGGTACTTTTCTTTTAACCAACCCAAAGATCCGTAAAATCTTTATGAAATACCATAAAGACTTACTCAGTGCTGCTTATTGGCAAAAGAAGAAAGATAATATTCAAAATGGAATTTATGAAGATGTCTTCCCTTATCCTGAGGATCTACGCTTTAAGCGCTAGTACTGAGCCAGATTGATATTCTGGGTAATAGCTAGCACTGAAGTTCTTCGATTCGCGGCGGTTTGGCTGCTCATCACGCCGAGCAGCGTTAAACCATCGCGGCGGATAGCTTCAGAAAGCAGAATATTGCTCGTCACCCCTACCGTATTGAGATACGAGGCTAATTGATTGAAACAAACTATTTCCTGTGCGGGGAAATGGCGCAGATAAGCATCCAAAACGGGAGTTTTGCGGCGTAACTCATTCAGTAAGCTTTGTGCTAAACCGCTGGCAACTTGTATCAAACTCGCGGGTTTTAAAGGTTTATTTAAAGCAGCTAAACTTAAACTGAGCTTAGGATCAGTGGGTATAAGGATACAAGCGCCTAACGGCAAATCCGCTAAAGCCAGCTCACCCTGCGCATTGCTCGTCACGGTATAATAATGGTCGGGATCAAAAAATAAGGTAAATGGCAAATGAGCTGCTGCCTGTCGAGTCCCAACAAATAAGACACGCACATCTAGGTAGGCAAGTTTAACTAGATTCCTTAATTGTGATGGCTCTAATACAAACTGGAGCGCTAATTCACGACGCTGATTGGCTAAGCCCAAATGGATCAGCGGTTGTACTTGAGCATGCATAATCGCTAAGCGCTTCATTGCAAAGCTACGAATCGGCGAATAATCCAAGTCCACTAAGCGTTGTTGCTCGACTGAGCCTGATTGTAGGGCTTTTAAAGCCGGTTGTAGGAGCTTATCACCGATGGCTTGTTGCTCAGCCCCAACACTGCCTAAAGGATGCCCATCAGCTCGCCCCTCGCTAAACTCGTGGATACGCTGTGTTAACCAAGTTTCTAGTTGCTGCGCGCCAAATGGGTCGAATTGGCGATATTCGCCTAAACTCAGACTCGAATAGTGGGCTAAATAAGCATGATAGCGAAACTCGGTTAAACCCAGCCCCAAAGCCATGAAGCTCTCGGGAATAACCCGACGCATATCATGAATTTGAGCCTCAGTTTCAGTACCATCGACCTGCAGGATTTGATTCGCTGCTTGCACCAAAATCGGTGCATATTCAAGACTCAGCTGTTTGGGTTCTGCGGCAAACCCTAAAATACAAACCACGCCATCATCGGCGATATTGCCGCCAATCCGTGCAGGATAAAGATTAATTTTGGGTAGCTCGCCACCTGCTACGGCTTGCAAGCGATTACCGGAAATCTCACAACCCTCTAAAACACCGGCCAAAGAGATCGAATGCGCCCCCTTAGTAGCAATCAGATTAGAGCGGATCACTAATTGCCGTTGCATACCATCACTGGCAAAAATACCTTGGAGTGGACCATTCGGCGCACTAATCTGGCAGTTTTGGATCGTCACATTTTCCATGATCGTACCTGCCATTTGATCCGCAAGGCGGCGATATTGATCGCCTTCACGCCGACCTAAAGCCGGTGGAATCAGCTGAATGGCATCCCGATGTGCCTCAGTATACGTGCGCTGATCACGAATGATCAAACCATCCACCACGACATGATTGCTCCATACCCGTACCGCATCGGTTTGCTCAGGCAAAGTCAGCTGAATATTATCTTTACCCTTAAAAACTGCCCGCTGCCCACTAGGGTTGACCTGTTGATAAGACTCGGTAGCAAACTCATCCCAATTAATGGTACTCGCTTGACCACTTTCCTCATCCACCATGTATAAATATTCACTTTGCTTGGCAGCAGGCGCAAGAAAGAAATCATTGGTGGCAGCTAAAGCTTTTAATTTAGCTGGATATTCGCTCAGGACCTGTTTAGCACGGGCAGCACGCTGTTGATAGCTCAGCCAATTGGCTTGCATCAGCGCAATTTTCTGCTCAATACCAGCAGGTGGCTGCGGAGAGTCTTTGAGTATGATTAAATTTTGAATATACGCTGGCAAATAATGAGGTGACTCTGGATCAAGGTATTTAGCCGTTTGCACTAAATCCTCATTGGCTTTTTTTAATTGCCGCACATAGTCAGTCGCGAGCGTATGCCCTTGCACACTTGGTTCACTCATACCTTCCCCCTTTGCTGCTAAAACTGCGCCACTAGCCCATTAGTTGCGGTTGCCCCGTATTTTCACGCACACTAAACCACAATTCCCCACAAGGGTTAACAGTACGCTGCTGCCCTTTTAAAGCGCGAATCGGTACATGAGTTAAACGCCCATTCCAATCACCGATCAACATACCGCCCTTACCCGCCATTGCAGCATGCACAGCAGCTCGTGCTAATTGATCACAATACAACTGATCCGAAGCCGTCGGAGGTGCAGAGCGAATTAAATAGCTTGGCTCGATGTATTTTAAACCAAAAGGGATCGGTAATTGGCTGAAATGCTCAGTGATTTTTTGCTTTAAATATAAGCCAATATCGCCTAATTTAGCATTGCCCGAAGCATCACAACCGACGCCCTGCACTAAATCCTGCCCTGCACCCTCGGCAACCACCACCACCGCATGATGGCGACTGGCTAAGCGTTGCTCCAATAAGGTGAGTAAGCCATTCTTACCCTCTAAACTAAAGGGAACTTCAGGCAATAAACAAACATTGGCATTACCCGAGGCTACGCAAGCAGTTGCCGTAATAAAACCCGCATGCCGCCCCATTAATTTGACCAAACCTACACCATTAGGCATGCCCTTGGCCTCTACATTGGCGACATTAATCGCTTTAACAGCTTCAGCCACCGCCGTATCAAACCCAAAAGTACGACGCACATAAGGAATATCATTATCAATCGTTTTCGGAATACCGACGATGGAAATCGCTAAAGCACGCGCCCGAATCTCATTCCATAACGCCTCTGCCCCACGCATTGAGCCGTCACCGCCGATCACAAACAACATATCAATCTTGTGTTTTTGCAAATTATCGACTATTTCATTAGTGGGCGGCGTCCCGCGTGAAGAACCAAGGAGAGTACCACCATTCCCCTTAATACCTGATACCGTATCGGGTGTAAGTGTGATGGGCGCACTTCCTAGATTGCCAAGACCATGATAGCCATAACGGATACCTAAAATATCTCGACAGCCATAGACATGCCATAATTGCATGACCAAACCACGAATCACTGCGTTTAAGCCCGGGCATAAACCACCGCAGGTCACAATCGCAGCTCTGGTTTTGTTTGCTTCAAAAAACAGGAATTCACGCGGGCCAGCCAATTCCAAGGTTGCTACAGATTGCAGTTCAAACCCTAAGTCTTGGCAATGGACTTCAGGCTGCAATAATAAACGCTCGTGCTCATTGCGATAGCTAAAATTTAATAAGCGGTGTAAGGGATTTGGGTGCTGACAAACGCCTAAGTGATCAATACTGAAATCCGCCACGATAAGTCCTTTAATATAGACAAGGTAAAACCATAGATGCTAAACAATATCACAGACTGGCTAGCGCAACACCACACACTCCTGTACTGGTTTGGCATTACCTCATTCTTTATGTTCGTGCTTTCTTTGTTGCTCTTACCTTGGTTACTCAACAAAATTCCAGCCGATTACTTTATGCATAAAGAAGAAAAGCATAAATTCAATCCCTTCAATCCGATTAATATCATTCGCAACTTGCTGGGGCTGTGCATCCTCATCTGTGGGGTATTTATGTTGATCTTACCCGGCCAAGGTATTCTAGGTATTTTGCTGGGTCTTACGTTGATGAATTTCCCCGGTAAATATTCCATCGAACGTTGGGTAGTAACCCGTAAAGGGGTACTAGAGAGTATCAATTGGATTCGTAAAAAAGGTGGGCAGCCGCCTTTACAGGTTTAGAGTTAACGGGATACTGGCTGGTTATGAACATTAGCCCAACATGCGGTTGGGCTAATGTTTGATCGTTAGTCGTTAAACTTTGCGCCGTCTCCAGAACGCTAATCCGGTCAATAACATGGATAGCAGACCTAAGCCCCATTGGCTTAAAGTAGGTATTTGTAAATTACCCTCAGACGGCAAGAAACCAAAACCTACGGTTAAATTCGTCGAGGGGTCATTATCACCGTCATTCGTAGGCTCACCGCCCCAAGTTAATTTAATCGGTAAACTACCGACCGAACCATCGGTTTTAGTAATACCATTGCTATCGTTATTGACATTATCATTAGGATCACTTCCTCCTTGCGTTAAGTTATAACCTACAGGCGGCGTGACTCGAAGGACATAATCACCTTCACGCAAGTTCCCAAAGAAGTATTCCCCATTACTGCCTGTTGTTTGTGACCCCACCGTCTTGCCATAAATATCGGTCACGGGTTTACCATCCAGACCGACTAAACTCACCGTGGCTTTTGGAATACCCGGTTCACCCGCCTCTTGCTTACCATCACCATCAAGATCCACCCACAAGCGACTGCCTAAACCGACCGAGCGATAGAAACCACAGTCAACGGTATGGTTCACCAAGCCACTCTTACCCTCCAAACTCATGAGCTTGAAAGATAAGGTTTGGAAACCATCATCAACCGCTTTGCAGTTACTATCGGTATTGGAATTATTATTATCTGGATCAGCCCCACCGGGTGAGAGTTGATAACCTAGACTGGGTTGAACATGAATGCCATAACTACCGGGAATCAAATGAGTGAATTGATATTTACCATCCGCGCCCGTGGTAACACTGGTCACGGCTTTCCCAGTGGCATCATAAACCGTAGAAATACCATCGGCGGCTGTTAGTGTGACAATGGCACCACTGACCCCACCTTCACCCGCATCTTGCACCCCATCGGCATTTTTATCCTCCCAAATCAGATCACCCAAGGTCAGGGTTGGATAAAAACCGCAATCAGCCGTTAAATTGCCATTGCTGCCGTCGCCATCAATCAATAAATCTGGCTCAGTTCCTTCAGCTAAACTAAAGATCGGGGTTTTAGCCAAGCCTTGTTGATCCAAAATACAATTGCTATCGGAATTATGCGTATCCTCATCCACATCCAAACCACCGAGGCTTAGATAATAGCCAGCCGGCTGCTGCACGGTAATTTGATAATCACCCGCCGGTAAATGTGTAAACTGATATTTCCCATCGGCAGTCGTGATTTGAGCAGGCACTGTCTTGCCATCGAGGTCTTGAGCAGCCACACCACTGGCGGTTAACAGCGTCACGGTAGCTCCCGCTAAACCTAACTCGTCAGGATCACGAATTCCATCACCATCACCATCCATCCAAATCGAGTCACCCACATTCACAGCGGAAGCTGCGACTTTAGGGGGCAAGACTCCAAAGTCGATGGTTAAATTCGAGCGTTCATCCGCTGTACCCGCACCATCCTCACCCGCCACACCATTCACCGTCGGTGATTCTTGAGTCGGCTCATCGGCTGTTAAGCTGATCAAACTTGAGCATAAGCCCATGTTGATCATATCCGTACCATTGTCGTTATTATCGACATTCAGATTAGCATCTTGCTCATTGCCACCGGTACTGGCGGTATAACCAAGTAATAGAGATTTAGCGGTAAAATTAGCCGCGCTCAGGCAGACTTGATAATTGCCGACCGCTAAGCCACTGAATAAATAATAGCCATCTTGAGTCGTGGCTGTTTCCAGTACCACGCCTTTGTCGTCCCGCAATTCGACTTGAACGCCATTCATGATGGCAGCCTCACCTTGATCGCGTTTACCATTATTGGCATAAGCGGCAACACCGGCGCCATCATCCACCCAGACTTGGTTACCAAGGCTATGCAGAGGTTGTTTGGACTGATAGAAGCCACAGTCAAGCGTCATATTGCCATTTGCATCATCTCCATCAGTGGTAGGCTCACTACCCGCCGTTAAGCTGATGGGTAAGGTCTCAGCACCGCTATTATTCGCAACGCAATTATTATCCTTATCATTGGCATCCGTATTCGCATCAACACCCCCGGAGCTGACCAGATAGCCCGCTGGTGGAGCAACTTTAAGAATATAATCCCCCTCAGGGAGATTAGTGAAGGTATAAGCACCTGTCGCGCCAATAGTTTGCGTACCCACCACGACATTATCCAAATCACGTGCCACCGTGCCATCCGCTTTCAGCAGGCTAACCACAGCTCCGACTAAGCCAAATTCACCTTTGGATTGCTGACCATCTTCATTCGCATCCAACCAGATAAAACTTCCAAGGCTCATCGGCGTTTGAGGACGCTTGCTAATCGTGACTTGATAATCCTCAACCTCACCATCTGCTGCCTCACCCGTAATACCATCCCCCCCTAAACTTGAGCAGCGGAAACGGGCATAACTCGCCCCCTCCATCGCAAAGGAGGGAACATCAATACTCAGTTTATTAACCCCTGCTAGGAGCGGGGTATTGGTCAAGATCTGTTCTGCAGGCCCTGTCCAGCTGCCATCACCGTTCCAGTCAAGCCAAGCATTGAGCTTGCAAGCATTACTGGCCACGACATCTAAAGCAACGCCTGTTGCGCCTAGCGCCAAGGTATCAAAGGTGACACCATCCTCATCATCCGGTGTCGTACAATTTCCATAGGAGGGAGTCCCCTTTGAATCGTCATCTTTAGTCGCCATGCCGACTAAAGCCCCTCCATCCGCCATGAAGCCCGGATCACTATCCACACAGCTGCCGAGAAATACTCCCGTACCTAATTGATGGCGTGCTCCATTACTAGCAGTCAGTGAAGGATAAAGGGGATCAGGTGCATCACCATAATCAAAAGGGACGAGCAATTTGATACAAGACTCGTCATCCTCGACGGGCAAACCACTCGCACGATTGCCTGGGGTCGAGTCAATATCAGTACCATCTGCTTTAATGACTTGAGTACAATTAGTAATGGTCTCACTCGCTTGAACACTGGAAAGAACCGCCAGCAAGCTGAGCATTGATATGCTTAAAGGGAGCTTTGTTATTTTCATCATTAATGCCCTGGCATTTGTTGTAATTGAGATCCGCTAAACACTTGTTATAAAAAATAAACCGAGGATCAAAGGGTCAAAGAGTCAAAATAAAAAATCATGAGTCAATCGACCGAAGCAGCAAACTGCCTCGGCCTCGTTCATGGCTTACTGAGTGACGTACTGAATCACGCTGACTGAGTGAGCATTACTTCACGGTTGCAGTAATTTCTAAGGTTTTGCTTGCACCATTATTCAGAGCATCGACTGTCCATACCCCTGTCATAGTATCGAAACTACCTGCGCCATTATCACTGACATAGACTAAGCTGCTCGGTAAGACATCGGCGACCTTTACACCAGTGGCATGATCAGGGCCTTTATTCGTTACCGTTAAGCTGTACTTCACCGTATCGCCACGACGTGCCGTGGTTTTATCCAAGGTTTTGGTCAATTCAAGGTCAACCGTGGGCGCGACGGTAATGGTGGAAATATCATGGTCGTCTTCATCACCCCCAGTATTATCCGTGACATCATCAACTAAGCCTGTTTCATTGGCAGAGTTATTATCTGCGCTAGAATCGGTGTCAGTCGCGGCCGCACCCGCTGCATCCAAGGCCGCACTAATTTCTGCCGCATTGGTTAAACTGCCAGCAGCGGCTTGATCAGAAACAATCAACTTAATATCAACCGTGGTCGTATCGCCTGCCGCTAATAGAGCAATCGTGGTCGTGGCCGTACTGCCATTAGCCGTCCAATTAGTATCGGTTGGATCTAAGCTCATACCTGTAGGAATGTAGTCAGTTACGGTAATACCCTTAGCCTCCACCGTACCTTGATTGAGCACCTCAATCGTATAGGTGACGGTTTCACCCGCTTTAACCGTAGTGGCTTGACCCATTTTTGGTTTCTTAGTTAAGGCTAAGTCGAATTTTGGCTTGGCAACAAAGGTAACTTTGTAGTCTTCAACCTCACCATCAACAGCAAGCCCTTTTGGCGTAGAAGCGGTCAAAGTGTCAGTACTTAAACGACAACGTGCATAGCTACTCCCCTTAGTATCTGCCGTGGCAGTGGCCGGTACTTGAGGCATAACCACCTCTAAAGCCGCCGCATTAGTCCCCGCAGGCACAGCGACTGCACCTGACTCAGAGCCATCGGTCGCAAACAGACCATCACCGTTATAGTCAATCCAGCACACTAAACTAGCCGCTTTACTCGTCGTATTTGTTACATTCACACTCAAAGTCAGTGCCTGACCATCGGTCAAGGCCGGCATATTCACCCCATCATCATCCGTACCTTCTAAAGCAGCATTGGGATCTGGCTGACCATCTGCTTCATCATCAATCGCTGCCCCCAATTTCAAACCCGGAATAATTTCGTGTTGTGCACCACCGCTAGCCGCTAAACTTCCATAACTATCCGGTGCATCCCCTAAGTCATAGACCGATTGCACCGTCAACGCCACGCAAGCCTCATCATCTTCTTTGGCATCCCCGACCAGCATCGGGTTACTCCACACTGCATTATTGGCGGTAGAATCGGCATCACCTTCGGTACTGGCGCTGACTTGTGCACAGTTGATAATCGGAGCATTGGCGGCCCAAACCGAATCCGCTGCGGCTAAAACACCGACTGCACAGAAGGTTAGTAATAAGTGCCTAGCTGGTTTTATTTTTTTCATCATGAATACTCTTTATTGTAATTGTTAGCCCAAGGGATTAATAACTGGTCTCTAATCTACGGTGACCGGAATCTCCAAATACACTGCTTGCCCAGCATTTAGATTGCCGACCTCCCAAATACCTGTTCCTGTATCATACGTACCTTGTTGTGCTACTGGCACGATGGCTGGATTGAGGCTGACACCTGTTGGCAGAACATCAGTGACTTTGACACCCGTCGCCGAGCTTGGTCCTTGATTAGTCACCGTCACTTGATAAGTCAGAGCCTCGCCACGCCGTGCATTCGACTTGCTCAGCGTTTTGGTCAGCTCCAGATCGACTAATTTTGGCAAAGCACATTGATTATCAGGAAAGACATAATTTGAGGGCACAATCAAATCCTGTCGCCCAAGGTCAGTCTGATTATGTAGCCAGTAAACAGCCGTCATTGCATACTGAGTTTGACCATTCGCGCCTGTAACTCTATCCAAAATCAGGCGACCCAAAGCGGTCATCGCGGCCTTCTGTGGATTAGTCCAGGACGTATTATTGATCGAATCTTCAACCTTAGCGAAATCCTCACTCCAGTCTGTGTAATACCAGACAAGATACTGCAATAGGCTATCGAGGCTTTCCGTAGCACTACCAAACTCAGCATTGACCGCTGCCAATACCTCATGATCCCCCAAGGCTGTAAATAGCCGTTGCAGAGCATCAATTCGGGTGGCACTTAAGTTTTGGCGGTCGACACCGCTTACTTTAAAGAGATCATCCACTGTTGGATCAGCATCCGCTTTTTCCAAACAGAAACCGATCAGATTTAAATCACCGACCTCTACATTATAAGCATTCGGGTGATGCCACGGACTAGAGCCATAACTGGGCATCTTGGCTTGAATACCTAGCGGTATCGTAGGGGCTGTACATTGCGCATGAAAGACACCTAAATCTTGAGTGTCATCATTGGCGGCTAAATTGAGATCGGTTATTCGATATTGGTTCAGCGTACTGGTCACCACACCATCAGAATCTGAGGTATTGACCCCTACATCTTTAGGGCTTAATGACCAGCCCGCTGGCGTATTAAACTGTAGGCAATAACTCCCCATTGCCAAGCCATTGAACTCATACCAACCGGTTTTAGAGGTATACACATCGGCAATAGATGCCCCTGAGCAACTGGCATTAGCATACAAAAATACTTGTACCTGCCCTACACCGGCTTCATTTGGGTCTTGAATACCGTCCATATTAAGGTCATACCAAACATAGTTACCAAGACTAAGGTTAGGTTTAAACCCAAAATCAAAACCTTGATTTTCTTGACCTGAAGAATCCGCTGTAAAATCGACCGTGATACTGCCCGCGCTCAAGCTACCATCACTGTCATTCAGATCGGTTACGCGATCATTAGTCGTATCCCCGTCTGCATTGGCAGTAGTCAATTGATAATTGCTTAACTCAGCCTGAGCCGCATCAATGCTCAGTGTGCAAGCTGCACCTGGGACTAAAACATTCGCCGCATTACCTTCTGGTAAACCACTAAATTGATAGCTACCTGCTTCATCCAATGGTGTAGAGGCTAAATCAGCTAAAGTCGTGGTTGTAATTGAGGCACTACCACAAGTTAGCTTGACCTCAACCCCAGCCAGACCTGTTTCACTGCTTTCTTGCAGACCATTACCATTGCTATCTAACCACACCCGATTTCCTAGCGTACTCGGCACAATGGCCACAGATGCATCATTAGAAATCACTTGCAAGGAAAGCTCTGGTACTCGCCCACCAAAATTATTGGTATAAATATCGCCAGTCGATGCTGCCGTGACTTTGCCATTCTCATCTAATTGTGGTGTGCCACCGATATTACCTAACGGGCTAAGCTGAATGCGTACCGCTTTACCACCACTGTCACCCATTAAAGCAGGCGTTGTGAAGCGCAAACCGGTAATAGTATCTGCTGGCAAAGCGCCGCAGACCAAGGGTGCGAGGCTACTACAGGCCACCCAAGGCGTCGTACCTGTACCGGTACTAGAACCCCCTGCCAATTGATTATTATTGTTTAGATACATCTCATAACAGAGATCACCCTTGGCTGGCACATAGCCTGCTGCTTGATTACTCGCATGGCAAACATCTTGCTGAATGCTGCTAGAGGCCGCATTCGTCGCATAGAAAACCTCATTATTCGTTGCAGTAATCTGACTAACCGAATAGCTGCCATTAAACCGACTGCTCGGTTGCCGAGTACTTGCTAACCCACTGGAGTTTTGCCCGTTACCATCGTTGTTATAAGGTAAAATGTCGATAAACTCTCCACCGCTATAATCTTCACCGCCTAGATTGGTATAAACCAGCTCAAATTCAAATGGCTCATTCATGCCGTGAATCGGATAGTCTACTGATTTGAAAACATCCAAACCGGCATTAGCGAGAATATTCAGTTGATACTTGGCACGAACCGGATCGCTGGCGGTATCAGTATCCTCACCATCGGGGCCAATATCAGAAGTCAAGATGGCGGTATTAATAAACGTACCTGTCGTCAACTTCGGATCGACCTCGACGGTATAGCGAATCAAAGGCAATTGATCCCCTGTATTCACACTCGCAAAATTCCAGTGAATAGCGCGTGGATTGGTATTTTCCACCGAACTGATCGTCACCGCAGGATTAGCTGCATCATAGGCTGCACGGGTCAACCAAGTGTTGCCTCCATCCAACGAGAACCGTTCAGACCCTAAAACATAATCAGTCCCAACCGGTAAACTATCCGCTAATGAAGCCGTCGTAATCGCGGGACTCCATTGGCCGATGACTTGTGGCTTTAGCATAAATTGCACGCGATCCGCTCCACGCACGACCTTGATACCCCGTGGCTCGGTGTATTTCTCAAGCGCTAGTGAAGAAGGCACTAAAATCACCCGGTCAGCATCATAATCTGCGAAAGAAAAACCGACATGATTCGGATCAATCGAAACCGCACTAATATTTTTCCATGCTGCCCAACTGCCATTTGGACCACTATCTATCCGCGCCGTCATAAAATTGGGTAAATAAGTCACATCTGTCGTTGTATTGGTATAGCCCGTAGCTGTTGGCTTTATTTTCAATAAATGATTGGTAACAAAGGCTATACGGGTGGAGGTCGGGTCAAGACTGAGCAAAAACTCCTTATTGATCACGCCTTGCATCCGCAATTTACTTACTTTATCTGCCCCCCCCAACAAAGCAGGATCCGTCACCCAATCATTCGGCGCATCGGGCTGTTGAGTGGTTTGATTAATACCATCTAACACGAACTTACCATCTAGATTGACATCATCGTCACAAGTTTCATCACGTTGTGCCTGCAAACCCGGGTGGGGGTCATCTGAGTAGAGATAGGTCACTAGCCCCAACTTATCCTCGCTGAAGACCGGGACTAATGGGCCATAACTAACAATCGTTGGATTAAATGCCTTATTCGAATTCCAAGAATAGGTCATATCTGTGCGATTCGGCTCTGACAACCCCACATATTCAAACTGAGTAGTATCAATCTTATCGCAGACTTGCGATTTGCCGCCCTCAACAAAACGGTAGTCCCAAATATTCAGTAGAAACGGGATCGTTGCCCCCAAAGCATATTTACGTGCTCCAGTTTTATGAGGCAGCCATGCGCCATCAAAACCCTTAGCAGCCACCCAGCTCCCGGGTTCTCTATATATCAGCGGGTAAGGGGTATAATCAGGAAAAGGCTCACCATTACCATTATAATTCAGTAGATTATTACCCGAAGCGTCTTCAGTTGAGACCGGATTAAAACCTAAAACGGTCGGTGTGCCGCCTGCTCCTCCTGTCGCACTATAAAACCCTACCGAATTGAGCGTGAATGAAGTACAGGGTAAAGGTGAGCAATTTTGATGATTGGCAATGTCGTTAGGTTCGCTATACCAAACATTAATTTTTAACTCGATTAAATTCGCATCCTTATCGGGATCACGCACATCAATATTTTGCAAATCAATCGCAATATTTGGATCATTAATACCATCTGCTGTGAAATTTGGTCCAAGCTGATCCAGAATATGATTGATTTGCGTACAACTAACCGTTGCATTCGGACCATGATTACCGACTAATTCACAAGCAGGTTTAGCAGGATTCCACGTATATAAAACAGCATGGGTCGAAACCGTGGTGGGTGCGCCCGAGCTAGAAATAATGGCTTTATTATCGTTATTGGTATTGTCGTCGGTGTAATAGTCGAGTAACTGATAGTCCTGTTCAAAATCACCATTCGCCTCATCCGGTGCATTGGCCAGCATTGAACCCTTTTGATATTGCACCTTAATCACATATTCGACCACTGAACCTTTGGTTGTACCATCTGAACCCTTGTAAGCGGGAGCAATATACAGCGGCTGATTTGTCGCTGGATCGAGCGCTGTGACTTGCAGCTCTTTAGTGGTATTCACCCGAAAATTAGCCGTCACGATAACATCTGTCGGGCCGGCTGTTGCAACATTAGAAATCCCGTCCGCTTGTGCTGAGACATTGGCACTGACATGGTTATCGTTCAGCGTGATTTCTGAACCATCATAAGAGGCAGCAATCGCTCGCGCTACGGGATAAATAGCACGGGTCGTTCCCTCAACCGCTGGGCCAAGATTACAGAACAGCGTGCGTTTGTCTACTGAAATACTAGAGACTGGATTCACTTCAGTTGGGTCAGTTTTACAACCCGTCGGCAGGTCAATCCATGCCTGCTTTTTATCCAGCTGAACTGTTGTAGTTAAACTTTTAACCTTGTTGTCATTAACAGAAACTTCGACTAAATAAGTGATGGAGTCTTGCAAACGAGTGACATTGTTATCCTCGCTCTCATCGTAACCTGCGGTGGCTAAGTTGCCATTCCAAGTAGTATTATCAAACGGTTCAGAACCCGTTTTAGCCACTGAAATAGTCGTGTTAACGACCGGTATAGCATTACCTGCAGCCATTGCCGGTTGAGTTAGCAGAAAGAAGATACCTAAACTAGCGAGGAAGGCGGTAGCAGAAAATAGCACGCGCAAACAATAAGGTTTGCTAACAGCATGTTTGTATTTCATTATTATTTAGCCCGTTTTCTTGTTGCCCTGATTCAACAGGACTAGCCTATTTTACTGTAGGAACATAGCGCAGTTATATTGCAAACCAACGCCTTACACGAACCTTAACAATAGCTAACTTAATTGAAGCTATTATTTATTTTAATTGGCAAAAAACGTTCAGCCCTGTGTATAAACTTGGGCAGAGCTAGAGGCTATTAAGGGCGGCCCAAGCCAATCAGCGCGCTGTGTAGGCGTTAATCACTGACTTGATCTTGCTCATGGTCGTAAAAACCCGCCATTAAATGCAAATGCAGATGGAAAATCACTTGACCACCCTTCTCCCCACAATTCATCAGCACCCGATAGCCATCACCATATCCAGCTTCAGCAGCGATCTTTTTAGCGGCTAAAAACAAACGCCCAGCGAGTTCAGCATCGCTCTCTTCCAGATCATTGATCGTCGCAATATGTTTACGTGGCACGATTAACACATGCAAAGGGGCTTTCGGGTAGATGTCCTTAAAAGCCAGCAAATGCTCATCTTCATACACCTTAGTCGAAGGGATTTCTCCATCACGAATCCGACAAAACAAACAAGCTGTCATTAGTATTTTCTCCGTCCTTCAAATGCATGCGATAAAGTACCACTATCAACATATTCAAGCTCACTGCCCATCGGTACACCATGCGCAATTCGACTGGTTGAAACTTGGCGTTTAGCCGCTAACTCACTAATATAATGTGCTGTGACTTCACCTTCAACCGTCGGGTTAGTCGCTAAAATTAACTCCTGCACACTACCCTCATCTAGGCGCTGTTCCAGTCGATCTAAACCAATATCGTCAGGACCAATCCCATCTAAAGGCGACAATCTGCCCCCTAAGACAAAATAATAGCCTCGATAAGCCGTCGCCTGCTCAATGGCGACGACATCTGAGGGATGCTCAACGACACATAAGAGGCTGGCATCGCGGGCAGGATTACTACATAGACGGCAGATAGTCTGCTCAGTTAATGTCCGACATCGCTCACAATGCTGAATATTCTGCATCGCCGCAGCCATCACTCGCGCCAACCGTTCGCCACCTTGACGATCATGTTCGAGCAAATGAAAAGCCATCCGCTGAGCCGTGCGTGCTCCCACTCCGGGTAAACAACGCAAGGCATCCACTAACTCTTTCAATAAGGAGGATTCGGACATCTACATTCCTAATCAGTTTAGAAGGGCAGTTTAAAGCCCGGAGGTAATTGCATCCCCGCTGTAGCATCGGTCATATGCTCACGAGTCGCCACTTCCAAACGCTGTACTGCATCATTGAAGGCAGCAGTGATTAAATCCTCTAACATATCTTTATCATCGGCGAATAAAGAAGGATCAATCGTCACCCGCTTACAAGCATGATTACCTGTAATCACGATAGAGACCAAACCACCACCTGACTGGCCTGTTACCTCCATCAGCGCAATTTCTTGTTGAGCGCGTTGCATGTTTTCCTGCATCTTTTGCGCTTGTTTCATCAGATTACCTAAACCACCTTTCATCATAACTTTATCCTCATTTCTTTGATTAATTGGATAGTATTTTACTCTATTTTTACTCGTGCGTATGCGGGCGGACCGAACCGGCCACAATACTTGCCCCAAACTGCTCTTTTAATTGTAGGACGATGGGATCTTGTTCAATCGCCTGTTCAGCTTGTCGTTGTTGCTCTTGAGTCATCCGTAAGCGCCGTTTTTCTGGCGTATCCGCTAACTCAGGGCTTAGCTCTAAACTGACACGTAGCGCTTGGCCTAAGACCTTAGTTAAAGCAGCCGCTAGTTGCTCTATAGCCCCACTAGTCTGTAAATTACTTGCGCTACTATCCATCAGTAAACGTACTTGATTACCTTCAATAGCCTTTAATAAACAATGCTCTGCTAATTGTTGAGCCATTCCCGTTAAATTTAAACGCGGTAATAACTCATACCATTCATTGCTACTCAGTTCTTGATTATTCAGCTTTGCTTGATCACTCAGTGTTTCTTGCTCGTTCAGCTTTGCTTGATCACTCAATTTTTCTTGATCATTCAGCTTTGCGTTAACCATTAAAACTGGGGTTTCTACGGGCAAACTCTGATTGTTGGCAGCTTTAGGCTCTAACTTTATGGCAGAGTTTACCGATGGTACAACTGAACTGACTGAAGGCAAGGGAATAGACACAAGCCCCGCTGATTCTGGCTTAGGACTGGTTAAGCTTATTGGCCTAGCAGCCGTCGTGATAACAGGCTCTACTGGTGATTGCGCGCTTGGCTTTGATTCAGATAAGGGTGGTGTTAGTTTTTTTTTTAAGGTCGGTGATACTTTTGGATCATCCAAACGAAAGGCCAGCATCCGCAAAAGCATCATCTCAAAACCACTACGGGGGTCTGGATTTAAGGGGAGATCTCGCTTCCCATACAAAGCCATTTGATAAAATAGCTGCAAATCGGCGGGTGTAAATAAATCAATAAGCGCGGCAAGCTCAGTCTCAGACTCAAGGGGTTGAGCGACTAACTGCGCAACGGCTAGTTGATGTAATAAAGCAATTAAACTATCCGCAGCGGTATTAAAATCTGTTGTTACTTGTGCCATTTGCTCAATGGCTACGAGTAAGGCATTGGCATCATTGCGAGCTAAGGCTTGTAGTAAGTGATGTAAGTGCTCACTAGGCAATAAGCCCAGCATATCCTGTACGGATTGATCACTAATTTGCCCCCCTCCCGTCACGATGGCTTGATCAGTTAAACTCAAAGCATCACGCATCGAACCATCAGCCGCTTTAGCCAACAAGTTTAGAGCGGTCGGTGTAAAAGCAATCTGCTCCTCAGTGAGTACATGTGCTAAATGTGAGCTAATGAGCGCTAAGGGCATCCGCTTGAGATTAAATTGCAAACAACGCGATAAAACCGTCACTGGCAATTTTTGTGGGTCAGTAGTTGCTAATAAAAATTTAACGTGAGGCGGTGGCTCTTCCAAAGTTTTTAACAACGCATTGAAACTATGCCCAGAAAGCATATGCACTTCATCAATTAGATAGATTTTATAGCGGCCACGAGTAGGCGCATATTGGACATTATCGAGTAGCTCTCGGGTGTCCTCCACTTTGGTTCGTGAAGCAGCATCCACCTCTAAAA
>NZ_FUYB01000004.1 GCF_900167255.1 Thiothrix eikelboomii
CGCTGGAAGAAATGCAGCCGTTGTTTAGTGCGGTGGCGCATGGGTGTGCGGCGGGGTTGCATCAGCAGGCGTTGGATGAGGTTTATTGGCCTCGTATCCGTAGAAAAGATAATCACTATAGTTTGTA
The DNA here is from genome assembly GCF_900167255.1 of Thiothrix eikelboomii. GTDB lineage: Bacteria > Pseudomonadota > Gammaproteobacteria > Thiotrichales > Thiotrichaceae > Thiolinea > Thiolinea eikelboomii. The sequence continues at coordinate 128 of NZ_FUYB01000004.1, forward strand.
TCAACTCGGTGCTTTTAGGGATGATTTAGCTACAGTCGCTCATTTTTTTGAGAAAACATGGTCTACTCCCATCGTTAAAATGTCTCCATTGAGCCAGATTCAGGTTTTAAATTGGGCGAGTTTTTGTTTAAGAGTTTGGGGACGCTTAGCTGAAGCTATTGAGCCAGCTAAACATAATCTTGCATTAGCTATTCAGCAAGAAGAGTGGAGTGAAGCTACACATGCCTCAAGTAATTTGTGCGAGATCGAGCTACTTTTAGGTGAGTTGATGAAAGCACAGAAAACGGCTGAAGTGTCTATCAGGTATGCTGATTATTCGAGGAATTTGTTTCTGCGTATGAGTAAACGTGCTACCTATGGGTATACTTTACATCAGAATGGAAAAACAGACGAAGCTTTGCGTTACTTTTTAGATTCAGAGACGCTTCAACAGCAATATGAGTCGCATCGCCCTTGTTTACACTCATTGCGTAACTTCTATTACTGCTCTTTGCTTTTAGATGAGGGGAAAACTTTAGAGACAAAAGAACGTACATGTTATTCTTTAGCTATTTCTAAAGAGGAAAAGGGTCAGTTGTCGATTGGGTTGGATACTTTGCTGTTAGGTGTAGTTTATATGCAGAGTGCAAGGTTCTTTGAAGCGGGTGAGCAACTAAATAATTCAGTAAATACTTTAGTGAGTCGTCCAGATTATTTAGCCCACAGCCTGCTCACCCGCGCCGCGCTGCACCGCCACACCCGCGACTTCGCCCGCGCTCAGGCTGACTTACAGGAAGTGTTCGACATCGCCGACGGCAGTGGGATGCGGCTGCATTTGACGGATTATCATTTGGAGATGGCGCGGTTGCTGATGGCGGAGTCTCTTGCTCCCTGCCCCCCTTGCGGGGGAAGGGCTGGGGAAGGGGGGAATAGCCGCGCAGCGGCTGACCCTGCATACCACATTGCCGCCGCCGCCAAACTCATCAAAGAAACGGGCTACCACCGCCGTGACCAAGAATTACTGGATTTGCAACAAACCCTTGCTAAAGAAAGCCGCCCATGAACACTCCGCAGCGGCTTGGCTACATAGCTTATCCGAGTTCTCAGGCTTGACGCTTAGCCGGCAAATCAAGCTGGAGAAATGCCGCTGGTGTCACCACATCAACACCCACGCAGACATCCGCCGGAAAGTCGTTGCCATTGCCCGTTACCAAATATTTCGCGCCACTTGCCAGTGCGGCTAACAAATAAGGCACATCCTTTGGGTCTGGGAGTGGATAAGCAAGCGGCTCTGGATAAACGAATTCAGCCACCCGTGCCATGTCCAGCATGAAACCTTCCAGTTTGTCGCGGACACGGGCAAATTTGGGGCGGGATACCACATCCTGATATTCAGCCAAAATATCCGGCGACATCACTATCTCGTAATGCGCCAGTGCCGTTTGGAGCACGGCACGGCATGTTCCCGCTGTCAGCCCCGCTGAAATCAAAATGTTGCAGTCAATAACAACCTTCATGCTTTGCCTTGGCGGTAGGCTTGAATTTCTTCACGTACCATCTGCATGATTGCTTCTTCGCTCATATCAGCAAATTCTTCGGGGGGTGGTTCCGCCAAACGCTGTTGCAAGTTTTTGCGGGCGATTGCCTGTATCAGTTGCCACTTGCGGGCATCTTGCTCGCGTTGGGCTTGGAGCTGCTCTTGGTCACGACGGATAAGGCTGCGGATGTAATCGCTGATATTGCTGTAATCGCCCCCCGTTACCCGTTGGTTGATCCAGGTTTTCATATTGTCGGGTAAAGAAATGTTTAGCGTGGTCATGATTTAACTCTCCCATGTGCCGATACTTAGAGTCTTGAACGTTGACTCATTATTGTCAATATTGCCACATTGGCGCGGTGATCAAATGTTCATAAAGCCGGACAAAATGACGGATAAGCGGTATTATCAAGCCTATTGTAAAGTGAACAGGGCTTGCTCACATGACCAAGGTTTTCATCAGTTACAGTCACAAAGACGAGGCGTGGAAAGACCGCCTGCAAACCCAGCTTGCCGTACTGGAAATGGAGGGCTTGCTGTCGGTGTGGGAAGACCGCCAGATTGCTCTGGGTGATAGCTGGTATCCTGAAATCGAAACAGCGCTCAACACGGCTGATGTCGCCATCTTGCTGATCAGCGCCGATTTCCTCACGTCCAGATTCATCCGGGGTGAAGAAATCCCGCGTTTGCTGGAGCGGCGGGAGCAGCAAGGGATTCGTGTCATCCCGCTGATCTTAAAGCCCTGCCCCTGGAAAAAGGTTGGCTGGCTCAGTGCCATGCAGGGGGCGTCACGCGACAACGTACCGTTATCCACCTTGGTTGAGCATCAGCAGGATGACATCCTGTGTAAGCTGGCAGAAAAGATACACGATCTGGTGGGCACTTGTCGGTCGGGCTTCAGCCCGACAATCTCCCCGACGACGCCCTCCATCCACTCCGACCGCCTCCCCACCGTCAAAGGCGGCTTCTTCGGACGCACCGCCGAACTGCAACTCCTCAACACCGCATGGGCAAACACCACCACCCGCATCGTCCAATTCATCGCCCCCGGCGGCACAGGCAAAACCAAGCTGCTGCGCCACTGGCTGAACCACACCGCCAATATTCCTGTACTGTTTGAGTGGTCTTTCTATGCCCAAGGTTCTAGCGAAGACAAGCAGACTTCCGCCACGCCGTTTTTCAGCCATGCGTTTGCCAAGCTGGGTTCGAGCCGCGAGCGGTTTGCGTCAGAGGAGGACAAGGGCGACCACCTCGCCGAATTACTGCACGGCAAACGCTACGTGCTGGTGCTGGATGGTCTGGAGCCGCTGCAACACGGCGGCGCGGCGATGCGCGGCGAACTCAAGGACAAAGCCATCCGCCAGTTACTGCGCCAGCTTGCCCGCCATCCAAGCGGTTTGTGCATTATCACCACGCGGATTGCGCTGCATGAACTCAGTGACCGCGACGCGCCCACCGTCATCCGCCACGATCTGCAAAACCTGACGGTGGCAGATGGCATCCAGTTGTTGCAATCGCTGGGGGTAGTGGGCAGTGCGGCGGAACTGGGCAAGGCAGTGCGTGAATACGGTGGTCATGCGCTGGCGTTGAGTTTGCTGGGGAATGTGTTGCGGCTGCGGCATCAGGGCGATGTGCGCAAGCGCGATACGCTCAAGGCATTGGTCAAAGCCAAGGGCAACCGCGACAGCCGCCACGCCTTCAAGGTGATGCAGGCTTACGCGGAATGGTTTGCGGGCGAGCCGGAACTGGCGTTGCTGCACTTGTTGGGGCTGTTCGACCACCCCATCGGGCAAGACGTGCTGCAAATGCTGTGGGATGCGCAGATTCCGCACCTGACCGCAGGCATTGATGAAGATGAATGGCTGGAAGCCATCGCCAGTTTGCGCGAAGAGCACCACCTGTTGTCACAGCATGACAGCGGCGGCGACCTCGACTGCCACCCGCTGATCCGCGAATACTTCGGCGGGCAACTGCAAACCCAGCAGCCGCAAGTGTGGCAGCAGGCGCATGAACGGCTGTACGAATACTACAAAGCCCTACCGGAGAAAGAGTTTCCCGATACGCTGGAAGAAATGCAGCCGTTGTTTAGTGCGGTGGCGCATGGGTGTGCGGCGGGGTTGCATCAGCAGGCGTTGGATGAGGTTTATTGGCCTCGTCTTAGACGTGGGGAAGACAATTATATATGTAAAAGTCATGGTGCGTTTAGTGACAGCCTTGCCGTACTAGCGATCTTTTTTACTAAACCGTGGGAAAATCTGACAGAAAAATTAGAGCAGAAATACAAAGAGTTGTTATTAGATTGGGTTAGTTATTGTTTACGATCACTGGGACGATTGCATGAAGCAGAGCAGTCTTATCAAGCCTATATAAGCATAATTAAAACGACCTTATATTGTAAACGAACTGCGATAGCATTTAATAATTTGAGCGAAGTGCAACTTCTGCTTGGCAAAATAAATGAAGCTGAGAAGCAAGCTAAAAAAGCTATTAAGTTTGCATCTAATGATGGAAATTGGTACATAAAAACGAGTGCAACCTATGCTTATTCTTTGCTTCAGAGAGGGGATGTTACTGCTGCAGCTGATATTTTCATACAAATAGAGCAGGTCTTTAAAAATGATCTCTCTATTGGGTTTTTATTGTCAGTTGAAGGCTTTGAGTACTGTGACTTATTGTTGGAGCAGCAATATGTATCATGTGTATTGGAGCGTGCTGAAAAGGCTTTGGACTACGCACGATTCAAAAAAATGAGTCTATTGAGCATTTCATTAGATCAGCTCACCCTCGGATGTGCCCATCTACAACAAGCTCTCAGCTCATCCTCCTGCTCCCTGAGCGAAGCCGAAAAGTGGCTGGAGCAAGCTGTTACTGGCTTGCGCGCTGCAGGAGTACAGCATCACCTACCTCGCGGTCTGCTCGCTCGCGCCGCGCTGCACCGCCACACCCGCGACTTCGCCCGCGCTCAGGCTGACTTGCAGGAAGTCTTCGACATCGCCGACGGCAGCGGGATGCGGCTGCATTTGACGGATTATCATTTGGAGATGGCAAGGTTGTTGGTGGCGGAGTCTCTTGCTCCTTCCCCCCTTGCGGGGGAAGGTTGGGAAGAGGGAAATAGCCGTGAAGCGGCTGACCCTGCATACCACATCGCCGCAGCCGCCAAACTCATCAACGAAACCGGCTACCACCGCCGCGACCACGAGCTGCTAGCATTGCAGGCAGCATCAGGGATGTTATGCCATCGCCAGAGTGCACACGGGGATAACGCCAACGCAGGAGTGTTTAAGCATGACAGAGAATAAGCGGATAGCTGCCGATACGCTCGGCATGGAGGCCGCCGAGATGCGCCGCCTCGGCTACAAACTGGTAGACATGGTAGTCGAGCGGCATCTGCACCGTAACCATGAACCCGCCATCCAGATCGGTCAGCCGCAAGACTTGCTGGCAGCGCTGGGGGGCGAACTGCCCGAATACCCACTGGATGCCGATGAGTCACTGGAGTTACTGGCACAAGTAGCACTGGCGCATCAGCAACATGGTGATCATCCGCGTTATTTTGCACGTGTACCCGGACCCGGTTCGTTTGCCGCCTTGCTCGGTGAGTGGCTAGGCGTAGGCTTCAATACCATTGCCGCCTCCTGGGGGGGTGGTTCTGGCCCTGCGACGCTGGAAACCGTCGTAACCGGCTGGCTGGCGCAGTTGCTGCGACTACCGACCCACACGGAAGGTGTGATTCTGTCCGGTGGCTCCATCGCCAATCTGAACGCTTTTATGGTCGCACGGCATGAAACAGGTACAGGTGTCGCCTACCTGACTGACCAGACCCACGCCAGCCTGAAGCGTAACCTGCAACACATGGGACTGCCGGATAGCCATATCCGCATCCTCCCCAGTGATGCCGATTACCGCATGGACATGCACACGCTGCGAGCCGCCATCGCTGGGGATAGGCAAGCTGGTTTGATGCCGATGATGGTCGTCGCCAGTGCTGGCACCACCAATACCGGCGCAGTTGACCCCCTAGTAGAAATTGCAGCGCTCTGCCGCGAACAGGGTTTGTGGTTTCATGTGGATGGTGCTTATGGCGCACCGGCAGCACTCACCGCCCAAGGCCAACGCTATCTGGCCGGGATGGAGCTAGCCGACTCACTGGTGCTGGATCCGCACAAGTGGCTGTTCCAGCCGTATGATGCCGGAGTTTGCCTGATCACCCGCCCCAGTGCGCTGGAGCGCTGCTTTGCCATGTACCCGGAATACCTGCGGGATGCACAGGGGCAAGCACAACAGGTCGTCAACTTCGGTAATCGCAGTCTGGAGCTGACCCGCCGTTCACGGGCAGTGAAGCTGTGGATGTCGCTGCGCACGTATGGAGTCGCCCGCTTCCGGGAGGCGATCCAGTACGGCATCGAACTGGCGGAGCTGGCTGAAAAGGTGCTGCACGAACAGCCTGATGTTTGGGAGGTCGTTACACCTGCACAGATCGGGATTATCTGCTTTGCCTTGCGTCATGCCGAACCCGGCGAACATGCCCGCCGGGCGCAGACTCTGGCGGACAGTGGCTTTGCCTGCCTGACTTCGACCCAGCTACGTGGACGCGAAGTGCTGCGACTGTGTACCCTGAATCCGCTCACGACGGAGACGGATATCCGGGAAACACTAGCGCGTTTAGCTGCGTATCCTCTCCCCGCCCGGATCGTATGAGGGCTTGACCGCAAAGCGCGACAAACTCAAGTGATTAGCGTTGGCCTATCAGCGTTTTGTTAGAAAAAACACCAATCCATCGCAATTTTCAGATCGTTTTCCCGCATTTTTGCGGATTTTTCGGGGATTTCCCCTCAAATGGGCACAACGCCGCTTGCTTTGAGCGAACAAAGCCGCCGCAGGTTGTATACGGTAGCCTTGATGCTGAGTCCGAAGACTGCCCGTGCCAACCCAATGCTACAGATGGCTTTCCCATCGCACCGATTGATCCAAACACATGCTCAACCCGTGCACGGGGTCTAGCGATGCGGGTGTTGCGGCGCTTCTGGCAGTCGGATGGCGGCTTGCCTTTCTTGGCTCTGTGCTGGATGTGTAACCGCCAGCCACCTTGGTGGAGGCGTTGTTCACGGGATGGGTCTTCATAACCTTTGTCCGCCCATACGTCACGGCAGGTGTTGGCTCGATCAAGCACCACTTCAAAAGGGTGGGTGTCATGCTCTTTGGCCGTACTGATGTGGCGTTTACGGATGAGTTTATATTTCTGGTCAGCACTGATGCTGAGTTTGTAGCCGTGGTAACTTTTGCCGTGTTTCTTCGTCCAGCTTGCCTCAGTATCCTTTTGGCGACGTTGCGCAGAATTGGTATTCCAATGCCTCGTCCGACAGGTTGTACAGGTGTTGCAATACCAAGATTCGTACCATCAGTTCCGTTGGATAGGGCGGACGGCCTCTCCTCGCTTGTCACTGGGGCGTGGGGCGATGTGGTCGATTTCTGCTGCCAAGGCGACAAAGTTGACGTGCTGGTTCAGCGTGGATAGCAGATCGCCCTTGCGGTCGAGTTTCTGTTCACGCTCTTCGGCGGCAAACAGGCTGGTTTTGATGGCACTTTTCTTGGGCATGGCTAGTAACGAGGTCGTTGGCTCGGATGGGAATTTTCTCACATTTGTGTGGGTATTGGTGGGTTTTTAGAGGTTCCGAAGTCTTTGGGGAAATCCAATCAGAACCCTCACTACCGATGCTCAAGAAGCCTTATTAAATTATGCACGGGTCTAATTTGCGTGGATTGGGACGTTTGCAAGAAGCATTAGAAGTAATGCAGAAAAATATCGAAATAACTATTGAGAATCGAGATTGGCGCGAGACTGCAATAGGTTTTAATAATATCAGTGGCATTCATTTGACTCTAGGCAACTTAGGTGATGCTTTTAAGAGTGCTTGTGATAGCCTCGAATATATTGAAAAACCAGAAGATACAGGGCGTTTACTTACTCAGCTTGGTCTGCCCATCGAACTTACAGAAAATATTGGAATGCTGGTGGTTAATGATACAGTCTTTGATTAGCTCATCTATGAGATTTGATTACTGTCAACTCTTATTAGATGAGGGGGAGAATGATGCAGTAATTGATCGAGCCAAATATACACTCAATATTGCCAAGGAGAATAATTGGTTATCGGATATTGCTCTTGATCAACTCTCAATTGGTCGAGCGTATTTTCAACAGGCTATGTACCAAGATGCTTTGATCTGGATTGATCAATCAATATCTATTTTTCATGGTGCTGGATACATAGACATATTACCTTTCGGTCTGCTAAACCGCGCTGCGCTGCACCGCCACACTCGTGACTTCGCCCGCGCTCAGGCTGAGTTGCAGAAAGTGTTCGACATCGCCGACGGCAGCGGGATGCGGCTGCATTTGACGGATTATCATTTGGAGATGGCAAGGTTGTTGGTGGCTGCATCGGGCTTCGACTTCGCTCAGCCCGCGAACAGTGAAACGACCCGTTGCCTGAGTGGAGTCGAAGGCAATATGCAAAGCGCTCGGATTCATATCGCCGAGGCCGAACGCCTCATCAAGGCAACAGGCTACCATCGGCGGGATAAGGAGTTGGCAGAGTTACAAGCCCAACTATAAAAATGATAGCGGATATGCTATCATTATCTAATTAAAATGATTACAAGTAAATTGTTTGAAAGTTTTGATTGATACGAATGTTCTGGTAGCCGTTATGCTTGGAAAGGAAGGTTCTGCTGCTAGGAAAGTTTTGGAAATCGCTTTGCAAAATCAAATAACCCCGTTGGTGGGTGAAGCTTTATTCAATGAATACTGGGATGTGCTCAGCCGTGAAGATCTAATGTGTCACTGCCCTTTGGATACAAATGAGCGCTTAGAGTTTTTGTCAGCTTTTTTAGCTTGTTGTGAGTGGTGTCGAATTTACTTCGGGTGGCGACCTAACCTCAAAGATGAAGGTGATAATCATCTTATTGAACTTGCACTGGCAGGCAGAGCCAAATATATCATCAGCAACAATATACGTGATTTGAAAAGTGGTGACTTAATTTTTGATGACTTACAAATTGTCACACCGCAAACATTTATACAGGAGGCATTATGGGCGTAATTACAGTCAGGCTACCCGAAGACACGCATCAGCGAATTAAAAATTTAGCCGCCTCACGCAATATCAGCATCAATAAACTCTACGAAGAGTTTACCATCATGGCTTTGACCGAGTTTGATGCAGAAAACCGTTTCAAGGCTTTAGCAAGTAAAGGCAATAAACAGCGCGGATTGGAGCTACTCAAAAAGCTCCAAAACCACTATGGCGATACCCAAGTCTCATAGTTTAGCGGGTCAACTTCAGAAGGAGTTATATCCTCCTTCTTTGAGAGAGCTTTAGCCCTTATACGCTACCACCTGCTGATCAATTGCCCCAAACACGCTTTGCCCCTGCGCATCCAGCATTTCAATCCGAATCGTATCACCGAATTTCATAAACGCAGTTTGGGGTTGACCCGTATTAATGGTTTCAATCATGCGTACTTCCGCGATACAGGAATAACCCACGCCACCTTCAGCCACCGCTGAACCATGTTCGGTATCTTGCTTATTCGATACCGTCCCTGAGCCAATAATTGCACCTGCACCTAAAGGGCGAGTCTTGGCAGCATGGGCGATGATTTGCGGGAAGTTGAAGGTCATATCTTCACCCGCATTCGCTTTACCGAAGAGAGCTTGGTTATAAGTAACCAATAGTGGCAAATGTACCCGCCCATCTTGCCACGCAGCACCCAATTCATCGGGTGTGACCGCTACGGGTGAGAATACACTAGAGGGTTTAGATTGAAAAAAGCCAAAGCCTTTGGCGAGTTCAGCTGGAATCAAACCGCGCAAAGACACATCATTCACTAGCATCAGGAGGCGAATCTTATCAGCGCAGACTTCAGGGCTAGCGCCCATTGGCACATCATCAGTAATCACGGCTACTTCCGCTTCAAAATCAATCCCCCAGTCTTCGCTGGCTAAGGGTACTGGGTCGCGTGGGCCAATGAAGCTATCCGAGCCACCTTGATACATCAGCGGGTCCTGCCAAAAACTGGTTGGCATGTCGGCATTACGTGCCTTACGTACCAATTCAACATGGTTGACATAAGCGCTCCCATCGGCCCATTGATAAGCACGCGGCAGGGGAGAGGCACAAGCGCCTTCATCAAAGGTAAAGCTAAGCGGGGCTTGACCGCTATTCAATGCATCGGATAAAGCTTGTAAGCGTGGGGCAAGATTTGCCCAATCGTCTAGAGCCGCTTGGAGGGTCGGGGCGATACCGCTTGCTTTCACCGCGTGCTTTAAATCGCGTGAAACTACGATTAATTCGCCATCCCGGCCTTGTTTTAATGAGGCGAGTTTCATGCTGCTTCTCCAAAATGCTTAGTTAAACCCGCCCAGCACTCCATATAGTCGGTTTGTAAGGCGGGTGTTTGCAAGGCAAAACGAGTGGGTTGAATGACATAACGCGATTCAAACATAAACGCGAGCGTATTTTCATAGCGCTGTGGTTTGAGTTCAGCATGGCTGGCTTTTTCAAACACCGCTGCTTCCGGGCCATGCGGTGAGAAGCTATTGTGTAAGCTCGCACCACCGGGGTCAAATCCCCCGCTGTCTTTAGCATCATACACGCCCAAGATTAAGCCCATGAATTCACTCATAAAATTACGATGATACCAAGGTGGGCGGAAAGTAGCTTCAGCCACCATCCAACGAGGTGGGAAGATCACAAAATCGACATTTGCTACCCCCGCTTGGCCTGAGGGCGAAGTTAATACGGTGAAAATCGAAGGATCAGGATGATCGTAGCTGACCGTATTCATTACATTGAAACGGGCGAGATCATATTTGTAAGGTACAGAATTACCGGTCCAGGCGACGACATCGAGCGGTGAATGGCTTAAGTCACAGACATAATTCTGCCCCATGAATTTAGTCACTAACTCAAACGCGCCTTCACGATCTTCGAAAGCTGCGACCGGGGTTTGGAAGTCACGATCATTCGCATAGCCATTTGCACCGACTGGGCCGCGTTCGGCGAGAATCAGGGGATGACCATAGTTTTCGCAAACATAACCTCGTGCTGTTGCATTCAAAAGTACGACTCGCCATTTCATTCCGCGTGGGATAACCGCAATTTCACCCGGCACAAGTTCCAAGATGCCACATTCAGTGTGTAGCCGCAGGCCACCCGCTTGAGGTACTAATAGCATTTCGCCATCTGCATTCAGATAGAAACGCTCCTGCATAGATTGATTAGCCCGATAAATATGAATGCCTATCCCAGCTTGCCCCGGTACACTGCCATTGACGGCGAGTGTCGTTAATCCGGCCACAAAATCAGTGGGTTCAGTCGGGATAGGCAGCGGTGACCAACGCAGCATATCTGGTGGCGTTACCGCTTCTGTTAAGGGTGCACTTCGAGTTAAACCGTTCTCAAGCGGGCGATAGCGGCCTTGAATCACGGAAGGGCGAATCCGATAAAACCAAGTCCGGCGATTATCGGCCCGTGGCGCCGTAAAAGCCGTGGTATTGAATTGCTCAGCATATAAGCCGTATTGGACGCGCTGTGGGCTGAAACGCCCTACTGGTAAAGCGCCTGCTAAGGCTTCGGATTCAAATTCATTGCCGAAGCCGTGTAAATAGTGCAGTTCACTCATGCAAAACTCCTATTCATCGGTTGTGGTTACTTGAGCAGCTATCCGCATGGCTTCGAGCAGAATCGCTTGATCACCAATATGATTGGCGAGAATTAAAATTAATCGGGCGTTGATACGTTCACTTTTGCGCTCATCACCTTCACGGTGTAAATCAGCGAGCGCTGCAAAGAAAGCATCGGCATCCGAGAAATTAGCTTGAAGATTTAATGAATTCATCGTCATTTTGGCTTACTCCTTGCCTAATGCACGTTGCATCGCCGCCCTAACTGAAGCTGCTTGCACTTGTCGCCAACGCGCTGCCACATGCTGATCGGGGCGAATTAAATAAGCAGTGCCGGGTTTAAGGTCATAGCGCTCAGTGACTAAGCCAAGGTGATCTTTCAATGTTGTGTAATTGGGAACAGGTTGGTCAGCCAGTTGATCCGCAATCATGAGGATCTCTAAATCAGGGATTGACTTAAGGGCAGCTAAGTCCTCATCCGCTAAATCACGCCCATCGACTAAGAGTACGAAACGATCCCCTAATTGTTGCAAAAGCCAAGGTTCGCTACGGTAGGCAGTACTCAAAGCGGTGATCGGTGCATCCTTACAACTAGCCCCGGGGCGCAGTGCTGCGGGGAATTGATCACTGCGAGTATCCGGTGTATTTAGAGTCGAACCTGCATAAATACAAGGGGTGGATAAACGTCCGCTATTGACTAAAGGGCGCGCAAAAGCGTAATGCTCAGCCAGCTCTAACGCGGTGTCGCGGAATAAGCGAGTGACCCGATTTTTGGGCGTAATGAAGTCAGTGGCACGGGTGGAGTTGAGGATATTCTCATCCGCGCCCTGACTGCGTTCTTGATCATAAGTTTGGAGTAAACGGGCAGGCGCTTGCTGCTTTAACACACGGGCTAGCTTCCAGATGAGATTTTCTGCCGATTGCAGCGCTCCATTTGCGCCCCGTGCACCGAAGGGCGAAACCTGATGGGCTGAATCACCCACAAATATAATCCGATCTTGGTGAAGGAAGGAATCCATGCGCCGACAACGGAAGCTATAAACGCTCAACCATTCAAACTCAAACTCAATATCATCGCCGAGCATGGCCTGCACGAGGGGACGGACTTTTTCTGGGTCACGCCAAGCTTGCCGATCCGCATTCGGGCCGAGTTGGAAGTCAATCCGCCAGCAGCCATCAGGTTGCTTATGCAAGAGCACCGATTGCCCCGGATGGAAGGGGGGATCAAACCAAAACCAACGTTCGGTCGGGAAATCCGCTTTCATTAGAATATCGGCAATCAAGAAAGTGTCATTGAAAATCTGCCCTCTAGATGACAAACCTAGGCTGTCTCGAATCGGGCTATTAGCCCCATCGGCGACCAAGACATAATCACAAGTCATGTGATATTCGCCTTCAGGTGTACTGACACTGACCTCGACTTGTTCACCTATTTTCTTAACTTGGGTGACTTTAGTTTGCCAGCGTAAATCAATTTCTGGAAAGTCTTGAATCCGATTAACTAGAAACTCTTCAGGGTAGTACTGCTGAATATTGATGAAAGCAGGGCGTTGATGACCGTTTTCAGGCAGTAGATTAAACTCATAAACTTGGCGCTCATGGAAGAATACTTTGCCTAATTGCCAAGTCACTCCCTTATCCACCATCGCTTGGCCACAGCCGACGCGATCTAAAATTTCCAAGGTGCGCTTAGAGAAACATAAGGCGCGTGAGCCGTAGCTGACGGTATTATCTTCATCTAAAACCACGCTGGGGATACCTTGCTTGGCAAGATCTAGAGCACAATACAACCCAGTGGGGCCACCACCAACAATTAACACGGGATGATGAGCTGGCGGCTTAGCGTCTTGATCACGGCTGCGTTGGAAGGCATAGACTGGATTCACATAGGTTGAAACCACAATATTCACTCCTCCTGAAGGTTGAAGTTCTAAAGCCTTGCAACACTAGCAAGGCTCAATGGCGTGAACTAGCCTGTTATTGGCTAACCACGGCTTGGAGTGAATGCCACATTTGATTATCTCGCTCAGCCGTCCAAATACGTGGATCAGGATAGTCGCCTGCTTCGTCATAGCAACGGGTAACATCAAACGGTAAGCAGTGTTCGAAAATAACCCAATGGCCGAATTGAGGTTGCAGTAATTGATAGGTATTTGCATAAGTCGCTGCTAAATCCATACCGGCTGCACGGCAAGCTTTCACATTGCCATACATTTGTGCTAAGAAATCTCGCGTACCATGAATTGCTGCCAAACATTGCTCTGCAGTGACCAAAGCTTCGCCACGACCGGGGACTAATTTTTCCGGTTGCAAGGCGGCAATTTTGTCTAAAGTGTTCGGCCATTCCTCGTGATAAGCATCTCCCGTGTAAGGGGTTGCGCCATACTCCACTTGATCGCCAGAGAACAAGATTTTTTCTTTCGGTAACCAAACGACCGTATCGCCTTTCGTATGGCCTTTGCCTAAATGCATAATCCGCACTTCGCGCTGCCCCATAAAGACGGTCAACTCACGTTCAAACACAATATTCGGCCAAGTCAAACCCGGAATCGAGCTAGCATCTGCGAACAGACGTGGGAAACGACCTAATTCAGATTCAAAGTCTTGCTGACCCCGTTCGACAATCAGATCATAGGTATGACGGCTGGCATAAATATTTTGGGGTTGATAGGCTGAAGCGCCTAACACACGCACAGCATGATAATGCGACATCACCACATGCTTAATCGGCAAATCAGTCACTTCGCGAATGCGGCGAATGACATCCTCTGCCATTGTGGGGGTGGCTTGGGTGTCGATCACCATCACGGAGTCATCACCAATAATAATGCCAGTGTTCGGATCACCTTCAGCCGTGTAGGCATAGACACCTTCAGCTAATTGCGAAAAACTGATTTGTTTTTGATCTAGATCAGCTACGGATGCAAATTGTTTACCCATAATCTGGCAGACTCCTCATAGTGTGCGGTGGTGAAATTAGTTTCGATCAAAACTAATATAATTTCGAATAAAATCATTTGCAAGAAAAATTAATATAATTAAAATGTTGCAATGAACAAATTAGAGCTTGAAAATTTTTTGCCTTACCACCTTTCCATTACCTCTGAAATGGTGAGTCGGGCTTTATCTAAAGTCTATGCTGATTTTGGGGTGACTATTCCTGAATGGCGGGTCATGGTACATCTTAATCACCATGGTTCTTTGACACCTAGCCAGCTAGGCGTGGCGACTAGCATGGATAAGGCGCGTGTAAGTCGAGCTTTAATCTTAATGGATAAAAAAGCCTTGATCAGTCGGCAGGTCGATCAGTGGGATAAGCGGGTTGCACATATTTGCTTGACGGACACTGGCAAGGATTTGTTTACCCAGATTGAACCGGAAGTCATGGCATGGAATGCTTGCTTAGCGCGGGATATGCCCGATCAACAACATGATGATTTGCTGCAAGCTTTAAAAACCGTAGAAACTTGGTGTAAAGCCCAAGGCGACAGCACCAGTGAAGCGGACTATGATGATTGATTAGCTCAAGTCTTCAAAGAGCAGCAGAACAAACCGTAGCGCTTAAACAGCGTTGTGCTTAAGTTTGAGGGGGGCTAACAAACGTTGGCCATCTAAATAAGCAGCACCGTCTTGGTAGCTTAGGCGCTCAGCACAAAACCAAGCGACGACTTGCGGATAGATGCGGTGCTCTTTAACGAGGACACGTGCGGCTAAAGTTTCTGCGGTATCTTCGGCGAATACTGGAACTTCAGCCTGTAAAACCACCGCTCCCGCATCCAGTTCAGCGGTCACGAAATGCACACTCGCCCCATGTATTTGCGCTTGATCATCCAAGGCACGTTGATGGGTATGCACCCCCTTATAGGCGGGCAAGAGGGAAGGGTGGATATTAAGCATCCGCCCAGTATAAGCCTGCACAAACTCTGCCGTGAGAATCCGCATAAAACCCGCCAACACCACTAAATCGGGTTGAAAGCTATCAATCAAGGCTTTTAAGGCTTGATCAAATGCAGCCCGCTCGGCAAAGTTTTTATGATCGAGGGTTTGGGTTTCAATCCCGGCTGCCTGTGCACGCTCCAAGCCATAAACCCTAGGTCGATTGCTAATCACCGCGACTATCGAGGCTTGAATATCGCCTTGTGCACAAGCATTGATCAGGGCTTGTAAATTACTGCCACTGCCGGAGATTAAAACAACAATCCGTTTAGTCGACATAAGTTACATGTGTCTCAGCGGCATCCGTGGTGGCAAGCTCTCCAATCACCCAAGCAGGTACATGGTCTAAACGGCAAGTCGTGAGAATATCTTCTTTATCTTGAGCAGCGACCACTAAGATCAGGCCAATTCCACAGTTGAAGGTACGCAACATTTCTTCTTCAGTTACCTTACCTTGTTCTTGTAGCCAATTGAAAATCGCCGGACGCTCCCAACTTTTACACTTCACTCGTGCTTGCAGACCAGCGGGCAGAACACGGGGTAAATTATCGGTGATACCGCCCCCAGTGATATGGGCGATACCATGAATATCATGGCGTTTTAGTAGGTTGAGTACCAACTTAGTGTAAATTTTAGTAGGTTCTAACAGGGTCTGGCCTAAGGTGGAATTGCCAAAAGGCGCAGTTAAGGACGCTTGGCTGACTTCAAGGATTTTACGAATCAAGGAATAGCCATTGGAGTGTGGACCACTAGAGCCAATCCCAATCAATACATCATCACGATGTACTTTGGTTTGATCAATGATCTTATCACGTTCAACCACACCGACACAGAAGCCAGCTAGATCAAAATCATTGCCATGATACATACCCGGCATTTCAGCCGTTTCACCCCCGGCTAACGCAGCACCGGCTTGTAAGCAACCTTCAGCAATACCTTGAATGACTTGCTCAGCCACATCGACATCTAATTTGCCCGTTGCATAATAATCAAGGAAGAATAAAGGCTCGGCACCACTGACAATAATGTCATTCACGCACATGGCAACTAAATCAATGCCGATAGTGTGATAAATGCCAGTATCTAAAGCTAATTTAAGCTTAGTACCGACCCCATCAGTGCCAGAGACTAAAATTGGTTGTTTATACTGTGGCGGAATCGCTAATAAAGCACCAAATCCCCCAATCCCTGAAAGCATTTCAGGGCGGCGCGTTTTTTGCGCATGTGGTTTAATCCGGCGAACTAATTCTTCGCCTGCATCAATATCAACACCCGCATCGCGGTAGCTTAGAGAAACACCTTCAGCCATTGCCATTCTGTTCCAGAGTCAGGGAGCGCTAGATTTTAGCATGTCTTTTGGGGTAGCGCCTGCTTTTCAGTTGCAGGATTTGTTGGGGGGGCGTAGTTAGTGGCGATTTGCTGAAGCGATGTAGATAGAAGTAGCAGCCTAACTCAGAAGAGCTTAGCTCTATGATTTTTAAAATAATTATCTAGAATTCAGTGAATTAACTTGTTATCATAAAATTAATTTATTAAAACATATGAGCCTCTCCGGCACTGTTAGGGCAAGCAGCAGGTGAGGCATTCTCTTCGGCAAGCAACCAATTAATAGTAAAACAAATGCAAGCTAAGACCATACTGATCGGCTTAATCCTCAGCGTATTAAGCTTAACGCCTTGGATAATTCAAGCAGACACTTTAAGCAGCCATCGACCGCAACCAGACTTTGATCAAGACGGTTTAGGCGATGAATTAGAGCGGCAACTCAAGACTGATCCGGCTTTAGCGGATACTGATGGGGATGGTGTTTTAGATGGTATTGAAGTGGGCGCTAATCCTAAGCAGCCTCTTGATACGGATCAAGACTCAATCATCAATGCGGTTGATTGGGAGGATGATGGTGATCAAATTCCCAGCGTGTTGGAATCCAAGCAGGATACAGATCAGGATGGTTTGGCTAATTATCTAGATTTGGATAGCGATGCCGATGGTCAGCCTGATCAGGAGGAGGCGAGGCTGGCAGGTCTAGATAGCGATCAGGATGGCATTGATGATCGGTTTGATGCTGATTTCACTCAAGGCCAAGATCGGAATGGTGATGGTGTGGATGATAAAAGCGTGTTAGTGGCGGCGATCACCCAGTTTAGCTCAAAACCCGTATTGGCGACTCAATCGCTCACTCCAGCAGTGCCACCTAGCCCAGCTTTAAAGCCAAGTACTGAAGTCAGTAGTACTAATGAAGTGTTAGAGGTGGAAGTATCCGAAACCGCTGAGCTTAGTATGGTGGTTAATCCGTCATTATTTGAAGGTAATGCCCGTATTTTAGCAAAAAAACCTGATACCGATGGGGATGGTGTCCCTGATGACTTAGAGCTAGGTTTGGATGCCAAGCACCCCGTCGATACCGATGGGGATGGTATTTTTGATTTTCTAGACGAAGATGATGATGGCGATCATGTGCTGACGGTCATCGAAGGTGAGGCGGATCGAGATGGAGATGGGCGCGTTAATTACTTGGATGTGGATGAAAGTGGTTATTTTTATTGCGCTAATTCTGGGCGAATTGTCAAAGGAATTAAACACTTTAAAATCACCCCGAGTCATGAGGTAGTCTTGCAAGCTGATGCAAAAACTGGACGTTATCGTTGGTATGCTCTTAAACCCGGAACTTATACCTTGCAATTTATTTTGCCTAAAGGCTTGCGTACTGTGACTGAGCTAGAAAAGGGGCAGCTCTATGTGACGGGTGCAAATGGTGCGGTAGTCAATCTCGGCTGGAGTGAAAGTATTAGTCAAGAAGGGCGGTTAGCACGCTTTAATCCACAACAATTACCAGTTTGGTATAGCTCATTTGTGATTCAAGCGGGCGCTCCACCGATTATTAATCAGAATATTCCTTTAACCGGTGAAGCCTGCCTGAGCCGTTAAATTTTAAGCTCACAAATGCTTAGCTAACCGCTCTACGGCTTGTTCAAGTTCGGCTAAAGCAGTGGTATAGGCAAAGCGAACATGGATTTTTGCTGCCGACTCACCGAAGTCAATGCCGGGAGTAAATGCGACTCCAGCGGTTTCTAATAAACGTAGGCTCAAGGCATGACTATTGTCACTAAAGCGCTCCGCATCCGCATAGATGTAAAAAGCACCTTGTGGATTGTTCTGAATCTTAAAGCCTAAGTTTTGTAAGGCGGGGAGCAGAAAGTCACGGCGCTTGGCAAATTCAAAACGACGCTCTTCCGTAATCGCCAGTGTCGTTGGTTGAAACGCTGCGAGTGCAGCATATTGTGCAACCGTCGGGGGGGAAAGGAATAAATTCTGTGCTAAACGATTAATCGCATCCACGGCATAGTCTGGGGCAATCAACCAGCCTAAACGCCAGCCGGTCATTCCAAAATATTTCGAGAAACTATTCACAATCCAAATATCATCTGCAATGCTGAGCGCAGTGCTTGGCTCTTGATCATAAGTAAGCCCTTGATAGATTTCATCGACAATAAAAGTCGCTTGTTGTTGGGCGATATAGGTCGATAACTGCTGGGTGAGTTCAGTACTTAATAAACTACCTGTTGGGTTAGCTGGAGAAGCCAATAAGACCGCCCGAGTCTGCTCGCTCCAAACCTGTTGCACCTGCGCTAGACTGGGTTGATAATTGTGTGCAGCTGTCACTGGAATCGAAATCGGTTGCCCTTCAAACAGACGCACCAAATGTCGATTGCAAGGATAACCCGGATCAGTCAATAAAACTTGATCCTGTGGATTCACTAATACGCCAAGTGCTAATTGCAAAGCACCGGATGCCCCCGGTGTTACGATCACTCGCTCAGGCGCTAGTTTGACTTGAAAGCGTTGCCCATACCAAGCAGCGATAGCTTCACGTAATTCGGGAAGGCCACAAGCGGGTGTGTATTTAGTTTGGCCCGCTTTTAAAGCGCGTAAACCTGCCTCGACGATGGGTGCGGGGGTACTGAAATCAGGTTCTCCCACTTCCATATGAATAATCGAGCGCCCACTACTCGCTAATTGGCGAGCGCGTGCCAGAATATCCATGACATGAAAGGCTTGGATGGACTTCATCCGTTCGGCTAAGATAGTAGGCTCGGACATAATAATTAATCACTTAAAACAATAAGGCTTGAAAAATGGTCAGGGCTATAACAATCCTAACAGGCTTAACGCTACTCGCTTGTGCTTGCACAACACAAGCTTTTCCTACACAGCAAGCCGTTCCCGGTGGGCTGGTAATCATTCCTGTCGCTAAGCAATCGCAAGCAGCACCCCTTGCGTATTATGCGGGACAACGAGTCACCATCGTTCCGCATCAGGGCGAGTGGCTGGCTTTAGTCGGTATTCCTTTAGATGCCAAGCCAGGACCACAGCAACTGGAGGTGGCTAGTGCAGGTCAGCAGGAAACGATCAGTTTTGCAATTAGCCATAAGTCTTATCGAACCCAACGCTTACGGCTGGCAGATCATAATACCGTTGAGCCTGATGAAGCGTCATCCGCACGAATTATACAGGAATTAGCTTTGCAAAAGCGCTTGGTTAGACAGTTTTCAGAGCAAGAAGCTCAGACTGAATTTATTCGCCCAGTGGCTGGGCGGGATAGTGGACGTTTTGGTTTGCGGCGTATTTTAAATGGGCATCAGCGTCAGCCGCATAGTGGGATGGATATAGCAGCGGCGAGTGGTACACCAGTTAGGGTTGCTGCCTCGGGTAGAGTTATCTATACGGGTACACTATTTTTTAGTGGTCAGGTAGTTTATGTTGATCATGGAGGTGGACTTTTAAGTATGTACGCCCACTTGAGCCAAATTCATGTGCAACAGGGTGAAATGGTCACGCAAGGTGATTTATTAGGTTTGGTCGGAAAAACTGGGCGAGCCACCGGACCACATTTGCATTGGTCGGTTTATTTGAATGGGGCAGCGGTTAATCCGGCTTTATTTCTGCAGAAAGGCAATTGATTAAAAATCAGTCCATATATTCAGGTTTGATTCAGTGCTGAATCAATAAAATAGCTTCAACTTCAGCAGGAATCGCGAAAATTGGGGTTTGTGGTAGCGGTTCTGTCGTCACGACGATGCTGTAATAAAAAAATAATGTTTCCGCCGTTCTGACACTCAATGGCTTAGAGGTTTCAGAATGACGCGAGCTGAGGTTGCCGTTCCTGATTTGCCTTCACAACCGGCCATTCATTGGGGAGCTGGTTGTTGGGTAGATTAGGAGCTGTCAGGGATAGGCTGTGTATAACGCCATCCTTGATTTCCAAAGACTTGATCTTTGGAGTTCTTGAGTCACCTTCACAAAGCAAGCGGATCATGCTTTTTAGATCCGCTTTTTTATTTCAGCTAGTATAGAAAATTTTTATTAAATAAACAAGACCTGAATACCTAGGGTCGGTAACATTTCTTTATATTTCGCTATGAGTACCCGCTTTAATGGGTGCTAGGGGCGCTAAGCCATAGTGGCGACGTGCTCGATCACACGCCTCATTCGGCTCCCCCGCTTCCCATGACGCATTAAATTCTCTGCAAGGTGAAGGCCGTTGAGGATGAATGCTGCACAACACTGTTTGCCCTACCACACCTTGCAAGGCGCAACAGCGAGGCTTTGGTTGATCAGTGCCTTTCATGGCTGAGCGATGCGGGGAAATAGGCTGAGTTAATTCCGTAGGTACATATCCTCCGGGAGCAGCATCCGTCTCGCCCCAGTAAAAAGACACGCGAAAGCATGCACAACAAGCACCACAGCTTAAACAGGGATTAGGTGAACTAAGAGGATTTGGCATGATTTTACCTTATGCGCTGAGTGTAAACTGTGAGCTTAGTGTAACCAGCCTTGAGCATGTTCAGTAATGGCTTTAATGGCAGGATGAGTGATTTTTCGCTCAATCGAGATGGCATAGAAATTCTCATTAATATCACAACTGCGGCCAATTACTTCTACACGACCTTCTTGTTGTAAAACCGCCTCTAAGGCAGTGGGCGCAATAAATATACCTGTGCCTGCAAAACCAAAAGCTTGCATTAAAGCACTATCATCAAACTCACCAACAATCATCGGGCGAACTTGTTGATTATGAAACCATGTGAGCAGTTTAGTCCGAATAGCGGCACCCTCACTTAAAATTAACAGCGGTGCACCATCTAAACAGCTTGGAAATTCACCTGCTAAGCTCGCTTTCAGCGCGGGGCTTGCAAAAAAACTAATCCCACTTGAGCCTAGCTTATGGCTAAAACCTTTGACATTCATAGTATTAGGCATCGGACTATCTGCAATCACTAACTCCATCCGATGTACTGCTAAATCGGCAATAAGGTCAGATAATTTACCCTCAGTGCAGACAATATGAACTTTTTTCTGCATAGACATGGCGGGTTCTAGTAAACGATAAGCAATCGACTTAGGCACTAAATCCGAAACGCCGACTCTAAACAATTGAGCATGGCCTTTCAGCAGGTGTTGTAGGACTTGTTCCAACTCATCGCCTAATTGAAAGATCTCATTAGCATAGTTTAAGGCAACTTGCCCTGCCTCTGTCAGCTCAAGACCACGGCCTTGGCGTTTGAACAGATCAGTGCCTAAAGAAGCTTCTAATAAGCTAATTTGGCCACTTAAAGTTTGCGGTGTTAAGTGCAAGCTTTCACTGGCTCGTGCAAGGCTGCCCGCCGTGGCGACCTCGCGCATATAGTAAAGGTGTTTGTAGTTAATCATGGTCATTAAGTTCCTTAAAAAGCTTCGTTTTTTACGAACTAAACAGGTTCAAAATTCGAATTTTTATTAAAGTGGTTCTTTTATATACTCTCTACATGCCTTAAGTAAACCGTTATATAGGAGACGGCAGATGAAACTGACAACACAAAGCCAACGCGCAGTGATGGCAATGCTGGCGTTGGCATTACATAACGATCGCAAGGTACTCCGGTTAAGCAATCTCGCTAAAGAACAAGGGATTTCTTTATCGTATATGGAGCAACTATTTTATAGTTTGCGCCATGCGGGTTTAGTCGAAGGGATTCGTGGCCCCGGTGGTGGCTATCGTTTAGGTCGCCCAGCAGGGCGAATTTCGATTGCCGATATCGTTCGGGCGATTGAAACGCATGGTGAAGAAGATCGTGATGCCGCTGCTTGCTCGAATCAGGCTAATATTGATGCGATGTTGGTCGGTTTAGATGAGCGTGTCGCTGAGTTTCTAGATGGTATTAGTCTAGAAAGCTTAACTTATAAACATAAAAAGCAAGAAACAGCTTATCGTCCGGGGACGACAGCGAGTTTGATTGCCCGTATGTTTCCTGCACGGGGTGGTTTTATGCCCCAACCTGCAGGTGCATAAATAGATGCTTACTTGGTAAGTGTTTGATAACTGTTTGATTAAACTTGGTTTGATTGAAGTTCACTCTCAGCTGCCTGACTCCTCCTTAATCGCTACTGGCAGCTCATGTCGAGCGGGGTTGTCGCAAACATCAACCCCGCTTTTTAAGTACCGCTTAAGATTCACGCCCTAGAATACGATTAAACCATGCACCGATTCGTGAAGGCCGTGTTCCTGTTCCTGTTGATGGGCTTCTCGAGGGTGGTGTCGTGGTCGTAGTCGTTGGGTTAGGACTTGAAGGAGTCGGTGCAGGCACCGGTGGCGTATCGGTTGCTGCACGTACCGTACCATTTGAGAAAGCAATCAAGCGTTCAACAACTTTTGCTAAGGGTGCTCGATCATTCAGTGCAGCTTGAATCGCAGAGGTTCGCCAACTCACTGGCATGGCGCGTCGTATATCATCCCAATTACCACTGGCGGAGTTCTCATAGCGAGTTTGGGCTGGTGTCCCTTTGGCGGGTGTCCATAAGAAATCAGGGTGTTCATTCCGATACCATTCACCGCCAATAATCACATCATTCGCATCGAGTTCTAAATCATATTCATAAGCGACTTGTTGGATAGAATCATAAGCGGCTTGATCCTCCTCACGTTGAGTCGGGTTAACTTCTACGATATAGGACACTAACATAGACACACCGACGACGGAGCGGGTTTGAGGGCTACGGAAGCGTTTAAATTTATCAGTCGTATAAGCACTAATCGCGAGCTTAGCCTGTGCTAAGTTACTCGTGGCTTTACGAGTCTGGGGATTAAAGTAGGTATAGCTATAACCATACACAGGTTGATTCCAGACTTCATAATCAAAGGTGACATCAAAGACCATACTGCGTTTCGCCACGCCAATTTGATTCACAACCGCTAAATGCCAAGTACCCGGATTAGTATCGAAGCATTGCGCAGAGGTAACCCGCCCGGTACTTTGATCTAAGCTTGGGTTTTTATCATTACACCGCCCACCAATAAACCGAGTACGAGCAGGCATATTCGCCCATAGTAAGGAAGCAAGCGCTTTAATATCGGCTGGGAAGAATTTAATCGGAACATTGTCAGGGGTGACAAGGGTGACTGCTTTTTTAGGGCGAGCCAGCATATAGGCAGCGGGTGCCCAACCGTGGCAAATACCCATCCACGATTCAACCGAACCCGTTGCATCATAAAAGCTTTTACCATCCGCCCACATCCGTTGAGTCAGGCTGCCCTCCGCATCTCCGATGATGGCATCGTATTTTTCTGCCGGAGACAGGCGGTTAATCCGTGAGGCACTCCGACTTTTGATAATCGCTGCCACAGGATTAGCTGCCACGTAATTCCAGTTTTTTTGCCAATCGTCACTATTGGGAAAGTTGGGATCACCATAACGCGCACCTAATTCACCTTTGTATAAACCCCAATAATCATCTGACCACGGTGTTTCAGCGAGTTTGGCCTGCTTAAGCTTAGCGGTTTCCATCTCTTGAAGTTTGGTATAGCGCAAAGCATCAACGAGATTAACCGCCTTATCATTGGCTGCCGCTGCCGCCCGTGCAGTCCCCTGCGAGTTGAGAGCTAAAGCGCGTTGGCGCGCTAGGTCACGAGCCTCCACAAAGCGACGATTGGCAATGGTCGTGGCTCCAAATAAAGTTACTCCCGCGACGGGATTGCCATTCGCATCGTATTTGGTGGGCTTTTCATTCATGAATGCCACTGGATTGCGATTAAAAGCATCTAGGCGGGCATTAATCTCAGCTTCTCGATCCATCGGGTGTTCCTTGCTTGGGCTTGTTAGTATCAGCTAATTATAGTGTGTTCAGGCAAGTTTGCTGATTCGCTGGGTTATCTAGCGTGGGTCAGCACCCAACAGTCGATGAACTCACGTGGGTATTGCAGAGGTAGATCTACTTTTACCCACGAGGAGTGCTCATGCTAGGTCATATAAAACTCTAAATCATATAAATTAGCCTGACTAAAAATTAATAGTCAAACTACCCATTAATTCTCCACCTTTATAATTTGAGTTTAATCTTGAGCCATTTGCTGCTTTATGGCTATGTGATTTGCCAAGATTAGCGTATTGATAATCTAAACCTAGGTTAATGTGTTTACTAACCGCGAGATTAACTCCTGCACCCACCCCATAAGCCGCTTTGGTTTTTGCACGCTTCGCATAAGTCAGGGTATTAACATCATCTTGAGCCAGTCGACCCTGTAAACTATTACGTGCTAAACCCACACTGCCTTTTGCATAAGCTTGCAGATTATAAGCCATTGGTAGACGATAAACTCCGCTTACCATCAGGGCTTTATGCTGACTCTTAGCCTGCTCCACTTCATAATAAGCACGTTCGCCATGCGCTTTCCAGCCGCGTCTGCGCCAGTCGACTTCGACGCTGTATTGAGAGTTTAAGTGATAACCGAGGCGTAGATCGGTGATTTTGGTTTTATCCAGTGAGCCGTGATCAGCGCCTTTAGCGGGGAGTGATAAGTTTCTTTTTGCACCCCCCGTCTGTTGGCTGAGCTTGGGTTTATGATAAGTTTTACCAGCCGCAACTCCGCCGTACCAACGAGTTTCTGCATAAGCAAAGTTTGAGATACATAAACAACAACTGACAATTATTAATTTTTTCATTCTATTAACCTCACAAATGTATTCAAATAATCAAGGGCTATAATTAAATTTATTTTTGAATAACGATTTGTTAATTTACATTAAAATTTTTTATTTAAAACTAGAGTGGTTAGAATAACCAAACTCATACCTTAACTATAGGCATAAACTCAAGAAATAACAGTGAGTTTTAAAAAAACTTGTGGATGTATCGAGTCAAGCTGATTCGTTTCATCAAAGCAGGTTTTGATTTGCAGTTATGGGAAGGCGAGTCCCTACCTAAGTAAGGATGATGTTTCCAGTCATTAAATCATTACAGCTCGGGGTGGCTTAGAAATATCCGCAGCCACCACCGAGTCGGTCAGTGTATTTTCAAATCTAAGCTTGGCGTTGCCGCAAAGCCTCATACAAACACACCCCCGTTGCTACGGATACATTCAAGCTCGACACTTGCCCACGCATCGGGATCGAAATCAAAAAGTCGCAGCGTTCTTCAGTCAAACGGCGAATACCGCTGCCTTCTGCCCCCATGACCAAAGCCATTGGCCCTTTTAAATCCGCTTGATAGAGGGTTTGCTGAGCTTTATCGCTTGTACCGGTTAGCCAAATACCTCGCTCTTTTAAGCTATCTAAAGTCCGAGCGAGATTGGTGACGGCAATAAACGGTATCGCTTCAGCCGCTCCCGAGGCCACTTTGCGCACGGTTGGATTGATGCTTGCGGCATGGTCTTTAGGTGCAATCACTGCATGCACACCAGCCCCATCCGCTGTTCGCAAACAAGCTCCCAAATTATGGGGGTCAGTGACACCATCCAGTACCAACAAGAAGGCTTGGATATTTTCATTATCCAAGTGATCTAGCAGGTCATAAAGATCATTTTCGGTATAGTCTTTGGCTTGATAATATTCCGCGACCACCCCTTGATGGCGACCTGTACTGGCTATTTTATTCAACTGCTCAAGATCTGATGGAGTTGCTTTTAGACCGCCCACTTCTGCAATTTGTATTTGCAGTTTCTTCAGGCGGTCATTGCGGGTATTTTTTTCCAGCCAAATCGTTCCCATATTTTCAGGGTCATTGCGCAGGGCGCTTTCTACGGCGTGAATACCATAAATGATTGTCTTAGCCATTAAGATTTCTTCTTGCGTGCGACGGGTTTTTTACTGGTTTTAAGGCTTTTACGGGCGCGCTTTGCGGGTTTCTCAGCAGCATCGGCGAGTACAAAATCAATTTTGCGCTCATCCAAATCAACCCGTGCGACCTTCACCCGAATGCTATCTGCTAAACGGAAGGTGCGGCCTGAACTTTCACCCGTTAAGCGTTGCCGCACCGGATCATAGCGGTAATAGTCATTGGTGAGTGCGGTGACATGGACTAAACCTTCCACATAAATATCCGCCAACTCGACAAATAAACCAAAATTTGTCACCGAAGTGATCAGACCATCAAATACCTCACCGACATGTTCTTGCATGTATTCACATTTCAGCCAAGCCGTCACATCACGGCTAGCATCATCAGCACGGCGCTCAGCCATTGAGCAATGCTCACCGAGAGCCTGCATATCGGCTAAGCTATACATGAAATTAGCCGCTGTACCACCGGTTAAAAGATGGCGAATGGCTCGATGCACTAACAAATCAGGATAGCGGCGAATCGGTGAAGTGAAATGTGCATAATCCTCATGCGCTAAGCCAAAATGCCCCGTTTCGGCATCAGGGCTGTATTGTGCTTGCGATTGCGAGCGCAGTAGCATCGTCTGGATCAAATGGAAATCAGCACGCCCCTGTACTTGTTGTAAGACTCGCGCATAATCTGCAGGCTCTGGTTCTAGACCACCGCCTAACGATAAACCCACCCCTGCTAAAAAGGCTCGTAAGTCTTCGAGTTTTTCTGTAGAGGGTGGAGCATGTACACGATGCAAACTAGGCAGCTCATGCGCTTTGAGGAAGCCTGCTGCACAAACATTGGCTAGGATCATGCATTCTTCAATAATCTTATGGGCATCATTGCGCACACTCGGCTCAATCGCATCAATTTTGCGGTCTTCACCGAAAATAATTCGGGTTTCTGTGGTTTCAAAATCAATCGTGCCACGCTCTAAGCGGGCATGATTCAGCGTATGATACAGGGCATAGAGATTATCTAAATGCGGGGCTAGCTCAGCGTATTGCTTACGCAGCTCAATATCATGCTCGACAACCATCGCCGCGACCTGATCATAAGTCAGACGTGCTGCTGAATTCATCACTGCTTGCTTGAATTGATAATCAAGCACCGTGCCTTCATCATCTAAGCGAATCTCACAGAGCATACATAAACGATCCACCTGTGGATTCAGTGAGCACAGTCCATTAGACAGAATCTCTGGTAGCATCGGAATGACTTTGCCGGGGAAATACACTGAAGTACCGCGTAAAGTCGCCTCTTTATCCAAAGCCGTACCCGGTTTCACATAATGAGAGACATCTGCAATCGCCACCAATAAACGCCAGTGATCTGCTTCACGGCTACAAAAGACCGCATCATCAAAGTCTTTAGCATCGGCACCATCAATCGTCACTAAGGGTAATAAGCGTAAATCCTCACGCCCTTGTTTCGCACGTTCAGGGACTTCATAGCCCAAGCGATCTGCTTCTTCAGTGACTGCCTGTGGCCATTCAAAGGGTAGTTCATGGCTACGAATGGCAATATCTATTTCCATTCCCGGTGCCATATGATCACCGAGGACTTCAAGAATTTTGCCAATGGGGCGCGAGCGTTTGGTGGGGTGCTCAATAATTGCGGCAACGACAATTTGCCCCGGTTTGGCGTCATGTAATTGATCGGGTGGAATCAAAATCTCTTGAGTCAGGCGCTTATTATCAGGTACGACAAAGGCGATACCCGACTCCACCAATAAACGCCCAACAACTTGCTCGGTAGCGCGCTCTAAAACTTCGACCACGGCGCCTTCGCGTCGACCTTTGGCATCTAAACCGCGCACGCTGGCCAGCACCCGATCACCGTGCATCACACTATCCATTTGCTTGGCGTGCAGGAATAAATCCGGTGAGCCATCATCCGGGATTAAAAAGCCAAAACCATCGGGATGCCCCATTACCCGCCCAGAAATCAGATCAGCCCGTGAGACTGGCACATATTGGCGGCGACGATTAAAAAGAAGTTGCCCATCACGCTCCATCGCCCGCAGACGTTTACGGAGGGCATCAATGTCGATTTCTTCTACTAAGCCTAAAGCCGCCGCTAGACTTGGAAAATCTAAAGGGTGGGGGCTAGCAGCCAGAATTTGTAAAATGACTTCCCGACTAGGAATGGGATTATCGTATTTTTC
Organism: Thiothrix eikelboomii; assembly: GCF_900167255.1. GTDB lineage: Bacteria > Pseudomonadota > Gammaproteobacteria > Thiotrichales > Thiotrichaceae > Thiolinea > Thiolinea eikelboomii. Next base: position 28,559 of record NZ_FUYB01000004.1, read on the forward strand.
AGCCTCACGCTCGAGATAAGGGTCTTTTAGTTTCAACAGAATTCCTTGTTTTAATGTTTGTGATTTTTAGCGGCTTAGGATACCAAAATGGCCGAATTTTTGTTTGACAAAAAAAGACAAGCTCGGTATTCTGCCCCGCACTTGAGACATTACTCTCTTTGCCGAGATGGCGGAATTGGTAGACGCGCTAGTTTCAGGTATTAGTGGGGCAACCCGTGGAAGTTCGAGTCTTCTTCTCGGCACCAAGTTATCATCTAGATTAATCTAGTACATCTATAAAGCCTTGAATCTTAACGGATTCAGGGCTTTTTTGTGTCTAGGGTAGTCTAGTCTACGACCATCTAAACAAAACAGGTATATAAACAGGTATATGAACTGTGGAGCATATACCTATGGCGGTTAGTATCTCAGATGTGAAACTGAAAAGCGCCAAGCCTGAAGAAAAGCCTTATCGAATCCCTGTGGGTGAGAATGTGTACTTGGAGGTACTTCCGAATGGTCGCAAGGTTTGGCGGATGCGTTACCTCAAGCTATCTGAAAAAAAACCAGCTATTTATATCTCTGGGGACTATCCCGATATTCCTTTAAAAGCACAAGCCCACTCTTTTGAAACCATCGCCAGAGAATGGCATCAGCATCGTCGCGATTCACTCCAACGCTGGAGGAGTGCAAAGAATGCGAATACTGGCGGTTGTTGCTGTGATGCAGTGTGTAGGCTTTATAAGTAGGTCGATAAGGCAAAATAATAATGAATTGATGAGCTAGATAGTAGTTAACCTAGGACAGTGCTATGCTCTAAATCTGTAACCTATGAGATACAGTTGATGTTTGAAGTCTTCCAATTTACGCGATAGGTCAGCTAGGGTGCGTATTCAAGCACGAATTGATCGAGTGGCAAGTGGTAATTTGGGCGATGTTGCTCCGATTGGTGAGGGCTAAGTGAGGCTCGTATTCATTATGGATCAGGTTATCGAGTTTATTTCAAACAACAAGGCCAAGTGTTGCTAGTTACTTTGTGGTGGTGATAAGTCCACTCAGCAACGCGATATTGAACAAGCCAAAGCACTGATAAAAGCATGGGAGGAAACGAACAATGCCTCAAGGATTTAGTCATTATGACTCTGCTGAGTACTTAAAAACAGATGAGGATATGCAGGCTTATTTAGACGCTTGTATGGAAGAAGCAAGCGATGATCCGGCCTTTATTGCCCGTGCCTTAGGGGTTGTAGCACGGGCGCGTGGTATGACTCAATTAGCGCGAGAAACAGGACTTGCTAGAGAGAGTCTTTACAAAGCGCTATCAGGTGAGGGGAATCCAGAGTTTGCTACCATTTTGAAAGTAATTCATGCACTAGGGTTACGTTTGACGGTACAACTTGCGCCATGAAGGATTTCTTATGGTGTTTAATGATGCTTTGCTACTTATATCCGTGTTACTTTTGCTGAAAATAAGCAGTGTCGTGTTAACGATGACCTACTGAAAGAAATTGGATACTCCTATAACGGCAATTGTGTTAATGACTTGGCCGATGGAAATGCACAGTAAGCGGTACTTCGATAGACAATCAACCATACAGTTATAAAGGCCACTTTAAAAAAGGTTACATTGAGGGGCAAGGATTTTCGATGCACCTAGGCCACATCTATTCAGGAAACTTTAAAAATCTGTACCAAGGCTATTAATACTTCAGCGGGGATAGCTTTAGCCAATGTTGCACGGTTTTTAACATTTCTTCTTTCTTGACCGGTTTGGCTAAATAATCATTTAGGCCAGCGGCTAGGCACTTTTCTCGATCATCTTTTAAAGCATTTGCAGTGAGGGCGATAATCGGTGTATTCGCTAAAGCATTGGCTTGCTCCCATTCACGAATCGCTTGCGTGGTAGTAAAACCATCCATATCGGGCATATTAATATCCATAAGGATCAAGTGATAAGGATAATGGGTCGCCTTGTGAAAGGCCTCTTTGCCATTGCTAACTAAGTCGATGCGATAAGGCAAGCTTTCTAACATGGTCGTGGCAATCAGTGCATTAATGGGATTATCTTCTGCTAATAAAATCGCAGGTGCGTGGTCACTGTTTTGATTGAGTTTCCCTCCAAGCAAGGCGGGTTGCTCGGGAGCGAAGCTTGCTTTTTGACGGGTTTGTTGGATTAGCAAGGTTTTTAAGGCTTTGGCTTTTAAGGGGGTACTCATACAGGCATTGACCCCATGTTCACGTTGCTCGGTTTTATCTAGCTCATGTGTAGTTAACATAATCAAGGGCAAACGATCATAATGACGATCAGTTCGAATGGAGCGAGCCAGTGTTTTACCATCCATTTCTGGTAGTGTGCGTTCCAAAATAATCGCAGCAAACGGTTCATTTAAGGCAAGGCTATTGCGCAGCATTTGCAGCGCTTCCATGCCATTATTTGCAATGATCGGTTTAGCTTTCCATGCTTTCAGGTAGTTTTTGAGAATGGCTTGGTGGGTCTGCTTATCCTCAACCACTAAAATATAGCGACCCGCTAAATAATCATCAACGATTTCATCGCTGACTAATTGTTTAATCGGGAGCTTAAGCTCGACCCAAAATTGGCTACCTTGACCCGGGATACTGTCAAGCCAGACTCGTCCATCCATTAACAGGACTAATTCTTTAGCAATAGTTAGACCTAAGCCTGTACCCCCATAGCGGCGATTAATGCTGGCATCGACCTGCACAAAGGATTCAAAAATACTTTCCTGCATGGCTTTTGGGATGCCAATCCCTGTATCTCGAATCTCAAAGACGAGAGTGGCTTCTTGTTCATTAACTTCATGAATGGCAAGGCTAATCATCACCTCACCTTTTTCAGTAAACTTAATCGCATTACTGGCTATATTCATTAACACTTGGCGAATCCGCGCTACATCACCGAACATCAAGGCGGGCGTTTCTTCAGGAACATAGCAATAAACATCTAAATTTTTCTTATGTGCCATGGTCGCCATCATTTGGCTAATGTCTTCGACTAAGGCGCTAGGGGAGAAATCAACTTTCTCTAAGGTGAGTTGACCTGCATGAATTTTTGAATAGTCTAAAATATTACTGACTAATTCCAACATCACTTCACATGAGCTATAGGCAATATTGATAAAAGCACTTTGGCGCTCATCTAATCGGGTTTCGCGTAGCACATCTAAAGAACCCATCACCCCATGAATCGGGGTGCGTAACTCATGGCTCATATTGGCCATGAAACGAGTTTTTTGCTCGGATTTGTGCAGAGCATCAATGCGTTGGGCACTTTCTTGCTTGAGGTTTTCATAGAGCGTCTTCATTTCTTGCGAGGACACGTCTAAGGATCGTTCTAGCAAATAATAGGCTTCATGATGACTGGCATAGGTACTATCAACAATATGCAAGAGTTTAGACCATTGCTCTTGACTCGTAGGTAAGTCAGTTGGAGTCAGTCGGCAACGCTTTAACTGAGCGGCAAGGCGGTGGCTAATGGTTGCCCCAGACTCAAGTTCATGATTAGGGCTAGGATTATTGAGTGCTGATGTCATAGTATCCGTCTCAAAACGCTCAGGGTAGGGCTAATTTACATCCCGTTCGTAAATAGCGGTTAGAGTGATGGTTTGATTATTCTGATAAAAGTACGGAGAGTCGCCTGCTAAACTGCCCATAATGACAGTCGCACTGGGCAAGTGTTGGTTAAGTCCTGCATTTATTCCTGTCATTTATTTTTGTACTATTATTAGGCTAAGCGCATTGTTTTATTGCAGCTATAGTTTAGCATAAGAATGATTTATAGCCTATTCCCATCCGTCGTCTAGCTTGCCTAGGCGAGATGTATAATACTAAGCACAGTACCTTAGGCTATAATCAGATTTTTCAAAAATAGGAAACTAAGTTAGTTTGACTACTGCTAATCAAGCGTCTCAAAACGGTGAATCGGTTACCGTTCGTTTTGAGCTTAATCCGGTGAATACCGAGCGTTTAATCAATTTAAGCGGCCAGTTTGATCAACATCTACGCCAAATCGAAGCTCGACTCGGGGTCGAAATCAGTAATCGTGGGCATTTATTTGCAGTATCGGGGCATCCTGATCTGGTGCAAACTACGATTAATCTACTGCAGAATCTCTATGTAGAAACCGCTGATACCCTACTCAACCCTCATAAGCTGCATATGTTTATGCAGGCCGCGAATTTAGATCAGCTGGCGGATGCAGGGCATGAGAGCGTGAAAATTCGCACGCGCCGTGGCTATATTCGCCCTAAAGGCTACACCCAAGCGCGTTATGTGCAAAATATTCGTAATCATGATGTCAGCTTTGGCATCGGGCCTGCAGGCACGGGTAAAACTTGGCTAGCGGTGGCTTGTGCGGTGGAGGCTTTAGAGCAAGATGAAGTCAGACGCTTAGTACTCGTGCGTCCTGCGGTGGAAGCTGGCGAAAAATTGGGGTTTTTACCCGGTGACCTTTCGCAAAAAATTGATCCTTATTTACGCCCGATGTATGACGCTTTATTTGAAATGTTGGGGATTGAAAAGGTCAATCGCTTAATTGAACATCATGTGATTGAAGTTGCTCCACTAGCTTATATGCGAGGGCGGACTTTAAATGATGCTTTTATCTTGCTCGATGAAGCGCAAAATACCACGGTCGAGCAAATGAAAATGTTTCTGACCCGCTTAGGGTTTGGTTCGCGTGCGGTGATCACGGGCGATATTACTCAAGTCGATTTACCCCGCCAACAAGCCTCCGGTTTAAAACAAGTGCTGGGGATTTTAAAGGATGTGCCGGGGATCAGTTTTACTTGGTTTCAAGGGCAGGATGTGGTTCGCCATGCTTTGGTACAAAAAATTGTGGCCGCTTATGAGCAGCATGAAACCGCTCGAGGTGGCTCATGAGCTTATGGGTTGAAATTCAAAATCCCGAAGAGTTTACCTCTATTCCTGCGCAGGAACTCATCGAGCAATGGGCGCGTGCTGCTTGCTTGGAGGAAAACGAAGCCAGTGTGGTGATTCGTATTGTGGGCATTGAAGAAGGCTTAGACTTGAACCGAAGCTATCGGTATAAAGACTATCCTACTAATGTACTGTCTTTTCCCTATGAACCCTCTGATTTTGAATTAGAGTTTTTGAGTACAGAGGAACTAGGGCATTTAGGCGATTTAGTACTTTGCCTGCCTGTGGTAGAGCGTGAAGCCGCTGAGCAAACCAAGCCTGTACATCATCATTGGGCGCATTTAATTGTGCATGGCTTATTGCATTTGCAAGGTTTTGATCATGAAGACAGTGAGGTCGAAGCTGATATAATGGAGGCGCGTGAAATTGAAATTTTACGCCAATTGGGTATGCCCAATCCTTACGAATTGAATGAATAGGTAGCATGAAAAACAGTGATATAGCCAGTTCTCAACCCCGACCGCGTTGGAAACGATGGCTGATTGATCATCTCGATCTAGACTCTCAGACTCATGGTCAATTATTAGATGATCTGCAAAGGGCTAATGATAGAAAAATTCTCCACACCGATGAAGTAAAAATGATTCAAGGTGTGCTGGAGTTTGGTAGTCGTCAAGTGCGGGAAATTATGATTCCGCGTTCTCAAATTAGCTTCATTGATCATGATGCTGATTTTCAACAAATTCTTACAGCGATTGCCGAAACTGAGCATTCTCGCTATCCGGTGATGAATAAAAATAAGGATGAATTGATTGGTATTTTGATTGCCAAAGACTTGCTCAAATATATTGGTCGGGCGGCAAGTTTTGCCATGCATGATATTGTCCGTCCTGCTTTACTCGTTCCAGAAAGCCAACGTTTAAATCGGTTATTAGCCGAGTTTCGAAATAGCCGTAGCCACATGGCCGTAGTACTCGATGAATATGCAGGTGTGACTGGTTTAGTCACTTTTGAAGATGTACTCGAGCAAATTGTCGGGGATATTGATGATGAGCATGATGACGAGGAAGACTTGAATATTCGTTTGCAAGCACCCAATCTATATCTCGTGGATGCTACAACCACCGTGAGTGAGTTGAATGCTGTATTGGGCACTCATTTCATGGTTGAGGACTATGATACGGTAGCGGGTTTAGTGATGCATGCAATGGGGAAAATTCCGAGTATCGGCGAAGAACTCATCTTAGATGAAGTTTTATTCCGCATTGTCGAAAGTGATAGCCGTAGGATTCTCTTATTAGAGGTTCAAACGAATTTGAACCTAAGCACGACGGATTAACGGACGGATTAACTCAAGAGGAAGGCATGGATATTAATCATTTATTAGAGCAACTATTAAAAACGGGCAAGGACACGGTACAGCAAGGCCAAACACTGGCAGAGCAAAAATTAGGTATTCCGGCCGAAGGGGCTGAGCGTGATTCTATGCTCTCTGGAATGAAAACAGGTGCTGCTGCCGCTGGTATTTTGGCTTTGTTATTAGGTACACGCACCGGGCGGAAAGTGACTGGGGTGGGCTTAAAAGTGGGGAGCGTGGCGGCTTTAGGGGGGTTGGCGTATCAAATGTATCAGCGTTGGCAAGCTGAGAATAATCCTACTGCAACTGTGGAAGTGAAGACGCCTATGCTACTGCCTGCACCTGAGCAAGCACCGCTGTTATCCAGTGAAGTCTTGCTCAAGGCGATGGTTGCAGCGGCCAAGGCTGATGGTCAAGTAGATGAACAAGAACTGCAGACGATTCGGACTAAAATGGCGGAGTTGCAGCTCGAGCAAGATCTCAATGATCTGCTGATGAATGAGCTGATCAAGCCGTTAACGGCTCAAGAGGTCGCTGCTCTAGCCAAAGGCGATAAGCAAGCAGGTTTAGAATTGTATCTAGTCTCTTCCTTGTTATTGGATAAACAGCAGGAAGCAGAGCGTGTCTATTTGAATGATTTGCAAACAGCACTGGGTTTACCAGACACGGTAGTCGCTTTAGCTTAATCGCTTAAATGATCTAGCAAGCTTAAATTACTGAAAATTTATGGTGCAAGTAGAAGGCTGGGGTATAATCCAGCCTTTTCCTTTTGAGCGTTTTGCATGTTGTCGTTTCGTGCCCAAACTTCCCGTTGGGATTATCTGTTGGCTTTCCTCGCTGGTTTAGCCTCCGTGTTAGCTTTTGCCCCTTTTGCTTGGTGGCCGATTGCTTTTCTGACACCTGCCGTCTTTTTCTGGTTGAATTTAAAACCTAGGTTGCGGGGGCAACGCCTGCGTTTAGCTTGGGTATTTGGTATCGGCCTGTTTGCGGGCGGCGCGCACTGGATTTATTTCAGTATTCATTATTTTGGTGGTGCGAATAGCTTGCTAGCAGGCAGCATGGTTGCCAGTTTTGTCCTGCTGATAGCACTCACTTTAATGCTATTTGGCTTATTGACCGCCTTTTTCCCTTATCCAGCGAACTGGATTAAGTTATTAATTATTTTTCCAGCCGCATGGGCTTTAACTGAGTGGTTTCGTGGTTGGTTTTTTACAGGTTTTCCTTGGTTGCAGCTAGGGCATAGTCAAAGCGATACCTTCCTTGCGTATTATGCGCCGATTATTGGTTCTTTAGGGATTAGTTGGTTGGTGGCCGTCGGTGCTGGGGCTTTAGTCTTATTTGTGACCGGTGAGCGTTTGCAAAAGCTCTATGCAGCGGTACTTGTGGCGGGTTTATTCGTGCTCGGTTATGGGTTGAGCTGGATTAACTGGACTCAACCGGTGGGAGAGAAGTTATTTGTCAGTCTGATTCAGGCGAATATTCCACAAGAAGATAAATGGCTACCGGAGTTTCGGAATGAGCATATTCAAAAGCATATTGATCTGATGGAGCCACGTATTACTTCTTCACATCTGATCATTTGGCCTGAAACAGCGATTTTCGATACCTTTCAGCAGTCGATGGAGGATGTAGTTAAACCGCTCCAAGAGGTGTTTAAGGCAGCTGAAACTGATTTGCTGATGGGCGGCTTTCATCATGATAAAGCAACCGAGAGTATGTATAACGCGATTATGTCCGTGCGGGATTTAGAGGTTTATGGCAAACGTCATCTTGTCCCTTTTAGTGAATATACCCCCTTCTTGGAGTATCTACGTTGGATGGAAGATTTTATTATGCTGCCTTATTCCAATGTTGCTCCTTGGAAAGGTAAGGTGAATCTGCAAGTGGCAGGGCAACCGATGCGAATGTCGGTCTGCTACGAAGATGCCTATGGCGAGGAAATGATCGACGGTTTGCCGGAAGCGACCATGTTAGTCAATGTTAGCAATGACGGTTGGTTTACTGGTTCGATTCAGCCCGCTCAGCATGCGCAATTAGCGCGTTTTCGGGCGCTTGAAACGGGGCGTTATTTATTGCGTGCCACCAATAATGGGGTGAGCGCAATTATTAATGAAAAGGGCAAAATCGTGACAACAGGGCCGCAATATCAAGCGGTGGTCGTTGAAGAGTTTGCTCAACCTATGCAAGGCAGTACGCCTTATATCCGGTGGGGCAATTGGTTTTTAATGCCATTATTAGCCATAACTTTAGTCGTCGTGGGCTGGTTAGGGCGTGGTAAATTCCGTTAATCCTTATCAGGAGTCAAGCATGCGAGTCAAATTATTAGTCAGTTTAGCTTTTTTAGGAAGCCTAGCTTTTCCTACCGTGCAAGCCGATGAGGTTTGGGATAGTAATTCAGGGCGCATTGTTTATGAAGCTGAAATGGGACCTACTGCAATGTGGTCTTATGGCACTCAGCAAGAACCCGGTGTGATTTATGTTTTGGGCTTAGCGAAAGTGTATAGCAATCGTGCAAGTTATCCGGGTTATTGGGCAAAAAACACCTCTAAAAAGCCCTGCGATACCCAGCGCCCTGGGATTAATGGGCAAATGACGGCGCATTGGGGGCGATTTAATGTGAAATTCTTGGATAAAGATTTTCCTTCACGTTGGGAAGCAACCTGGAGTTATTGTGATGGCCCGGATGAGAGCTTGAAAGTTGAGGCTAAGCCGGTGGTGGGTACACCGAATCAAGCGTCGAATTTGCAAAATAAATCTGCACCAGCTATTAAGTAAGCTTAATTCATTAGATGTTCGGGAGTAGTTATGGCGGGAGCAAGTCTGTTAGCTGTTATTGATGATATAGCGACTATTTTAGATGATGTTTCCGTCATGACTAAAGTCGCCGCCAAAAAAACGGCCGGGGTATTAGGCGATGATTTAGCCTTGAATGCACAGCAAGTGGCCGGAGTGAGCGCAGATCGTGAGCTGCCTGTCGTTTGGGCGGTGGCGAAAGGTTCTTTTTGGAATAAGGTCATTCTAGTGCCAGCGGCTTTAGGGATTAGTGCCGTTGCACCTTGGTTGATTACGCCTTTATTAATGATCGGCGGTGCTTATTTATGCTTTGAAGGGTTTGAGAAAATCTACCATAAGATTTTCCATCCCGCCGCTGAAGAGCAACATCATGCCATTGAGTTGCAAGCAGTGGCTGATCCGAAGGTGGACATGGTGGAGTTTGAGAAGGATAAAATTAAAGGTGCGATTCGCACGGATTTTATTCTCTCTGCAGAAATTATTGTGATTGCACTGGGGACTGTTCAAGATGCTCCCTTTAGTTCACAAGTGACGGTCGTGACTTTGATTGCGCTGATTATGACGGTTGGTGTGTATGGCCTAGTCGCTGGGATCGTGAAATTGGATGATGCGGGTCTGCGTTTAATCCAAGCTACAGCACAGCATGCTTGGGCTGGTTTTAAGCGGGCTTTAGGGCGTGGTTTATTAGCCTTTGCTCCTTGGCTGATGAAAACGCTCTCGATTGTGGGTACTTTAGCCATGTTTATGGTAGGCGGGAGTATTTTGGTACATGGTTTGCCACATTCCCATGAGTTTTTGGAAGGTGGGGCTGCTTTTGTGCGCCAAGTTCCGGGTATCGGTGAGTTTTTAGCAGCGATTACACCCACGGTATTAAGTACCCTAGTCGGGGTGATCGCGGGTGGTTTAGTTTTATTAGTCTGGACACCGATTAGTAAGCTGATTGGTAAATTAAAAGGGGCAAACTAACAACAGCCGCCCTTCGGATTTAATTCTTAACCTAACCCCAGCGCGCTACAATGAGTTTGCCGCCTGCTTGTTGCTCCATCAAGGTAGTGCGTGCACTGTAGCGAGTATCCACGAGATAACTAGGTTCTGAAGCATAAGTCACCACGGAGCTAGTGATTTTGCCGAGCTCATTGAATTCGACTGTGACTTCTTCGGAATAAGTATTGACGATATAGAGGCCGACACCTTCGACACTAGTCGCTGAGGAGGCATCCCGCACATCATCATAAGAACCTACCGCTAGCACGAGTTTACGAGTCCGCCCCGCACTGTCTTTGTCCACTTTTATGACGGTGACTGTATGATCAAATCGGCCATCACCGCTGTGATCAATAAAAATTAGATTACCTGCTGCGAGCTGATTCACGGGTAGTTCGGGTTTAGAGCTATCCCCACGATTGTCATAACTTGAATTCCAATCAAATAAACGAGTACAGGACTTGGCAACTTGGTTGGCACTAATTTCTGGATAATGCACATTCACCCCATACAGCATGGAATGTTCCGAGTCGAGCGCTTGTACCTTTAAAATTGCCCCATAACCGGGACGAGTAACGCGCAAACCCTGCGTTCTGAGTAACTGATCGGCGCGACTAAACAAGCCTCGAGTTTTATCACTAGTGGCAATAATCCATTTTTTTTCCGCCGCACCCCGTAACACCGGATGGGGCAATTGAATCAGTCGATCTTCAGCTAATTGTTTGCGGAATTGATCCATGAAGAAGAGGGCAATATTTTTGCAGTCGCCTTCTACGCGATTACGCTTCATCACTTCCCAATAAAAGCCAACAAATTGCCCAAAGGCATGGCGGATTTCTGGGCTAGCCCAAGTAAATACTTCAGCTGTACTACGAATAGTCAGAATCGGTAAACCTAAGCTACGGAAATTAGATAAATAGGCTAAAGGATCAGCCGCCTTAGCAGCAGGTGCGCGTAAATCCAACGCCACGACCGCTGTATCTAAGGCTTTTAAAACCACAGTATCTACGCTACCTGTCGTGGCTAAGCCGCGAGCAGCTTGAAAGTTCAGCAAGGCTTGCTCAGTGAGTTCGCCAAAACTACCATCACATAAAGCCTGTAAATAACCTAAGCGCCCTAAGGTATACTGTACTGCGACCACCCCTGTACCGATAGAACCACGTCCTAAACTTGCAGTGAGGCCTCTTGGAAAGGCCTTGGCTAAAGCACGATCCAGCAAATGGATACTCGGATTAGTGACGGGTAGGGTGGTCACTAACTCGCGAAGTGCCGCAACCATTCTACCGACCGGCGTTGGCGCGGTATTGCTGCCTAAATCCAAAGATAAAGACGAGCCATTCACATCAAAACGATCCAGCGCGGTAAAGAGATAAGTGAATTCACTGCCGCTGATTACACCATTTCGATTAAGATCTAAAGTCGTCCAATTCAAGCTAGTTAAGCGTGGCTCACGCCGCGCACGCTCAAGATTCAGGCTTTTATTGGCCATTTCTTGCAAAAAATCAGCCCGACTCAGTGTAGACATGGCTTGCTCCTAAGGCTTATCAAACAGTTCATTAGCTTAAGTGACTGGCCAATGACTTGCCAATTAAATGATATGACTGGCCAATTAAATGCTATTAAATAGGGCTTTAATTGCCATCCGGTTGTTGGATCAGGAAGGCACCATTAATATAATTGGCAGGGTTATTGGTTTGATGCATATCAAAGCCGCCGACAATAGCCTGACCAAAATTACCGACAAAATCACCACTAATCGACCCATTAACTGAACTGGTTTGTTGGTTAGCATGATTAATCAGCTGACCCTGTTGAAAATTGAGAGTTAAATCACCCGCACTAAGTTGCCCATCAAACTCTCCTTGCCAAGTATGGTCAGGTACTTCTGCGCTGATTTTACCTTGAGCGATTTTACCGCTATTAAAGTCGATATTCATTCCGACTTTGAGCTTGCTCACTTCACCCAAATTACTGTGTGCGGAGCTGGCGAGTAAATGATGATAGTGCGCAGAACCACTGCGTTGTTCTAAGATGGCTTTCGGTGTACCTTGATAGGAAATCCACATGAGTCCTTGTTGATTAGGTACTTCCTTGCCAGAGACGAGTTGGTAATTGGCCCAACGTCCCCATTGAACATCAAACTGGCTTAAAGGTTGACTATATTGTTGTACCTGCTGTGGGCGGGTAGTCAATATCTCACCTTTTACTTTGAGCAATGGCCTGCCTTCAGTATTCTGACTGGCTGAGCCTTTCACGACTTGCTGGCCTTTAATAATAATGGCCTGACGAGCGAGTGGTTTACCCACATCAGTGCCTCCATTTCCCCCACTGTTATCGGGTGGTAATTCTTCTTGTTTAGAGACAGTACGGGTTGGGTCAGTGGTTTCGTCTGAGGCTAGAGCCAGCGCTGTGCCATTGGCTTTAGGTTTGGGGGCTTTGCGCGTAAATATCGGGGGGGCTTCGGTTAATAACTCACATTGACCTTGCCGATTGACAAACGCAAAATTAGCCTGTTGCCCGATTCCTAAAGCGGTATTACAAGCGCCCGAATGGGTTTTAATGGTAATTCCCCCTTTCCATGCGGCTAAATACATGCCTTCTTTCGTTAGACTCACTTCATAAAACGTACCACGAATACCAATCGTCGCGGTCGGTGTTTTAAGTTGATAGTCGGATTTATTTTGTTTGCCAATCGCCCCAGAAATAGTCCTTAGGCCACCAGAGATTAGCTCCATAATCACACTACCGCGTTGGCCATCGGCTTTAAATTGGTATTCATGGAGACGCAACTCAGAGTTTTCGTAGAGATCAAGATAAGCATCGTCAATCATCCGAAATTGAGCGCTAGAGTCTTTACCAGAGCGAATCACATCGGTGCGATACACCGGGCTTAAACGTTTCAAAGCCTGTTTAGCACCCGAACGCTCTGCTTGAATACTGCCTTGTGCTAATAAGGTTTTACCTAAGGGCTCATGAGCAGTGCTAGTAGCCAAAGCCAGCGGAGAGCTTAATAAGAGGCATAATAAGCTATAATTTAATTTAGTTAACATCATTAACTCTCCTAGTCCTAAAACTGATGAGCAAGACCAAGTTTAACAAACGCTTTCTTTGAGTCATAAAGCTCTAAATTACTTAGGTTATCTATGTAGCCCGCATGAGTAAAGAGCGTTGTTTTATTCGTTAATTGCATTTGATGCGTCGCTTGTAAGGTCAGGCGTGTATCTTTGCGTTTAATTTTATAACTTAAATCCTCAGCTTGGTTGATCCGACGCTGAAGATTAATGCCAATTGAGCTACTGTGTTGGTCGTTCCAAGTGTGGTTTAAGCCATACCCTAAGCTTAGAACATCGCGGCTAAGATGGTTAAATTGAGTTTGGGCGGGTATTTCATGGCTAATAGCCACACCCCATTGCTGGCCTAAACGCCCTTGCCGAATTTGATATTGTTGGCTGAGTTGGATGGTTTGATTATTCTGGCTTTGATGACTCGTCTGCTGATAATTCGTCTGTGTCCAACTTAACCCGCTGAGCCAATTTTTATCGGTGGCGAGTTGATAGTTTAGGCTAGCGTCCAAAGCTTGGGAATAGTAATAGGCTTGATTATTTAATTGTAAGGCTTGTAAATTAAGACCCAGTTGATAGCGCTTAGCCCCGTCTATCCATAATTTGCCTGCCTGCAGACCTAGTTCTTGCGAATGATAAGCGCTCGCATGGGGATAATGTTTGTTACTCACATTACCATTGACGAACCACGCCTGTTGTGGGCTTGATACCCGATTATATCCCAACTGTGCACTCAATTCGCTAAAAATAGAGTCTTGTCGTACTGAGGCCTGATCAAGAATAACCTCACCAAAAATGGGTAGGTTAATGCTGGTATTGTTCAGCCCTAAGTTCACATTATTATCTTGTCCTAACGCGAAGCTCACTGAACCTTGCCAAGCACCAGAGCTAGCGATGGGTTTGGTTGCTAGTTGTTGAATTTGTGCTTGTACATTGCTACGCACGGGAGCAGGCAGCGGAAATTCAAGTGCATCTTTAAATTCACTGATAGCCGCCGATGGATTATTTAGAAGCAGATAAGTACGGGCTAATTCTAGGCGTGCCCTGACTAATTTCGGGTCATGGGTGACGGCGCGTTTCAAAGCCAATAAGGCATAATCAAGCTGTTGATTTTCTAAAGCAGCCAAACCATACAGATAATCAAAATAGGCATCACCTTCATATTGGTCATTCAGGGCTTTTGCTTGTTGCCAAGCACTTACATATTGGGCGCGGTCAATCGCTTGTTGCAGACTTTGAAACTCAGGCCGATTTGCTGCAAAACTGACTGGAGTATTCAAAAGGTTGAACATAAATAAAATCAGTAAATTTGAAAAATTTAGTTTATTTATGCCTAAAGTCATGCATTAGCCTCTCTCTTGTATCGGTTTCTGTACTAGTTTCTGTATCAGTATTTTCTGCCAACTACTTTACCATTCAGCCAGCGAGCGGTATAAGCCCTCAGTGAAAGCTTACCGTTTTACCCTGACAGTTTGACTAAGCTTATGCAGGTCTTGACTCAAGTACGACCCACTAAGTTCAAAACCAGTGAATAACTAACAGTTTCAGGCTTTTTAGCCTATTAAGCCACACAATCAATAAGTATTTGTAATGGTTAAATTTTGGCGTCGTTGGCGCGAGTTTTATATTAGCTTAGCAGGGCTGGTTATCCTCATCAGTGCCTGCTTGTTGTATTTAGGTCATCTAAGTTTTATGCCGATCGTGTTTCAGCGGATGGAGGCGCTCGCTTATGATCTAAGAATGCGGCTGACAGCATCGGCGCTAGTGCATAAAAACCCACCGATTTTAATCGTCGATATTGACGAACGCAGTTTACAGTTTGAGGGGCAATGGCCTTGGTCACGTTATAAATTAGCCAGTTTGATTGAGCGCTTGCATGCGGCCGGGGCGGCAGTGATTGCTTTAGATATGACCTTTCCTGAGCCAGAACGGCATCCGCTAGATGAAATTCGACAGCGACTGGGCGATAAGCTGCCGATTGGACAAAACCTATTAGCCCATTATCAACAATTGGATGCGGATCAGCACCTCGCTGATACGCTGCGCGGTAAAACGGTCATTTTGGGTTATCTTTTCCATCAAACCGATAGTTTTCAAAAAGGTGAGTTAGCGTCCATTCCTATCGACGGACCAGTTCAGGCGGGTACTGAGCCTAGCAGTTTAGTGATGCAGGGCTATACTGCAAATTTAACTCAATTAACTAAGGCTGCGGTTCAGACAGGCTTTTTGAATATTTTTCCTGATGATGATGGTGTAATTCGCTCAGCGCCCTTAGTACTTGAGTGGCAGCAACAACTCTATCCAAGTCTTGCTGTGCAAACGGTGCGCGAGTATTTAGCAGACGAACAACCCCTCAAGCTGAGTACTGCTCAAGTAGGGCAGGTCAGTGTTATCACGCATCTGGCGTTTGCGGGTAAAACTTTGCGGACTGATCCGACCGGACAAATAGCGATTCCTTTTTTGGGTAAGGCCGGGCAATTTCAGTCTTTTTCTGCAACTGAGTTATTGCAATCGCCACTGCCCACTGTATTTACGGATGCGATTGTATTGATCGGTACTTCGGCTAAGGGGTTGGCCGATTTACGTTCCACCCCGTTTCAGCCCGGCTTCCCCGGAGTAGAGGCACAGGCGACTTTAATCTATGCCTTATTGCATCCTGAATTAATCCCTATCACCCCCGAATGGTTGGATGCGCTGGTGATAGTAGAGTTACTCTGCTTAGGGCTGGCGATGCTGTGGCTTTATCCCTATTTGCAACCTTATGGCATGTTGGTGTTCGGTGGGGCTTTAACGGTCTTGGTGATGGGTTTGAATACTTGGCTTTGGACTTATCAGCACCTGAATACCCCGTTGCTACCGCCGTTATTCTTAGTGCTTGCATTAAGTCTATTTTTTGGCCTAGAGCGCCTGATTAAAGAATATCGGCAGCGGCAACGGATTCAAACTATGTTTGGGCAATATGTACCCGCTGAGCATATTGATCAACTCTTAGCGAATACTAAGCTCAAAGCCAGTATGGAGAGTGAGCGGCGAGAAATGACCGTATTATTTTCCGATATTCGTCAGTTTACACCCTTAGCCGAGCAGCTATCGACCACCCAAGTACAACAGTTTTTGAATGCTTATTTAACCCCCCTGACTTCAATTATTTTTCAGCATCAAGGTACGGTTGATAAATATGTAGGCGATATGATTATGGCGTTTTGGAATGCGCCCTTACCAGATCCTGCACATGCTGAACACGCTGTACTTGCCGCTTTAGCTATGCAACGTTCTTTAGCAGGGATGCAGCCACAATTTGCTGAGCTAGGCTTGCAACAAGAGGTGAGGGCAGGGATAGGGGTTCATAGCGGCGAGATGACGGTCGGTGATATGGGATCAGCGTATCGGCGTGCTTATACGGTGTTGGGGGATGCAGTAAATTTAGCCTCACGCTTACAAGAGCTGACTAAATACTATCAAGTTTATACCTTAGTCAGTTTAGAGACGGTGCAATTATGCCCTAGCTTAGCCTTTAGAGTGCTGGATCATGTCAGGGTAAGGGGGCGGCAAGAATCCGTGAAGATTTTTCAGCCTTTGGGTTTAAGCAGTGCATTGAGTGCGATGGAGCATCTGCACTTGGCGCAACACAATGCGGCTTTGCAGGCTTATTTTGTAGGCGACTGGTGGACAGCTAAACATAGTCTTGAAACCCTAGCAGATCAGCACTTAAGCCACTATTACGCCTTGATTTTACAGCGCATGCAAGCAAGCGCTTATCAAGCCCCGAGTACTTGGGATGGGATCATTAATTTAGCGGATCACTAACTCCAAAGGCTTTTGCTAGTCGTCATTGAAAGCGTTACCATGCTTGATTCCAGATAATATTCACAAAAATGGGGCCTCGCTTATGTTACCTCCACGTCCGTCTGGAGTGATCGCTTTAGCAGCAGACACTGATACCGGCGGAGCTTTAGCTCGTTTAACTGCCCTTGAGGGTTTATCGCGTGCGGTGTTAGTCGGCATTATTCCGTTGATCGCATTTGAAGCTTTAGGTAGTAAAGAGGCCGTCGCACAAACTTACTTAATCGCCGCGATGATTACTTTATTTATCACCCTGAATTTTAGTCGCTTAGAAAAAATCCTGCAGCGGCGTTGGGTATTAAGCTTGGGCGGTGTTCTACTGATTGCTTCTTCGATTTTAATTTATAAAGGCAATGATTGGGGATTTGCCCTTGGGGTGGGTTTACGTTCGGCTGCTGCTTCGATTTTTACGGTGTGTATTTCACTGTATGTCATGGATTATATTAAAAAACTCGAATTTGCCCGCACGGAATCGCGACGTATGTTGTATAACGGTGTGGCTTGGTTATTAGGGCCGTTGGTCGGTATTTGGCTATGGAATCACGGCTGGCCGTTTAGCGCGTTTTTAGTCTCCATTTTAGCTGCTGTTATTATGCTGGCTTATTTTTGGCATTTACGTTTGGGGACTAATCCGGTGTTAGTCGCCGCTAAACCCCGTAAGCCTATTCATCCTTTAACATTGTTACCGCATTTCTTTAGGCAAAAATTCCTACGGATTTCGTATTTAATTACCTTAGGGCGGGCGATTTTTTGGGTGCTGCTTTATATTTATGGTCCGATTTATGCTATTGAGGCTGGCTTGCCTAATTGGGTAGGGGCTGCTTTATTATCAGTCGGTTGTGCGATGTTGTTTTTTAGCCCGTGGGTACGTGCTTTAGCCGAACGTTTCCATACCAAAAATATCTTGATTGTGGGTTTAAGTCTGTGTGGTGGCTCGATGTTGATGCTCGGGGTGTTAGGTGATGCTCAAAAGCTAGGCTTATTATTTTGGTGGACAGGTGCTTGGGGGGCTTCAATGGTCGATGTGCTGGGTAATATTCCTTTTATGCGTACCGTCAAACCGTATGAGCGCACTGAAATGACGATGGTATTTTCCACTTGGCGTGAAATGTCTGAGTTGGTCACGCCCCTAGTGATTGCGATTATTTTATTGATACTGCCTTTTTATGCTGTTTATTATGTTTTTGGTGGGCTGTTATTGCTGATTGCTTTATATGCACGGGCTTTACCGAACCGAGTTTAGGCAAGTTGTGTATAAAAGATGTTGTTTTTTTACATCAATGTCGGTTTTTGCACTAAACTTAAACTATTGTTTTGTTTATGGAGCGGATAGGGGGCATGAATCGGGTCACGCAAAGTCTGCAAGTGAGTGTAGTTTGGGGTTGCTTAATGCTGGGAAGCGGTTGTAGTTCAACCCCTCAGGAAGTAACCGGTGTTCCAGAAATTCAAGGAGTCTGGCGGCATTCAGAGGGACGGCTGCCCCATGTTGAACCCTCTTTGACCTTTGAGTTTCAACGTAATCAATTTCGTGTGAGTGGGTACCCTGATATTTATGCGCGGGGACAGTATAGTTTCGAAGCTCTGCCTCAGGGTGCTTATCAGTTAAGCTTACGCCCAGAAGAAAGTCGCGGCTTTGAAATGAGTAAGCTCCAAATTCAAACAACAGGTGGTCGTATTCTGTTCATTGATCACAAAATGTATCGGCGAATTCTGCGCCATTAGTGGGGCATAGTCCATACAGGCCAGCTGAGCTTGTTGAGGTAAGGATCAAGCTTGACCTCAACAATAGACTCACTGATTCCTAAGGTTTTAAACTCCGCTTATTTCAGCTGACGAATCGCATCAGCTAAGATATTAAACATCTGATCAATTTCGGATTTTTCTGCAATAAACGGTGGAGCTAGAGAGATATTATTACCGCCGTACCGTACATATAAACCCTGCTGCCAACAATATTCAAACACCTCCCGGGGGCGAATCGTGCCATCGCCATTGCGGGCCGCTAATTGAATCGCTCCGGCCAAACCGCAATTGCGTAAATCCTCCAAATGCGGCAAGCCTTTAAGTTGATGTAAGGCATTTTCAAAATAAGGGATTAAATCATTCACTTTGGCTTCGATCTGTTCACTATCGTAAAGCTGCATCGCTGCAATCCCCGCCGCACAGGCCACAGGATGCGCGGAATAGGTATAACCATGCGGAAATTCAATGGCATGCAAGGGTAAATTTGCTTCCATGAAGGCATTATAAATTTTCTCATGTGCAATCACTGCACCTTGGGGAATGGCTGCATTAGTTAAACCTTTAGCAACATTGATCATATCCGGCATGACCTCAAAGGTTTGTGACCCAAAGCATTGGCCAGTCCGGTAGAAGCCCGTGATCACTTCATCGAAAATCAGCAGGATATTATGCTTCGTGCAGATTTCACGTAAACGTTTGAGATAACCTTGTGGTGGTACAATCACCCCACCCGAGCCTGCGAACGGTTCGACAATCACCGCAGCGATATTACTCGCATCATTTAAAGCAACGATTTCCTCTAATTCATCGGCTAAATGTGCGCCGTAGGTGGGCAAGCCACGACTGAAGGCATTTTCCGCTAGCCAAGTATGATTGAGATGGTCGGCATCTAGCAGATTACCGTAGAGTTTACGGTTTGAGCCAATACCGCCCACGCTCAAACCACCAAAATTCACCCCATGATAGCCTTTGCCACGACCAATGAAACGGGTCTTAGTGGGTTGCCCGACCATTCGCCAATAAGCCCGTGCCATTTTTAAAGCCGTATCCGCTGCTTCAGAGCCAGAGCAGGTAAAAAATACTTTGTTTAAACCGATGGGCGTTTTTTCTATCAGGCGGTTTGCGAGTTCAAAGCTGAGTTCATGTCCGACTTGGAAGCCCGGTGAATAATCTAAACGCCCCATTTGCTCAGCCACTGCTTGGGTGATTTCTGTGCGGGTATGCCCTAAGCCACAGCACCATAGGCCGGATAGGCTATCAAATAATTTGCGACCGTGTTGATCGTAAAGATAAGCCCCTTCGGCGCGACTAATCAGATAGGGATTTTGCTTAAATTGGCGATTGGCCGTGAATGGCATCCAATGCGCATCGAGAGAGGGGGTGTGCTTCACAATCAGGCTCCTGTAGTGTTATGCCTGCAGGCTATCAAACCCTTAGGGGGCTTGGCAACTTAGTCACGAGTTAGTTGGTAACCCTGACTAAGCTGTGCCAGAATGCACGCATTCGTTTGATTTTAAGGCTGGTTTGAGAATGTCCGAATCTAATTTATTTTTACGTAGGCTGGCTGAAAAGCGCTTTTTATTAGCAGACGGTGCAACCGGCACGAATTTATTCAGTATGGGGTTAATGACCGGGGATGCCCCTGAGTTGTGGAATACTGAATATCCCGAGCGGATTGCTGTCCATTATCGCAGCTTTGTGGAGGCAGGTTCCGATATTATTCTGACTAATACCTTCGGTGGCAACCGTCGCCGCTTAGTGCTGCATCAAGCCCAAGATCGAGTGCATGAATTGAATACGGCGGCTGTACGTATTTTGCAAGCGGAAATTGCTCAAGCCGGGCGCGAGATTGTAATCGGTGGTTCGATTGGACCTACTGGGGATATTTTAGAGCCGAATGGTCCATTGTCGATAGCAGAAGCCGCTGCTATTTTTGAAGAGCAAGCCCGTGCTTTAGCCGAGGCCGGAGTCGATGTTTTATGGCTGGAAACTTTATCCTCTCGTGAGGAAGTCGAAGCTGCGGTATTAGGAGCAGGGCGGGTCGGTTTGCCGATAGTGAATACCTTAAGTATTGATACCAATGGCCGCACGATGATGGGCTTGACCGCAGCGGATATTATTAATCTGCAACCCAATTTAAATCCGCATCCGATTGCCTGTGGGACGAATTGTGGCGTAGGCGCGTCTGAAGTGGTGGCGGCAGTGTTGAATTTCTTTAATGCGTCGGGTGAGGAGCAAGAGCCAATCATTATCGCTAAAGCCAACTGCGGTATTCCTGAATATGTCGATGGCAAGATTGTCTATAACGGTACGCCCGAGCTGATGGCGCGTTATGTGGAATTAGCGATGGATGCAGGGGCGCGGATTATTGGCGGTTGCTGTGGCACTAGTCCTGAGCATATTAAAGCGATGCGTGCGGCGATGGATGCGCATGTCCCCCAAGCAAAGCCGAGTTTAGAAGTGATCTTGCGCGATTTGGGTACGGTGTCGAAAGGCGCACAAGCACAATTGGCGGGTGATTTAAGTGTGGAGGGTGGGTCTTTAGGCGGCGGTGGAGTGCGTAAACGTTCGCGGCGTGCTTAAGTGGTTTGTAACAACTGAGCTTAACTTGAGGCATCAAATAATTACCTGCTCTACAACAGTGGGTGATTGCTAGCTGTACCTGCAATGAGACGTTTTTATGACCCTTAGCCCCAATACAATCAAACATACCACCTGCTACGAATGTGATGCAAATTGCGCCTTTACCGTGACTTTGAACGCACAACAAGAAGCGATAGCCGTGGAAGGCTTGCCGAATTGCCCACGTGGACAGAGGCAGTTGGAACGTCAGTATCATCCTGAGCGTTTGTTGTATCCTTTGAAGCGTGTTGGTGCAAAAGGTGCAGGACAGTTTGAGCGGATTTCTTGGGATGAGGCACTGGATACCCTTGTTGCAGAGCTGAATAAGGCTAAAGCAACATACGGTGCACCGGCGGTGGGTTTTTTTGCAGGTTATACCAAAGAGGCACGCCCACAATTGCAACGTTTGGCGCATGCCTTTGGCAGCCCAAATTACCTTACTGAGTCCGGCTGCTGTTTCTCGGCGACGATGGTCGCAGAAAAGCTCACTTACGGTTATAAACTCAAAACCACGTCTACGGTGGAGTCGCCTAAGACTCGATGCGTGTTGGTTTGGTCGACTAATGCCGCTGGCTCGATTCCACCCTTTGAAAATCATCACCTCGCCAAAAAGAAAAAACAGCGCAAAATGATCGTGGTCGATCCGCGCCGTACCGAAACTGCTGAGTTAGCCGATATTCACTTGCAAATTCGCCCCGGTACCGACGGAGCCTTGGCGCTTGGTTTTCATCATTTAATTTTTGAAAATGGCTGGCAGGATCAGGCATTTTTGGATGAGTGGGCGAATGGTTTGGCGACCTTTCGTGACTATATTCGTGAATTTACTCCGAGTCGGGTAGCAGACATTTGTGGGATTCACGAGGCCGATTTACGCGCTGCGGTGGCGATGTTTGCGACCCAGTTACCTTCACAAATCGCAATGTCACCCACCTCCACAGTGCAGCATAGTAATGGTTTCCAAAACCATCGGGCGATGATTTTGCTCTCAGCCGTGCTTGGGATGATTGACCGCGAGGGAGGGAATCGCTTTTTTAATGATAAAGTATTGCCTAAACCAATTGAGCTATTCGATGTCTGCGTGAACGAATTGCCGCCTCGGATTGGCGATGAGATCTTCCCGATTTGGACGAAATATTGGCCTGCAGGGCAAAGTATGCTCATGCCTGATTGCATTCTCGAAGGTAAGCCACAGCCCCTGCGTGCCTTGCTGGCGATGGGGATTAATACCGCGATGTGGGCAAATTCTAAACGTATGGAACAGGCTCTAGGTAGGCTGAATTTCTTCGCTGTCTCCGATTTTTTTCATAATCCCGCGACCTTACAAGCCGATCTGGTGTTACCTGCTGCAACAAGCTTAGAGCGCCCGGCTTTAATTGCTTATCCGGGCTGTGCTTATCAGGGGGAGGTTAAATATCGTCAGCAAGCCTTAGCTCCACGTGGCGAAGCCAAACCAGATGGGCAAATTTTCCTCGAACTCGGCGTGCGTTTAGGTATGGCAGAACAATTCTGGAACGGTGATTTAGAAGCTTCATGGGCAGAAATGGCAGAAGGCTTACCCGATTCTGTGCGCCAAGCAGCCTATGAAAATCCTGAAGGGGTAACGGTTTACAGCCCTATTATTGAAGAGTTAGTTGAGCGTGGCTTTTTGGATGCTGACCGTCAATGGCGGATCAATGGTTTTAAGACGGTGACAGGCAAAATAGAATTCGATTCAGTGGAGCTGAAGCAACAAGGTTATGAGGGTTTACCGATTTATCGTGAACCTGCTGAAAGTCCGAGGTCTACCCCAGAATTATTGGCTGATTTTCCATTAGTATTAACTTCGGGTGGGCGGCAGAAATACTTTACGCATTCTCAGCAACATAATGTTGCCGCATTGCTTCAATTTGATCCTTATCCACGGGTGCAGATTCACCCACAGGATGCAGCTAAGCGTCAGATTCAAAACGGTGATACGGTAGAAATCAGTTCACGGCGTGGCCAAGTTGTATTTCGTGCAGAGGTGACCGACAAGATGAAGCCCGGTGTTGTGCATGCTTTCCACGGCTGGAATAGTGCGAATATTAATGAACTAACGGATGATCAAAGCCTTGATCCCATTAGTGGTTTTCCACCCTTTAAATCCTTGTTATGTCAGCTTAAGAAAGTGTCGGTATAGCAGGCCGACTATTGTAAGATAGCTAAAATTTTATATCGGTAGGCTGCAGTAGCTACTCAGTCTGCAGGCTCAACGAGGGAGCAAGTTCATGAATGCAAAAGAGCAAGACATTATCTTAAAAGCACGCCGCCAAGCCGAAGAGCGAGCTAAAGGCTATCGTGAGCAAGCCTTAAAGCTGTATCCTTGGGTGTGCGGACGCTGTGCACGCGAGTTTAATCATAGCAATTTGCGAGAGTTAACCGTGCATCACCGTGACCATGATCACGATAATAATCCATCTGATGGTAGTAATTGGGAATTACTATGCTTGTATTGCCATGATTATGAACATCAAAAACTGACCGAAGCTGCCTACGGTGGCTCAGCAGGCACGACTGGGCCAGCTGAGGCCAAGTATAATCCATTTGCGGATTTGAAGGCGAAAATGCAGAGGAAATAGGCCTATAGCATTTGCTCATAGCCTAATGCCCTAGTTTCACCAATCAATCATTAAGGGTTAGTAATTAAAATATCCATATAAGTTGAGTCACACTGATGGTTGGCGCCTTTTGCATTAACTTTAAAATATAATTTATGGCCTACGGCCATCTTCAGCGATAGTGCTTGCGTATGACCTTCTGTCCAGCTATTTGCGAATGCACCTGCAGCTTTGAGTGATGCATTTTTGTAAATTTGCCATGAAGCACCATCACCGCAAAAACCATTAGCATCCGAGACTCTGACTAATATTTTGATCGTACCGGAAATAGGGCTGGTCCAACGGACAACGGCCTCTTGTGTCGGTGATGGATGCAACATTGCAATACCAGCAAAGTAGGTTCCGCCACTAACCGGTAGGTCACTAGGTGCAAGAAATACACTGGGTGTAACGCTACCGTTCAGCCATCCATGCAGAGTCGTTCCAGAGTAATTGTTGGTGTAAGTATTGAATGGGATATAACCAGAAGGGCTGGTATTGCCGTTAGGGGTATACATGAGTGTCCATACATTGTTAGGTCCGAAAGAACTTGCACTTGAACTCATCATTATGTCTCTGGATAAATTCCATGACTTCGCAGGTGCTGCCCATGCAGAATCAGCCAGCGAACAGGCTAATACGGCGCTCAGCAGTGTTGTTTTCAGTGCTAAGTGTTGGGTGTTGAAGGTATTCATGCTGCGTCCCCTATAATCATTTAACGAGTTTGGATCGTGATCAACTATTGAGTTCGATCCTAGCTTTAGTTTAAACCCGATGACCTCAGTTAAAAATGAGGCATAAGTTCTAGAACTTTCGGCCTATATGCCTGATTTTTAATTATTTCGGATACAGCAATAAGTAAATTTTTTCTAGTAAGTTATTTATTTTTATTGGTTTTTGTACTAAGCAGTAGGGTTGTAGTTGCGCTAACAGTGACTCTGCATGAACTTGGGTATCGCCTGTGAGTATGAGAACTGGAAGCGGCTGTTGTAGGTAGTGGCGCAACCATACGGCTGCTATTGTGCCTGTTTGCGCTTCAGGTAAACGATAGTCTGTCAGTAAGGCATCAAACTTTTCATTCGGATGTGTTTTGATATAGCTTTGGAGTGCAGCGAAATTTGCCAAGCTAACCATCTGTATACCCAATGATTGCAGCTCATGGCTAAATAACTCACGCAATTCAGCATCATCCTCTACATACAATAGGCGTGTTCCTCTAAGCGCGGCGTATAGATTTCTTTGCAACTGAGCCTGAGGTAGTGTAGCTATCGTATAGGTATTAGGGGGCGCATCCGCTTTCTTACAATAAATACGAAAAATTGTGCCTTTGCCTAAAGCTGAAACCAGTTGGATTCTTGTATCAGTTAGTGCAGCCAGCCTTTGTACAATAGACAAACCCAAACCGACACCTTTGCCAGTATCACGATTACGCTCAGAATTATTCAATTGATAAAAATCTTGAAATATTCGGCTATGCTCGACGGTATCTATGCCTATGCCAGAATCTCTAATCTCGATACATTCACGCTGTGGGCGGTATGCAACCCACACGCCACCGTGTTCGGTATATTGAATAGCGTTATGAATCAAGTTTCCCAAGATGCGTAGGAGTAACTCAGCATCGTGTGACACAAAAGCATGAGTAGGCTTGACGTGTAGCCAAATATTTTTGTGCGTTGCCATTTCACCATACTGTGTAGCTAGTGTATGAAAGGTGTGTGCTAAGTTAATGGCTTGGCTGTTTACTTGTATCTTGCCTGACTCTATGTGTGAAATATCAAGTACACGATTGAATAAATTGCGAATGCTGTGCAAATTACCAACAATTTTCTCAATCACCTGTCGGTCATGAGCTACCAGTTGTGTGGAGCGTAGCAAGCTTTCACTCAGCAAACTAATGGCTTGTAATGGTTGGCGTGCATCATGGCTAGCAGAAGTGAAAAAATACGATTTTGCTAGATTAGCCTGCTCTGCTTGTTCTTTTGCTAGGTTTAACGCTTGACTCAATTTTTCTAATTGAATCTTTTGCTCAATTTGGTTAATAAAAGCCTGCCTTTGTAGTTGAGCGAAAGATAAAACCGCGATGATCAATAATAGTAAAAATACCGCAATGGCCACATCACCTGCATCTTGTGGTTGATAAGCAAAAAATAACAATAGCGGGATAATTAAGGTAAGATTAGCAATCAAAATTGAGGCTGGACACATGAACACATTGAGCACTAAGCCCATATAAAACAAGATCATCCCTAACACACTCGGACTATTGAGGCCGTCATAACTAGTCGCTAGTGTTCGCATACCAATCCCAGCTACCGCTAGACTTTGTGCAACACTAATAAGTAAAGCCAGCCCCATATAGTTAGGCAGTTCAATTAAATTTGTGGTTGTACTTGCCAATTGTGGCATGATTTTGATAGCCAAAAGGTGGTAATACAAAGCCACCAGAACCCAAAAAACTAATAAGCCCAAGTAGATTGGCTCATGTTGTACAAAGTCGTAATAATACCAATAAAAGCAACTAGCTACGATGCTAGTAACCAGCGATAAAATCGAATCTTTATACTGGGCGATCACTACTATTTGAAGTACACCTTCACCTGCTACTCCCCAACAAGCGAGTTGGCACCATTTGTGCCAAATTTGAGTGAGTGTAATACTTATAAAAACCACTCCCGTGTTTTGCTCAAGGCTTCGCTGCGACTCTTAACGCCTAATCGTTCATACAAAATAAACAGATGGTTTTTAACTGTCCCTAGGGCTAGGCCATATTCTCGAGCTATCATTTTATTCGGCAGCCCAGCGTGCAAGGCACGAAGCATATCTAGCTGACGTGAGGTTAATTCGATGTTGTTCGGAGGACTTAACTCATTCTGTGTAGGCTGAAGTCGTTGTTTAGAGTAAACCACATCTACAGGTAACAGAGGGGCATCTGCTTGATTATTCGCAGTATCGAGCGCAGTCCGCACATAATTGAGCAATTCGTCTGCATCATTTGATTTGTATGCTACGGCAAACACACCCATGTGAATTAATTGATGATAGGTGACTGATGATGCTAGTTCTGAATAAATGATGACTGGATGCGGTGAGGCTAAATCCAATAGTGTTTGAACTGAATCCAAGCCATTCATTCCTGGCATACGCAAATCCAGAATAATCACAGCAGTTTGGGAATCGGCGTGCTCTTGCCATTCAGTCAAGCAGTGTGCTGTTTGTACAAAATTACTGGAAAACTCAAATACGAGTTGAGCAAACGAGCGTGATAACAACTGTTGTATGGCGTCGCGCATTAAGGAGTGATCATCTGCCAGCAGAATTTTCCTCGGTTGCATACTCTGTATCATCAGTATAAGTATAATGTAATTATAGTTGTTTTATTAAGGCAGGGTGCATGCCCATAAAAATGATGCTAGATTAATCGGTTGTTTGAGTGCTAGTGCTTGCCAGCGATGTTTACAGAGTAAAAAACAGAAGTGATTTATAAAAGGAAAGCAACCCGCCATTTCAAAAGAAATAGCGGGCAAACTAAACGATGACTAATTAATACCGATAATGATCAGCTTTATACGGCCCATCTACCGAAACATTAATATATTTCGCTTGATAGTCAGTTAGTTGCGTGAGTTGTGCATTCAATTTCCGCAATTGTAAACGCGCCACTTTCTCATCTAAATGCTTAGGCAAGGTGTAAACATCAATCGGATATTTGCCAGAATCACGTTCAGTCCATAGTTCAATTTGTGCAATGGTTTGATTGGCAAAAGATGAGGACATGACATAAGAAGGGTGACCCGTACCACAACCTAAATTCACTAAGCGGCCCTGAGCTAAGAGAATAATACGCTTACCATCTGGGAAGATAATATGATCAACTTGGGGTTTGATCTCATCCCATTCGTATTGTTCGAGGCTGGCGACATCAATTTCATTATCGAAGTGCCCGATATTGCAGACAATGGCTTGGTCTTTCATTGTTGCCATGTGGTCGTGGGTGATCACATGGAAATTACCTGTTGCAGTGACAAAAATATCAGCTTTATCTGCCGCATAATCCATAGTCACTACACGATAACCTTCCATCGCAGCTTGCAGTGCACAGATTGGATCAATCTCTGTAACCCAAACTTGGGCCGATAAAGCCCGTAAGGCTTGTGCAGAGCCTTTGCCTACATCGCCGTAACCTGCTACCACGGCAATCTTGCCTGCAACCATCACATCAGTGGCGCGCTTAATGCCATCCACTAAGGACTCACGGCAGCCATACAGATTATCGAATTTAGATTTAGTAACCGAGTCATTCACATTGATCGCTGGGAATTTCAGTTCGCCACGGGCATGCATTTGATACAAACGATGGACGCCAGTCGTGGTTTCTTCAGTCACACCCCGAATGGCGGCTAAGTTTTTGCTATACCAACCTGGTTGCTCTTCCACCCGGCGACGAATTGCTGCATAGAGATAAGTTTCTTCTTCAGACGTTGGGTTAGCGACGATACTCAGATCTTTTTCCGCACGTGCACCGAGGTGTAAGAGCAAGGTTGCATCGCCACCGTCATCCAAAATCATATTGGGTGTGCCACCATCCGCCCATTCGAAGATTTTATGGGTGTAGTCCCAATACTCTTCCAAAGTTTCGCCTTTGTAAGCAAAAACAGGAGTGCCTGCTGCTGCAATCGCCGCTGCCGCATGATCTTGCGTGGAGAAAATATTGCAAGATGCCCAGCGCACATCAGCCCCGAGCGCTTTTAAAGTTTCAATCAGTACCGCAGTTTGGATGGTCATGTGTAAAGAACCCGCCACCCGTGCACCTTTCAGTGGTTGGCTAGCGGCATATTCTTCACGGATCGCCATTAAACCCGGCATTTCGGTTTCAGCGATTTTGATTTCTTTACGACCCCAATCCGCGAGGGCCATATCAGCAACAATATAATCGTGGAGGGTATTTGCTTTCGCGTTCATCATTCAATCTCCGAATGTTTACTTTGAATTGAATGAGCGCAGTTAATCATTGAGTGATTGCCTGAGCCTAGCGGTTAGCCGATTAAACAGGCTAACCGTTGCAGCGCTCCTCAGGCTGAGGACGACCTTACAGACCTGCAGCAGAGCGTAACGCCGCTGCTTTATCGGTACGTTCCCAAGGTAGATCTAAGTCTTCACGCCCGAAATGACCATAGCTTGCAGTTGGACGATAGATCGGACGTAATAGATCGAGCATTTTGGTAATGCCATAAGGGCGTAAGTCGAAATGCTCCCGCACTAAGTTAGTGATCAGCTTATGATCAACCTTGTTAGTCCCGAAGGTTTCAACCGTGATCGAAGTGGGTTGTGCCACACCAATCGCGTAAGA
Organism: Thiothrix eikelboomii; assembly: GCF_900167255.1. Lineage (GTDB taxonomy): Bacteria > Pseudomonadota > Gammaproteobacteria > Thiotrichales > Thiotrichaceae > Thiolinea > Thiolinea eikelboomii. Next base: position 57,806 of record NZ_FUYB01000004.1, read on the forward strand.
AACTTGGATTTCGCAACGATCCGCTAAACCTGCTGCGACGATATTTTTTGCGACATAACGGCCTGCATAAGCCGCTGAGCGGTCAACTTTAGAAGGGTCTTTACCGGAGAAAGCACCACCGCCGTGCCGCGCCATGCCACCGTAACTATCGACGATAATCTTCCGACCTGTTAAGCCACAATCACCCACAGGGCCACCGATCACGAAATTACCAGTCGGGTTGATATGGAATTTGGTATCTTTGTGCAACCATTCAGTGGGTAGCACGGGGAAAATCACCTGTTCTAAGACCGCAACTCGTAAATCGTCTAAGCTGATCTCGGGGCTGTGTTGGGTCGATAAAACCACGGCATCAATCGCGACGATTTTATCATTTTCATAGCGAACGGTGACTTGTGATTTGGCATCAGGACGTAACCAAGGCAGAGTACCATTTTTACGTACTTCGGCTTGGTGTTTGACCATGCGATGGGCAAAGGTTAAAGCGGCTGGCATTAAAACTTCAGTTTCATTGCTGGCATAACCGAACATTAAACCTTGGTCGCCAGCACCTTGATCTTCTGGTTTAGCACGGTCTACGCCCATCGCGATGTCGGGTGACTGCTTACCGAGGGCATTGATGACCGCACAGGTATGACCGTCAAAGCCAATTTCTGAATTATTGTAGCCAATGTCATTCACCACACCACGCACAATATTTTCGTAATCAATTTCTGCTGTGGTCGTGATTTCACCTGCGAGTACCACCATGCCTGTTTTGGTCAGGGTTTCGCAAGCAACACGTGCATATTTATCTTTAGCCAGAATCGCATCCAGAATCGCATCGGAAATCTGGTCGCACATTTTGTCGGGATGACCTTCTGATACAGACTCAGAGGTGAATAAGTACGCCTCAGTCATTATCAATCTCCTAAATCAATCTATTAATGATGACTGAGCGCCGTTGTTACTTAAATTGTCCTTCAACTGTCTGAGCCTGGCAGGAAAACCTGTCGCAACGCTCCTCAGCAGTCGAGCTTTTTGAGGCTAGTCAGTACTCGCTCAAAAATGGCCTGCAAGCATAACTGAAACTCAAAGCAGATGCATCTGCTTTTGATCGTTCAAATGGCTCAACTAATGGCTGAGCTGGTTTCGGAAAGTTTAATAGAAACCGCTCAACGGTACTTGTGAGCAGACTAGCCTTCAGTTTAAGCTTAATTATCTTATTTGATTTGTTAATAATTTAAAATTATAACTAATGCGCTAAGCTTCGCTCTGCGTCCTTTCGTCAAAAGCTTATTGAAGAGTGTCAACTTCATGAAGAAACATCAACTTGCGCAAATTATATGCGGCTTAACGACCTCGGCTGTTCTTTGCTCGTTACCGCTCACCATCGCCGCTCAAGAACAAGGCAGAAGTTATGGTTTGGGGCATCCTTTCCAATTACAAGAGTTACCTAAAAGCCCGTTAAAAGATAAATTAAATACTTATCCAGTAAAAAACGGGAAAAAGCTAAAGCTTGGTTGGATAGCATCCAATTTCATGACCGCGATTTGCCCTTTATGCGTGTAGATGATGAGGGGGGGATTTATATTGCTGATCCTATCGAACCAAATGCGACGGTGAGTGGTGCTGCGCGTAGTTCGATGTTAGCGGCTGACCTACCCGCTGGAGTTGATGTTTTTAAATTGCACAGTAATCCGGGTGCAGCGAATGTGGTTTATTTGGATTTTGATGGGCATGTCATCACTGGAACTGCATGGAATAACTCCACGAACCCTAGTTTCACGGCTCGCCCTTATGATCTAGACGCTAATCCGAGTAGTTTTAGCGAGACTGAAAAAGCCAATATCGCTGAGGTTTGGCGGCGAGTTGCTGAAGATTATGCCCCTTTCAATATTGATGTCACCACTGAATTGCCAGCTAGCTTCGGGGCGAAAACAGGGCGGCTGTTAATCACGGCCAATGTGGATGCGAATGGGTTGGATATGCCTGCAAAGACTTCGGGCGGTGTTGCTTATGTGAATGTATGGGGTTCAACGAATTATCCTTATTATTCCCCCGCTTTGGTTTATTACAATCAAGTTGGTGGCCCAGATAATATTGCGGAAGCGGCCTCACATGAATTGGGGCATAACTTAGGCCTATCGCATGATGGCACGAGTACTTCTAGCTATTACACTGGACATGGTACGGATTTTACCAGTTGGGCGCCGATTATGGGGGCGGGTTACTATAAACACATGACACAATGGAGCAAGGGTGAGTATCTCTCTGCTAACCAAACTCAAGATGATCTTGCCCTCATTAACGCTAAGCTGACGACTCGGTTTGATGACCATAGCAATACCCGTATGGGAGCAACGCCCTTAACCGTGGATACTAACGGTCATATCTTTTCAGCGACACCTGCGACTAATCCACTCGATTTATCAAGAGTCAATAAAGGTGTGATTGAAACCAGCGCTGATATTGATGTGTTTAGCTTTAGCTCAGGTGCAGGTACGGTAGTTTTACAAGCAACACCTTTGCGGGAGTTAACAGCGGAGCGTGGCGGTAATCTAGATATTTCGCTGAATCTTTATGATGCAACCGGTAATTTACTCAGTAGCAGTAATCCAGCAGATGAAACCGATGCCGGGATTACGCTCAATTTGCCAGCAGGTACTTACTATCTATCGGTAGAGGGTATAGGCAGCGCTAATTATAGTGATTACGGAAGTTTAGGGCAGTATTTTATTGAAGGTGTCCTACCTCTAGCCGAGCCAGATACCACTGCTCCCAATCCAGATCCGCTGACTTGGGCGCTTGCACCGGAGGCTAGCAGTCGGTCAAGTATTCAAATGACAGCCACTACAGCCACTGATGATAGCGGTCAGGTAGAGTATTATTTTGCGTGTACCTCTGGTGGCGTGGGCTGTGTCGATAGTGGTTGGGTCAGTTCAGCTCATTTTGCCTTGACAGGCTTAGCCGCTGATACTGCGTATAGCTTTACGGTAAAAGCGCGTGATCCAGCCGGCAATATGACAGCCAGTACCGCTGCAGCCACTGCCACTACTTTAGCCAATCAAGCACCTGTTGCGAATACGGATACGGCGACAGTCGTGAATAATAGCCGTGTTCTGGTTAATGTTTTAGCGAACGATACCGATCCAGATGCTGATCCTTTAAGTGTAACCACGGTGACTCAAGCGACTCATGGTCTCGTCAGCTTCACGGCAACTGGAGTGACTTATCAACCTGCGAGTGGCTTTGTAGGCACTGACAGCTTTACTTATACCCTCAGTGATGGCTTGGGTGGTAGTGCGAGTGCAACTGTGACCGTCAATGTTACCGAAGCCCCCTTGGTGACGTTAAACCGTGCACCGGTAGCAGTGGCTGATTCCATTAAAGTGGTATTAGGGCAAACTATAACCATTCCTGTTTTGAATAATGACTATGATCCTGATGGTGATACCCTAAGTATTAGCTCAGTCACACAAGGTAGCCGTGGCTATGCCACTATTACCAATCAAGTTTTGACCTATAAGCCTAAGCGCACGGGGAATGATACGCTAAGCTACACGATTAGCGATGGGCGCGGCGGAAAAGCCACCGCTAAAGTGTATGTCAGTATTGTGCGCAATTAGTTGAGTTTACATTGTTCCACTCCAGGCTAGTCTGCCTGACTCTGATCAACTGGCTCTTGAAAAAGAGCCAGTTTTTGCGCTTGTCATAGGCTAAAGGCAATCCCCTCAACGCCAATTTCCGCACCCAATACCTGCAAGTATTGGCTCAACGCCCGCCGCGTCACCTGCTCATGCAAATACTGGCGGATGCGCGTTGCCACATGCTCATATTCCAGCGGCTCACCTTCCACGCGCTGATCGACGTGCACCAGATGAAAACCAAAGCGCGTTTCCACCGGCTGTTCGGCAAGTCCGACCGGCAAGCGCCATACTTGCCGCTCAAATTCTTCCACCGTTTGCCCTTTCGACAATTGCCCCAAGCTGCCGCCTTGCCCCGATGATGGGCAGGCGGAATATTGCTGGGCTAAAGCCGTAAAGCTGTCCGCGTCAGCCTGCAACTGCCGTAGTAATTGCGTCGCCAGAATGCGCTGTTGGTCACGTTGCTGCACATCATCCGGCGCGGCGGGCAGCAAAATATGACTTACTGCCAACAACACTGGCGTTTGAAAGCGTTGCCGATTGCTCTGGAAATAGTGAAGACACTGCGCCTCTGTTGGATCGGGCACTTGCATATCCCTTTCCAACAACAGGGCAGTGCGTTCTTCTTCACTAGCGGCTTCGATACCCAGTTGTGCAGCACGTTGTTCCAGCAAGGTTTTCACCACCAAGCTGGTTGCCGCTGCCTGCCATGCTTCATCCAATTGTGCCGCAGGGTGGTATTGCAACTCCTCCGCAATCGCCTCCTCCGTCAGCACTTGCGCACCAACACGCACCGGGGTATACGTTCCAACTTCCATAAATTACCCCCGCGCCCGCACGATTTGATACTGGCGAGTCACGTATTGCACCGGCACGCTCCAGATATGCACCAAGCGCGTAAACGGGAACAGCAAGAAAATGGTCAAGCCCAGCAAAATATGCAGCTTAAAGATAAAGCCCACATCCGCCAGATGCGCCGCCGCGCTGCCCTTAAAGAACACAATGGATTGCGCCCATTCCGCCAATTTCAGCATATTGCTGCCATCCAAATGCCCCAAGGTCGGAATGATGGTCAGCAAACCCAACGTCACTTGCACCAGCAAAATACCAATCACCGCCAAGTCCATCGTCGTACCCGTAGCGCGTACCCGTGGATCATTCTTGCGGCGCATGAACAGCAAGAACGCGCCATACCAGCAAGCCGCCCCTGCAATCCCACCAATGAGAATCGCCAGCACTTGCTTCGTGCCCGGAGACATGAACGGTTCATACAACCAATGCGGGGTCAGCAAACCCACCAAATGCCCGAAGAAAATCACCAGAATGCCCACATGGAACAAGTTACTCGCCACGCGCATTCCGCTGTTGCTCAACATCTGGCTAGACCCTGCCCGCCACGTATATTGCGCTTGGTCGTAACGCAGCCAGCTACCAATCAGAAACACCGCCCCCGCCACATACGGGTACAGCCCAAAGAAAAGTGAATCAAAGTAAGACATATCAGTTCTCCCGAAAATGCAGCGTGTGGGTTTGGTTGGTGGATTGGGTGGGTCGGCACGATGCGCCTTTGTCTTCCACAAAAGCGACCATTTCCTCTTCCCAGACCTTATCCATCGCAGCGGCGGTGTCATCGCGGGGTTCGGTTGCCACTTTACCGCGCAATTCCCCCATGTTCGGCTGGATGCCAATCATCGCCAGCAACGCATCAAACAACAGATGGTAATTGCTGCCGCGTTCCTGCAAGCGTGCCGATAACAGCGCGAGAATCGGGTGAACATCACCCAAGCCTTGCGCCGCTTCCGCTTCGCTGCGGGTGGCGAGGTATTCCAGATACAACGGGATGTAATCTGGCAATTCCTTGACACTCAACTCCAGCCCCGCATCGCGGTATTGCTGGAGCAAATCCACCATTGCCTGCCCACGATCCCGCGATTCACCGTGAACGTGTTCAAACAGCAACAAGGACAGCGAACGCCCACGATCAAACAGCGCCACGTAATCTTCCTGCGCATCCAGCAAATTGCCCGTACCCAATTGCTGGATAAAAGCGCTCAGGGAATCGCGCAAGTTCACCGGCAAACGGGTTTCTTCACGCACCACGTCAATCAAAGCACTCCGTGCTTCGATCAGTTCCGCCGTGGGGTAATCCATTAAGCGTGCCAGTACGGCAAAAATCTTAATCATGGCTTGACCTCCTGCTTCACGAAGTCGATTTTCTGCACCATGGTCACGGTTTGCTTGCGCCCGCCGAACAGGTTGACCTCGTTATTCCCCGTGCTAGTGCCGCAGCCGTCGCCGAAACTGAAACCGCAGCCGCCGCGTTCGGGGAAGGCTTCGCGTGCCAGTTCGCGGTGACTGGTCGGGATCACATAACGGTCTTCGTAATTGGCAATCGCGAGGTAACGGTACATTTCCTTGGCTTGCGCCTCAGACAAACCGACCTGTTCCAGCGCACGGGTATCGTGGATGCCTTCCACGGTTTCAGCCCGCTTGTATTGGCGCATTGCCATCAGGCGTTTGAGTGCCAATTTCACTGGCTCTTCATCACCCGCTGTCAACAGATTCGCCAAGTAGCGTACCGGAATCCGCAAGCTATCCACGTCCGGCAATACACCGTCGTAGCCGATTTTGCCCGCATCCGCCGCTGATTGAATCGGGGAGAGTGGCGGCACATACCACACCATTGGCAAAGTACGGTATTCAGGGTGCAATGGCAGTGCCAGCTTCCAATCCATCGCCAACTTCCACACGGGAGACTCTTGCGCGGCTTTCAGCACATTGTCGGGAATGCCGTCTTTCTTCGCCTGCGCAATTATCTTCGGGTCGAATGGGTCGAGGAATACGTCCAGTTGTTTCTGGTACAAATCCTTCTCGTTCGGGGTGGATGCGACGGACTCAATCTGATCCGCGTCATACAGCAATACGCCAAGGTAACGGATACGCCCCACGCAAGTTTCGGAACACACCGTCGGCATCCCCGCTTCAATGCGTGGGTAACAGAAAATGCACTTCTCGGACTTACCGGATTTCCAGTTGTAGTAAATCTTTTTGTAAGGGCAGCCGCTCACGCACATGCGCCAGCCCCGGCATTTGTCTTGGTCGATCAACACAATGCCGTCTTCGTCACGCTTGTAAATTGCACCGCTGGGGCAAGAAGCGACACACGTAGGGTTCAAGCAGTGTTCGCACAAACGTGGCAGGGTAAACATAAAGGTGTTTTCAAATTCACCGTAAATGTCCGCCTGAATCTGGTCGAAGTTTTTATCCTTGCGGCGTTTGGAAAATTCCGTGCCGAGGATTTCTTCCCAGTTTGGCCCCCATTCGATCTTGTCCATGCGCTGCCCAGAAATCAGCGAGCGCGGGCGTGCCACCGGCTGATGCTTGCTATCGGGCGCATTGTGTAAATGTTGGTAATCGAAATCGAACGGCTCGTAATAGTCGTCAATCGCAGGTAAATCGGGGTTGGCAAAGATATTCGCCAGCACCCGAAACCGCCCGCCGATGCGCGGCTCAATCTTGCCATCGGCACGACGCAACCAGCCGCCTTTCCACTTGTCCTGATTCTCCCACTCTTTGGGATAACCGATACCGGGTTTGGTTTCAACGTTATTGAACCATGCGTACTCCATGCCTTCGCGTGAAGTCCAGACGTTTTTGCAAGTAATCGAGCAGGTATGGCAGCCGATGCACTTGTCTAAATTCAGCACCATGCCGACTTGGGAACGGATTTTCATTTTACTGCCTCCTGAATGGTGTCATTGCCTTCGCCGTCCAGCCAATCGACGTTGGTCATCTTACGCACAATGACGAATTCATCGCGGTTAGAACCGACCGTGCCGTAGTAGTTGAAGCCGTAAGCCTGTTGCGCGTAACCGCCGATCATGTGGGTGGGTTTCGGGCAAACGCGGGTAACGGAGTTGTGAATGCCGCCGCGTTCGCCAGTAATCGCCGAACCGGGTACGTTCACAATCTTTTCCTGCGCGTGGTACATCATCACCATCCCCGGCATGACGCGCTGGCTGACTACTGCCCGCGCTGCGATTGCACCGTTGGCGTTGAACAGGTCGATCCAGTCGTTGTCGACAATGCCCAGTTTTTTGGCATCGTCTTCACTCATCCACACTATCGGCCCACCACGTGACAGTGTGAGCATGATCAGGTTGTCGGTGTAGGTGGAATGGATGCCCCATTTCTGGTGCGGGGTAATCCAGTTCAAGGCCAGTTCCGGGTTGCCGTTGGACTTTTGGTTGAGCAGCGGCTTGATGGTTTTGGTGTTGATCGGCGGGCGATACACCAACATGCTTTCACCGAAATCACGCATCCAGTCATGGTCGAGGTAGAACTGTTGCCGTCCTGTCAAGGTACGCCAAGGAATCAGCTCGTGAACATTGGTATAACCGGCGTTGTATGACACATGTTCATCTTCCAAACCCGACCAAGTAGGGCTGGAAATGATTTTGCGTGGTTGCGCCACGATGTCACGGAAACGGATTTTCTCGTCTTCCTTGTTCAAGGCAAGGTGGGTGTGGTCAATGCCGGTAATTTTCGACAAGGCTGCCCACGCTTTCACCGCCACTTGCCCGTTGGTTTCCGGGGCAAGTGACAGGATCATTTCCGCCGCATCAATCGCGCTATTCAGGCACGGACGACCTTCATTCGTGCCGCTGGTGTGCTGGTGATTGAGCTTGCCGAGGAACGCGATTTCGGTTTCGGTATTCCAGCCGATGCCTTTGCCGCCGTTACCGAGCTTTTCCATCAAGGGGCCGATGGAAGTAAAGCGGGCGTAGGTTTCGGGGTAATTGCGTTCGACCGCAATCATCGCTGGGGCGGTTTTGCCCGGAATCAGGTCGCATTGACCTTTTTTCCAATCCTTCACGCCGAAAGCTTGACCCAATTCGGCTGGCGCATCGTGCAACAGTGGCAGTGTCACCAAATCGGTTTCCACGCCCAAATGCCCGACGCATACCCGTGAGAATTCCTTGGCAATGCCTTTGTAAATTTCCCAGTCACTCCGTGCTTCCCACGACGGATCGACGGCGGCGGTCAGCGGGTGAATGAACGGGTGCATGTCGGAGGTATTCAGGTCATCCTTTTCGTACCACGTCGCGGTCGGCAGCACGATGTCGGAATACAAGCAGGTGGTGGACATGCGGAAATCGAGCGTTACCAGCAAATCGAGTTTGCCTTCGGGCGCATCTGTATGCCACTTCACTTCTTGCGGTTTCACTCCGCCCATTTCGCCGAGATCTTTGCCTTGCACACCGTGCTTTGTGCCCAGCAAATACTTGAGCAAGTATTCATGCCCTTTGCCCGAAGAACCCAGCAAATTGGAGCGCCACACGAACAGATTGCGCGGGAAGTTTTGCGCGTTGTCGGGGTCTTCCGCTGCAAACGCGATCTTGCCGGATTTGAGGCTGGCAACGGTGTAATCCGCCGGACTCATGCCCGCGTCTTTGGCTGCCTTGGCAATACGTAACGGGTTGGTATTGAGTTGCGGCGCGGAAGGCAACCAGCCCATGCGTTCTGCCCGCACGTTGTAGTCAATCAAGTTACCGGATTGACGCTCTTTGTTCGCCAGCGGGGAAAGGATTTCCTTGATTTCGAGCTTTTCGTAACGCCATTGGCTGGAATGGTTGTAGAAGAACGACGTGCCATTCATTTGCCGTGGCGGACGTGACCAGTCCAGCCCAAACGCCAGCGGCAACCAGCCGGTCTGCGGACGCAGCTTTTCCTGCCCGACGTAATGCGCCCAGCCACCGCCGGATTGCCCGACGCAGCCGCACATGGCGAGCATATTGATCAGACCACGGTAATTCATGTCCATGTGATACCAGTGGTTCATGCCCGCGCCGACGATAATCATCGACTTGCCCTTGGTCTTGTCGGCGGTATCGGCGAATTCACGCGCAATGCGGATTACCTTGTCACGAGGTACGCCCGTAATCGCTTCCTGCCATGCTGGCGTGTACGGCGCGTTGGCATCGTCGAAACCTTTGGCACTGTCATCGTCACCCAAGCCACGGCTGATACCGTAGTTGACCATGTTCAGGTCGTACACGGAAACCAGCAAGCCTTCGCTACCATCCGCCAAGGTGACTTTGCGGGCAGGCAATTTGTACTTGAGAATGTCTTTGAGCGTATTCCCTTGGAAATAATCGCTGGGTACACCGCCAAAATAAGGCAGCGCAACGTCCACCACGGTGTCGTGCCGTGCTACCAAAGACAAAGAAAGCGCAACCTCGTCGTGGGTTTTGCCGTCTTTCTGTTGCAGATTCCACTGCCCGCTTCCATCCCAGCGGTAGCCAATTGAACCGTTCGGGGAAATGATTTCGCCCGTAGCATCGTCAATCGCCACCGTTTTCCAATCAGGGTTTTGCTCTTCGCCCAAACCAGCAACGAAGTCACTAGCACGCGCAAAGCGTCCCGCTTGATAACTACCATCGTCACGCGCTTCCAGCAACACCAGATTCGGCCAGTCGGTGTAACGGCGCACGTAATCGGTGAAGTATTCGCTCGGCTTGTCAACGTGGAATTCTTTGAGGATGACGTGTCCGAATGCCATTGCCAATGCCGCATCCGTTCCCTGCTTCGGGTTCAGCCATTGGTCAGCATGTTTGGCAACTTCCGCGTAGTCCGGCGTAATCGCCACGGTTTTCGTGCCTTTGTAACGCACTTCGGTAAAGAAATGCGCGTCAGGGGTACGGGTCTGTGGAACGTTAGAACCCCACGCAATGATATAGCTACTGTTGTACCAGTCTGCGGATTCCGGCACGTCGGTTTGCTCGCCCCACACCATCGGCGAAGACGGCGGCAAGTCGCAATACCAGTCGTAGAAGCTCAAACACACGCCACCAATCAGTGACAGGTAACGGCTTCCGGCAGCATACGACACCATCGACATCGCCGGAATCGGTGAGAAACCAATTACGCGGTCTGGGCCATACTGTTTGGCAGTGTACACGTTGGAGGCTGCAATCAGCTCATTCACTTCATCCCACGAAGAACGCACGAAACCACCCAAACCACGCCGGGTTTTGTAGGATTGCGCCATCGCCGGATTTTCAACGATGGAAGCCCACGCTGTTACCGGATCAGGGTTTTTGGATCTTGCCCCGCGCCACAATTCCATTAACTGGCGGCGCATCAAGGGGTATTTGAGGCGGTTCGCGCTGTACATATACCACGAATAGCTTGCGCCACGCGGGCAACCACGCGGCTCATGATTCGGTAAATCCGGGCGGGTACGTGGGTAGTCGGTTTGCTGGGTTTCCCACGTTACCAAGCCGTTTTTCACGTAGATTTTCCAGCTACACGAACCTGTGCAGTTTACGCCGTGGGTAGAACGTACCACCTTGTCGTGTTGCCAGCGTTTGCGGTAGCCGTCTTCCCAGTCGCGGCTCTCTTCGGTCATCGCCCCATGTCCATTGGCGAAGGGCGTTTGGGTGCGTTTGAAAAAATTCAGTCGGTCAATAAAGTGGCTCATAGCAATCAATGCTCCCCTTTGGTTCTACGGATACCCGCCAAGCGATTGCCCTGCTTTTGTGGGCCGCCTTTAGGGAATATTTCATGCAGGTAATGGTTGGTAGCGAACTCTTCACCCCACACTTGTTTGAAGTGCTTGAGCATGTCACGCACCGGGGCTTGTACCCCGTGTGCCTGATAGTAGTGACGCAGGAACTCAATGATTTCCCAATGCTCGTCCGTCAGCACCAAGCCTTCACGTTTGGCGAGGGCTTCCACAAAACCTTCGCTCCAATCATCCATGTTCTGGATGTAACCTTCTTGATCAGTGAGGATTTGCTTGCCATCGACTTCAAGGGTGAGGTTGTAGATGGCATAGGGATTGGTTTGTAGCTTGGGGTCGTATTGTTGAATCGTCATTGTTCTATTTCCTCGAAATTTAGGGATTCTTGATCTCACTGTTTTTGCGTAGATAGAACCACCAGTTCAGGACTAGGCAGAGTGCATAGAAAATAGCGAAGCCATACATCGCGTTTTCGGGTGTACCCGCTTTAATCTGGTCACCAATCACGACGGGCGCGATAAAAGCACCATAGGCGGCTACTGCTGAAGTCCAACCTAGTACGGGACCTGCTTGAGTTCGGTCAAAAATGAATCCTACGGAACGGAAGGTTGAGCCATTGCCAATGCCACTCGCGGCAAATAACACAATAAATAAGCCAAGGAAGGCTGGAAAATAATGTTCCGGTGTGGGTGAAGCATAGGCTTGCATCATCACATAGCCGACCGAGATGGAGGCGATCACCATCATCGTTGAAATAATTTGGGTGACGATTGAGCCACCGACTTTATCTGAAATCCACCCACCGACAGGGCGAACCGCTGCACCTACAAAAGGTCCCATCCAAGCATAAGTCAGTGCTGAGGGCGCATTAGGATTTTTAGCGGTATGTGTCATCACACCCGCCGCATCAGGTAGATGTTGAAACCCAAAAATGACAGTAATGGCCAAGGGTAAAGCCATAGAAAAACCGATGAATGAACCAAAGGTGACAACATATAAAGCGGTCATCGACCAAGTATGTTTGTTTTTAAAAATAGTAAATTGCTTGGTGATGTTTTCTTTCATGCTGCCAAAAGCTGCTAAGCGCATGACGAGGAGTGCAGCCATAATATCTAGGGGAATCGCTATCCACATATTCAATAAACCCAACCCTGTCGGCGCAGGTAGGTATAGATAAAGCATGAGAATGGAGGGAATAAAAGCCAGTGAATAAAGATAGGTGATTTTCAGAAAAGCCATTAATGGGCTACCCGTATCAGGTGAGACGGTTTTTAAGTTATTCATCCCAAACCAGCATAATAAGGAGAGCGGTACTAAAGACAGTACCCAAGCAAAACCTGCATTTTGAATCCAAGTGGGCGTGCCAGCGGCAATCTTGCCAAAAATCCAGCCACTGTCTTTTTGTAAGATCATGGGTTCGCCCGCTAGCGCTCCTAATAAGCCGACGGTCATCACCAGTGGTATGATGATTTGCATCGTCGTCACGCCAAAATTACCTAAGCCAGCATTGAGACCTAAGGCTGTACCTTGTAAGCGCTTAGGAAAAAAGGTACTCATATTAGACATGGAACTAGCAAAGTTACCGCCACCCACGCCTGACCATAAGGCCAGCAATTGGAAAGCCCATAAAGGCCAGTCAGGATGTTGTAAGGCAATACCAGTACCGATGGCGGGTGCGAGTAGCATGGCAGTGGTTAGAAAAATAGTATTCCGTCCCCCCGCCAGCCGGATCAGGAAAGAGGCAGGAATCCGCATCGTTGCCCCTGAAATGCCAGCAATCGCGGTCAAAGTAAATAATTCTTCCTTAGTAAAAGGAAAACCGAGATTTAGCATCTGTACCGTAATGACGCTCCACATACTCCACACGGCGAATCCACATAAGAGCGCTGGAATCGAAATCCATAAATTACGGTTAGCAATTTTTTTACCGGTTTGTTCCCAAAATGTTGGGTTCTCCACATCCCAGTGTTTAATGTCACGCATAGCTAGCTCCTTGGATTTAGATCACTCGAGTGAGTGAGCCTGAGTAGGTGGGCGCAAACCCTGTTGATCTGTATGAAGACTCGCATACACGGGGCGTACTTCGGTGAAATACATCCACATGAGTGATACCCAAACCACCCCAAACATCAACATGAAGGCGGAAGAACGTATGCCGGTCAGATCGAGTAACACACCAAATAGAATGGGCATCAGAAAACCACCCAAGCCACCTGCTAAGCCCACCATGCCAGCCACCACCCCAATATTGTGTGGATAATCGTCGGCGATATATTTAAAAACGGAGGCTTTACCGATAGCGAAAGCAACGCCCAAGGTAAACATAAGAAGGGTAAACCAAGTGGCATTCAGGCCGACCGAAAAAGTGTTGGGGCCATTCACGGTTTGAATTGTGAATACGGTCTGGGGATAAGACAGGAAGAACAAACAAACCAAAGCAACCCATAATACCCACCAAGTCACCGTATGTGCGCCAAACTTATCTGAAAAATAGCCACCGATGGCACGTAAAATTCCGCCCGGAATACTGAAGGCAGCCGCTAAAAATGCAGCTGTTTTTAGATCAAAGCCATATTCACCGACATAGTATTTAGTCATCCACAAGGCCAGTGCGACATAACCACCAAACACAATGGAGTAGTACTGGCTATAACGCCAGACTTTAGGATCTTTCAGTGTCGCTAACTGCTCACGGAGAGTGACGGCTTTACCCACTTTATGGCTTGGGTCGCTAAAAGTGAAAAACCAGAAAATGAGGGCAGTGACCAGCATTAAGATCGCATAGACTTTAGGTACCATCGTCCAGCCGTAGCCAACCACGATAATGGGGGCGACTAGTTTGGTGATCGCAGCTCCTGTATTGCCTGCACCAAAAATGCCCATCGCTAAGCCTTGGTGATCTGGGTCAAACCAGTGGGCGCAATAGGCTATACCCACGGTAAATGAGCCACCCGCTACTCCAATAAACAGTCCAATGACTAGGAATTGCCAGAATTCGGTTGCATAAGAAATCATCCAAATAGGTAGGATGGTGGATAACATCAAAATGAAGAATACCGGACGACCTCCCAACTTATCGGTCCATATACCTAAAGGCAAACGGATCAGTGAGCCGGTCAGTACCGGAGTTGCGACTAAAATTCCGAACTGTGTTTCATTCAAACCCAGATTATCTTTGATGGGAATGCCAATAACGGCAAACATCATCCAGACCATGAAGCACACCGTGAAGGCCACGGTACTCATAATCAAGACTGACCAAGCCTTGTAGTTTTGTGTTGCCATAAATTCTCTCATGTCCTCGCCCAAGCCGACTCAGCCGCTGTTTTACGCCTGAAAAAAACCTTATGCTAGTCGTGGAGTTGGAGTAAAAATCACGCTTGCTACCACCAAAGTGGTAGCAGAGGTAGGGTGCTATCTAATTGTTATTAAAGGACTATATTGAAGCCACTACACTGTGTAGCTCGGTTAAAAAGTTTGTGGAGGTACACCCTAAAACTGGGTGAGTACAGAGGCGGGAGTATGCGACAATGGATGATCAGTAAGGAGCTGGTCAGATGAAGCAACTGCAAAACTCATTACTTCTACGAATTGGTGGCATGATTGTAGCCATTACCGTGCTCGCTTTGGTGAGTATGTCTACCTCATGGATGATCGCAGAAACGACCCAAGGTAATGGGCAGGCGATCAATCTTGCGGGTAGTTTGCGGATGCAAAGTTGGCGGATGGCCTCGCTCTATCAGCAACAAGTCACTGCCTCGGCCTCTGCAGACACCTTAGCGCAAGCCATTCAAGATTTTGAAAAGAGTCTTAAGGCCGCTGCGATTCAGTCAGTATTACCCATAGACAGCACAACGCCTTTGCGCCGTGTGTATCAGCAGGTTGTGCATGATTGGCAGCATATAATCAAGCCTGAGCTACTGACAGCGACGAGCCAAGGGCAGGGACTTGTATTAAGCAATATTCCGCCATTTGTTGATCAGCTTAACGATTTGGTCAAGCAGATTGAGGAAGCGACTGAAGCCAAGATTTTCGTGCTGCGACTGATTCTCGGACTAGCCATTATTGGTACGCTCTTCGTGGTTATTTGGTCGATTTATTTGATCAATAATATTTTAGTGAAGCCTCTGACCACTCTTTTAGGGCTGACTGAGCGGATTCGTCAAGGTAAATTAACGGTGTATACCGATTTCATCGGGGATGATGAAATTGGACAACTGGGGCGAGCCTTCAACCGCATGGCAGAGGATCTCGCTAAGCTCTATCAGGATTTGGAAACACGGGTAGAGCAAAAAACTGCCGAGTTAACCCGTAGCAATCGTTCGTTGGAGTTGTTGTATCGTTCTATTACTCGCTTGCATGGGGTGTCCCCTAGCACGGAGGTGTTTCAAACGGTTCTCACCGATGC
Source organism: Thiothrix eikelboomii (assembly GCF_900167255.1). Classification (GTDB taxonomy): domain Bacteria; phylum Pseudomonadota; class Gammaproteobacteria; order Thiotrichales; family Thiotrichaceae; genus Thiolinea; species Thiolinea eikelboomii. Next base: position 73,365 of record NZ_FUYB01000004.1, read on the forward strand.
TGAAGCAGTTTTAGGCTTAGATCATGGTCTCATTTGCCTCAAAACTGACAGCGAAACCCAAGGCAAAGTGATTGCCAGTACTAATCCACAACAGCCTCCGCCCTTATGTCAACAGGTCAGTAGCTGCGCTGAATGCAATAGCAGCCAAATGTTATGTATGAATAACTTGCCCGATGGACAACAGATACTCCGTCTGCCTTTAACCGACGCAGAACAGCGCTATGGTATTTTGGCGGTCAATCTACCTGCGGATCAAGAGCGGGTACAGTGGCAAGTGCCTCTGCTAGAGGCTTTATCCCACCACATTGGGATTACCATTGCCTCAGAGCAGCGTAGTGAACAGCATCGTCGTGTTTCCTTATTGGAGGAGCGGGCGGTGATTGCCCGTGAGCTGCATGATTCTTTAGCACAATCGCTGGCTTATATGAAAATTCAAGTCAGTCGCTTACGTACTGCACTCAAACACCCCGCAGAGGGTGAGGAGGTGACTGAAGCGTTGGAGGAGTTACGTGAAGGCTTGAACAGCTCTTACCAACAATTGCGTGAGCTATTATCTACTTTTCGCCTACGCATGGAAGACGCTGATCTGGGTAGAGCTTTGCAACAAACGACGCATGAATTTACTGAACGGGGTCATCTGCCTATCACATTAGAGTTAGCCTTAGGGTCGATCAATCTCAGCCCTAATGAAGAAATTCATCTGCTACAAATCGTGCGTGAAGCCCTCTCGAATATCCTTAAGCATGCTCAGGCTGATCAAGCTTGGGTTAGTTTGCAAGCCCAACTGGATGGCAGCATCCGTTTACAGATAGAGGATAATGGTGTGGGTATCCAAAAAATGGCTGGAGTGCATCATTATGGAATGGCCATTATGGAAGAACGTGCTCGTGCTCTTCATGGTAGGCTTCAATACCTGTTGCGCACTACAGGTGGAACTTGTGTCCAACTTGAGTTTACTCCCAACAGTGCCTCATCCTTCGCCCATGATATAAGGATTGCTCATGCTGCATGAATACCCGCAAAGTTTGTTGATTGTGGATGATCACCCGCTGTTTAGAAAAGGGGTGCGTTATTTAGTCAATATGGTGCCTGGCTTTACCATCATCGGTGAAGCTTCCAATGGTCAAGAAGGTATTGATCTAGCACAAACGCTAGCGCCGGATATGATCTTGCTCGATTTGCACATGAAGGATATGAGTGGCATTGATGTCCTAAAAGTGATCAAAGCTTCGGGTCTGGATTGTCGAGTGGTGATGTTGACGGTTTCTGATCAAACCGAAGATTTAGTGGCGGCTTTACGTGCTGGAGCAGATGGCTATCTGCTAAAAGAAATGGAACCTGAAGATTTGGTGGATAAACTGGCAGAAGCAGCGGCAGGGCAAATCATTTTGACCGAACGGATGGTCAATGTGCTAGCACACGCCATGCGTAATGATAGCAATCAACCTAAAACTCGTTCTGAAGCAGGTTTAACGGACCAAGAGCAACGGATTCTCGAACTGGTGGCTTCTGGCAAAAGTAATAAACTGGTCGCACGGGAGCTTAATATCGCTGAAGGTACCGTCAAGGTACATGTCAAGCATCTATTACGTAAGCTTAACTTGCGCTCGCGGTTGGAGGTGGTGGTGTGGTATGCGGAGCAGCAGAAGTAAAACGCAGGATGTCAGAGCGGGTCACTATGCCAACGACCTGATGCTGTTTATCCACAATCACCAAGCGAGTTACTTGATGGCGGCGCAGTAATTCCAAACCTTGGCCTAACGTGTCATTGGGTTCTGCAGTGACAACAGTATGGGTCATCATCTCCCGTACTTTGGTGGTGGCGCTGCTGGTATGGAGCATGTGTGGATGTAACCACGAATCCAAGGCTTTTTTTACTCTGGAGGTCTGTGGTGTCCGTGCGGGTACACCGAACTCTGCCATTAAGTCGCCTTCAGTAATGATACCAACTAAACGATTATTTTCGATAACAGGTAGGCCGCTGATCTGCTGTTCTAAGATGAGTTGAGAGGCCTCAGCTAGCAAATGATCCGGGCTAATCGTGGTCACAGGGGTATGCATGAGTTCGGAGAGTGGATGGCTGGCTTGTTCCCGTAATCGTGCATAATGCAAGGCGGATTGGTATAAACGCCAGAGTTCATCGAGGAGAATGGGTGGGTCTTCGCTATAGTCTTGCAATGCAGCCAAAAAATCTTGCTTGTCCAATGCCATAGCTCGTTATCCTTATTGAACTGATCGGATAGATAGGCCTAGATTAACAATCAAAGCAGATCTAGGCAATTACACTGAGGTAGTACGATTCATTACCACTGAGGTGTTATCAAGGTTTGCGATCTGAGCCTTGCTTAGAGTAGAAACCAGCTAAACACGGATTATCGGGTGGTTTTTCTTTTTAAATCTTGTATTTTTCATTTTCCGCCTTATTGTTAAGGCCATTCTGGTTTTTCTTTAGGATGGTTGGATATGGCCGAGTCACCGTTTATCTTTGAAGCGAATACTCAAAATTTCGCGCAGCTCGTGATTCAAAATTCACGACAAGTCCCGGTACTTGTCGATTTTTTCGCGGACTGGTGTCAACCCTGTAAGACACTCACCCCTGTTTTGACGAAGTTGATTGATGAGTATCGTGGCGCTTTTATTCTGGTTAAAGTCAATACCGATCAAAACCAAGCGCTCGCTGCTCAATTAGGGGTACGTAGCTTACCCACGGTTAAGCTGTTTAAAGAGGGTAAAATCGTTGATGAATTTATGGGGGCTTTGCCAGAGGTAGAAATCCGCAAGTTTCTGAATAAACATCGGACGCGCCCGACAGAACCCTATCGTCAGCAAGCGCTGATGATGCAAGAGGAGGGCGACTTAGCAGGGGCGATGAATTTAATGGAGCAAGTCTTGCAGCATGAGCCGGACTTTTATGAGGCTGCTTTAGATTATGCTGCGATGTGGTTGGCATCGGGCGATGTGAATCAAGCCGAAGCTATGGTGAATCAAGTTCCTGCCAACTCAGTTGAGCCTGAGCTGATCCAAAACTTGCGGTCTGAGATTAAACTGGCGCGCTTAAAACAGCAGTCTGAAGGGCAAGACACCTCTGAATTAGAACAGCGCCTTGCAGACAACCCACAGGATTATGCCGCTATGATTGAATTAGCTAAAATCCGTGTTGCACAAGGTCGCACTGAAGAGGGTTTAGCGTTGTATTTAAAGGTGATGCAAGCAGATCGTAGCTTTGGCGACGATGCAGGCCGACAAGGTTTAATTGCAAGCTTCGATTTATTGGGCGCAAGTGATCCTTTAGTGAAAAAATACCGTAGCAAGATGTTTTCATTGCTTTATTGATTTCAGTTTTGCGACTAGCCCTCTTTTTAGGGGGCTTGAAGTCTTCTGAAGGTGATCAAATCTAAGTAGCTAGCCGTTTTCTAACTCTCACCAACGACTTGGCAAGTAATCACGCCATCTTGTAACTGTATCTGGATAAGGTCGTTAGTTTTTACTTGCTGGATACGTTTAATTAATTGCTGTTTTTCATCCATTACCAAAGCATAACCCCGCTCTAAAGTAGCCAATGGGCTATAGGCTTGTAAACGTGCTGCTTGCAAACTAAATAACTGACTTTTACGCTGTAATCTTTGTTCGATGCAGCGCTGTAATTGCTGGCGCTGCTGCTGCAGTTGGGTCTGTAAAACTTGAATAGCTGAGCTAGGATTTTGCCATTGCAAACGTTGCTGAAGTATCTGTAGGCGCAGATTGACTCGTTCTTGTTTAAGCGCTAAAGCACGCCGTAAGCGGAACTCAAGTTCATCTAAACGTTGAGTTTTCTGCTGCAAATAATTGAGTGGATGTTGACGGTGGAGGCGGTTTTGCAATTCAGCTAGCTGCTGATGGCGAGTCGTTAATCGGTGTTGCATGGAACGTTGCAGCTGGAGTTCGAGGTGCTTAATCCTAGCTAACAGACTCGCAGAGTCAGGGCTGACCAGCTCGGCAGCCGCTGAAGGGGTTGGGGCGCGTAAATCAGCCACTAAATCAGCAATCGTGAAGTCAATTTCATGACCAATACCGCTAATAATTGGCAGTGTGCTGGCATAGATAGCTTGGGCAACGCTTTCTTCATTAAAAGCCCATAAATCTTCAAGTGAGCCACCCCCCCTTGCCAAAATCAGCACCTCACACTGTGGTTCACGATTTGCTTGTTGCAAAGCCCGTACAATCTGTGGAGCGGCAGTAGCACCTTGCACTGCGACGGGATAAATCAAGACTGGGATTTGCGGGCAACGGCGTTTGAGTACATTTAAAATATCTTGTACGGCTGCACCGGTAGGTGAGGTGATGATGCCAATGCAGCGTGGATAGCGGGGGAGGGCTTGTTTTTGTTCACTCGCGAACAGGCCAGTCGCCGCTAAATATTGTTTCAACGCTTCAAAGCGCCGCTGCAGTTCACCTTCACCCGCTGCCTCCATGCGCTCAATAATAAATTGATACTCGCCGCGAGGTTCATAAAGACCAAGCCGCCCGTAGGCAAGAACTTTATTACCGTTATCGGGTTTGATCCGCAAACCTAAAGCTTTAGGGCGGAACAAAGCACATCTTAACTGCGCTTGGCTATCCTTGAGTACAAAATAAAGATGCCCAGAACTCGGCCGAGAGAGATTAGAAATCTCACCCTCCACCCAAAGTTCTGGAAAGCCCTGCATTAGCAATTGGTTCACATCTGCATTGAGTTGCGAGACACTCAGGACGAGGCGTTGATTAGTCATAGTGGGTATACTAAAGGTTTTAGACATTTGTGTGATAGCAGTTTACCGCGTCTAGGCCAAACCTTATAATGAAGCGCTTTTATTTTAAGAGCCGGATCACTCCTATGCGTATTCTTCAGGAAGCTCTCACCTTTGATGATGTCCTGCTGGTGCCTGCCCACTCCACAGTTATGCCAGCGAATACTAACCTACAAACCCGCCTGACTCGCACCATTCATCTTAATTTGCCGCTGGTTTCTGCAGCGATGGATACCGTCACTGAGGCTCGCTTAGCCATAGCCTTGGCTCAAGAGGGTGGGATGGGCATCATTCATAAAAACATGAGTATTGCCAAGCAAGCTCAAGAAGTAGGTGAGGTTAAAAAATACGAAAGCGGGATTATTAAAGAACCTATTACGGTGGCACCGGATGCAACGATTCGTGATGTCCTTGAGTTGACTCGGGCGAAGCGAATTTCAGGGGTGCCAGTGGTGAAGGGTGAGGATTTAGTCGGTATTGTCACCGGGCGTGATTTACGCTTTGAAACGCATCTTGATGCTCCCGTTAGTACCATCATGACTCCGAAAGAGCGTTTAGTCACCGTCGGTGAGGGTGCTGAAAAGGAAGAAATTCAGTTTTTATTGCATAAACACCGGATTGAAAAAGTCTTAGTGGTGAATGATCAATTCCAATTGCGCGGATTGATTACCGTGAAAGACATCCAAAAATCGCATGATTACCCGCATGCGTGTAAGGATGATCAAGGGCGTTTGCGCGTTGGTGCCGCCGTGGGTGTTGGGCATGGTACGGAAGAGCGTGTGGCTGCTTTAGCGGCCGCAGGGGTTGATGTGATTGTGGTCGATACCGCCCACGGTCACTCGCAAGGGGTATTGGATCGGGTGCGTTGGGTGAAACAGAACTTCCCGCATATTCAAGTCATAGGCGGCAATATTGCTACGGGTGCAGCTGCCTTAGCCTTAGTAGAAGCAGGGGCTGATGCAGTAAAAGTGGGGATAGGTCCTGGTTCAATTTGTACGACACGGATTGTTGCGGGTGTGGGCGTGCCACAAATTACGGCAGTGATGAATGTCGCGGCTGCCCTCAAAGGCACGGATGTTCCGTTAATTGCTGATGGTGGGATTCGTTTCTCGGGGGATATTGCTAAGGCAATCGCAGCGGGTGCGCATCTCGTGATGCTCGGTGGTTTATTTGCTGGCACGGATGAGGCTCCTGGCGAAGTGGAATTATTTCAAGGTCGCTCTTATAAATCCTATCGAGGCATGGGATCTCTAGGCGCAATGGCACAAGGTTCGAGTGATCGCTATTTCCAAGAGTCGGAAAATGCGGTAGATAAACTTGTTCCAGAAGGAATTGAAGGGCGTGTGCCGCATAAGGGGCCTTTGTCGGCGATTGTGCATCAGTTAATGGGCGGTTTACGTGCTAGTATGGGTTATGTAGGCTGTGCCAATTTAGATGAGATGCGTAGTAAACCAGAGTTTATGCGGATTACTAGTGCTGGGATGCGCGAGTCACATGTACATGATGTGACCATTACTAAAGAGTCACCCAATTACCGTGTTTAAGCGCTGTCTGTGTTGGTAAAAGGCGGTTAATCAGCTTTTTACCAACTTCAGCTCACTCCCCGTTTAGGGGATTTTTTTTTGAGAACAGATTTATGAGCCAAGATATTCATTCCCAGCGTATTTTAATCCTCGATTTCGGCGCTCAATACACCCAATTAATTGCACGGCGTGTGCGTGAACTGGGCGTGTATTGCGAAATTTACCCTTGGGATGTGAGCGAAGCTGAGGTAGCTGCTTTTGGGGCGAAGGGTATTATCCTTTCTGGTGGTCCTGAGTCGGTGACGGCGGGTGATGCACCCTTTGCACCGGCAAATGTTTTTAGCTTGGGTGTGCCGGTTTTAGGTATTTGCTATGGCATGCAAACGATGGCTGCTCAGTTAGGTGGCAAAGTCGCCAGCTCGAATCATCGTGAGTTTGGCTATGCACAAGTACGCGCGCGGGGGCATACTCAGCTATTACAAGGTATTGAAGATCAAGTCACGCCAGAAGGTTTTGGCCTGCTGGATGTGTGGATGTCACATGGTGATAAAGTCATCGAAATGCCAGCGGGTTTTAAACTAATGGCGAGTTCTGAGGGTGCGCCGATTGCAGGGATGGCGGATGAAGAACGGCAGTTTTATGCGGTGCAATTCCATCCCGAAGTCACCCATACTCGCCAAGGTAAACGTTTATTAGAACGCTTTGTGGTCGATATTTGTGGTTGTGCACGGCTTTGGACGACGGCCAATATTATTGAAGACAGTATTCAACGAGTGCGTGAGCAAGTCGGTCAGGATGAGGTCATTCTAGGCTTGTCGGGTGGGGTGGATTCCTCAGTGGTGGCTGCACTATTGCATCGGGCGTTGGGTGAGCAACTAACTTGTGTTTTTGTTGATACGGGTTTATTGCGCCATCAAGAAGGCGATCAAGTGATGGCGACCTTTGCCCAACACATGGGCGTAAAAGTGATTCGCGTCAATGCCGCAGAGCGCTTCTTAACAGCTTTAGCGGGTGAAACAGATCCTGAAAAGAAACGCAAAATCATTGGGCGCTTATTTGTTGAGATCTTTGATGAGGAAGCACAAAAGCTCAGTAAAGCCAAGTGGCTAGCGCAAGGCACGATTTATCCTGATGTGATTGAGTCCGCAGGCAGCAAAACGGGCAAAGCGCATGTGATCAAATCACACCATAATGTCGGTGGTCTGCCTGAGAATATGCAACTCAAATTGGTTGAGCCTTTGCGCGAGCTATTCAAAGATGAAGTGCGTGTGATGGGGGTAGAGCTGGGCTTGCCGCCTGCTATGGTCTATCGTCATCCCTTTCCCGGCCCTGGTTTAGGCGTGCGTATTTTAGGTGAAGTCAAGCAAGAGTTCGCTGAGCTATTGCGGTTAGCCGATCATATTTTTATTCAAGAACTCTATCGACATGATCTTTACGACAAAACTTCGCAAGCCTTTGCCGTATTTTTGCCGGTGAAATCAGTAGGCGTGATGGGCGATGGGCGCTGTTATGATTATGTGATTGCTTTACGTGCGGTCGAAACCATTGATTTTATGACAGCTCGCTGGGCGCACTTGCCGTATGAGTTTCTCGATTTGGTGTCACGCCGAATTATTAATGAAATCAAAGGTATTTCACGGGTGGTCTATGATGTGTCCGGCAAGCCACCCGCGACGATTGAGTGGGAATAAGTCATGCTCCGCTTCAGTGCCAGCTTCTTGCTGGCCTTGATGGCGCTGTTCAATTTCCTGCATATCTTTGAGCCAACTAGTCCTGTTTGGCTGAGTGGTTTATGCGGTTGGCTCAGTTTTGCCCTGTTGTTCAGTTTCACACCTTGGCGTAGTTTCAGCCAATTTCTGCTGCTAGCAGGGATGGGCGTGGGCTTATTAATGTGGGGCTTAGCTCGAGGCGCAGAGCTGACCTTGACTAGTTTGCTAGTGCAAAATAATAGTTTGTTGGTGATGTTATACAGTGTAAGTTTTTTGCGCTTGGTGGCTTTACCTGAGGAAGCAGCAGGTGTTTTACCGCGTGGACGCTTAGCTTTTTTGCAGACTTTGCTCGGTGTACATGTTTTGGGGGCTGTGATTAATTTATCTATCTTAGTGCTGGTCGCGGGGCGTTATCATGCTCAAGGTTTATTGCGGCAAGATACGGTGAGTTTAATTAGCCAAGCTTTTTCTGCAGCGGCTTTCTGGTCACCTTTTTTTGCGGCGATGGGTGTGGCTCTAAGTTATGCACCAGGAGCGCAATTATTGCAGGTGATGGCCTTCGGTGGGTTGCTGACGCTGGTCTCGTTTATTTTAATTACGCTCTTAGCCGGTGGCTGGCACTTACAAAAACTTGTTGATTTCCCCGGCTACCCTATGCATCTACACAGTGTGGTTATTCCCGCCGTGTTAGCGTTAGCAGTGATCAGTTTACATTTAATTTTCCCGCAGATTACTGTTTTGGCTTTAGTCTCGATGAGTGCAATCGGCCTCGTTCTCGGCGTATTATGCTGGCGTGACCCCAGTCAAGCCGGTGTGAAGCTGTATCAACATGCGGCCAGTGCGGCGCCACGAATGGGGCGTGAATTAGGTTTATTTTTAGGTGCTGGCGTCCTCACCTTAGGTTTGCAAACGGTATTGGTGGGTGTTGGTGATTTGCAATGGTTGAAGCAATTGACAGGGCTTGAGGCGAGTATCTTATTAGCGGCAGCTATTTTAGTGTCGATCTTGGGGATTCATCCGATTATTAGTATCTCGGTAGTCGGTCCGCTAGTATTACCCTTGAAGCCGGATTTGGAATTATTGGCGACCTTATTTCTAGCCATGTGGAGTTTAGGGGTGGTCGCTAATCCCATTTCAGGGACGAATGTCATGTTGTACAGTCAGTTTAAAGTAGCTGGGCGCGATGCTTTGCGCTGGAATTTGCGCTATGTAGTGTGGATGTGGTTCGCAGCTTCAGTTGTTTTTTTGCTACTCGCGGCTTATAGAGAGTAGCAATGATCAGTCATCCCTTAGACTCGAATTGGCTATTGAGCAGCTGCTTGATAATTGTGTTTGAGTTGTAAATAATCGGCGACTAATTTATCTGCAACCGCTTGCTCATGTGGAATTAAACCACTGACCAGTAGCCGCTTAAATCCATGCCCGACTTCAATACCATCGGATTTAATCACAAAATTCAAATTCACTTCACCCCGTTTACCCTTGACGATTAACTCGGCTTGTTTAGCTTCTAATATCGGATTTTCAACCATCAAACTATCTAATTCAAATAGCATTCGCTCATAAATCACCAGCGGGCGTTCTGGATTAAGCATCACATTTTGCGCAGTTAGCAGCGGTTGAATGGTATAAGGGTAATTATGTCCAGAAAAAGCGACATAATTACGACTCAGGGTTTCGGCTAAGCTAGGATTTTTAATGATTGCTCCTGAACGCTCTACCCGTAAGTAGACTTTATCTGCTCCATTGCTGATATTAAATTCATTAGCTTCACTGGGGCTAAAATCCAAAGGATCATTGTCTCCCACCATGCCCTTAAAAATAAAACTCATTTTCGGGCTAACCCCATATTTAGCCAGCACTAACGAGAACAATAAGTCACCGGGTACACAAAAACGTGCGGCTTCAGGGTCATGAATCGGATTAAAATCATCCGCAAGCTCTTTGGCAAAGCGGCTCGCTTGTTGAGCGCTAATCCGCACAGTGGAGCCTTCGGCACGATGAAACTCATCAAGGAACATAAAAACTCACAATGAATAAAGGGGTCTTAAGTATAAGCAAGTTTTAGCTGAGAATCAGCCAAATACCTATCCCTATCATGAGAGATCCTGTCATCCGATTGAGCAGGCGAACATTGCCTTGTTTTAAGAGCAAATGGCGCAGCGCTTGGCCACCGCTGGCATAAGCTAATAAACAACCCAATTCCATGCTGAGTACGATCGTCAGCATGATTACTAACTGTGCACCAATCGGACGGCTATGATCAATAAACGGTGGTAGCAAAGAGAGTAAAAAGGCCCAGCCTTTTGGATTGGAGACTGCGGTGATAAATCCACGCATCGCTAAATCCCAGGGCTGAATTGAAACTGTTGCATCGGGCGTTTCTGGAATGGCTAAGCGTCCACGCGAACGCCACATTTCAATCCCAATCCATGCTAAATAGAGGCCACCCAAGATTTTGAATACTAAAAAAACAGTGGGGAATTTCAGCATCATCGCGGCGATCCCAACGATACCTAAAGTGGCCACTAGTCCTACTCCTAAGAGTTCACCCCACATCATTGGCAGGCTACGTTTTAAACCAATCGACATGCCTAGGGTCAAGGCTAAGGTCATACACAAGCCGGGAGTGACCGATACAAAAAAGAAAGTCGGAATAAACACCGCTAAGGTTTCAGCTGACATCATTAAATCGCTATCGGTGCTTTAATATGTGGATGGAATTGATAATTAACTAATTCAAAATCTTCATATTTAAAGTCAAAGATAGAGGTCACCGCCGGATTTAATTTCATTTGCGGTAATGGGTAAGGCGTGCGAGCTAATTGCTGCTCAGCTTGCTCTAAATGATTCAGATATAAATGCGCATCGCCTAAGGTATGAATAAATTCACCCGGTTTTAAACCCGTGACTTGGGCAACCATTAAGGTAAGCAAAGCATAAGAGGCAATATTAAATGGCACACCTAGAAAAATATCCGCGCTCCGCTGATAAAGCTGACAGGAGAGTTTGCCATCAGCGACATAAAATTGAAATAAAGCATGGCAAGGTGGTAAAGCCATCTGCTCTAGTTCCCCTACATTCCAAGCACTAACAATTAACCGCCGCGAATCGGGGGTGGTTTTGAGTTGCTCAATCACTTGGCTGATTTGATCAATATGTCGCCCATCTGCACTAGGCCAAGAGCGCCATTGATAGCCATACACCGGGCCTAATTCACCGTCTTGATCAGCCCATGCATCCCAAATACTTACCCCGTTCTCTTGCAGATAGCGAATATTAGTCGCACCTTGCAAAAACCACAGTAGCTCATAAATAATCGAGCGTAGGTGTAAGCGTTTAGTGGTAAGCAAAGGGAAGCTGGTTGAGAGGTCAAACCGCATTTGGTAGCCGAAGACCGAAACAGTGCCTGTGCCTGTACGGTCTCCTTTTTGGCAACCTTGGTCGCGCACATGACGCATTAAATCAAGGTAGGTCTGCATGATAAATAACCGCTAATTAGCCTTGTTGCTGAGGATTAGCTGCTAGTTTACCTGCTTGTTGCTTGCGTGTATTAAATTTTAAAGTGCAAGTATAAACTAACGGCAAGCTATCAGTGCTGCCTACTTGTGGGCTGTGCTCTTCAAGATAGCAAGTCGATTTGTGGGTATAGCACAAAGGACGCTGTTGAGTTTCTTCTTGGTTAAAATGTTGCATAAATAATTCCTTATTGTTCTTGTAGGACAATTTAATTGTAGGCCCTAAGCAAAATAGAACATTAGTTAGTCGATAATAGGTGGATAAAAGGCGAAGAGTTTAATCAGCGGTCAGTTTAGGGTGGATGACTGGCTAGCTTTAAATTCTGCAGGGCGAGTTTGGCTGGCGACTTTATCTAAGATACCATTCACAAATTTGTGGGCTTGTTCAGCACCAAATTTTTTAGTGAGATTCACCGATTCGTTGACGACTACTTTATAGGGGGTTTCGGGATTATTAATCAGTTCGCAAGTTGCAATCCGCATCACTGCATGCTCAATCATATCCACCTGCGATAGTTTGCGATCTAGGTGTGGATTTAATAAGGCTTCTAGTTGCTCAGTATTTTCAATCGACCAACGCAGCATTTTATGGAAAAAAGCGGCATCACATTTGCGAAAGTCTTCGGCTAGTTCTAAATCTTGTTGGAAGTACTGATAAATTTCCTCAAAGGTATTGCCCGTCATTAGCCATTGATAAGTACCAATCATCGCTAAGCGGCGAGCGACACGACGTTTGGCAATCAATTGCTGCATGTCATTCAGTGGGGGACGACGTGAGGGTTTTTTGGACATTTCAGGCACGCAGTTTATTTAATAAAGAAACCATTTCAATCGCAGTCAAGGCTGATTCTGCGCCTTTATTGCCCGCTTTAGTACCTGAACGCTCAATCGCCTGCTCAATGGTGTCGGTGGTTAATACCCCAAAAATGACTGGAATATCATGGGCTAGACCGACTGAGGCTAAGCCTTTAGCCGCAGCTCCTGCAACATAATCAAAATGAGCAGTACTACCACGGATGACTGCCCCGAGGGCAATAATGGCATCATAGTCACCATTCACAGCCATCGACTGCACGACAACGGGCAATTCATAAGCCCCAGGGACTCGGACAATTTCAATATCCTGCTCTTCAATGCCGTGGCGTTTTAAAGTATCCAGTGCACCTGCTAATAAACTCTCCACGATAAAGCCATTGAAACGCGCAACCGCAAGGCCATAACGTGCTTTTTGCGGGATGAAATCACCCTCAGTTACTTTGATGCCTGTCATACTCAACCTTTAATCCTTGAGTCTAAGCAGCAAGCTGCTATCTCAATTGTGAACATAATCAACTACTTCTAAACCAAAGCCCGCGATACCTAAGAAGCGTTTGGGTGCACTCATCACCCGCATTTTTTGGACGCCAAGATCCGCGATAATTTGCGCACCAATGCCATAGGTTTTTAGGTCAGCAGGCGAAGAGGGCGTATTGTCCTGCACAATCGGTTGAGATTCAAACGCTTTTAAGCGATTCAGCATATCTTGGGTATTATTATTGGGTTCACGCAGAATAATAATCACTCCCGCGCCTTCATCAGCAATCCGTTGCATGGCATCCCGCAGCGGCCAACCGCAGCAAGGTTCTTTCAAAGCTAATAAATCGCAGAGTTCATTTTCGAGGTGGACACGTACCAAAATTGGTTGCTCGGGATGAACCTCACCTTTAACTAAGGCTAAATGAATATTCGAGCGCGCTGCCTCTTGATAAGCAAATAGCTTGAAAGTTCCCGCTTCAGTTTGTATTTCACGGGTATAAACCAGTTCAACTGTTTTTTCGTTCTGCACCCGATAACGAATCAGATCTTCAATCGAACCCATTTTTAAGCCGTGTTTAGCGGCAAACACCTCTAAATCTGGGCGACGTGCCATAGTGCCATCTTCATTTAAGATCTCGACAATGACTGCAGCCGGTTCAAAACCCGCTAAGCGTGCCAAATCGCAGCCTGCTTCGGTATGCCCAGCGCGGGTTAAAACCCCGCCGGGTTGAGCCATGATGGGGAAAATATGCCCGGGTTGCTCAATATCAGAAGGCTGGGCATTCGGGGCGACAGCTGTGCGGATGGTATGCGCACGATCATAAGCCGAAATCCCAGTGGTCACGCCTTCGGCGGCTTCAATCGAAATCGTAAAATTGGTACGATGGGCTTCATCGGTAGCTGCATTCATCAAAGGCAAATTGAGTTGTTTGCAGCGTTCACGGGTGAGTGTCAAGCAAACGAGGCCACGCCCTTCTTTCACCATAAAGTTAATATCTTCAGGACGGGTCAGGGAGGCAATCATCAGTAAATCGCCTTCATTTTCACGATTTTCGTCATCGACGATGACCACCATTTTGCCTGCTGCTAAATCCGCAAGGATTTCTTCAATTGTATTAAATGCCATGATGTGGTGTCCGCTTGGGGTCGTCAGCAATTTCTGAGGCGGCAATCATACGCAAATCTGTAGCAGATGACTAATCGTCATCGCAGATATTTATAGATATTTCTCATTCAGCGAGCTTAAAGTCGTCGATCACTGATGGCGGCTAAGCGACTGAGGATCCAGTTGATACTAAAGATGATTAAGCCTGTGGTCAGTAAGGTGAGTAATAAAGAGTTGGTGTCTAATGCAGCCTGTGCTAGCCAGGTCTGCTCTGCATGGCGAGTATGTTGCACGATTAAATAATCAAACAGGCCGATCTTGGTTTCTCCAGTACCTTGATTAAAATTCACTGAACCCGAAATTCTACCCCAGAGCAGCCAAACCATCGCAAAGCTTGATAAGCTGCGTACTAAGGCAAAACTAGGATTGGGGATTTTCCATTTAAAAGCGATTACTAAAGTTAAAACTAGAGCCAGTGAAGCAGAGCTAATCAGCGTAAGGGGATAGATATTATTGGGGGTAAGTTCGAGCATTCAGCCTGTCCATTCAAGTTTGAGTTTGCTGCAAAGCAGCGAGTGTGACGGGATAGCTAGTCACTAATTCGGCGATAAAGTCGTCTATGCCTAGTTTATCTTGAGCCTCACCTTTATGCTGTAATTCCGTGCAAAGCTCAGCCATGTTTTCTGCACCGAGGCTCAGGCAAGAGCCTTTGAGGTGATGTGCTGCTTGTGCCATTGCCAGTAAATTACCACTCGCAGCGTGTTGCTGAATTTCGGCAATAAGTGCCGGTGTGGTTGAGGCAAAGAGGGCAATTAAGCGCGGTAAAATAGAGGCAGGGAGTAGTTCTAGAGTTTTATTGGCTAAGACTGACATAGTTTAATAAGGGTTGGGCTTGAGGTTTAGGTGGAATACACCAATGTTGCAGCGCTGCTTCAATCGCTTCTGGCAGGATGGGCTTGCTGATATAGTCATTCATTCCTGCGGTTAAGCAAGCTTGTTTGTCGCTTTCCATCGCATTTGCAGTCATGGCAATAATAATGGGCTGACGATCCGTGGGGAACTCGCTACGAATTAAGCGGGTAGCGGCTAGGCCATCTAATTCGGGCATTTGCATGTCCATGAAAATGACATCAAACGCTTGTTTGCGTAAAGCTTCCAGCACTTGGCGGCCGTTTTCGGCAATTTCGGCTTTATAGGCCATTTCATTCAGAATAGACGTGGCAACAATTTGATTAATCGGGTTGTCTTCAGCGAGCAAGATCGACAAAGGTAAGCGTTCACCGAGTTTAAGTGGAGCTTGCTCAGTGCGAGCAGTGAGAAGATTCAGCTCACCGAGCACGGTCATTAGGCTATCAAAAAGGCGGCTACGGGTAATGGGCTTGGTTAAATAAAGGTTAAATAACTCGCGCACGAGCTCTTTAGGATGTGGGTCGTTGGGCGGCGCAATCAGAATCAGTGGGAAAGCCTGTTGGTTATAACGATTGCGTACATAGCGACCAAAGGCTAGGGCTGAGGCTTTCGGTAGTCGGCTATTGACTAAGCCTATATCATAGTGCTGGCCTGAAACTAATAAGCTGATGGCTTCGCTAACATTGGTACAAGCTTGGGTAATTGCTCCCCAGTCCTGACAGAAGTTTTGGAGAGCTTGATGATTGATGGGATTATTTTCAACGATCAGAATTCGTTTACCTGTGATTTCAGGAATATTCGGATAAAGAAAAGGTTTGAGCTTGCCAGTGGCGGTTTGGGTCATAAGGGTAAAATGAAAATGACTACCGACACCTAACTCACTTGCTACCCAGATCCGCCCCTCCATCATTTCAACTAAGCGCCGCGAAATCGCTAAGCCCAAGCCCGTGCCTTCTCCTTGTCGAGTAAGAGTATTGTCGGCTTGGCTAAAAGATTCAAAGATACTGTCGATTCGGTCGGTAGGGATACCATATCCGGTATCACTAATTTCAAATTCAAGCTCATAGCGCTGCTTATCTTGGCTAGCGGCAGTAACAGAAACCGAAACCTCTCCTTGTTCTGTGAACTTAATCGCGTTGCCAATCAGATTGGTGAGTATTTGTCGCAAGCGTGCCACATCGCCTTCAATAAACAAGGGAATAGTCGGTGCGACTGCATAGGCTAGCTCTAAATTTTTTTCTAAGGCTTTAGCGCTGAGTAGATTAAAAACATCTTCAATACAAGCTCTTAGCTCGACAGGCTCACGTTTTAAATCAAGCTTACCTGCTTCGATTTTAGAAAAGTCGAGTACATCATTAATCACTGTCAATAAATGCTCACCGCTGAGATGAATACTTTCCACAAATTCCGACTGCTTTTTGCTCATGGGTGTATTCATTAATAAGCGGGTCATACCAATCACCCCATTCATCGGGGTGCGGATTTCGTGGCTCATCGTGGCGAGGAAGCGCGCTTTAGTTTTGACGGCCTCTTCAGCCATCGCTTGTGCCTCTTGAGCCGTATAAATCAGTTGTCTAAAATGACCCGAAAAATAAAAGCGACTGAGTAATAAACCTACAATAATCAAGGCGGTTATTAATAAAGTTTTATACTTGACGGCTTCAAGGCGTTTGGCCATTGCTTGGGTATTAGCGGCTGTCTCTTGAATCGACTCTTGGATTGAGAGCATAGTCTGTTGGCCCACTTTATCATCGAGTGTGGTGACTTTCTCCATCAGTGCATGTGCCTCACGCGAGGTATCATGAGCATCACGGGCTAATTGTAGCCAATGAGCAGATGATAAGGACTCCAATTCATCAATCAAACCGGTCAGTATGCCGGTCAGCTCTTCAAACTGTGCTTTAAGATGATGGTCAGTGTTAATCGGCCAAGCCCGCAAAATATCGGCACTTCTTTTTTTTAAATGATCAGAGAGTTCTCTAATGAGCGGTAAGTTCTCACGGTCACTGTTTGGGTTATTGGCAAAGCGAAAAAATTCATCATTCAACGCATCATAGGCTTTGCGCTGATTATCAATTAAAACCTCTAGTTCGGTTTGTTTTTGAAAGGCAAGATAGGCTTCTTGGATAGCCAAAGCATAGTGTTGTTCATTTTGTTGGGCTTTAGCTGAAACATCACTGAGGCTAGACCAAAGTAAGAGAGCCATGCCAGCGAGTAAGGTAATCAGCAGGCTGGTATCAATGATTTGTAATAAGCGTAGATTCGTAAAGATACGCATAAGTTTAAGATTGATGACCTTAAAACTTAAAGAGCAGGGTTTGAGAGATAAAATGGTGTTCATTCTCATCGTGATCAAAAACTGCAATCGCACCTTTGACAGTTTCACCCAAGGTAAACCGTCTATCATCCGCTTGTTGGGTATCGAGTTTACGGCTTTGCTCTAAATACCATTTGCCATTTTTCCAAATGCCTTTTGCTTTAACATCATCCGTACCTTTAGCGAGCAGCTCACGGGGAAGGTATTTAGCCATCAAATCCTGCTGTTTTTTGAAATAGCGCTTGGTGATATAGGGTTCTTCGCCAGAGTCAGTCGGGCGTTGAATATAAATAGCACTGCCATCCGGTAGTGTACCTTTATAAGACTCGGGCATCGCTTGGCGGCTAAGAATCGTCATTTTGTCATGGCTAATATGAATCGGATTCGTCCGTGCAGCTTTCCAATTCCACATATCGGCTTTAAATTCTTTGCCCGAGAACCAATTAGCGTCGTAATCCCCCGTCATCGCAAACTCAAGCGCAAAGCGGTCTTCGCGTTGTGGACCTTCAAGATATTTTTGCTGAGCCGCATCCCAGACATGTGGTTTATGTTGAGTATCTGCGGTGCTGTCTTCCCATTCGCTGTAGAAAAATACTTCATCACCAAAAATCCCTGCTTTAAGCCGTACTGTTTTCACCCACTCAGGTTTGCCTAAATAGACTAAAGGAATTTCTACGGCTGGTATGGCCTGCCAATCGTCTTCCGAACCATCTAGTACAGGCTTAGACTCCAGTTTAAGAATCGGAATAGTTGGTAGCTCAGCAGCACCAGCGGGAATCAGGATCAAAGTGGAAACTGCAAGCAAAAGTGCAGGTAGAACAACTCGCATAGACACGTTCCCTCTAATTGTTGTATTTCTGGTGTCAAATGGTTAAGAACAAGCTCCTAAAAGCTTACCGAATCACTTGATAAAAGGAAAGAATGGGGCGATGAGCTGCAAGCTCCACCTAGGATCAGCAGTTTTTGTAGTGAGTTAGTATGTAAGTCAGTATTTGAGGGCTTGGCTGTTTTTTCATCTATGTACATGAGTCACTCTAGCCATTAGAGATAGGGAGCTGCTTTTCAATTGACAGTTTTGACTAGCTTCGGTGAGTATGCTAGTTAGGTAATCACTACCGCTGACGAGAGGAGATATAACTATGCACGCAAGCGTCTTGCGCCTATCACTGCTGTCTACTGCTATTCTTTTAAGCTTCACCACTATCCCCGCTTTCGCTACCAATGGTCTTGCGCCCATCGGCTTAGGTACGGAGCATCGTAGCCTTGGGGGGGCTGGAACGGGTTATGCCGCGAATACTTCAAGTATTGCCAGTAATCCCGCCGCTACTTCGTTTGTCGCCGATGGTTATGATGTAGGCTTAGAAGTTTTCCAACCTAAGCGCAGTGCCACCTTTAATGGTAAAGCGTTTGGGATGCCCGCCGATGTGACTTATGATGGGAATGGTAAGCAAAACTTTTTTATTCCAGAGATTTCCTACAAACGCAGTTTAAAACAGTTTGATTTTGGGGTGGCGGTCTATGGCAATGGGGGGATGAATACTAGCTATGAGAAAAACCCCAACTTCGGGATAGGCAAGGCAGGGGTCGATTATCAGCAGTTATTCGTTGCGCCCACCCTCAGCTATAAATTAAACGAGCATCATGCCATTGGTGTTTCCGCGAATTTGGTTTATCACAAATTCAAAGCAGAAGGTTTGCACAACTTTGATAATGCCCAATTCTCAGCTAATCCGGGGCATGTCACGAACAATGGTTATGATAGTTCAACTGGGATCGGTGCAAGTATTGGTTGGCAAGGTAAAATAGCGCCTAGTTTATCCTTAGGGGTAGCTTATCGTTCCAAAGTGAGTATGGGCAAATTAGATCAATACTCGGGGTTATTTGCCAATGCAGGTGAGTTTGATGTGCCTGCTGCTTTAAGTGTGGGTTTTGCTTGGCAAGCAGCCCCAAATACTTTAGTCGTTGGTGATGTGCAGCGGGTTAATTACACGGATCTAGCCGCGATTGGCAATAGCAGTCATAAACCTGTGCAATTTGGTGGCAAAGATGGTCCGGGGTTTGGTTGGAAGGATGTCACTACTGTTAAATTGGGTCTAAAGCAGCAAGTCACCCCACAAATGGCGATGATGATCGGTTATAATAAAGGTACGAACCCCGTTAAATCCTCGGAGACGACGCTAAATGTCTTAGCACCCGGTGTCGTTGAGCAACATCTCACTTTAGGTGCTGAATGGCAACTCACCCCCAAGTCGAGCCTAATTGCCTCCTTTACGCATGCTTTCGAGAACGAAACTAAAGGTGATACGACAGTACCGCCACCAGGTCCTGTGCCGTTAGATGCCTATAATCTGAAAATGAAGCAAAACGCGATTGGCATTTCTTATAGCCATCAGTTCTAAGGGCGAGTGCCCCCTATTTGACATTATGACACACGTTCATCGGGCGTGTGTTTCTAGCCTTCGGTCAAGTTTGTATTTAGCCAAAGAGACTAGGCTTACTTATATCTTGATGCATGAATCAAGGAATTTTTTGGCTGATATGGCTTTATCTCATTGCAATACCTGCCTATGCAGGTCTGCCGGCCTTTCCGGGGGCGGAGGGGGCGGGTGCCGATAGTCTAGGCGGGCGTGGAGGGCAAGTCTTAGTGGTGGATCGCTTAGATGATCCTTGTCCGACTAAGGCTTGTAGCACAGCCGATCTTGCTGATCCACATCAATTAATTCCAGGTACTCTACGTTGGGCGCTGATGCAGCCTTACCCACGCACGGTGGTATTTCGGGTATCTGGGGTGATTGAGCTGCTCAAGGATGAACTGACTTGGAATGAAAAAACTCAACAAGTTGATATTCAACGCTTAGGTAATATCCGTATTACCAGTCCTTATCTGACGGTCGCGGGGCAAACTGCTCCAGCGGGTGGCATTACGATCAAAAATAATGGAGTTAGTATTTTAACCCATGATGTGCAGCTGCGTTATCTGCGCTTCCGTACTGGACGACAGTTACCGGTGTTTGCTGGTCAACAAACCCCAGAAACTTTGATGTTGTCGAATCAAGCCCGTGCCGTCATGATTGATCATTGTTCTTTCAGTTGGATGCCTGCTGAGGGGGTTAGTGTATATACCGGAGAACTTTGGGATGGCTCTAAAGGGACAGCGACTGATCTTACTCTTTCTTGGAATCTAATCGGTGAAGGGTTGGTGCGACATGAGGATGGGCGTGGGCACCCTAGTGCTGCTTTTATGTCGGGTTATGACGGTGATCCTAAATATGCCGCTGACCGCCTTAGTCTTCATCATAATTTATTGGTACACAGCCAGAAGCGTAATGGTGATTTACTCACCAAGCAAGGGCAGCTGATTAATAATCTAATCTATAATTGGCAATGGTTGCCTACGGTTTTGGCGGGTGCTGTTAAAGCGGATGTGATTGGCAATACCTGGAAGGCAGGACCGATTACGGCGGCTGATTATGATCAAGGCTTGGGCGGTTTACACTTAGTTCCTGCCGCCCGCGAGCGAAAGCAACAAGACCCTGACGGCTGGTGGGATGGCTTGCCGGGTGATCCATCCTTGTTCTTAAAAGATAATCGTTATTTAGTGGCAGGCGAGCCTACTAGCCAGCAGCTACTTTGTCATTATCAGGAGCGCAAACAAGCCTGTAGCAAGCGCATGCCTATTTTTTGGTTTCGCCCGCAAGCTCTGACGACTCATGGTGTCGCTATTACTGTCCAAACTGCGGTGGAAGCGGAAAAATCGGTGTTAGCACAAGCCGGGGCGAGTCAGCGGATTAACAGCCGAGGTCAATGGGTGAATAATCGGGATGTGATTGATCAACGTTATGTCGATGACTATCGCATGACAAGGTATATCAATAAAACCTTTCCTTTTACCGAGTCCGAGGTCGGTGGTTTTCCAGTACAGATTGAAGGTGAACTTTATCCTGACACTGACCGTGATGGTATCTCTGACCACTGGGAGCAAGTACGAGGATTAAACCCTGCTGATGCCAGTGATGCTAAGCAACCAGCAGCCGGGCAGGGGGGCTATACTTGGCTGGAACTGTTTATCAATGGTGCTCAGTAGCAGTGGCAAGGTTTAATTTGCCACGAACAACATGAAGGTTGGGTTATGCCGTTAGCTCGTAGTCTAGCCGAGATTATCAGTGAGGCTGATTATTTAGCAACTCAGGTTTCTAGTGGCTTCATGCAGATTAATTTCTCAATCTGCATTTGTTGCCACTCCTTCCGCTCTTAGGCTAGATCACACTTATTAGCTGAGTTTAGATAGAGTTATAAAGCCTGCATCTTCTCCAATTGCCCTTGTAATTGCCCCAATGCCAACCGTTGTTCTTCAGCTTGCTTCCTTGCGGTTTCAATCACTTCGGGTTTAGCTTTTTCTACAAAGGCTGGATTATTTAAGCGCGATTCTACACCGATTAAATTCTTTTCGATTTTCTCGATTTCTTTGCTCAAGCGGGCAATTTCTGCGTCTTTATCAATTAAACCAGCCAAGGGGATTAGAATCTGCATTTCACCCACTAAAGCCGTCGCGGATTCAGGGGCAATGGCCTCTTTAGCTAGCCATGTGGCTTGGCCGACTTTAGCCATACTTTGTACGACTGCTTGATTGCTGGCATAGAGGGCTTGATCGTTCGCACTCCAGTTAGCTAGTAAAATATTTAAGACTTGCCCCGGTTTAATATCCATTTCAGAACGAATGCGGCGAATCCCCATAATGAAGGTCTTTAACCATTCGATTTCTGCCACTGCGGTGGCATCTAATTGAGTCTGGTCTGCCTTAGGCCAAGGTTCTAGCATAATGCTCTTGCCAGTTTTGCCGGCTAAATCCTTAATACTTAACCAAATTTCCTCAGTAATAAACGGCATGATTGGGTGCAGCATCCGCAAACTTGCTTCTAGGACACGAACGAGGGTTCTGCGTGTACCACGTTTGGCGGCTTCATTGGTATTCTGTTTACTTAAAACGGGTTTGGTTAGCTCCAAATACCAGTCGCAGTATTCATACCAAGTAAACTCATACAAAGCTTGCGCTGCTAAGTCGAAGCGGTAATTATCTAAATGATCGGTGACTTCGGTTGCGACCGTTTGCAGTTTGGAGTCAATCCAACGATCTGCCGTGGATAATTCTAGGGGGAGGCTATCATCTAAGCCCGTGTCTTGGCCTTCGCATTGCATCAAAACATAACGCGCTGCATTCCAGAGTTTATTGCAGAAATTACGATAGCCTTCTAGGCGTTGTAGGTCAAAGCGAATATCACGGCCTGCCGTGGCAAATGATGCAAAGGTAAAGCGTAAAGCATCTGTGCCATGAGCTTCGATACCCGCAGGGAATTGCTTACGAGTGGCTTTTTCAATCTTTTGTGCAAGTTGCGGCTGCATCATGCCACTGGTACGTTTTTTCACCAATGTTTCTAGGTCAATGCCATCAATAATATCCAGTGGGTCAAGTACATTGCCTTTGGATTTAGACATTTTCTGGCCTTCGGCATCACGCACCAAACCGTGGATATACACATCACGAAAAGGCACATCACCGATGAATTTTTGCCCCATCATAATCATCCGTGCCACCCAGAAGAAAATAATATCGAAGCCAGTGACAAGCGTGCTGCTAGGGTAGAAAGTCTTCAAGGCTTGGTCAGGAGGATTAGGCCAACCCAAGGTGGAGAACGGCCATAAAGCAGACGAGAACCAAGTATCTAAAACATCGGGGTCTTGTACTAATGTGAGTTCAGGCGCTAACTGATGTTGGTGGCGTACTTCAGCTTCATTGCGCCCAACATAAATAGTACCCGCCTCATCATACCAAGCCGGAATTTGATGTCCCCACCACAGTTGACGTGAAATACACCAATCTTCAAGATTATGCATCCATTGGTTATAAGTATTGATCCAATTATTCGGGATGAAGCGCACCTCACCTTTCGCCACAACATCAATCGCTGGTTGTGCTAAGGCTCGTTTACCCCCGGGGCGACCATCAGCTTGAGTCTCGCAGGTGAGGTCGATATACCATTGATCGGTGAGATAAGGTTCGATGACTGTCCCCGAACGATCCCCACGTGGCACCATCAGTTTGTGCTCTTTCACTTCTGCCAATAGACCTAATGCGTCTAAGTCAGCAACGATTTGCTTACGCGCTGCATAGCGCTCTAAACCCCGATAAGGTTCTGGCGCAGTGTTATTAATATGCGCATCTTTGGTGAAAATATTAATCAGTGCTAACTGATGGCGCTTGCCGACTTGATAATCATTAAAATCATGTGCAGGAGTGATTTTAACGCAACCTGTACCTTTTTCTGGGTCAGCATAGTCATCACCTACAATCGGAATTAAGCGCCCCACCAAAGGCAGTAGCACTTGTTTGCCGATCAAATGCTGATAGCGTTCATCATTGGGGTGTACTGCCACCGCCGTATCCCCTAGCATGGTTTCAGGACGGGTCGTGGCAACGATCAGATACTCTTGAGTAGCCGCACCATTGGCATCTGCAATCGGATAGCGGAAATGCCACATCCAACCATTTTCTTCTTCAGAAACCACTTCTAAATCTGAAACAGCCGTATGCAGTACCGGATCCCAGTTCACCAAGCGCTTACCGCGATAGATTAAACCTTCTGCGTGTAAGCGCACGAAAACTTCCACAACGGCTGCCGATAAATCTTGATCCATCGTAAAGCGCTCACGACTCCAATCGGGAGAGGTACCTAGGCGGCGCAGTTGACGATTAATGGTATCGCCGGACTCACTTTTCCACTCCCAAATTTTCTCGATAAAGGCTGTTCGACCATAGTCATGGCGGGTTTTACCTTCGGCATTCACCCGACGCTCAACCACCATTTGTGTTGCAATCCCCGCATGATCAGTCCCGGGTTGATAGAGGGTATTATTGCCCTGCATTCGGTGATAGCGAGTGAGGATGTCAATGACCGTTTGATTAAAACCATGCCCCATGTGCAAAGTGCCAGTGACATTGGGGGGCGGAATCATGATACAAAAGGCTGAACCCACACCACTAGGCTTAAAATAGCCCTGTTGCTCCCAGTTCTGGTAAAGGCGTGGTTCGATTGCTTGAGGTTGGTAGGTCTTATCCATGTCCGCTCTTTGTGAAGAATGCTGAAAAGAGCGGATTATAACCCGATTAAGAGAAAATTTTTACTTTAACATCGCTGACAATTCACGCAACAGCTGTTGGCGACGCTGATCAATTTCTTGCTCATAGCTTTGATTAAGGCTGAGGATATTATCGCCATCCTGTTGTTCAGAACGAATCGCATGGGCGCGTGCTAAGCCCGCGTATTCATCTTGGCCGGTGGCGGATTGCAATTCTTCAATCCGTTCTTTTAAGCGCCGCTCGAAATGTTTTTGATATTCCGTATTCGAGCCTGCTTTCGCACGTTTAATCGCTTCTCGATCACCGGGACGCACTAAATCCGTAATCACTGGAATGCGTATGGTGCTTTCTAAGTCGTGTCTGCTACTCATCTCGTATGCCAATAGTATTTTTTATGCCAGCAATCTCTCTACTCATCACAACTGATGATAGTCTAGAGTATAGCCGTGGTTTCGATAAGTTTGGTAACGTTTGCGACCAGCGACCAAAATAGTTTCTTCCTGATCAAGTACTTCCGCCATGCGCTCAAAGCGCTCAAAGAAGCTAGGCGTCTCATTCGACAGGTTAATCAACAATTCACAAGGTTCAGGTGGTTCGCTATCGTGCCCAATCAATACCTTTAGGCCTCGCTCAGTACTCGGTGCAAGGGCGTGCGGTATAAAGCTTAAGTCGCTATAAGTCCAAAGTAGTTCATCTAAGCGAGTGCTGGTGCTGAACTGATCGGTATGGATATAAACCTGCAGGCCTTGGGCGAGTGCTTTTTCCACCAATTTACAGGCTAGTAGTAGCCTAGCCTGTAAGTGCTGGGATGAGCCCACATAGAAGGCGATACGAGTCAATTATTGTGCTCGATTAATCAGCCATTGGCAGAGCAAAGGAACAGGACGGCCTGTAGAGCCTTTAGCCGCTCCACTTTTCCATGCAGTACCCGCAATGTCTAAATGCACCCAAGGATAGCTTTCAGTAAAGTGGGCTAGGAAACAAGCAGCAGTAATCGTCCCCGCAGGCGGGCCACCAATATTAGCCATATCGGCAAAATTACTTTTCAGTTGATCTTGGTATTTTTCACCCATTGGTAATCGCCAAGCCTCATCATTGGCTTGCTTACCTGCTGCGAGCACCTCATCGGCTAAGGCATCATTATTACTTAAGAGGCCGGAAATATGATGGCCTAAAGCGGTGATACAAGCACCGGTGAGAGTCGCAATGTCAATCACAGCACTGGGTTGATAGCGCTCGACATAAGTTAAAGCATCACAGAGGACTAAGCGGCCTTCCGCATCGGTATTGAGGATTTCGATGGTTTTGCCTGCCATGCTGGTGACAATATCACCGGGTTTACTGGCATTACCACTAGGCATATTTTCAGCGGCTGCTAAGACACCAATCACATTCAACGGCAATTGCATCGCGACACAAGCACTGAGTGTGCCTAAGACACTGGCCGCACCGGTCATATCGAATTTCATTTCATCCATTGCCGCCCCGGGCTTGAGGGAAATCCCCCCCGTATCAAAGGTAATGCCTTTGCCCACGAGGACAACAGGTGCTGCCTCTGCTGGTCCGCCTTTATAGTGCAGGATAATCATTTTGCCCGGTTCTT
This sequence comes from Thiothrix eikelboomii, assembly GCF_900167255.1. Classification (GTDB taxonomy): domain Bacteria; phylum Pseudomonadota; class Gammaproteobacteria; order Thiotrichales; family Thiotrichaceae; genus Thiolinea; species Thiolinea eikelboomii. The sequence goes on from NZ_FUYB01000004.1 coordinate 99,246, forward strand.
CACTGCCTTTAGAGACCGAAAGAAAAGAACCCATTCCTAATTCAGCCATATGGTCTTCTTCAAGCACACTGACTTCTAGATTGGCTTGGGAATGACCTAGTGTTAAGGCTGTTTTGGCTAAATAAGTGGGGGTACAGGTATTACCAGGGCTATTAGCTAAATCACGACAGAGCTTCATTCCCTCCGCAATTGCTGCCCCTTGTTGGGTGGCAAGTGCTAACTGGGTTTTACCACGGTGAGCTAGGGTCCATTGCTCTAGGCTCGGTGCGGGCAGCTCATCTTTATTGCTTTTGAACTCATTAAAACTATAAAAAGTATCAGCGACCGCAATGACTGACTGGCGAACGGCATTATTCGCTAGCGCTTGGCTGGCTTCATCCGTAAGAAAAGAAATAACCTGTTTAACTTTAGTGGTTTTGAGCGAATTCGCAGCACAGTAGCTGGCTTGTGTGAGGCTATCTACGGTCAGCTTATCACGCTCACCTAAACCGACTAACAGCACTCGCTTAGCCGTTACACCGGGTAGCTGATACAAAATACTAAAGCGGTTTTTATCACCGCTGAAATCACCTAAGTCCAAATGTTGAGTGATCATGCCAGAAGATGCAGTATCTAATTGTGCAGCGGCATGGGACAGCTCATTGGCTTTATACACACCGACTACCACGCAATCAGCCTCTGCTTGGGCGGCATGGGCATTAGCCTGAAATTGATAAATCATGACGAATCCTACGGTTTTTTTTGGAGTTAATACGCTATAGAAAAATCTGAACTAGTATAACGCTAAACTTACTTAAAAAGTGTAATGCAAATGGTCAGGCAAGATCTAATCTCAAGCTCTAATCTAGGGTGAATCAGGCATAGAACCGCTGCAATCGGTAGTCGTCCAAGCTATCAATGGGTATGAATCAGATGAGTACGAGAGAAACGATCATGCCAAGTCAATTTTTGGGGATCAAAAATCGCCATCCAGAAACCAACTCCTAACGCGAGCCAACTAAATAGAGCACCTACATACCGAAAAAAAGCCTGTGGCCAGAGAAAGGGCGAGCCATCATCGGTCACTACTTTAATGTTCCAAGCCCGCATCCCCAAAGTCTGACCGCCATGTGTCCAAAACCAGCCAAATAGAAAAAAAGCAATCACCAAATCCAGTAGAAATAACAGATTAGACAGGCGTGAGCCGGGGTGTAGCTCAATCCCACCCACCTGAGCGACGATGGTTGCAAGGATACCGCCAATAATTGCCGTAGTAACACCGATCAGTAAAGTGTCATACAAGACCGCTGCCATGCGACGGGGAAAACTAACCACTTTATTCGAAACACTCATCCGCGAATTCTCAAGCTCAAAACCAAAGATCGGCCTCACTTTAGACGCTTCAATCCTCTCAAGCAAGCCTGCCTACTAGCCTCTTTATAAGGGCAACCAGCGGACAATCCACGGTAGCATCAAGGCATTGGCTAAGGCAGACAATGCCATTGATAGCCCTGCAAAAGCCCCCATCTGAGCAGATATTTGAAAAGCCCGTGATGTCCCCACCCCATGTGCCGTCACACCTAAGGCCACCCCCATCACTCGAGGATCTTCGATTTTAAGCCAGCTTAATAAGCTTGGACCAAAAACAGCGCCAATAATGCCGGTTGATACCACTAAGGCGGCTGTCAGTGAGGGCAAACCGCCTATATGTTCAGCAATACTCATTGCTACGGGTGAGGTGACCGATTTAGGTGCTAATGAGAACATGGTTGATGTAGAAGCACCTAAAGCTTTACTGATATAAATCGCAGTGACTGCACCGACCAAGACACCCACGACTAAGGCAATCAGCAATGGCAGCAAGACTCGTTGAATCGTAGCCAGTTGCTTATATAAGGGGATGGCTAAAGCTACCGTTGCGGGGCCTAATAAAAAATGTACAAATTGCGCCCCATCAAAATAATCTTTGTAAGCAGTATTAGTCAGCAGCAATAGACTGATCAAGGCAAGCACTGCTAAAGCGACAGGATTGGCTAAGGGTGAGGCATGGCAGCCTAAATAAACACGATAAGCTAACACATAAGCCAATAATGTCGCGGTTAAACCTAACAAAGGTGAAGTGGAGAGGTAAACCCAAATGGCTAAGAATTCATTCGTTTGCATCGTTTGACTCAGCAGGTTCAGTTTTAGGTTTAAACAGCCTCATTAAACCCTGCATAGTCAAAGCAATCACGGCCATACTGATGAGAGTACTGGCGATTAAAGTCACTAGAATTGGCAGCCATTCTTGGGTGAGTGCATCAAAATACAGCATTAAGCCTACCCCTGCCGGAATAAACAACAACGATAAATGGCTCAGCAAAGCGGTTGAAGCGGCTTCTAAGGCCAGCGGCACCCGCTTATAAACAACGAGAGTGATGAATAAAAAGCTCATCCCAACGACCGGTCCTGGGATCGGTAAGTTAAAGCTGCGGACTAAAACCTCCCCCAGCAGTTGATAGATTAAGAGTACCGTGATTCCATTTAAAAAGGGCATCTTGCCACCCTCCAGCCATAAAAATGGCAGCTTGCCTGATCAAGCCAGTGTCTGCAATGCAACTAAGCGTTAGGCTGAGTGTGACCTAGAAAAAAATCACAGGTTCTGCATGACCTTTGCACATGATTGATGCAGAATCAGCGCCTTCAATTGCAAGGACTAGCTTCAACTATGAGTCGCCTATTGCGTTCCGGTGCGATCATCAGCGCCATGACGATGATTTCACGAATTTTAGGTTTAATTCGTGATATGGTGGTTGCGCGTTATTTTCCCGTGGATGGCGCAACAGATGCTTTCTTTGTTGCCTTTAAAATTCCGAATTTATTACGCCGCTTTTTTGCCGAGGGCGCTTTTGCTTTAGCGTTTGTCCCAATTTTATCTGAGTATAAAGAAAAGCAGAGCCGAGCCGCTTTGCGTGATTTAATTGATTATGTTGCAGGGACACTCGGTTTAATTCTGCTGTTGATAAGCGCCATCGGTATGATGGCAGCCCCCTTTTTAGTGGAGGTATTTGCACCCGGCTTTAGTCAGCAGGCCGAGGCTCGCCCTGAGTTAGCCGCTGAAATGTTGCGGATTACTTTCCCTTATATTTTGTTTATCTCACTAGCGGGGTTAGTCGGTGGGATTTTGAATACCTTTGGTAAATTTGCAATTCCGGCTTTAACCCCAGCACTCTTGAATGTGGTGATGATTGCTTTTGCGATTTGGGGGCCGCCCTATTTTGATGAGCCTATTATGGCGCTGGCTTGGGGGGTGTTTGTAGCGGGGCTGGTGCAGTTTTTGTTTCAAATTCCTAGCCTCATGCGGCTTGGGCTGTTACCACGCTTTAAAGTACGCAGAGCACATGAGGGGGTGAAGCGCGTGATGCGTCTGATGCTACCCGCTTTGTTCGGCTCATCGGTTGCACAATTAAATCTGGTGATTAATACAATTATTGCTTCATTTTTGGCGGTGGGGAGTATTTCATGGTTGTATTACTCTGATCGCTTTGTTGAGCTACCGTTGGCGATTTTTGGAGTGGCTTTAGGTACGGTGATTTTACCTAAATTGTCCAGTGATCATGCTAAGGCCGATGCTCAGCAATTTCGTAGCACGATGGATTGGGCATTGCGTTTAGCCCTATTAATTTCAATTCCCGCGACTTTAGGGTTGATGTTGCTGGCTGAGCCAATTCTGGCAGCCGTCATGATGTATGGTGAGTTCAAATGGAGCGATGTGGAAATGTCGGCTTTGAGCTTAATGACCTATGCGTTTGGTTTACCCGCTTTCATTTTAGTCAAAGTGTTAGCCCCCGGCTTTTATTCACGGCAAGATACTAAAACACCTGTAAAGATTGGGATTATTTCGATCTTTGCCAATATGCTATTGAATTTACTGATTGTTTTGCCTTGGTATTATGCTGGATGGGTGGGAGCACATGCAGGCTTAGCCCTAGCCACTGCGCTGGCAGCTTATGTCAATGCGGGTTTATTATTCCGTATTTTATATAAAGAAGGGATCTTTGCTGCCCAAGGGGGATGGCTGAAGCATCTTGCGCGGATTGCCTTGGCTTCAGTGGTTATGTGTGGGTTGGTGTGGCTAGTTTCACCCCAAGCGGGGTGGTGGCAAACGGCGACGAGTGCGGGGCGTTTAAGTGTTTTAGCGGGTTTAATTGCCTTATCTGTAGTTAGCTATTTTATTAGTTTGCGGTTAACTGGCGTATCATTTAAACAAATGCTAGGACGCTAGATGCTAACGGTGAGCCTATCGAGGGTTTGGAAAATCAGTGCTCTAAAATAATTTCAGCTTAAGTAGCGCAATCAATATTAAAAATTAGGAGAAAGTCTATGAAAAAACTCGGTGTAGTGATCGCTACTTTGCTAGCGGTGGGTGCTGCTGCTTGGTTAGGCGGTAGTTGGTGGGTCGGTAAGGAAACCGAACGGATAGTTCGTGCACAAATTGAGCAAGCGAATCAGCACAGTGCAGGGCGAGGGGTCAGTCAAGAATTAGTGAGTTATGATCGCTCGCTGCTAGGGGCTAAGGCGGTAACACGCATGAGCGTCACCGATCCCTTACTGGCATCGTGGCTGGATCAGGCTCAATTTAGCCATCAGATTAAACATGGCCCGCTACTCTTAGCCGATGGCGTGAGCTTCGGGGTTTCGCATTGGTCGACTCGCTTAGATATGGCTAGTTTGCCGACAGCATCAAAAACTTTTGTCGAGCAAGCTTTTGCGGGTAAAGAGCCGTTTACGGCTGAAACTAAGATTGGTTTTGATAAAATCATTCATACCACCGCTAATTTTAGCCCGATGGATGCGCGCTTAGAGGCGGATGGCACGACTCTGAAATGGGCAGGTGCAAATTTTACAGGCGATATTTCTGCAACAGAAAAGTCTGGACCTTTTAGCTTTAAAGCGAATAAGTTTGAACTGCGTGATGCTAATGCCAGTTTCACGCTGCCCAGTCTGGATATACAAGGGCGGATGGGGCCTGTAGCTGGAGGCTTAGAAAACTTCACGATGAAACTACCCACTCTTTCCATGTTGGTGGCTGGAGAAACACAGCCTATCACTATGGATCTGAGTGTGGACTCCGTGCTCAGTGAGCAAAACGGGGCGGTGCAAGGCAAGGCTTCTTTCCAGATCGCAAATATTCAAGGTAACAATCAGCAGGGCGTAGCTATTCCGGTGAAGCAAGTCGATGTCAAAGTCGATTATGCAGGTTTTAAATTAGAAGGTTTGAAAGAAATCCAAGCACTCCAAGCTAAATTGCAAGCTTTGCAAGAGCAGATGCAAGTAGATGAAGCCGCTACCGAATTACCCGAAGGTCAAAAGCAACAACAGCAATTAGCCCAACAGGCTCAACAGTTGACTGAAGAATTATTAGATCTAGTCTTGAATAAAGTCTTGCAAGCGGGGCTATCGAAACTGCGCTATGACCTCAGCCTAAGTTTGGATAAGGGTAAAGTGACCGGCTTGGCCGATTTGACATATGTAGGCAGTCAACAACCGCTTAAGCTGAATGATTTAATGCTCTATGGCCCACAAGATTGGGGGCGTTTAGTGACAGGGAGTATCGACTTGAGCGCGGATAAAGCCGCTTTACCCGCCGATGTAAGTTTGTTAATGGGGTATGCACTCGAGCAAAAAGCGATTCTAGAAGCCAATAATCAATATACCCTGCAACTTAAATTATTGGGTGAAACAGCCGAACTCAATGGGAGTCCGATTGGATTCGCCGAATTGCCGTCTAAGTTTTTCCCGCAAATGCCGAGTTTAAGTGAAGAGGCTAGTTTAGGGTTACCGCCCGATTTGATGCAGCAGATTGAAGAGCAGGGCATCACGCCTGAAATTATGCAGCAATTAGAAGAAAGCGATGATGTGCCGAAAGAGACTTTAGAAATGCTTAAACAGCTCCAGCAAATGAATAGTCAAGTTCAATAAAGGGTAAGGGTTTTGAAAGCTAATCTAGATCACCTGTTTATTCAGGCTATTCCCTTTTTGTTTGTGTTTTTATGGAGTACGGGATTTATTGGTGCTAAGTATGCTTTGCCCTTTATTGAGCCTTTTTATTTGCTGTTTATTCGTATGCTATGGACGATAGCGGTATTTTTACTGCTATGCGGCATTTTGCGGGTGCAATGGCCAACTTGGCAGCAGGCTGGGCATCAAATGGTGACGGGCTTATTATTGCATGGCTGCTATTTAGGTGGAGTTTTTGCTGCCATTAAATGGGGGATGCCAGCGGGAATCAGTGCAATTGTGGTGGGTATTCAACCGCTGTTAACCGCTTTAGTTGGCTGGCGCTTATTTGGTGAAAATTTATTACCCCGCCAATGGCTCGGTCTTGCTTTAGGTCTATTTGGGGTTAGTGTCGTGGTCTTAACGACCCGTGATTATGATCAGACGGCTTTAACACTGCCTGCTTTAGTGGCGATTATTATTGCTTTATTTGCGATTTCGATGGGGACTATTTACCAAAAGCGTTTTGGGGGCGGTGTCAATTTAGTGGCGGGTTCATTGTGGCAATATGTGAGTACGGCGCTGTTGATGGGGATATTGGCCTATAGCTTTGAAACCCGAGTAGTGGTTTGGGATCTACAGTTAATTCTTGCCTTAGCTTGGTTGGTCTTAGGTTTGTCGGTCACGGCAATTTTATTGCTGATGTATATGATTCGTGAGGGTGAGGCGGCTAAAGTTGCGAGTTATTTCTATTTAGTACCGGCAGCGACGAGTATTGAAGCTTGGTTATTATTTGATGAATCTTTGCCGCTGCTAGCCGTGGCTGCGATGGGGTTGACAGTGGCGGGAGTGTATTTGGTTGTCAAAAAATCTTAAACGCGGCTATGCTTAAGCCTATTCAGTTTTAGGATTGAGCTTATGTCGCCACGTCATCATTTTATCAGTTGCCAAGATCTCGAAATTCATTATGTGGAATGGGGTGAACCGACCGCCCCAGTGGTGATTTGTTGGCATGGTTTAACCCGCACTGGGCGTGATTTTGATGAATTAGCTGCCGTTTTAGCTAAGCGCTATCGAGTCATCTGCCCCGATACACCAGGGCGCGGTTTATCACAATGGAGTGACCAGCCATTGCAGCATTATATCGTGCCGTTTTACGCGCAGATTGCACTAGATTTAGCCGATCAATTAGGGATTGAGCAATTTAATTGGGTCGGGACTTCAATGGGTGGCCTGATTGGTATGGTGGTGGCCGCATTGGCTCCTAACCGTGTGCAACAGCTCGTTTTGAATGACGTCGGCCCTGAAGTGCCTGTTGCTGCGGTGGAGCGGATCCGCAGTTATGCAGGCGCACAACCGAGTTTCAATACTATCAGCGAATTAGAGGCTTGGTTGCGGCAGGTTTATCTGTCTTTTGGGGAGAATAGCCCGGCTTTCTGGCGACGGATGGCGATGACTTCTTCGCGCCGGACTGAGCAAGGAAAAATTACTCTGCATTATGATGTGCGTTTAGTTGAGCCATTTAAAAATTATACGGGTGAAGAAACACTATGGCCGTTCTGGGCGCAAATTATCTGCCCGACTTTAGTGATTCGTGGTGAGTTATCTGATTTATTATCCGCTGAGCAAGTCGAGCAAATGCTGGCGCGTAAACCAGAGGCGAATGCGCAAGCGGTGACTTTTGTTAAGGTCGGGCATGCGCCAACTTTAACAACGCCGGAGCAGATTGAAGTGGTGCGGGGGTTTTTGGGGTAAGGGTCTGGCAGAACGACACGGCAGAAATTCAGCAAGTTTTAAACTAATCCACTGCTAAGGCGTGATTTTTATTCATAGCTTGCTACGGCCATTCATTGGAAAAACAGGTTTCTCGTGCTGAATTGATTCGGCGTGCCATCGCCGAGTATTTGCAACGCTATGCTTCGCCTATCGAAGATAAGGCTTTTGGTTTGTGGGCGCAGCGGGGCGAAGATGGTTTGGTCTACCAAGAACGCTTGCGTGGGGAATGGGATTGATGAAAGCCCTGTTTGATACCAATATCTTGATCGACTACCTGAATGGAATCGAGGCTGCCAAAGACGAAATCAACCGTTTAGGATTTTGTTATCAGCTTCTCGCAAGCCGCTAAATTGAGTTGGACAAAATCATCCCACGATATGATAGCTTGATAATGAGTTGTGTATTGTTCATCGACTCGGCAAATGCTAGGACAGGTGTCGTCAATACGGCATAATTTGCTGCTGTCATCGTAGTTTTTACTATTAATGAGTGAGGCGTTTTAATGTTAGCCCAAGTTCTGCCCAATTTAGCACTCACTGAAACTGAATATTTAGCCCAAGAACACACTGCTAAAGAGCGCCATGAATATGTGGGTGGGCAGGTATTCGCGATGGCGGGGGCGAGTAAAAATCATAATGAAATTGCTTTGAATCTGGCTTTGGCATTGCGTAATTTAAGTAAAGGTTCTAGCTGTCGCGTGTTCATGTCGGATATGAAATTGCGCATCAGTCAGCGTAATAGCTATTACTATCCCGATGTTTTGTTAACTTGTGAGCCTAATCAAGAAGACAGTGAGTACTTTGTTGATCGGCCTTGCTTAGTGATTGAGGTCGTGTCTAAGTCCACTGAATGGAAGGATTTTTACGAAAAATTGTTGGCTTATCAGTCTTTAAGTTCAGTGCAAAATTACTGGGTGGTGGCACAAGATCGTTATGAAGTGACTTGCTTTTATCGTGATCAGCAAGGTGAGTGGTGGGTGAAAACTTATACAGACTTAGAGCAAACGCTAGCGGTGGACTGTTTGCAGTCAGTTTTGAGTTTGACGGAAATCTATGCGGGTCTGTCTTGGACTTAAGTTTGCAATCGAGCAGTTCATGATCCATTGTAAGAATTATTACAATCCATGAGATTCTATAATCGTGAAGCTGAACAGCAGCAATTGCAGTTGTGGTCACAACAAGCGGCGGCTGGAAAGTCTAGCCTGACTTTAATGGTCGGGCGGCGACGGGTTGGCAAAACTGCTTTATTAGCCCAGACCTATCAAGGCTCAGCGCTGTATTTATTTGTGTCACGTAAAGCTGAGCCGTTGTTGTGTGAGGAGTTCACTGAGCAAATTCGTGGTCAACTCGCTATTCCAATTTTTGGGCAGCCGCGCCAATTCCGTGAAATACTAGAAATTTTATTTTAGTACGCACAAACGCAACCGTTAACTTTGATTTTGGATGAGTTTCAAGATCTGGCACGAGTGAATCCAGCAATCTTTTCCGAATTGCAACATTTGTGGGATCAGTACCGAGGGCGCTGTAAGCTGCATTTAATTTGTTGTGACTCATTATGTTTATTAATGACGCGCTTATTTCAAAATAGCAAAGAGCCTTTATTGGGTCGCGCTGATCATCGAATTAATTTGCAGCCATTAAAACCCGCTTATATTGCCGCGCTATTAAAAGATACTGGGCGTTTTTCAGCAGAAAATTTATTGACTTGGTATACCTTTAGTGGCGGTGCCTAAATATTTAGAATGGTTAGCACAAACTGATTCATAGCAGGATTTATGGCTAGCTTTGATCAATGAATTTAGCTTAGTTATTGAAGAGGGGCGTTATCGCTTAGTTGAAGAATTTGGTTTCGTTCACAATTAGCTGCAACGGGTGAGTATAATATTATATTATCGGTAGTTGTTGGGAATCGGGTAATAAAAATGAAATTGATCTGGTGGCGGTGAATGACTTGAGCAAAACAGCCTTGATTGCTGAAATTAAGCGCAACCCAGATAATTTACGTCTTAGTCAGTTAAAAACTAAGGCACAACGCTTAGAGCAGCAGCTCAAAGCTTATGATATTCAGTATCGAGGCTTCTCATTAGCCGATTTGCTATAATCTGCCCAAGCAAAACAACAAGGATTAGCATGAACTACGACGGGATCGAGACTCTAGCTTTACAAACCTATACCGAAAAAGCCTACTTGGATTATTCCATGTATGTCATTTTGGATCGGGCTTTGCCCCACTTGGGCGATGGCTTGAAACCAGTGCAACGGCGGATTGTGTATGCGATGTCGGAGCTAGGTTTATCAGCGGCCTCCAAACATAAAAAATCGGCCCGCACGGTGGGGGATGTGCTGGGTAAATATCATCCGCATGGCGATTCAGCCTGTTATGAAGCGATGGTCTTGATGGCGCAACCGTTTTCGTATCGCTACCCACTGGTGGATGGGCAAGGTAACTGGGGTTCACAGGATGATCCTAAATCCTTTGCCGCGATGCGCTATACCGAATCACGCCTGACACCCTATGCCAAAGTTTTGCTCCAGGAATTAGGGCAAGGTACCGTCGATTGGCAAGCGAATTTCGATGGCACACTCGAAGAGCCAGTGACCTTACCGGCGCGTCTACCCAATGTGCTTTTAAATGGTGCAACGGGTATTGCCGTCGGGATGGCGACCGATATTCCACCGCATAATCTGCGTGAAGTGGTGAATGCTTGTCTGTATTTATTAGATCATCCACAGGCCAGTTTGGGCGATGTATGCAAATTGATTCCTGCCCCGGATTTTCCGACAGAAGCAGAAATTATTACCCCAGCCGCTGAATTCTTAAGTCTTTATGAAAAAGGCACGGGTAGTTTCAAAATGCGGGCGCGCTATGAAATGGATGAAGGGGATTTGGTGATTACAGCCTTGCCTTATCAAGTATCTGGCTCAAAAATTTTGGAACAGATTGCCCAACAAATGCAGGCAAAAAAATTGCCACTGGTCGAAGATTTACGTGATGAATCTGATCATGAGCAACCCGTGCGCCTTATTATTGTACCGCGTTCAAACCGAGTGGATATTGAGCAACTGATGTCGCATTTATTTGCGAGCACGGATTTGGAAAAAAGCTATCGGGTTAATCTGAATATGATTGGCTTGAATGGTCGCCCTCAAGTTAAGGATTTACGCCAAATCCTCAGTGAGTGGCTGCACTATCGCCGCCAAACCGTGACGCGCCGCTTGCAATGGCGTTTGGATAAGGTTGAAAAACGTCTGCATTTATTAGCCGGTTTATTAGTTGCCTTCCTGAATTTAGATGAAGTGATTCGGATTATTCGTAGCGAAGATGATCCCAAACCTAAATTAATCAAGCGTTTTGGCCTGACTGAGATACAAGCGGATTATATTCTTGACACCAAACTGCGGCAGTTAGCGCGTTTGGAAGAAATGAAAATTCGCGGTGAGCAAGCCGATTTGGCAAAAGAACGTGAAGACATTTTAACTTTGCTAGGTTCGGAGAAAAAACTCACGAGTCTGATACGCAAAGAGTTGAAGGAGGATGCGAAGCTCTATGGTGATGAACGGCGTTCGCCTTTAGTGGAGCGTGAGGCGGCTCAAGTTTTAGATGAAACCGCCCTTACACCCGCCGAGCCGATTACCGTGGTGTTATCGAAAATGGGCTGGATTCGAGCAGCGAAAGGCCATGATATTGAGCCAGAATCTTTAAGCTATAAACAAGGCGATGGCTTTTTATCCGCTGCTTATGGCCGATCTAATCAGCAATTGGTGCTGTTGGATAGTACCGGGCGTAGCTATTCTTTGCCTGCGAATGCCTTACCCTCTGCACGTGGGCAGGGTGAACCGTTAACGGGAAAACTCAGTTTACCCACCGGGGCGCGGTTTATTTATAGCCTATTGGGCAAAGATAGCGATCAATATCTGCTGGCTTCCGCCGAGGGGTATGGCTTTATCTGCTCCTTAGCCGCCATGCAAAGCCGGAATAAAGCTGGGAAGCTGACTTTGACTGCGGGTGAACAAGTACCGATTTTACCTCCTGTGGCTTTAGCGCAGTTGGAGACCGATTGGTTGGCTTTGGTTTCAAACTCGGGTTATTTGCTGTTGATTCGGGCTGCTGAATTGCCAAGCTTAACTAAAGGTAAAGGCAATAAGTTAATCAGTTTGAAAAAAGGAGGCTTAGGGATAGCCGATGAAGCTTTGGCTTGGGTGATTCGTCTCAGTCAAGGTGAGCAGTTAGTGATTCATGTCGATAATCGTAAAAAGCCTTTAGTGTTAAAAGACGCTGATTTAGCCGATTATCGCGGTGAGCGTGCTCAACGTGGCAAGTTACTACCTAAAGGTTATCAGCAGGTAACGGCCTTAGCAACACAAGGCTCTCGGTAGTGGATACTTGCATCTCAGTTGAACTGACCTATGATTAGTTGCTAACTAAAGTATTAAATGGAGGTATGACGAAGATGATGCGAATCTTTTTATTAGCCCTCACCAACTTCGCGGTCATGACCGTGTTGTTTGTGACGATGAATGTGCTGGCAGCCTTATTCGGCATCAATATGTCGCGGGGCAGTATGACCAGTATGCTCGTGATGGCAATAGTATTTGGCTTTGGTGGCTCGTTTATTAGCCTATTAATGTCCAAATGGATGGCGAAAAAAAGTATGGGGGTGCAGTTGATTGAGCAGCCCAGCAATAATCAAGAACGTTGGCTAGTCGAAACGGTGCGCCGCCAAGCGGAAAAAGTCGGTATTGGTATGCCTGAAGTGGGGATATTTTATTCACCCGATCCGAATGCATTTGCAACGGGGGCTAATAAAAATAATGCTTTAGTGGCAGTCAGCCAAGGTCTCTTACAAAATATGACCCCCGATGAGGTCGAAGCCGTGTTAGGGCATGAGATCGGGCATATTGCGAACGGGGATATGGTCACACAAACCTTATTACAAGGGGTATTGAATACCTTTGTTTTCTTCTTTGCGCGTGTGATCGGTATGTTGATTGATGGTCTATTACGCGGGAATAATCAGGAAAACAATGGGGTGGGAGTGGGCTATTTTATTGGCTCGATGATTGCTGAAATTCTATTAGGCTTCTTGGCGACGATCATTGTCATGTGGTTCTCACGTTATCGTGAATTTCGTGCCGATGAAGCAGGTGCTGAGTTAGCAGGGCGGCAAAAAATGATTGCTGCTTTACGGCGTTTGCAACAGGCGCATGGCGTTCATGAGCTACCCGGTGAAATGGCTGCATTTGGGATTGCAGGTGGCTTAGGCTCTAGTTTTGGTAAATTGTTTATGACCCATCCTCCTTTGGAAGAACGGATTGCCGCTTTACAAAATGCCAGCTAAGCTTCGTTAATCGGGTCTATCCATTAAAGCCAAGAAAGTGAATACTTTCTTGGCTTGACTCCACCTCAATCAAAAGGTTGAATAAGTGAGGCCTGCACTGTAATTGGTGCTATCTAAATCACCGCCTACGTATTCGACTTCACCGCGTAAACCGATATTCTCAGTCAGTTTGCTTTGTACACCCCCGCCTAACAGCATATCTGTTCCATCTGCTTTGGCGATGCCATCCGTGCGTGCTTCCCATGCGAGAAAGCCGAGCTTACCAAATAAATCAATATTATCTTTAAGTGAATGAATGGCCAGTGCAGAAGCACTTAAACCCGTTGATTCAACCTTAGTTCCATCGAGCTGAGAGCGGCCACTAAAGAGATTATGATAACCCCCTTCGAGGGCAAAATTTTCTAAAGGGCGATAGCCTACAAAGGTTTTCCAAGAGAAACAGTTCAGATCCATCTTATCGCAAGCATCAGCTGAATCACCGCCTAAAATGCCAAGGCCAGCACCGACATAAAAATTGACTGAACCATCTTTATAGGTATCTTCTGTATAAGAATAGTCATAGGCGAAGACACTACCTTGCGCCAAAAGCAGAGCGAGTGCACTGCCGAGTAAATACTTTTTCATGTTTTTCCCTGTGTGGTTTTATTATGGGGTAGGGAAGGGTGTTAGGCTGGGCGGCGTAACACCCTGGGTTTTTAATCGTTATTGGGTTTGGTTTTTAGGCTGTTATAAAGTGGAGAAGGTCGCACCTACCGATACAATACCCACGTCATGATCTTCGTCAGCCATGTCTTGGCGTTTGAAGTGTTCATATTCACCGCGAATACCCCAATTATCACTTACTTTGTAATTGGCACCGACCCCGAGTAATAGACTCGTACCCTCTTTTTCAGCAATATCGGTACCCTTACCGCTCTGACCTGAGACTGTATCGGTAATTTGAGCAGTCACGGTGGCTTCCGATTTCCACATCATTGCACCCGCTTTACCAAAGACTTCAAAATTATCGACCACTGGAACACTCGCGACTGCACTAATTCCAAAGCCACTGGCTTCCCCTTCTGCACTCGGATTAGTAATGGTGTATTGGCCCTTGGTATAAGAACCTGTCATGGTTTCTTCCATCGTACCTAGGCTGTAGTAGCCGCCTTCAACTGCAAACATATCGGTCAGTTTGTAACCGCCGTAAATTTTAAAGCCAGTTGAGCTGCAGCTTTCTGTATCATCCATCATGCAGTCTGTAGTCGCTTGGCCAACACTACCACCACCATACATAGTGCCGACTTCCATACCTTCGCCCGAGCCACCTAATAGTGCGCCACCGCCTGCGAATGCACTACCTGTTGCCAGCATGATTGCTGCGAACAGAGAGAACCTAGAGATTTTTTTCATGCTAGTTAACCCCATTTCCATTTATTTTTAATTATTGGTTAATGTCTATATCAAAATAATTGATGCTAGCAATTCTCAGTGGCTTTGCAGCAATTTGCAATCTTATGCAGGCTTGAAGGCGCTATTTTCCGATGAGTGGGGAGAGCCTCGTGGACTTGAAAAAAAGCTTGTGTGCGATTAAACCGCCTGTCTGTTTTTAAGCAACTCAACAGGCCTTAATCAGTCGTGATGGTTTATTGGCAAGCGGGGCAAGTACCTGTGCCACAGGTTGGAGCGGCGGGTGTGCTGGCTGCAGAGGCTGTTTCTTTAGTGGCTAAATTCTTTTGGTTATTAGTTTTAAAGTCAGTTTCATACCAGCCACCCCCGCCTAAACGGAAAGCCGCCGCCGTAATTTTTTTGCCTAAACTGGCACTGTGGCAGTGTGGACAATCTGTTAATGGGGCATCACTCATTTTTTGCAGCGCTTCCATTTGATGGCCGCAAGAACTACATTGATAAGCATAAATAGGCATAATCAGTTTCTCCTGATAGTCAAGTGCGGCAATAATAAGGATGCTCAGTATTAAATTCAAGAAGGAAGCGAATATGCGTAAAGTATTAGTCACCGGCTGTTCTAGTGGAATTGGTTATTGTGTCGCGAAAGGTTTACGTGAGCGGGGTTATCAGGTATTTGTGACCGCTCGCAAGCCAGCGGATATTCAAAGCTTAACCGCCGAGGGCTTTAAAGTGATTCCTTTGGAGCTGGCTGATCCGCAGAGCGTCCAAGATTGTGCCTATGAGTTAATGCTGCGCACAAACAACGAGTTGTATGCCATTTTCCATAATGCTGCTTATGGTCAGGCGGGAGCTGTGGAAGATTTGAGCCGTGCTGTCTTGGAGCAACAGTTTGCGGCGAATGTATTTGGCTGGCATCAACTCACTAACTTACTCTTACCGTTGATGCGGCATCAGGGTTATGGGCGGATTATTTATAATAGTTCGCTGCTGGGGTTTGTGGCTTTGCCGTTTCGAGGGGCTTATAACGCCAGCAAGCATGCGATTGAAGGTTTAGCGGATACTCTCCGCTTAGAGTTACAAGATACGGGTATTAAGATTTGTTTGATTGAACCAGGGCCGATCGAAAGTCGCTTTCGTGCTAATGCGCTCAAATCACTTCTAGACCATGTAGATATTGAAAAAAGCGTGCACCGCGATAAATATAAGGGTGCTATCAAGCGCTTAGAAAAACAAGGCCCAGCCGCGCCTTTTACCTTGCCCCCTGAAGCCGTATTAACCAAAGTGTTGCAGGCTTTAGAGGCTAAGCGGCCTAAAGCGCGTTATCGCGTGACTTTCCCTAGCAGTTTATTTGCTGTTTGTAAGCGGGTTTTACCCACGAGTCTTTTAGATAGGTTATTGCTAGCTGTCTCCCATCAGGAAAATCAAGGAAGTGAATCATGAGCGATGTTTTAGAGTATTTATTTTTTACCAGAGCCATTGCCGACCAATTTGCTAAAGCTTTAGAGGAGCGGGGTTTGCCTTATCAAGAGGAAATTGAGGCCGTGCAAGCCGCGATTGTCTTTAAAGTTCCCGAAGAGGCGGCTATAAATGCTTGGGATGCCTTGGATGATTTATATGATGAACTCGCTATCGCGGATCAAGCTTTATTAGAGGTAAGTGTAGAGGACGAAATGGCTGGGAGTGCCGCCGGTATTTATCTGCAACTAGCGAATGGCCAACAGACTATTGCTCAGGTCGATCCTGATGTGGTAAATCGTATTCTCTCCGTTTTGAGTCTCAAAGAGTTTAATCAGTTCGTTGATACGCTCGTTAAAAGTGTTGAGCAGCCGGATGAATCAGCGATTTGTCAGCGCAGATAAAATCGTTATTTATTTTTTGATCAATATCTACTGTTATTCATTAAAAAAATCGTAATCGAAGGCCGACTATTTTCTGAACTTAAGCTGAAACCCTGATCTATATAATAATTAGCGTGGGATTTATGGCTGGCCAGAGGAGAGTAGGTATGGCTACGGGTATCGCAGTAAATATCGGTGTCAATTTTATTGATGCTAAGCATTACGGTTCAGATGGTGCTTTAAAGGGCTGTGTCAATGATGCTAAAGCGATGCATGAACTCGCTTTAGGACAGGGGTTTAAAGGGCAGTTACTCCTCAATACAGAAGCTAATCGTACTCAGGTGATCCGAGCGATCAATCAAGCAGCTACGAGTTTGCAAGCAGGTGATTTATTTTTTATCTCTTATTCTGGACATGGCAGCCGCGTACCGGATAGCCACCGTGATGAAGATGACGGTATGGATGAGAGTTGGTGTTTGTATGATGCGCAATTAATAGATGATGAGCTGAATGCATTTTGGTCACGCTTTAAAGCGGGTGTGCGTATTCTGGTTGTTTCCGATAGTTGCCATAGCGGAACGATCACTAAACCCGGTGAGCCTGAACCTGTTTATACACAACAAATACCTCGATTTTTACCCTTGGAGCAAATGCAAAAGGCTTGGAAAGATAATGAGGCTTTTTATCAAGATTTGACGAGTGCTCTACCGCGTGCTGCTCCTGAGGTCAAAGCCAGTGTACGGTTGTTATCGGGTTGTCAGGATAACCAATATTCTTATGATGGCGATCAAAATGGCGCTTTTACCACGCAGTTATTGCAAGTGTGGAATGGTGGGCGTTTCCAAGGTAATTATCAACAGTTCCACAAAAAAATTCTCATGCGGATGCCTGCGATTCAATCACCGAATCATTCAGTGATTGGTGCAAGTGATCCACAGTTTGACCAGCAAACTCCTTTTGAAATCTAGTTTGGGTTTCTTAAATTAGCCAAGGATTGGCAGATACTCTTGATAGTTGATGCTTAACTTATCTATTTAGGCTGGGTGGTTTTATGGGCGAAAACACCGCAGGCGGAACAGGCTATGATTTTTTTATCTCCTTTGCAGATGATGCGAAGGAGTGGGTTTATGGTGTTTTAGTACCTAAATTAGGGCGTACTGGCAAGCGTTTTGCTTTAGAAGCTCAGACCTTAAATGGTCAGTTATGGCTGAAAAATCTACAAGATAATATTGAAAATAGTCGAACTATACTTCTTATTTTATCCCCTCAATATCTGACAAGTGAGCGTAAAGATCTCATCAAGCAGATGGCTTTGCTCAAAGTTACCGAGCAACGTCAATGGCAAGTTATTCCTATTTTGCTCAAATCCGTTGAGCGTGAATTAGTCTTGCGTTTGATTGATGGCATTGATCTAACTAAAGGTTATGAGCATGAAGAGCGGCTTGATGCTCTGCTAGCCAGTGGTGAACCGACTCCTGAAGAAGAGGAGGATTTAGCCATTCCACCTTATCCCGGTATGGTTACGTTTAAAGAAGAAGATGCGAGTCGATTTTTTGGGCGTGAAGATGAAATTGATCAATATGCCAAAGCTTTGCGTGATCAACATTTATTAGTGCTCACCGGTGCTTCAGGTTGCGGTAAATCATCGTTAGCACGGGCAGGTATTATTCCGCAGCTAAAAGCCAAGCATCAATTTTTAGTGAAGTCGTTTCGGCCGAGTGATGCAAGTTTAGCGATTTGGTTAGCTGAATTAGAGCGTTTATTAGCAATTAGTCTTGAATCAGTTCAAACTTTTTTATGGCAAGAGCAAGCTCAGGCGCACAGTTTCCTAGTATTGATTGATCAATTTGAAGAGTTATTTGCGGTCGAGAATACCGAGCGATCTTCTTTCGCTTTAAGTGAAAAAGCGAGCAAGTTATTAAGTGTTTTAGCGAAGTTAAGACAACGGCTTCCTGAGTTCTATTTATTAGTGACTGTACGTGCTGAGTTTTTTCCACAGCTCGCTTTATGTCAGACCTATATTGATTTTGATAAATATTTACAACGAGTTAATGCATTAGGGCGAGAAGGTTTAAGTGCCGCAATTACTAAGCCCGCCTTGAAAAAACGTGTATTTATTGATGAGCGTCTAGTCGAGCGCTTAGTGAATGATGCAGGCAATGATCCCGGTATTTTGCCCTTTGTTCAAGAAACTCTACGCGATTTATGGGAGAAGCGTTACGAGCGCTATATTGGCCTAGAGGCTTATGAAAATTTAGGTGGTCAGAATGTATCTGGGTTAAGAGGATCTATTACCAATAAGGCTGAGGCTGCATATAAAAAATTACCCTCTGATGAGCATAGAAAAATTGCCAAACGTATTTTTATTCGTTTAATTCAATTCAATGAAGATAAGCCAGATACCAGAAGACGACAAACTGTATCTGCCTTAAAGGTTATTGATGAATCAAGCCTTCTTTTTGAAGAAACATTACGCCATTTATCTTCCGAAAATTATAGATTATTGACTATTCATGATGATGAGTATCAAAAAGAAATAAAAGTTGATATTGTGCATGAAATTCTAATTCGGGCTTGGGTTACACTCAAAAATTGGATAGCTTCTTTAAAGGAAATTGAACAGTCTTATAGATATTTAAGTTTTCAAAGTGAAAAATGGGAAGGTGATTTTAAAGGTAAAGCTGGTCTTTTAAGTGTTCAGCAAATAAGGCTTTTGAGGCCAAAATGGAAATTAATTAAAGAGTATGGAGTTAGTGATAAAGTTGAAAGATACTGGCAAGCTAGTATTGACTATAATAAATACTTAACTTATAAGGAAGTCATTAAATATTTTTCTGTTGTTATTATATTCTCTATTTTGACTTATACTGGTTGGATTATTTATGGTTTTTATATAAAGAATTCAGTCTTACTTGCTTTAGATCAAGTGAAGATCCATGGAGGTATTCTGCCAATAGTAGTTGAAACTGAAACTAATAATGAAATAACAAATATACAAAAAAGTATAAAATTGAATGAATTCATGATCCATAAATATGAAGTGAATAAAGGATCTGTTTGTAAGTGCATAAAGGTTTTAGAGTGTAAATTAGGTGATGTAAATAATATCTGCAATGACAAAGAGTATAATTTACCCATGAATAATATAAATCTAGCTGATGCTCAAAATTTTTGTGAATGGTTAGGCATGCGATTGCCATTAGAAATTGAATGGGAAATGGCAGCAAAAAATATAGATTCATCTATTTTATTAAATAAAGTTAATTCAAATATTATTGAGGTCAATAATGAGTATATTGATAGAACAAAAGATAACATATATGGCTTATATGGTAATGTAAGTGAATGGACTCTCTCTGAATATCAAGAAGATGCTTTTTACAGTAAGCGCTATTGGCATAAATCGAGTGATATAGATAGTGTGACAGTTAAAGGGACGAGTGCTAAGTATTCAGAAGTTAAAAACTATTTTTATAGAGTGGATTTGATGCCAGAAGTACTTGATAACTATGTTGGTTTTCGTTGTGTAAGTAATTTACCTCCAGAAGAAATTTTGTCTCATATCGAATAAAAGGGGTTTGTGATGATTAATCAATTTCCTATGATTCCTGTCTTTAATGAAAGAAAGCATATAAAAGATGGTTTTTTCTCTTGTGAGAGTATTGTAGAGAATAAAGGAAATAGTGTTTTTAGCTTGGAGCTAATTGGAACTGAAAAATTAATTGATGACTATATCAATAATCTCATAATTATCGATATTAAACTATCCTATATTGAGGATAAGGTTTTCGATAGGTTGATTGAAAGCAAAAAATTAAAAGAATCAACCTCCTTTGAGGAGAATGTCTTATCATACAAATGTCAAGGGTTGGATGTGGATTCTAGTAAATTTAGTGAGCTTTTAGGGAAGGCGTACTTAAATGATGATGGAAACTATTTTCATGAAAATATTTTGAATATAAATTTAATTTTGCTAAAAGAAAGTGTAGATTGGAATTTCTTTTATTTTGAAATAGATCCACCAATAAATAAAGGAAATACGCATGCTTACAAGCAAAAATTTTCTAATGGAAGAGGGTATATAGATATGGATATTAGTGGAGGTCAGTGTTGTTTATCTGTCAACTCAACTACCTATGGCTATTTTACTAAAAGTAATGATTGTAGGCCAATAGAATGGGGTGCGTCGTCTAATGAATTTCAAAGAGCTAATATTTCTTCAAATAAAGATGGATCAAACTATACGATTTCTGGAGGATGGCAACGAATCGCTCAATAGCAGTAACGAGTAATAATAAAATGATTAAGAATCATGGGTTAGTCATCGGTATCTCCGCCTATCAACATATCAAACCCCTATCCGCTAGTGTCACTAATGATGCCAACAGCATTCATGCCTTAATCACCAGCGGTAGTTTGGGTTTATATGATCCTGCCCATATTCAGCTCTTAACCGATGCTGAGGCGACAGGTTCTGCGATTCGTGCGGCTTTAAATAAATTAGCCGCTGAATGTTTAACGGATAGTACCGTGTTGATCTATTTCTCCGGTCATGGTGCTCAGTTATTAGCTGGGGATCAGGCCGGAGCTTATCTCTTACCGGTCGATGTGCGTTATGGCTCAGACGAAGAGCTAGCAAGCACAGCTATTTCGGGTAAAGAGTTTAGTGCAGCTTTACGGCAATTAAGATCACGCCGGGTGTTAGTAATATTTGATTGTTGCCATTCGGGAGGTATTGGTGAAACTAAGAATCTAGTCGATACCGAGTTAAAAGCAGGTCTACCGGATTATTATTATAAAGATCTATCTAAAGGCTGGGGACGAGTGATTATCGCTTCCTCACACCAAAATGAAGTTTCTTATGTGTATCAGGAGGATAAAAATAGCCTATTTACCAAGCATTTATTGGATGGTTTACAAGGCAAGGCTTTAGTTACAGGGCAGTATGTACGGGTGTTTGATTTATTCTCTTATCTACAACCGAAAGTCACAGCCGAACAGCCAAACCAAAATCCCTTGATTAAAGCCGAGCTTGAAGAGAATTTTCCAGTTGCTTTGGTCGCTAATCTACCCGCACCACCACTGCCTAAAGCACCAAATGATGATTATAAATATGATCTATTTTTAAGTTATCGGCACATTGATCCTGATCAGCAATGGGTTAAAAAGCAATTAGTGCCTGCTTTAACTAATGCGGGTCTAAGCGTTTGTTTTGATGGTGATTATAAATGCTTTCGTGCAGGTGAGCCGATTATTAAGTCGATGGAAAAAGCCGTCGTCAATAGCCGTTATACGGTTGCTATTTTTACTCCCGAGTATGAGGAAAGTGGTTTTACTGAATTGGAAAATTTAATGGCTCAACATTTAGAAACAGAAGCCAGTCAGGTCGTAGGTAAAAATAAACGCTTGATCGGTGTTTTATATCGTGATTGTGATATGCAAACCTTATCCTTACGTCTAAGGTATAAGCGTTTTATTAATATGCTTGATCCGGCTGAGTTTACTACAGGGATTGAGCAATTGGTTTATGAATGTCGTCATCCTATAGACTAACTAAGTAGAGTTGGGGAGATTAAGATGGACAAAAAGATATTTTTCGACTGTGTACGCGCTTATCCATCGAATGGTAAATTAAGCAAACGTCAAGTCTTGGGTATGGAAGTGATTCTTAGTGAGTGGCAACAGCGTGAGCTACAGGATACTCGCTGGCTCGCATATATTTTAGCAACAGCCTATCATGAAACCGCTTTTACGATGGAGCCAATTGATGAGTATGGGCAAGGGCAGGGGCGAGAATACGGTTTACCCGACCTTGAAACAGGTCAGGTTTATTATGGGCGTGGTTTTGTACAAGTGACTTGGAAGGCGAATTATCTGCGTTTTAGTGAATTACTCGGTATTGACTTACTCAATCAGCCTGAACTGGCGTTAGAGCAAGGCGTCGCAACGAGTATCCTCTTTGAGGGGATGATTCAGGGCTTATTTACGGGTAAGGCTTTACGCCATTATTTTCGTGAGGAAAGTGATTGGTATAATGCCCGCCGGATTGTGAATCGTTTAGATCGTGCTGAGTCAATCGCTCGTTATGCACGTGCTTTCTGGTATGCGCTTTTGATGGCTGAAGGTAAAGTTGAGCAGGCCTTACTCGTTCCTAAAAACCCCGAGCCAACGAGTGCCGAGGGTTTAGCGCTTGAGATTGAAGAACTCGCTCGCCAGTTTGGAGCGAAAACTTAACTTTTAGTACTTAAGCGCTGCTTAGGTTCGCGAGGCTTGATAGTAGCGCTTGAATAAAGCGATAATTTGCTCTACTTCCTGTGCAGAGACGCCTAAGTGTAAGACGCAACGCATCCACGGTTGCTGCCAGCCAATGCGTACCCCCTGTTCAGCCATGAACTGCTGTAAAGGGGCATGGTCTGCAGGTCGTGGTTTAATAAAAAACATATTCGTCTGTAAACGTTCTTGATCGACTTCTAACTCAGGTAGCTCAGCTAAAGCCTCAGCGATCTGGCGGGTATGTTCATGATCTTCTGCTAAACGCTCGATATTATGGTCGAGGGCATACAAGCCAGCGGCGGCCAGCATTCCGGTTTGACGCATACCACCCCCTAGAATTTTGCGTTGGCGCTTCGCATAGCGAATGAATTTCTCTGAGCCAACTAACACTGAACCTGCGGGTGTTCCTAAGCCTTTAGATAAGCAAATCGAAACTGAATCCATCGGGGCAGCGAGTTCGGCGGCTGCGCGCTGTTGTTTGACGACCGCATTAAAAAAACGTGCGCCATCTAGATGCACACTCAAGCCGTGGGCATGGGCGGCCTCTGCTAATGCGGTCAAATGCGCTTGATCTTGCACACAACCCGCCACCGTATTTTCTAAGGCGAGCAATTTGCTAATCGGGTCATGAATATCATCAGGCTTGATCGCTGCTAGTAGATCGGCGATTTGAATTTGCCCGAGTTTACTGGTGGGCAAAGGGTGCATGGCGATGCCACCAAGTACCGAAGCGCCACGTGCTTCATGCAAAAAGGTGTGATATTTCTCACCCACGATCACTTCTTCGCCGCGTTGGCAATGGCAGAGGAGGGCAGCTAAATTGCTTTGTGTGCCACTAGGGAAAAAGAGCGCCGCTTCTTTTTGCAATAAGTTGGCTAAGCGCTGTTCTAAAGCTTTAACAGTCGGGTCTTCTTCATACACATCATCGCCAAGCGGAGCTTCGATCATCGCTTGTTTCATGGCAGCGGTGGGTTGGGTCACGGTATCACTACGCAGGTCGATCATGCGCTTAGGCAAACCCTGAGTATTCGGATCAACTTTTGGACTTGCGGCATATTGACTCATTGAACGGCTTCCGGTGGAATTGAATAAGTACCCACTGCATGGGCAACAGGCTCAGAGCTGCCAGCCGAATAAATGTAAACCTCCCCCACGACTAAGCGCTTGCCCAGTTTAAGCAGTTTACATTCACCCACCAAATCAGTATGAGCAGCCGGTTTATTGAGGAAATTGATCGAAAGCTGCGTGGTGACTGCCAAAGCAACAGGCCCCAGTTTATGCAGAATCGCTATATAAATCGCAACATCGGCTACGAACATTTGTGTCGGCCCTGAAACAGTACCGCCGGGGCGCAAATGGCTAGTATCAATAGGCTGACGTACCCGACAGGTTTGCTCGCCTACTGCTTCGATTACTAGATTAGTTTGCGGAAACTCTTGAGCAATGAAGGCACGAATTGCAGCTAAATCCATAGACATCCTTTGAGCAGCTTAAGACAGCTAAGCCTAAGGCCTAACTATCTTGGATCATGCCAAAGGGCGCTTAGCAATGCAATTGAGCGTTATCACTGCCCCTCATTCACTAATGTTTTCCACAACTTTAATCGGTGTTTCGGTGAGTAGCTCATTGCGATCAGTCAGCCAACGCAAGCTGTATTCACCGAGTTGATCAGGGACGGTTAAAGTGGCAGGTTCATAGCCTTGCGTAGCGCTGGCCCGTACATAGCCATAAGTAATGCTTTGGTCTTTCCCTTTAGCAAATAAGTGGATATGGCCGCTCAAACCATCAGGGCCTTGCAGAGCGATCTGGATTTCAGTGGATTTTTGTACCTGATCCGGGGCTGACAAACGAATATCGGCCTCAGTCACTTGGATAGGCGCTTCCGCTAGCAGCTCATTGCGCTCAGATAGCCATTTCACTTCATAATCGCCGGGGGTGGCGGGTAAGCTGAATTCCGTCGGTTCATAACCTTTAATGGGGTTTTCACGCACATAGCCATAGGTGATGCTTTGATCTTTACCTTTAGCAAAAATATGTACATGTCCGGCTAAACCATCTGGGGCGGTTAAACCGATTTTCAGTAAAGTCCCTTTTGGTGCTGAGGCAGGGAGTTCAAGCTTAACCTCACTTTCAGTGACTTGAATCGGCGCAGCTGCGAGTAGTTCATTGCGATCAGATAGCCATTTGATTTCATAAGCCCCCGTTTCAACCGGTAGGCGAAGTTCAGCATCTAAATAGCCCCCTTGCGGATTGGGTCGGACATAACCATAAGTAATACTTTTATCTTTACCCTTGGCAACAATATGTACATGGCCTTCGAGATTGGCTGGGGCGGTTAAGCCGACTTTGAGGAGTGTACCTTTGGGCGCAGATTCAGGCACCTTCAGTGCAATATGGGCTTCAGTGACAGTAATCGCAGTTTCAGCTAGGAGTTGCTCCTGAGGATCTTTCCAGCTGAGGGTATAATCCCCGGGCGTGGCGGGTAAGCGTAGTTCAGTCGGTGGATAGCGATCACCCTCGGGGCGGACATAGCCATAAGTAATGCTTTGATCTTTACCTTTAGCATACAGATAAACATGGCCTTCTAGCCCCGGTTGTTCGGCTTGATGCTCAATTTTAATGAGTGTGCCTTTTTCGGCAGTGCTAGGCGCCGTGATTTTTGCACTGGGGAGAGGGGCTGGGGTAGGTTTCGCGGGTTCAGGTGCAGGTGTCGTGGCCTCGACGACAGGTAGTTGCACGGTTGCTATGAGAGCTTGATTGAGTTCCTTGGCATTGGCGGCCGCAATAAATTTGCCTCCGGTATTGTCTGCTAAGCATTTTAGCCCAGCTTGGTCTTCGAGTTTAGCCACATCAAAGCCAATCACATGTGCGGTGAAGTTTACCCCTGCTTTTTCTAATTCAGCACCGAGTACACAGGGATCTCTATCACAGGTTTCTTTGCCATCGCTGATTAGAATGACCGTGGCTTGCTCTTCGGTATATTTGAGTGCTTCGGCGGCTTGCTGAACGGCAGCGGATAAGGGCGTTTTGCCTTTAGGGATCAAGCCATCGACCACTTTACCGATTTTGTCTGCATCTAAAGTACCCACTGGTAACAGGGTTTCAATATCCTTGCAATCGCCTTTACTGCGATGCCCATAAGCCACTAACCCCACTTCCTGACCCTCTGGCCAGTCGGCGAGCATGGATTTAAGGGCTGTGCGGGCAATTTCGATTTTAGGTTTGCCCTCGATTTGTTCCCACATGCTGCCAGAAGCATCGAGGACTAAAATAGTTTTATTATCAGCCGCTGCTAGTGTCGTGCTGGCTAAACTCAGTAGGATAGCTGTACCCAAAGTATAAAAGTTATCAGGCTTATGCATTGACAATTCCCCCTCGCCGAATCGTTAATTAGCGTATTTGTGTGAAGTACTCATAGTAAGTATAGACTAAACTGATTGGTATGCTATTGGCTGAGTGGAGTAAAGCCAGCGATTGCAGATGAACGCCGATATGCGCCGATCAAGCTAAAAAAAGGCAATCCGAAGATTGCCCAAAATGCAGAAAGAGACTGTGTAATAGTGGCTTAATGGTGGCTATAACCACCACTTTGAGAGCGCCGCTGGTGCGGGTGTTGGTATTGAGTGGGTCGATAATGACGATTACTTAGACAATTGCGTTCCGCTCGAGTGACACGCCCATCGACACGCACACATTGATTACGATAATTCACGACGCGGTGATTCTGGCGCTGATAATGCACTACTGCAGCACGGGTAGGGGCAGGGCGATGATAACCAGAATAGCCAGTCGCACATTGGGAGGCGAGTGCGCCTGTACTCGCTATGAGCAGGCTGCTACCGAAAATGGCAAGGGATAGTATTTTCTTCATGCAAATGCTCCTCGATTTGGGGTGGGTAAACTCAATAACGCAGCAAGAGTGTTCTTGGTATACAAGCCTAGGGTTGAATTGCGTAGTAAATACGCGCTTAACTGTGCAAAGAATAAGGAAGTACCAGAGTATCGAGACAGATTTAAGATCGTGTCGCCTACCTTCTACTCAAGTCGATTACACTGCTTAAGCATAAACCTAGAAGCAGTGTGTTTTTAGCGGGCATGTTAGTATCCGACCTTGCGTAATTTTTTGGATACTTGTGGTGGATAGTCAACAAACCGAGCGCTACTATCAGGACAACCCTGTTGCCCGTTATGTAGTCTTAATTGTGGTGTGTATTAGTAGTTTTTTAACACCGGTTTCTTTATCGGGTTCTTTTGTGGCAGTGCCTGCCATTTCTGAGGATTTGCATGTTAGTGCTGTCTATGCCAGCTGGATTCCGGCGGCTTTTTTATTAAGTAATCTGCTGATGATGCTACCGGCAGGGCGGTTAGCGGATCAACATGGGCGCAAGCGCATTTTTTTAATCGGTGGTGTTCTATTTAGTATCGGTAGCTTGATTGCTGGCTTTGCACAAACTATTGAACTATTGCTATTCAGTCGGGTGATTCAAGGCATTAGTAGCGCGATGTTTTTTACCACCGGAATGGCGATTATTACCAGTGTGTTTCAGCAAGGCCGAGGGGCTGCTTTAGGTTGGCTGGTCGCTTCGATTTATTTAGGCTTGACCTGTGGCCCTTTATTAGGCGGCTGGGTGACGGAGCAGTTTGGTTGGCAGGCAGTTTTTTGGTTTCCTTTGCCATTAGTCATCATTGTTTTGATGCTGGCTGGTTTGACCATGAAGGGTGAATGGCGAAGTGCTCAGGCTGATCGCTTAGATTTAGTCGGTACTCTGTATATGGCGATTGGCATGATTGGTGTGTTTGTCGGTTTAAGTATGCTTCCAGATCTGAAGGCCACCATTGGCTTAGTGATCGGTGCAGTCTTTATCGGGATTTTTATTCATCATTGCTACACCGTGCCTAGCCCCTTAGTACGGTTAAATTTAGTGCTGGGCAATCGACCTTTTTCTCGAGCTTTAGCCGCGTCAATCATGGTGTATGCCAGTAATTATGGTTTGATTTTTTTGCTGAGTTTGTATCTGCAATATAATCGTGGCATGACGCCCACCACGGCAGGGCAAGTCTTGATGGTACAAGCAATCGTGATGACGCTCTTGGCCCCGTTAGCTGGGCGTTTATCGGATCGCTATCGACCGCGCCTCTTGGCAACTTTGGGTTGTTTAGCGATGGTGGCGGGCTTGGCCTTATTAGTGGTGACGGTTGGCCCTGCTACCCCGATTTGGATTATTCTGCTGTGCTTGATGGCCTTTGGGGTTGGTTTTGGGCTGTTTTCCACTCCCAATACCAATAGTGTACTGGGTTCAGTACCACCAGAACGGTTGGGTATGTCCTCGGCCTTATTGAATTTATCGCGCCTACTTGGGCAGATGTTAGGGACAGCGGTGATCACTTTATTGATGTCGCTGATGATCGGGCAGGCGAAAATTACTCCAGAGCATTATACGGATTTAATGGAAGTGGTGCGCTGGGCGGTGGGTCTATCCTTGATCTTTGCGCTGGCGGCGACTTATTTTTCTAAAGAGCGGCCGCTGGCAGTGAGTGTTTAACCGCTTAAAAGGGCCAGCTCCTGATGGAGACTGACCCTAGCCCCTCAAACACTAACACCCTTAAGTTGAGCTGTTAATCCGTTGGGATTATTTCACGTGGATCATTGACCCAGTGGGTAAAGCACGAATAATCGCAACGGTTTTATCGTTCTTTACATGCTGATAGTTGCCACGCTTATCATCATAGCGGTCGTGGTGGCGATCATGTTGATAACCGCGTGCAAGGATTCGGTTGTTGCTGAGTTTATAAATACTGCGTTTTAAGCGACTTTCTTTGTGTTCCAATGAGCTGCGCTCTTTATTTGTCAAACGATGATCTTTTAAGGCGACTTTCAATGAATAACGCAAGCTTTTCAGTTCAGAACGGAGCATCCGCTCTTCACCACGAGTTAATTTGCCTGTGGCTACACCACTATCAATCCGCGCTGCCAAAGCACCTAAATTGACCGAGTTAGAAGCATATCCATGCCCCGGTGCAGCCATTGCAGCAGAAGAGCCTAAAATCGTGCCAGCCACCAATAAACCAGAGAGTAGAGCTTTCAGTTTCATGATATTTCCCTTGTGAGCTTGTTTAAAATTTTTTGTTTCGACAGGGGTAAAGATACGCGCTGAATTTGTGGCAAAAATGCGCTAATTGTGAAAAGAAAGGGGAAGGCTGATCCCTTATTTAGGGGATGAGCTTGTTGCAAGCTTTAGAATAATTGCTATAGAAAAATAATTGGTTTAGCGATATCAGCCTACTCATATCAAATCAGCAGGCTGTTTTAACAGGTTATTAACCCTCTTGCTCGATCTTACCCCAAGTATCTTTTAAGCCAATAATTCGATTGAAGACGGGCTGATCGGCGCTGGAATAGCGTGAATCCAGTATAAAATAACCTTCGCGCTCAAATTGATAGCGATCATTGAGGGTGGCTTGGGCTAAACTCCGTTCAGCCTTGCAGCCGTGGAGGATCTTTAAGCTATCGGGATTCATAAAGTCCAAGAAGTTTTTATCGCCTGCATCGGGGGCGGGATCAGAGAATAAGCGATCATATAAACGCACTTCGCAATCAAGGTGCTCGCGGGCAGACACCCAATGAATCACCCCTTTGGCTTTAATGCCATCAGCAGGGTCTTTGCCAACTGTGTCTGCAATCACTCGTGCACGTAGTTCGATAATTTGACCCTTAGCATCTTTAATGGCTTCATCGGCTTCAATCACATAAGCATTGCGCAAGCGCACCCGCTTACCAAGGACGAGGCGTTTGTATTGCTTATTGGTGGTTTCGCGGAAATCATCTTGGTCGATATACAGTTCGCGGCAAAAGTGCAGCTCACGATTCCCCCAATCTTCGCGTTGGGGGTGACGTGGAGCAACTAGGGTTTCGGTTTGATCTTCAGGATAATTGGTTAAGATTACTTTGAGCGGATGTAAAACACACATCGCCCGTGGCGCGAGGGCATTTAAGTCTTCGCGCAATGCATGCTCTAGCATACTGATGTCGACCACACCATCGACTTTAGTCACGCCCGCCATTTCGCAGAAATCACGTAAAGCTTGCGGGGTAAAACCACGGCGGCGCATACCTGCAATCGTTGGCATACGTGGGTCATCCCAACCATCGACATGCTTTTCATCCACCAATTGCTTGAGCTTGCGCTTGCTGGTGACGGTATAATTCACATTCAAACGTGAAAATTCATACTGATGTGGCTTGGCAGGTACGGGCAGATTATCAATACACCAATCGTATAAAGGTCGATGTGCTTCAAACTCCAAGGTACAGATCGAATGGGTGATCCCTTCAATCGCATCACTTTGCCCATGAGCATAATCATAAGACGGATAAATACACCATTTATCCCCTGTTTGATGATGCGAGGCGTGCTTAATCCGATATAACACCGGATCACGTAAATTGATATTGGGTGAGCTCATATCAATTTTGGCGCGGAGTGAGCAAGCGCCATCGGCAAATTCACCCGCCCGCATTTTTGCAAACAAAGCCAGATTTTCTTCAACGGAGCGATCACGATAGGGGCTATTTTTACCCGGCTCAGTCAGCGTGCCGCGATATTCGCGCATTTGCTCAGCACTTAAATCGCAGACAAAAGCTTTGCCGTGTTGAATTAAATACACCGCCCATGCATGCAATTGATCAAAATAATCCGAGGCATAGCGGACTTGCCCTGCCCACTGATAGCCTAGCCATTGCACATCAGTTTGAATGGCCTCGACATATTCTTCATCTTCTTTGACCGGATTGGTGTCATCCATCCGCAAATTACATTGGCCACCATAACGCTGGGCTAAACCAAAATTCAGCCAAATGGATTTGGCATGACCTAAATGTAAATAGCCATTGGGTTCGGGTGGAAAGCGGGTTTTTACTTCACTCACCACATGATTGGCGAGGTCATCTTCAACGATGCGCTCAATAAAGTTTAAGGGACGGCTGGTATCGCTCATAGTTTTTAGCTTTTTTCAGTGATTGCAAGATAAGAATTAGACTCTGTGTCGGCTAGTATGTCTAGTACAGGCCTTTCGAGCAATTTTTCTCAACGCCAGACGGTAGGAAACAGCTCCTTGTGCGGCGCAAAATTGCTTGAATAGTAGCAGATTTTTCGGGTTATACTGTGCCTCCGACATTCGGAGGAGTACCTATCATGGATCAAAAAGCTAGCTCAGGCGCTAAAACGGTCAAGCGCCGTACCGTCACGACCTTACGCAAAATGAAGCAAGAGCAAGAAAAAATTGTCATGCTGACCGCTTATGATGCAAGTTTTGGACGAGTTTTAGATGAGCAAGGGGTCGATGTGATCCTTATTGGGGACTCGCTAGGGATGGTGATTCAAGGCCATCCGACAACGATTCCTGTCACAGTGGAGGATATGATTTATCACACCCGTACCGTGGCAGCAGTCGCCCAAACAGCTTTAGTACTGGCTGATTTACCTTTTATGAGTTATACCTCGCCAGAAATGGCCTTGCGTAATAGTGCGCGTCTGATGCAAGAAAGCCATGCCCACATGGTCAAGCTTGAAGGGGGCGCACCGCAAGTAGCGACCGTTAAGCAACTCACTCATCATGGCGTACCGGTCTGTGCACATTTAGGTTTACAACCGCAATCGGTGCATAAATTAGGCGGGTATCGGGTGCAAGGTCGTGAGGCAGCGGTCGCTCAGCAAATGCAAGCGGATGCGTTAGCGTTGCAAGAAGCCGGAGCTGATATGATCTTATTGGAATGTGTACCTGAAACCCTCGCAGCGGCGATTACTCAGGCAGTCGAAGTGCCTGTGATTGGCATTGGTGCGGGTCGAGCTTGTGATGGGCAAGTACTGGTTTTACACGATATGCTCGGCATTACCCCGCGTGCGCCGCGTTTCTCGCAGAGTTTTATGCAAGAAGGCCGCACGATTCCGCAGGCGATTCGTGCTTATGTTGAGGCAGTGAAAGGCGGTAGCTTCCCTGCTGATGCGCAGTGTTTAGTTTAGGCAGGCTAATAACAGGAGAACTCAAGCATGCAATTAGTGCATCAGATTGAAGAGCTACACGCACACATCCGTACTTGGCGACGGAATGGCGAAACGATTGCTTTTGTCCCGACGATGGGCAATCTACATGGTGGACACCTGACTTTAGTCGAGCGTGCTAAAGCAATGGGAACTAAAGTCGTGGTTTCGATTTTCGTGAATCCGGCTCAATTTGATCGCCCCGAGGATTTAGCGGCTTACCCGAAAACCTTAGATGCTGATTGTGGCTATCTAGCCAAGCTCAATACCGATTTAGTTTTTGCTCCCACTCCAGAGAGTATGTATCCGACTGGTAAACTGCGCACTAAAGTCGAAGCACCGGGGATTAGTGATATTCTCGAGGGTGAAAAGCGCCCTGGGCATTTTACGGGGGTGGCGACGGTCGTTTGCAAATTATTCAATTTAGTGGAACCGGATATTGCTATTTTTGGTGAGAAAGATTTTCAACAATTGCTGGTGGTGCGGCAAATGGTGAAAGATCTGAATATTAATGTACAGATTGTCGGGGTGACTGCAGTCCGCGAGGCTGATGGTTTGGCCATGAGTTCACGCAATGGCTATTTGACCCCCGAGCAGCGCCAACAAGCGCCTTATTTGCATCAGACTTTGCAGGAGGCGGCTCAGCAAATGGTGGCACAAGGCCAAGTCACGGAAGAGGGCTTTGAGTCGATTCAGCAAATTATGATCGGGCATTTAGCTGAGCATGGCTTTCGCCCAGAGTATTTTGAAGTGCGCCGTGCCAATGATTTACAAATACCTACCCGAGGCGATGAGAATTTAGTGATTCTCGTTTCTGCATGGCTAGGGAAGGCTCGCTTAATTGATAATGTACAAGTGTTTTTAAAAGACGGGCGGATTGTTTAAACGGGTTTAAGCCGAACAATTTCAACACTTAAAGCTTTGAACAGCGGTGCTGGAGCTAGTCGCTGTTCAAGGCCAGCGGTACTCAGCTATTGCATTTAAGCTTAATTTGTGTGGTAGCTACTTTGGTATCCTTGGCGAAACCTTCTAGGCGTAATAGACGTTCTGTGCTGGTTTTGGGCAATTGTAGGGTCACTGCATTATTCCTCACCTCAACTGAACCTGCAGGGCGGTCATCCAGATACCAGTCAACGCGGTCAATGCCTTCACTGCTCACCTGTAGTGCACACTGATTCGTATCCAGTTTGACCGTCAGGGGATAACGGGCTTGGGTAAGTAGTAGTTTGGCGGCATGATGAATCAAGTCTTGGTTTTCGTTTAAAAGATCGGTGCGCGTCATATAATGACGTTCGTCCGGTTCTACGCCGAAGTCTTCTAAGGGAAGACCCGCTTGTTCACCTGACCGCAGCATCCGCCGACTTGACACCCGAAAATCTGCCATACGGGGTAATTCAGTGAAGGCTTTAGTCAAGGTATTATTCTCAGCCCGCCCCGGTGCTTCGGCTAACACCCGCAAGACCAAATGTTGCCAAACATTCGCTCCACCTGCACCCGTATTATCACTAGCACCTAAAATTTTGCCAATTTTATGGTCTCTAAAGCCCGCTGCAAACATATCGGTTGCGCTATAACAATGAGCATCCGTGATTAAAACCACTGGGCCGGTATATCGTTGGCCGATATTATTCGCTTCTTCTTCGGTTGTGATGGCATGAGCAGTCGAATACAGCGTACCTGTGACGGGTGCTTGTTTAAGCGAGGGTACCCATGCTTTAAGATTGATCTGTGGAGCGATAGGCGAGGGTGAGTTACGAATACATAATTCACGAATCAGCGAAGTACTAATAAATTGTGCCTTTTCTGGTTCAATCCGCTGTGGGGTAAAAATTTGTAATAGTCGCTCAGCGGCGGTAATCAAGCCGCCTGAATTACCACGTACATCGAGAATCAAACCGTTGGAGGGGAGAAGTTTGAGCAGGCGAATAATCTCTTCAAGAAAGGCCTGATCATCCTGCACCATGAAAGAAAATAAGCGCAGATAAGCAAAACTTCCGCTTGGGGTATTCACTGCCCGCGCATTAATATCGGGTAGCAGTGATTTGACTTCTGTACTATCAGCGCGCCGAGTGGAGTTGCGGCGGGTAGGGCGACGGAATTCAACAAATAATTTTTTACGGGCTTGATTAATATAATCACCTTCTAGTTGGTTACCCATTAAAAAGTCACGATAAATATCACTCGGTCGCTGAGGTAAAGGTAATAGCTCATCTGGGCTAGCTGTCAAACCTAGGTCTGTTGCCAAACCGCCCATTTGCTTTAAAACCAACCATTCCAAAGCCAGCTCGTGTAAGCTACCCTCAGCTGTTTTGTATTGCAGATAAATCCGGTGCTCTAAGGGGGGTAAATTAATCGCTAAGGGTCGAATGGTAAGGGAGCGTAAGCCAACGGCATAGCGAGCTGCTGGATTACTGCCTCCGCTTTGTTCACCATTTAAGCGAATCGCTTCTTGAATCGGTAAACCATTCCAGAGGATTAACTCCACTCCGGCTTTAAAACTATCGGTGACAGTGGCGACGCTACTGATTTTGGTGATTAGATAATGGGCTTGCTGCTGATCATCAAAATACTCCTCCACAAGAAAGGGCAAGACAGCAGTCAAAGCATTGTAGGGCGCTGGTAAGACATAATTGGTATGTAAATCATGCAAGCTTGTAAAAATGGCGAGGAGTTCTCGATGAAATTCCAGCTCGCT
This sequence comes from Thiothrix eikelboomii, assembly GCF_900167255.1. GTDB lineage: Bacteria > Pseudomonadota > Gammaproteobacteria > Thiotrichales > Thiotrichaceae > Thiolinea > Thiolinea eikelboomii. The sequence goes on from NZ_FUYB01000004.1 coordinate 133,551, forward strand.
GTTGACAACTAGATCGCTAGGATTTTCTAAGCGGTATTGTAATAGGCTTAAGCGCTGTACTGGGTCAATGGCATACAAGGCTTTTTTCAGATAAATATGGGCATAAACTTGTTCAATAAGAACTTTGGCTTGATTGACGAGCGTGCGTTTATCCGCAAGGGTTAAGCCGGCTTCTTTGGGTAAATTATCAGCTAAACGAGGTAGGCTAGCGGCAAGCTCTAACATGGCATTCTCCCCAAGTTGTTGTTGATTTCAGCTAGACAGTATACGCTGCCCATTTAAGAAACATTGGAAAATTCAGGTAGCTTCAACGATTTTCCGATGGTTAATCTAGCTGAGCAGGGCAAAGAATATGCATAATCTAACTCAATGGAAGTCTGGGATGGCGGCTATGTTATTCAGCGTCATGGTGAGCTTAAGTAGCATTCACCCAGTTTTATCGGCTGAAGTGCCGAATAAAAGCTATGTAGCTTTAAGCCCAGAACAAGGGCAGGTTTTATGGCTGCAAACAGGCCTATCACCTGCTATTTTGAGCTTTAATGGGCAAACTGGGGCTTTAGAGCACAGCCTTGCTTTACAGCACGAGGCCACGCAATTAATCATGGGGTTTACGCCAGATGGTTTTAAGGTTGCCCGCTTAGAAGCCGCTGGTTTAAGTATTCTGCATCGCACTGGCAAAAGCTTACGCCGTTTAGCTATATCGAATTTACCCCAACCAGCGAGTCGTTATCGACCGATGACCGCGATTACCAATGCAACTGGCACGGCACAACTGTTTCATGACACCCGAACACCGCAGTTACAGGTATTACATACGGGTAATGGTAAGATTTTAGCGACGGTGGCTTTACCTAAAGCCCGCTTATTAGCCTTAGGCTTAGATGCTACGATTAATAAACTTGCCTATGTAACCGCAAATGTAGCTGGCAAAACAGACAAAGCTGATCTGCAGATCTATGATTTATTTAAAAATAAATTAATAAAAACCTATTCGATTCAAGCTCCCTCACCGTTTAGCCAACCCGTAGTCTTTAGTTGGGATGGCAAGTATGTGGCTGTGCTACCGCAAGTCATTAATTTGCAAACCGCAGAGCAGATCACTGTTAAGGGTGCAACAGGCTCTGCGGTGTTTACTACAGATCATCAAGCCTTGTTGTTTGCCAGTCGCCAAGGTATGCAGCGTTTTGATTTAGCTCGCAAGCAGCAGCAAGCTTTGGATTGGCAACTACCGGCTGATTGTCAAACGACAGTAGCGGAGGATATGAGTGTTGATCAACAGCAGTTAGCGTTTGCGAGTTTGTGTACACCAGCAGCTAACAGCTTAGCCGTCGTTTCTTTCGTTAATGCTCAGACAGGGCAGTGGCAGCGTAATCTCAATTTGGCTAAACCTTAAATTTCACAAGCAAGCCTAAAGCCAGCTACAATCTCTTTAACCCATTGATGGAGCATGAGTATGAAGCAGTTTGGTGGTCGTTTTTATCTAGCGGTTTTGATTTTGCTAAGCAGCCTATTGAGTGGTTGTGGCTATAATAATTTGCAAGCCCAAGATGAGGCCGTAAAAGCCACTTGGGGTGAGGTTTTGAACCAATATCAACGCCGTGCAGATTTAGTGCCGAATTTAGTGAGTGTCGTGCAAGGTTATGCAGCACAAGAAAAGGATGTACTCACTGAAGTAACCAATGCACGGGCGAGTGTTGGGAGTTTAAAGCTCAGTCCAGAAACCCTCAATGACCCTGCAGCCATGCAGCAATTCGGTGCGGCACAAGCGGAGTTAAGTGGTGCGCTGTCTCGCTTACTGGTGGTGAGTGAGAATTATCCAAACCTAAAATCAGATACCGTCTTTCGTGATTTAAGTGCTCAATTAGAAGGGACTGAAAATCGGATTGCCGTGGCACGCAATCGCTATATTGAGCAAGTTCAAGTCTTTAATACTACTGTGCGCCAATTCCCGGAAAATCTCACCGCTAAAGTGATTGGTTTAAAACCCAAGGAAGGTTTCACTGTGGATAGTGAGGCGACTATTATGCGTGCACCTAAAGTCGATTTCACTCAGCCTAAACCCGCTGGGCAATAACTGATGTTTATATCGCCGCAAGAGCTGAGTTTTGGCCTAAGCTTTAGGCGGTTTTGGCTATTGCTCAGTAGCTGTTTGCTCTTCTTTGCCAGTGTAGCACCGCTAGCCTTGGCTGAAACCACCGATAAGCCCGCCGCCCGCTCGTTGAGTTTAAATGCGCCAGTGATTGACCAAACCAACACCCTCAATGCTGCGGAATTAGCCGCTTTAGAGGCGCAGTTACGAGCGATCCATCAGGCTGGACGTGGGCAGTTGGCGATTGTCTTAGTGCCATCAACGGGTAATGAATCGACCTTTGATGCAGCCCTACGCCTTGCTGAGCAATGGCAGCTTGGCACGGCGCAAGCGGATAATGGCTTATTAATCTTCGTTGCCGTGCAAGATCGGCGAGTACAGATTTTAACGGGTTATGGTTTAGAGTCAGTGCTACCGGATGTGATGACGAGTCGCATTATCCGTGAAGAAATAACCCCCGCTTTTAAAGAGGGTGATTATGCGGGTGGTTTAACCGCTGCAGTGAATCGCATTGATCAGATTCTCCAAATGGATCCTGAGCTGGCTAAGTCGCAAGCACTGCAAGCCCAAGATCAAGCTCATCAAGCCGCTGAAGATCCTTTCGCCAGTTTGTTTGGGGTAGGTATTTTTTTATTGGTGCTGGGGCAGTTTTTACGTTCTTTGTTGGGGCGGTTCTTAAGTGCTAGTCTAATCGGTGGTTTGGGCTTTTTTATCGGCTATGGGGTGGTGGATTTATCGCTCGCCCTGTCTTTGTTCCTAGGCGGATTTTTATTTGTCTTGTTGTTAATCGGTACAGAGATGGATAGCCGCCGTGCCAGTGGTCGTCGTGGACGGGGTGGAGTCGTTTATGGAGGCGGGAGCGGTTGGAGTAGTGGCGGCTCATCTGGTGGGGGTTATAGTGGTGGTGGCGGCGGTTTTGGTGGTGGAGGTGCATCAGGTTCATGGTAAAACAAGCAGACACTCAGTTAAGCCCCACCCCGAGTTTGAAGCGTTGGTGGAGGCATGCGCTCTATCTGCCGTGGCGCACCAAGGGTTATTTTACACCAAGCCAACTTGAGCAAATCGAACAGGCGGTGGGCGTGGCGGAATTAGGCCATCCGGGCGAGGTTATGGTGATTATTGAAGGTAATCTGCCGCTACGCCAAGCCTATTGGGTGGACAGTCGCCAGCGTGCTTTAGATCTATTCAGCCTGTTTAAGGTTTGGGATACCCAATACAATAGTGGCATGCTGTTGTATGTGAATATCTGTGAGCATCACCTTGAGCTATTAGCAGATCGGGGTATTGATCAATTTGTTGCTCCTGAGCATTGGCAAACGATTTGTGATCAAGTGATCGCTGAATTTAAACAAGACAAGTATGCACAAGGGGTCTTAGCGGGTGTGCAGTTGATTGGCCAAACCTTACAGGCGTTTTATACCCTTCAAGTCGAAGACAGGGGCAATGAACGTGCGAATCGGCCTATTTTGATCTAGGCCTAAGAATGGTATGAGCGGTAGGGTTGTGGCTGAATCACCTTAGGTCTTCGCCGCATTCAAACAGTGGCTGTTGCGCCCCGCTTCATATTGAGGCAGACCATCAGCAAGCACACTCCAGTTTGCTTTCGAACCGACATAAATATGAGCGTCGGGCTGCTGAACTAGGGGAGTATCTAAACTACCGAGCGCGATTTCAATCAGCTCTAGCGCCTCGGCAGAGTCAGCAAAGGTCAAGCTTGAGCCACATTGTTTACAAAAGCGGCGCACGGTGCCATTAGGGGCTTGATAAGCCACTAACTCGGTTTCACCTTGTAACCAGCGGAAGTTTTCACGCTGTACTGAGCCAAAGCTCGCAAAAGCGGCTCCATGAAATTTACGGCACATCGAGCAATGGCAATGCGCCATCTTCGGTTCAAACTGGCTGATTTCATAGCGAATCTGCCCACATAAGCAGCCACCTTGATAGAGAGTTGAGGGTTGAGTTTGCATAATAAGCTCGCTTAATCAGTGGTCCAACGGAAACCCCAAGCACCAATCGCTAAAAATACCACGGACATGACCAGCAAAACGAATAAATGCGGTGTTACTTGCCAAAGGCTAGCGCCATCTAACATGATCGCACGGGCAGCAGTCAACGTATGCGTGAGGGGGGATAGCTGGCTTAGCCATTGCATAATCGGATTGGTACCCTCCATCGAGAACCATACGCCTGAGAGTAACATCATCGGCCAAGTCAGTAGATTCAATAAACCATCGGATAGCTCTTCACTGCGCACCCGGCTCGCAACCAATAAACCCAAGGTGATTAAGGTAAAAGTACCGAGGATCAAAACTACCAATAAATCCAGATAACTACCTTCCATCACAAACTGCATAAATAAATTCGTGAGCGTAAACACCAGTACACTCACACCCACCACTAAGACCATGCGCGACACAATTTGCCCTAACAGAAATTCGGTCGCGGTAAGTGGGGTTGCGTTCAAACGCTTAAGGTAACCATTTTTGCGATAGCGCACGATCACATAGCCCACACCCCAAAGGCAACTGAACATCATATTCATGCCTAAAATGCCGGGAATGACCCAATCCACATAGCGAATTTGTTCACCTTTCACAATCGCTTGGGTGAGTTGATGGCCTTTGCTGGCGGTTAGCAATAGCTCCAGAAAATAGCCTTTAGGTGATTCGGTATTCACCCAATAATGCATTTGCCCCGCCCGTAGATCCAAGAGCATATCCACTTGATGGCGGCCAACCTTTTTAATGGCTATCGCTTGCTGCTCAGGGGGTAAGCTATAAAAATCAATATGTTTAGTCGCTAAAAACGGATGCAGACTAGGATTAGGTTTAGCCTCAGCGGCTAAGTTCTCAGCAATCACGCCAACTTTAAACAAGGGCTGCCCATCGCCGGAAAAAATAAAAGCTAAACCTAGCACCATCACAATCGGCATCACCAAGCTCCACGATAGGGCAGAGCGGTCGCGGATAAACTCAAGGCTACGGGCATAAATAACAGCCCCAATACGCTGTAGCTTCATGGGCGGAGTCCTTTACCGGTGAGTTCTAAGAATAAATCTTCCAAACTTCGGGGGCGTACTTGTAAACCGGCTAAAGAAGCGCCTGCTTGTAATAATTCCGCAAGGGTAGCATTCACATCACGGGTACTGATTTCAATCATCGGTGTGACTTTTTCTAAGCGTCGATGTGGTAGGGTTTGAGCCGCGACGGGGAAATCACTCGCCGGTAATTCAATAATCACATCTTGGAAGTGTTCGGCGAGCAGTTGATTCGGTGAGCCTTGAGCAATGATTTTGCCATGATCCATAATCGCAATCTGCTCACACAGCTTATAAGCTTCCTCCATATAATGCGTGGTGAGTAGCACAGTTTTATTGCGCGCTTTAATCCGATTAATCAGCTCCCAAAAATTCAACCGCGCTTGTGGATCAAGCCCAGTAGTAGGTTCATCCAGAAACACGATCTCAGGATCATTCACCAAAGCAATCGCTAGCAACATACGTTGGCGTTGTCCACCCGAAAGCTTACGCGCATCTCGATCCAGATAAGCTTGCAAGGAGCAAATTTCAATCAGCTCATCCACTGACATATTTTTTGGATAGAGCCGACTGAAAAAGTTTAGATGCTCACGGACGGTCAGAAAATCTTGCAAAGCAGTCGATTGAAACTGAATGCCCACTTCGTTTTTAAAACGTGGCCCCATTGGTTCGCCTTTATATAAGATTTCCCCGGAGCTTGGGCGAATAATGCCCTCCATCATTTCAATGGTGGTCGTTTTGCCAGCCCCATTAGGACCTAGCAAACCAAAACAAATCCCAGTAGGGACAGAAAAATCAATGCCATCCACGGCTTTTATTTTTGGATAATGTTTGTGCAGATGGCGTACTTCAAGGATCGGTGTCTGGATATTCATGCCTTCATTAGAACGGATTACGAATCAGGCTGCAAGCAGTTCACAAAGCAGTTCACAGCCTAGCCTTCACTAGGCGAACCACTCTGTCGCGGTGGGTTAATGTACCCGCTTAAACGAGTGCTTCTCTATCAGGAAAGCTGCTCTTCTATTGACTGAGTAGTCAATCAACCCTAAGCTGTAGTCCCAAGTCGATGGAGATAGTCATGAGCGACCACAAAATATCTGAACGCTTCACCTTCGGTGAGTTAACAGAAGAATCGACTCCATTGCGGATCATGCACTCTACACTTGAGGAGATCAGTACCAATGGCTTAAGTGGTTTGACCACCAAAGGGATTAGTCAACGAGCTAATTTATCCACCGGGATTATTCATCACTATTTTGATACTAAAGATAATCTAGTTTATGCCGCTTATGTGTATTTAGTGCGTGATTTGCACCAATCCAGTTTAGCGATTTTCCGTGCTGAATCTGACCCAAAGAAACGCTTACAAGCTATGATTCGCATGAATTTTTCTTCAGTGCATATCTCACCTGAGGCTCGGGATGTATGGCCGCAGTTTTGGGCACAAGCAGCCCATGAAGCTCGGGCTGCACGTCTATTACGGGTGTATTATCGCCGTTTTCAAAGTAATCTTGCGCATGATTTTCGGGCTTTACTCGGTGATCGTGCCAAGGCACAGGCTGCTGCTAATCTCTTGCTAGCCAGTATTCATGGTGTTTGGTTCATCCACCGTTTTAGTGATAGCCCCAAACACTTAGAGGAATCTATTGCCTTAGTTGAGCAGAATTTAGAGTTGCTGCTTAAACCTGCATAATATAGTCGAGTGCTGCAAGCAGCTCGAGATCGGGTTTATGAAAAAAAACCCCTTGTTGCAAGTTATCAGGGTGCATACCGCGTAAGAATAAATAAAAAACGCCGCCAAAATGCGTATCCCACTGATAATCGCTTAAGCGCTGAGCTAAATAGCGATGCAGGGCGACACAGTAAATCAAGTATTGTAAATAATAATGTGCATCCGCCATCGCTTGCATGAGTTTAGGCTGAGCATAAGCATCTGGCTCATCACCTAGCCAATTTGATTTATAATCAACTAAATAATATTTACCCTCCCACCGAAACACTAAATCAATATAGCCCTTCATATAGCCGCTTAAATCTTTAAAGTCTAGGCGCTCAATCGCGGCCTGAATGGGTTGCCATAGGTCATCATCTGGCAAGAAGTGTAAGACCATTTTAAGCTTGGCAGGACTCAGTTGCTGCACTGGAAAATAAAACTCTAGTTCGTTTAAACGTTCTTTTCTCGATAAACAACTCAAAGAAAAATCAACCAGTGGATGCAAAGGTGTTAATAAAGCGGGTTGAAGTAACTGAATGGCTGCAGTTTGGAGGTTAGGGCTAAAACCTTGTCCTTTTAAGCCATTGAGAATGACCGTTTCAACCTGCTCACAGAGGGGTTGCTGAAAATCGGCTTGTTCTAGCAGGTTATGTAAACAAACTCCCGCTCGAGAACCCGTTGGAAACTGGGTTAAATCCAGTGGCAGCGGCGAACTGCTATAGAGTTCAAGGTGAGCAGGGTGATCATAATCGGGGCGATGGTCATAATCATGGGTACCCAAAGTCAGGCTACTGAAACTGCCTACCCGTAAAATTTCAGGGAGTTGTTGCTTGAACTCGCGCACTTGAAACGGTTGGCTAGACTTAGGTGCTTGATAACGTAGTGGCTCTAGTGCATCGGGCAGAGCCTGCCAACTAATGGTTGCTTGTGCTTCCTCAACGAGGTCAGTTAGAGCTTGCTGCATGAGCTGCTGGCGTTGGGCAATCGTATCAGGTTTGCCTAAGCTGCCGAGGAGCTTAGCACTAGCTGGCAAATGTCCGAATAGTAACCACGTTAAAGCCGTGTCATAGCTAAAATTTTTATAAGTCACCGCTGCACTGAGATTGACAAGTGTGCAATGGTATTGAGCACGAGTCATGGCTACATATAATAAGCGTAGATTTTCGCTGCGCTCTTCGGCTTGTCGTGCTTGTTTGGCAGCTTCTAGATTAAAGTGGCTGGCTTGTAAACAAGTTTGCCCTTCTTGTGTGTCATACCAAGCAAACCATGCTGTCTTCAGCGCTTTTTCTTGGTCATTCCATAAAAAAGGGCAATAAACAATTTTATATTGCAAACCCTTGCTTTTGTGGATAGTGACGATTTGCACTAAGTTTTCATCACTTTCTAGGCGTAATTGGTGTTCTTCACCCGTTTGCTCGGCTGCTCGGCGCTGTAACCAACGCAAACAGCCTTGCATACTCAAGGCTTGTTGGCGTGTTTCAAGATGAATCAGTTCAGCTAGATGCAACAGATTCGTCAAGCGTCGTTCACCGTCAATATAAGCCAGCAAACGCGCCCGCACCGCTCGCCGCTGTAACCAATCCCGAAACATCCGCATAAAACCCTGTTTTTGCCAAAGCGCTTGCCAACGGAAAAAGTCTTCTAGCTCATGGTCAAATAGGGCTGGGTTAGCGTCTAAGTTTGCTAAAGTTTCCGCCGTGCCACCCATCAGTTCTGTCACCAAAGCCCGCCGTAATTGGCTGATTTGGTTTGGCTGAGCAATCGCAGTCAGAACTAATCGGAGTTCTGCGGCTTCTTCAGTTTCAAAAATACCCAGTGGTGATTTTTGCACACTGGCGATACCGCAAGCTTGAAGGGCTTCTTTGATTAGACGGCCTTGGCGATGGCTGCGCACGAGTACTGCAAAATCACCACTGGTAATCGCCTGACCTTCAATATGGGCTAAACCTTGTTGGCCTTGGCATAGTAAATGCGCGATATCATTTGCCACTGCTTGAGCAACCGCTGTTTGCACCTTAGCTAAGCTAGCCGGTTGCTCAGGATCACCTTGTATATCCCAAATACGCAAAGGCGCTAAAGCGGGTTCAGTGTGTAGTTCTCCCTTAACAGTCCCTCCACTACTGACCGTTTCATAATCAATACGCTGATCATTACGAAACGGATCTTGTGAGCGAGCATACAAATAATTAAAAGCCTGCAATAATTTCGGCTGTGAGCGAAAATTGCGTGCCAAGGTATAGCGTTGTTCAGGTTTAACCCCGGTCGCAGCTTGTAGATAAGTATAAATATCTGCGCCACGGAAGCTATAAATGGCCTGTTTGGGATCACCGACATAATAAACCTGCCCTAGTGTAGGCTGGTAAATATGCTCAAACACGGAGTATTGAATCGGATCGGTATCTTGGAACTCATCAATTAAAGCTACAGGGTATTGTTCAGCCACTTGAGCAGCTAATGAGGGGCGAGCGTGTAAGGCAGTTTGCAAATTGAGTAATAAATCATCAAAGCTGAGTTGGCCTTTGAGCCGTTTGCGCTCAGGTAATTGCTCTCTTAACCACAGTAACAAGTCATAAACGAGTTGCTCTAAGGCTAGAGTTTGTATGGCTAACAGTTGTTGAAAAAGCGGTAAAAGCTCTGTTATTAAATCAAAAAAACGATGTTGAGGTGCGGCTTGCTTAGCTTTGGTTTTACTGGCTAGGGCCGGGCTGCTTAATTTTTCGAGTAAGGTGTATGTCTCTTCTTGACATTGACCGGCTAAAACTGCCTGCCAAGCGGCTAAGGCCTTCTGCACTTGGGTAGGGCTATAACTGTTTTGATTTAAGCGCTCTTTATCATGAAGGAGCTTAAGTATGTCGGTTTGTTCAGTCAGCCAAACCTGCTTGGCTTGTTCTAATAAATCCGTATAGCCTTGTTTTATAAGGATAAAATCAGTCTCAGTGACACGCGGTTGACGGATGACTGTTAGATAAGGCCGACCAATAAATTCTCGTACTTCTTGGAGAAGCTTTTCGGGTGTGATTGAACGACTGCTAAGCACTAGAGCATCTAAAGCCTGAGGGTGAACTAAGCGCTGTTGCCAGAATTGATCGGCCAGTTGCAATTGCAGCTCAGCTTCACTGGATACCAATTCACTTTCAAAGGGAATGCCAACTTCAAACGCATGTTGCTGCAAGACGCGCTGGCAAAAACTATGGATGGTGAAGACGGCTGCCTCATCAAAGCTCAACAAGGCACGCTGTAAATACCACAAGCGTTCAGGATCAGCGGGATATTGGGCTAATAAAGCTTGATATTCATCACTGGCTAGGGTTGGTTGTTCATAAGCAGCGACGGCGGCTTTTAAGCGGGCGCGAATTCGTGAACGTAATTCATCGGTGGCAGCACGGGTGTAGGTGACCACTAAGATCTTATCGACGGTGAGCAATTGCTCGAGGATTAGACGTAAATACAGCAAGGAAATAGTCCAAGTTTTGCCCGTACCGGCACTGGCTTGGATGAGATTTTTACCGTTTAAAGGAATACTGAGCGGATCAAGAGCTTGCATGCGGGTAGTTTATCGCAAGCCTCAGTGCGTTAGCTAACATTAAAAAATTTTCGTTATTTTTGGTTATTTCTTCGTGAGTTGTCAACGCGATTCAAAGTTAAGCGTTATTACGGTTAAGCTTGTGTTCAGCTACCGATGGAGGCGCTAATACAAGCTTATCGCCCAGGCACAAGGACGTGCCTGTAGTGCACTACCCCTTGATATGGAGATCGTATTATGAAATCAGTTCTTATTCCTCTGACTACTTTTATTGCTTTAAGTGCAGCCAGTGCTGTGTTTGCAGGTGCAGCGCCAGAAGCGCAGCCAACTGTCACTGTCACACCGACGGAAGTCCCTGTTGAAGTCAAAGTGGAAGTTGAGCCAACCGTGGTGACTTGCGAACCAATGGCTCAAAAAGCTTGCGAGAGTACTGAGGTTAAAGCAGAACCTAAAAAATCAGAAGCTACACAGGCTAAAACAGAGCCTAAAGAGCCAGAAGCTCCTGAAGTCAAAGTTGAGACGCCTGAGCAACCTGCTGCGGTAACGACTGATAAACCCACCCAAAGTTAATAGGGTCGGTTGATTCAGTTCAATAATCAATTATGAATAACAATTAAGTGATTCTGTCAGTATCCCCGGTTGTTAAGCAATCGGGGAATTTATGAAATATTTAGTTCAAATTTAATTCAAGTTTAGTTCAATTGTATTTTCATTCCCCAAGGGACATCCTTGCGACCTTTGACTAGCCACAATACCGGATAATTCGGCTCTAGAGTTGGAAAAAACCCTGCTGCATCGGTGAAATAAACCAAAATATCGGGAGCTTGATCTTGTTGGCTGATCCAAGTAAACACCGGACGAAAATCGGTTGTACCGCCACCCGCTAAATCTGGTGGCAAACTCAATTCTTCCCATGGCTCAAACACGCGGGGAAAACCTTCCACAAGGTCTGCATCACAAGCGAGCAAGCTAATCCGCGCCCGCACTTGGCCTTTGATGGCGTTAATTTCTGCTAAACATTCCTGCAATTCAGCATCGCTAATTGAACCACTGACATCCAAAGCGATGACCGCATTAATTTGTTGGCTTTTCAGGCTAGGGAAAATGGCTGGATTACCGCGCCGGTTGGAAGGGCGGGTATAGGTATAGTCATCACGAGCTAAACCCGTGAAATAATGTGCAAGTAGATGTCGCCACGGTAAGCGTGGACGCAGTAGTTCTTGGACTAAGCGCTTCATCACTCCACTTAATTTGCCTGCTTGTTCGGCCTGTTGTGCAGCCCCTGCCAACCGTTGCTGCCATTGAACACCTAAGTCCTCGGCTTCTTGTTGGCTTAAAGGCGGGGGCTTACCCCCATTGGCAGCAGGATCAAACTCGGTTTGATTAGGTTGAGAACTAGAAGCCGAAGTTGGCTCGCTGCTCTGGCGGGATTCAGCCGATGGTGATGGGTTGGGTTGTTGCTTGGCTGGGTCAGATTCGGATGGGCACTGATCCAGTGGATTACTCTGCTGATCTTGGCTACCTTGATGGGAAGAGTCTTCTTTATCGTATAAATGCTGATCAAGGGTTTCAGAATGATCATTATCGGCAATGCAAGGGTAAATTTCTTCGGCTGTTAGCCCCGCATACTCCTTAAGCATCAGTATACCCGGTGGGGGCTTGAGCCCTTCATCCAGCAAAATCGGATTAATCGCATAATCACAGGCCAAATCCCAGCGATGTTTAACTCGATGTTGGCGACGCACAAAATGCCCCAACGCACAGTGCAAGGCCTCATGTGCTAACACAAATTGCAGCTCGGCAGGGCGCAATTCGGCAATGTAGGCGGGGTTATAATAAAATTTTCGGGCATCCGTACCGGTGGTCGGACACCAAGCTGGCTGGGCGACTTGCAAGGGTAAACGTAAAACTAAAGCACCTAAAAAGGGTTGATCTAAAATCAGGCGGGTGCGCGCCGCGACTAATTTGTCTTCAATAGCTTGAGCGGAAAGTTCAGTCATATAGCATCACATCGCCAATTGTTTCTGCCCAAAGTGCAAATTCCGGCACACTGAACAACGGTTCGCCCACGGCACGTAGCATATCCGATACTAACATCACTCCCATTTCACGTAAGGGCAGGGCTTTGGCATAAGTCAGAATATAGCCATACACTTGTCCTGCCTGCTCGCTCCCCTGAGCACGAATGGCGCGCCCGACTAAGGCAGATGCGACCGCATATTGTAAGTCGACCTCTTGCGGTGTTTTGACCGTTTCACCGCGCAAAATAGCATCAATATCAGGCATTTGATCTAAATGATCAATAAACGCTTTCAGCTCAATACCCGCTGCCGTACCGACACAGGCTTGCAGTGTATTGAGCAAAAGCTGCGGCGAGTTCGCAAATTTTTGGAGTGCTCGATGGGCAAACTCCCAAGAGCGTGGTGTCGGGAAGGCAACCGGATTATGAGCAGGGTCAAATTTGAATAATAGCTCAGGGCGAAAGCGTAGAAAGCCAATAATGCGCTCATCGAGCTGATGTTGATACGCCCAAGCCACCCAATCATCCAGATTCAGTTCTACTTCAAAATGGGAAAAGCGATTCGCAAGAGGGGCTGGCATAGTATAAGTTACGCCACGATCACCTTGTCGATTGCCAGCTGCAAAAATTGCCCAACCCTCAGGTACGCGATAATCACCCAAACGTCGATCAAGAATCAATTGATAGGCGGCGGCGGACACACTAGGTACGGCTGAGGTGATTTCATCCAGAAACAAAATCCCTTGTGCGCCATGTCGCTGTGCATCCGGGAGCATGGCGGGAATTGCCCATTCCACTAAATTTCCTTCCCGAAAGGGAATGCCGCGCAAATCACTGGGTTCCATTTGCGACAAACGCAGATCAATCACCGGAACCGCATGACGTTGCCCGACTTGTGCAACAATCTGTGACTTACCTACGCCGGGTGGTCCCCAGAGCATGACAGGCGTATGACTCGCTTGCAAAGTGGCAAGAAATTCTTGGTCTAAAACAGAACTCAGAAATAGCGGACGCATAATTAGCCTTTAAATTAGCCTTGGTTGATAAGCTTAAGAGCATTAAAACAAATCTCAAGCCCTATAGTTTATTAGGCCGAGGGGATAGAAGGGATAGCCACGACTAGCTACACTAGGCCGCCTGCTCTTTTTCAGGGTTCTTTTGCTGCTGTTCTTGCCATTGCCGCAAGGCTTCATAGTAAATATCCCAAACACAAGGATCACAGCCGTTTTCACAGCATTCATTCGGCGCGGGTGGGAGGGGGGCTTCTTCATTCATCACGATGGGTCTCTCAATAGCATAGGCTGATTCTAGCCTAAATGGATGAGCTAAGCTTATGGCCGCTATTGGTAAACGGCTACAGCCTATCCGGTCGTGATTTAGATGAGTTGAAGTTGGACTTGCAGTAAGATGAGGATTTTTTCCGGTGAGGTTCTGATGGCAAGCATTTGACTGGGAAGCCTAACCCGCACCAAGCGCCTACAACGCAAGACCCTCTGTTCCTCTAAGTCAATCGAAATGCATGATAAGGTCATCGGTGAGTTCATCAACAGGGAGTTCTTTCAAGTCATCTAAATCATTACCTTTTCAAGGTGGTTGTCGCAAAAAACATGCAGCGCTTCTCAAGTCTTTCCGATCAGGTTTGCTAGGTTAGATCATAGCTCATGGTTAACTAAATTTAGTTAAAACTAATCGGTGGTTTATAGACATCACTGGGAAGGCGAGAAGTGGGAGGGCGCATGACCTTGGGGGCTTGGGTACAAGTTCCTGAAGTGCACCAATAGGTAGGTGAGCCATTTTTGGTGCACTCAACAAACCCTGCGGATACTACCTCACAGGCATAGCCATCTTTTTTTAAGGCATCAATGTCTATCGTGCCGCCAGCATTATTTTGACGAGCACTTAAACTTAGGCTGCTTACAATTAAGCTTATACCTAAAGTAGTTAAGATTATACGTTTCATCAGTAGCCTCGTTATTTCAGCTCATGACCAACAGCAGAATTAAAACTTTTTTCTTTGTTAAAAGTTTAATGGGTTGTTTCAATGATTTATATCCCTTAATTAGGGGAGGCTGATGGCACTCAAAATGAGTGCTGCGGATATTTTTTTGCAAATAGCTTATCATGTCGCTCTTCCTCGATTACGTTTGAACCCCACGCTCATGATACGCCTAACTGAACTGCGCCTACCGCTTGAACATAGCCCTGAAGCCTTAACCACTGCGATTTTAGAAAAGTTAGGGATAGCTGCTACCGATTTAATTGATTTCACGATCTTTAAGCGTGGTTATGATGCGCGTAAGCGGACGGCGATCAGATTGGTCTACACCTTAGAGGTGCAGGTGGCGAACGAAGCAGCGGTCTTGAGCCGATGTTCCCATGACCCACAGGTATCGCTAAGCCCGGATACGCGCTATCACTTTGTGACTCAAGCCCCTAAGGAATTGCCGCATCGTCCACTCATTATTGGTTTTGGCCCGTGCGGAATCATGGCAGGACTAGTGCTTGCACAAATGGGTTTCCAGCCGATTATTTTGGAGCGGGGTAAAAAAGTACGCGAACGCACTAAAGACACTTGGGGTTTGTGGCGTAAAAGTGTGCTCAATCCTGAGTCCAATGTGCAATTTGGAGAAGGCGGGGCAGGAACCTTTTCTGATGGCAAGCTGTATAGCCAAATCAAAGACCCGAAACATTATGGACGTAAAGTCTTAACTGAATTTGTGAAAGCCGGTGCACCCGAAGAAATTCTCTATGTTAGCAAGCCGCATATTGGTACTTTTCGTTTAGTGAAAATGGTGGAGAATATGCGTGCCCAGATCGAAGCCTTGGGGGGGGAAGTTCGTTTCCAGCGACAGGTCACTGATTTGCTGATCGAGCAGGGGCAAGTACGCGGCGTGATGCTGGCCAATGGTGAGCAATTACGCAGTGATCATGTGATTTTGGCGCTCGGGCATAGCGCCCGCGACACTTTCAAGATGCTGTTTGAGCGCAAAGTCTTTATGGAAGCCAAGCCGTTTTCGATCGGTTTTCGGATTGAGCATCCCCAAACTCTGATTGATCAAGCTCGTTTTGGACAACAGGCGGGGCATGAGTTACTCGGGGCTGCTGATTATAAATTGGTACATCATGCTAATAATGGCCGCTCGGTGTATAGCTTCTGTATGTGTCCGGGAGGACAAGTGGTCGCAGCGACTTCAGAAGAAAATCGAGTCGTCACGAATGGGATGAGCCAATATTCGCGGGCTGAGCGCAATGCTAATGCAGGGATTGTGGTCGGGATTTCGCCAGAGGATTATCCGGGAACAGTATTGGCTGGCTTGGATTTTCAGCGGCATTGGGAGTCACATGCCTTTGAATTAGGTGAGGGTAGCTATCGAGCGCCTGCCCAATTGGTGGGTGATTTTCTAAAAGGGATACCGTCTAAGCAACTCGGTCAAATCGAGCCATCCTATCAACCGGGTGTGCAGTTAACTGATTTGACAACTAGCTTGCCAGCTTATGCGATTACCGCGATTCGAGAGGCCTTACCTGCGTTTGAGCGGCAAATTAAGGGCTTCTCGAGGTATGATGCGGTGCTGACTGGAGTGGAAACTCGCACTTCTTCACCACTTAGGATTACTCGTGGCGAAGATCTGCAAAGCTTAAATCTGCAAGGCTTATATCCAGCCGGAGAAGGAGCAGGTTATGCTGGTGGGATTTTATCCGCAGGTGTCGATGGAGTTAGAGTAGCAGAAGCGGTGGCTTTGAGTTTAAATGCAGTTAACTAGCCAGTTGTTTACCTAAACCCAACGATACCAATCCTCAATGCCCAAGGTTCGACCCCAACTATCAATTAATTCACGGTCTAAGGTTTCATCAAATACTTGGTGCATACAGGCATCGAGCAATAAAGTTGCTGCTGCTTCCATCCCAACGGTTTGATAGGGGGCGAAAATATCAGGGATGTCAAACAAAGTGGCAACCATCAAGGCTTGGGCTGCATTCATGACTTGATTGGCGCGTAGCACCCTACGTGGGAACATGTCAGCGGTCATTTGTAGGCAACCAATATGCTCAACTACTTGATTAATCAAGGATTGGCGCTGAGTTGCCTGTAGCTCGGTATAATCACGATGCAAGGCAAGATCAATCAGCATCCCGACAGGCATCGAACGTAATTGCGTTAGAACTCCGCCGATCACATGCTCACTGAAATGCTCACGCTGGCTAATCGGAATTTGTGGATGCATTTGCAGCAATTCACTTTTGATCGGAGCGAGTGCCGCTGGTTCTGGCTTGAGATTAGCGCGCTCCGTTTCGGGCATTTGAAATTGATGCAAAACAAAGGCAGCTTGCCAAGCAATCAAATAATTATTTTCATCACTTGGGAGACGCAGAATAATTTCATGCCGCTCACGACCCTCGCGCCCCGCGATTTTTACGCTAGAAGAAATCGGTAAATTATAATCGTAAACAATATCAAAACCTGCACCACTGATTGCAGTCGCTTTATTTAATAAGGTTTGAGTACTTTGAGGATAGGCGGTCATGATCTATTCCATACAAAACCCTCAGCTTAAGGCAGAGGGTAGCCAAGCTTAGGGAGTGAGATTAACGGGTGATAATAGTACCCATACCTTGATCAGTGAGTAGCTCTAGCAATAAAGCATGCTCAACGCGCCCATCAATAATACAGGCATTATTTGCCCCCCCTCGAATTGCATCTATGGCACAGGTGAGTTTGGGTAGCATGCCGCCATGAATCGTGCCATCATCCATCAGCTGGAGAATCTCTGCTTGTGATAAAGCCGTCAACAACTTACCTTCTTTGTCCAAAACCCCAGGGATATTGGTCAATAAGAGTAAACGTTCAGCCCCTAAGACTTCTGCAATCTTACCAGCCACTAAATCAGCATTGATATTATAAGTTGTCCCATCTAAGCCCACTCCAATGGGTGCAACCACGGGAATAAAACGATCTTCATCTAATAAACGTAAGAAGCGTGAGTTAATCTTAGTGACCTCACCGACATGGCCTAAATCAACCGCTTCGAGTTCACCTTGGGCATTCTTAGTTTTCATCGCCATTTTTTCAGCAATAATCGTATGCCCATCTTTGCCCGTTAAGCCCACCGCTCGGCCGCCCGCTTGATTGATCAAATTGACGATCTGCTTATTTACTAAACCCCCGAGTACCATTTCAACCACATCCATCGTTTCGGCATCAGTAACACGCATACCTTCGATGAATTTGCTGTCTTTACCTAAGCGTGTCAGCATTTCACCAATTTGTGGGCCACCCCCGTGAACAACCACGGGATTAATACCGATTTGTTTGAGGAGTACGATGTCGCGGGCGAAGCCGAGTTTGAGTTTTTCCTCAGTCATGGCATTACCACCGTATTTCACCACAATGGTTTTACCTGCATAGCGCTGAATATAAGGCAAAGCCTCAACGAGAATTTTTGCGGTATCGTGAGCATCGTGTGCCATAGCGAAACTGTCCTAGATCAAGCTGAAAATGGCGGCAAGTATACCCAGTTTGCTGGCATTGGAACATTAATGTTGTCGCTGAATCCTGCTATATTGTTGGCAAGACCCAGATAGGATGAGACATGGATTACGAAATTATTATTGCGGGTGGTGGCATGGTGGGCGCCGCTTTAGCGGGTTTGCTTGGTCAGGCCGGTAAAAAAGTTGCCGTTTTAGAGGCAACTACCCCCCGAACTTTTGTGGTGAGTGATCCATTCGATAATCGAGTCTCGGCTTTAAGTCGAGCCTCACAGCGTTTACTCGAGCAAGCAGGCGCATGGCCGGAGGTATTGGCACTGCGTGCTGCACCGTATGAAAATATGCAAGTCTGGGATGCGACTGGGGCGGGCTTAATTCGCTTTGAAGCAGCTGAGCTAGGTGAGCCAGATTTAGGGCATATTGTTGAAAATCGGGTATTACAGTTAGCCTTGTTAGCAACCTTAACACGCTATCCTAGTGTTGACTTACTTTGCCCAGCCCGCTTAGCTGACTTTGAGCTAAGTCCGCAGCAGATTACCGTGAAGTTAGCCGATGGGCGGCGTTTAACCGCTCAGTTATTAATTGGTGCAGATGGTGCTCAATCGGGCGTGCGCCGTTTGGCTGCTTTGCCTTATGAAGTTTTAGACTATGGGCAAAAGGCTGTGGTGGCTACGGTTTATACAGCTTTACCGCATGAGGCTACCGCTTGGCAACGGTTTTTACCGTCAGGGCCAGTTGCTTTTTTACCTTTACCTCATCCGCAGGCTTGCTCAGTGGTTTGGACGCTAGCGGCTGATCAAGCGGATGCAGTGCTGCTTTGGAGTGCTGAGCGTTTTAACCGTGAGTTAGCCCAAGCCCTCGATTTTCGATTGGGTGAGCTGATCAGTAGCGAGGGGCGTGCGGCTTTTCCTTTGCGGGGTTTGCATGCTCAAAGCTATCTACATGAGCGAGTGGCTTTGATCGGTGATGCTGCTCATACCATTCACCCGTTGGCAGGGCAGGGGGTGAATTTAGGCTTTAAAGATGCCCACGTTTTAGCAGAGTTAATCCTTGCAAATCAAACCGCTGATCTGGGTTCATTGAGATTATTACGGCGTTATGAGCGTGCACGCCGTGGGGATAATGAGCTGACGCAAAAACTCATGGAAGGCTTTAGCTTGTTATTTAGCAATACCCTGCCACCTTGGCAATGGCTACGTAATACGGGTCTAAGCACCGTCAATCAATTGCCACCGCTTAAATATCAGCTGGCAAGGCGGGCGATGGGTTTGTAGTATTGGCCGGTGAATTCAATAACTGGGTTGGTGGGCTTTTACTAGCCTGCTGTTCTTGAATCAATAAGCTTAAGGCTTGCACAAACTCCTGAACTTTTTTGCGCTTGGGACGACTCTGCCAAATATATAAAAAATTTTCGCGGGTATGCAGATGTCGAAAAATCACTAAACGGGTGGTGTATAAAAAAAAGCGATAAGCCAGAACTAGCGTTGTGCCGGCTAAGATCGCGGCCAAAATGTATAAAGCGAGCATGTTTTTCATGAGTGCCCAATACAGTACAAACCCCGTTAAAGAACCAACAAATAAGCTATGAAATAACCACTTGATTGAAAAAGAGGATGAGTAAGTCGGAGAGGGGTCTAGGACACTCAAGGGAATTTGTGTTTCATGCAATCGACCTAGAGAGCGCTCTTTAACCAGTAAGGCATCAGGTGCTTTGATTACAAACTCACGGCTACCGAAGAGTAGGTGACGTTGTTTGAGTGTTTGATAGTTGGATGTCGCTTGCATTGTTATGAATTTGCTCTGATAAGATGGCGATCTTTGCCTACAGTATAGAGGGGCTTATAGGAAGTCCGTAGGCTTTTCCGATAGTCTGTGTTGCTATGCAGGTGACTGGGTGTGAAAATAAGCGCTTAATTTTTCATCGTTTTGACTATCATTAATAATAGCTTAGATAGAAAATAGTCTTCCCCCCACAGCAAGAAATGGGTTTAGGTATTAAGACGAGGGACGACAATAAGAATAACTAGCGCTGTTGACCTGTCATGGAGAGTGATAATTATGAGAGGCGAAAAAAAGGGCATGTGTTGGAGAGTGTTATTAGCCAGTGCTGTATTCGTATGGCAATCCCTATCAATGGTACAAGCAGAGCCTACGGTATTGGAGGAGGATGGTATTGTTAAATTAGTGGCAACTTTACAAAATAACCCCGCTTTCACCAATGTGCTATGGCGAGTCTATCGCATGGATGATATGCGTAATCCGGTTGAGACCATCACACGTCATACGGCGACCTTGAATCTGCGCCCCGGTGCTTATAAAGCCGTCGCGGTGCTCAACAATAAGGAACGAAGTCGGGCTTTTCAGTTAAAATCTAAAGGTAATGCAGAAATTGTATTGTCGATGGACTAACTGAATTGAAAGGAATTGTGATGTCTTTGCCGCTTGATCGTTACGTTGTGCTTGGAAACCCGATTGCGCATAGTAAATCGCCACTGATTCATCGTTTGTTTGCAGAGCAAACCCAACAACACTTGGATTATCAAGCGGTCTTAGTGCCTATTGGTGGCTTTGAGCAGACAGTGCAAGCTTTATTTGCTGAAGGTCTGCGTGGTTGCAATATAACGATCCCTTTTAAGCAAAATGCTTGGGCTTTTGCGCATGAGCTGAGTCCTTATGCACAAATAGCGGGTGCTTTAAATACCTTAATGATACGCCCTGATCAAAGTATTTATGGGCATAACACCGATGGCTTAGGCATGATGCGTGACCTGCTAGTGAATAAGCAGGTGCAAATTCAAGGTAAAAAGGTCTTGGTATTGGGTGCGGGCGGCGCGGTGCGTGGCATTATTCAACCTTTATTAGAGGCTGAACCTGCAACGGTATTATTGGCCAATCGCACTGCTGCCACGGCTTTAGAGTTAGCACGTGATTTTAAGACTTTGGGTGAGCTGCAAGGGGTTGGGCTAGACGCTATTACTGGGTGTTTTGATGTCATTATTAATGGCACAGCAGCGAGCTTACAGGGTGAGTTGCCCTCTTTACCTGCTTGCCTTGCTGAAGGTGGGGTCTGCTATGACATGATGTATGGCAATGAACCGACCCCCTTTATGCGTTGGGCTGATGAGCAGCGTGCCGCTCAAGTATTTGATGGCATTGGCATGTTGATTGAGCAGGCCGCTGAGGCTTTTGAGTTATGGCGTGGTATTCGCCCAGCGACTCAAGCAGTGTTTGCCGCTTTGAAAGCTTAAACAGCACTAGGAATTAAATAGCCTTGCTTGCGTAACATCGCCGCTAAGCGAATTAAGGGCAGACCGATCAAAGCGGTCGGGTCGTCGCCGTGCATACGATTAAATAAGCTAATCCCCAAGCCTTCCGATTTGAAGCTACCCGCACAATCATAAGGTTGCTCACGCAGCAAATAATTTTCGATTTCTGCAGCCTGCAGTTCGCGGAATTCGACTTGGAAAGGAATAACCTCGAGTTGAAAACTTTGAGTTTGGCTATCTAATAAGCATAATCCGGTTAGAAATTCAACGATGCGTCCTGATGAAGCTTGTAATTGTTGGCGAGCTTGTTCATGGGTTAGCGGCTTACCGAGAATTTGCTCACCTAGAACGGCACATTGATCAGAGCCAATAATCAAAGCTTGCGGGTATTGTGTGGCTAAAGCAGCGGCTTTTTGCCAAGCCAGACGTGCAACCATCGCTTGAGCCGACTCATCGGCTAAACGGCTTTCATCAATATCCGGTGCCGCAGTAACAAAAGGGAGCTGTAAGCGTGTTAGTAATTCACGCCGATAGCTAGAGCTAGAGGCTAAAACTAAAGTTGTTGGCATAAGGCACTCAGTATGGCTTAATGGCTAGGAGCTAAATGGAATGAGAGCGGCAGCATCTTATGTCAAGCATAAAAAATCAAGCAGCTTTCTATCCACTCGACGGTGATTTTTCTTTACACTCAGGCCTCTAGATTCATATAATCGCGCGCTTATGTCGAACAGGTTACCCATTGAAGTTAATCCTTTCCGAATGATTGAGCAACGTCGATCATTAACGGGCGTGTTGCCTTTGCAGCAACTGCCACGTTTACGTGAGTTGGCGGTGGCATCTCAGGAAAGTGAGTTCAAAGTAGAAATGATTTTCACGCATTCTGCTAGCGGTCTGCCATTGATTGCAGGTTCGGTAACAGGGCAGCTTTGGTTAAGTTGCCAACGCTGTTTAGAGCCTGTCAAAGTGGAGATTGCTACTGAACTTAATGTGGTCTTAACGACTTCACAAACAGATCGTGAACCCGAAGAAGAGGGTTACGAACTTTATATTGTCGACGACGAGCGTATTTTCGTGCGAGATTTTATAGAAGATGAAATTCTTTTAGCCTTGCCGGTAGTTGCTCGACATGCAGCTTGTCAGCCAGTTAAGCCTTTATTTGAAGGTTCACCTGATGAGTTCGTGGAACCCTCAGCAGCAGAAGAGTCAAAAAATCCTTTTGCCGCCTTAAAAGATTGGAAGAAATCGGAGTAAAATTGCTATGGCAGTCCAACAAACTCGTAAATCGCGTGCTAAGCGTGATATGCGTCGTGCACATGATGCATTAACCGCACGTACTACTTCAGTAGACTCAGTTTCAGGTGAAACCCATCTGCGTCATCACATGACTCCAGGTGGCTTTTATCGTGGTCGTCAAATTATAAAAACTGCTGTTGAAGTCGACGACGAAGAACAAGATCAAGCGTGATGACAGGGCTTCACCTGATCAAAGGGTTATGAATAAAAATCGCGGGCTTTGACCCGCGATTTTTTTGTAGGAGAGAAACAGCATGGGTACTTGGTACCGCATTGCTTTAGACGCGATGGGTGGGGATCATGGGCTGACGGTGGTGATCCCTGCTGCAAAAAAAGCATTAGAAAATCACGTAGATATTGCCTTAATACTCGTAGGCGATGAGCAGCAAATTCGAGCTGCTTTACAGGCACAGAACATGGCTGAAACGGAGCGCTTGCAAGTTAAGCATGCCTCACAAGTCGTGACGATGGAGGATTCACCCGCCTTAGCACTCAAAAATAAAAAAGATTCGTCGATGCGAATCGCGATTAATTTAGTCAAAGATAATCAAGCTGATGCCGTTGTCAGCGCCGGTAATACAGGGGCCTTGATGGCCACGGCACGTTTTGTCTTAAAAATGCTGCCCGGTATTGATCGTCCGGCTATCTGTACGGTCATGCCATCTTTGCAAGGGCATACGCATGTCTTGGATTTAGGGGCGAATGTCGATTCCTCCGCTGAGCATCTTTATCAGTTTGCTTTGATGGGTTCGGAGCTGAGTAAAGCTATTGATGAGTTAGCTAGCCCACGAGTGGGATTGCTAAATATTGGCCAAGAAGCTATTAAAGGCAATGAGCAGGTCAAAGCCGCTAATGCTTTGCTAGAAAATTCACCTTTGAACTATATCGGTTATGTTGAAGGCGATGATATTTACTTAGGTGAAGTCGATGTGATTGTTTGCGACGGCTTTGTAGGAAATATCGCGCTAAAAACTAGTGAGGGCTTAGCGAAGATGATTTCATCCAAGCTCAAAGGCAGTTTTACCCGTAATTTTCTTAGTAAAATGGCTGGGCTGATTTCATTGCCGGTCTTGAATAATTTTCGGCAAGAAATTGACCCTCGGCGTTATAATGGCGCTAGTTTATTAGGTTTGCAGGGTATTGCTGTGAAAAGTCATGGTGGGGCAGATAGTTTAGCATTTGCCAATGCCATCAGTATCGCCCGCACAGAAATTATTAAGCAAGTTCCGCAGCGGATTAATAAGCAAATCGCAGCCTTGCTAGAAGGACAAACAGTATGAGCTATGCACGCATTATCGGTACTGGCAGTTATTTACCGCCACGGATAGTCACTAACCGTGAGTTGGAAGCAACCGTTGATACCCATGATGAGTGGATTGTCGAGCGCACGGGAATTCGTCAACGCCATGTAGCAGACACGGAAACCACCTGTGACTTAGCCGAAGTGGCTGCCCGCCGTGCTTTAGAGATGGCGGGTAAGCGTCCTGAGGATGTTGATCTGATTGTGTTAGGGACTTCAACACCGGATTTAGTGTTTCCTAGTACGGCTTGTCTGTTGCAAGGTCGCTTAGGAATTGCAGGTGGCCCCGCCTTTGACGTGAACGCCGCTTGCTCAGGGTTTATTTATGCTTTAGGGGTAGCGCATAATTTCATTAAAGCGGGGACAAGCCGCTGTGCTTTAGTGGTGGGTAGTGAGGTGATGACCCGTATTCTCGACTGGAATGATCGCACGACTTGCGTCTTATTTGGCGATGGAGCGGGAGCTTTAGTATTAGAGGCCTCGGATGAGGCGGGTATTCTTTCCACTCATTTGCATTCTGATGGTAAATATGAGCACCTGTTGAATGTATCCGCAGGGATTTCTCGCAATCATCAGTTGCTGCGGGAAACGGGCGCTTTCTTACAAATGAAGGGCAATGAAGTCTTCAAAATGGCGGTGAATACCTTGGGCCGGATTGTCGATGAAACTCTCGAGGCGAATCAATTGACTAAGGCTGAGGTTGATTGGTTAGTCCCGCATCAAGCAAATATTCGTATTATTCAAGCAACAGCTAAAAAATTGAATATGCCGATGGAGCGAGTGGTCGTGACCGTAGGTGAACATGGGAATACCTCTTCTGCCTCAATTCCTTTAGCTTTGGATGCAGCCATTCGTGATGGGCGGATTCAGCGCGGGGATATGCTGCTGCTCGAGGCCTTCGGCGGTGGTTTTACTTGGGGTTCGGCTTTGGTGCGGTATTGAAGGGCTGTGAACGCTACTACTTAGCAGCGTTATCTAGGTACAGCAAACTTAGCGCTTACCGAACCACATCCGCTTCATGAGCTTATCTTTTAGTATCACCTGATGATAAATAGCACCGGCTATATGTAATAAAATCAGTGCGATTAATAGCTTAGAAACGATTCCATGCACGGCACGGGCTGGAAAATCCTGAAAATTCATCGGTAAAGGTTGACCAGACCCACCAAAGACTATATCGGGCAATTCGGCACCTAGGGCTAGTGCGATACCACTACCTGCCATGACCAGCACTAATAAATTTAATAATAGATGAACTAGAGCCGCCACCTTATCCAAAAACGCATTGCTTGTAGTGACTGGATTAGGCGAAGCAGTCTTAAAGCGTACAAAAATACGTAGCAAAGTTAATATTAAAATCAAACCACCCGCTATCATATGACCACGTAAAGCATTGATTTTTTCAGGATCAATATTAGGGGTTTTTAGGTGCATCAGCCGCAATACTTAACTTAACCACGCTGGGCATGGTAACGCAAAATGTTTTTAATACGCTTGTCAAGCATCAAGCTGCTTAGCAGGAATTGATGCTTGTAGAGGAAAAAACTGGCTTGTTCAAACTAATTCAGCAGGTTCACCAATACATAAATTGGGTATACCTACACAGGAAAACAGATGAGGGCTTGCGACTACTGAATCAGGATAATCGGCGATAGCGGCTTGGAATTCTGGGTGGGTAAAGGCCTGTTTGAAATGGCTCACGGATTCCCAAACGGCATAATTCATAAAGACGGTACTACCCGCAATACCCCGATGCAGTTGGGTGGAAATATACCCTGGTTGGCGCTTCATCCAATTGGCATCATGCTCCCAAGCCTTTAATAGCTGAGGAATATCGTTTTCAGCAACGGTGAATATATTGACTAGTACTACTGGGGATAAGTTGGTATCTAGTTGTTGGAAAATGGGTGTGGTTTCATCCAGTGGTTTGAATTTTAGCATGGTAATGATCTCATTGGTGTAGTAAGTTAGTGTAATTTGACACTATATTGCCATTATGACAATATAGTGTCAAATTAATAAACCGGAGCATAGATGATAAGTCACACATCAGAAGGGCGATTGTTGACTGCAATTGTATTAGAAACGTTTAAGCTGAGTGGCTTGTTGGTACAAGCTGGAGATGCTATGTGTGCTGAATTCGGGCTAACCAGTGCCCGCTGGAAAGTATTAGGTGCCTTATTGTCTACTCCAGAACATCCGATGACTGTGCCACAAATTGCCCGCAGCATGGGCCAGACTAGGCAGGCAGTACAACGGCTTGCCAATGAAATGGTGGAACAGGGTTTTGTTGCTTGGCAAGATAATCCTGATCATAAGCGTGCTAAGCTATTGACGATAACGGTACAGGGGCGTGAGGTTTTTGAGGGCTTATCGGAACGCCAAGTACCTTGGGCAAATTTCTTGGGTGCGCAGGTATCTGATTCAGATTTGCAAACCACTTGGAGTGTACTCTGCAGGTTGACCACAATTTTAGAAAAAGATGACGGCTAGTGTGTCAGTGCTTTTCTCCTTCTTAATCTAATTTAAGCTGGTTGGTCTATTGTACAACTGATCAGTGAATCAATATGTGGCTGGTTCGAACAGTGGACAGCTCGCTAATTATCACTATTAATCATCAGCTTTAGAGCTTTTCGTAACCGCTCACGTTCAGCTAAGAGCGCATTAATCCGTTGTTGTTGTTCTGCTTCTTGCTGGGCTTGTTGTTGCCTAGCTTGCTCAAGTTGCCGAGTGGCTGCTTGCAAAGCTTGGATTTCAGTCGCAAGCTTTGTGCGTTGCTGGGTTAAGATTTTAATCTTATGTTGGCTTTGTTGAGTGTGCTGCGTATGTGTGCTTGAAGTTTGGGCTAAGGTGCTAGCCTCTTGTTGGAGGCGAGCCTGTTGGGCTTGTAGCTGTTTAATCGCCATTTGTTGCTTAGTTTGCTGACTCTGCCAATTTCGTAGTTCGGTGCGTCGAGCCTGCAAATACTGCTCATATTTGCCAGTTTCTAAAGCATCTAGCGTCTTGAGCAAATCGCCACTCACGGGGTCAGTTGCGATGGGTTGAGTGGGGTTTGCTCCTAAGCTTGAGCTACAACCGGCTAAAAAAAGTATTGGCATACAGCTGCCTGCTCGTAGCATGAATGCTAGAGCAAGCGCTTGGCCATTGGTGGGATGCTGCTTATGCTTCACTTAAATCCTGACGCAGTTGGCTAAATTTGGCATTGTTTTCTTGCAAAGTTTTAAGGTTCTTTTGCAAGGCTTGGATTTCGGCCATTAATTCATCTTCTTTGACTTGCTGTTTTAAACGTTTGCTGTCAGCTAGGGTTTTTTGTTTGAATCTAAATTCTTCTTGGGCTTGTTTAAAAATAATTTGGTCATTAGCCACTTGTTCAGCAAGGCTAGCCGCTAAATTAGCTTTTTGGGCCGCTTGAGCCGCATCGACCGCTTGTTGGTTACGTAAGCCGCTCAGCATCAATTCAAATTTAGAGAGTTCAGTGGTCTGCTGGGCGAATACCATCGTAAAACCTGCATTCATTTTTTTTGCATGCGCAATTTCACCATTTAATTGATCAGTTTGGGTGACATAGCTGCATTTGCGTTCAGCAATCGTTTCACCGAATAAGAAACCTGAGGCACCACCCGCCATACAGAGTAAGGGGGCGGGATTGTTGCTACCAATCGCTTTAGAGAAGGCCATACTGGCCATGCAGCCAAAGGAAACAGATTGCAATTTAATCTTGTCATTCGCGGGTAACTTCTGTTTGCACATCTGAATGGCATGAGCACGCTTTTCATCTATCGGTGTTGTCGTGGTACAGCCGATTAAACTGCCCCCGAACACTAAAACCCAAACAAAACCACGATTCCACTTGCTCAATGTGCGCATCCAATAGTCCTCAGTTGTTTAGCCCTTGCAGATTATCCCTTTGCCCCAATGGCTTAGGGTAGAATCTGATAGTGCGTTAATAATTGCTGTTTAATTTGTTGGCTAGAAAGCCCTTGACATTGCTTCCAATCTTGTAAGACCCATTGCTGGATCTTATGGTTGTCACGCTCCCCGTTGCTCAGTTTGCCATTTTGCCAACCGGTGGGTGACGAACTACAGAGTTTGGCTACTTGCATGGTATAAGAGCCTGACAAATGGTCGAGCCTGAGCTGTAACTGCTTGATTTGTTGTTCAAGTTCAGTCAGTTGTTGGCGATAAAATGTATCACCAGTTAAATTTAAGAGTTGAATGACTGCGGCTCGATCAGCCTGTTTTTTACGGAGTCGTAACACCTGTTCGACTAAAGTTTGCATCGCTTGCGCAGTTTTTGTGAATAGCGGTTTGATTTCCGTTCGGTTGGCTGCTGACGTGGTTGGAGTCGTTTTTGTTTTAGCAGTCACTTGAGTGGGCGTCGAGGGAGTGGCTTGCTTAATAGGTTTTTCCGGTGGCGAGGATAGCCGAGTGGATGGCGGCTGAGCGGCAACACTGACTGCTTTTAAAGCAGGCTGCGGTTTGGGTTGGGTGATCGGCTCTAGCTTGGGTTTTGCTTTTGGCTCTGATTTTGAGTTTGATTCTAGTTTTAGCTCTGGCTCTGGCTCTGGCTTTGCTAGACGTACAGGCGTTTCAAAACTTGCTAGGGGTTGGGTTTGTAATAAGACCGACTGAATACTTTCGCGTTCGGTATCTAAAGTATCTAATTTTGTCCACTGCGGGGAGGCTAAGGATAATAAAAACGGGCTGTCAACAGTGGGTTTAGCTTGCATGGGTGCTTGAGCTAGAGGCTGAGGTTGAGGTAAAGCGACTGATGAGGGTAGCGGTGTTGGAAAAGGGTGTAGGGTGAGCTTACTTAGCGCTGGCTGTGGCAGGCTGAGGGTGATTTGTTTAGAAGCTTGCTGCCTAGGTAGTGGCTCATCAAGTTTCTTATAAAAGGCAATAGCCGAACCTACTAATAAGATCACTACCCCCGTTAATACGCCGCCTAGATAAGTGGTTAAAGTGAGCCAAGAGGGTGCTTGCTGAGGTCGAGTAAGATCTTTCAGAGCATAAAACCATGTCTCTGCCGCTGCTAAGGCTTGGGGGGCAGGTATTGAATGCGCTTGCCCAAATTGTAAGGCTAGCTCTTTACGTTGTTGACTAGTTTGCGTTAAAAGCAGTTTATGGGGTAATCCATCAGCCACTGCAGCGACTAATTGGCGGCGTTCAGCTGGAAAATCCGGCATTAAATCAGCTAAATAAGCATTGCATAAGCGTTGTGACCGACTAAAAGCGAGGCCATGCGTATGGACAATGCTCTTTAAAATATAACGGACGGTTTGATTCATGGTTGGGTTTCTGTTAGCAGTCGGCCGATAGCCTCTGCAGTAAATACCGATACAAGTTCACAGACTTCAAGGGTTGAGCCTGCAATCGCAAGCTGCCTAGCAGCTAGTTTGGTGGCTTTGGGTACGGATGGTTGTTTCTGCTGCCAAGCTTGTATCCAAGCCTGTAGGACGGCAGTATCGACTTGATCGCCAATCCCAATCGCTAGTCGTAAGCTGGTCTGGGCTAAAGGTTGAGCTGCGAGCTTGGCCAAAGCTGTGGCAACATCATCCGTTGGCATCCCATCTGAAAATAGAATCAAGATAGGTGGCAAAGGTGGGAGCGCAAGCTTAGAGGCTTGTTCTTCAACCTGAATGAGATAATCAGCTAATAAATCATAAGCAGCACCCAAAGCAGTAAGGCCGCTGGTGTCCACTAAGGGTGAGTAACGAAGTTGTTCTACTGGGCTAGGGGGAATATGCCAAGTAGCAGTATTGGCAAACCTGAGCACCGCCATCTGGAATTTAAGTTTTGGATAAACATCGGAAAACTCGATTAGCTCAGCTAGAGCTTTGTTCAAGGCGGTATTGACGGTGGCGATTCGACTGCCGGCCATTGAGCCAGAGCAATCACAGAGGTAAATGAGATTAACGACAGGCGCGGTTTGCCGAATTGCAAGCGTTGAAGTGTTTTCTTGGAAAACGCTATCCATGTGTTTTCGATGTCCAAAAAATTGATTTGTACTTTATTTAATCTGAATTCGGGACAACAAAAGGTGTAACTTTTGTAATATATTTTCCCATCGACTCACCAGCAACCCATTTGAGCCTCTCATCAAACCTAAGTCGCTAAGATTAAAGCTTCCGTTCGATTTTAATACGCCCAAGTTCTCAGCAGCAGCAGAATAAAGAGCAAAATACCGGTTAATTCAGACTAACGCTCAATTCTCAATCTTCCATCCTTGTGGGCAAACGCTGGAGGCTAATGCGGGTGATCTGCTAGACTGCTGTTTTGCTTATATGGGTCTCAAGTATGGCTGTGGAAATTGAGCATAAGTTCCTGCTTATTTCAGACGAATGGCGCAATTTAGTGAGCCGCTCTGAAGTCGTTCGCCAAGGCTATCTCAGCAATAACCCGGCCGCTTCGGTGCGGATTCGCATCGCGAATGATCAAGCTAGTTTGAATATCAAAGGCATGACCATTGGCATCCATCGTCCTGAATATGAATATAGCATCCCTTGGCAAGATGCTGTTGAAATGCTGAATCAGCTTTGTGCACGCCCCTTGATTGAAAAAACTCGCCATTTCCTAGAATTTGCGGGTAAAACTTGGGAAATTGATGAGTTTGCAGGCGAAAATCTGGGTTTAATCGTGGCAGAGCTAGAATTAACGGCCATTAGTGAATATTTCCAAAAACCAACTTGGGTGGGAAAAGAGGTCTCAGGGATTGAGCGTTATTACAATGTCAGCTTGCTGACTTATCCCTACAGCCAATGGACTGAAGCGGAGAAAACGGAGCACGCGGATGCAGCTTAAAGCCGTATTATTTGATCACGACGGTACTTTGGTCGATTCTGAAGGGGTGCATTATCAACTGTGGCTAGAGATACTGAAACCTTATGGTGTGAGTATTTCGGCTGAGCAATACATGCAACTTTATTCAGGGATGCCTACCTTGGATAATGCAATAGATCTCGTGGAGCGCTTCCAATTAGCCGTTGCAGTCGAGACCTTAGTTGCTAAGAAACTCGCTATTGCACAGGACTATCTCCAGCAGACTGCTTTTCCGCTCATGCAGGGTGCTCGAGCTATTCTCGATTATTTTCAGCAGCAGCCGCTGATTCAACAAGCCATTGTGACCGGAGCGGGGGCGCAGATTGTCAATGCCACAGTACGCTCACATGGTTTAGCAGATTATTTTGCTACCATCGTTTCTTATGATGATGTTGAGCGCAGCAAACCCGCCCCTGATTGTTATGTATTAGCCACCCAACGTTTAAATCTAGACCCGTTGGCGTGTATTGCACTAGAGGATACTGAACATGGTGTAGCCGCTGCTGTAGCGGCTGGGATAGCTTGTATTGCGATTCCAAATGCACAATCACAACGTCATGATTTTTCTAAAGCGATTGCGGTGCTGCCCGATTTAAAAGCAGCCCAAGCTTGGATCAGTCAGCGGTATCAGCTTCCTCGTTAAGGGCGAGTTTAAAGCCGCTTACGTGGTCGAGATCAGCCAGTCGACTCGCCAGTGGCCTTGGTTGCCTAATTGCAAGGCTTGGCTTAAGCGCGGTAACAGTTTGATTAATGACTGATCCAATTGCCACGGTGGATTAATGATCGCTAAGCCCGAACCATGCATGCCTAGATCAGGATGTTGTGCCTCGATACTTAATTCAGCGATTAATACACTAGCAAAGCTGGTTTTTTCTTTTAAATCATGCAGCAAGCGCCGACTCTGATCGCGGGCTTTCGCCAAGAGTGGATACCAAATCAGATAAGTTCCGGTTGGCCAGCGCGTATAGGCTTTTTTTACGGCTTGCACGACTTGGGCGTATTCCTCATGACGCTCATAAGCGGGATCAATCAGAACTAAACCACGGCGGGGTGTGGGTGGTGTGAGCGCCGTTAAACCTTCAAGGCCATCCCGATGATGCAGATGGACTCGAGGGTCTTTAGCCAAATGGGTGCGCAATACGTCAATTTCTTGCGGATGTAATTCCATTAAGAGTAATTGGTCTTGCGGGCGTAACAGTTGGCGGGCGATCTCTGGCGAGCCGGGATAAAATTGCTGCCCAGCTTGTGCGCTGTTGAGTCGGTTCAATACCTGAAAATAATCGGTCAATTCCGGCCATTGACTAGGTTGATGCCACAAACGCTGAATCCCACTATTCGCTTCTTTAGTTTTGCGCGCCCACTCACCCGCTAAATCATAAATCCCGCCACCTGCATGAGTATCTATATAAATAAACGGTTTATCTTTCTGTTTAAAGCTGGCTAAGGCTAAGCTTAAACTGGCATGTTTGAAGACATCGGCATGATTGCCCGCATGAAAGGCATGGCGGTAACTTAACAAAATGCGTGCTCACTGATAGATTTAAGGGTGCGCTTGTTGGCGGAATTTCCAAGGCGCGATGGGTCTGGCATCTTGCCACAAACCCCGCTCAGCAGCACGTGCTTGTTGTTCGGCTTGGGTATAGGCCTTTTGGTCAAGGGTATTTTGCTCTTTTTCATAGGCGGTATAATGCCAGCCACAACCGGCTTTAATCTGCTCTAAGGCTAAATCTTTACCCTTCACGCTGACTTTAGCCACAATACGACCATAGCGGTCTTGCTTATAGGCTTCCACTTGAGCCGTTTGATTTTGGCTAAGCTGCATTAAAGTAGTTTTGCAGACCTGACCAAAGGCTTGTTTTTTTTCAGGCGCATCGACCCCCTGTAGGCGGATTTTATAGCGAGTTTGATTGCTGGCCAGCAGCGTGAGGGTATCACCATCGGCAATATTCACGACTTTTGCATCCGCTAATAAAGTATTCACTTCGGTAAGCTGGCTGTTTTTAGGTAACTTTTTATAAGAGCCAGTTTGTGATCCTAAATGATCGCCACAAGCAACCAGCAAACTGGCCATTAAGCAAATGCAGAGACCTTGAGTCAGGTCCGGCATTAGGGCTTGACCGGCTTGAGAAGCACGTACTCTAAGCTCGGCCATAAGTGCTCAAGAATTTTGGCTTGTGCCTCAGCGGTTGGATGTAAGCCATCTGCTTGCATTAAGTTAAAATCCGTGGCAACACCTTCTAATAGGAATGGAATAAAACTTAATTGATGCTGCTCCGCCAAATCTTTATAAACTTGATCAAACTTTTCAGTATAGCTAAGCCCATAATTCGGCGGTAAATGAATGCCAATCAAAATAACTTGAGCAGGGGCAGCGATGGCCTTTTCAATCATTTGCTTGAGATTATCTTGAATGACAGTGATCGGTTTACCTTGCAAGCCATCATTAGCACCTAGCTCAAGCAGCACATAATGCGGCTTAATCGCGGCTAAGGCAGCAGGCAAACGTTCCAAACCACCGCTCGTGGTTTCACCGCTAATACTGGCATTGACTACTTGAAATTCAGTACCGAGTTTAGCTTGCAATAAATTCACCCAGCCTTGCTCGACGGGAATTCCATAAGCAGCACTTAAGCTATCCCCCCACACGAGGATGGTTGTTTTAGTCGGTGGCATCAGGGCATAAGCAGCTTGAAAACTGAAAAGTAGCCAACTTAAACTCAAACTTGTTAAGCATTTCCAAAGCGACATCGTTGATCTATGGGTAGTTAAAGTTCTGGTTAGCCTACCTGAAGCCAGCGCTAAAGGCATTAAAGCCCTACTAAAATCCTGCTGCAAGTAATCAAACTTTAATCTTTGTAAATAACCAGCAACCTTAGGCAGAAAGCAGGTAGCATTCTACGCTACCCAAGGGTTTACTGCTTGCCACTTATCCTTTAAGGGTTAGGGCGCGGCGGGGGCTTGCTTATACTGCTTGAAAATTGCTACAGGTCAAGATCATGATTTTCAGTCTGTTTCTATTAATAGTGGGTGGTTTGTTAGCGGCCTTCTGGGGTGACTCACCGATAGTTGGTGGAGGTTTAGGCTTGTTAATCGGTTGGGTCTATCACCTCATGCTGCGTATTCGTCAGTTAGAGGCCACTATCCAACAGCTGGCGCCGCCAGAGTCAGCGCCCGTACAAACATCAGCACCCGTACCCACTCCAGTCCCAACACAAGTGTCAGCCTCCGCAGATACTTCAGTATCTGCTCCAGCGTCGGTGCAGATGGATTTAGAGCCTAGCCAGCCTGAGCTACCCTTGCCTAACCAAGCTCTGCCTGAGCCAATTGTTCACACTGAGCCGGCTGCCTTATCTATCTTGAGCAAAGCCAAAGCTTGGTTGTTCGGTGGCAATCCCTTTGTTCGCTTAGGAGTCGTGATTCTATTTTTCGGCGTGGTGTTCTTATTACGCTATTCGCTGCAGCATAATTTAGTGCCGGTTGAATTACGTCTATTAGGCTCAGCCAGTGCAGCCTTAGCTTTACTGGGTTTTGGTTGGCGGTTACGCACGCGCACGGGGGCTTATGGCTTGATTTTGCAGGCAGGTGGGATTGGCTTACTGTATTTAACGATCTTTGGTGCTTATAGTCTTTATCATTTAATCCCTTCATTGATCGCTTTCGCGCTACTACTGATGATCGTTTTGGCCGCTGCGGCGTTGGCAGTGCTACAAAACAGTTTGCCCTTGGCGGTATTTGCGACGGTAGGTGGTTTTTTAGCCCCCTTATTAACTTCAAGTGGTAGTAATAATTATATCGGCTTGTTTAGTTTTTATGCCTTGCTGAATGCTGGGATTGTCATGATCGCGTGGTTCAAATCTTGGCGCTTACTCAACTTAATCGGCTTTATCTTTACCTTTGTGATTGCGGGTTTTTGGGGTTGGTTTAGTTATCGCCCTGAAGATTTTTGGGCAACGGAAGGTTTTCTGATGCTGTTTTTCTTATTCTATGTGGCGATTGCTATTCTGTTTGCTACCCGCAGCCCATTTAATTTCAAAGATAAGGTGGATGGCTCGTTAGTATTTGGCACCGCCATTATTGGTTTTTGTATGCAGATCGGCTTGTTCCTGCCGTTATTAGCGGAAGGCCGACCCGTGACTTTCCTCAGTCAATATGGCTTAGCGATGAGTGCGGTGATTTTAAGCCTGTTTTATCTAGGTTTAGCGTTTCTATTATGGCGGCGTTACGCTGAGGCACAACGGCTATTGGCAGAAACTTTTCTGGTGTTAAGTGTGATTTTTGCGACCCTAACTATTCCTTTAGCTGTGCAGAGTGCGGCAATTACGAGTGCTGCTTGGGCGATTGAAGGGGCAGGGATTATTTGGCTGGGGATTCGCCAACAGCAATTTGTGCAACGCTTAGTGGCAGTGGGCTTACAGTTTATTAGCCTATTGATCTTAATTCTAAACTTAGGCGCATCAATAAATGCCTACCCTTATGGAGCGGATACGGGGTCTATGCTGGGTGTTACTCAGGGTTTATTTCTGGCTAGTAGCCTGATTGCCTTGGCTATGCTAGTCGCCAGTCGCTTACTCTCGGCTGAGTTTGCAGGTAAGCGTAGCTTGGAAACAGGTTTAGCCATGAGTTTATTAGTGAGTGCGCTGGTGATGCATTTCCTGAGCTTTGAGTTGCAACTGGCTTGGAGTGATCTTGATTATCCCATCCATTTCCACCTGCTCTATGCAATGGCAGTGATAGCGCTGTTGCTATTGAGTACTCGCCATTATTGGCGTTTACTCAGCTGGGTTTTACCTTTGCCGATCGTGTTGTTGAGTTTAGCGTTATTGATGATGTTGGTGGAAGGACGGTCATTGTTTGAGGCTTATCTGGTCTTAGTTTGGGCCGGCGCTTTAGGCTTATGGTACGGATTTCTCTGGCGTCTAGAGCGGCAGGCTTGGTTTAGTACTTGGGTGAAGCTTGCGCAGGCCTTCACCCTTTGGCTGATCATTATTCTGCTGATGCTGCAATTACAGGTTTGGCTCAAAGACTATTTTACGCTAGACAATGCTTGGCCGATAGCGGCTTTACCCCTCGTACCTTTGAGCATGATTTGGCTGATTTTAAAAGCGCCAATTTGGCCTTTCACAACCCAGCGGGCTTTGCTGTTTTATAGTGTTGTTTTGCCAAGCTTATGTCTAATTACGGGCTGGTTTTTGCTAAGTTTAAGCGTGGCGGGTGATGCAGAGCCTTTACCTTGGTTGCCTGTCTTTAACCCCATAGATCTCGTGACGGTGTGGTTCGCTTTTACCTTATTGATGGTTAATTCTTATTGGCAGCAACAGACAAGTTTAAAAGCACCGAGATTCTTGCCTTATAGCCTGATTTTCATTGGGTTTGCATGGTTGAATCTAACCGTATTGCGCGTATTACACCATTGGTATGATCTAGCTTGGGCGTTTCCTGATTTGCTGATTAATCCCATTACCCAAACTACGCTGGCGCTTGTCTGGGGTAGTTCAGGGTTGCTCTTCACTTGGTGGGGGAATCGTTCTGGTAGGCGAGGTGTATGGAGTGCAGGCGCTATGCTATTGGCGGCGGTGATTTTAAAATTATTCCTGATTGATTTCGCTTCCTCAGATACGGTTGAGCGGATTATTTCATTTATTGGGGTTGGCGTACTTTTGCTGTTTATTGGTTATTTAGCACCACTACCACCTGCGCCTAAGGATGCAGCTAAGGAGCTGACTCATGTTGAATAAACTTTTAGCATTATTCACTCTAGGGCTATGGTTCAGCCCTATGGTGAGCCAAGGGGCTGAACCCGAGTTTCATTATCAAGCGCCTTTGAGCGAGGCTACGAGTGAATATAGACGGGCAGAGCTACCTTGGGAGGTATTAGCGCATTTACTCCAAGCTGAGCAAGCGGATTTACAGGTAGTGAATGCGGCAGGTCAAGCCGTTCCTGCACGGGTCAGTCCTATCAGTGATCTTGAGTTAAATCCTGAAGAGCGTAGCTTAAGTTTTTTTCGAGGCGATGATCCGACCCAAGTTGGTTTATTGCTAACCTTAGGCGCTAGCCCTAGTGCACCTAAGCTTGAGCAGCTAGCGTTAGCAGATCGGCACTATTTGATTGTGCAAAACGCGGTATTCGATGGCAAGCTATTCACCTTGCAAAGCCTGAATTTAGCTTGGGATAACCAGCATTTAGCCCAGTGGTTGCCGAAAAGTTTAATACTGGAAACCAGCGATGACCTACAGACTTGGCAAAGAGTTACTACTCAAAGCCTGCCATATATTTTAAAAGAGAAGGAAGTTCTGGTTGAAAATCATCGGATTGAATTTGCTCAGCCTGTACAAGCTAAGTTCTTGCGCTTATCGGGGCAGGCAGATTTTTCGCCAATTTTAACCAGTTTACAGGGTGTGACAGGGATTGCACCGCAACAAACGGCACAACGCATCGCTTGGCAGACCATCCCGTTATTAACAACTGACCAGCCCCAGCAATTTCATTATCTAATGCCCGCTTCTGTACCCGTCAAACAATGGCGGATGCATCTAGCGCAGTCCGGTGATTTATATGTCGGTGAGCTAGTAACTCGTCCGCTTGATGAGCGCTATGGCAAACAACGTAATCAGGAGTCAAGGGTGAGTTTTGTCGATTATCGCCTTAACTCAGACTTGGGTGAATTGCGTGCACCGGCTCAAAGCTTGCCTAATATCTACTCTTGGGATGCCAATCAGGTGATGGATTGGCATTGGACTTTTACCCAACCCCAGCCATTAACTGCGGATAAGGCGGTTGTTGAGTTTGGCTGGCAACCCTTAGAATTGCACTTTATCGCCCAAGGTCAAGGTCCTTTTCGTTTAGTTTATGGCAGTCGTGATCCAATTTCGCATTTAGATTTGCCGTTTCCCGATGAGACGATGGCGGGACGTTGGCTAGCAACGACGGTGCAAGTTGGTGCAGAGCAAGTCTTGAAGCCTCTAGACCATCCCGCCGCCTATAAGCAATGGCTGCCCTATTTGTTAGGTGGTGTACTGCTGGTTGCGGTACTGCTGTTACTAGGGATGGCACGGCATTTATGGCGAGATTTGGATAAAACCGGTAGCTAAGCTATCCCGTTGCAATGTGATGAGCAAAAATCAAGCAAGACTGCTGATGGGTGTCACTCATCTTTATAAGTTGCATTTGATGAAATATTGACTATTATCAGTTTGATATTATAGTTAATAAGTCAGTTCTTGTTAGCTATACACGCAGACTTTGTTGCTAAACGGTCAATAACTACAACTCAAAAACGACCCTTTAGGCCTTGTAAGTACCCCCCACTTATAAGGTTCTGCATCAGTTGAGTTGAGTGTAAAACTAAATAGGAATGGCTTTATGCAACTTATGACTATGTTGCTGTCACCCACAACGTATGTGCTGTCTCATGCTGCAGTTTCGCAGTGCTTGTGCTCATCTTCATCCCTAGAATTTATTCATTTAGGTGGAACACTATGTCTGCAATAAAAACCATTTTGATCGCCGATGACTCCCAGACTGAGCGTCTCTACTTAAGCCGAATTTTGCAAGATGCCGGTTATCAGGTGATTGTAGCCACTTCAGGGAATGAGGCTAGAATATTGGCAGAAACCCATCAGCCGGATGTCATTTTTCTCGACATTATCATGGAGGACGGCGATGGTTATCAGACCTGTCGCAATCTTCGCCGCCAGCCAGCCACTGCAACCACCCCGATCATTATGGTTTCCAGTAAGTCTAATCCGGTGGATATGCAATGGGCTAAAAAATTAGGGGCTAACCATTATCTAGTCAAGCCTTATACGCCGGGTGCAATTTTGGCGCAATTAACGGCACTGTAAATACTGCACGCTAAGATGCCAGTGAAAAAATAACTAAAGCAGCACAGTTGTTTAACGAGGGAAATAAGCAACTGTTGACAATAACTAAATTGGGTAAGGAGTAGGACGGTGCAAGCTGCATTCTCTTATAAGGTAGGTGATTATCGTATTTTGCTAGAACCCGGCCTTCGTTCTGAGGTGCTAACCCTAGATACGGTTTATCCAGTGCCTTATGCGCCAGATTGGTGTGCGGGTTTATCTAATGTTCGCGGGGATCTCTGTCCGGTTATTGATATGCATGGGGTCTTATTTAAGCAGCCGCGTCCGAAAAAACAATACCTGCTCTGGTTGCAACACGAGGCTTTTGCGCCGGTTGTAGTCAGCTGTGATGAACTCCCTAAACAAATCACTGTACCGGATACGGCTACTCAAAGCGGACGGATACCGGGGATGCCCGGCTGGATTCAGACAGTCTGGAGTCAGAATAATGCCCTGCTATTAGCGGCTGATCATGGACGTCTATTTAGGTTATTAAGTAAAACCAAGCCCAGTGGATCCACAGCCACTGTTAGAGGGAAATAAATCATGATAAACAATAAAAAAACCATCTTGCGATCGCTAGTTTGGCTAGCCTTTGGTGTTTTGCCTTGTATAGCGCAGGCGGAAGAAGTCCCGGCTAATCAAATTCGCTTAGCCACGTCCTTGGATTTACAAGGTCAATCCAAAGGTCTAGGTACTGGTATGCTGAGCGGTTTAGAGGCTGCTTTGCAAGATAAGCAAATCGGTGCTAAGCAAATTAAATTATTAAGTGAAAACGATAATTATAGCCCACCCAAAACGATTGAAGCCGTTAATAAATTACTCAGTCAAGATGTATTTGCCTTCGTCGGCAATGTAGGCACTCCGACTGCAGCAGCAGCTTTACCCTTATTAGCAGATAAAAAAATACCTGCGATTGGTTTTTTTACAGGTTCTGATTTATTACGTAGTAATCAAGAAGATGTTATTAATTATCGAGCCAGTTATGGGCAAGAAGTTAAAGCCGTTGTTGAAGAGGCGTTTAATCATGGTTATGGCCCAGCGTCGATTTGCGCTTATATACAAGATGATTCTTATGGTTTATCTGGTTTGCGCGGTTTGAAAGCAGTGTTAGCTGGCAAACAAGGTGTAAATTATATTGCTGAGGCCTTAGATAAAATCTTCGAGCAAGAAGGTGACAATGCTCAGCGTAATGGGATCGGTCCTGTCGGTGTCTATAAACGCAATAGTCTTGCCGTGCGTGATGGCTATGACTCTATTAAGAAATGGGAGGCCAAGCAAGGTCGGCCTTGTAAATTCGTGGTAACGGTCGGTTCTTATGAATCAGTTGCTCGCTTTATTACTTATGCCAATAGTAAAAAAGAGTCTTGGGTTTATAGTGCAGTATCTTTTACGGGTGCGGATAATTTCCTGAAACAATTAAGCTCATTTGGTGTAGCTGATCGAGTATTAATGACTCAGGTGGTGCCTGCTTTAGACAGTGAGCTACCGATTGTTAATGAAGCACGCGCAGCACTGGGCGATAAATTAGGATATGTTTCTTTAGAGGGCTATATTGTAGGCCGGATGCTCTTAAAAGCAATGGGTGATGTTGAGGCTGCGGGGCAAGAAATGACACGAGCCAATGTCGTTGCCGCTTTACGGGGTAAGCAGTTTGATTTAGGTGGTCTACCGCTCGATTTTACCGATGATAATCAGGGGTCGGATTTGGTCGTGATGACGACGCTAGCAGATAACAAATGGGCGCCTGTCGATAGCTCAACTTGGAAAGGATGGTATAAATGAGTGATTTAGCGAACAACAAGCAGAAAACGGGCTGGCTAGCGAATATGCCAGTTGCTCAGCGGATATTTCTCTTGGTCTTGATTCCATTGCTATTGTTAATGCTGTTGGGTAGTGGTGCAATTTTTGCATTGAATAAAAATCAAATGGTTTTACGTGATTTAAGTAATCATATTGCATTAATTGATACCGGCAATAGTTTGATTCGTGATACTCAAGATAACCATGTTTTACTCTTACATCAAGTTGTTTTAGGGACTAAATCTTGGGAGGATGCCTTAAAAGAGTTAAAGGCTTCTGAAAAGAATTTTATTGAAGTGAGTATGCCACGTTATAAAGCACTGAAAAGTGTTGATAATCTAGATGATGAACAGATACGTAAAGAATTTAATCGTGTGCAAGAAGAAATGGATCAGCTTTTGGTGTCCATGAAGCGCAGCGAACGTTTGTTAGAAGGCCAAGATCGTAATCAGCTTGAGCTTTATGTACAAAATGATTTGTTAGCAGATACCCAAGGTTTTCGTGATAAAATTAATGCACAGGTTGAGAATGATATTAAGCAATCTTATGCTTTATCTGATGCAGCCACTGAAGATGCTCGGCGCTTATTGATTGCTGCCGTCAGTATGATTTTGCTGGGTATGTTAATTGCCGCGATCTTAGGGTATTTAATTTATCGCTCGATTGGTGGGCAATTGGGACGTTTGAATAGTACAATTCGTGAGATTGCCGCAGGTGATTTGAATGCTCGAGTGGAGTTAGGTGGACGCAGTGAGTTGGCTGAATTAGGCCAAGCGTTTGATGGTATGGTAGAAGATCGTATTTCGACTCAACGAAAAATCAATGCAGAACACCAACAATTAAATGAATCGGTCTTTACCTTATTAGAAGCGGTCGCTGATTTGAGTGAGCGTAATTTAACCGTGCGTGCGAAAGTGACGGAAGATGCCACAGGCCCACTGGCCGATGCGATCAATCAATTAGCTGAAGATACTACTGAGGTACTCAAGCAAGTCCGTGAGGTTGCCTTGACCGTGGATGCCACTTCTCAGGATGTTAACCAACATGCGCTGTCGGTGAATCAATTAGCACTGTTAGAACGCAATGAAGCCGAAGAAACGGTTGAGCAATTAGGCAATATTTTGGGTCGTTTAGATTCCATTGCCGCCTCTGCACAACAAGCGAATCGAGTGGCGGATAGTACTTCACGTGCCACCCGTGAAGCGCAAGAATCTGTTGCACGTACTTTAACCAGTATTTCAGGTATTCGTGATACCGTGCAAGAAACAGGTAAGCGTTTGAAACGGTTAGGGGAGCGTTCGCAAGAAATTTCCCGCATTATCGACATTATCAGCAATATCTCTGAACGTACAACGGTGCTGGCCTTGAATGCGAGTATGCAAGCAACGGCAGCAGGTGAAGCAGGGCGGGGTTTCTCGGTGATTGCCGAAGAGATTCAGCATTTAGCAGAAAGCTCACGGGAGTCGACGGATCAAATCGGTGCTCTGGTAAGAAATATTCAACAGGAAGCTAATACAACGATTGCGACGATGGATCAGACCATTTCTGAGGTGGTCGATGGTTCGAATTTGGCAGAGCAAGCCGCCACTCAAATGCAAACGAGCTTAGATGCGACGAATGAACTCGTCCAGTCGGTTGAGAAAATTGCGGTGGATTCGGCTGAACAGGTCAAGATCAGCCAAGAGTTGCAAACTCGTGCTGAGCGGATTGTTGAGGCTACTCAGTCGACAGGTAAGGAGTTATTGTCTCTCACTAGCTTAACTAGCAGTATGGCTGAAGCTGGTCAGCGTCTCGTCAAGTCCGTCAACGTATTCAAGCTGGAAGCCTAAAGGTTCGAGCATGAGGAGACTTTGATGGATAATCAGCTGAATGAAGATCGTTTGGCGTTTGCCGAAGAGCTAGAAGAGGTGGCCTTGCAATTATCTATGCTGGATACCAGCTTAGAGCTTGCTGAGCAACTTGACCAAGTGACGGCTGAGTACGAGCGTTTGAGCATGACTGCTGAAATGTATGCTTGGCAGGATGTGGTTGCTGTGGTCAATTGGGTACAAACCTCATTAACGACGAACTCAGCCCCAGAACTTTTAGAGCAAGGGAAATACTTTGGTTGGTTAGAAATGACCGCCTTAGTTTTACGCGAGCCGGATGAGCTGGGTCATTTGCCGATGCTGACGGCTGAGTTAATGGATTTTACTTGGCCCGAGGCCTTGGATCCGCAGTTATTGCAACAATTTCTATTAACCTTACGTGCTAGTGGGCAAGCCAATTTAGAGGAGACAGCAGAAACCTCACTTAGCCCAAGTACTGAGCTAGCCTTTGCAGCGGATGTGCACCCAGAGTTATTGGCGGCCTATTTAGCGGAAACACCGGGGCATATTACTGAAGCTGCGCGGTTGATTCGGGTACTTGCTAAGGGCGATAGCCGTCTTGAGCAGCAGCGGCATGCTTCACGCTTAGTCCACACCATTAAAGGTTCGAGCGGTGTGGTTGGGGTTGAGCCGATTGCGAATTTCACTCATCAGCTCGAAGACTTATTAGATGCGGCTGCTCTGCAAACGCTCCCTGCAGGTTTGGGGTCTATTTTAGAAGCTGCGGCTGATTGTTTAGAGGCTTTATTCGACCATCTAAAGGCAGGTACTGGCTTGCCGGAAGAGTATGCAGAGCTTAATCATCAGTTAAAAGAGTGGAAAGAGCGCTTAGAACAAGAGACTTCGGAAGACGATGCGGGCGATGATGCTTTAAAGCTAACCCCAGTGGTTAAACTACCTAGCTTTATTACTGAGCACACGGCTGAAGCTATCGAGTCGATCGAAGCGAGTAGTGAGGACGAATTACTCGATGAAGATGAGTC
This sequence comes from Thiothrix eikelboomii, assembly GCF_900167255.1. Classification (GTDB taxonomy): domain Bacteria; phylum Pseudomonadota; class Gammaproteobacteria; order Thiotrichales; family Thiotrichaceae; genus Thiolinea; species Thiolinea eikelboomii. The sequence goes on from NZ_FUYB01000004.1 coordinate 176,613, forward strand.
CCTACCCTTAACTTCCACGGTTTTGCACAGTGGTGCGGCTTCGGTTGCAGTCAATGAGGAGCGAGTTGGACGCTTACTGAGTTTGACTGGGGAGTTAATTAGTTCAAGTAGCCAATCGGCTGAATTATTGCAGCAATCTAACCGTATGGGTAAGCAGCTGTATCAACATGATGAGCAAATTCGCCAGCGTTTAGATGAATTAGAAACAGCAATTGAACATCAAGCTCAGCGTCAGACGAAAGGCTCAAAAGCGACTCAAAAGGAAGGACCAACCTTAGATGAATTAGAGCTAGAGTCTTACAGCGATTTAGTCAGTGCGAATAATTTATTAATGGAGGCAGCTGCTGATAGCCACGAGTTGGTGCAGAGCTTGCAGCAAATGATGCGGCGCTTGATGGATGAGCTGTATCAGCAGCAACGTATTCAGCGGCAATTGAGTGAGGCCGTCCTGTCGATGCGCTTGACCCCCGTCAGTACTTTACTGCCACGCTTAGAGCGGATTGTGCGCGAGACTTGTCGGAAAACGGCTAAAAAAGCTGAGATTGAGATTCAGGGTCAGCATTTACAAGTGGATGCGGATATTCTCAAGGGGGTGACTGATCCTTTGCTGCATTTATTACGGAATGCGGTTGATCATGGTATTGAAGCGCCCGAAGCACGAGTGGCAGCCGGTAAGCCCGAAACTGGTAAAATCACCCTGACCTTCGCTCGGCGGGGTAATCATATTAGTTTGAGCTTAGAAGATGATGGGGCTGGCATGAATCTAGAGCGGATTCGCGCCCGTGGGCTTGAGCGTGGGCTGATTCAGGCTGATACACCACTCGCCGAAGAGAGCTTATTAAATTTAGTGATGCAACCGGGCTTTAGTACTCGGGATGAGGTGAGTGAGGTTTCAGGACGTGGTGTCGGCATGGATGTGGTGCAGGCGGCTATTGAAAAGTTGCGCGGCAGTGTGAAGCTCCACAGTCAAGCGGGGCTTGGCACAAAAATTGTGCTGGACCTGCCCCAAACCCTGATTTCTACCCATGCCTTAGTCGTTCGGGCGGGTGAGCATTGGGTGGCTATTCCGGCTGATAGTATTGAGCAAGTATTGTATGTGGCAGCGGATGAAAGTATAGACGATCACGGAGTGTGGCGGATTCATACCAATCGTTATCAATTACCGGTTGAGTCCCTCGCGCAATTATTACATTGGCCTGCGGCTGCGGTGAATATTCAGCAAGGCCATACCCTGCTAATTATTCGCAGTGAAAAGGGCGCACATGCACTTTATGCCAATGAAGTCTTGCCTTCTCGGGATATTGTGATTAAAAATCTTGCATCATGGTTGGGTTATTTGCCCGGCATACAAGGTGCCTGCATTTTAGCCAACGGCACGGTTGCCCCTGTTCTGGATATGCTGCGTTTAGTCCGTGATCTAGAAGATGGCAAAATTCAATTGCAGGCCGCTGATGAAGTGAAGACGGTTGAGCTTAACAAAACTGCATCCACGATTTTAGTGGTGGATGACTCGCTCAGTAACCGTAAAGCACTGCGGCTCAGTTTAGAGGGCATGGGGCATGTGGTGCATACGGCCGTGGATGGTTTAGATGCCTTACAAATCATGAATACTACACCTGTTGATATGGTGTTAACTGACATGGAAATGCCTCGGATGAATGGCTTGGAAATGACTCAAGCGATTCGGATTTGGCCAGAGATGAAAGATTTGCCAGTCATTATGATTACTTCACGAAGTACACGTAAGCATCGTGATTTAGCTGAACAAGCCGGCGTAGATGGTTATTTAACTAAACCCGTACAAACAACAGCCTTACAGGAACAAATAAAAAAATGGCTAGATACGCAGTTGGCGATTATATAAGTGTTTCTTCAGGAGTAAATGGAGCTATGGCTCAGGCGGATCATACAGTAGGTGTTTGCCTCTATAAGCTTGATGCCCGCGAAGAAGCGGTCTTGAAGCGGGTAGTAACATTTAGTGGTGCACAAGGGCGCAACTATGTGTTGACGGATTTATCTTCTGCGCAGTTGGTGGTGGTGAGTAATGAGACGCTGCTTGACTTAGCAGCCTTGCACCCTGAAGGTGCTATGTTAGTTCGGATTACTGATCAAGACAGTGAGCAGCCTTATGATGTCTTGATGCAGCGCCCCTTATTGGTGACGCGAGTGATGCGTACTTTGGATGAGGCGCGTAAATTATGGCTAGATCATCTGGCTGAGCCTGTGGTTAAAACGTCTGAACCTCCGCAGTTAACGGTGGTGGAAGCCAACCTTGCAACGCCCGCAGCGCTTCCATTGCCAACACTTAAAGCCGAGCTTGAGCAACCCGCTTTGGCGCTGAGTATCACAGTACCTGAGACTCAGCAGTTACCTGAGACTCAACAACTACCTATTGCTGAAACCCCGATAATTCCGGTGGCTCCTGTAATGCCTGTACCAACGGAAGCCATGCCCGCTGCAGCTCCTGAGCAGCCGAGTCGGTCGGTAGAAGAACAGGTCGCTGTTCCTCATGCTGAGCCACCTATAGAACTCAGTCGTGAATATCATCACCGTGCTTTAGTGGTCGATGATAGTGCAGCGATTCGTAAGCAATTAGAAATCGAGTTACGGCAGGCGGGGATTGCCTCTGATTTTGCAGAAACAGGTGAAGAGGCTTTACAAAAAGTGGCCAGCCACCGCTATGACCTAGTGTTTTTAGATATTATTATGCCCGGGATTGATGGCTATGAAACCTGTCGCCAAATGCGGATTCGGCGGGAAATGAAAAAGACACCGATCATTATGCTCAGTGCTAAAACCTCACCTCTAGATGAGGTACAAGGTGTTATCGCGGGTGCTTCAACCTATTTAACTAAGCCAGTTAAAAGTGATCAACTCCAAAAGACTTTAAAGCGAGTGTCGATGTGGTTAGATAACTTTCAACAAGCACGCTCTTAAACGATGTTTAATTCGGCATTTAATTCAGTGCAAGTTTAGCTGGAGTGGTATATAAAAATCAGCAAAAAAACAAGTGTTTAGCCATACCCAATCAAACCCACGGGGGCAAAATAATGAAAATAATAATACGCAACCGATCTTTTTTATTTATTTCACAAGTACTGTTAGCCAGTTGCTTACCTGCGCAATTGACCCTTGCTCAGGCAGCCTCGGCTAGTTTGGAAGAGGCCGCACCACCTTGGGCTGCTCGTGAGGATCTACCCTTAGCCGCACCTGCTGCAGCTTTGCCAGCCGCTACGCCGCTTGCCACTGAAGCGGCTGCTAACCCGCCACCGCAGCGTCAGGCCGTGAAGCCAGTCACTGCAGCTACTGAGCAGGGAAAGAGTATTGAGCAATGGTATGCGAATCGCCAAGCACATCGAGCTTCAGCCTCAACTGTTTCAGCAACAGCCTTACAGGCCAAGGCGACTCAGGGGGATTTGAACGCGCAATATGCTTTGGCTTTACAATTGCGCCAAGATCCCAGTCCTGAAAATATTAAGCAATCTCTCGACCTACAGGAAAAAGCGGCGCGAGCCGGGCAAGTCGAGGCTCAATATGGCTTAGGGGTGATGTACAGCAATGGTCAATACCTGCCCTTAGATCAGCGCTTAGCTAAGTTTTGGTATACTCAAGCGGCTAAGCGTGGGAGTGAAGCGGCTAAATTAGCCTTAGCCAGTCTTACCCCTGCGGCAGAGTTAGCCCCTGCTGTGCAAGCTGCTCCAAGGTTAGCGGCTATCGCTCCAGCTCCGGTTTCAGCTCCAGACCCCATGCCCGCTCCAGATCGTGTTTCAGCTCCAGCTTTAGAATCAGAGTCTGAAGAACCAGAGTCTGAGCTAGCAGCTTTGCCGATTGAGGGTGCTGCGGGTGCAGAGGGTATGCCTGAGGCTCAAGCCGCTGTGGTCGAAGAGCCGGGTGATATATCCGTTGAACATAATCAATCCAAAGTTGATCTAGGCAATATGAGTGTGCAAGAGGTGATTGACACTGCTCAGCGAGGAGATATGTATGCGCAACTCATGCTAGGTGCTCTCTTTGAGGATGGTACTGATCCGGCTATCCCGCAAAACATTGCCGAAGCGGCTAAATGGTATGCCAAAGCAGCCAAGCAAGGTTATCCGAAGGCACAGCATAATTTAGCACTGCTCTATGAAGATGGGCGTGGTGTGAAGCAAAACTATGCTGAGGCAGCAAAATGGTATGCCAAAGCAGCTAAAGCGGGTTTTTCTGAGGCACAAAACAATTTAGCCGTGCTGTATATTATGGGCAACGGTGTCAAACAAGATCGTGCACAAGCAGAAAAGCTATTGACCGCAGCAGTAGGCCAAGGCAATGAAAATGCTCGGCGTAATCTGCAGAAATTGCTAGAAGGCCCTGCTAGCTAAGCGAAGGGGTCTTAGCACCGCCCATACACAAAGGGGAGTCGGCAACGGCTCCCGCTCGTTTAAAGTATTCGTCAGGTGTTAGTGTATGAAGAGCGAGGGCATGAATTTGATGTAGCTCGCTGGCTAGAGCCTGATTAACTAAGCGATGCCTTGCCACTAATCGCCGATCCTTGAATTGCTCACTGACAATAACTGCTTTAAAATGCGACTCAGCGCCCGGGGGGACATTGTGCAGATGGCTTTCATTAATCACTTCTAACACATCAGGATTAAAAGCCTGTCGGAGCTTTGCTTCAATTTGTCCTTGCATACCCATAATCATTTCCTTTTGTTAACTTGAATCTGCTTTAATACCGCGTATATTTCATCAGATTTTTATAAAGACGCTTGCGAGCATGAACCAAAAACAAAATTTTGACAAATTGTCACGTTATCTAGAACGGAAAATTGTTGGCCAAAAATCGTTGATCAATCGTCTGTTGATTGCCTTACTCGCAGATGGTCATTTGTTAGTGGAAGGTGCTCCAGGGCTGGCTAAAACTCGTGCGATTCAAATGCTCGGGCAAGGGGTGGAGGGGAGCTTCCATCGTGTGCAATTCACGCCGGATTTGTTACCGGCTGATATTACAGGCACTGAGGTGTTTCATCCTAATGATGGCAGTTTCAAATTCCAAAAAGGTCCGTTATTTCATAATCTGATTCTTGCCGATGAAATCAATCGTGCACCCGCTAAAGTTCAATCAGCTTTGCTAGAGGCGATGGCCGAGCGTCAAATTACAGTCGCAGGTACGACTTGGAAATTACCCGATCCTTTTTTGGTGATGGCCACTCAAAATCCGATTGAGCAAGAAGGTACTTATCATTTACCGGAGGCTCAATTAGACCGCTTCCTGATGCATGTTTTAGTCGATTATCCCACAGCGGAAGAAGAGCGTTTGATCCTACTCCTAGGGCGCAAAGAGGCGATGGAGGAGGTCCGGCATGAAAAGCTAGTAGAAGAGCCGCTGGTAGGGCCGGCAGAGATCCGTGCTGCTCGCCAAGAGGTTTTGATGCTCTATATGGCGGATAATATTGAGCAATATCTATTGCAACTGGTATTAGCCACTCGTCACCCTGAGCGCTATGGTAAATCCTTGACGGGAAGCATTGCGTATGGAGCCAGCCCCCGCGCCACCTTGGCGTTAGATCGTTGTGCCCGTGCTCATGCTTGGTTGGCAGGACGCGATTTTGTTAGCCCCGAAGATGTGCAGGCGGTGGCTCATGATGTCTTACGGCATCGGTTATTGCTAACCTTTGAGGCAGAGGCCGATGGTATGAGTGCTAATCACTTGATTGATGAGCTCTTAGCTCTGGTGGCAGTGCCTTAATGCGCCCAGGTGATGGTTTAGTTTATAGCTCTTTGCAGTCTTTAATTAAGCTGCAAACTCAAGTGCGAACTTTGAATTTAGCTAAGCGTCATGTGCGTGCGCGGCAGGTCGGTTTGCATCGCTCGGTGTTTAAAGGTCGGGGGATGGATTTTGCCGAATCTCGCCCTTATCAACCGGGGGATGATATTCGGACGATTGATTGGCGGGTAACCGCTCGTAGTGGCAAAGTCCATACGAAAATCTTTCAGGAAGAACGTGAAAAGCCGGTTTTGATTTGGCTAGATTTGCGCCCGTCAATGTTTTTTGCAACCCAAGGCCGCTTTAAAACCGTGGTGGCGGCGGAAACTGCTGGCTTACTGATCTGGAAAACCCTTTCCGAAGGTGATCGTGCGGGGGGCGTATTACAGCAAGCTAATGGACATTTAGAATTTAAACCCTCACGTAGTCGCAGTTCGGTCTTGGGTTTTATGCGCGCGCTCGCTGAAGCGACGCAGCAAGATCAGTCAAGCTTGCTGAGCGATACGGCGGTGCTACAAGATAGTTGGCGACGTTTAAGACGGGTGACTGAATCAGGCACACAGGTTTTTGTGATCAGTGATTTTCGTCAAGCTGACCCGGTTGCCTTACAACAATTAGCGATGATTCATCGCCAAGCGAGTATCACTTTAGTGCTCGTGCGTGATCCGTTAGAAAATCAACTTCCCCCGCAAGGTGTGCTACGTGTGACGGATGGCAAACGCAGTTTATGGGTGAATCTCAAGCAGAAAATGTGGCGGCGCGATTATCATGAACGTCAACGACAAGCCCAGGTTTCGCTGCAGGAGTTTGCACGCAAGCATCGGATTCCCCTCATTCAATTATCGACCCGCGATACCACGAATGAGCGTTTGTTGAAGTTAGTCAGAGGGATGCGATGAAGCCAACTGAACTCCCCTTACGCGATATTCATTTGCCCGCTGAAATCGGCTGGTGGCCTTTAGCTTGGGGTTGGTGGTTAGTCTTGATCTTAGGCCTAGGTGTTGGCCTTGCACTAATCATTTGGTGGCTGAAACGTCCCACTAGCCAGCGGCGTATACAGCGGTCAGCTCAAGCCTCTGCCTTACAAGAGCTAGAGCGGATTGAGCAACAATATCGACATGATCCGCTGGGGTTGGTACGTGAGTTATCGGTACTCTTGCGGCGGATGGCGATTAGCCTATATGGGCGGCGTAGTGTAGCAGGTTTGACAGGTATGAGTTGGCTACAGTTTTTAGACCAGCACACTGGCTCACCCGTGTTTAGTCAGCACTTTCAACAAGCTTTAACTGAATTACCGTATCGTGCACAAGGTAATGCGGATGTAAAAGCTTTAGTACAAGAGGTGCGTCAATGGCTCAGCTCGCAAGCGTTGGCAGGTAAATAGCATGTATGAGTTCGCTTGGTGGTGGCTATTTGGTTTGCTGCCTTTACCCTTATTGATTCGCCAACTTTGGCGACCTGCCAAACAACGTGTTGGCCTAGCCTTGAAGGTTCCTTTCCTACAAGACTTTTTACAAGGTGAGGCTGCTTCTGAAAAAGCGTGGACTTCATGGCTGGCTTTAGTCTTCGCAGCACTGGCGTGGTTAGCTTTAGTGACGGCGGCTGCCCGTCCGATTTGGGTGGGTGAGAGTGTGGCCTTGCCTGTTTCTGGGCGGGATTTAATGCTGGCAGTCGATTTATCCGGCAGTATGCAAGAGCAAGATTTTTACTTGAATAATCAGGTAGTTGATCGCTTAGTTGCGACTAAGGTGGTGGCGGGTGATTTTATTCAAAAGCGAGTCGGGGATCGGATCGGTTTAATCGTGTTTGGTGATCAAGCTTATTTACAAGCGCCCCTTACTTTTGATCGGGTGACGGTACATACGCTGTTAAATGAAACGGTGATTGGTTTGGCGGGCGAGCGTACTGCGATTGGTGATGCCATCGGTTTGGCCATTAAGCGCTTACAAGATAGCCAAGAAAAGAATCGTGTGCTCGTTTTGATGACCGATGGAGCGAATACGGCTGGTTCGGTTAGTCCTGCCGCTGCCGCCGATATGGCCGCGAGTGCAGGCTTAAAAATCTATACAGTAGGGATTGGTTCTGAAGGTCCACAAGCGCGCAGTTTGTTTGGCATTCAATTGATTAATCCGGCCGCAGAAATTGATGAAGAGTCTTTAAAAGCGATTGCGAGCAAAACAGGTGGGCAATATTTTCGGGCGCGGGATACGGAAGAGTTTCAGCGTATTTATGCCGAATTAGACCGCCTAGAGCCGGTAGAGCACGAGGCTGAAGAATGGCGGCCGCAGCAAGAATTATTTCGGTGGCCGTTAGGTTTGGCATTTATGCTGGGCTGGTTAGCTTTTGTCGTGCGTATGGAGGCGGAGGCTTAAATGGCGGATTTTCATTTTCTCTATCCAGCGGCTTTCTGGTTATTCGTTTTGCTGCCCGTGTTATGGTTTTGGATTTTACGGCGGCGTAAACACCACAGTGGTTGGCAAGATTTAGTCGACCCTGCACTCGCGCCTTTTATCCTTACAGGGCGGGAGCGGCGGGAAAGTTTGTCTGCACTGATCATTTTTTCTTTGCTGGCGCTACTCAGCATTCTAGCGCTAGCGGGGCCGGCTTGGGAAAAGAAAGAAGTTCCCGTCTTTCGTCAGCAGCAAGCGTTGGTGATTGCGCTTGATTTGTCCGCTTCAATGTATGCGCAGGATTTATCGCCCAATCGCTTAGAACAGGCACGTTTTAAGGTCATGGATATTCTGCAGGCTCGCAAAGGAGAGCAAACAGGGCTAGTCGTGTTTGCAGGCGATGCTTTTCCTGTTTCACCCTTGACGGATGATATAAAAACCATTGAAGCGCAAATGAAGAATCTCAGCCCAGACATTATGCCAGTGCAAGGTGGTTTCTTGAGTTTAGCGATTGAGCGTTCAATGGAGCTGCTCCAACAAGCAGGTGCAAAAAGTGGCAATATTCTGCTAATCACCGATGGGATGACCGATGGTGCACAAGCTTTAAGTGCTGCCCGCGCCGCATTGGCTAAAGGTGTGAATATTTCTGTATTAGGCGTGGGGTCAGTGAATGGTGCGCCGATTCCTTTAGCAGAGGGTGGCTTCTTGCAAGATGCCCGAGGCAAAACCATCCTACCCAAACTGGAGGTGGCTAGCTTGAACGCTTTGGCACAAGCGGGTAATGGGGTTTATGTAACCGCTGGGATTGGTGACGCCGATGTCAATCGTTTAGCCGCCGTATGGGAGGCAAAAGCGGGTGAGCAGAATTTAATTTCGGGTGGTCAGCGCCAAGTGGATACTTGGGTGAATGCGGGAGTTTGGTTGGTCTTAGCGATATTACCGTTCGCGGCGGTATTGTTTAGACGAGGTTGGCTCTTATCTTTAAGCTTAGTAGTGCTGGTTTTGCCACAAACTCAGCCAGTACAGGCCAGTGTCTGGGCTGATTTATGGTCAACACCGGATCAACAAGCTCAGGCTGCTTTACAGGCAGGGCAAGCTAAACGTGCCAGTGAATTATTTGAAAATCCGCAGTGGAAGGCTGCTGCTGCTTATCAAGCAGGGCATTTTGAGCAAGCGGCTCAGCTATATTCTGCAGATAAAAGTCTAGAAGGTTTATATAATTATGGGAATGCCTTAGCGCGCTTAAATAAATTCCCGCAGGCGATTGCTGCTTATGAGCAAGTACTCGCGCAAAATGCACAACATGCCGATGCACGCTATAATCGAGATTTACTGAAAAAACAATTAGAGGATCAGCAACAGCAGCAAGGTTCACAAAACCAGCAGCAAAATCAAGATCAGCAAAACCCATCGAATCAGCAACAGCAAGCAGGTCAAGCTCAGCAGAATCAACCCAATCAACCGCAGCAAGACCCACAGCAGGCTCAAGCCCAGCAAGAGCAAGCCGCACAGGAACAAGAGCAAGCTAAGCAGGCTGAGCAAAACCAACAGCAGGAAGCAGAACAATCAGATGCTAAATCAGAACCAGCCCAAGCAGAGGCTGCTGCCCCAATCGACCCCAAAGCAGCAGAACAACAACAAGCCACAGAGCAGTGGCTACGCCGGATCCCCGATGACCCAGCAGGTTTGTGGCGGCGTAAGTTTCAATATCAATATCAACAGCGCGCCCATCCTAGCCAAGGAGATGCTTGGTAATGACTGTGTTTAGGTTCATCGCGCTGGTTTGCTTTTGTTTGAGTTTTAGCTGCAAAGTATGGGCGGCGGGTGTGCAAGTCCAAGTCAATCCGGCAACAGTATCGGTGGGGGATGATTTCACCTTAACCTTTTCAGCCGATCAAGCACTGGCGATTACGCCTGATTTTAGCCCGTTGGATCAAGACTTTCAGGTGACAGGGAGTTCAACGAGCACTAACCTGCAATATATCAATGGGCAAATGGCGCAGCAAACCGCTTGGAGAATTAGCCTATTCGCCAAGCAAGCGGGCAACTTACAAATTCCTAAGATTCATTTCGGCCAACTCAGCAGTGAGCCAACGACTATTCAAGTGGTCGAGGGGGCGGTTGATTTGAATGGTAAACCTAATACCGATATCCTCGTTGAGCTGAGCGCTGATCCGCCTCAGCCTTATGTGCAGCAGCAAGTCATTGTCACCCAACGCTTATTGCATGTGGTCCCGTTATTACCGACCCGTGCTAGCATGTCGCATCCTGAGTTAGAAAAAGGCAAAGGTCTGATTCAGCAATTGGGGAATACCAAAAGTGGGGTGGTCAATCGCAATGGGGTGCGCTATCAAATGATTGAGCGCCGTTATGCCGTATTTCCCCAAGTCAGTGGGGAGCTGACCCTAGGGCGGACGGTATTTCAAGGTGCTTTAGATGATCGTCGGTCGCGGCAGCTCGATCCTTTTGGTATCAGTGGTCAGCAAGTCCGCCGCTTTTCGGCACCTTTAGTGATTACTGTGCAGCCACAGCCACAGATCAAATCGACTTGGCTACCCGCCAATAGCCTGACGCTGAACGCACATTGGGAGCCAGCCAATAAAACTTTAAAAGCAGGTGAGCCAGTCACTTTGACGATTGCGATGATCGCAGAGGGTTTAATGGCGGAACAATTGCCTGCCCTCGATATTAAGCCCCCAATGGGGATTAAAGGCTATGCCAATCAGCCAGAGTTTCGCAATGACCTCGGTGGGAACAGTGTGATTGGGATGCGTGAAGAAAAATGGGTCTTGATGGGGACTGCAGATGGAAATTATGTCTTGCCAGAGATTAGCGTCGATTGGTGGGACCTGAAAGCTAAAAAAATGCAGACAGCCCGGATTGAACCTACCGCTTTAATAGTGACCGGCGTAGGGCAGAGCCAACCCTCGACTGACCCCAATTCCGCTGCTAAAGCCAATCCTGAGCCGGGGGCTGCCAATAGTTTATTGACCCCTAGCGAAGAGCGCATGCCTTCTAGTCAAGCCCCCAACACGGGTAGGCTAACTAAGCTTTGGCTCTTAGCCATTTTAGCGGCTTTGGTCTTAATCAGCTTAGCAGGGCTGGGCATTCGGTTGCTTAAGCGAAAGTCCAAGGACAGGGAGGCAAGTCGTTTTGCCAGCCACAGTATTGCGCCCTTACAGGCATTGAAGCAGGCCTGTCAAAGCAATGATGCCCATGCTGCTTTTCAAGCGTTACAGGCTTGGATTCGGGAGGATTTACATTTATCACCGGCGACTATTGCTACTTTAAGAACCCACGCCGACTTACCCTTAAAACAAGCTTTGGATGATCTCAGCACGGTGCTGTATGCGTCCACTACCCATGTTTGGGAGGGGCAAGAGCTGTGGCAGGCGGTGCAGAATTATCAGCCGCAGCCATTGACGGATTCAAGCTCAAGTTCACAACAAGGATTAGGCTTGGCTGAGCTTTATCCTAGCTAGGGCTAGTGGGGCGAAATACACATCGAGTAAAGAGCAAGTCAAACCAATACTGGCCAATTCCAGACTGGCTTCAGCCCCAAAAAAGCTAAACAGCTCCCAACGATGCTGAGCATTACGAGGAAACACCTCTCCAAGAGTATTTCTAGCTAGGTTAGTCTGTTAATGACTGTTTGGCAAAAATGTCTAATAACAGTTAATAGATCAATTGGCTTTTTTTTATAATTTCGGCAAACTGTAAAGTCAGGTTTTTTCTACAATAATAAATATCAAATATGCTAAGGAGTTTAGGCTTATGACTTTATCACTTTCTTCTGTTAAATATGTGGGTCCTGCGATGCAAACCCGTTTGGAGTCCAATGGGGTGGCGACGGTTGAGCAACTGGCTGGAATGTCTGAACAAGCGTTGGCGGATATTCCGGGGATTGGAACAAGCACCGCACGCGGTATTTTAGACAGCGCCAAGGCTTTAATTGCACCAGCTGAGCCACCGACAGAGCAGGCAATTGAGCCAGCTGCAGAGCAGACGGTTGAAGAGCCTGCTACTGAACCGCTGGAGGGTGCACCCGCTGTTACACCGACTGCCACCGATACACCGGAGCTGACAGACACAGCTGAACAGCCAACGCCAGTCGCTGCACCAGAGGCTAAGACAGATAAAACCGCTGAACCGAAAGCCTCGGCTGCCAAACGCCCTAGCCGTGCTAAAACCGCTGCTAAGCAGCCTACTGAGACTAAAGCTAAGGTGGCGAAAGCAGCGCAGTCGACAGAAGCTAAAGCCAAGGAAACGGCTTCTAAGCGAGTCAGAGCTAAGGCTAAGCCGATCACTGTTTCCGAGCCTGAGACTGCCTCTGCCCCTGAGGTTGCTGTTGCACCTGAGCCAGCAGTGAAGAATGAATCCACTCAGCCGCCAGAGCAGGAGCAGGTAGTGAAAGCCAAAGCCAGCTCTAAAAAACAAACTAAGGCTACTAAACAAGAACTCAGTGCTGAAAAACAATTAAAAAAAGCGAAAAAGGTTGTAGAGCAAGAACGTAAAAAAGAACAGAAGGCTTTAAAGAAAATTGCTAAGCAAGAGCAGCAAGATAAAAAAGCCGCTGATAAGGCCGCGAAGAAAATTGTAAAAAGAGCTAAAAAAGCGGCGAAAGCAGCGGCTAAAAAAATCCTAAAAAAGGCAGGCTGCTAACCAAGGAGCATTAAGTTTTAAATCCTAGGCGCGGCTTGCCTAAGTTTTCCCAACCCTTACCCCTGCAAAGGGGTAGGGGGTAAGAAAGTCATGGGTTTAGTGAGTGGGTTTGATCTGGCTTCCAAAAAACCGGATACCTTAAGATGTGATCTACCCCATCAAAAATGGACACATCAAGAAGCGAGTTTCTGGTAAAAAGCGGTCCCAATGACTACCGGACTTTGGTGACCTTTGGCAGAGTATTATTAATGTTTAAAACGCTCCCCGTCACTCCCACCACTTAGGAGACAACATGTTTGGTATTTTCCCCTCAGCGCGGCTCAAACCTTCGCCCTATTACCAAGCGACAGTGACCGCAGGCGTAACCTCGTTCACGGTCTACAACAATATGCTGATGCCCACGGGTTATGGCAATCCCGAACCTGAGTACTGGCGTATTATCAATGGTGTCAGCCAGTGGGATGTTGCCTGTGAACGCCAAGTGCAGTTGCGGGGGCCAGATGCTAGCAAGTTGGCACAAATCCTCAGTCCGCGTGATCTCTCCATCTGTAAAGTGGGTCAAGGTAAGTACATCCCGATGTGTAACCACGACGGTGTGCTCATCAACGACCCCATTCTGCTGAAGCTCGATGAAGAGCGTTACTGGTTCTCGATTGCCGACAGTAATATCTGGTTTTGGGCAGCCGCGATTGCAGCCGAGCGTGGTCTGAAGGTTGAAGTCAGTCACCCCGATGTATCACCACTGGCGATTCAAGGCCCCAAAGCCGAGGCCGTGGCAGTGGCCTTGTTCGGCGACTGGGTGAAAGACCTCAAATATTTTTGGTTCAAAGAAACCACACTGCACGGTATTCCGATGGTGGTAGCCCGTTCAGGCTGGTCTAAACAAGGTGGTTTCGAGCTATACCTCATGGATAGCGCCCGAGGTACTGAGCTGTGGAATATCGTCAACGAAGCGGGTAAACCGTGGGACATTGGCCCGGGCAACCCCAACCTGCACGAACGGGTCGAAAGTGGGCTGCTCTCCTATGGCGGCGACACCGACCAACACACGAACCCCTACGAGGTACGGCTGGGTAAATACATTGATTTACAGGTAGCCGATGACGTGATTGGCATCCAAGCCCTGCGCCGCATCCACGCCGAAGGCCCCAAACGTCACCAGCTAGGTATCAAATTTGAGGGTGATCAGCCCAATCCATTTGGTTTTGCTTGGGAACCTGTGTTCCAACACGGTATTAAGGTCGGCGATCTGACCAACGCGGTCTGGTCGTACCGTCTTCAATGTAATATCGGTTTCACCTTGATTTCAACCCGCGCCCAACCCGGCGATACCGTAGAAGTACAACGCGCCAGCAGCTGGGTACGTGGTACATTGTGCGAACTGCCTTTTCTATGAACGCAGCATGATGCAGATAGAAGCCCAATAGCCTGTTCTGATCTGGCTTCCAAAAGCCGGACACCTCAAGATGCAAGTGTTTGAGCCTCAAAGTCCACCGGACTGAGATAGCCGAGTGTATTATGCAGGCGATGACGGTTGTAGTGTGTTTCGATCTATTCAAACACCGTGTATCACATATTTTCGCGAGTGTCGAAGCGTTCACTGTGTAGGGCTTTCACCTTGGTCAGAATGCATGATGACGCTTTTGGGTCGTTTGCGTTTGAAAACCGCCATTTGCAGGGCATCACACACCCAGTCGGCGGTCATCCGTTCGGGCATTGCCTAACCAATAACCTGACGGGAGAACAAATGATGGTTAGGGTTGACAAGTTTGCTGCCTAAATTCAACGCGGCGATCTACCGCATCACGGAGGTCGTCAGTCCCTGTTCCGATAATATTTTCATAAAAGCCTTTGCCTTCAGCCTGTGTCTGTGTCTTGACTGCGCCTTGTTTACTCACCATTAATTGTCGAATCCCGCTCGCACGGGAAGTCGATAGTTTTAAATTATAGGCGGCTGAACCACTATGACTGCTATGCCCTGCGATTAACAGGCAACGCTGGCTGTGTTTGAGATATTGTGCTAGTTCTTCGATCCATACTTGGTATTGACTACTCAGGAAATGACCTCCTGCAAATTGAGTCGAGTCGACCGCAAACAAAATTTTAAAAGTTAGCATTGGGCTATGCTTAAAGCCGGATTGGATTAAATCGGCGAAAGCCCGCCGTGCTTCTGCGGTTCGATTCATGCGTAATAGCGTTAAGTAGCGTCCTGCTAAGCTACGTAAACTTTGAACCTCTTTAATGGCATTTGCGGCTTCATATAATTCTAAAGCCTGTGCATAGTGAGCACTAGCATAAGCCTTCGCTGCATCCGCAAGAATGGCCTCTAACTTTAAGCGGCTTGGATAATGCGGTCGTTGCATTTCTTGGCGTAAATCAAAACCCTCTGCGTTTGGATTGAGCGGCTCGGGGTAGACGGGGCTATCTTTCGCTTCAGCGGTCAAGGTATAGGGCAAACCTTGGCTGAAGACTTTGTTATGAACATAGGCGACTAAACGTCCTGTTTTCGCTTCACGTAGCCAAAGATTGAGGTCATACATCGCACCTTGACTATTCTTATCGACCGCCAGCGCACTGTGCACGAGGTAATGGGCTTGTGGTAATAAGCTTTGAGAGATCAATGCTATTTTGATAGCTGCACCGCTGTGTGTTTGCAACTGAGCTTGTAGATCACCCATTAGGTTCAAATTTTCCTTGGAATTAGCGTCATAGATAGGCACTAACAGCAACTGGGCAGGCGCTAATTGGCTGTACCACGAGCGATCTTGCTTGGCGCGGTTCATGACTAGACGACTCGCCTCCTGTAAAGCTTTCAACCAAGTTTGGGCGGGTAGCTGCTGGCTGATACTAGGTTTTAGCAGTGGTCGCTCAAGCTGAACCGCTGAGCTAACTGTAGAGAGGATGCGTTTAGATTTAGGCTCTTGCATCCACATACTGAAGACTAGTTTTTCTCGGCCTTGTACAGTAGTCATCCGCATTGTGCTATGCAGCTCATAATTGACTGTAGCCTCCCCTTGGGTAGAGTGGGTAACGAGCTGTATACCTTTAAAAGCGGTGGCTTGTTGTTGTAAATAGGCTTGAATTTGTTGGCTAGGCTCTAAAATCTTGCGAGTTTTTTCTTGGTAAGTGGGTAACACCAAAATTCGGGTCGCAACCCAATCACTGCGCCAACTACGTTCCCGTTGTACGAGGGGCAATAAATGTTTAGCTGCTCGTTCAGTGGCTTTTTGTAGCGAGACGGGGCGTGTCAGTTCTAATAAGGTAGGCGCTTGAATAATGGTCGTGGTGCAAGCCGCTAATATAAAAAATGCCAGCAATAGAAGCATCATTTTTTTCTTAAATGACATGGAATCACCTTGATTGTGAGCCGTGCAATACAAGCCGCTATTGCAGGGGAATACCTAAAGATTGCTCAAGTAGTCGGTAATCTTCCTTATGTCTAGACTCAGTGGGTGCGGCTGCCTGTGGTTTAGCCAATTGATTGATTTTCGGTTCAATCCTTGGTTCAGGGCGCGAGCGCGGCATGGGTCTAGAAGAGGGAACTGATTGACTGACTGTTTGGGGGGATTTAACGGGTTTATGTTTCGGACGTGGAGTACTAGCAGGACGGTTGCGATTATTCAGCTGATCTTTGGTATTAGCAGCGTTTATAGGCTTGGTGGCTGGCACAGCCTTTGGTTTTGAGTGAGGGCTTGGTTTAGGGCTAGGGCTTAAAGTGATGGATTTCAAAGGTGGCTGAGGTAAAGGCTCAGTCGATGGCTGAGTAGTTTCAGTGATCTTAGTAGTCTCTGGGATCTTAGTAATCTCAGTGATCTCAGGGGGGGTTAAAGGCGAATGCGGGAGTGGGCTGGTCGCTAGCTTCGGTGATGAGCTGGTAGGGGCTAAAGGTAACCAAGGGGATTGCCCAGCTTTCAAACTAGAAGGCTGCAGTTGGCTGAGGAGCTGACCGGTTAAAAAGCCTGCCAGTAAGGCTACAGGGAGTAAGCCTAATAGCCAAAATAGGATGGTTTGCCGCGTCAAACGCGGGGGAGGCTCACGTTTAATAATAAGCTTAGGCATGCTGATCTGAAGGTGCTAGCGACCACAATCACTTACAGTAACCTTAAGCTTATTTAGATACAGGCGCTAAGCAGATAGACTCAAGATTTAAAGCGCTAATCGGGTCGTTAGTTCACTCGGTTGATCAGGTGATTGGCTTGAAAGCTGCGAATAATATCAGCGAGCTGATCAATTAAGGTTTGGCGAGCAGGGCGACTGGCCCAAGCAATATGTGGGGTAATCAGCAAATTGGGCAAGGTGGTTTGTAATAATGGATTAGCTTCTGTGGGCGGTTCTAGGCTTAACACATCGAGAGCTGCACCCGCGATTTGGCCCGTTTGTAGCGCTGCTAATAAATCAGCTTCACAAATTAATCCTCCCCGTGCGGTATTCAGCAGAAAGGCGGTGGGCTTCATTTGCTGTAAGCGTTCGGCATTGATGAAGGCTTGAGTCTGCTCGGTCAGTGGGCAATGTAGGCTGATAAAATCGGCTCTAGTCAAGAGTTCGTTCAGGCTAACGCGCCCGGGGCGCACTTGAGGTGCATCCAAGCGTTCAGCCACTAAGATTTGCATACCAACGGCTGCCGCCAATTCGGCGGTTGCTTGGCCTAAGTTGCCATAACCAATAATACCGAGCGTCTTGCCTGCCACCTCAGTAATCGGATAATCCAATAAACAGAAATGCTGACTGTGTTGCCAAGCTTGGTTCTGTACCGCCTGATGATAGGCAGGCAGTTGACGGGCTAGAGCAAAAATTAAACTTAAGCAATGTTCTGCCACTGAGCGATTGGCATAATGACGGACGTTGCAAACGGGAATACCTAACTGCTTAGCAGTATGCAGATCAATATTATTCGTACCTGTCGCGGCGACACAAATGAGTTTAAGTTGATCTTTCAATGCTATGAGAGTGTCAGCATTCAGTAAGACTTTATTGCTAATCACAATTTCAGCTTCACCAATATGCGCTAAAAGCTTGTCAGCTTGGGTGGCTGGCCATAAGTGTAACTGCCCGCAAGCTTGTCGCAGCCGCGTCAAATCGAGGTCATTATGGCTGGTACTGGCATAATCAAGAAAGGCCACTTGAGGCATAAAAAGCTCCTAATGCATTAATAAGCTTCAACAGGCGATGCAGGCCTGCTTAAGTTTGTTTATGATAGCGCCTTACATTGACGTCTTTGGTTTTAGGGATGGGTCGCAAGCTAGCGCGTACACTACAACTTGGTATTCTTTTTATCGTAATCTTGTTTGGATATACAGTATTTTCTGATCAAGAATTTATGCTTTGGCAAAATAATTTTCGGCAATTTGCGCAGCAGCGAGGAATTAGTGAGGCTACTTTAAATTTAGCTTTTCGCGGCCTATTAACCGATAAAAAAGTGCTCAGACTCGATGCTTATCAGCCCGAGTTCAGTCGCCCGATTTGGGAGTATATGGACAGTGCTGTCTCCCCAGAGCGGATTGAGCAGGGGCGCTATATACTTAAGGAATATGCGCCACTCTTAAAAAAAATCAGTGATACTTATCGGGTGGATGCCGAATATATTGTGGCAATTTGGGGGATGGAAAGTAGCTATGGCCAGCAATTAGGTAATTATTCGGCGATTCGTTCTTTGGCGACTTTGGCCTATCAAGGGCGTGAAGAGCGCCGCCATTTCTGGCGTAATCAACTCTTGGCCGCTTTAAGGATTCTGCAAACTGGGGATATGCCGATTAATAGTTTGCGTGGCTCATGGGCGGGTGCGTTGGGACATACTCAATTTATTCCTACCACATTTGAGGAGTTTGCCGTCGATTTTGATGGGGATGGCAAACGCGATCTGCGTGCGAGCATTCCTGATGCTTTGGCTTCGACAGCTAATTATTTATCCCAATCGGGTTGGCAGCGTGGGCAACCTTGGGGAACGGAAGTGGTATTGCCGGTCACCTTTGATTGGTCAGAAACTGAGCCTGCTAATTGGCAAGCCTTGAGCTATTGGATGGCGCAAGGGGTTTATCGAGTGGATGGTACACCTTTAGATGCCTCACCCATGACCCGTTCGGCGGTCATTGTGCCAGCGGGCTATCAAGGCCCTGCCTTTTTAAGTTATCCTAATTTTAATGCCTTATTGAAATATAATAATGCGATTAGTTATGCGCTAGCGACGGGTTATTTAGCGGAGCGTCTCAAAGGTGGTTTAGCCGTACAAGCCGCATGGCCGCGTGATGAGCTAGCTTTAAGCCGCTTGGAAAAAGCAGAATTGCAAGAGCGCTTAAGTGCCGTAGGCTATAGCACGGATGGGATTGATGGCAATATCGGGCCAAATACCCGCGCCGCCTTACGTCGTTGGCAGGCTGATACGGGTTTTCCTGCTGATGGTTATGCAACTATTGAGCATCTGCAGCTGCTACGTGAGCAAACTGCTCTACCAAAGTCGATAGAAGCAGGCAGTTTCTAAACCACCTGCTTGCACTCAAAGCTTTAATTTAACTAGTTAAAGCCACAGAGCTTCCGTGCTTAAGCTTGGTAAAATGCCTGCGCAGCACCCACCGCCACCCCGGATTCAATCGGGGCTTGCAAGGAGCTGAGTACTGCATCTAAAGCGCCTAAGCAAATTAGAACGTTTTTGGTATTACAGGCATGCCCCATTAAACCAATCCGCCAGACTTTACCCGCTAAAGCGCCTAAACCAGCGCCAATTTCGATACTGTATTCATTCAATAAGCGAGCACGTACTGCGGCTTCATCAACCCCTTCAGGGACGGTGATTAGATTCAATTGTGGTAAGCGCGCCGCTTCCTCCACCACAAACCGAATGCCCATCGCTTCTAAGCCTGCTTTTAAGGCTTGATGATGGTGTTGATGGCGTGCCCAAGCATTTTCTAAACCCTCTGCTTGCACCATGACTAAAGCCTCATGCAGAGCATACAGGGTATTCACCGGCGCGGTATGATGATAAGCCCGCTTAGTACCACCGCCCCAATACCCCATAATCAGGCTCATATCTAAAAACCAGCTTTGAATTTTGGTTTTGCGAGTTTTGATCACGTCGACGGCGCGGCTACCGAAACTGACTGGGGACAAGCCGGGTACACAAGACATGCATTTTTGAGTACCCGAATAAATCGCATCAATACCCCAAGCATCGACCCTTAGCTCTGAACCCGTTAAGGAGGTGACTGCATCGACAATGACTAAGCATCCGTATTGATGGGCTAGCTCGGTTAATAGCTTGGCATCTGAGCGCACGCCAGTTGAGGTTTCTGCATGCACAAATGCCAAAATTTTAGTATCTGGATGGGCTTTTAAGGCAGCTTCGACTTTTTCAGGATCGACAGGTTTACCCCAGTCATCCATCACCATAATAGCAGTGCCACCAAAGCGTTCGACGTTTTCCTTCATGCGTCCACCAAAGACACCATTTTGGCAAACGATGACTTTATCACCGGGTTCGACTAGGTTGGCAAAACATGCCTCCATCCCTGCTGAGCCGGGTGCAGAAATGGGCATGGTCAGTTCATTCTGGGTTTGAAAAGCGTACTGCAAGAGGCCTTTGACTTCATCCATCATCTCGACGAATAAAGGGTCAAGATGGCCCAGAGTAGGGCGCGCCATTGCTTGTAAAACACGGGGGCTAACATCCGAAGGGCCAGGTCCCATTAAAATCCGTTGGGGGGGGTAAAAGGGCGACGTTGCCATGCACAATCCTCTCTCAAGTCTTAAAAAATAGCAGCTTATTATGCCATAGCTTGTACGAAAGCTGAGGATTGTTTTTCCTAACGAGCATTGTTGCAGTGCATAAGTTTAAGCATAATCCTTCCTTTGTGTCCGTTTGCCACCTGAGGTCTTGTCTGTGTACAGTTTGTTACGTGAATTACTCTTTTTGCTCCCTCCTGAATTTTCACATCATACCGCTTTGAAGGCCTTAAAATTAGCCTATCACGCAGGTCTTAATGGTCAGGCTGCTCCCTTGTTAGCGACTCCTGTGGAGGTCATGGGTATTAAATTTCCTAATCGGGTTGGCTTGGCAGCGGGCTTAGATAAAAACGGCGAATACATTGACGCTTTAGCGAGTTGTGGTTTTGGCTTTATTGAAATTGGCACCGTGACACCCCGCCCACAGCCCGGTAATCCCCATCCACGTTTATTCCGTCTGAAGTCCGCGAAAGCGATTATTAATCGTATGGGATTTAATAATCATGGTTTGGAGTATCTGCTAGGGCAAGTGAATAAGGCTCAGTATCAAGGGATTTTGGGCATCAATATTGGTAAGAATTTTGATACGGCGGTTGAGCGTGCCGTGGATGATTATCTGATCGGTTTACGTAAAGTCTATCCGCATGCTGATTATGTCACTCTTAATATTTCCTCGCCGAATACACCCGGTTTGCGGAGCTTGCAATACGGTGATGAATTAAAGCGCTTATTGACCGCCCTAAAGCAAGAGCAGGCTATTCTGGCTGATCAACAAGGTCGCTATGTACCCTTGGCGGTGAAAGTAGCGCCGGATTTAAACGCGGCCGATATCGCGGGGATGGCAGAGGTTTTATTAGACTGTGAGCTGGATGCACTGATTGCAACGAATACGACGCTAGATAAAACTGCAGTCGCCTCGCTAGCGCAAGGAGCAGAACAGGGGGGCTTAAGTGGTCAACCACTGACTGCGCGTTCGACCGAAGTCATTCATTTATTTTATGAGCGTTTGGGTACACAAATTCCCATTATTGGTGTGGGTGGGATTATGTCAGCTCAAGATGCACTGGCTAAATTGCAAGCGGGGGCGGCTTTAGTACAAATCTATACGGGCTTTATTTATGCAGGTCCGTCCTTAATTAAAGCCTGTGTACACGCGAGTGAATCAGCCTAGTTGAGTCAACTAGGCTGAGGTGTCGATAAGCTAATTAATTAGTCTTAGCCGGTGCTTGAGCAGCAGGGTCAGCGACTGGTGCAGGTGCTTGAGTCGGTGCGACAGGCGCTGTCGGTGCAACTGGAGCGACGGGTGCAGCGGCAGCAGCAGCTTTGCTTTGTGCTTCCATCATTTTGCGTTGCTCTTCCATTTGTTGCTTATAGAAGGCTTCTGCTTGAGCACGTTGAGTGGCCATTTGTTGTTGCATTTGAGCAAAATTAGGGTTTTGCATCATCGGCTGCTGCATACCGTATTGAGGTGCATATTGAGGCGCGACCATTTGCGGCATCATTGGCATCATCGGCTGTTGCATACCGTATTGAGGCGCATACTGTGGTGCGGCCATCTGTGGCATCATTGGCATAGCAGGTTGTTGATACTGTTGGTATTGTTGATAAGGATAGTAACCACCCCAATTAGGCATGCCATTCCAAGGTGCATAGCCGCCACCACTAGTCATGCTATTGGTATAGCCATTCCAGTTGTTATAACCTAAACCAGAACCTGTGCCTTGACCGTTGAAATTACCATCGGTAGTACCATTGCCACGACCTACCATATCCGAGTTCATGTCGGTATTGCCTTTGCCTTTGAAGTTGATTGAAAAATCAACTTCACCGTCACCCGTGCCTTTACCGCTACCCCAACCGTCAACATTGCCTTTGCTTGTGCCATAACCGCTGCCTTGACCTGTGGTATAGCCTTGGCCTTGACCTACACCTTGAGCATTCCCAGCTCCCGTGCCATTATCAAAACCATTAAAGAAGTCAGTCGCTGATGCCGTAGTCGCCACTGCGAAGATGGCCATTGCCAATGTAATTTTTCTAAGTTCCATGAACAGATACCTCTAGCTGGGATAAGCTGATAATCAGCTTTTAAATTGGATAGGAAGAATATAAGAAAATATTAATATTCTAATTCTTTAAAAGCAAGCAAAATTTTACAAAAAGCGGATTAAAAAGTGAATTGGTACGATATTTGCTTGAGACTATCCCTTTTGAGATAGTGCGACTACGATGAGTGTTTAATAAATCAATTTGAATTAATTATTGACAGGGTGGGAGCAAGTCATTAACCTACCAACATTAACTTTTTATTAATGATACGGTTATTGCAAAGCTTTCTAAGTTGACAAGCATGCAACTTTACGAGATTATTTTTTTCAGCTGTTGAAAAAATTAAAGAGTTACTGTGGGATAAGTTTTAATGGGCTGCGAGTGTTTTGTGCTTCAAAGCGCTTTGGTAGTGTGTTTTAATAACCGTGTTTTTGATTGAATAGCGAAGGTAAATGCAATGAAAACCAAATTGAAATTGAGCGTTGCTTGCGGGATAGCTGCTTTATTAGTCGGCTTTAGTGTTCAAGCAGAAGAGAAAACTTTCAGCATTGGTGGGGATCTTGAATTAGATTTAACTGCCAAAGATGCAGCTGAAACCAGTTTTTATCATGGTGGTCGTGTCAAGTTGAATGCTGTTGGCCATCTGAAAGGCGATGATTATTTTATTAAAGGCGTTGCCCAGCCCTTAGTGCCGCTGAAAGGCAGTGACTTAGGCTATGATGATGTCTATTTGCAAATGGGTCGTAGCAACTGGGATGTGCAGATTGGTCGTTTTGAAGGCATTGATCTCTTCCCAGTCGGTAAAGATACGGTAGCAGAGCATGCAGGCGGCATGGGCACTTATGGCACGAATGCTGCCCGTGGTCGTAAAGACAGCGTGATCCATACTGCTTTCCACCTTAAGCCTAATGATGCGATGAATTTCGAATTGGGTGTGATGGGGGCTAAAAATACGAGTGATTTTGACAAGTTTGCTGCAGTACGCCCTGCAATGACGTATAAGGCGGGTGCTTTTGCAGTACGTGCTGGCTTTGAAAGTGTAAAAAGCACTCCAGCTGGTGGTACAGAGTCTTCACATACGGGTTTTGGTGTTGGTGCTGGTTTTGATGTGATCGGTGGGACTGTCAATGCTAGCCTCAGCAAGAAAAATGCAGATGATGATGGTGTAGACACTACTTCTGTTGCTTTAAACTTTACCCAAGGTCCTTGGGGTGTGGGTTATATCACGTCTAAAGATGACATGATTGGCGCTGATCCTAAATTAAATACTTTCTTTGGTGCTTACACTGTGCCGTTATTTGGCAGCAAAGATGCATCAGTTACTTTCGCAGCTAGTACTTCCAAAGCGACTGATGTGGGTGGTGTTGAGGGTACGGATGATAAAGTTAACGCTGCGCGTGTTCGCTTTAACTACACCTTCTAATTCAAGTTAGGTAAAGCCAATCATGTTTTTGGTCTGTGGTGAAGCACTATTTGACGTTTTTACAGCAGAAGTTGTCGAGCAGGCGGCTTTTGAAGTACCACTCAGTGCTCGTGTCGGTGGTTCGCCACTGAATGTGGCTGTAGGGCTGGCACGACTAGGTTGCCCAGTAGGTATGTTGACAGGGCTTTCTACAGATTTTTTAGGTGAGCGGCTTTTAGCGAGTTTGCAATCAGAGGGTGTTAACACTGAGCTGATTGTACGCAAACAAGCACCGACTACTTTAGGTTTCGTTCAGCAGGATGCTGCGGGCGTACCTAGTTATGCTTTTTACGGTAACGGCGCGGCAGATCGTTTGTTAACTTTAGATGACATTCGTGTTGATCTAGAGGGAACAGCGGTTATTCACTTCGGTTCCTATTCCATCGTTGCACAGCCGACGGCCGATTCGTACTTTGCGCTTGCCCAGCAACACTCGGGCAAGCGCCTTCTTTCTCTTGACCCCAATGTGCGCTTAAATGTTGAGCCACGGATAGCAGTTTGGCGAGCAAGGATTGCTGAGTTGATGCCTTTAGTCGATGTGGTGAAGGTGAGTGATGAAGATTTGCATTTACTGTATCCCGACCAGCAACCTGAGGCTATTATTGAAGACTGGCTAAAGCAAGGTCCACAACTGATTGCACTGACTCGAGGGAGTAAGGGCGCATCGTTATGGAGTCATCAAGCCAAAGTCGATATACCCGGTCGGTCGGTTAAAGTGATTGATACGGTAGGGGCGGGTGATACATTTCAAGCATCTTTATTGGATGCTGTCGTTGAGTTAACACATTCTACAGATTCTACAGCTGTTTGGTCTGAGCAGCTTAATAGCGATACCTTATTTAAGATTGGCCACACTGCGGTTATCGCAGCAGCGATCACTTGTTCGCGGCGTGGAGCCAATTTGCCGACTCGTGCAGAAGTACAAGCTGCACTCTAATAACAAATAAAATTGTTAAAATAACCACGAAGGAAATCAAGTATTCATGAGCAGCATGGTTATTCCTGTTGATCCTTTTGATCTTGTCATTTTTGGTGGCACTGGCGATTTGGCAATGCGTAAATTATTGCCTGCTCTGTTTCGGCGTGATGCTGATGGGCAAATTCCAGCCACTGCTCGCATCTTAGGTTTAGCACGCACGGATCAAGATACTGAGTCTTTCAAAGCAGAGGCGCGTGCAGCCTTACACAAACATGTCGCCGTCGATGAGCTAGATTCAATAGCACTAGAACGCTTTATTGAGCGTTTAAGTTATTTGCATATTGATGTCACTGATGCGCGTGCTTGGGGTGAGTTAGTCAGTTATCTGAATGAGCGCCCAGAACATATCCGTGTCTATTATTTAGCAGTCGGGCCCGCACTGTTTGGCCCGATTGCTCAAGGTTTGGCTCAAGTGGGCTTGGCGACTACCAAAGCACGTTTAGTCGTCGAAAAGCCGTTAGGGCATGATTTAGCGAGTGCGATGACCCTCAATCGTGAGCTCAGTAGTGTCTTTAATGAAAAGTCCATTTATCGGATTGATCATTATTTAGGTAAAGAAACGGTACAGAACTTAATGGCGCTGCGGTTTGCAAATGCGCTATTTGAGCCTTTATGGAATGCTAATCGCATTGATCATGTGCAAATCACGGCCTCAGAGTCTTTAGGGGTCGGTACGCGTGGTAGCTACTATGATACGGCAGGGGCTATTCGCGATATGGTGCAAAACCATTTAGTGCAATTGCTTTGTCTGTTGGCGATGGAGCCGCCGTATAAATTTGATGCTGATGCTTTGCGAGATGAAAAATTAAAGGTTTTGCGTTCCTTACGTCCTATTACTGGGCGCAATGTCTTAACCAATACGGTGCGTGGCCAATATTTAGCGCATGGACCGGATGCCCCTTCCTATTTACAGGAAGTGGGCAATCCTGATAGCAAAACCGAGTCCTATGTCGCTATTAAGGCGGAGATTGATAACTGGCGTTGGTCGGGTGTACCTTTCTATTTGCGTACTGGCAAAAAGCTTAGAGCACAGATGACTGAAATTGCTGTGGTATTTAAAGAGCCTGCTCATTCAGTCTTTGGTGATTTAGAAACCCCCAGTATGCCGAATGTATTAAGCATTCGCTTGCAACCAGATGAGGGTTTGCAATTAGTGATTATGACCAAAGATCCAGGTCCTGGTGGTTTCCGGCTACGTGCTATTCCTTTAGATATGACTTTTGCTGAAGGGCGCGGGAGTAATTGGCGAATGCCGGATGCGTATGAGCGCTTACTGATGGATGTCGTGCGTGGGAATCAGACTTTATTCATGCGCGGCGATGAGGTCGAAGCGGCTTGGCGTTGGATTGATCCGATTATCGAGGCTTGGGAGGCTTCAGGGCTGAGACCCGAAGGCTATGATCCCGGTAGTCGAGGCCCGATTGCCGCCGTCGAAATGATGGCACGTGATGGTCGACGTTGGCGGGAAATTGAGGTATGAACCTAGTTAGTTATGCTGATCGCGCTCTACAGGCTGAGCAATTAGCTCAGTTAGTGGCTAGTGAGTTGCAGCAGGCTGTTGCCTCCCAAGATAAAGCCAGTGCAGCGTTTGCAGGTGGAACCACGCCGGTCTTATTTTTTAAAGCACTGTCTAAGCAAGCGGTCGACTGGTCAAAACTGAGGATTACTTTAACCGATGAGCGCCAAGTCGAACCTAATCACGAGCGCTCTAATGCTTTGTTATTAACAAACAATCTATTAGCTAACCTACAACCACCTGCTCATTTTCAAGCTTTATATCAACTAGGGCAGACGGCCACTGAGCTAGCCAGCTTAAGTTTGAATTTGCAACAACAGTTTTTTCCTTTGGATGTTGTCGTTTTGGGGATGGGGAATGATGGCCATTTTGCTTCCTTGTTCCCACACGCTCCTAATTTAGCTGCAGGTTTAGACCCTGATTATCCTGATATTTTATTAGAAATACGGGTGGCTGATTTGCCAGAGGCACGTATTTCCATGAGTTTAGCGGCTTTATTGCAAGCTAAGCATTTACACTTATTAATTACCGGTGCTGATAAAAAACAACTATTAGAACAAGCTCAGACCCGTATTGCTGCTCGCTTGCCTGTTCAATGGCCGATTGAAGCGCTATTACAGCAAGCAGGCGACAGTTTGACGGTTCACTATGCACCTTAAAAGCACGGATCGAGAAGATTATGAATACCACCACAGTTCATCCAGTCATTGCCGAGGTGACCGCTCGCATTGAGCAACGCAGTCAGCAGACTCGCAATGTCTATTTAGCCCGTATGCAACAAGCAGCGATTCGTGATAATCGCCACCATCTGGCTTGCGGCAATTTAGCGCATGCCGTCGCTGCCAGCCCGACGTCAGATAAATTCAAGATTGTCGCTAGCAAAACGCCTAATCTGGGGATAGTGACCGCTTACAACGATATGTTGTCAGCGCATCAGCCGTTTGAGACTTACCCAGCCTTAATTAAGCAAGCCGCCCGCGCTATGGGTGCAACAGCGCAAGTCGCTGGTGGTGTACCCGCGATGTGTGATGGGGTCACTCAAGGTCAGCCCGGAATGGAGCTTTCGCTATTTTCACGTGATGTGATCGCGATGGCTGCTGGAATTGCACTGAGCCATAACTTATTTGATGCGGCGGCGTTTTTAGGGGTCTGTGATAAAATTGTCCCCGGTTTAGTGATTGCAGCCGCCAGTTTTGGCTATTTACCCTGTGTATTCTTGCCAGCAGGCCCGATGGTTTCAGGTATCTCTAATGACCAAAAGGCCAAGGTACGCCAGCAATATGCTGCCGGGCAGGTCGGGCGTGCTGAGCTATTAGAAGCAGAAATGCAGTCTTACCATGATGCGGGTACTTGTACTTTTTACGGTACAGCCAATAGTAATCAAATGTTGATGGAGTTTATGGGGCTGCAATTACCGGGCAGCAGCTTCGTCAATCCCAATACCCCTTTACGCGAAGCCCTAACGGTTGCCGGTACTGAGCAAGTACTGCGCTTAACTGCAGATTTGGGTCATTACACTCCCGCTTGCGAAGTGTTGTCCGCCAAAGCGTTTGTGAATGGCATCGTTGGCCTTAATGCAACCGGTGGCTCGACCAATTTGGTCTTGCATATTATTGCCATGGCGCGGGCGGCGGGTTTGATCGTGCGCTTAGAAGACTTCTCTGATTTATCAGCATTAACTCCTTTAATGGCCCGAGTTTATCCGAATGGTTCGGCGGATGTTAACCATTTCCATGCTGCTGGTGGCTTGCAGTTCGTGATTCGCGAGCTGCTGGCTGCCGGTCTTTTACATGAGGATGTGCACACGGTAGCGGGTTTTGGCCTACATCATTATACCCAAGAAGCTAAGTTGGATGAAAACGGCAAAGCGATTTGGGTTGAGGGTGCGGCTAAGAGTCATGATACTGAGATTTTGCGCCCCTATACTGAGGCTTTCCAAACTTCAGGTGGCTTAGTGACTTTACGCGGTAATTTAGGTGAGGCAGTGATCAAAGTCTCTGCCGTGAAACCAGAGCGGCGGGTGATTGAAGCACCTGCCAAAGTTTTCCATGATCAAGAGGATGTCAAAGCTGCCTTTAAAGCAGGTGAATTGACGGGTGATTTTGTCTGCGTGGTGCGTTTCCAAGGGCCAAAAGCGAATGGCATGCCGGAATTACATAGTCTCACGCCGATTTTGGGGGTGTTACAAGATCGTGGGCAACGAGTTGCTCTGATCACCGATGGACGCATGTCAGGAGCAAGTGGCAAAGTGCCAGCGGCAATTCATTTAAGCCCAGAAGCGATGGATGGTGGCGCAATTGCCAAAATCCGTGAGGGTGACTTGATTCGCCTTGATGCGGAGCAAGGTAGTTTGACCGTGTTGGCAGCTGATTTTGAGAGTCGTTCGGCGGTCGTTGCGAATTTAGAGGGGAATGAGGCTGGGCTTGGGCGTGAATTATTCCAAGTCTTCCGGCAGGCCGTTGGTTCGGCTTCGAAGGGTGCCAGTGCCTTATTTGCTACAGAAGGATAAAGATATGCAAGCTAATTTAGCTAAACACTGGAGTTTGCTCCAACAACACGCGGAGCGCTTGAAATCACAACCACTCTGTGACTTATTTGCAGCTGATGCGGAGCGGTTTAGTCAATTTTCAGTGCATTTAGATGATCTATTAATGGATTTTTCTAAAGAAAAAATTGATCAAGCGGCCTTAGCGGCTTTATTGCAGTTAGCCCAAGCCGCTCAAGTCGAAGCGCGGCGTGATGCAATGGTACAGGGCGAAAAGATTAATAGTACCGAGCAACGTGCGGTTTTGCATATGGCGTTGCGGGATGGGATTCCTGCAGGCGTTCAGGTGGATGGGCAAGATGTACTCAAAGAGGTTGCCGCCGTTCGGGAGCGTTTCCTTGATTTTGCTGAAGCAGTGCGCACAGGTGCGTATAAAACTGTTTCGGGGCAAGCATTTACAGATGTGGTGAATATCGGGATCGGTGGCTCCGATTTAGGGCCGGTAATGGTGACTACAGCACTAGCACCTTGGCATGATGGTCCGGCGGTGCATTTTGTCTCGAATGTTGATGGTGCTCATAGCGTTGATACACTCAAAGGGCTTAATCCACAAACGACTTTAGTGATTGTCGCTTCTAAAACCTTCACCACCGCTGAAACCATGTTAAATTTCAGCACGGCTTTGGCTTGGCTTAAAGCTAGCCTAGGCGAGCAAGCAGGGCAACATGTCGCGGCGGTTTCTACCAATTTAGCGGCTACACGCTCGTATGGAATTGAAGATACGCGAGTTTTTGGTTTCTGGGATTGGGTTGGCGGGCGCTATTCAGTTTGGTCAGCAATTGGTTTACCGGTGGCAATCGCGGTCGGTAAGCAAGCCTTTACCGAGTTTTTAGCGGGTGCTAAAGCAATGGATGAACATTTTCGTTCAGCCCCATTAGCACAGAATTTGCCAGTTCTATTTGCCTTATTGGGGATTTGGCGGCGCAATCTATTGCAGTATCCGACCGTGGCTTTGATTCCTTATGATCAGCATTTAGCGCGTTTCCCCGCTTATGTGCAACAGTTAGATATGGAGTCGAATGGTAAACGGGTACAACTGGATGGCAGCCCCATTCAAACCTCGACAGGGCCGGTAATTTGGGGTGAGCCGGGGACGAATGCCCAACATTCTTTCTTTCAGCTAATCCATCAAGGCAGTGAAGTGATTCCGGTTGATTTCTTAGCCGCTGCAAATCCGAGCAGTCAGAGCGAGTTTGCTGATCTAGAGTTACATCATGAAACCTTATTGACCAATGTCTTAGCACAAGCACAGGCCTTAGCGTTTGGGCGTGATGCTGAAGCCGTGCGCGCCGACCTACAAGCGGCTGGTTTGTCTGCCGTACAAATTGAGGCATTAGTAACGCATCGTACTTTCCCCGGTGATCGCCCTTCAACCTTAATGCTTTATCGTCAGCTGACTCCCTACACTTTAGGCCGATTAGTAGCTTTATTTGAACATAAAGTATTTGTGCAAGGGGTTATTTGGGGTGTCAACTCTTATGATCAATGGGGGGTGGAATTAGGTAAGAAGCTCGCCAATGTATTAGCACCCGCTTTACATGATCGGACTGTACCTGCCGGTGTAGATGCGTCTACGGCAGGACTGTTACAACATATTCACGCGCTGCGTGCTTAAACGAGGATGGCAAATGTTTGCATTACGAGAACTGTGTCAGCAAGTAGCCGTGATTCCGGTGTTAGTGGTGAAAGAATCTCAGCAGGCTCAGCCTTTAGCTGAAGCTTTAGTGGCGGGTGGTTTAACAGTTTTAGAGGTGACTTTACGCACACCTGCTGCGCTTGAGGTGATTCGCTTAATGAGTGAAGTACCCGGTAGTCAAGTCGGTGCAGGAACAGTCTTGACCCTAGCGGATGTGAAAGCCGCCAAAGCGGCAGGGGCACAATTTGCGGTATCACCGGGGGCGACCGCTGATTTAGTGAAAGCGGCGGCTGATGAGGGTTTACCTTTATTGCCGGGGGCTGCAACCGCTTCTGAGGTCATGAGCTTGTTGGAATTGGGTGTAGATACCTTAAAGTTTTTCCCAGCCGAAGCGGCGGGTGGTGTTGCCATGCTCAAATCTTTGTATGGTCCTTTACCAAAGGTGAGATTCTGCCCCACCGGTGGAATCACGGAGCAGACCGCCGCGAATTATCTAGCTCTGCCCAATGTAATGTGTGTAGGGGGGTCTTGGGTGACGCCCGATCATTTAGTACAAGCCGGTAATTGGTCAGCGATTCAGGCTTTGGCGCAAGCAGCACAGGCTTTAAAAGTCTAACGGATTGCTGGCTTGTATTTTTGCGTTTTTAGCTTGGTGCTTTTGCTGTTGATTAATAAACTAAGCCCACCTAGAGGGCTAGACTATGGAGATACCTAGTTATGCCGAAATCAGCGATTGCGATGATTGCGCATGATCGAACAAAACCTGATCTTGCGGCATGGGTGGGCAGAAATTTAGCTCATTTACAAGGGCGCTTGATTTATGCCACGGGTACGACAGGGCGTTTATTAAAGCATGCTTATCCTGAGTTGGAGATTCATCCGCTTAAAAGTGGCCCCTTAGGGGGTGATCAGCAAGTCGGGGCTTTGATTGCAGAGGGGCGGATTGCTTGTGTCATTTTCTTGCAAGATCCGATGACACCACAACCCCATGATGTTGATGTGAAAGCCTTGGTACGCTTAGCGACCTTGTATGAAATTCCTTTGGCTTGTAATCAAAGCACCGCAGATTATTTGGTTGCTAGCCCGTATTTTTCAAAACCTGAATTAGCGCCTGAAATTCTCTCGCTGGAGGAGCGCTATGAAGCTTATCTGCAGCGGTTGAATACCACCTTAGAGTCAAGCTGAAGCTTCAGTGATTCAAATAATAGATTATGGAATAAGTAAAGAAATGAATAGTCCTTTTAAACTTGACAGGCGCACCAAGATTGTAGCGACCTTAGGTCCTGCCTCGAATGATGAGCAAGTCTTGCGTACTTTAGTCGAAGCCGGAGTGAATGTATTCCGCTTAAACTTCAGTCATGGCACCCATGAAGATCAACGTGAACGTTTTAATTTAATTCGCTCGATGGAGGCTGAGTTTGATCGTCCCATTGGGATTCTAATGGATCTACAAGGTCCGAAGTTGCGGATTGGTACTTTTGCTGAAGGCAGAATTACCCTGAAGAAAGGCGATAGTTTTAATCTATACTTAGAAAAACGCCTCGGCGATCAAGAAGGTGTGAGCCTCCCGCATAAAGAAATTTTTGATGTTCTCGAGGTCGGTCACGAACTTTTGGTGGATGATGGTAAAATCCGGTTAAAGGTTACGCAGATTTCTCCGCTGGTCGCAGTGACCACCGTGGTAGTGGGTGGTGTGATTTCTGATCGGAAAGGGGTAAATGTTCCTGATAAGCAATTACCGATCAGTGCCTTGACTGAAAAAGATCGGGCTGATCTAGAATATGGCTTAGAGTTGGGGGTCGATTGGGTGGCTTTGTCGTTCGTGCAGCGCCCGGAAGATATTATTGAGGCACGTGCTCTAGTCAATGGGCGGGCAGGGGTGTTAGCTAAGTTAGAAAAACCTTCTGCTTTAGATCAGTTATACCGGATTATTGAATTAGCCGATGCTGTGATGGTTGCACGGGGTGATTTAGGTGTGGAGTTGCCACCTGAGCGAGTGCCAGCGATTCAGAAACGGATTGTAGAAACCGCCCGCTCTTTAGGGCGACCCGTGATTGTCGCAACCCAAATGTTGGAGTCGATGATTAACTCGCCTGTGCCGACTCGGGCTGAAGCCTCTGATGTGGCCACGGCGATTTATGATGGTGCGGATGCGGTCATGTTATCGGCTGAAACCGCAGCAGGGCAGTATCCAGTCGAAGCCGTCGAAGTGATGGCGCGTATTATTACTGAGACTGAGCGTGATGTGCGCAGCAATCATGCTTTAAAAGTTTATCCCTTAGAAGGTGAACCAACGGATGCGGATGCGATTGCCCGTGCTGCCTCGGATATCGCCAGTGCACGTCGTTGTGTGGCGATTGTGACTTTCAGTAGTACAGGGTCAACGACTTTGCGCGCAGCTCGGGCGCGTGGTTTAGTACCTATTCTAGGTTTGACCCCTTCGCATCACGTGGCACGTAAACTTACCTTGGTATGGGGCGTGTATGCCGTGCAAACCCGTGATGTGGTTTCACTCTCAGATATGGTAGGCAAGGCGGCACGGATGGTTCAGCGTAAAGGCTTTGCGTTGTTAGGAGATCGCATGGTCGTGACAGCGGGGGTACCGTTTGGCCAACCCGGTTCAACCAATGTCATTCGGTTAGTAGAAGTAACAAAAGAGTATGATAAACCCAATCTATAATAAGCCTTAATTGTGCTTGAATGGAGGCGGTTGTGAGGTTTTACACCCAGAGGAGCATAGCATGAGTGAGAAAGAGAATAATCCAGTCCGTATGGACTTTTCGCGCCCGAATTTAGCACGGGAATTAAGCCGTAATACACTGGCTTTAGTTTTAGCCGGTGGGGAGGGTTCACGCTTAAAGAATCTGACTCATCGCCGTGCTAAGCCAGCGGTTCCGTTTGGCGGCAAATACCGTATTATTGATTTTGCTTTATCCAATTGTGTCAATTCGGGGATTCGCCGGATTGGTGTATTGACCCAATATAAATCAGATTCTTTGATTCGACATATGCAACGTGCATGGAATTTTATGCGCGCTGAAATCGGCGAGTTCGTAGAAATTCTACCTGCTCAGCAACGCACCGCTAAAAAAGAATGGTATCAAGGGACAGCCGATGCGCTTTATCAAAACCTTGATATTTTGCATCGCCATGATCCTGAATATGTCATTGTGTTGGGGGGTGACCATATTTATAAAATGGATTACTCCGACATGCTGGTACAGCATGTACTCTCAGGGGCTGATTTCACGGTAGGTTGTATTGAAGTACCTGTGGAAGAGGCTACTGGCTTTGGTGTGATGTCCGTAGATGAAGACATGCACATCACCAAGTTCACTGAAAAACCCAAACAACCCGAGCATATGCCGGGTAAACCGGGGATTGCGCTGGCTTCGATGGGCATTTATGTATTTTCGCGCGAATTTTTATTTAGAACCCTGAGTGAAGATGCGCTCAGTGATGATTCTTCGCATGATTTTGGTAAGGATATTATTCCTAATCATATTCACAGTGCGAAAGCCCAAGCTTATGCTTTCCGTAATGCGGCGACGGGTGAACCTGCTTATTGGCGTGATGTAGGTACGGTTTATTCTTATTGGAAAGCCAATATGGAGCTGTGTGCAGTCGAGCCAGAATTGAATTTATATGATCGTTTATGGCCGATTTGGACCTATCAACCTCAATATCCACCTGCTAAGTTTGTGTTTGATGAAGATGGCCGTCGTGGTGAGGCGATTGATTCTTTGGTATCGGCAGGTTGTATTTTATCCGGTGCACGCATGAAGCGTTCGGTGACCTTCTTTGCCGTCACGATTGGTAATAACTCGCTGGTTAAAGACAGTATTATCCTACCCAAAGTCAGCATTGGCCAAAATTGTCGCTTGACCAAGGTCATCGTTGATAAGGGCTGTGTGATTCCCGATAACACAGTGATTGGTGAGAATTTGGAGGAAGATAAAAAACGTTTCTATGTGACCGAAGAAGGTATTGTATTGGTGACTCTGGAAATGTTGGGTCAATCCTTAAGTAGCCGTGATAAAGAGCATATTTGGCGGATGGATAC
This sequence comes from Thiothrix eikelboomii, assembly GCF_900167255.1. Lineage (GTDB taxonomy): Bacteria > Pseudomonadota > Gammaproteobacteria > Thiotrichales > Thiotrichaceae > Thiolinea > Thiolinea eikelboomii. Next base: position 211,371 of record NZ_FUYB01000004.1, read on the forward strand.
CTAAATTTGCAAAGAGCAGCTTTTTGGTTAGTCTTGAGTGGCTTTTTTGCCTTAGGCGCCATTTTTGGTTCTTGGCAAGTCATGATGGCGGATCTGCAAAGTGCTTTTGGGTTAAGCTCAGGGCAACTGGGCTTAACGCTTACCTTAGGCGTAGTTGGTTCTTTTCCGGCGATGTTATTGACTGGGCGTCTCGCAGATCGCTGGGGTGCTCGGCGTTTAATGCTCATCAGTATTTCTCTCTCTGCTTTGGCCTATGCCTCTTTTTATTGGGCGAATAGCTATCTTTGGTTAGTGGTGTCGATTATTGGTTTAATGGCTGCGTCCGGTGCTTTGGATGTGGGCATAAACGCAGCTGCCGTCAATTATGAGCAAAATACCGGCGACACTCGGATGAGCTTCTTTCATGCTGGCTATAGTGGCATGGCCGCAGTGGCTGCGTTAACAACTGGATTTTTGCTATTTAAGGGCATAGAGTTTCGTACTATCTATTTGCTAGTGGCAGGTATCTTAAGCCTGCTGGCGGTCGTTTATGCCTTAACTGCTCGCTTAGATCCAATGATTAGTCATCACCAATCCCAGCCAACCAGTGCTAGTGGTATCTCGCCTAGCACCCATCGTAGCGTTTTATTTAGAACTCCCGTCTTATTATTACTGGCTGCGATTACAGGTTTAACCTTCTTTTCTGAAGGCACACTAGAGTTATGGTCAGCGGTATATCTGCGCTTATCACTGGATTTACCCACCATGGTGGGGGCGGCAGGGCCTGCGGTATTTCATTTTGCGATGATGATCGGGCGTTTAGGTTCAGGCTGGATTCTCTTGCATTGGCGGCGACGTTGGGTGCTGCGAGTGTCAGGCATCATGGCTGCCTTTGGTATTATTCTTTCAATTAGCACTTTGTATCCACCCTTAATTCTGATTGGATTTTTAATTGCCGGTTTAGCCCTAGCGGCTGTCGTACCAATAGTCTTTTCGTTAGCGGGTGATATTGCTCCGAAACAAGCAGGGCAGGTCATTTCGGTGATTACCATTTTAGGTTATATGGGTTTCTTATTAGGTCCGGCTTTGATTGGTAATCTAGCTGAGGTGATCGGTTTACGTTTGGCTTTATTAGCTTTAGGGGTGGCTAGTCTCGGGGTGGTTTTGATGAGTTTTAAAATTCAACATCCTGCTTTGGATTAGTACATAAATTCAGGCGTTGTGCTGTCTAGTTACGAGCATGCGAGCGTATAAATCCTAAGTACGACTGCCCGTTTCCAAGCCGCATTTTGCCTTTTTCTGCATCTTATCTGCTATAATAGCCGCCTCTATCTTTAACGGTCGAACAATAAGTATGGCTGATTTTGCCAAGGAAATTATTCCAGTTAATCTGGAAGATGAAATGCGTCAGTCCTATCTGGACTATGCCATGAGCGTTATCGTTGGGCGTGCTTTGCCGGATGTACGTGATGGCTTAAAACCTGTGCATCGTCGTGTTTTATTTGCGATGAGTGAGCTAGGTAATGATTGGAATAAACCCTATAAAAAGTCAGCACGGGTCGTTGGTGATGTGATCGGTAAATATCACCCTCACGGTGATACGGCGGTTTATGATGCAGTGGTGCGGATGGCTCAGCCCTTTTCGTTGCGTTATATGTTGGCGGATGGCCAAGGTAACTTTGGTTCAGTCGATGGTGATGCACCGGCAGCGATGCGTTATACCGAAGTGCGTATGTCGAAAATTGCGCACGAACTGTTAGCCGATATTGATAAAGAAACGGTTAATTTCGTTCCAAACTATGATGGTGCTGAGCACGAGCCAGCGGTGTTTCCTACTCGTGTTCCGAATTTATTAGTGAATGGCTCATCCGGCATTGCCGTCGGGATGGCGACTAATATTCCCCCGCATAATCTGCATGAAGTGGTGAATGCTTGCTTAGCATTGATTACGAATCCTGAGTTAGAAATTGATGATCTGATGGAGTATGTGCCAGGACCCGACTTTCCTACTGCAGGTATTATTAATGGTTCACGCGGGATTCGTGAGGCTTATCACACCGGACGTGGGCGGATTTATGTCCGGGCGCGGGCAGAGGTCGAAACGAATGAAAAAACTGGACGTGAAACCATTGTTGTTCATGAGCTGCCTTATCAAGTCAATAAAGCCCGTCTGTTAGAAAAAATTGCCGAATTAGTTAAAGACAAGAAGATTGAAGGCATTTCAGAGCTGCGCGATGAGTCGGATAAAGACGGTATGCGGATGGTGGTTGAGGTCAAGCGTGGCGAATCCGCCGAAGTGCTGCTCAATAATCTGTATAAGCAAACCCAAATGCAAACCGTGTTTGGCATTAATATGGTGGCTTTAGTTGATGCTCAACCTAAGCTGCTTAATTTAAAACAGATTCTGGAAGCCTTTTTGCGACATCGCCGTGAGGTTGTGACGCGCCGCACTATTTTCAATCTACGTAAAGCCCGTGAGCGTGCACATCTTTTAGAGGGTTTGGCGGTCGCACTGTCCAATATTGATGAGATTATTGATTTAATTAAGCAAGCCGCTAGCCCTGCTGAAGCAAAAGAAGGTTTAATGGCACGCGGTTGGAGTCCGGGGATTGTCTCTGAGATGTTAATGCGCTCAGGGGCGGAAATGTCGCGCCCGGATGATTTGTCTGCCGCACTTGGCTTACGTGAAGGTCACTATTGGCTTTCTGAAGAACAAGCCCAAGCCATTCTCGATCTACGTCTGCATCGTTTAACGGGCTTAGAAAAAGACAAAATCCTGGAGGAATACCGTGAGCTTCTAGAGCGTATTGCAGATTTGCTGGATATTTTAAGCAATCCAGAGCGCCTCATGCAGGTGATTCGTGATGAGTTGCTAGAGTTGCGTGAGACTTATAGTGATAAGCGACGCACTGAAATTAATGTAATTGGCGAAGATTTAAGCCTAGAAGATTTGATTGCGGATGAAGAGGTCGTAGTCACACTATCGCATGAAGGTTATGCCAAAGCCCAACCCTTAGACACTTACCGCGCTCAACGTCGTGGGGGTCGGGGTAAGACAGCAACGACGATGAAACAAGAAGATTTTCTGGAGAAACTGTTTGTCGCTAGTACGCATGACACGATTCTTTGCTTCTCCAGTCGTGGGCGCATGTATTGGCTGAAGGTTTATCAATTGCCACTCGCGAGTCGTAACTCACGAGGCCGACCGATGGTCAATCTCTTACCCCTTGAAGAAGGTGAGCGGATTAATGCGATTCTGCCGATTCGTGAATACGAAGAAGGCAAGTTTATTTTTATGGTCACTTCGAATGGTACGGTAAAGAAAACACCATTAAAAGAATTCTCGCGGCCACGTAATGCGGGGATTATTGCGGTCGATTTGCGCGATGATTACTTAGTCGATGTCGCACTCACTAATGGCGAAAATGAAGTGATGCTATTTACTTCAGCCGGTAAAGCCATCCGTTTCCATGAAAGCGATGTCCGGGCGATGGGACGGGGGGCAGCGGGCGTGCGTGGTATTCGTTTAGACGAGAATCAGCAGGTCAATGCGCTTTTAATTTTGGGTGAAGGTGAAATTCTGACCGCGACTGAAAATGGCTATGGTAAACGCACTCGTGTGGATGAGTTCTTAGCCCAAGGGCGGGGCGGTATGGGCGTGATCGCTATCCAAACTTCTGAGCGCAATGGGCAAGCGATTGGTGCGGTTCAAGTTACTGAAACGAATCAAATTATGTTGATTACCAATGGGGGTACTTTAGTCCGTACACCGGTGGCTCAGGTTTCGGTCGTGGGGCGTAATACCCAAGGTGTGACCTTGATTCGTCTGAATGAAGGGGAGAAATTGGTACAAATTGCCCCTATTTTGAGCACTGGCGATGAAGAAGTGGAGCTAGACGAAGCTGAAGCTGGCATTGCTGAGGACACCAGCAATACCAACGACATCAGCAGCGAATAAGCTAACTCACCCACTAGACGTCTGCTGAGCCAGACGTCTAGCCGAGTTAGGCGGCTCTGGCCATCGGTGGCTCTAGTTCCTTAAAATCCACGCCAAGTCGATACAAAAGATTTAACGTCATGCGTGCAGTCGCCCCCCAGAGTAACTCTCCATCGTATTCCTTAAAATAAACGACAGGTACTTTCGTACCATTCAATTCACGTAAACGTAACTCGTGATTACGGGGTTCAGCCAACCAAGTTAAGGGTATGGTAAAAGCACGATCCACTTCGCTAGGCTGTAATTGTAAAGAATAAGGCCAAGGTACTTGCCCCACAATCGGTGTAATTTTGAAGTGACTGATGCTGTGATGAGGGGGCAAATGCCCTAAAATAGCCACATCTTGTGGATCAATACCGATTTCTTCATGGGCTTCCCGCAAAGCAGTGCGATATAAATCGACATCTTGTGGATCTCGCTTACCACCTGCAAATGCCACCTGACCACTGTGTCGATCACGTTCTGAACAGGCACGGCGAATATAAAGTAAATGCCATTCATCCCGTAGACGCACAAAGGGGACGAGTACGGCTGCATCACGGAACTGATCGCCGATTAAATCACTGGGTACATCAAAACTACGCTGAGCGTTAAACGGAGAGTTAACGGGTTGTAAGCGTTTACTAATATCTTGTGCGGTTAATTTATCCAAAGCATGCATGCTAAATCCTAGTGTTTTTTAAGCAAGTTCTAATTGTTCTCAAACTGGGTGACTTGAAAGTGTAGGTGCTGCTAGAAAGATTCCAAGCCGCTGATGCTACTGTTACACTGCCTACGCTTTTTTTATGACCTATTTTATAGATACCCACCCGATGGGTGCTACTTCCTATTGTAATCTGTTAAGGATCGACTTGATGAGCCAAATCGAAAATGTTCGTCTTCAAACCACTGGCAATGTGTATTTTGATGGTAAATGTGTCAGCTTTACCTTTTTCACGGCCGACGGTAGCCGCAAGAGTATCGGTGTTATTCTGCCAGCTGAGCTTACTTTTGGTACCGCTGCACCCGAAATAATGGAGATCCAGCAAGGGCATTGTCGTGTCCGTTTAGCGGGTACTGAAGTATGGCAAGACTATCGCGGCGGACAATCGTTTTCGGTCGGTGCTAATACTTCATTTGATATTGAGGTGTTAGAACCCACCCATTACCTCTGCCACTACGGCTAGTTTTAATAGTTTTGCATCCTTTCATGTAAGTTTTTTGTAAAGGATGCAATTATTTTGCCATGATCCCTAAATTCTGCTCGATAAATTTTATTAGCTGGGGTTCATCCCATTCTAAACCACCAAAATATTGATAGCGTAATCGCCCTTGACGATCAAGCAGATAGGTACTCGGAAAGGCTTGCAGTTGCCAAGGCTCGATTAAGCTGCTGGTAGTATCCACAAGTACGGGATAGTCTGCAGGCACATGTTCTAAGAAAGTTTTAATTTCTTTTAGTTCCTCACCGACATCAACACTGAGGACGACAAATTCATCTTTTGAAAATTGGCTCTGCAAATTGTTCAGTGAGGGAATCTCTTTGATGCAAGGGGGACACCAAGTCGCCCAGAAATTTAAGAGCACCACTTTGCCACGGTAGTCTTTTAAATCTTGTATTTTTCCTGCTAAGTCAGGCAAACGCAACTCGGGCGCTAAGGATTGAGTCGGATGTGCTTGTAGAGGGGATTCATTTCCGTTAGTTATTTGTGGCTGTGGCTTAAGCGAAGGTTTAGCCAAAGTAGCCACCGCTTGCGCTAATTGGGCTGGAAAGACACTAAGCTGGAGCAGCTCTTCTTCTGAATGGGCTTGACCTTGCAAAAAGCCTTCAGTGGTATCATTCAGCAGTTCCGAATAAACCGTATTACCACCTTGTTCTAAAGCAGTGACTAAAGCTTCCATCCCTTTTAATTTAGATTTTTCAGTCGTTTGAAAGACATAGATCGGCAGTTTGAATGGATAGGTTGCCTCAATTCGTTTGGTCGATTTAGGCTTAGACGGATTCAGTTGCAGATGGGGATAGGCCAGTACTAAGCCGGTGAGCTGTCCGGTGAGTGCTGGGGCGTGACCGTGAGTTTCTTGCCAGGTATTCAGTCCTTCGAGGGTCGCTTTGGCACTGTCGCCAATACTAAAAATAAACAATGGATGCTTAGCTTGACTCGGTAACGAGGCTTGGATCAATTCGGCCAATGCAGTTGGACTTAAGCGCTGCGGAGTTTGGTGAGTGGCGGGTTTTTTAGGTATCGCTTCTAGGGAGGTTAGCCATATTTCTAAATCATAGGCGGCTAATTGTTTAGCTAAATTAAAGTCGGCGGCTTGGGTTGCTGGAGTGGAAAACCACAAAATACGTTGTGAGGCTTGACCAAAACGGTGAATCGAGGTTTCCAGTTGACCTGATAAAGGTACAGTGACCGTTTCGTCAGGTTCTTCAGCAGACAGGCAAGGATTCATCAAGCTGCTTATCACGAGTACAGCCAGCGCTAACCAATACTTTGTTCGGATCATTTGAAATTCTATGCAGTTAATTAAGCCCTGTAGGCAGCCTACTCTAGGCTACCTAGCAAGATTGTACATTATCCCTGACGAAGACAGGGCATAATTAACCCTTATTGAGCTTTATTCACTTTATCGGGGAGTACTTGCGGATTGCAGAGGTCTTTAAGGCTTTTTTCCATTTCAGCAATTTTATCCGCCCGTTCTTTTGCCGTGAGAATTTTTTCTGCATTATCGGTGGAGCGCCAGCGAATCACGGGATTAGCCAAGAGCTGTTTTAAAGACGCTTTTTGCTGCTCACAAAACTGGCGATGTTTATCTTCATTCTTGCTGCCTTCATCTTTAGCCTGATCCAATTCCTTTTTATCGGGGTCTTGATCGTCTTCAGCCTTGCCACTGGTATTGGTTTTTTCGGCGTGTTTGGCTTTTCCACTGGATAAGCCAATATCTTGTGCAATCTCCTTCGCTTTGGATAAATCAGGGGGTGGGGTTTGAGTGTAATGCACTGCCCCCGAGGCATCTGTCCACTTGTAAATTTCGGCCTCTACGCCAGTTATCATGCAAGATAAAAGAGCGGATAGTGCACAGAGTTGGATGACTGTTTTTTTCATAATAGAGCGGCCTCTGCGTAATTGTTTTTAGTGATTGCTGGGTTTTTATGCGGTTTTTATTTTAAATTTATTGAATTTTAAATTCATAAAACTATTGTATGAGCTAATTATCACATGAAATCAACTCAAACAGATAGGCTGATCGTCGGATTTATATAGAGTGGTTTTAGTTAGGCAAGAAGGCGGTTTGGCAAAGTCTTAGGGTAGGGTACTTAGGATTGCGTTACTCGGTGGCGAAATCTGCTCCACCGAGTACACTTAAGCAAGTCTTACATGCGCTCAAAGACAGCAGCAATACCTTGACCGCCACCAATACACATAGTGACTAAGGCATATTTGCCATTAATGCGTTGTAATTCATACAGTGCTTTGGTGGCAATGAAAGCCCCTGAGCAACCGATAGGATGACCTAAAGCAATAGCCCCACCGTTTGGATTGGTTTTGTTCATGTCTAAGCCTAGACCGCGTGAGACTGCAATAGCTTGAGCTGCGAAAGCCTCATTAGATTCAATCACATCCATTTGATCTAAAGACAAGCCCGCTTTTTTCAGCGCTTGCTTAGAGGCAGGGATCGGACCTTCACCCATAACATCGTTCGGGACACCCGCGACGGCATAAGAGACTAAGCGTGCGATGGGTTTTTGGCCTGCATTCGCCGCCACATCCGCTGCCGCTAAGACAAAGAAAGCAGCGCCATCATTAATACCAGAGGCATTACCAGCAGTTACTGTGCCGTCTTTCTTAAAGGCTGGGCGCATTTTCGCCAAAGTTTCAACGGTTGTATCGGCTTTAACATGCTCATCAGTGTCAAAAATTACTTCACCTTTACGAGTTTTCAGCGTAATTGGCAGAATTTGTGATTTAAAACGACCTTCTTTAATCGCATTGGCGGCACGGCGTTGTGATTCAGCGGCTAAGGCATCTTGCTCTTCACGAGTAATACCCCATTTGGCGGCTAAATTCTCAGCAGTGATACCCATATGGCCGACACCAAAAGGGTCAGTCAAGGTGGCAACCATCATGTCGACCATTTGTGTATCGCCCATGCGTGCACCATTACGCATCGCCGTTGAGAGATAGCCAGCGCGTGACATAACCTCAACGCCACCACCAATCCCATAGTCATAGTCACCGAGCATAATGCCTTGTGCAGTCGTGACAATCGCTTGTAAGCCAGAGCTACATAGACGGTTCACTGCCATTGCAACAGATTCCATTGATAAACCTGCTTGAATGGATGCAACCCGTGCCACATAAGGGAAACGAGATTCAGTAGGGATGGTATTACCTACTGTTACATAATTGATTTGTGCAGGATCAACACTAGAACGTTGGACTGCTTCTTTCATGACTTGACCCGCTAATTCAGCAGGTTCTATGCTGCTTAAACTTCCGCCGAAAGCACCAATAGCAGAACGTACCGCACTTAATACAACAACATCACGACTCATTACACTTCTCCTTGCATGGGTTATTCTGGACCCTTCCTCAACGCTTGCACAGCATAGCCGAAAAACTTGCGCATTGCAGCAACTAAGCATAGCGCCTCACCATTATCTATCGGCCTTGCGGTTAGCTTAAAGCCGTATAATTGGAGCGTACAAAGCGCGGTGCTTCTGCCATCACAAACGACTTAAATTCGCGGGCAATCGGTGATAAGCGTTTACCTTTACGCATCACTACATACCAATGCCGCCGAATCGGGAAGTTTTCTACCTCCAAAATCACCAAGCAGCCACTGTCTAATTCAGGCTGAATGGTATGCATGGAAACTACTCCTAAGCCTAATCCTGCCCCGACTGCATGTTTGATGGTTTCATTGCTGCGCATTTCGAGGGTATTTTTGTAGCTCGCCTGGTATTTATGTAAATGGCGTTCAATCGTACTGCGCGTCCCTGAACCTTTTTCGCGTACAATAAAACGCTCAGCCACTATCTCGCTTAAGCACAAGGCTCGCTTGAGTGAAGCCAGTGGATGCGTTGCAGCTGCAATCACGACTAAAGGGTTTTCCATTAAACGCTCAGATTGTAAGCCGTGTCCTTTGGGAGGCTCACCCATAATGACCATATCCGGTTCATGGTTTTCTAATTGATTCAACAGCGTATTCCGATTGCTCACATCCAAGGTAATATTAATATCTTCGTGTTGCCGTGAAAATTCGGCGAGTAGTTGGGTGACGAAGTAATTAGCCGTGGTGACAACCGAAATAATTAAATGTCCCCCTTTCGTGCCTTTGAGTTCTTTCATGACCCCTAACATATCATTGTGGGCTTGTAGTACGCGGCTGGCATAGTTTTGCACCTCTTTCCCAATCGGGGTGAGACACATTTTTTTCCCTTGGCGCTCGAATAAAACCAAGCCACTTTCATCTTCTAATTGCTTGATTTGCATGGAAACAGCTGGCTGAGTCATAAATAGCTTTTCCGCCGCACGGGTGTAGCTCTCGTATTGTGCTACTGCTTCAAAAATACGGATTTGGCTGAGTGAATAAGGCACAGGCTATTTCCTTTCAAAATATAAGTATTGCTTATGTTTGCATATTTCATTATTGAGTTTTAATTATAGCTTCTGTTTGCCATACTAGGCTATCAACACAGTTTGATAGTTGTTTAAGCAAATTTTTCATTAAGCTCGTTGGAGGCATTACTTCATGGCCGTTAAAAACTACAGTGCAGGTGTTAAAGAATACCGCGAAACCTACTGGATGCCGGATTACACTCCGAAAGATACCGACATCCTCGCTTGCTTCAAGGTGACACCTCAGCCCGGTGTACCGCGTGAAGAAGTGGCTGCTGCAGTGGCTGCAGAGTCATCCACGGGTACTTGGACGACGGTCTGGACTGACCTACTCACCGACTTGGATTATTACAAAGGTCGTGCTTATGCGATCGAAGATGTACCGGGCGATGACACCTGCTTCTACGCATTCGTGGCTTACCCGATTGACCTGTTTGAAGAAGGCTCAGTGGTCAATGTCATGACTTCTTTGGTTGGTAATGTCTTCGGTTTTAAAGCTTTACGTGCACTGCGCTTAGAAGACATCCGCTTCCCGATTGCTTATGTGATGACCTGTAATGGCCCGCCACAGGGTATTCAGGTGGAACGTGACATCCTCAACAAATACGGTCGTCCGCTGTTGGGTTGTACTATTAAGCCGAAGCTGGGACTGTCTGCTAAGAACTACGGTCGGGCCTGCTACGAAGGTCTGCGCGGCGGTCTGGACTTCACTAAAGATGACGAAAACGTTAACTCACAGCCCTTCATGCGCTGGAGACATCGTTTCGACTTCGTCATGGAAGCGATCCACAAAGCCGAAGCCGAAACTGGCGAGCGTAAAGGTCACTACCTGAACGTAACTGCACCGACTGCTGACGAAATGATGCGCCGTGCAGAATATGCGAAAGAAATCGGTGCGCCGATCATTATGCACGACTACATCACTGGCGGTTGGGCGGCGAACACTCAATTGGCGCAATGGTGCCAAAACAACGGTATGTTGCTGCACATCCACCGTGCCATGCACGCGGTACTCGATCGCAACCCGCACCACGGCATCCACTTCCGCGTTCTGACCAAGATTTTGCGGCTGTCTGGTGGCGACCATCTGCACTCCGGTACAGTCGTGGGCAAGCTGGAAGGTGACCGTGAAGCCACCTTGGGCTGGATTGACATTATGCGTGATAAATACATCAAGGAAGACCGTTCACGTGGTATCTTCTTCGATCAAGACTGGGGTTCGATGCCGGGCGTATTGCCGGTCGCTTCCGGTGGTATCCACGTCTGGCACATGCCTGCACTGGTTAATATCTTTGGTGATGATTCCGTCCTGCAATTCGGTGGTGGCACTTTAGGTCATCCTTGGGGGAATGCAGCCGGTGCTGCGGCTAACCGTGTCGCGGTTGAGGCTTGTGTCGAAGCGCGTAATATGGGACGCGAAATCGAGAAAGAAGGTAAAGACATTCTGGTCAATGCCGCCAAGTCTAGCCCTGAACTGAAGATTGCTATGGAGACTTGGAAAGAGATCAAATTCGAGTTTGACACTGTTGACAAGCTTGACGTTGCGCACAAGTAATTGTTGTTTACTACCCCCATCCCCAACCCTTCCCTCACAAGGGGTGAAGGGAGCAAGGGAGGGATCTAAAGCTGAATTTCAGGAGTACATCACATGAGTGATATGCAAGACTACCAATCAAGCTTGAGCGATGCAGGTAGCCGCAAGTTTGAAACTTTCTCTTATTTGCCCGCGATGACGGCTGAGCAGACCCGCCAACAAATTCAGTACATCGTGAATAAGGGTTGGAATCCGTCCATCGAGCACACTGAGCCAGAAAATGCTTCCGGCAGCTATTGGTATATGTGGAAACTGCCGATGTTCGGCGAAACCAACGTTGATGCTATTTTGGCAGAACTCGAAAATTGCCATGCTGCCCACCCGAACAACCATGTTCGCTTGCTGGGCCTGGATAATTATGCACAATGTGCGGGTGCTTCGATGGTTATCTATCGCGGTAAGACGGTTTAACTATCGTAGGGGCGAAAAATTTTTCGCCCCTACTCCCCCACAACAGGAGTTCAGTTTATGTCCACAAAACCCGATCGCTACGTTGGTATTGACCACGACATCAATGGTGGCATGACCACGATTGGCAAAATCATCCGCGATGCGTGGGTATTTGATCTGATCCCTGAAACAGAAACCTGTGCCAATTGGAACCTAGCCGGGATTGATGCTTTGCTACAAAAGGTCAATGCCGAGTGGGACAAATATGGTTGTTTGGTTAGCCGCCTGCCTCCTGAGTTGGCAGCACGCCATCAACAGATTCACGATGCCGCGATTGCCAAAGCACGCGCTGCAGGTTGGTCGGGCGAACACGAAACTGATGACGAAGATTAAAAGCTTCAGCGAATTTAAGAGGATTAGCCATGTCTGCAGCCGTTGACCCAAACCAGTACATCGTAAAACAAGAACCCTATTACCAAGCCGTCGGTGACGAAATTGCGCTTTACGAAGCTGCCTACAGCGCCCGGATGCCGATGATGCTCAAAGGCCCGACCGGTTGCGGTAAATCACGTTTCGTCGAACACATGGCATGGCGGCTGAAACGTCCACTGATTACCGTAGCATGTAACGAAGACATGACCGCTTCTGACTTGGTAGGGCGTTTCTTGCTCGACAAGGACGGCACGAAATGGCAAGACGGCCCGCTGGCAACGGCAGCACGCATCGGCGCGATTTGCTATTTGGATGAGGTCGTGGAAGCGCGGCAAGATACCACCGTCGTGATTCACCCGCTGACCGACCACCGCCGTAGTTTACCGCTGGATAAAAAAGGCGAGCTGATCGAAGCGCACCCTGATTTCCAATTGGTGATTTCTTACAACCCCGGCTACCAGAGCTTGATGAAGGATTTGAAGCAGTCCACCAAGCAGCGTTTCGGTGCGCTGGATTTTGATTACCCGCGTGAAGCGATTGAAGTCGCCATCGTTGCCAAAGAATCCGGCGTGGATGAAAAAACCGCCGCCAAATTGGTACAGATTGCGCATCGGGCGCGTAACTTGAAAGGTCATGGGCTGGATGAAGGCATTTCCACCCGTTTGCTGGTGTACGCCGGGCAATTGATCGGCAAAGGTATTGCGCCACACGCCGCTTGCACCATGACGATGGTGACACCCCTAACCGATGACCCGGATATGCGGGACACGCTGAATGCGGCGGTGCAGACGTTCTTTGGGTGAGAGAGAAGAAGACCCCATCCTAACCTTCCCCCGCAAGGAGGGAAGGAACAAGAGGCACATCCCTCTTCCGTCTTGCTCCCTTCACCCCTTGCGGGGGAAGGGCTGGGGATGGGGGGAAAGGTTCGGAGTGCCAGTATCAACAGGTAAGCAACTATGGCAATCCATCTTGAAGAGTATCGGGAATTTCTCGAAAAAATAACGCCACGGGTGCGTGATGTCCTCGATGGTTCGTACCAAGAAGCCACGCGGGTGATGTCGCCAGTCGGATTGCTGGATTATCTGGACGGTGCAAAAGCGATCCAGAAACTTGGTCGCGGTGAAGACCTGCTCATCACCTATTTGCAGGAAATGCCGCTGGTTGCCAAAGAATGCGGCGAAGACATTATCCCCGATGTGGTCACCTCCGCGATGAAACTGTCGTCGATGGTGTCCGGCGAAGTCATTACCCTGATGCTGTCCAGCCTGCCCACTGCGTCACGCCATCTGGGGGATGCCGAACTGGTGCGTGGCTACCTGACCTTCATCCACCAGTTTTCCTCGACGGCGGCACGCGGCTTGCGCCCGATGCTCAATCACATGGATGAATTGCTCTCCAAGCTGACTTTAAGCGGCTTGCGGCGTTGGGCGAGTTTTGGGGCACAAGCCTACCGCCGTGACTTCAATAACCTCACCCAATATTTTGATCTGGAATCGGCAGATAGCCGCGCTACGTTGCAGAAAGAACGCCGTGGGGTGTTATTCGTGAAAACCCAGCGCAAACTGAATTTTTACCTGCGGGCATTGTGGGGACGCGATTTCTTCCTGCGTCCGACGGGTGCGGATTACACCGATTTTCGCCCCTACATCGAACACCGCATTTTCCATCTGCCGGATGCGGTGGATGATTTGGGCGATATTCCGGGGCTGGAATTGTACCGCGCTACTGCCGCGCACATGGCGGCGCATTTAATGTATACCCGCAAGGCATTGTCGGCGGAACAGCTTAGCCCTGCGCAACTGTTTTTCATCGGTTTCATGGAAGATGCGCGGGTCGAATACAAGGCGACGCAAGCTTTTCCCGGCTTGAAAACCTTGTGGAGCCGCTTGCTGACCTCACACTATGACGGCGCGGTGGAACACCCGACCATGCGTTTGCTGGAAAACATCGCCCTGATGTTGCTGGATGAGCAGGTGAAAGGTAAGGGTGATGAAGCAATCAGCGCGTTCGTGGCGAAATTCCACGCCAATATTGCGGAAAAACAGGACGATGGACAGTTCTCGTGGTTGATGGGTGTCGAGCTTTACAACCTGTTTGCGGGGCGGCGTGAAGTGCCGAGCTTGCGGATTCTGGAGCGCATCCGCATCCCGTTCCGCGATGACAACCGTTATGTCTGGACGATGGAGGAAATGACGTGGGATGTCGGGTTTGAATACGTCCCCGCCAGCCAGCGTCAGGTACGTCGTCAGGTGAGCGTGATGGAAATGGCGAACGAGGTTGACTGCGAACTGGCAGGCGATGACGCGCAGGAAATCTGGACGTGTGCCACCGAGATGTACCCTTACGAGGACGATCTGGAAAATACCCAAAGTTTCAACCAGATGTGGGGCAAAGAGCCGGTTTCCGAACCGTTCCACTACCACGAATGGGATTACCACATCCAGTTGCATCGCCCGGACTGGGTGACGGTGTACGAACGCCGCCAGCAACGCGGTGATCCTGATGATATTCGAGCCATTATCGACGCTTACCGCCCGGTGGCGCACCGCATCAAGCAAATCATCGACTTGCTAACGCCCGAAGGCGTGCAACGCCAGCGCGGACTGGAAGACGGCGACGAAATCGACATCAATGCGGCAGTGGATGCGATGATTGCCATCCGCATAGGCCAACAGCCCAACCCGCGTATTACGATGCGCAATGTCATCAAAAACCGTGATCTGGCGGTGGTGGTATTGCTGGATTTGTCGGAATCCACCAATGAAGCTCTGAAGGGTTCAGACAAAACCGTACTGCAATTGACCCGTGAAGCCTCCACGTTGGTGGCGACGGCGATTGAAGGCATCGGCGACCCGTATGCGATTCACGGCTTTGCCTCGGATGGGCGGCATGATGTGCAGTATTTCCGCCTGAAGGATTTCAACCAGCATTTTGATGATGAAGCCAAAGCGCGCTTGGCGGGAATGAAGGGCGGGCTTTCCACCCGCATGGGGGCTGCATTGCGCCATGCGGCATACCATTTACACAAGCAACCGGAACGCCGCAAGCTGGTATTGCTGGTGACGGATGGCGAACCGGCGGATATTGACGAACGCGACCCGCAGCATTTGCGCTTTGATGCGAAAAAGGCGGTGGAAGAGCTGTATGCCACGGGCGTGCAGACGTATTGTTTGACGCTCGACCCACACGCGGATGATTATGTGAAACGGATTTTTGGGCAGAATAATTACACGGTGATTGACCATGTGGATCGGTTGCCTGAGCAATTGCCGGTGTTGTTTGCGAGTTTGACTAAGTAGGACTGATGAGATAAGGGGACTGCAACACACCCATCTGCCGCCTGATCAAATAGCAGAACTGGGACAGCGTTATGACCAATGGGTAAACCACGGTTTGCTGGTCTTTCCTGAATTGCCCAAAACCCGCCCCAAACAAGGAAAAGCGAAGCAGCATCCTGCCAGAAACCTATTGTGTCGGTTGAAGGACTTCAAGGATTCGGTGTTGCTGTTCCTCCAGCGGTTTGACGTGCCTTTTGACAACAACTTGGCTGAGCGGGCAGTACGCCCTATGAAAGTCAAACTCAAGGTGGCTGGAGGCTTCCGGGCAATGGGGGGAGCGGAGGCCTTTGGTGTCATCTGATCTACCCCGCGAATAGATGACATACTGAAATACGACAGTGTTGAGGTTTTAACATCTGCGATGCAGCGTTTGGATCTGTTGAACGCGGCTGGTATTTTTAGAGCCAATCCACCTCCCTTCACTGACAGTAAAGTCAGAGTTCACCAAATCAAGTCACTCAGTAATGAACAGCAAGTGATGTTTGTCAAATTGCGCCTACAGGCAATTTTCGATCAGTGTAAGCGCTTAGGCACTACTGCCTCCGGCACTGAGTTACGGCATGTAGTTTTTCTGGACGAGGGTCACAAATATTTCTCAAAAGAGCCAGATGACATTATTAATGTCATTGCCAAAGAAGCACGTAAATTCGGCTTAGGGCTGTGGTGTGCCTCTCAATAGCCTACAGAGTTTCCTGAAGCGTTTTTGACGAATGTGGGTGCGACCGTGCTATTGACGATCCATTCACGTTATTGGGAAACCGCCCGGCGTCTGAATGCGGATTAGTGAGGAAACGTTACGCTTTACTCGGCCTAAGGAAGTGATTGCTGTAAAGTTCCAACGGGACGGTCAAGCCGATCCACCGTGGCAGAACACATAGTCACCAACCCGAACAATTCAGCGGGGGTGGTGGCGATGGTGGCTGGGTAGAAGCAGTTTTCTGGAGTCTGGTGAGGCTGCCTGATGGCAACTGGATGAGAGGAACCTTATCTTGAAAAGTCGCGGGTCGGAATTTTTAACGTGCCGCATTGATATTGATAAGGTTGTCACTGGTTCGACATGGACAAACCATGTAGCTTGGACTTGCTAACACCTAGTTGGCTACAAAAGACCATAGATGACCGATACGGCATGCACGCCACGGCGATACACGAGCCTATACAAGCGAGGCAGCACAGCTCAAAACGACACAAACCACGCAGTTGCAGTTGGCGGATGTGTTGGCAGGCAAACAATGGAATGGGATGAGCAGGTTAGTTGCTCGATACTGTTATGCCTATTGGATTTGAGGCTTCAATCGCAGTAAGTACCCCTGTGTACAGATCAATCCCAACGGAAGGAGCCTCGATAGATACAATCAGCGAGTATCTGGCTTTTTTGTCATACCGCTCAAGCTGGGTTCTGGTTCGCCACCAGCCCATCGCAGGGTAAACAGCGATATGCCCACGGTCAGCAAGTTCGGCGGCTGTACCTGACCAAATATCTTTGTGTACGGAACCCTTGTGTCTGAAATCTCCGAATAACCAGTTCGGATCACTCGGTGCTTTGCTGGTTCCCTCCTCCTCGTCGTGGACTGCGCGGCTGAGGCGGTTTTTGAAGTCTTTGATGGATTCAGTAGGGCGTTTCACTTCAAAGCGGAGCTGATGACTGGGATAGCGGTACTTGCTGGAAACATTACGGCTTGAGGGATTGGACTCGATGAAATAGGACAGAGTGACGGTCATGGTGACTTCCACCTCGCCCAATGCCTGAAGTTGCTCCTTCGGCCAAGGCAAATCATGCAAATGCATATCCCGTGTGGAGGAGTCTTTGCCTTTCCTCTTCTCGAATGGCTGGAGTTCATCTTCAACGATCATCGCCAATGAATTTTGCATACTCCAGAGTGCTTTACCCATATTGGGCACGCCATAACCGACGCAGCGCACCAAACGTTTAGCATTTTGTTTATTGGTCTTTCTGCTATCCCCAAACTGGGTTCTCATGGCATCTGTCCAGTCAGCAGAATGAACCATCAATGCCCGCACAGTCTCAGGCCAAAACACAGGGTATTGGGCATAAATCTCGGCTGCAAATTTGGCAGCCAATGCGGTTGCGGCACTGGTCGCTTCAAAGGTAGAAAAATACCGCTCATTCGGTTGATGGTGCGTAGTCAACAATTTCAGGCTATGCAAGCCAGCACAACTATAATCATCAACGCCAACATTTCCCCCTTCAAAAACCACTTCAGGCTTGATGGGCATGGATGTAGTCCATGTGATGGAGGTTGTGCTATAGGGACTCAAGCCACCTTGCGGAGCCAAAGGGCGGTAATGCCTTGCATCTTCTTCAGTAATGGTATTTTTACGGGTATAAGCACCAACAGTTAGTGCATTCCAAGCCTGCCCCGGATCGTGAATATCTTGTAGTTCATTGTGTTGTGGATACTCCTTCAAACGCACAAGGTCGTCGCCCGTGTTTCCAGCGCAGAGAACAATCAGTCGTGGGTTTAGATTTTCACCAAGGTAATCACAGGCCAGATTGTCTACCGTTGCCGACCATGCTGATGGTTTGCCTCTATCTCTGGAATCTTTGGCGGATAAGGCCATCGTATAAATTCGAGTACGGTCATATTGAGCGATTTCAGGCAGCGCGATGCCATCAGATGTGATGTTGCCAAGGTGCTTGCCCTCATTGTCACCAGAATGGCGTAGCAGCTTGACCGACTCAATGCGGTGATTCACCCTTCGCTGCTCATTGCTTGCCAGCGGTTCGGCCAAATCACCCCACAGGGCAAGCCCAGCCATACCCGTGCCGTGACCGTTATCGTCCGTAGGAGTCCATTCAGGGTTGACCGTGTGTTGATCGTTATCGTCGAGAAAAGGTTGCAGCAAGGGATGTCCGTTATTGGTTCCGGTATCCAGAATACAAATGTATGGTGAGTTTACGGCAGGTGGCACGGTACGGCTAATAAGGTCGTCTGCCCATTCCCTCTGGCTCAGAGGCTCCAAGGAGTCAAAAAACTCAGCCGTTTCTTTGGCCTTGCGCAGTTCAGAGATGTTGGATAATAACAAAGCTGAGGATGAGAGTTGCGCCCGGTTTGCCTTGATCAACAGGATGGAACGTTCAGGGAACTTAAGAGAGTCTTTAAGAGGATTTTCCGAAATTTGGATGCCTGCGTGTTGTGCAATGGTTTTGAAGTCATGAATGACGGCTGGTCTGTCACCCAGCACTGGTAGCCATACTTCCCACCAGATCACGGTTTCAGCATCTTTCGGGTACAAATCTGGCTCATCAGACCAGAGTTCTTCCAATGCTGCTTCCCTGATAGATTGAATGGCATCAATCAACTTGCGGTTGTCACACGGCTGCCCATTCTTGTTAGTTTTGTAGCTTAGGTAAGATTCCAGTTTTTTCTCAATGACAGCTAATTTTCCCGGCGGGACAAGGATCGTTGCCTGAATTTGAGTGCCAATGTGACGGACGTTCAGAAGCTCAATTTTTTGCCTCGCATCTGCAAGGCTTTCAAAAGCCATGTCAATGCCCGGAAAACTCTCGAATGTTACTTGTAAGCCAATGGGGGACTCCACTGCGAATAATGAAGCTTGTTGGGCTAATTGCGTTTGTCTTTGGGCGACTTGATTGAGTTGGTTTTTCAGGTTTGCAGCATGTGAGGAGCGGTCAAGAGCGGGTATTTGCGGGGATTTTCCTCCACCAGAACCGGGGTGGGTATATTTCTCAGGTTTGCCGTTTTTTCCGATAAAGATGTGTGGCTTAAGGTCTTGGTTGTCCGCCATTAGATTCCTTTTTCTTCCAGCAAGCTGTTGCGCATTTCCCGACGATCCATGATGGCTGTTTCCAACATCGGCATGGTCACTTTCTCATGGTCATGGATCAGCAAATCTTTCACCGCCTCATCTGCTGCTCTGGTTATTTCTGCACTACTTAATCCCAGCGTGATAGCAGGGAGTTTTTTCCACGCAAAATTCTTGGCTACAAATGGCTGCAAGCGGTTTTTGAACAGAGTGATGATCTCTTCCTCTCCGGGTAGCTCATACCGAATCACGTCATCAAACCGCCGGAACAGTGCGTGATCAAGGATCTCCATATGATTAGTTGCACAAACAATCAGGCTATTGGAGTGATCTTGCTCAATCATTTGCAGAAAGCTGTTCAATATCCGGCGTGCTTCACCAACATCATTGCTTATGCTTCTTTGTGAACCTAGTGCATCAAACTCGTCGAAGAAGTAGACACCTCGCACGTCATTTATCGCATCAAAAACTTGCCGCAACTTGGCTGCCGACTCACCCATGAACTTGGTTATTAAAGCATCAAGTCGCACCTGGAACAATGGGTAGTCAAGCTCACCAGCAAGAATGGAGGCTGTAAATGTCTTGCCTGTTCCCGGTGGGCCAACCAGCATAATCTTACGTCTTGGTGATAGACCATGATTTTTTAGCTTGGTCATGAAGCGTTGCTCATGAATCAACCTTGCCAGCTTGAGCTTAATTTCTTCTTTTGCAATCAGGTCTGTAAGGCGGTGTTTAGGGTGGGAAGTGGACAAGAGACCAGCAGAATCCTGAACACCTCTGGAAATGAATATAGGGCTGTTTTTATTGGCATTTTTCTTGGCCTTTTCAACGATATTCCTTAGTTCCTGAGCCAGCAGTCCATGCCCATTTCTGGCTTCGTGCGCAGCAACCTGTAATGCGACAGACAAAAACCTGTCGTCATCCTTTTCCAGATGCGAGTACACAAGTGCCTTTAGTTGCTCTGAGCTAGCCATGATTCTCTAAGTTAATGTTTATTAAACAAATATTAAATAAAGCGTTAATGATATTCACTCTGTTATTTTGGCACGTTTCAGCTTAATTTGCTAAGGCCAAATTGACTCATGGCGGAGTTTACTGTACTGAGGGCATCTGAAAACCATCTGGACGGGGAGGTTATCCAGCCCTCGAAGGACTGTCTCATCTTATTCAAATATACACCTAATCCTCATGCAATACCTTCACCAAATCCCCGAAGGTACCTCTTCATGGAACAGGTCGCTGATGCTGTTCACGAAGTACATGGTTGCCCGCTTGCGCTCCAGTGGCTGACTCAATCGCCCTGGCATCAGGGATAACTGGAATCCATTCTCATACCTTGGTGTTCCCATAGCTTGCAGCAGGTGTGCCATGATTTCTGATCTACTCCGCATCAGTTTTGAAACTCCTGAACTGTTATGGCAAACCCTAACGATCAAACTTTGGGAAATCCTCAAAGCTATGACCGGATGCGGCGTTCTATCTATCCGTGAAGTGGCTCGGCGAGTGAACCGTGATATGAAAGCCGTACACGGCGACATTCACGCCTTGCTCAATGCTGGCTTGTTGAAAAAATCAGACGATGTTGTTTTATTCCCCTATAGCGGCATTCACGTTGATTTTATGCTGCAAGCTGCTGCCTGAGTGTCGTGGAAGGACTAAGCTCCTGGGTGCAATCGCCGTTAAAACTGCAATGGAACACTGGTGCTATGTTGCACCGCTGTTGCTGTTGCCCCAAACCGAAGATGACTACAACGCACTGGTTGAGGCCTTAGATACTGTGTTGGATGCAGGCGGGGCGGATGAAACCCATCCCCTCGCTGCACTGGCGGATCGCATGGGTGAATTGGTTTCCCAATACGAAGAGGCTCATTTGCCGCCAATTCCTGCCACGGGTATTGATGCACTGCGCTTCTTGATGGAAAGCCATAATGTCGGGCAAGCCGATTTAAGCGAAGTCGCCAGTCAAGGCGTTATTTCCGAATTACTCAGTGGCAAACGTGATTTGAATGTACGGCAAGTTCGAGCGTTGAGCGAACGTTTCAGCGTCCCAGTACAAGTGTTGATTTAACTCGCTGCCGCAACGGGCCACTTGGGTCTTGCTTCAACCGGAGAGTATCCGCACTGACTTCTGCCAGTGTCGGATTTCCCAACCATTGATTGTGCTCTTTAATATAGCTCTTCACCCTAAATCAATAGCCGCCGAATATCCCCTAGCATCTTTGCGAGAAAAGTCGTGAAGCGTGCACCATCTGCGCCGTCAATCACGCGGTGATCATAGGACAAAGATAGGGGCAGCATGAGTCGTGGGGCAAATTCCTTACCATTCCATATAGGCTGCAGGGAAGATTTGGAGATACCCAAAATAGCGACATCGGGGGCATTAATAATCGGAGTAAATTGAGTGCCACCAATTCCACCTAAACTTGAAATCGAGAAGCAACTACCTTGCAAATCAGCAGGTTTTAAGCGGCGTTCACGTGCTTTGGTCGAGACTTCTTTAAGGTCATCGGAAAGTTGCAGTAAGGATTTTTTATCCACATCACGAATAATCGGTACAACCAAACCATCCGGCGTATCAACGGCAATCCCAATATGATAATACTTTTTTTGGATCAGCATTTCGCCAGAAGGATCAAGCGAGGAATTAAAGCGTGGATAAGCTTTTAAGCCAGCGACTACGGCTTTCATGATGAAAACTAAGGGTGTGATTTTAGAGGATTTAATTTTTTCCTGCTCGAGGTTTAATTCTTGGCGGAAAGCCTCTAAATCCGTAATGTCTGCTTGATCAAATTGGGTGACGTGCGGAATATTTAACCAATTACGATGCAAGAATTCGCCCGTCAGTTGATGGATGCGATTTAAGCGTACTGTTGTCACTTCACCCCATTGACTGAAGTCGATTTCAGGCATACGCGGAATACCCAGACCGCTGTGGGGACTGGTGGCGGTTTTCGCTTGCAAGCCAAGCCCCATTACATCTTTGATATAACTTTTGACATCTTCTTGGGTAATACGTTGCTTGCGTCCGGTACCAACCACTCGACTTAAATCCACACCTAATTCACGAGCGAACTTCCGTACTGATGGGGTGGCATAAGCCTTTTTGAAGGCTTCATGATCAACCACGGTTTTGGCGGCCGAAGTAGTTTTAGGCTTATTAGGATTCGTATTTGTATTGGCTTTAGCATCAAGGGGGGCTAAAGGTGTGCTATGGGTCGTGGGCTGAGGATGAGTAATCGGAACCTGCGGTGGCTTTTTTTCAACGGCAGAATTCAGCTCTAAATAGAGGATGAGACTACCTTTAGAAACATGATCACCCTGTTGTATGCGTAATTCTTTGACCGTACCGGCAGCAGGAGAGGGGATCTCCATAGAGGCTTTATCTGATTCAACCGTAATTAATGAGTCCTCGGCCTGAATGCTATCACCCACTTTAACGAGGACTTCAATAATTTCTACTTCTTTAAACTCGCCAATATCAGGGACACGAATTTCTTGGATTGCCATGATCTCGCCTCCCTATACATACAAGGGGTTAGGTTTATTTGGGTCGATTTGATATTTCTCCATCGCTTCCATAATTTTTACGGCAGGTAAGGAGTTTTCATCGACCAAAGACTTGAGTGCTGCCAGGACAATGTAATGGCGGTCAACTTCAAAATGTCTACGTAATTGTGCGCGTGTGTCACTGCGTCCAAAACCATCCGTCCCTAAGACTTTGTAATGCATTGGTATCCAAGCCCGGATTTGATCTGCATAACTACGAATATAATCGGTGGCAGCTACGGCTGGTCCGCGCCGATCTTTTAAGCATTGGGTGACATAAGGTAGGCGCGCATCTTCAAGGGGGTGGAGCAGATTCCAACGTTCAATATCGCGGGCTTCGCGGGCAATTTCATTGAAACTGGTGACACTCCAAATATCAGCATCGACCCCCCATTCTTTATCAAGCATTTCGCCCGCCGCAATTACTTCACGGAGGATAGCACCTGAACCTAGGAGCTGGACTTTTTTCCGTTTTTTCCCACCACCACTAAATAAATACATCCCTTTAAGAATGCCTTCTTCTGCATGAGGCGGCATCGCTGGATGTTGATAGTTTTCATTCATCGCAGTGATGTAATAATAGACATCTTCTTGATTTTCATACATGCGTTTCATGCCATGCTGAATAATCACTGCCAGCTCATAGGCAAAAGTCGGGTCATAAGAAATGCAATTTGGGATTAAGCCCGCTTGTACTAAACCATGTCCATCCTGATGTTGTAAGCCCTCTCCAGCAAGTGTGGTACGTCCTGCTGTGCCACCAATTAAGAAGCCCCGTGCACGGCAATCCCCAGCTGCCCAAGCCAAATCGCCAATCCGCTGAAAACCAAACATCGAATAATAAATATAAAAAGGTACCATGCAGACACCATGCGTGCTGTAGGCAGTCGCCGCCGCGATCCAGCTGGAAATAGCCCCTGCTTCATTAATCCCTTCTTCTAGAATTTGCCCCGATTTATCTTCTTTGTAGAACATCACTTGATCTTTATCTTGTGGCTCATACAACTGACCAACGGAGGAGTAAATACCCAGCTGGCGGAACATGCCCTCCATGCCAAAGGTGCGGGCTTCATCGGGGACGATGGGGACAATATGCCGTCCAATCTGTTTATCACGAGTCAGTAACGTCAGTAGACGGACAAAGGCCATCGTGGTCGACATTTCACGTTCGCCACTACTTTCTAACAGGGTTTGGAACAGGATTAATTCAGGAACTTTTAAGGGGGCCGCATGAGTTTGTCGTTGGGGTAAATAGCCACCTAAGGCTTTACGTCGCTCATGTAAGTATTTGATTTCTTCGCTATCGGCAGCAGGCCGATAATATTTAGCCTCGGCAGCATCCTCATCACTTAAAGGAATATTGAAACGATTTTTAAAGGCAATCATTTCTTCATGAGTCAGTTTTTTCTGTTGATGGGTGCGATTTTGGCCTTCACCTGCAGCGCCCATTCCATAACCTTTTACGGTATGCGCCAGAATAACGGTAGGCTGCTCGGGATGGTTGACGGCAGCGTGATAAGCCGCATACACCTTGTGCGGGTCATGTCCGCCGCGATTTAAGCGCCAAATATCGGCATCACTCATGCGTGCTACCATCTCGCGTAGCTCGGGATAAGCCCCGAAAAAGTGCTCGCGTACATAAGCGCCGTCTTTAGCTTTGTAGTTCTGAAATTCGCCATCGACGACTTCCAACATGCGTTGCTTGAGCTTGCCATGAATATCTTTAGCTAACAGTGGATCCCAATACGAACCCCAGATTACTTTAATAACATTCCAGCCTGCACCCCGGAAAACAGCTTCCAACTCTTGAACGATTTTGCCATTACCGCGCACTGGGCCATCGAGCCGTTGCAGATTGCAATTCACTACCCAAATGAGATTATCGAGTTTTTCACGTCCTCCTAAGGATATAGCACCTAAAGTTTCGGGTTCATCCACTTCGCCATCCCCGACAAAAGCCCAGACATGCCGATTTTCAGTATCTGCAAGCTTACGATCTTGTAGGTATTTCATGAAACGTGCTTGATAGATCGAAGTGATCGGACCTAAGCCCATCGAAACCGTCGGAAACTGCCAATAATTTGACATGAGCCACGGATGCGGATAGGAAGATAAACCTTTACCGCTGGCTTCTTGACGGAAATTATCCAAATCCTCTTCGGTGAAGCGCCCCTCTAAAAAAGAACGTGCATACATTCCCGGAGCGGCATGCCCTTGGATATAAATCACATCCCCCCCATTTTGAGGCGAGGGTGCATGCCAGAAATGATTCATGCCCACATCGTATAAAGTCGCTGCTGAAGCGAAGGTTGCAATATGCCCACCTAACTCCGCACTTTTTCGATTGGCTCGCACTACCATTGCTACCGCATTCCAGCGAATCCATGAGCGCAACCGTAATTCTAAAGCAGGATTACCCGGTGTATATTTTTCTAAATGCGGTGGGATGGTATTGATATAAGCGGTATTGGCGGAATAGGGCAGGTTAGCCCCATTTTGCCGTGCCGTGCTAATTAGTTGCTCAAGTAAAAAATGCGCCCGTTCTAAACCCTCAGTTTCAATGACAGCCTCAAGGGAATCAACCCATTCGAGGGTTTCTTGGGCATCAATATCAGAGGGGATTTTGTCTAGGCTCATGGATGACTCCTTGCAACAATCAAGCGACTAACGCGGTTGCCAAAATAAGTTTAAGCGTTTGAACATAGCACTATCTTCTTTGAAAAGAAAGCGAGCCTAGAATTTGAAAATAAATAAATTTATAAATCAAAGTCTTATAAAAAACAAATCAAATTGGCTGCAATTTTCTACCTATTTTCAGCCACATCCGGTAAGCTCAGCCCTATGAGTGATGAAATTGAAATTATTCCACTGGCTAATCGGTTTCGCGGTTTTCTGCCGGTCGTAGTGGATGTAGAAACGGGTGGCTTTAACTTTCGTAAGGATGCTTTGCTAGAAGTGGCAGCTGTCCTCTTGCGCATTGATGAAAAAGGCGAGTTGTCGCGGCAGCGTACTTACCATTGGCATATTGAACCCTTCCCCAATGCGAATCTTGATCCTAAATCCTTAGAAGTGAATGGGATTAAGCCTTTCAGCCCCTTGCGCTTAGCGATGCCTGAAACCCGTGCTTTAGACGAGTTCTTTAAAATCGTGCGCCGTGAAGTTAAACTGAATCGTTGTAATCGAGCGATTTTAGTGGGGCATAATGCCCCATTTGATCTTAATTTTCTGAACGCAGCTTCTGAACGTAATGATTGCAAGCGTAATCCGTTTCATCCTTTTAGTACTCTAGATACAGTGACTTTAGGGGCGGTTGTGTATGGACAAACGGTATTGGCACGAGTTGCACAGGCCGCCGGTATGAATTGGAATGGTGAACAGGCACATTCTGCTGTCTATGATGCTGAGAAAACGGCAGATATTTTCTGTCATATTGTCAATACATGGCAGACTTTAGATGCTGCTTTTAAAGCGGTCGAAAATTAAATGAGACCCTATGCGGCGGCCTGTGATGAAAATCGTGAGCCGATTTTAGCGGTGCTTAAACCACTGTTGCATGAGTCTGAAGCTGTACTCGAAATCGGTAGTGGCACAGGGCAACATGCCGTGTATTTTGGTGAGCAACTCCCCCATTTAACGTGGCAAACCAGTGATCAACTGGACTACCATGCAGGGATCAGGGCTTGGTTGCAGTCAGCACAGCTACCTAATGTGTATCCACCTTTGCTATTGGATGTCCGTCAAACTGAATGGCCTAAGCTGCAGGTCGATGCGGTATTCTCTGCCAACACCTTGCATATTATGAGCGAGTCTGCTGTGCAGGCTTGTGTGGCCGGTGTGGGTAGTTTATTGCCAACCGGTGGCTTATTCATAGTCTATGGCCCGTTTAATTATGGCGGTCAATTTACGAGTGCGAGCAATGCACGCTTTGATCAATGGCTCAAGCAGCGTGATCCTGATAGTGGGATTCGCAATTTTGAAGATTTGCATGCATTGGCGGCTAAAGCGGGAATGGAATTACAGGCTGATTATGAAATGCCAGTGAATAATCGGCTATTGGTTTGGCGGAAAATAGCAACTAATACCTAATTTTTTCCATGCTAATGGCTTAAACGGTGATCGGACAAAACCTGCTAAACTCTTGCTATCTAGTTAGTAGGTAAATTCCCATGCTCAAATTTCCCTATAACTCATTATCGCCAAGTACTGATAGATAAATATACAAGAGCCGCAGCGTTTACGTTGTATCGCTGTTATCGCATTAGGCTTTGAGCGGGTAGTGTGGCGGGTGCTTGCGTGATTCTGCAAAGTGGTAATAAAGGCAATTATGATGATAACTTTATTAAATCCCCAGCATTCAGTTGTGCTTGGCAGTTTTTCAAGTTTCCCTGTTTGGGTAGTATCAAATCAGGTGCTATTTCCAAAAGCGGATAAACCACAAATGCCCGCTTACATAATTCAGGGTGCGGCACAATCAAATTACTATCTTGAATCACTTCATTGCCATACAACAATAAATCTAAGTCCAAAGTGCGTGGTCCCCAGCGCAAATGGGGATCACGTACTCGGCCATGTAAGCGTTCTATTTCCAAGAGCATTGCTAACAAAGCTTGAGCGCTTAAACGAGTGTTGAAACAAGCGACCGCATTCACATAATCAGGCTGGTCTTGTGGTCCGACCGGTTTACTTTGATAGAAACTTGAAACAGCTTGCAGCTCAATAGCGGAATGCTCAGCTAATTGCTTTAATGCAGCTTTTAAAATAGTCAGCGAATCACCCTGATTACTCCCTAAACCGATATAGGCTAAATGACTGAGGTTCATTCGGCGGCAACTGATTTGGTTTTTTTACGTTTAGTACGGCGTTTTTTACCACTGTTTTTGCACAGCATCGGGCGATCTTCGGGGGAGGTTTCTTGGAAACTCCTCCACCACTCACAATCATCAGCGACGATGGTCTCACCAGAGTTTGCACGTAAGCATAAAAAGTCATAAGCCGCCCGAAAGCGCGGATTATTAAACAGAATAGTCGCACGTCGTAAATCACGATGGCGAAAGCGAGCTTGTAGCCCCCAAATTTCGCGGGTGACATTACTGAAACGTCTTGGAATCGCCGTGATTTTTACCTGATCACGGAGCACATCCGTGGCTGCGATATGCAAGGCTTGTAACTCAGGATGCCCCTTGAGTTGAGCTTGTACCATCTGTGTATGTACTTGCTCCCACAGTAGTACTGCAAACAAGAAAGCAGGCATCACTGACTTACCTTCAGCTAGGCGATGATCGGTGTTGGTCAGTGCTGATTGCAGTAGTTTGCGATATTGCCCATCAACATCATGCGCCAGACTAGTAGCCGTGACAGGTAGCAAAGCGGAGAGTAAGTGATATTGCTCAAGCAGTAGGAAGGTTTTCCAGCCCTGACCACTGTGTAACAGCTTTAATAGTTCATCAAATAAGCGCGCTGGAGCGACTCCATGCAATAGAGAACCCATCGAGTAAATCAACTCACCCGTCGGCCCATCCAGTTCAAAATCTAATTTAGCCGCAAAACGCAAGGCGCGTAGCATCCGCACCGGATCTTCACGATAGCGTTGCTCAGCATCGCCGATTAAATGGAGGCGTCGTTTCGCCAAATCCTGCATGCCGCCAATGTAATCGAGCACATCACCACTGACAGGATCATAAAATAAGGCATTAATCGTAAAATCACGCCGCCAGACATCTTCTTCTAAACTGCCATAGACGTTATCGTGCAGAATTCGACCTTGCTCATTGACTTGGCCTTGCGCGCTTTCATCATGCGGTGCACGGAAGGTGGCGACCTCAATATAATCGCGCCCATAGTAAATATGCGCCAAGCGAAAGCGTCGCCCGATTAAGCGTGCCGAAGAGAAAATTTTGCGAACTTGCTCGGGATGAGCACCGGTCGCTATATCAAAATCTTTAGGGGTTAAACCAAGTAATAGGTCACGGACGCAACCACCTACTAAATAGGCTTCAAAGCCTGCTTTTTGTAGTTTGCGAATAATAGCATCAGCGCGTTCACAAATTTGTTCTTGTGCAATTTTATGTTCAGACGCGGGGATGCGCATTGGCTGCGCTAATCCTGTCAAATTATCGGAAGCTCCCTTCAATAGCCCTGTAGCAGACATCAATGTATTAAGGATGTTACCAAAAGTTGCAATAATAACACCGCCTGTGCAACACCACTAACCCTCGTTACGGTTTAAATTAAGGTTTTTGCCATTAAAATGGCAGATTCTCGTCCATTCTTTGCCGGATAGTAGTTTTTTCGCAAGCCAATTTCATTAAAGCCCTGTGATAAATACAAGCGAATCGCAGAGGTATTCGAGGGGCGAACCTCTAAAAAGCAATCTTGTGCGCCTAAGCTACGGCCAATTTGCTCAGCAGTCGCCAACAGGCGTTTCCCTAAGCCTTGATTTTGTCGGTTGGGTGCAACGGTGATATTTAGAATATGTAATTCGCCTACTGCAATGGATAAGACACAGTAGGCCAAGATTTCCTCATTCAATTCATGAAGATAAGCATGATAGCTACTCTGCTTGAGACAATCTTGAAAGATGCCTATAGTCCAAGGATAAAGATAGGCCGTTCTTTCAATGAGCATTAACCGTTCAAGATCAGTCGTGAGCATGGGGCGTAATGGGAGGAATGAGCTAGCTTCAGACATAAAATATAACAATAAATTTAATGGGTCGCTCTGAGTGAGCCTAGAAAATCCCGTGCTAATTGTAAATCTTGCCAAGCACGACGCTTTTCAGTGGGTTGGCGTAATAAATAAGCGGGATGATAAGTCACAATCACAGGGAGCTTGGTCTGCGGTAAAGTATGCACACTCCCGCGTAAACGCCCTAACGGCGTAGTCGTTTGTAGTAAATGATGCGCCGCAATCCGTCCGACAACCAAAATTAAGGCCGGTTGAATGAGGGCAATCTGCCGTTCTAAATAGGCTCGGCAATAGGCTGCCTCTTCCGGCTTAGGATCCCGATTATTAGGCGGGCGGCATTTGAGAATATTGGCGATATAAATCTCGGTACGGGCTATTTGAATAGCGGCGAGCATATTCGTTAAAAGTTGCCCTGATTTGCCCACAAAGGGTAGGCCTTGCCGATCTTCTTCAGCTCCGGGGGCTTCACCAATCACCATGCAACGGGCTTGTTGATTGCCTGAGCCAAAGACCGTTTGAGTACGGGTTTTGTGTAATTCACACAGTTTGCAAGCTTCAACCGCTGCTTGTAGTTCTGGCCAAGCGAGTGATGTGCAATCGACGGTGGATCTAACTACTGCAGGTCTAAGGGGAGTCACCTCCACCCCAGCAGGTTTTGTGCTAGGTGGAGGTGCTTCCTCAATCACTGGCACAGACTCAAGCGGCTTATCCATTGCTTTGGGCCGCCATAGGGGAATCCCCATGGCTTTTAGATAACGGCTACGAGTCGTCCAGTCCAAACTTGCTTATACTCCGCTGTGCTGGGGGTGAGCACGTTGTTGGCTTGAGGCCAATTTATTCAGACCATCCACATAGGCTTTGGCAGACGCGATGACAATATCCGTATCTGCACCATGCCCATGCACTAAACGTCCTGCTTGCTCTAAACGTATCGTGACTTCACCTTGCGAGTCGGTACCACTGGTAATAGCATTGACCGAGTACAATTGCAAAGCCGCCTCTTCACGAGTAATGGCTTGAATCGCTTTATACACGGCATCGACTGGACCGCCTCCACAAGCTTCAGCGCCTTGCTCTACTCCATTCACTTTTAAAGTCACAGTAGCCACGGGCGCTTCTCCAGTTTCTGAGCAAACCCGAGAAGACACTAATTCATAAGTCGCTTGCTCTTGAGCAGAACGTGACTCTAAGATCAACATCTGCAAATCTTCGTCGAAGATTTCATGTTTGCGATCAGCTAGGTCTTTAAAGCGTGAAAAGGCGGTATTGATTTCGGCTTCGGTTTTCAACTCAATGCCTAAATCCTGCAAGCGTGTGCGGAAAGCATTGCGCCCGGAGTGTTTGCCTAAGACAATTTTATTATCTGACCAACCCACATCCTGCGCCCGCATAATTTCGTAAGTTTCGCGATGCTTGAGGACACCATCTTGATGAATACCCGATTCATGTGCAAAGGCATTCGCACCCACAATGGCTTTATTCGGCTGAACAGCAAAGCCGGTCACACTGGAGACTAAGCGCGAAGTCGGCACAATTTGCGTGGTATCAATTTGGGTATCGACTGAGAACACATCATGACGAGTACGAATCGCCATCACGATTTCTTCTAAAGAGGCATTGCCAGCCCGTTCGCCTAAACCATTGATGGTACACTCAACTTGACGCGCACCTTGCATAACGGCAGCTAAAGAGTTGCCTACCGCTAGGCCTAAATCATTGTGGCAATGCACCGAGAAAACCGCTTTATCAGCATTCGGGATGGTTTGAATTAAACGCCCAACCATATCACCAAAAACCTGTGGAATTTGATAGCCCACGGTATCAGGAATATTAATGGTAGTCGCTCCGGCAGCAATGGCGGCTTCAATCACCCGACATAAGAACTCAAATTCAGAGCGCCCCGCATCTTCACATGAGAATTCAACATTATCGGTGTAGTTGCGGGCTTTTTTCACGGCATAAACGGCTTGCTCAACGACTTGATCAGGGGTCATCCGCAATTTGTTTTGCATATGAATCGGCGAGGTCGCAATAAACGTATGGATACGTCCAGAATTCGCACCTTTTAAGGCTTCGGCTGCCCGCTCAATATCAGCATCTAAGGCTCGGGCTAGGCCACAGACAGTACTTTCTTTGATTAAACCGGCAATCGCTTTGACGGATTCAAAGTCACCGGGGCTAGCAATGGGGAAGCCTGCTTCGATCACATCGACCCGCATTTTTTCTAGCATTTTGGCAATACGAATTTTCTCGGCTTGATTCATGGACGCGCCGGGGCTTTGTTCGCCGTCACGCAAGGTCGTATCAAATATAATTAAGCGTTGTTTAGACATGAGGTATCTCCAAAGAGTCTGCTAAGTGTCATCATAAAGTAAAACAGGGAGTGCGTGTTAACCTCGCCAGGTTAGTTACCTTATTCTGCCCGTAACGGCAGTCGGCATAGCAGAACAGCAGGCAGGAAGCAGCTTTGGCTAGAAAAGCCAACTGACAAAGAGTATGTCGTGCTGCAAGTATTCATCAAATCTCAAAACTTTAAATGCGTGCTCAGGAAACTACAATAAAATACCCTAAAGCTCAAGCTTTCTTAGATCTTTAGTGTATTAGAGCGTTAGCTGGATAGCTTGTTAGTTAAATAGCCTTTAGTTAGATAGATGAAACTCTGTTCATCTATCTTGATTTGTAGCTATTTGTCTAGCTAGGGAGTCACTACCCCTATGTGTCAAGCTCCGCTGAGACCACCCGTATAGCCGAGGGTCAACTCGCCGGGCTGAGAAGCTTGACGTGGCGTTCCACCAACATACAGCTCACCTTCCAGTTTGAGTTCATCCAAATTAATCCGAAAGAAAGTGCCACTATCCGAGGCAAAATTGTAGTAATACTGTTTATCTGGGCTAACCCGTGCAGTATGGGCTTGCAAAAATGCGCTTTGCTCAGGAATATCTTTGGCGACTTCGATATTTTTGATGAGCTGGTGAGTCGTCATATCAATCACTGAAACAAACGTATCCCAATGGTTAGTAACCACGGCGATGTTTTTATCAGGGATGAAGGTCGTGTGTCCTGCACCTTTGCCGACCGCAACGGTCGCGGTGATTTCCATATTTTCCCGATTAATCACATAGAGTTTGCCAGAATTATCACCAATATAAATCTCTTGACCATTAGGGTGTAAATCAAGGTGATGTGCACCTTGTTGGCTTAGCTCGCCCGGGAAAAGCGTCGTGCGCGTGAGTTCAAGATTCTTACCATTCAGCTGCAACTCTCCCACTCCGGCGGGAATACCTGCTGCAGGATTACCTTCTAAGGCAGCATAAAAAATACCAGTGGCTTTGTTTCCACTAATATCATGGATCGAAGAAGGGGCTGTCAGCGTGTCTTGAAGTTCAACCTCCCAAGAGTCTTTTACTTTATTGACCCCATATAAGGAGAGCGTATTGTTTTCACGGTCTAACAGGACAAACTGATTATCAGAAACCCAATCACCGTGGCCTGTTGCATTCTCACCATCATAGTTATTGATGCTACCTTCAGTAACTTGATTGCGACCCCCTGCCGCCACCAGCTCATCCTTGGTGTAGTCAATTAAGGCGAACATGGGTTTGTCTACCCCAGTCACTAAATTTAAGCCAAGCTGAGTGTTTTTTGCGCCAGTCCGGGGGTGGAAAGGGAGGTCAATCTTGTCTGCCGTGGTTTCAAAGGCTTTAGTGTCGGGGTTGCGTTCGAGAACAGTGATGTAATTACTTTCACGATTAAAGACATAGGATTTATCATCCGTCACATGATCAGCGGAGTAGACTTTTTTCCCATCAATGGGAATATCAGGGAGGCGCTCAAAACTAGAGAGCTTCATCGGAACAATCCGGCTATTGGTTGGGTCACCAAACAGCATCAGATCACCACGCGCCGTATCCCACGCCTGAGGGTCAGTGTTTGGTTGCACTGGGGTTTTGGGTGAGGGTGGTTCGGTGGGTTTAAGTTTTGCACAAAGCTGATCAAGTAGGTTCTTGATTAGACTCAATAACAGCAACTGTATTTGCTGACCCAAGGATGTGCTGGTGCCAACGGAGGCAAAATTGTTTGAAAACCCTACGGCTTGTGTTGAAAGAGGGTTAGAGCTAGAGCCTAGATTCTGGGCTGTACGTGCTGTACCCCGAGCTTGGTGGAATGAGTTATTTATGCGCATCAATGTTCTCTCCTGATAAGTATAACGTCCTAATAAATCGCAGGGGAAACAATGAACTAGCGGCTTGGAATCTACATGTCAAGACCGACAAACTGAAGCAGTTTCAGGATCGAAGGAGGATCTTAGTGATTGAGATCCTCGCTTCAATTTTAAGACTAAGATGAGCTAGGTGAGCTAGGTGAGCTAGGGGGTGGGGTAGTTGGATGTTCTTTCTTGCGCCGTTGCAGACGTCGATAACGACGTACTACCCAAATTAGTGGTCCTGACAATGAATAAATCACAAACACGGTGAATAAAACTTTGGGAGGATCAATCGTCGTGAGTGCGAAGATCAGTAAAACCGCAATCATGACCACAAAGGGGACTTTATTGCGTAGATCAAATTCCTTGAAGCTGTAATAACTGACATTACTGACCATCAACAGGCCTGCGGTCAGGGTCATTAATAAGGCGGGGAATTGCAGATTATTCCCCGAATAGTGCATGTCATTGAATACCCAAACCATCCCGGCCATTAAAGCCGCTGCAGTGGGGCTAGGCAAGCCAGTAAAATACCGCTTATCACTCTTACCAATATGTGTATTAAAGCGGGCTAATCGCAAAGCTGCACAAGCCACATACACAAAAGCCGCTAGCCAGCCGACTTTGCCCCAACCCGTCCCCATTTCGCCAAAATGAACCAATGACCACTGATACATGGTTAGACCGGGCGCGACGCCAAAGGAAATCAAATCGGCCATACTGTCATATTCAGCCCCAAAAGCTGTCTGAGTATTTGTCAGGCGTGCCACCCGACCATCTAAGCCATCCAAAACCATAGAAATAAAAATGGCAATCGCCGCCACTTCAAAACGATCTTGCATTGCGGCCACAATGGCATAAAAACCACTAAACATCGCGGCCGTGGTGAAAAGATTGGGCAATAAATAAATCCCACGACTACGCGGACGCCCCGTGGCTTGAGGGTTTTCAGGGCTAGCAGCCTGCTGTTCTGATTCCATTGAATAATTTCCTAGTGATTTTGTCATTATGATGATGCTAAGTAGAATAGCATTATGACAAGCCGTAGCTTAGAGGGTCAATTGTCAGTCTAGGTACTGAGTATAGCGCATCAGCAAGCTAACAAGCCGCTCATTTAGCAACTTGTTAACTTGATTAAGGCTTAAAATATTTTAAGCGGTTGAGCTGAAGCTTAATTCGGCTTAGGCTTAATTCGACTTAATTTAGGGCTAAGCCTAAATGCTTGGCCAAATCATGGATTAAGGTATCCGCTCCTGATAGTTGTTTTTGGAGGATTAAACCTTCTTCCATGTGGGCTACTAAGTTTTCAATCGCATTGATGTGCTTAATACGTAATTCTAAAATTTCCACACCGGTTTTAATTGGCGTCATTAATTGGGCGGCACGGTGAGTGTCTTGCTGAATGGCTTCGTTAACTTGGCTAATTGAGCGCATTAAGTTTTCACAACTATCCGCTTGAATCAATCTGCGGCCTAAATCCAAACCTTCATGATTATCAGTGAGTTCATGCCCTAAAGCATTGAGTTGCCGCATGTGATTACGTAATTCAGCAATGGCTTCACGTTCTGCACTGATCAGGGTTTGATTCGCGGCGAGTTTTTGTTGCAAATCCGTATAAGCGGCAACCACAGGTTCAAGACCCGCATGATCTAGGGATTTAAGTGCAGCGGAATAGGTCGACTCATGGCTAGCGGGCTCCATCGTTTCAGTTGCTTGCTCTGTAATTGTAGTCAAGGATTGGCCTGCTGGTTCTGGTGCTACGGTGGTTTGCATGGCTTCAGCCGTAGACTCGGGTTCTGCAAAAGAGGGGCTTAGTTCAGTAGGCGTGGTCGCCTCAGTGGTTGCTTCAGCTGTGTGGGTTGGCGCAGTCTCTGTTTCAGTGCTGGTGAAGATCGCATCAACAACGTCTTCTGTTTTGTTAAGATCGGTTGCTTCTAAAAAATGATCGCGTTGATAGGTCGGTTCAGTTCTGTTGGGTGGGTTTAAACCTAGCTCAGCAAACAGTGCGTCATGCGCACTCAACTTAGGTGCTAATTCCGATGTTGCTGGGTTATCCGTATCAGTTAAGATGGAAAATGGATTATTCTCTGGCATAGTGGTTCATTCTTTTTAATTATTAAAAGCTTTATTGAACGAGTTATGTTAATTGAACTTGTTCAATTCAGTGCTTAAACAGCTTGAGTCAAAACAGTTATCTTCAGTTTTGACTCTAAAAGATTAGCGGCGTGCGGTCAAATCCAAGGAGATAGTTGGTCGTTTACGGTTTAAGTAATTGATAGCCTTGTGCTTCAAGGCGACCCACCTCAGCTACCCCTGATGGGATCACGTCTTCAGCTTTAGCCTCATATAAATCAGCCATTTTAATTTTGCGGCCCACTAAAGTGTTGTAGCAAATTTGGAATTTCACACCTTTGGCTTTAAGTTCAGTGAGTTGCAACGGCAGCTTAGCATCATTGTCTAGTTCAACATCTTTAGCGACTTTTAATAGGCCTAGACCATCACCGTTCATAACGACTACGGCCTCAGTCTTTTTGCCAGTGCTCTCTAATGCTTTAATATAATTATTAACATTAGCAAGGATACCGAGATACTTTTTCTGATCACCTTCGGTGGATACATGCACCACAACTTTTTCAGCACCTGCATAATAGTCAGCAGGTACTTTAGGTGCGGGAACGCCGGGGTCAAATTCTTCAGCTAATACGTTGGAAACAGCAAAGGGCAGCGTTAAGGCTAAGCATAAAGCTATTTTTTTCAACATGTTGATCTCCTCCAATCCATAAAAGAACCCGTAGTAAATAGACCTACTCAGGATCACACTAACCTATTGAGTTTAAGCTGGAAATATCTCTTTAAACCAAGACCCTCAGTCAAAGCCAGCTGAAGTGATCTGCTTAAACGCGCCGCCAAGTGGTCAAGCCAGCTTGGTCTTCTAGTAAGATACCTTGAGCTTTTAATTCATCGCGGATGCGATCCGATTCCGCCCAGTTTTTCTGGGTACGCGCCAGCAGGCGCTGTTGAATTAAAGCTTCAATCGCCGCATCTGCTAAGCCTTCAATCCCTGAACCTTTGAACCAGCTTTCAGCCTCCCGCTCTAGTAGACCTAGAATACCCGCTAGCTTTTTTAATAAGGCCGCCGTTTCAGCAGCCGCAAGGTCATTTTGCTCCCGGCGGAAGCGGTTAATATCGCGGGCTAATTCAAACAGAATGGCAATGGCTTCTGGGGTATTGAAATCATCATCTAAGACAGCCCGAAAACGTTGCTCGGCCTCGCTATTCACAGGAGCTTCAGCGTTTGGCAAATCACGCAGGGCAGTATATAAACGTGTTAAGGCAGCTCGTGCGTTATCTAAAGGTTCATGGCTGTAATTTAAGGGGCTGCGATAATGGCTATTCAAAATGAAATAGCGAATTTCTTCCGCCTTATAGACTTGCAGTACATCGCGAATGGTGAAGAAATTATTCAGGGATTTCGACATTTTCTCGTCGTTAATCTGAATAAAGCCATTATGCATCCAGTAGTTCACATATTGATGTCCATTGCAGGCTTCACTTTGGGCGATTTCATTTTCATGGTGGGGGAATTTCAAATCATGCCCGCCCCCATGAATATCAAATTGTGTGCCTAACAAGCTGCTAGACATCGCTGAACATTCAATATGCCAACCCGGTCGACCTAAACCCCAAGGCGAATCCCAAGCAGGCTCACCGGCTTTAGCGGCTTTCCAGAGTACAAAATCCAGTGGATCGTGTTTGGCTTCATCAATCGCAATCCGTTCACCCGCCCGTAAATCTTCTAAGCGGCGGCCTGAAAGTTTGCCGTAGCCTTCAAATTTTGAAACATCATAATACACATCACGATTACTCCCGACATAAGCATAACCTTGTTCAATCAGAGTGCTAATCATGGCGAGCATGGCCGGAATATTGTCGGTGGCACGAGGCTCATGGGTCGGTGACAGAACACCTAAGGCCTGTTCATCCTCATGCATGGCCTGAATAAAGCGGGCTGTGAGTGCGGTAAAAGGCTCAGCGTTTTCATTGGCGCGCTTAATGATTTTGTCATCAATATCCGTGATATTGCGCACATAAGTGACTTCATAGCCCGCTGCTTTTAGATAACGATAGACCATATCAAACACCACCATGACGCGGGCATGACCTAAGTGGCAATAGTCATAGACCGTCATTCCGCAAACATACATGCGGATCTTGTTCGCCTCTAAAGGAATAAAGTCTTGTTTACGATTGTGCAGGCTATTGTAAATTTTTAGCATAAGAGTTATGAGAGTACGAGTATCAAGCAGAGTAGTTTCAAAATGAGTCGAAGCTAAGCGACATTAGTCGATCAGTTTACTTAAAATGGTGGCACCATGACTTAAGGTTTTCAAGACCGGACAGCGATCGGCAATGTCCAATAAACGCTGGCGTTGTTCCTCATCTAACTCGCCGACGAGTTTAATATCACGCTCAAATACGCTTTCTTTATTACCATCACGGCTATGGCGTAAGGTAATCACGGCATCTTGCAAGGGCCACTGTTTCCGCTCGGCATACATGCGAATGGTCATCGCAGTGCAAGCACCTAAGGCCGCTTTTAAATAAACATAGGGTGTTGGACCTAAATCGGTACCGCCTAAGGGGATGGGTTCGTCAGCGATGAGCTGATGATGACCTGCTTTAATATCACAGACATATCCATCGCTAGAGCGCAAATTGACCGTGACAGTATGCGGATCCTTGGCCTTCGTATTCATAGCATCATCCCTCTAAAGCGGTTAGTTTATAGCTGGTTTGACTTGCATGGTAGCGGAAAGGTGTTTGTCCTGCTAGGGTTAGCACCAGTACAACCGTGTATTCTGGGCTGAATCATGAATTTTCTGTATCACTCAAAAATTATCCTGAGCATCGTATTGATTGCCACTCTGTTGAGTGCTTGTACGACGGCCAGTGTGCCTTTAGGTAAAGCAAACCAACAGCCGAGCCTCATCCAGCAGCCTGTGTTTCGGATGAGTGATGGCACTGAGCTATTCGCACAACAGTGGCCTAGTCCGGGCAAGGCAAAAGCGCATTTATTATTGCTGCATGGATTCAATGAATACCCTGGGGCTTTTGATGAGGTCGGTCAAGCATTTGCACAGCAAGGGGTTACAGTCTGGGCTTATGACCAGCGAGGCTTTGGGCGTTCGCCTTATCGTGGGTTGTGGTCAAGTGCTGAACGCATGGCAACTGATGCTCGTCAAGTCACCCAAGTACTACGCAAAATGTATCCTAAGCAGCCTTTATATCTGGCTGGTACTTCAATGGGTGGAGCTGTCGCTTTATTAGCAGCAGGTAGTGGTGACTTAAAGGTTGATGGCATCATTCTGTTGGCACCAGCGGTGTGGACTAGTGAAACGCAACCCTTTTACCAACGCTGGTCTTTAGAGCTGGCTAAACGCTTTACACCTGCATGGTCGCCGACAGGGGAGGGTTTGAATATTCGCCCGACGGACAATATTGAGCTGCTTAAGCGCATTTGGCAAAGCCCGTGGATGATTCGCAAATCACGTATAGATACGGTAGCGGGTTTAGTGGAGTTAATGAACCAAGCCTCTGCTGCAGCATCGCAGGTGAAGGTACCGGTTTTATTGTTATATGGAGAAAAGGATCAATTAGTGCCCAAAAAACCGATTGATCAGTTGTGGGCGCGCTTACCCAAAACAGGCAAAACCCAGCAAATTCGGTATCCAAATGGCTGGCATTTGCTGATGCGTGATCTGCAAGGACCGAAAGTGATCGGTGATATGATGACTTGGATGGCCAAACCGCAGTAAGCTACGGTGAATTGTTTAGTTTTTAGACTTATTCGTGGTAAGGTAATCAGTAATAAAGAAAAATTCGATCTAGGCTTGGGGCAAATGACAACCACTGGATTTATACAGGCTTCTACAGACGAACTGCATGCACGTTACACTACGTGGTATAGCTATGCGCGTATGTTGCGCCGCTATCGTTGGGTGTATGGTGGTTGCTCTTTGTTAGTGCTACTGATGATTCTAAACTTGTATGTTTTCAGTTGGGAGTTAGGCTTAACTCAAGCTTTACTCTTAAGTTTGTTATCCCTACTGTTTCTAACGATTAGCTTGAGCTTTTTTATTGATGCTAGTTTTCCCTTAGAAAAATATGGGATAGAGACTGAGGCGCGTAAATTAATCAATTATAATATTTACCTGACAAGTTTAGCCAGTGGTTTATGGGGATGCTTGAGTTTAGTGCTTATTTATCATAACCCTAGCATTGACTATGAGTTATTCGCTTTAATTGGCGTATTGGTTTGTTTAAATATTCCTCGCTTCGCTATTCTACCTGTGATTTTTTATATACAAATCAGTTTGATTGTATTGCCCGGGCTATTTTTCATGCTGCTACAAGGGCGTTGGGTGAGTGCGCTAGTGATGATTTTTGCTTCGTTAACTCTCAGTATTGCGATTCATGCCTTGACCTTACTCTTAAAAACTCAGCAAGAGTATGAGCAGCAATTATTAGCGGAAATGCGTCAGCCGCAGAAAAATAATCTACTAAATCCTGCTGAATTCAATGTTTTACTCAAGCTTGAGTGGCAGTACGCTGCCCGTGAGCATCAATATTTGTCGGCGATTAAATTAGAACTCGAACCAGTTGATTTGAAGAAAGTGAATCAAATGGTCAGTATGATTAAATCGGCCTTGTATCGCTCATCGGATTGCCTTGCTTATCTCGAGGCTTCCACCTTCAAATTGCTACTCCCTAATACCTCTGCTGAGCAAGCTTTGTTGATTGCTGAGCGCCTACAAGGGCGCTTCGCTCAAGAAGATTTGGAGAGTGAGGAGGATTTGCGCCTAAATTTAGGCTTGGTGACGTGTAGCCCGCATTTGATTAAACACGAGGCGCAAACTCTCAATGCCTTCGACGAGTTTGTGGCGGGTTTAGACGCTAGCTTGGAAGAAGCCAAAACACAGGAAGGGCGCTTTGCTTTGCAAGCTTATACCGTCTGAGTCTTCTTGTAGTGCGAGTTTCATCCTAAGTCAGTTAAGCAGAGCCTCTAACGAGCTAGGTCAAGTGAGAGGCTCAAATGGTTAGCTCTAACAGCAAGTCGAGCCTGATCTAGGGTTGCTGGGGGTTGGTACACAGCAATTACTAGCAGCTTTAAGCGCTTCACTTCCAAATACCGGAATACTGTCTAAAGTATGGAAAGTTTCCCAAGCAATGCCTTGTGGGTCATTCACCCAATATTTATCGGATTTAGCATAGCAGCAAGCAGTGTCCATTTCTGCGATTACTTCGGCTTGCAATTGCTGCAAACGCTGATTCATAGCGGCTAACTCTTCTGCTGATTCAACTTGGAAGCCTAAATGGTTTAAGCCAAGCGCCGCGCCGCGTTTAGAAATCGCAAAATTAATCCGAGGATCTTCTAGCATCCATTTGGCATAATCCGTTTTAAGGACGCTTGGCTCGCTGGCAAATAGGGCTGAATAGAATTGAATACTTTCAGGCAGATTATCGACTGAGACGTGAATATGCATGCGTTTCATGGTTGAAGTTCCTCAGGCGGGCAAGCAGTATTAGTACACATTGAACCCGCACAACAGTTTTCCGTTAAATAAGCCAGCAGTTGGCTCATCGTCGAGAATTGGGCTGTGTAAATGATAAAGCGCCCCTCAGGGCGTGAATTTACCAAATGCGCATGCAGCAATTCCTTGAGATGAAAAGAAAGTGAAGACGGAGCTATCCCCGTTATTTCGCTAATCTTGCCAGCGGCTAAACCCTGTGGCCCGGCTTGTACCAGCACTCGAAATACCTCTAAACGTGATTCCTGGGCGAGGGCAGCGAGGGCGTTAATCATCTTCGTCTTTTCCATATTTCAATAATAGTTAAAATATGGAAATAATCAAGTTAATTTTTTACTCTTGAAATCCCATACTTTTACCCCATCTATTGCGCATTCTTGTTGAAACTAACCAATTAGAGGGACGAGCATCCATGAGTGCACCTGCAAAAGAGAATTTACAATTTCAAACGGAAGTGAACCAACTGCTGCACTTGATGATTCACTCGCTGTATTCCAATAAGGAAATTTTCCTACGCGAGTTAATCTCGAATGCGGCAGATGCCTGCGACAAGCTGCGGTTTGAAGCGATTGGCAATGACAGTTTGTATGAAAATGATAGCGATCTGCGTGTGGAGGTCGAGTTCGATAGTACCGCGCATACCATCACGATTCGCGATAATGGTATCGGTATGAACCGTGATGAAGTTGTCAGTAATATCGGTACGATTGCCCGCTCTGGCACGAAAGATTTCTTACAGAAGCTCACCGGTGATCAGAAAAAAGATGCGCATTTAATCGGTCAATTCGGGGTAGGTTTTTATTCAGCCTTTATCGTGGCGGACAAAGTGACTTTAACCACGCGCCGGGCCGGTGTGCCGAAAGATCAAGGCGTGCGTTGGGAGTCAGATGCGCAATCGGGTTATAGCTTAGAAACCGTCACTAAAGAAACCCGTGGCACTGAAATCATTCTGCACCTCAAAGAAGAAGAACAGGGCTTAGCTAATGATTGGCGCTTACGTTCGATCATCCGCAAATACTCCGATCATATTCCACTGCCGGTGAAAATGCTGAAAACAGCGGAGGAAGAAGGTCAAACTAGTACTGAATGGGAAGTGATCAATAAAGCGAATGCTTTATGGCGGCGCTCTAAAAACGAAATCAAAGATGAAGAATACCAAGAGTTTTATAAACATATCTCTCATGACTGGGAAGATGCTTTAGCTTGGTCACATAATCGGGTTGAGGGTAATTTAGAATATACTTCACTCTTGTATTTGCCCTCACGTGCACCGTTTGATCTCTACGAACAAAAACAGCAGCACGGGATTAAACTTTATGTGCAGCGTGTCTTCATTATGGATGATGCTGAGCATTTAATGCCACGTTATTTGCGCTTTGTACGCGGGGTGATTGATTCTAGTGATTTGCCGCTGAACGTATCGCGTGAAATTCTGCAAAGCAATAAAATCATTGATTCGATGAAAAGTGGTTCAGTGAAAAAGGTGCTGGGCTTATTGGAAACGATGGCGAAAGATGAGCCAGAACAATATCAAAAATTCTGGAAAGAGTTTGGGCGTGTTTTAAAAGAAGGACCTGGCGAAGATTTCAGTAATCGTGAGCAAATCGCTAAATTGCTGCGCTTTGCTTCGACGCAAACAGATAGCGCTGACCAAACCGTTTCGCTGGAAGATTATATCAGCCGGATGAAAGAAGGGCAGGAGAAGATTTATTATATTACCGCTGATTCGCATACCGCTGCGAAAAACAGCCCGCATTTAGAAATCTTCCGCAAGAAAGGGATTGAAGTTTTATTGCTGTCAGATCGTGTGGATGAGTGGTTGACCAATAGCCTGCATGAGTTTGCAGGTAAGCAACTGCAATCGGTCGCGAAAGGGGCTTTAGACTTAAGCAAATTGGACTCTGAAGCAGATAAAGAAGAGCAGAAAAAAGTTGAAGAGCAGTCTAAAAATCTGATTAATCAGATTAAAGACACGCTCAAAGACAAAGTTGAAGATGTCAGGGTTTCGCATCGTTTGACCAGCTCACCGTCTTGTATCGTTTTAAATGAGCATGATATGGCGTTGTATATGCAGCATTTACTCAAGCAAGCGGGGCATGAAATGCCTAGTACTAAGCCTGTGCTGGAAGTGAACCCTAACCATCCTTTATTGGCGCGGATGGAAGCTGAAACCGATGATGAGCGCTTTGCTGAATGGGCGAGTGTGCTGCTCGATCAAGCGATTCTGGCGGAAGGTGGTCAATTAGAAGATCCAGCGGGTTTTGTGCATCGCTTGAATAAATTGATGTTGGCAATGGGGTAATTTTATTACCGACACTTAGTAAAATAAAGGCTAACTAAAGGTTAGCCTTTTTATTGAATAGAGTAGGCTCGTAGGTCGTTAATTTAATGGTAGCCTAATACATTAACTGCTAGAATTAAAACGGTAATAAACAAAAGACTCATAATGCTGCCAGCCTTCATGAAATCAGTTACTCGATAGCCACCAGGCCCCATAATTAAAGCATTTACTTGATGAGTCGGTAAAATAAAGGAGTTTGAAGTCCCTAAAGCTACAATCAAGGCCATGACGGCTGGATTTGCGTCTACACCGATGGCAATATTAACAGCTAGAGGAACTAATAGCACCGTGGCACCCACATTAGACATCACGAGAGTAAAACTCATAGCTAATAAAGCGACGATAAATTGAATCACCCAAATCGGTTGTCCACCCGCGAAACTCAATACACCATCTGCTATCCACCTTGCAGTCCCACTCGACTCAACCGCTACCCCTAGAGGAATCAAACTGGCTAATAAGAAAACAGTTTTCCATGAAACCGCTTGATAAGCTTCTTCAATATTTAAAACTCCAGACCAAATC
The DNA here is from genome assembly GCF_900167255.1 of Thiothrix eikelboomii. Taxonomy (GTDB): domain Bacteria; phylum Pseudomonadota; class Gammaproteobacteria; order Thiotrichales; family Thiotrichaceae; genus Thiolinea; species Thiolinea eikelboomii. The sequence goes on from NZ_FUYB01000004.1 coordinate 255,379, forward strand.
ATTCCAATTGCGCCAGTCATTAAAGCCAAAGCTAAAGGCGTTGGCGTAAATAAAGCCAAGCTGAGGGCAAGTAAGAAAAAGCCGAGTGCCCAGTAAACTTTATGAGGGCGATTTTCTTCTTTACGCGGGTATTCAGTAGTAATGGTAATAAAATTATTATCTTTTTCAAGCCGCTCTAAAGACTCCCAAGTGGTATACACTAATAACATATCACCTGCTTGGAACGGAATGGCACGTATTTCAGGTAGATCTTGATCCTTGGCATAGAGCGTTTTGCCATTACGCAAAATACCTAATAGAGATAAGCCATAACGCTTGCGCATCCAAATATCAATAGCTGACTTATTGATGAGTGATGAGTTATTAGGAATCACTATTTCTGCAATACCTGATTTCTTATCAGATAATAAATCACCAAAACTAGGTGTGCCTTCGTGTTCTAGTAGCTGGGCAAGCTCAACAAAATCATCTTCACGATCAGGTAAGCTAATAATGCCTAGTACTTGCCCTATTTTAAACTCTAAGTTCCGATCTAAATCGTCAACCCCTGCCTTGATTCGATGGCCTTCTTTAATAGCAATCACACGCACATTGTATTGCGTTTCTACCTCTAGTAGCTTGCGATTAAGTAAGGGGCTTTTAGCCGTTACTTCGACTTCTGAAACTCGCATATCGAGCTGATAAGTCCGTCTTAAATAGTCTAAGGTAGTTTCTTTATTTTTATCACTCGGCGCAACCTTAGGTAGAACATAGTTGCCTGCTATAATAAAATAAGTAATGCCAACTATCACTAAGCTTAAGCCAATCGGAGTAACATCAAATAAATCCCAAGTATGCATTTTATTGCCTTCGGGTAAATAAGTATTAGAAGTCAAGATAAGATCATTTAATAAAATTAATGGACTAGATCCAATCATAGTCATCGTGCCACCTAGAATTGCACTAAATCCCATAGGCATTAATAAGCGAGACATTGGAATTTCTGCGCGATTAGAAATACGACTGACGACAGGTAAAAATAAAGCAGCAGCTCCGACGTTTTGCATGAAAGAAGAAATAAAGGCTACTGAGCCAGAGGTTAGTGGAATAATGCTTTTTTCTGTACTACCTCCAATTTTTAAAATAAATTCAGCGACCTTTCCCATAATGCCAGTTTTATCCAAGCCCGCACCTATAATCATGACGGCAATAATAGAAATGACAGCATTACTGGAGAACCCTGAAAATAGTTGTTTGGGGGGGACTAAAGCTTGATCCAAGCCTAAATAGGCTGCAGCAACACTCACGATACCAATGAGTACCATAATAGTTATTGCTGCTACATCAACCGTGACAACTTCTAAAGCAAATAAATAAACAGTCAGCGCCAAGATGAGTACTACCCATGCCACACTGGCTGTTGGTGCGATACTAGAAAAATAAATAGCGATTACTGCAAAAATTACCGCAGCCACTAGTTTTTTAGTCATAATGCTCCCCTCACTATTTCGAACCCTAAACCACTATCCATTTTATGTTAAAAGAGGGGATTTCCCCCTTGGCTAATAGGGATAATAGTTAAGATTTTATCTATTACTATTGGGGTGGGTGGTTAAACTTAGCTTAAGCTTAAGTTGGCCGCTGTTTATGTCTATTGATGGCTAGGCTGAGCCAGTGGCTCTAGGATATTGTCATGCGCATTCTAATTGCTGAGGATCATGCTGAGCTGCGTGCAGCGGTCGCTCGTCGCTTGCGAGCTGTCGGTAATAGTGTCGATGAAGTGGCCAGCCTGCGTGAGGCAGCTACTTATCTACAGAATGCGCAATATGCGGTGATCATTTTTGACCGAATGTTACCGGATGGTGATTCCCTTGCTTTGTTGCGTGAATGGCGGGCAGCAGGCCAGCGCAGCCCAGTCTTGCTACTGACGGCACTGGATCGTATCCAAGATCGAGTAGAAGGTTTGGAGTCGGGGGCAGATGATTATCTAGTCAAGCCCTTTGCAATGGATGAACTGCTGGCGCGAGTTAATGTATTAGCACGGCGAGGTGCACCTCCACGCGCAACCATTTTACGGATTGCCGATTTAGAGCTGGATAGTGGACGGCATGAAGTGCGCCGAGCCGGGGTAATGATTCCCCTACGTCCAAAGGAATATGCGGTGCTAGAGCTATTAGCTGTGCGTAGTGGGCGTGCGGTCTCTAAAAATGACATCCTTGAGTACGGTTGGGATACGCTAGATAGCCCCGGTTCTAATGTCGAGGAAACTATCATTGCTTCGCTACGCCGCAAACTCGGTGAACCTAGCTTGATTAAGACGGTGCGCGGTTTAGGTTATAAGTTGGATGCTGCTCTTGATTAAGCAAGGCCAGTGGAGGTCGTGGTTGCGGTTAGGGCTGCCTTTGTTGCTGGCTTGGAGTCTGGCTTGGCTGTTGGGGATGGCGGTACTGGCTAAAGTGGCGATTGACTTGCGGGCAGAACGGCGCGATGCCGATTTAGATACGCAATTAGCACTGTATGCGACCACGGTATATGGCCTCACTTGGTTTGATGCGCAAGGTCGTTTTCATGATGAGTTACTAAAGCTTGAACCGGACCTCTACCCCGCGCCCTATGATATTTGGGTGGTCGAGCCTGCAACTCCCGCGATTAATCATCTAGCACCCGTCACACCGCGTTTTGTTTTAAGTGATTTTAGTTTTCTGAATTTGGCAGTGATGAGGGAAAGGCATAAGGTCTACCGCAACGGTGTCGATGCACAGGGTCTTGCTTATCGTTTATACGCGATGCCAACCTATTCTGATCAGATGACTGAAACTGCGCCTAAAGCAATGGTGGTTGTAGTCGCTGATCCCCAACCCGGGCAGGCTGCATATCAAGCCTTTGTGCGGCGTATTGTGCTAGCAGCCTCACTCTTAGGGCTGATGGGACTGTTGGTTGGTTTGGGTTTGACCTATTGGAGTTTGCGCCCTGCTTGGGCTTCATTACGGCAGCGGGAGCGTTTTCTCTCGGCGACTGCGCATGAATTACGTACTCCGGTGGCGGCTTTGCGTAGCATTTGTGAATCGGCACAACGAGGTGATGAAGCGCCCCAACGGGCTCTGACACGCATGCATGAGCTGTTGCATACTGCCAGCCACACCTTGGAAGATTTGTTACTGTTTGCAAGACTGGATGCAGGCGCAACGCTGGAGCGTCAAGCCGTGCGCCTTGATTTGTTGGTTGAAACCCTATTACCTGAGGATGATTCAGTGCAACTAGAGGCAAGCACGAGTGTCGTCCATCTTGATCCGCGCTTAGCCAGTGTGGTGGTACGCAATCTGCTGGAGAATGCGCGTAAGCATGGTTCACGAGCAGGCAAGCCCATCATTAAGGTTCAGGTTGCTGATGGGCAAGTGAGGGTCGAGGATCAAGGGGCGGGTTTTCCAGTGGCTCTGTTGGCGCGTAAGCAAAGTGATTTTGTGATGTCGCCTTCACAAGGTGGTTCGGGTTTAGGATTGGCGATTGTGAATATGATTGTTAGGCTACATGGTGGGGCATTGCGTTTAGAAAATAAGCCAGAGGGTGGTGCACGAGTGACGGTAAATTTTCAAGCTTAGCCAGCTACTTGGTAAATAGCTGGCTGGCGTCTGGGGCTAGAATAGAGTTTGTTATTTAAACAGCAGGTTCTTGTTGGGTGGTGCAGTGAATTCCGCCACCTCCCGCTGCTATACCATCAATGTTGATTTGCACAATCTCCCGACTGGGAAAGAGTGCTTGTAAGGTGTCATGCGCTGCTTGGTCTGCTTGGGCATCACCAAATTCCGGCGCAATCACTGCACCATTACATACATAGAAATTCAGATAACCCGCTGCAAAATCATCATTAGCATATTTCTCCCGCACTTTCTTGGGTGTTTGCATCACAGCAAGTTCTAAGCGTCTGCCTTGTGCATCGGTAGCAGTTTTGAGGATGTCTAGGTGACGCTTGGTGACGGCATGATCAAAGGATTTTGGGTCAGGGTCAAAGCCTGCCACGACTACACCGGGCTTCGCAAAGCGCGCATAAAAGTCGGTATGCCCATCGGTGATGTCTTTGCCTTTGATACCTGGTAGCCAAATGATTTTTTCTAGACCTAGCAAGCGTTTTAATTCAGCTTCACAGGCTGCTTTGCTGACACCGGGGTTACGATTAGCATTTAATACACAGCTTTCAGTGATGATGGCGGTACCCTGCCCATCGACTTCGATGCTACCGCCTTCTAGCACTAAATGAGTTTCCAGCATGGCCACATTAGCCTCTTCAGTCACCCGCGCTGCTACCTTAGCATCACGCGCAAAGGCTTGTTTTTCTCCCCAACCATTAAAGTTGAAGTTAATGCCAGCTTTTTCACCTTTAGTATTACTAACAAACACCGGCCCGGTATCCCGCATCCATAAGTCGTCGAGGGGGGTAATCACGAGTTTTACCGCTGAAGATCCCAGCAGCCTAGTGGCAATCGCTGCATCTTTCTCGCGGACTAGCATGGAAACAGGTTCATAGCGAGCAATAGTCGTGGCGATAGTGGCAAGGTTGCGGCGTACTTCCGGTAGTAAGTGCTTGCCCCAGATAGACTTAGAAGCACCAAAGGCCATCCATGTACGCAGATGCGGATCACCCTCATCAGGCATCCTCCAACCACTGTTGGGAGTAGCAGCCAAGCCAAGGCGTGGTATGCTGAGTAAGCTACCAGCACCTAATAGCAAGCTGGAGCTGAGGAAATGGCGGCGGTTGATCATTAAATTATCTCCTAGTGATTAGTTAGCGAATGGTTGTTGTTGGGTGACACAATGCACCATTCCGCCGTTGGCATAAAGGTTGCGGACATCTATCCCCACAATGCTACGAGTGGGATAGAGAGCTTGGAGGGTATTTTTAGCAACACTATCATTGCTATCTTTGTATTCAGGCACGAGTACGACGCTGTTGCCGACATAGTAATTCACGTATGAACCTTTGTAACCTAGATTTTTGCCATAAGTGGTCACGACATTTTTAGCCGTTAGTGGCAAGATCACCTTCTGATAAGGCACGCCGTCAGCATTGCTAGTAGTGGCTAGTTTATTGATGTCAGCTGTAGAAATCCCCCAATATTGCAGGTCAGAAGTGCTCATCGTCACCAAGGTTTCGGGTGTGCCGAAGCGGGCAAAACCATCAATATGAGTATCGGTAATGTCTTCTTTGCCACCAGGTGCACCGTCCAACCAAATAAATTTACGTATCCCCAAATGGGTTGCCAACGATTGCTCTAAGGCGGCTTGGCTTAGATTCGGATTTCGCTTAGCTTCAAGGATAGCACTGCGGGTTGCAAGGAAAGTTCCTTGGCCATCCACTTCAAATGCACCACCTTCTAAGACAATCTTGTTCAGGTCAGTGCTTGTTAAGCCCAACTGTTGGGCGGCGGCTATCGGTACAGTATTATCTAGGGTATAAGGTGTATCACCCCCCCAACCATTAAATCCCCAATCAGTGATTTGTAAGCGGCCTGCTTCATCCAGTACAAAAATCGGCCCATTGTCACGTACCCAGACATCATTGGTTTTAGTGATCAAGAAACTTATGCTACCCAAAGGAATACCTGCTAGAGCCAACAGATTTTGGATGCGTTTTTTCTCGGTATTGTTGTAAGCCACAATGCGAACTTTTTCACTTTGTACCAAAGCTTTGGTCATGGCAACCCAAGTCGCATCGAGTCGGTTGCGGTAGCTGAGGCCATAGGTATATGGGTGAGGCCATTGCAACCAAGTGCTGTCATGTAGAGCCGTTTCATCGGGCATGGTGGTAGCAGCATGGACGCTAGGCATAGTATTCATACTCAGTGTGCAAAAGATAGCAGTCGCCAGTGGGCAGGTCAGCCAGTGAGGTAGTTTCACGGTCTTAGCTCTCATCAGATCAGTTAGTCGATAAAGCTAGACTACAGTCGAAAGCTGATATTTAGCTGACAGCATTCATCGAGATTTTGAGCTATCTGATGGAGTAGTTGCCTCGGTGAATCTTAGCGAAGATTTGTAGGTTTCAGCAATTTAGGATCAAGATGCATTTTTATGTCCCCATTGTTTTATTCATACTGCATCCTAATCCAAACCCTAGAGTAGAGTGCAAGTCGCTAAGCTGCTAAAAACAACAAGATAATTGGTAGTTTTCTTGCTGTAAGTGGCTCAAGATTTGAGATAAGTGGTATTTTTAAGCAGCGCTGTTGTGGTGTGAGTCAGCCGAGTTTTAGCGGGTGAGTTTGTGAGTGAAGGAGGCTTGCAAATAGCGGTGTCTAAGTTTTTTTGCTGGAGTTTTGTGTGAATTTTACTTGGGTTTTGCTGAGTTTTTTGCTTTTTAGCGGCTTAAGCACGGATTCCATGTGAATGCACCGCGTTTTTTCGTTATTATGCCATCCTTTCGCTGATACTCAGCCATTGGAACAGCAGACGGACTAGCCTAAGCATGCAAAAATTTATCATCGAAGGGGGCTGTGCCCTTGACGGCGAAGTCACCATTTCAGGTGCAAAAAACGCAGTTTTACCCTTACAAGCCGCGACTTTGCTGGCTGAAACACCCATGACCATTCGTAATGTGCCGCGTCTTAAGGATGTGCAAACCTTAGCTGCCGTCATCGAAGGGATGGGCGTTAAAGTCAGTTTTGATGCCGAGAATAATATTCATACCGATACCAGCAGCATCAATCGTTTTAGCGCACCGTATGAATTAGTCAGAACCATGCGCGCCTCGATTTTAGTTTTAGGCCCGATGGTGGCTCGTTTCGGTGAAGCCGAAGTGTCTCTACCCGGTGGTTGTGCGATTGGCACGCGCCCCGTGAATCTGCATATTGCAGGGTTGGAGGCGATGGGAGCAACTGTCGTGGTCGAAGAGGGTTATATTCGTGCGCGGGCGAAGCGCTTAAAAGGTGCGCATATCGTCATGGAAATGGTGAGTGTGACAGGCACGGAGAATCTGCTGATGGCAGCAGTCTTGGCTGAAGGTGAAACCATTATTGAAAATGCCGCCCGTGAGCCTGAAGTCACCGATTTAGCCAATTGTTTAAACCTGATGGGTGCAAAAATCCGAGGTATTGGCACGGATAAGTTGATCATTGAAGGCGTGACTAGCCTGCAAGGTATTGATTACACTGTTTTACCGGATCGAATCGAAACGGGTACTTTCTTAGCGGCTGCGGCTATCACTGGCGGGCGTGTCCGTGCTATTCAAGCCGCCCCAGATACTTTAGATGCAGTTTTGCATAAGTTCCGCGAGGCTGGTGCGTTAGTGCAAACGGGTGCTGACTGGATTGAAGTGGATATGCGCGGGCGTGTTTTAAAGGCTGTGGATATTCGCACTGATCCTTATCCTGCTTTCCCGACGGATATGCAGGCACAGTTCATGGCTATGAATGCGTGTTCTCAAGGGATTGGTGTGATTGTTGAAACGATCTTTGAAAACCGCATGATGCATGTGGCGGAATTGATGCGGTTGGGGGCGAATATTCGCTTGGAAGGGAATACCGCAATTGTAGCGGGCATGCCTTATTTAAAAGGTGCACCAGTGATGGCGACCGATTTACGGGCGTCGGCCTCCTTGATTCTGGCGGCTTTAGCGGCGCAAGGAAAAACGACGGTCGATCGGATTTATCACACGGATCGTGGTTATGAACGCATTGAGCAAAAATTGGCGGGCTTAGGTGCAAATATTCAGCGAGTGAATGGATAAGCAATGAGTAAAACGCTGACAATTGCCTTGTCGAAGGGGCGGATCTTTAAAGATACCGTGCCTTTGTTACGAGCTGCAGGGATTGAACCCTTAGATGATCCAGAAACGAGCCGCAAATTGGTGCTGGATACCAGCCGTGATGATGTAAAAATCGTGATTATCCGGGCAACGGATGTCCCCACTTATGTGCAATACGGGGCAGCTGATCTGGGGGTGGCGGGTAAAGATGTGCTGATGGAGCATGGCGGTGAGGGTCTGTATGAAATGATCGACCTAAAAATCGCTAACTGTAAATTGATGGTCGCAGGCTTTTCTAATCGACCTTTGCCGGATACGAATTTAAAAGTGGCGACTAAGTTTGTGAATTGCGCCCGCCGTTATTTTGCTAGCCAAGGTCGGCAAGTGGACATTATTAAACTTTACGGCTCGATGGAGTTAGCGCCTTTAGTCGGCTTGGCGGATTGCATTGTTGATTTAGTTGATACCGGTAATACCTTACGTGCGAATGGCCTCGCCCCCTTAGAGCACATGGCGGACATTAGCTCGCGCTTAGTAGTGAACAAGGCGGCGATGAAACTCAAGCATGACTCAATTCAAGACCTATTGACCCAGATACAGTCAGTAGTGGCGCAGAGGAATCAGCAAGTATGAAATATCAAACGGATGACTTACGGATTATTGGTGTGGATGAATTAATTCCCCCGAAAGAGCTACATGCAGAATTTGCCTTAAATCAAGTAGCCAGTGAAACGGTCTATAAAGGCCGCCAACAAGCTCATGAAATCATTCATGGCCGTGATGACCGCTTATTAGTGGTGGTTGGTCCCTGTTCGATTCATGATGTGGAGGCTGCGCTGGAATACGCGACACGCCTTACTGAATTACGGAAGTCTTTGCAAAAAGATTTGCATATTGTGATGCGTGTTTATTTTGAAAAGCCGCGCACCAGTATCGGTTGGAAAGGTTTGATCAATGATCCCAATTTAGATAATAGCTTCCAGATTAATAAGGGCTTACGGACTGCTCGTAAATTACTCTTAGATTTAGCGAATATGGGGCTACCAGCGGGGACTGAGTTTCTTGATTTGATTAGCCCACAATATGTCGCTGATTTAATTAGTTGGGGCGCGATTGGTGCACGCACAACTGAAAGCCAAGGTCATCGTGAATTAGCCTCGGGGATTTCTTGCCCGATTGGTTTTAAGAATGGGACTTATGGCAATGTGAATATTGCGATTAATGCGATTGCAGCTGCTTTACGTCCACATCATTTCTTGTCAGTGACCAAAGAAGGGAGTACGGCAATTTTTGCCACTCGTGGTAATGAGGATTGCCATGTGATTTTGCGAGGCGGCAAAGAGCCGAATTATGATGCCAGCAATGTGGCAAAAGCTGTCGCAGAGTTGCACAAAGAGGGTTTACCTCCTTATTTGATGGTTGATTTTAGCCATGCCAATAGCTGTAAAGATTATCGTCGCCAAGTCGAAGTGGCTGAGGATGTGGCGAGCCAATTAGCGGAGGGTCAGCGTGCGATTTGTGGGGTGATGATTGAAAGCCATTTAGTGGAAGGCAATCAAAAAGCAGATGGTAAGACCCGTGAAGAACTCGTGTATGGGCAAAGCATCACGGATGCTTGTATCAATTGGGAAACCACTGAGCGTGTCTTAAATACTTTAGCGGAAGCAGTACGGGTGCGCCGTACTCGGAAACCATAGGCTATCCTGATGAAGATTCAGCAATTATCCACCCAAGATCAAAACTTCTGGCAACAACTGGATGCTTTGTTGGCTTGGGACAGTGTATCCGATGAAGCTGTGTTTGCCACAGTCAATGAAATTATTAACCATGTACGCCGTCGAGGTGATGCGGCTGTCGTTGAATACACCCAGCGCTTTGATCGCCTGCAAGTCAGTTCTATGCAAGAGCTAGAAATTGCGCCAGAACGGCTACAGGTGGCTTTAGCTAATTTACCCAACGTGCAACGCACGGCTTTACAACAGGCAGCTGAGCGCATTCGCCGTTATGCCGAGCATCAAAAGCTTGAATCATGGTCTTATACCGAAGCGGATGGCACTCTCCTTGGGCAGCAAGTAACGGCTTTAGATCGAGTCGGTTTATATGTACCGGGTGGAAAAGCGGCTTATCCTTCTTCGGTGTTAATGAATGCGATTCCAGCGAAAGTCGCTGGCGTGCCTGAATTAATCATGGTCGTGCCAACGCCAGCTGGTGAGGTCAATGAATTGGTGCTGGCTGCGGCTGCGATTGCAGGTGTAGATCGGGTGTTTGCGATTGGTGGAGCACAAGCCGTCGCAGCTTTAGCCTATGGCACGGCCAGCATTCCTCAAGTTGATAAAATCGTCGGACCTGGGAATATTTATGTAGCCACGGCTAAACGAATGGTATTTGGTGCAGTCGGTATTGATATGATTGCCGGGCCTTCAGAAATTCTAGTCGTCTGTGACGGGCAAACTGATCCTGATTGGATTGCGATGGATTTGTTCTCACAAGCCGAACATGATGAGGATGCTCAAGCTATTTTAGTTTCACCTGACGCCAGCTTTATTCAAGCAGTACAGGCGAGTATTGAAAAACTGCTGCCAACGATGCCGCGCCAAGCGATTATTACTCATTCGCTCAGCGCACGCGGGGCTTTGATTCAAGTGCAGGACATGGACGAGGCTATCCAGTTAGCCAATTATATTGCGCCTGAGCACTTAGAATTATCCGTCGCTGATCCACAGGCTGTGCTGCCCGCGATCCGCCATGCAGGGGCTATCTTTATGGGGCGCTATACGGCGGAAGCTTTAGGTGATTATTGTGCGGGGCCTAATCACGTATTACCTACTTCACGGACTGCACGGTTCTCTAGCCCTTTGGGTGTCTATGATTTTCAGAAGCGTTCGTCTTTAATCAATTGCTCCGCTCACGCGGCCAGCGATTTAGGTAAGCTAGCTTCGGTACTCGCACGCGGTGAGGGTTTAATCGCACATGCGAACTCAGCAGAGTATCGTATTCAAAACTAAAGCGATAAAACTGTGCACCTAGGCCATCGTTGCGGTTAAAATATAGACCTAGGGTGTAGTACTCCGTATTAGCAAGTGATTAGACGTTATTACAAGTTATTAATTGGTCAGGACTTTTATATACAATGAACCCGGATTTTCTCGACTTTGAGCAGCCGATCGCTGAATTACAGGCAAAAATCGAAGAGCTACGTTTTGTAGACGATACGCAGATCAATCTCAGCGAAGAAATCGCCAAGTTAGAAGAAAAAGCGCAAACCCTGACCCGCTCTATTTTCGCTAAACTGACACCTCGGCAAATTTCCCAATTAGCCCGCCATCCGAAACGGCCTTATACCCTCGATTTAGTTAAATATTTATTCACGGATTTTACTGAATTACACGGTGATCGTGCCTTTGCCGATGACAATGCAATTGTCGGGGGGATAGCCCGTTTTCGAGGTCAATCGGTGATGGTGATCGGTCATCAAAAAGGCCGCGATACCACAGAAAATATTAAACGTAATTTTGGTATGCCTCGCCCTGAAGGTTATCGTAAAGCCTTACGTTTGATGCACATGGCAGAAAAGTTTCAATTACCGATTATTACCTTCATTGATACACCGGGCGCTTATCCGGGGATTGGTGCAGAAGAACGGGGTCAGAGTGAGGCGATTGCCCGTAATTTGTATGAAATGTCCCATTTACGCACGCCAATTATTTGCACGGTAGTCGGGGAAGGTGGCTCAGGTGGAGCACTGGCTATCGGTGTAGGGGATCGCGTGATGATGTTGCAATATGCCACTTATTCGGTGATTTCACCGGAGGGTTGTGCCTCGATTCTCTGGAAAAGTGCCGAGAAAGCCGCTGATGCCGCCGATGCAATGGGGATTACGGCGGATCGTTTGAAGTCTTTAGGCTTAATTGACCAAATCATTCCCGAGCCTTTAGGCGGTGCACATCGGAATATGTCAGTGGCGGCTCAAGCCGTGGGTGAAGCCTTAGAAGTTAATCTACGTGAATTAAAATCCATGAACACCGATAAGCTACTCGAAAAGCGTTATCAGCGCCTATTAAGCTTCGGTCAATACGAAGAGGCTTAATGGTTCAGGATCGTATTCTTGCCTTTCTGAACGCAGAGCCTGCTAACACTTATTATTTAGCTTATAGCGCGGGTCTAGATTCCCATGTGCTGTTGCATGCTTGTGCGGCAGTACAAGCGCAAGCTCCCAAGTCCTTCCATTTTCAAGCGCTTCATATTCATCACGGTTTGCAAGCCAGTGCAGATGCTTGGGTGCAGCATGCTGAGCGAGTTTGTGCGGCTTTACAGTTACCCTTAAAGCTTATTTACTTAAATCTAAAACCAGCCACTGGTGAAAGTGTTGAGGCGGTAGCAAGGCAAGCCCGTTATCAAGCCTTGAGTGCCTGTTTGGGCAGGGATGATTTGTTATTAACCGCCCATCATCAGGATGATCAAGCGGAAACTTTTTTATTAAATGCTTTACGTGGGAGCGGGGGCATGGGTTTAGCGGCGATGCCTGCCGTCCGTGCTTTAGGCTTAGGCAAGCTCGGACGACCGTTATTAACCTGTAGTCGAGCGCAATTAGAGGCTTATGCTCAGCAATATCAGTTGCAAGCGGTGCAGGATCCTAGCAATGAGCAGACGCAGTTTGATCGTAATTATTTACGCCACGAGATTATGCCGCGCTTGCGCAACCGTTGGCCAGCCGTCGCGCAAACCTTAAGTCGAGCAGCCACTTGGCAAGCTGAGCAGCAGCAAGTCTTAGATGACTTATTAGCCGAGCAATTAGCACAAGTTAAGGGAGGTCAACCAACTACCCTCTCAGTGGCTGCCTTAATGACCCAAACAGTCGCTATGCAGAAAGCTTTAATCAGACACTGGTTACAGCAATTAGGGTTTGCAGCACCCTCCGCAAAAAAATTACAGCATATTTTAACAGATGTACTCGCCGCCGCTCTTGATGCGAACCCTTGTGTGGCTTGGTTCGGTTGTGAGCTGCGGCGTTATCGGGATGATCTGTATGCTTTAGAGCCACTCAGCCCCCATGATAATCAACAAAGCATCGTTTGGGCGGATTTAGAGCAAGATTTAGTTTTAACGACACTCAAACGCTGCTTAAGCAGCCAAAGTTTACCCCCTCGTTTTAAGCTGATGGCCGCAAACTCACAACAACCCGTGACTGTGCGTTTTCGCCAAGGGGGGGAGCGAGTGCAGGGTACACAGGGTTCGCATTTAGCATTAAAAACTTTATTCCAAGCAGCCGGTATCCCCCCGTGGGAGCGAGAACGTATCCCGCTGATCTATTTAGGGGATGAATTACAGGTGGTGTTTGGTGTTTATCCTAAAGAGGTTTAGTCCGCCCCGCGTGCAATTGGGCGCTTTGGATCACGAATCCATTCACTCCACGAACCCACATATAAGCCTGAACCACTTAAACCCGCTATCTCCATCGCTAACACATTATGACAAGCACTAACACCTGAGCCACACAGGTGAACAATCTGCTCAGGGGGCAAACCCGCTAATTGGACTGACCATTCCTGCTGAAGTTGCTCGGCAGTTTTGAAGCGGCCTTGGCTTAAATTATCGGTTAACGGCCTATTTTTAGCCCCCGGAATATGTCCGGCAATCGGGTCAATCGGTTCTAGTTCACCCCGAAAGCGTTCTGCACTGCGCGCATCTATTAATTGATAGTGATGGGCTTGGCTTAATTGCGCAGTGGTTAGGACATAATCAGGATGTAGTTTGAGTTTAAAATTACCACTGAACTCAGGCTGACTGGGTGGGTGTTGCTCTAAACGACCACCTTGTTCTAGCCAAGCCGGTAGACCACCATCTAAGACCGCTATTGCCTGATGTCCAAGCCAACGCAACAGCCACCAAGTGCGTGCCGCAAAAGCACCACTAATATCATCATAAACAAATACTTGTGTATGTTCATTCAGTCCATAAGCTGCTAGTTTAGTCGCTAGCTGTTGTGGATCAGGTAGGGGATGTCGCCCAGTGGTTGGTGTCATCGGCGAGGAGAGATCATGATCGAGATGCAAATAAAATGCACCGGGAATATGACCTGCTTGATAAGCCCGTTTTCCGGCTTCGGGATCAGCTAAATTAAATCGGCAATCAAAAATAATCTGATCTTTTTGCCCTAGTCTTGCGACTAAGGTTTGAGTATTAATTAGGGTGTTATACATAGGGTTGCTAAGTCTGGGCTAATCAAGGTTTCTTCAAGAGACTTGTTATCATAGCGCTAAACGGCTGCTCTGTTATTAAACTTTTTATAGTGTTTATTTAACTGCACTATAATTTTAATCAGTTCTTTTGTGTAATCTATCAAGGAATAGCGATGAGTGAAAAACGTTCGTGTTGTTGTGGAGCATTGCCAGCCGTAGGGTGGTGGCTACTCACTGTGTTGGGTTTAGCTCTGCTGTTTTGGTTAATGGTTGCCTCACGCCAAAATTCAGTAGAAACTGACCTAACAGCCAGAGCCACGGACGGTTTAAAGGCGGCTTCTTTAGATGCAGTCCAAGTCAATCTGGGGCAGCGCGGGCGCGATGCACAGTTAACGGGTCAATTAGCGAGTGATGCTGAGCGCGAGCAAGCCGTAAAATTAGTAGAGGCTACTTATGGTGTGCGGGTCGTGGATAATGCGATTGAAGTCATAGCCCCAGTCGCTGCAGCGACCACGGTGACAACGGCACCGGCACTCGCTCCCCCTGCAGAAGCCACAGCCACTACAACTGCACCTACAACAGAGTCTACAGCAGCTGCGTCTACAACCACTGCAGCACCATCATCTACAGCAGCTGCGTCTACAACCACTGCAGCACCAGCATCTACAGCAGCTGCGTCCACAACCACTGCAGCACCAGCATCTACAGCAGCTGCGTCTACAACCACTGCAGCACCAGCATCTACAGCGACTGCCGCTCCTCGCTTTGCTCTACTACCACAAGCGGGGCAATGGGTGCTGCAAGGGGCTTTAAGTTCTCAAGCTGAAGTGAATCAAGCGGTAGCGAGCGCTGAGCAAATCTATGGGGCGGGTAATGTCATTAACCAATTAACTGTGGAGTCTGTTGCTCCGGCAGCTTGGTTAGCATCCTTAAGTGGCTTAAAAGAAGTATTGATGGGGATTGAGCAAGCAGGTCTGAAGTTTGCGGATAATACCTTCACTTTAATCGGCAGCGTTGGCTCAGAGCAAGCTAAAGCCGATGTGTTAGCTAAAGTCCAACAAGTGCTTGGGGTTAATCAGCTCGACAATCAACTCACCGTGAAACTCGCTGCACTGACAGTCACTCCCACGCCTACGGCTGAGCCTGCTGCACCTGCGCCGGTATCTGCCTCGACTGTAACGGCGGCTAGTCCAACTAGTCCAACCACTCCCGCTGCGGTTGCTTTAACTACAGAGCAACAGTCTTGCCAAGATCAAATCAATACTGTGATGACGGGTAAAGAGGTTTTATTTGAAACTAATCAAGCTAGGATCAAACAAGCCAGCCTCAGTCTACTGAATGACATAGCTAAAATTGTGAATCAATGTAAGGTCGTCTTAGCAGATAAATTAATTCGTGTGGGTGGACATACCGACAATATTGGCGAAGACGCCTATAATCAAAACTTGAGCCAAGAACGTGCGGATGCGGTAAAAGCTTATCTCAACCAACAAGGCTTGGATCTTGGCTTATTACAAGGTATTGGCTATGGTGAAACTCAGCCGTTAGCAAGCAATGACACTGAACAAGGGCGAGCGCAAAACCGTCGTATTTCCTTTGATATTATTCAAAAGTGAGGCCTTCCCATGATGTATCTGTTTTCTAAATTGTTTACTTGGTTGCTGCTTACCTTCATTTTTGGCCTAGTGATGGGTTGGTTCTCGCGTTCAGGTAAAGGAGAGTAAGGATGACTATGTTCTTAATTCAGTCATTATTATGGCTACTCGCAGCTTTTTTATTGGGTTATGGCCTCGCTCGTTGGTTCAAAGGGCGCGTTTGTAAGCGCAAGCCCAGTGAGCCACACACTCGATTGGATAAGGAAACCTCGCAGCTACGGGTTCCAGTCACCACGGCAGCAATCGCTACCGGTACAGCTGCTGCCGCCAGTTTAGCGACTAATCGTGAGTCAGCCCCTAAGCCAGCTCCAGCTCCAGTACAAGCACCGACTAAGCCAGTTGAGCTGAATAAGCCTGTACCTGTGGTCACAGCATCCGCACCCCTAGTAGAGGGTCGAACTCCTTCAGTCCCTACGGATAAGTCGGTTAAGGTTGTTGCAGAGAGTACTGCAGCGCTTGAGCTGCCTAAAGCTGAAGCTAATTTACCCAAGGTCGAGGTTAAAGCTGAGACTGAACTGTCTAAAGTTGATTTACCTAAAGTCGATCTAACCAACAGTGTTGAGCTTAAAACTGAGACTGAACTACCTAAAGTTGATTTACCTAAAGTCGATCTAACCAACAGTGTTGAGCTTAAAACTGAGACTGAGCTATCTGAGGCCGATCTAGCAAATGTTGAAGTCAAAGATATTAAAACAGGTGTGGTCGGCTTAGGCTCAGCGGCTTTGGCAGTCGCTGCGGTGAAATTAAATGCCCCCGATGGTGAGGTCGATCTGACTGTGACGGAGTTAATCAAACCACCCGACAGTGAGCTTGACCTAAAAACCTTGCAGATGAATCTGCCTACCTCCAATGCGGATTTATCAGCCGCTGAATGGCATAACCAAACAGCCAGTGTGGATGTGGTTGCTGTCAATGTGCCGCAGGTAACTGTGGATTCACCCGATCTTCCCGATCTTAACTTACCGCCGGTCGATGTAGGTTTGGCGGCTGCAAATCTCCAGACACCCGAAGGTAAAGCCGATCTGACGGCTTTACGGGTTGATCTCCCTGATGCTCCCCTCCATGTGCCGACTGCAGGCATTGACTTAGAGCATGCCAAGCTCAGTGCTGGTTTAGTTGAGCTGAATACACCGGAGGGTTTATATACTCTAGAAGGTGCACAGGTAGAAGCGCTAGATCATCCAGAGGGTGCAGTGGCTATCCGCTTAACTAAGCCAGATGGTGATGTGCAATTGGCTGCTTTTGCGACCGATCCAAGCGGCAAAGCGAGTTTAGCAGCGGCTGATAGCAAGAACGGTCTTGAATTACAAACCTTTGAATTAGGTTATTTGCAATCAGGCTTAGTGAATCAAGAGTGGTTGGCTAGTTTAAAAGCGGCTGCTGTAGCACAAGGTAATACGATTTTAGCAGGGGCTGCAGATCAGGCATTGACGCAAACCACGGCGTTAACCAGTACTGAAATTGGTTCTTTAGGTGCAGGCCTTAATCCTCAGTGGTTGGATGCTTTGAAAACAGCGGCGCTAAGTGCGGGTTTAGGCAGTGTCGTGGCTAAAGCAGGTAGTGTAGTCGCTGATACACCTAAAGCGGTGGATGAGTCTGATTTGATTGAACGCGCTAAAACAGTCGCTGTTGAATTAGAGCGGGCTAATGATTTGCTGAATGTTGAAATCGGCACAACGGGGCAGGGGTTAAACCCCGATTTCCTCGGTAGCTTGAAAACTGCCAGTGCTGTGACTGATACGAGTTCAACTAGTCCGAGTTCAACAGCGGCTACGACTCAGGTCAGTGCAGTCAGTGAGACCTCTCCCCATCTCACTGTAGCTGATGTGATGCTCTCTACAGCGGCAGATACTTTAGCGAATCAACCCAAGCCAGTGGATGAGTCTGACTTGATTGAGTCAGATAAAAATTTAGCAGAGGCAGTGCTCAATCCAACGGGACTGACAGCGACTGAAGTCAGCAGTTTACAGCAAGCTACCAACGGCGATGCCTTAACGGGCTTAACCTTGGCAGCCGCTAGTGCGGGTACGGTAGCTGCGGTGCAAGCCAATCTAGCCTCCGGTACACAACCGATGATTGTGGATGAGTCCGATGCGATTGAAGCGATTAAATTAGCTTGGGATGGTGAGCTTAGCCTTGCCGAGTTAAGTGCCTTAGAACACAGCTTGATGTTGCGTCCGGGTGAATCAGGACGTTTGGGCTTGGTTACTTGCTCAGTTCCTAGTGCAAATTGTGTCGCTTTAGGCGGTTTAGAGGGCGACCTGCATGCAGGAAGCGCCATGCGTTCGAAGTTGTTTGATATGGCTGTTACGCAGCAACCTGATGGCAATTATGTGTTTGCTACGCTGGCGAAGTGGTTGCCGGGCTGGGCGAAGTCCAGTGACTTATCGGCAGGGGTGACTAAGGATCTGTCTGCGCCAGCCGAGGATTTGATTTGTTTAGTTTGGGATCAAGAGCCGAGCGCGGTGGATTATGCGGCTGGTTATGAGCTGATTTTACGTGAGGGGCAATACGGCGATTTAGGCTTAGTGTCTTGCGCGGTGCCTGCGACGGGTGTCGTGAGTTTAGGCGGGATTGAGGGTGCTGTAGCTGAGGGGCAAACTGCTGTCTCTAAATTGTATGGGATCTTAATAGAGCGTGTAGGGGAGGTGTATACCTTCAAGCAATTCTCTAAGCCCAATACGAGCCGCTCTGAGGGTGCTGAGGATACTAACGCTAACGGTATAGAGAGCAATAAGGTAAATGAAACCTTGCCCCTAACTACCTCAGCCCCTATTGAAATGCTCGAGCCGGATCTAGCGTGGAGTGATGATCAAGTTCGCCGGGGGGTACAGCATTTGATTGCCACTAGCCAAGATCGGCGTGGTTCTAAGTTGGTTAGCCAATTATGGGATGCGGATAGTGGGTATGACTGCGGCCTGATTGAAGGTGAAGAAAGCCTAGTCCTCAAACCGGGTTTATATGGCAAACTCGGTTCGATTCATTGTGGTGTAACTAAACCCGGACGGGTCGTGGTCAGTGGTGATGTGAGCGCTTTAGCGGAAGGCGAGGGCGTGTTATTCCATCTTTATAATATTGTTGTTTGCCGTGATGATGACGATAATTATCGCTTTGAGCGCTTGAGAGATCTCCTCTAATTAGCTCTGAAAAAAGCGAATAGCACTATCCCCACCCGGCCGTTGCAACCAGCGCTGGGTGAGGGCTAGCGCCTTTTCTGGTTCATTGGCCACGATCTGTTTAGCGACTTCTTGTACCCTAGGCAACCAATGCTGATCCCGCAATAAACTGGCGAGCCTTAAGCGTAAATCACCGGTTTGTTTTGTCCCCAACACCTCTCCTGGCCCACGTAATTCAAGATCAATATTGGCAATTTCAAAGCCGTCAGTTGTTTGACACAAGGCTTCCAAGCGCTTTTGAGCGGTCTTGCCTAAAGGTGCTTGATACAGCAGCACACAACTACTTTCTGCACTACCCCGTCCGACGCGCCCACGTAATTGATGCAATTGTGAAAGACCTAAACGCTCAGCATTTTCAATAATCATAATTGAGGCATTAGGTACATCGACGCCGACTTCGATCACGGTGGTCGCCACTAAAAGCTGCAATTCATTCGCTTTGAAAGCCGCCATAATCCGTTCTTTTTCACTGGGATGCAGGCGTCCATGAATCAGGCCAATTGTGACATCGGGTAGCTGCTCGCGTAACAGTGTCGCGGTGTCCTCGGCTGCTTGGCACTGTAAAACTTCCGATTCATCAATCAGGGTACAGACCCAATACACTTGGCAACCGCGTTGACAGGCTTTTTCGGTACGGCGAATTAAGCGCTCCCGCTGGTCATTATTCAATTGTACGGTTTTGATCGGAGTACGACCGGGTGGTAATTCATCAATAATCGAATAATCCAAATCACCATACGCGGTCATGGCTAAAGTGCGCGGAATCGGTGTAGCCGTCATCACTAATTGATGCGGATAATAATCGCCTTGCTTACCTTTTTCACGCAACTCCAAGCGTTGATGCACGCCAAAGCGGTGCTGCTCATCAATAATGATTAAACCTAGTTGTAAGAATTCGACGGTTCGTTGGAAGAGGGCATGTGTACCAATCGCAATATGCCCTATCCCGAGCAATAGATTTTCAACTTGGCGACGGCGTTGTTTAACGGTCTGATTACCTGAAATATACACGACATCTAAACCAAGAGGTTCGAGCCAAGTACAGAAATTGCGGTAATGCTGCTCAGCTAATAATTCAGTCGGTGCCATCAGTGCGACTTGATAGCCATTGGCTATTGCCTGCAAGGCAGCGGCGACGGCGACCAAGGTTTTCCCCGAGCCGACATCGCCTTGTACTAACCGATTCATGGGGCTACCTAAGCCTAAGTCGTGACTAATTTCATTAATCACCCGAGTTTGAGCTGATGTTGGGGCAAAGGGGAGGCGCTTCAGTAATTGCTGAAAGAACTGATTCGGTGCTTGCATGCGTGGTGCTTGGACTTGATTGATTTGATGGCGTGCTTGTTGTACTCCCAGTTGATGGGCTAGTAATTCCTCAAAAATTAAGCGCTGTTGTACTGGATGGCGACCATCTAATAATGGGCGGCTGGCTAGTTCGCTAGGGGGTTGATGTAAAAGCCGTAGGCAATCAGCCAAGGGGGGGAACTGATATTCCCGAATCAGTGGTTGGGGTAAAAGTTCTTCGAGTTGATCGACTTGTTCTAAGGCGAGTTTAATCAAGCGATTGAGGCTACGCTGTTGCATGCCTTCAGTACTGGGGTAAGTGGGGGTCAGGGTATTCTCTAAAGGAGGTAATTCACCTGCATTCACCAGTCGATATTCTGGATGAACCATTTCCAATTTACCCCCCGCTTGGCGTACTTCACCAAAGCAGCGAATGGCAGCACCTTTACTCAGGCTATGCTTTTGCCCATTGGTAAAGTGAAAAAAGCGTAAGGTCAGCCAACCCGTGCCATCGGAAATATGACAAAGCAACATTTTACGTGCACGAATCACCACTTCAGTGAGTTCAATTTCCCCTTCTACGGTAACTTCTTGCTCAGTGCGTAAACTACCAATCGGATAAATGCGGGTTCGATCCTGATAACGCAGTGGCAAATGAAATAATAAATCGACGACCCGTAAAATACCTAAGCGCAACAACTTTTCGGCCGTGGCTTCATTGACACCTTTTAAGGCAGTGACAGGTTGATATAAAAGCTTAGGCGTGGCTGATTCGGTCATAGTTAGCAGTTTACTACAGATGTATAGTTGTTGTGCTCGCTCAGTTCTAAACCGCCTAAATTCGCAGAAATGCGCTAGTATCCAAGCAGTCAAGGCAATAATGAGCGATGAGTGCAGGATTGAGCCGCTTAAACCCAGAGCAAACACTAGATACACCGCAATGCCGTGAAATGCTAGGCCAATTCGTCGAGCAGCGCGGTGATAAAGGCGCACAATTGTTATCAGTGCTGTCGCGCTATATTCAGTCGTGCACCTATCGGCATTATCCGCTGAGTGTTGAGGATCAGCAGGAAATTCTACAAGAAACCGCCATTAAGATTCTCAAGCATCATCAGCAATTGCAAGGTCAATGCAGTGCTTGGCTATTTTCTATTGTACGCAATGAATATATTGACCGCCTGCGCCACTATCAAGCTAAGAAAAAAGTCTTTGAACCGGATCAGGATGGAAATTTAGTGCCAATGGCTGAGGCTACAACGATCTCGCTCGCCTTGGCGGATCAGGAGTTATATAACCAAGTCGATTGTTTAGAGCGGGTATTTGATGAAATTGCCCGCCAGCCTACAGGTGCGATGGATATGGTGATTTATACTGATTATGTGCAAGGCTTGAGTCATGCCCAGATTGCAGAACAGACCGGGCGCACCACCGGAGCGATTGCTAAACGTTTGTCAGGCTTGCGGGAGCGAGTTTGGCAGTTAAAACAGGAGCTATGCTGATGGCAGAACATGAGCATGACCCCACCGATCACACCGATCAAGAGGCTTGGGATGCAGTGGTATCAGGGCGACGTTTGCCGGTTGCGGGTCAACCTGCGGATGAAGACGCTGAAGCGGTGCGCCAAGTTTTATTGTGGCGGCAAGCACGTATTCAAGCCACCGTCATTCAACCCGAGCAAGCGGCGGCCTTTTATCAACAGGCTGAACGAATTCGGCGCGAGCGTTGGCGAGCGTCATCGCCCAAGACTTTAGGTTTACTCGTATTGGTCGGTATGAGCTTGTTGAGTCTGGGTTTAGGTATAGGTTGGTGGTTATCGCAGTCGACTGCAACCTCAGTGGCCGTGTTGCCTAAACCTGCTGCTGTAACCCTGCCCACTTTGTTGCCGATGCATCCCTCTGCGACGTCTCCCAGCGACTTACCCGATATGCTGGAGCTACCTGCAGGTAGCTTTACGATGGGCTGTACGGCGGGTTGGGATGATCAACTCGGTGGCTGTCGTGAGAATGAATACCCTGCTCATCCGGTGTCGGTGCAGGCTTTTGCGATTTCGCGCCATGAAATTACCGTGCAACAGTTTACGCGCTTTGTTGAGGCCACTCAGTATGTCACGACCGCAGAATTTCAACATCAAGGTTGTGCGATTCAGGATCTGGCTAAGTCGACCGTGTGGGTGATCAGTGCTCAACATCATTGGCGCAACCCAAGCTTTTCCCAACAGCCAATACATCCGGTCGTGTGTGTAAGCTGGCAAGATGCACAAGCTTATACGCAGTGGTTATCTAAGGAAACAGGGCAGCGCTATCGTTTACCAACTGAGGCTGAATGGGAATATGCTGCCCGTGGTGGCAAAATCACAGCATTTTACTGGGGCAATCAGCCAGATCGACATTTTGCGAATGTCAGTGGGGTAGAGGGTGTTGATCAATGGATGCACACCGCACCCGTTGGGCAGTTTGCTGCGAATCCATTTGGTTTGCATGATATGGCAGGCAATGTTTGGGAGTGGACGCTGGATTGCTGGCAAAGTTATCAACTGACCGCCAGCACCACGAACACTTGTAGCCAAACCGCCTTCCGAGCACGGCGGGGCGGTGGATGGGATAATGTCCCCGCCAGTACTCGGTCAGCAGCCCGTAGCCCCGCATCTTTATTGGATCGCAGTTATGTGTTGGGGTTTCGAGTGGTGAAAGATTTACCTTAATCAGCACTAGCTCGCACTGCATTGAGCTTGAGATTTTGCCCCAGCTTGACGTAGCGCAGCGATGATTTTTTCATCGCCTTTATCAATCGCTAAATCTAAAGGCATATTGGTTTTGCAGGCTTGACCACGAACATCTAAGTTAGGATTAGCGCCTGCACGCAGTAGCAAATGGATGACTGGTAAATTACTACGCTCAATCGCTACGGTTAAAGGGGTTACTCCATCTCTGACTTGGCTGGTCGCATTTGGATTCACGCCATTTTTTAATAACCAAGTTAACATTTTTAAGTCATCCGCCTGCTGTTTGGCATCAGATCCATAGCTAATGTAATTCTCAAGCGGATTATACTTTCCTAAATCTAAAGGAATACCTAGGCGCTGTAAAAAGCTGAGCGTTTTTGGGTCATGTATTCAACCAGTTGAACGAGTGTCTAGCGATATACTCACCGACGACCTTATCATGTACCTCGACCGACCTAGAAAAACAAATCGTCTTCCGCGCTAAGCGCTTTAAATGAGTTCTCAAGTTCAAATTCTGTCGCTCAATGCTCTGAGTGTAACGTTTAGTGATGAGATGTTGATCCTCTGGCAGTAACCGTTCATAAGCCCCCCAATCATCGGTGCAATACAAGCGAAAGGTGAATCGCTCTAATAA
>NZ_FUYB01000026.1 GCF_900167255.1 Thiothrix eikelboomii
TGAGTTTTTTAAATGGCGCACCACGGTCGTCGGGCTGATCTTCAACACCCGACCCGTATCACGTACCCCTGAGCCATTCATCGCCATGTCAATGATCCGCTCCGCTACACCAGGGCGATTCGCTTCATAACGGTAGTTCAACTGAAAACAGTGATGACACCCTCGGCAGCGATAACGCGCCTCTCCACTGGCGGCCTTACCATGTCGATACACCGCACTGGAACACTTCGGACATAACACTTCTATCGTTGCCATGATTCACTACTCTACGTACATCAAGAGCGTTAGTTTAAATGCTATTCAACCGCTTGGATACATGACCAAGGAAAGCTTCATGTTAATTTATATCCCATGATTTGCTCATACTTTGGCGCATAACGTTTGAGCTTTGAGCGAATGGTTAAGCGGCACTGTCCAGAGTTCCGGTTGAACTCACTGCGAGAAGTACAGCAGACCCAAACCAATTGCTGCTGGACCCGCCTGGATGAACAGGATTTTTCGGTTGGCCGTAGCAGCACCGTAGAGGCCAGCTACCAAAACGCAAGTCAGGAAAAATACTTTGACGGAAAAGCCTGATTCGCCAAGCAATAATCCCCAAAATAATCCCGCAGCCAAGAAGCCGTTGTAGAGGCCTTGATTGGCCGCAAGCGTCTTGGTCTGTGTTGCAAACTCGAGCGTCAAACCAAATGCCTTCAGCCCCTTTGGCTTGTCCCATAAAAACATTTCGAGGACAAGTATGTAGACGTGCAAAAGCCCTA
Organism: Thiothrix eikelboomii; assembly: GCF_900167255.1. Lineage (GTDB taxonomy): Bacteria > Pseudomonadota > Gammaproteobacteria > Thiotrichales > Thiotrichaceae > Thiolinea > Thiolinea eikelboomii. The sequence goes on from NZ_FUYB01000026.1 coordinate 759, forward strand.
CTAGTAGTACGACGACATTAGCGGTGACAGCGAACAAATGAACCTCCAAAGAATAATGAATTGAGGCCACGCCACGAACTGAGGTAGCCATTGCAATGTGCCTAAATAAGCTGCGGTTTTGCGAAGCAAAAGCATCCGGTTGATCTAGATCCTAGGTGCTCAGGAATACCATCCATTATTCCTGTTAAATAACAAAAATCTTCTATTCCATTATTTTCTCAAACCTAAACATCTCATCATAACCTTCTTCATGATTCTGGCCTGAATACTGGTGAGGGTCTGGATGATACTTATTGTAGAAATCGACAATTTTGAAACCGCACCGATTTACATAGAAATGAATATTTCTTTTCTCAAAATAGGGGGTAACAGTTTCCCAGACCTTGGTAATTGGAAATTCTCTTTCAATTGCTTTCCAAGCTTTGAGTCCAAAACCTCGACTCTGTTGGTTAGTCGCGATGAAGAAGAACGCCAATGAATTTCGACCACTCACTTGGTCAATTACTACAACAGCTCCCCCTATACGTTGTCCGTCTGCCAAGATCCAGTAAGTAAAGGCCCCAGTAGTGTTGAATGACTGTTCAATATCCTCGTCAGAGGGTATTAGTTCTTCAAGTGGATGCCCAACATCGGCTTCTACCGCCACGAGGAAGGAAGCTTGTAAGGCGGATTTGAACTCGTTGAGGGTACTCACTTCAGCCTTCAAAAGGCTAATGTTTCCATTTTCTTCTAGTCTGCTCACTTATTCAACCTCCAATCAAATAGCTCCTTTCCAATTAAGCCTTGGCGGTCACCCATCAGCATTCCCCCAAGACACTCGTTCATTGCCTCGATGTCCTTGAAAGAGGTCACGACTGAATTCCCTGTGATGCGACCTTGCCATCTTGTCGTTGAGACTGTCTCGAAACGAGGCAAAGGCAGGTGGGTACTTCTCAGCTAGCTCCAGCCAATAGGCCATGCGAATGACAAGCGTATTCTTCGGTACAAGCGATCCTCGTCCAGCGCATGTTCGTGAAACCAAATGAACTGCGAAAGCGCTTCTTCGAATCGGCCTTCGTGAATCGCGGTTCTTCCGGCATTTAGACGGTCATGTGCGTTCATTGCAATAACTAACGAGGGTGTAGAAAAACCCGAATCTACTCATCTCATCCAGATCGGGCAATCATTTTTTTGAACACTCCACACAGTTGGGATTTTTTTCACCCTTGCCGACTTCCGATTCCCCATAACGCACTGAATGCCGCCTGATACGGGCAATATGTTGTGTTTTTCGTGTTTGGCAACATCCTTTCCTCCTTCATACGGCATACTCATGGTGTGCCAGCTTTTAGAGATTATGCATCAGGCAAAACAGTTTCCATTACCCGTCAACTTTGGCTTTGCTGCGCAAGGTGAAACGGTACAGGCGTTTGTTGCCGCCTCGGCAGAATTTGCCGGTCAAAGTCTAGTGCCAACGGTTTTAAGCCTTGAGCTTTGACAGGACGGACATTTCACCTGAATACTTGCCATTAGAACCTCACAGGAAAAAATCCCCATCTGACTACAAGTGGGAATTCAACTCATCTAAAGCACGACCAACGAGGGTATAGCAAAACCCCAATTCTTGGGTTCAATGGTCATGCTCCAATATTATGACGACGTTTCCCTTCTTGCGTCCGGTATCGACATAGCGATGAGCCTCTACAATCTGCTCGAATGAATAGCGCCGATCAATGACGGGTTTGAATACTCCCGTCTCCGCCAGCTGCGCGATAAAACGCAAATCCTCTGCCCGTGTTGCTGCCGGACCAGCGACAACTTTCTTGCTGCTCGTCATCGACACCCCTAGAGCTTGAAGCATGTCTGGCAGCCCAGCTAAAACCATCAGTAGGCGTCCCCCTTCGTTCAATGAAGCTTTGCTACGGTTGAACGGGGCTGTACCGACGGTATCGACAATTATGTCGTAGGTTTCACCATTCTGCGTGAAGTCCTCTTTGGTGTAGTCAATAACATGATGAGCACCGAGCGACCTCACGAGTTCTAGGTTCGAAGTGCTGCAAACGCCGGTCACTTCTGCCCCAAAGTGCCTAGCAAGCTGCACAGCGGCCGTGCCTACTGCGCCGGAAGCGCCATTGATGAGCACGCTTTCACCATGCTGAAGTTTTGCTCGATTGAAGAAATCCAGAGCCGTCATTCCACCAAAAGATAATGCTGCCGCTTCGTCGTAGGTCAGATTAGTCGGTTTCAATGCAATCGCCCCATTTTCCGGTATGCATTTGTACTCTGCATGACAACCCATGGCGAAATCGCTGAACGCAAAAACGGAGTCGCCTACTTTGAATTTACTGACATCTTTACCTGCTAATTCCACGACTCCGGCCAGCTCTGAACCAAGTATGGGTTGCCTAGGTCTTGAGATTCCCAATACCAGACGCATGATGGACCCGAATCCGGTAGGCACCTTGAGACTTCGCACCCGCCAGTCACCGGATGTGACCGTTGTCGCATAAATTTTTATCAGGACTTCATTGTTCAGAGGTGTGGGCTTTTCGACCTCCTTCACTTTGAGTACTTCGGGCGGCCCATATCTTTCGCAAACAATTGCTTTCATACGTTATCGTCCTAGAAGGTTGTTTCGAGTGGCAGCCTCGTTGTCCAACGTCAATATGGCGACTCCTATGTCAGGCTAGTTGTCGCCTTTTTTGATTCTGACAATGGGGGGACAGTGGATAGCAAGTAAGATTGTGAATCTCGATTATTTATCATTATGACGAGAATCAAGCAGATATTTGATCATGCCTGCTGATTTTTCAAGGATATTCTCTGACCAATCAGCCCAATTAGGATCATCTGTAAATAAATCAAGCAAGACACATGAGTCTACAAAAACACCATTCATTATGATTCTCTTGTCAGATCCATAATTTGATCTGTTGACATTTTAGCCGTCGCTATACCTCTAAATCTGTGGAATTTTCTTGTGGCAACAGGCTCATCAACTTTGACTAGATGGAATCTCCCATTTTCTTCTCTGAAAGCGATTTTAGTCTCAGGTGTTATCCCTAGTATCTCTCTGATATTTCTAGGAATTGTTACTTGTCCTTTGGTCGTTACTCGCATGGATCATACATCTCCAGATGTGGGTAATACATTTACGGTATTACTTGTCGGGGTAATAATCAACGATGCTTTTTGTGTCGTTTGATCATCTACCCCGCGCATCAGCTCGGCTCATGAACTCTTTATCTTTTTACTCTTCAAATTTGATGAAATGTAGTCGTCATTTGAAAAGCCAACCCAATATGATGGGCGCGATGGGGAGTCGAATGGGCGGAGTCGCGGACTGTCACCGCCTCCGTCGTCGAGCAACTGGTTGACTAAAAATAAGTTCTTTCTCTACCTTCTCTCACAATAGACATGATCTCACTACTTGAAAGACATAAATCTATCCCTTCAACATCTAAGGGAGATTTTTTGACTTTTGCTGGCGTAAGGTAGTATGCCTCCCCATTGCGTTTATAAATACAAATGATCCCTTCTTGTTTTGCAATCTCAAGCACTGATGCAAAGTTTTTTCTGGCTTCGCTAAAGTTATATTGCCTCATCGGTCACCTCCAATACTGTAATACCCATTTGTTTAGCAACATTTATTAAGTTCTTATCTAAAGTAAGTAATGGACTACTCGTTAGTTCCGCACATTGAATGAGATAAGCATCATAAGCATAAACATTAAAACTCTTCGTTATATGCAGAGTACGTTCTAGCGGCACATCTATAAACTGTATGGGAATTGATTTGTAAATTTTTAATGCTTTTTCTGCCTCTGCTAAATCAATCATTCTTCTTTTGAACAGGGCTGAAAAAGCGTTGCCGATCTCCCAATGCACAGAAATAGGTGCAGTTAATGATGCCCCAATCGTTATCTCTATAATCCTATCTTTTGTCCTCTCATTGCCAATGACTGCAATCAGTGCAGATGTGTCTATCGTGATGTCCATCTCGTCTCAATCTTTAAGTACACATGTACCACTATAGACGTAATTGACTGACTTGTACAGATGTACACTTGTACACTTGTTTTTAGAGGCGAAGAGGAAAATATATAACCAATTGATTATTATGAACTTAGCTGATTAAATAATGATTGTGTCGTGAACGCATAACGTCTCGGTTGACGAGCACAGCGAGGAGTAAATAAAACGAAGACGCGGGCTGTCACCGCGTCCGTCGTCGAGCAACTTGTTGACGCATTAATTGGAATTATTTTTGTCGTACCTGACGCTCATGGATTAACCGAAGCATCTCTAAATGCTTTTAAAACGCTGTTGATACGTGTTTGATAACCTGCACCTTGAGCCTTGAACCATTCCAGCACATCTTGATCGATACGCAAAGAAACAGATGTTTTGGCTGGCAAGGGTTTTAAACCTTGGCGAACAATGCCACGGACGACATGACGGACTTCAGCTTCGGGATGTTCTTCAGTTGGCTCACCTTGAGTAGCTGACGCAAGGCGAACCCAATCAGTATTGGATTGAGTCATAATAGATCACCTCTTCTCGTTTGCTTGCTTTGCGGAAGGAAATAATACGAATCTCATGGTCATTCTCTGTGTGGACAATGGAAACGACCACTCCAGCCAGTAATCCGAGAGTGATAAACCGTTGTTCACTGTAGTCGAACCTGTCATCTTCAAAAGTGAAGGTAATGCCCTCAAACACACGCGATGCATCCATAAAATCAAGACCATGTGATTTTGTGTTTATTGCGCGTTTTGTCTCAGACCATGTAAATCTCATGGTTTAAGTGTATATACATTTTGTAGTGTCATCAAGGTATAAAATTTATTCGTACTTTGTACTCGGCACATACTTTCCCGCGCATCAGCGCGGCTTTAAAATCAGGCTGTGATATTGGCACAATCTGTCACGCATCAACGCACCGTGAACGATCAAGTAACCACCGCATTTTGTCAGCAAGGGAAATCTCATCTTTTTAAACGCTCTCAATCGGGTGATGCTTTTTGTTTTTGCCCCACGCCAACAAGGGTGTAGTAAAACCTAAGTGCTCGCGGTGAAATATCAAAAGTGGCATGATGTACGTGAATATTTGAGGAGTTTGCAATGTTGAATTACAAAATTTTTACGTAGGATTGCATTTTTAGTTAAATTTTATCCAACTCTCAGAGCTTAAAAAAATGGCTTAGAGGTTTTCCTACACCCTCAACTTCATGGCTGACGGGCGCGGCGGGGAAGTAAATTGTTAGAACTCGCGGGCTGTTACCGCGTCCGTCGTCGAGCAACTTATTGGCTAAAAATAAGTTCTTTCTCTGCTCTCTCTCACAATAGACATGATATGACTGCTTGAAAGCCGTAAATCTATCCCTTCAACATCTAAAGGAGATTTTTTGACTTTTGCTGGCGTAAGGTAGTATGCCTCCCCATTGCGTTTATAAATACAAATGATCCCTTCTTGTTTTGCCGTCTCAAGCACTGATGCAAAGTTTTTTCTGGCTTCGCTAAAGTTATATTGCCTCATCGGTCACGTCCAATACTGTAATACCTATTTGTTTAGCAACATTTATTAAGTTCTTATCTAAAGTCAGTAATAGACTACTCGTTAGTTCCGCACATTGAATGAGATAAGCATCATACGCATAAATATTAAAATTCTTTGTTATATGAAGAGTGCTTTCTAGCGGCACATCTATAAACTGTATGGGAATTGATTTGTAAATTTTTAATGCTTTTTCTGCCTCTGCTAAATCAATCATTCTTCTTTTGAACAGGGCTGAAAAAGCGGGTAGTGCATTAAACAGGTTGAAATCGATAGAAGCCTACACAGCTAAACTTACGTCGTGATAAGGTTTAAATGTTAATAGACAGAAATCTTTTCAACTCCTTAAGCGCACTACCCAAAAAATGACAATGACGTTATATATACAACCCAATAGGAGCATCTACAATCATTACTTCAGATTCCAAATAAGCTCCACCGCAGCATCTACAGTGGATTTTAGTGGATTCCTTTGACAGTAGTTATAGACATATAGCACAACAGATTGGCTGTCCATTCCTTTTCCAACGTCAGAATTTGTCGCTATGTTATAACCAGTTAAAACACCAGCCAACCAGCCAGCGTTGGCAACCTTTTCCCATCCGTCCTTATCGAAATCATCAACATATACACCACAACTTTGACCTCCTTTTGCTGTGTATGCTTGGGCATTTCCCACTGCGAAAAATATAACTAATATAAATAGAATGTGCTTCATTAATGTACCCTCGTTGTTGGCCTAACGTTTTGTTATGCTGCTAAACTATACAATTAAGTTTCCTATAATTTTCGTACCAATTTATACACGATTCGATAATGCACCAGCATAAGGTTGGGTTTTATCGCTAAGTTGCAGTGTCCATTCTGAATGTTTTAATTTTGATTTTAACTGATTGAATTTTTCTATAATCATTTTAATTTCTTCATCTGTTTTAACATAAATGAACTCAATATCAGAATACTCAAACCTTAAAGGATAAGGCTTAAGCCTATTATTATATTTTTCCTTATTATTTATGAATGTCTTTCTGTTTAAAGAAATATAACCTCCACCAATTTTTTCCTTAGTAGGTATATAACGCCACTCGTTTTCATCTTTAAAGCAAAAGTTATCATGGTCAAAATAACTGTTGTATCCGGTCTCGTGCTTAGTGAAGCACTTAATTTGCATTATGGGCAGCCGAAGGTTTTTAGGAATTGCATCTTTTCCATGTTTTTGACGAGCTTTGAGTAGTGAAGCCAATCCTACTGCTGCTTGAGAATTTCTCTCAATATATAGTACTGGACTAAGCTCGTTAGTTATGGCCCATGTCTTTTTCATAGCAATGGCATATTTACCATAGGTTATGGTCTTAGAACTAAGCTCAGAATCCGTGAATTCACTAAAGCAGACCATTGGATGAGCTGCGCTTGAAACTATCTGATTCTTTTCACCAAAATACTCAGAACAATATCCAAGCATAAAAGAGCTTGATTCTAAAATAGAAATAATATTACTTAGCTCTTTTGTGAAATGAATGAGCATTGTTTACTCTGTATTGCATAACAGTTTATTAGGCGGCATTCTGGAATATCAGGATAGGAAGCCTGTGCTCAATCAATGAGCACATGCCGCGCCTATCTGGTTCGTCGAGAATTCTGCATAGTTTGACATTATCATAAATCGTGTCCCCTAAATTCAGCTTATGTTAATGGATAAGAAGCATACACGAAGCCCCGCAGAACCAGCAACCACATATTCCTGTGAGTTCTGTGAAATTTACACGCTTTTTCTTGTTAAACGAGGTTAGGCACGCGACTTGGATGTGAAAGATGAGGGCTGTAATAAAAAAGGGCAACTACTTGTGCAGATGCCCTTTATGAATACTAAAGCGAATTTAATTACTTAAACTGCTTAAATGCTGACTTACCTGCATAAATACCACGGCTACCCAATTCACCCGAAATACGCAGCAATTGATTATACTTGGCAATACGATCAGAACGCGATAAAGAACCGGTTTTAATCTGGCCTGCACCCGTTGCCACTGCAATATCCGCAATCGTCGAGTCTTCCGTTTCACCCGAGCGATGGGAAACCACAGCGGTATAACCCGCTTGATGCGCCATTTCAATAGCTGCTAGAGTTTCGCTTAAAGTACCGATTTGGTTAACTTTAATCAGGATGGAATTGGCAATACCTTTCTCAATCCCTTCTTGCAGGATTTTGGTATTGGTCACGAATAAATCATCCCCAACGATTTGCACTTTGCCGCCCAATACATCGGTTAAATGTTTCCAGCCAGCCCAATCGCCTTCTGCCATCCCATCTTCAATACTTAAAATCGGATATTGGCGTACCCAATTGTGTAAATACTCGGTGAAACCTTCAGCGGTAAAACTACGATTTTCGGATTCTAAAACGTATTTACCATCTTTATAGAATTCAGAGCTAGCTACGTCCAAGCCTAACCAAATATCTTCACCGACTTTAAAGCCAGCCTTATTAATCGCCTCTAAAATAACTTCAATCGCCTGCTCATTCGAGGACAAATCAGGGGCAAAACCACCTTCATCCCCTACCGCTGTATTTAAACCCCGCTTTTTCAATACAGATTTCAGGTTATGGAAAACTTCAGCACCATAACGAACGGCCTCTTCCATACTCGGCGCAGTCACTGGCAAAATCATAAATTCTTGTAGATCAACACTATTATCAGCGTGCGCACCACCATTGATGATATTCATCATTGGGACTGGCAACTTATAAGTATCTGCTTTTTTCAAATACTGATACAGCGGCAGACCTTGCTCTTTCGCACCTGCATGAGCTGCTGCCATTGAGACCGCTAATAAAGCATTCGCACCTAAGCGGGCTTTATTCTCAGTGCCATCTAAATCGAGCATAATTTGATCAAGACCTGCTTGATCAGTCACTTCATGGCCTTTTAAAGCCGATGCAATTTCAGTATTGACATGCTTGACCGCTGTTTGCACGCCTTTCCCTAAATAACGTGCACCCCCATCGCGTAATTCAATCGCCTCTCGCGAACCGGTCGAAGCACCGGAAGGTACCGCAGCACGTCCTATAACACCACTGGCTAATTTAACATCAGCTTCAACCGTGGGATTGCCACGTGAGTCTATAATCTCACGAGCGAGAACGGATACAATCTCAGACATAAGTTTTATCCCTAGAATAATTTACAAAGTTTGTTCAATGAAGGGAGTCGATTTCACGACTCGATCCAGCGCCACGAGAGACTCTAGCAAAGCCTCCATTCTATCGAGTGGCCAAGAATTCGGACCATCACTCCACGCATGCACGGGATCAGGATGCGACTCCATAAATAAACCGGCAATTCCAACCGCTACTGCAGCCCGTGCTAAGACAGGTACATGCTGGCGTTCACCACCCGATACACTGCCCTGCCCACCGGGTAATTGCACCGAATGCGTGGCATCAAATACTACTGGACAATGGGTAGCACGCATAATCGACAGGCTACGCATATCCGATACTAAATTGTTATAACCAAAGGTATAGCCCCGCTCACAGACCATAATCTGCTGATTACCGACAGCTCGCGCTTTTTCAACCACATTGCCCATATCCCACGGCGCAAGGAATTGACCTTTTTTGATATTTACCGGTTTGCCAGTACGCGCCACACTTTGAATAAAATTCGTTTGGCGACACAGGAAAGCTGGTGTTTGCAAGACATCCACCACACTGGCTACTTCATCCAGTGGTGTATCTTCATGTACATCCGTTAAAACGGGTACGCCCACCTCACGCTTCACGCGCTCGAGAATCCGCAAACCCTCCTCTATCCCCACTCCACGCCGACTGGTGTGCGAAGAACGATTGGCTTTATCAAATGAGGACTTGTAGATAAACGGCACACCTAAACGCGCCGTTAACTCTTTCAGCTGTTGGGCAGTTTCTAGTGCTAAGCCGTCACCTTCAATCGAGCACGGACCAGAGATCAAGAAAAACGGGCGATCTAAACCCACATCAAAACCACATAACTGCATACTTAAGCCCCTTTTGCTTCATGATAGGCGCGGGCTGCGCGGATAAAGCTACTAAACAGCGGATGTCCCTGCCGTGGACGTGAAGTAAATTCAGGATGGAATTGGCAAGCTAAAAACCAAGGATGCTCTTTTAGCTCGATCATTTCCACCAAAGAACCATCGGCTGACATCCCTGAAAAAACTAAGCCATGCTCTTCAAGGACTTTACGATAATTATTATTAAATTCATAACGATGGCGATGCCGCTCGACAATCTCATCTGCACCATACGTGGCGCGTGCTAATGAACCTGCCGCTAACTGACACGGTTGCCCACCTAGGCGCATCGTGCCCCCTAAATCCGAGCTTTCAGTGCGGCGCTCGACTGAGCCATCTTGATTCTGCCATTCAGTGATCAAACCAATCACCGGATGCTCTGCATCTTGCATAAACTCCGTGCTATGCGCCCCTACTAGCCCGGCACAATGTCGCGAATACTCAATAACAGCTACCTGCATCCCAAGGCAAATGCCTAAATAAGGGCGTTTTTGCTCCCGAGCATATTGCACTGCACGAATCTTGCCCTCTACACCACGCCGCCCAAATCCACCGGGAACAAGAATCGCATCCGCTGCTTTCACTAAATCCATTTCAGGTGAGTCTTCATCAGACTCCAACTTTTCAGAATCAATATAGTGAATTTTGACTTTAGTATGGGTTTGAATCCCTGCATGACGTAAGGCTTCATTCAGCGATTTATAGGATTCAGTCAGATCAACGTATTTGCCGACCATTGCAATATTGACTTCCGCTTCAGGAAACTCCATTGCAGTCACGACGTTTTTCCAATCGCTCAAATCGGCTTCTGGCAAATGACTTAGGCCAAATTTCTCAGCAACAATCCGATCCAATTTCTGGGCATGTAACCAAAGTGGCATTTTATAGATATTATCCACGTCAATTGCCGAGATAACCGCCCGCTCTTCGACATTGGTGAATAAGGCAATCTTACGCCGCTCATTTTCGGGTAGCGATTTTTCACTGCGACACAGCAAAATATCCGGCTGAATCCCAATCGAACGTAATTCTTTCACCGAGTGCTGAGTCGGCTTGGTTTTTAACTCACCCGCAGCAGCCACATAAGGTAGCAGGGTTAAATGGATATACAGGGCATTATTGCGCCCTTCTTCCACCCCCATTTGCCGAATCGCCTCCATAAAAGGGAGTGACTCGATGTCACCGACCGTACCACCAATTTCAACCATCGCAATATCGGCATCACCGGCTCCGGCACGCACGCTGCTTTTGATTTCATCCGTGATATGCGGAATGACTTGCACCGTCGCACCTAAATATTCACCTTGGCGCTCTTTGCGAATCACGCTTTCATAAATGCGTCCCGTGGTGAAATTGTTGTAACGGGTGGCGGTAAAACCAACAAAGCGCTCGTAATGCCCTAAATCTAAGTCCGTCTCAGCGCCATCATTAGTGACGAAAACCTCACCATGCTGAAAGGGACTCATGGTGCCGGGGTCAACATTGATATAGGGGTCTAGTTTCATCATCGTGACTTTGAGGCCACGGGCTTCAAGAATTGCCCCAAGAGAGGCGGCGGCGATGCCTTTGCCAAGCGAAGAAACGACACCGCCAGTAATGAATATGTATCGTGCCATAGTGGGAGGCCTAAACCTATTGTGAACTGCAATGCGCGCGCATACTAGCATAGCTGCCTAGTTTGCTAAAGCAACCCGCTGCTTGAAAAGTTTTTCTAAGGTTTTATTTTAAGCAACGGGCTTAGATCAAGCTTGACTGCTCGCTTTGTCCTTGCTCCATCAATCGGAAAAGCCGCTTCAGCTGCTTCAGCTTTGCTAAACTACGCACTAGTTGACTTGCTAGCTTAAACCCCAATGAAAACAACAACTGAACAGCGTCTCTACTTTGAACGCTTAGTGGCACGCGCTGAGCAAGAAATCAGTCAGCAGCCAGAGCAGTATAAACGCCGCCTGCAAAACTTAGTCTATTTGGGCTATGCGGTCATTCTAGGCCTATTGGCTAGTTTAGTTTTATTAGCCGGAGGTACAATCTGGCTAGCCCTCAGTAGTTCGGCCTTACTCCTGCTCTTGCTCAAAACCAAGCTGATTATTGTGCTGCTTGTCGTACTATGGGTATTAGTGCGCTCCGTTTTTATCAAACTCCCGCGTCCACAAGGCTATGCCTTAGAGCGTGATCGCTATCCGAGATTATGGGCAGAAGTCGATCAGCTTAGCAAAACCCTGAGCACGCCGCCGATTCATCAGATTCTGCTAAACGCTCAGATGAATGCTTCCCTAATACAAACCCCGCGCTTTGGCCTGCTTGGCCCTACCGAAAACACTTTAATCATTGGTTTAGAACTACTCTTAGCTCTGTCTACCCAGCAAGCTCGCTCGGTTTTAGCGCATGAACTGGCTCATCTTTCAGGCAATCACAGTAAGTTTGCGGGGAAAATTTATCGACTACGCCAGAACTGGTTCACTATTCACCAAGCCTTTATCCAAGCGAATGCTTGGGGGACTGAGATAATCAGGCATTTTTTTGCTTGGTATGCACCCTATTTCGCAGGTTATTCCTATGCTTTGGCGCGGAATAATGAATATGAAGCGGATTATATTGCTAGCCGCTTAACCTCACGCGAGGCCGCCGCTTCCGCTTTAGTCGCCGTGAATGTCTTAGGTGAATTGACTCAGCAGCAATTCTGGACACCCCTGTTTACCCGACCTTATACCCAGTCCCAACCAGAGAGCCAGATCTATACACTGTTGCAGCAGTTTTACCAGCAAACGGAGGGCAATACAGAGGAATTTAAGCGCTATCTGCATAAGGCTTTACAGCGCCAAACAGAAATTAATGACACTCACCCTGCCTTAATGGAACGTTTAAAAGCACTAAAATTAGCGCATTTACCGGCTAGCCACTCTGACGCAACCCATGCTACTCACGAAGCCAAAGCCATTACTTGGCTTGAGCCGGAGCTAGCAACTGTCTTTAAGCATTTCAATCGGCAATGGGTCGATACTTATGGGGCGCATTGGGATGATTTACATGAACGCTCAAAGCTTGCACGCGAAACGGTGAATCAATTAAAAATGCGCCTTTATGAAGAGTTAAGTACGCATGAGCGCTGGCAACTGGCACAGCTTACTGACGAATATTTAATAGAACAAGATGCTTTACCGCTCTATCAGCACTATGCACAAGCGCATCCTGAACATCTCCAAGCCGATTTAGCAATAGGGCGACTCCTGCTAGAACGGGGTGACTCTAGTGGGATTGCTTACTTAGAACAAGCCATGCGTGAGCCTAGCTTACAATTAGCTGCAGCAGAAACAGCTTGGCGGTTTTATAGTAAACAGCAGCAGACCGAGCACAGTAAACAGTGGTTAATTCAATTAGAAGCGGCAACTGATCGGCTGAATGCAGCACGCCAAGAGCGTGCTGAGCTACCAACCACAGCAACTTTAATTGAACCCAGCCTAGAGAGCCTCAGCCAGCTTAAACCCCTCGTCGCTAGCCTTGCTAAACACAAAAACGTCCAGGCGCTTTGGCTGGCAGAAAAACAAGTGGCATACTTTCCGAACTATCCGGTCTATGTCGTCGCAGTTAAAATTCGTGGGTTTGTGTTGAATCGGGAAAAACTCCAAGCCAAACTGCTCAACGAGCTAGACTCACCCATTGATCTTTTCCTAATCAATAGCCTTGCGCACAAAAAGCTGTTTAAGCAAGCGAGTACTGTCGGGCGGCGGCTCGACTAAAGCTGGGTTTGTGGCCGTGATGCCTCAAGCTCTGTATGAAAGCGCCCTGTGTAACGATAAATTTGCCCAAACAGGGGATGCTGCAAGCGAAAATCCATCGTAAACTGCTTCGCATCCACCCCGATTTCTTCAATGGTGGTATGCCCTAGAACTAGAGCTTCTGGAATCGGGATCAGCAGGCTGCCTAATTTTAGAATATAGGCACGACCTTCATAATACAGCTTGCCATCCCGTACTGTGACCGCCATTTTCAAGCCCAAATAAGGCTTCACATATTCAATCAGTTCATTACCACCGACATAATGCCAATGACTATCAAAGGCCATGACCTGCTTAGGCAACTCTACCCGCCGCTGCCAGTATTGTTGCTCGCCCACCATCCATTTATACACTTGAGTGGGTACTTTTTGAGCGCGCTGATTAATTAAAGTCCCGAATAAGCGTAAAACATTCAGCGGCCCTTGCATGGCGGTGGGATATTCAACAGTTAATATACCCAGATCACGATTCTTGGCGGCTGCATAATGTGCTTTTAAGGCGGGAGCTAGTGTCTCCCATTGTGCACCTAAGGCACGTTGCATGATTGAAACTTCAGTCACGATTCAAATGCTCCCGCTCGATTTGAACACCATTAACCAAACGACTAACAGCATGGCAATAAAGGCCGGAACACCCAGCCAAAACCAATAGCGAGCATAACGCCAATAAAGTGCAGGCAATTCCGTTTGCTTAGCTAAGGCTTGCTCTGAGAGTTTACGCATCTGAATTTGCAGCCAGACCACAGGCAACCAGCAAGCTCCCGCCAGCATATATAAACCCAAGCTCAGCATGATCCAAGGTGTAGTCAATGGATAGTTTAAAAGATACACCAGCCATAACCCACTAATTGGCTGGAAGATCACAGTGGGTGTCGTAAATAACCAATCGGCCAGCACTACATGTCGATTAGTCACAGCAATATGGGCCAGATTACCACTGCGATCCGCCATCCATTTATAAAAAGCACTTCCTAAGCCAGTACCAAAGAGCAGTACCATACTGAGAATATGTAGATATTTAAGCGTCAGATACATCAACTTGACTGGCCTAATTCAAGCGGCATCCGCCCTAAAAACTGCTTGATACCCTCAACCTCAGCAACACTGCCTTTTTCTAACATGCGCATATTGTCGGGGTGTAAAACCGGAATCAACTTATGCCCTAACTGAGCCGAGAGCATCACCAAAGACCAAGAAATCGAAACTGTTGGCGCTGGCTTTTTACCTTGCTGAGCGCGCAAGGCTTGTAACCAAGTTTCTAGGGTATATTGCTTAGGCCCCACCACATCTAAAACTTGATGGGTCGGTTGAGCGGTTAAGCAACGCAGCACGGTAGCCACCACATCACTGACATTCACTGGCTGAATCCGCTGCTGCCCCCCACCGGGTAGGCTAATCACCGGTAAAGCCGCTAAGCGCCGAAACATAGCATCACTCGCCCCGCCTGGTCCATACACCAAAGAAGGGCGTAAAATAAACCAAGCCAGCTTAGAAGCTTTTAAACCATCATCAGCGGCTTTTTTACTGAGTTGATAAGCTGCAAAGGCTTGTTCATCCACACCTAAAGCAGAGATTTGAATGACACGCTTCACCCCTTGCTGTTCACTGGCTTTAAATAAAGCCAAAGGTGCGCGTGTATGTAGATTTTCAAAAGATTGCCCGCGAGTTTCAGCAATAATACCCACGGCATTAATCACTACCTCAACCCCCGCCAAATAAGGCAGCCATTGCTCCGGTTTAAGCAGGGTATTGAAATCCATTCCATAGCGGCGCGCAATCGGCACCACCTCATGACCTGCTTGCTGAAGTGCCTGTTGAATCGCCCCGCCAATAAAACCACTTGCACCCGTTACTAGAATTTTCATAGCTGCTCCTTTTTATATCATGCCAAGTCAGATTAGGTGATACTAGGCTAATTAGCCTCTGTTTTGATCCTTAATCTTGAGCGTGGAGGCTAATAAATTCACGTAACTGCTTTAAGCAAGCCTCAGGCGCTTCGATAGGTAGCATATGCCCTGCTGCTAACTCGGACTGGCTTTGCACCTGTGGTAAACACTCTGCTAATCTGCGGCCTGCTTTTAAAGGCGTCATACGATCATACTGCCCAAAGATTAATTGCGTCGGAGCGGTGATTTGCTGAGCGGCCTGCTCACCCTTGATATAAGCCTGACACGCGGCTAAATCGGTCGCTAAGGGATTATGTTGCATAATCTGCCCCGCAATCGCCAAAGGTGCTAAGCCCGGTATCTGCGAACGACCCAACTGATAAGCTTCACCAAAGCCCCAACTGAGCATCGCTGCTACCGCTGCAGCTTGATGGCTCGTCGCTAATTGCAAGAGTTGCGCATTCACCGGAATCGCCGCACCTGTCGCCAGCAAACTAATTGAACGCACTCGCTCCACGTGGCGAGCAGCCGCTTCTAAAGCGACTAAAGCACCTTGTGAATGCCCGACTAAGCTCAATTTTTCCACTTGCAACTGATCCAATAACTGCCATAGCCAATCGGCAGTCGCTTCAATCGAAGTTAAAGCTTGCCCAGCTGACAAACTATGCGCGGGAAAATCCGGTGCAAGCACTGAAAATCCATGAAACGCAAACCAGCGAGTTTGTAGCTGCCAAGCCCGATGATCCATGCCACTGCCATGTAAAAATACAAGGGTGGGTAAACTCGCATCAAAATCTTTACCCCCAGTGCCAACATAAATCCTTGCACTTGCTAACTCTAAATACATGACGCCTCCTAAGCAGCTGCCCATTTGAGAGCGGCTTTTAAGCCTCGGCTAAAATCAGCTTGAATATCCTGCAATGATTCTAAACCCACCGATACGCGCAGCATATCCGCACTAATCCCAGCCGCCTTTAGAGCAGCAGCATCTAAACGTGAATGCGTGGTGGAAGCAGGATGCAGCACAAGAGTACGTGCATCGCCAACATTCGCTAGATTAGTTGCCAATTGCAAGGCATCCATAAAAGCTAGGCCCGCCGCGAGACCACCCTGTACACCAAAGCTTAAAATCGAGCCAGCCCCCTTCGGTAGCAAGTACTGCGCTAGCTCATATTGAGGATGGGAACTTAAGCCCGGATAATTGACCCAAGCCACCGCTTCCTGTTGACTCAGCCACTCAGCCAGCTGATGAGCATTGTCGACATGCTGAGGCATCCTTAACGCTAGCGTCTCCAAGCCCTGCAAGAGTAGAAACGCATTGTGGGGGCTAAGCGCAGCACCGAAATCACGCATCGCTTCGGCACGTACCCGCATCGTGAAAGCCGCAGGTCCAAACTCCTCCCAAAACTTGAGACCTTGAAATGGCGCATACGCGGCTGTCAAGGTAGGAAAAGCCCGCTGCTCCGTACCCCAATTAAAATTACCCGCATCAATAATCGCCCCACCCAAGGCATTGCCACTCCCACCTATCCATTTGGTCAAAGAGTGCACCACAATATTTGCACCCCAGTCAATCGGCTTACATAAAGCGGGCGTAGCAAAAGTCGCATCCACCACTAAAGGCAAGGCCTCTGCTTGCGCAAGCTCAGCTAGTTTCGGTAGATCTGCAAGCTCTAAACCCGGATTGCCAATCGACTCACAAAATAGCAGTTTAGTATTAGCTTGGATGGCGGCTTGCACAGCAACCTGATCATTAATATCCACAAAACTGGTGCTAATTCCTAGGCGTGGCAAAGTATGGCGTAACAAAGTAGCTGTCGAGCCATAAATTTGGGCAGACGCAACAATATGATCCCCCGCAGAACATAAAGTCAGAAAACTGGTAAATAAAGCACTCATCCCTGAAGCGGTACACACACAGCCAACCCCACCTTCCAAAGCGGCTAAACGCTGCTCTAAAACCGCGACCGTTGGGTTGCTCATCCGGCTGTAGAGATGTCCACCCTGCTCGAGATTAAACAGCGCTGCTCCCTCGGCTGCATCATTAAAAGCATAACTAGTGGTCTGATAAATCGGTACTGCCCGACTGCCATAGTGAGTTTCCGGTTGATAGCCTGTGTGCAAAGCTATCGTTGCTGGGGCAAAAAAGGATGCAGTAGGCATAGCAAGCTCCTGTAAAATCCAAACTGTCTATCATGAGCTGATTGGTCGGATCAACCAAGCGCGGCGTAGTGCTAGTTTTAAATAGCGAAAACTGAACAATTCTAAGCTAATCGTTGACTAATGATTGACGAAGGGTTGATTAAGTTATCTGATCATAGTGCATTTAGTCAGCTTAGGTGCTATGCACCCACAGAATGCTCTATACTTGCCGGCTATTCTTAATCTATCGCGATTTGATGGGCAGTTGAAACCATGTCGATTTTAGAAAAAACAGCGGCAGCGCCAAAAGTGGACATGCCTTTAATTGAGAACCGCTTTGCATTACGGCGCAAAATCGCCTCTACCGCCCTAGCTGATATTTATTGGGCCGATGATCTATACACCCCCACCCAAGGTGAAAAGGATCATCTGATGCTATTGATTTTGGCAACACCTAGCATTATCAGTTTGCCGGGCTTTGCTAAGGCTTGGTCTGCGGTGATGTCTCGCCCTGCCCCACCAGCGGCTGCCTATCCGACGATCACTGACTGGGGTAACGCGGAGACTCACTATTGGTTTAGCTGCCCACAGACTCAAGGCAGTTTATTGAGTGAATACTTGCATGAGCTGGATAAACACAAGCTCACGCCAGATCAAGCCTTGCAGATGACGGCAGCAATCAGTCATGCCTTAAATAATGTACAAGCCGGTGCCTTTGGTTATTTTGAGCCGGGTGCGACTTTACACCTCGAGGCGAGCTATGTCCTGCTCAATGCTCCCTTAGTCAAAGTGATGCATTTATTACTCCGCCAGCAAACTGGAGTGCGAGCGCCCTTAGCCTTGCATTCACCTTGGCTTAGCCCCTCCGTCGCGATCGGCGATTTACCCGTGACCGAAGATGACAGCTTTTCATTGGCTAGCCTCTATCAAATGCTAGTCGGACAACAGTTACCCTATGGTCAGGAAAGCACCTTAACTGCACTGGCACATGGCACAAGCGCGACTATCTACCCTAAATTTAAGACAGAAACCCGCGAGCTACTCAGCCAAGCTTTATCTTTACAACGCAATCAACGCCCAGAAAATCCTGAAGCTTTAATAAAGGGACTCGGGCGCAAAAATCATCGCAAACTGTTATTACCCCTCGCCGTACTCGCGGCGGTCGGTGTGGTGGTTTATGCCAGTTATCATCTGGTTTCAAAATTTAATGGCCTGTTAAATGAGCCTACCACAACCACACAAACTGCGACCAGTGCTAACCCAGCCACCCCAGAAGCGCCTAAGCCACCAGCACAGGTCAATAAAACTGATCAGGTAACACCCGCAACCGACACCCTAAGCTTAGTCAACGAAACCACACTCCCAACACCAGAGCCACTGACTACATCCGCAAGCTCGACCGTGACTCCAAACACCGATGAGGTCACAGTTCCCCCAACTGCACCCCAAGCAATAACTCAAGCTGAACTAGCCACAGCAACACCCGCCACGACCAGTACAACCGCCACGAATACGCCAAGTGCCACTGAAACGAACCCTGAAACGACGGCTGCAACCAACCCTGAAGCGAGTTCAACAACCACAGTCGCTCAGCAAACACCCGTTGCAGAGACCAATCCATCTAATGGTGCTACCGATGTCACCCCCTTGATCCTGAAAGCGACCGCTGCCTTTAATACTAACCAAAATACAGGCAATACGGAGACCTTAAACCTCTTGCGCCAAGTTTGGTCTATTGATCGCCAAAACCCCAATGCACGAGCTTTATTGAATCAAGTGATTGCCCAGCAACAGCAGCAAACTGAAAGTCATCTTAATTTGACTCGTCTCACTGAGGCCAAACAATCCTTAGCACAGACGGATGATTTAATTCGTGAATTTAACTTAACGGATCGAATTGAAGAGCAGGTACGGCTAGAAAATCAGATTGAGATTCACGAGCGTGAGGCTAAAGAAGCTGCTGAGTTGATTCAGCAAGCGCAAGCAGCACTTAAACGTGGCAACCTAAGTAAAGAGGATGGTGCAGATAATGCCAGTGCACATCTGAATAAATTGATGTTTATGCTGCCTAACCACCCCAAGGGTCGTGAGCTTTTAAATGAACTGGTACAAATGCGCCAAACACAAATTAAGCGAGATCTTGAGCGTAATCGACTCACCCGAGCTGGCTCAGCGCTTGAGGAAACGAGCCGCTTGATTCGTAAATACAGGCTAACGAGTCAGACCAAAGCTCAAAACAGTTTGGAACAAGACTATCGCCAAGCCATCGAAGTACAGCAGGCGCAGACTGCGCCTAGCCAAACACCCGATACTGAAGCTGAAACCAATTTAGTGGTGACTGAACAAGAAACGCCTGAGCAACCCGTGATGATAGTTCCACCTCCGGTTGAAGGTGAACGTTATGTAACGCCGAACGATGATTTAACCGTGTTAAACCCACAACCACCGACGACTGAACCAGCTATTGAGCAAGTGGTAATCCCTGAAGTCACCGTACAGAATCCAGAGCCTGCTCCCAGACCCGTGGATGCAAGACCCATACGCCGTCCACAGCCTGCTCCTCGACCACGCTCTGAAGAGATTGAGATTGAAGGGGGGCCAGCACAAGTCGAAGTGCCTGAACAAACTAGCCCGCCTGTCAGCATTCAACCCACCATCATTGAACAGACTATTGAGCAGACACAACCTATAGTCACTCAAACAGAAGAACTACCTGCAGAAGTGGCCTTGCCAGCTCCACCAGCAACCGCTATTGATGCAGGCATCATCAATAATCAAGGCATTTTGGACGCGCAAATCATCACAACACCCCTGACTGAGGAAGAAATTCCTGATAGCGAACGTAAATAAAGTGTCACTTTACGCAACCCAAATAAAAAAGGCTCCAAACGGAGCCTTTTTTTATCGAGACCGAGGTCTCAAATTACATCATGCCGCCCATGCCGCCCATATCTGGCATCGCTGGAGCTGCATCTTTCTTCGGTAACTCAGCAACCATCGCTTCAGTCGTGATGATTAAGCCCGCGACTGAGGCTGCATTTTGCAGAGCTGTGCGCGTTACTTTAGTCGGATCTAAGATACCCATCGCGATCATATCGCCGTACTCAGAAGTACGTGCATTATAACCATAGTTACCTTCACCGGCTTTAATTGCATTGATAACGACAGATGGCTCATCACCCGCATTCGCGCAGATTTGACGTAATGGCTCTTCCATTGCACGCATTGCAATTTGAATACCGACATCTTGCTCGTGGTTTTCGCCTTTTAAGCTACCAATGGCTTGTAAAGCACGAACCAAAGCAACACCGCCCCCTGGAACCACGCCCTCTTCAACCGCAGCACGGGTCGCATGCAGAGCATCTTCTACGCGAGCTTTCTTTTCTTTCATTTCAACTTCGGTCGCAGCACCTACTTTAATCACTGCAACACCGCCCGCCAATTTAGCCATACGCTCTTGCAATTTTTCGCGGTCATAATCAGAAGTAGTAACTTCCATCTGTGCACGAATTTGCTCAACGCGAGCTTTGATGTCATCCGCAGAACCCACACCATCAATCACCGTGGTGTCTTCTTTGGTGATTACAACGCGCTTAGCTTGACCTAAGTCTTCTAAACTCACATTGTCTAAGCTCATGCCCACTTCTTCAGAAATAACCGTCGCACCCGTCAGAATCGCTAAATCTTGGAGCATTGCTTTACGGCGATCACCAAAACCTGGCGCTTTGACTGCAGCGACTTTCACGATGCCACGCATATTGTTCACGACTAAAGTGGCTAAGGCTTCGCCTTCGATGTCTTCAGCAATGATTAACAGTGGCTTGCCGGATTTTGCTGCACCTTCTAAAGCTGGCAGCAATTCGCGGATATTAGAGATTTTTTTGTCGTGCAGCAGGATATAAGGGCTATCCAACTCAGCTGTCATGCTTTGTTGGTTATTCACGAAATAAGGCGACAGGTAGCCACGGTCAAATTGCATACCTTCGACCACAGCGAGTTCGTTTTCTAAAGAATTACCTTCTTCAACGGTGATAACGCCTTCTTTGCCTACTTTGTCCATTGCATTGGCAATGATCGTACCAATCGACTCATCAGAGTTCGCCGAAATAGTACCGACTTGAGCAATCGCATTATTATCTTCACAAGGCTTAGACATGCTATGCAATTTTTCAACAGCAGCGGTCACTGCTTTGTCAATACCACGCTTCAGATCCATCGGGTTCATACCCGCAGTCACGGACTTCATGCCTTCGCGCACAATCGCTTGAGCTAATACCGTGGCAGTCGTGGTGCCGTCACCCGCTGCGTCAGAAGTTTTAGAAGCAACTTCTTTCACCAACTGTGCGCCCATGTTCTCGAATTTGTCTTCGAGTTCGATTTCTTTTGCAACCGATACACCGTCTTTAGTAACGGTTGGTGCACCGAAAGATTTTTCTAAAACAACATTACGGCCTTTAGGACCTAAAGTTACTTTAACTGCATTTGCTAACACATTAACGCCTTTCACCATCCGTGAACGCGCTTCATCACCAAAACGTACGTCTTTAGCACTCATTCTTTAATCCTCTTAAAATCAGTTAGTTGGGTGAATTAAGCAATAACTGCCAAAATATCATCTTCACGCATGATCAATACTTCTTGACCATCGACTTTCACTGCTGTGCCGGCATATTTGCCGAACAACACTTTGTCACCTACTTTAACTTGTGGAGCGATACGCTCACCGTTATCACTGGCCTTGCCAGGGCCAACTGACAAAACTTCGCCACGATCTGGCTTTTCAGTTGCATTATCAGGGATGATGATACCGCTAGCGGTTTTACGCTCTTCTTCCATGCGGCGCACAACAACGCGATCATGCAAAGGACGAATAGTCATGTGGATACTCCTCAGATTTTATTGAATCAGGATTTATTTATCGCTATCAGGGCTTCAATACAACCTGTTAGCACTCAGTCTTAACGAGTGCTAATAATAAGGGCGACTTAAGCAAAGTCAAGGGTAGATCGCTGAAAAATTTTAAGCTTGGTCTTTCCGCACATAATCGCCTTCCAAAACTTTAGGGGCTGGCTGACTGGTTGGCGGGTCTTGAACACGAGTATTGGTATGGATGTAAACATCGTTGTAAACAACTTTAGAACGTCGGTTCGCCATCTGAGAAAACAGTTTCATCAACAGCTTACGAGTGGGTGGAAGTAAACAGAGCAAACCCAAAAAATCCGTAAAGAAACCGGGGGTCATTAACAGAATGCCACCTAGCAGAATGAAGACACCTGCCTTCATTTCCTCAGCCGCTAACTGACCTTGGCGTAAACTATTCTGCAGGCGTGTTAAAGCAGACACACCTTGTTGCCTTAACAAATAAGCACCCAACACAGAAGTCGCTATCACCAAGAGGATAGTCGGCAAAGCACCAATGACTTGCCCCACTTGAATGAGCAAATAAATCTCAATCAGCGGCACCACAAAAAACAACAGGGCAAACAGGGGGAAGGTACGCAAAACCAAAGTCCTTTTGTAGCAAATGTAAGACTTTAGTATTGAGGTTTTGCGCTATTTTTCAAGCAAAACTGGTAATAACAAGGGCTTAAGGCACATTAATTAAGTCAATTAATCCACTTAAGCCATTTTACTGATGGAATGACTAGTCTCATTGACTGGCGTACACAGATGCTTAAATGGGAAGGGTTTACCACAAAAATAACCTTGGGCAAAATCCACACCGATCGCCCGCAACCCTTCTAAGGTTTCGACATCCTCGACTAGCTCAGCAATCGTCAGCAAATTCATCACCTGCCCTACTTCATGCACTGCTTTGATCATAGCGGCATCCACTGGATTCGAGACTAAATTATGCACAAAATTACCATCAATCTTCAGATAACTTAATGGTAAATCACGCACATAATTGAGTGAGGAGAAACCACTGCCG
Source organism: Thiothrix eikelboomii (assembly GCF_900167255.1). Classification (GTDB taxonomy): domain Bacteria; phylum Pseudomonadota; class Gammaproteobacteria; order Thiotrichales; family Thiotrichaceae; genus Thiolinea; species Thiolinea eikelboomii. The sequence goes on from NZ_FUYB01000026.1 coordinate 24,080, forward strand.
AAATCATCTAAAACCAAGTGGCAACCTAAGCTATGCAAAGATTTCATTAAGCGCTTGGTTTGCACAAAATTAGCGATTGCTACCGATTCAGCAATCTCAAAACACAGTAATGCAGGATTGACCTGATGCTTGCTAATTTCTTCATGGATGAAGTTAAACAGCTCAGGATCTTGTACTGCTTGCGAAGATAAATTAATCATCAATCTTGGCTCAACCCCCTCTTTGCTACGCAAATTATTGGTGGTCACCATTTCTAACACTTTGCGAATAATCCAGCGGTCAATCCTAAACATCATGTCTAAGCGATCAGCCGCAGGCAAAAAGCTGCCGGGGCTTAGTAGATGCTTCCTAAACGGTAAACGTAATAAAACTTCATATTGATGATAGGGAAATAAAGACAAACTCTGTAAAGGCATAATCGGCTGAACAAACAAGATGAAGCGATCATTTTCCAAAGCTTTTTCGAGTACTTTACCCCAGTCAGTATGCCGTTGATCGGCATGATAGACCTCTTCTGAGTTTAAATGTGCAAAGGTTTGATTGCGCCCTAGCGCTTTAGCGGTATAACACGCTTTATCAGCATCGGAAAACAGCGTTTTGAGCGTTAACTCAGGTGAGGGTAAGAACTCAACCAAGCCAATACTGGCTGTCACTGTAAACACCTTGCCTTCCCAGCTAAAGCGGAAATTGCGCATTTCTATCAAGATGGAATCCATGATCGAGCGCGCTTTATCCAAGGCACAGTTTTCTAAGAAAATGGCAAACTCATCCCCGCCCATGCGTGCTACTTTGTCTGTCTGCCGGACAAAGCGCTGAAAAATATGCGCAACTTGCTTAAGCAGCTCATCCCCTGCTTGATGACCGCAAGTATCATTAACAATCTTGAAATTATCTAAATCAATGCTCACCAGTACATGTGTTTTCAGCACACCCGTATCATCATGCGCGACTTGCTCTAAATATTCCTCAAAACTGCGCCGATTCATCAACCCCGTCAATGCATCATGTGAAGCTTGTTGATAAAGTCGATTTATAATTTTACGATCGGCAGTCACGTCTCGAAAAATAAACACAAGGGTATTCGCGGGATCATGCAAATGGGTGGTGTGCAGTTCGACATAACGAGACTCACCCGTCTTGGGGACTAGCTTAACTTGACCAAACTGAAGTAAATGTTGTGGATGAGCTTTGTGCACATCCATCACCCGTGGCACGATCGCTTTGCCTTGGGCATCTTCAATCTGCACAATCGCATTAATTGGCTTACCGACAGCGGCCCCCTGCTTGCAGGCGATTAAAGCTTCAGCGCTCTTGTTCAAGTAAATGATCTCACCCTCACCATTTACCGTAATGACCCCCCCTGCAAGCTCCTCTAGAATCCACTCGGTCGTGCTATTTTCATCAATCGGGGCTAAGCTCTTGGTACCTAAATCAGTACTTAAAAAAGTATAACCCTTGAGCTTATTGACCATGCCCTGCACTGAGTACTTATCCCAGTTAACATCTTTACGGATAAATAAGACCACTGTTTGTGCGCCCAGTAGACCCAACAGTACCCACAAAACAACGGGAGAGACTACGCTGTTATCTTGAGTAGACTGCCAAGCGCCCAACCCTAAACCCAGCACGAGTAGTGTCAATGAAAAGAAGGTTTTGAAGAAACGCATCGCGCCCCCGCAGTGAGTTTGAATTATTTTTATATTAATTATGCTTATGATGACTATACATGGATATGCTCAAGGATGCTACACCGCCTATCGTATCCCTTATCGAAGGCTAGGATGGACATCAAAACAGCAATTTTAAAACTAAACTGCTTATTTTTTGTTTTGCTAAGCCTCGATTTATTTGAAAAAAAATAATCTTTGAAAAACTAGTGGATTTTCAATCCTGTTACAGTTGACATGATTTAAAGGAAAAGTATATTTTAACGGTTTCTGAACAACTGTAGAGAGACAGTAATAACATGGCAAGCATAAATCTAGATACTTTAAGTGTTGCTGAATTAGACAAGCTCAAATATAACATTGAACATGCCATCAGTAATCGTAAGCAAACGGAATTATTAGATGTCCGCAGAAAATTAGATGCTCTAGTCGAAGAGTCTGGTTTTACCCTGCAAGAAATATTAGAAGCCAAATCAGTACGTAAACCCGTACAACCCAAATACCGCAACCCTGAAAATCCAGAAAATACTTGGACTGGGCGTGGGCGTCGTCCTGTTTGGGTAGAACAAAGCTTAAATGCTGGTAAAACTTTAGAAGATTTACTGATTTAAGCCAATAGATTAGACGCAAGCCGTCAGCGATAAAAGTCTGCTTGTCAGGCTTTTATCAGCGGCATTTTGTCTTGATGAATCGACTTGATCTTAAGCTATCAGTGTTCTATCCATCTGCCTTAACTAAATTAGTTGTGTGCAACTGATACGAAGATTTTTGCTGTTCCCAGCCATTTCCTCTACTATAAGCAGCTTCCCGCACAAAGACGGGGGGTGGATCGGGTTTGACTGTAGACGAAGGAAGATATCAACAGTCGCCTATACGCATCGAGGGCTGAACCCCAACTCTTTAATGTTGTTACTTTTGACAGGATACAAAAGAGCTTCCTTGGCATGAAAAATCTGTTTTTTATCTGCTGGTTATTCATTATTAGTTTGAATGCAGCAGCCTTTCCAGAGGTGTTGCCGGTCAATCAAGCCTTTCAAGTTTCGGCCCAAGCCCTTGACAAAGAGCAGATACGCCTCACTTGGAAAGTCACTGACGGTTATTATCTGTATCGCAAAAAATTTGCGGTAAGTTCTAAGCACCCTGAGATCCAGTTCCCTGCGGCCGACTCGCTAAACTTCCCCACTGGCGAAATAAAAGCAGATCCTAATTTTGGTGAAACCGAGGTCTACCATCAGGATGTCGTACTTGATCTACCGCTAACTCGCTCAAAAAACGCCCAAGGTGCTCTGGAGCTTGAGCTAGAAGCTAAATATCAAGGTTGTGCTGACGCTGGTCTCTGTTATCCCCCACAAAAACAAATTTTAAAACTACAATTAGCCGCTTTAGACACGCCGCCCGCTGCTGAATCCAACACTGATACTGCTGATACTCAAGTTGCTGCCCCACTCGCTCCAGCCACCAAGCCAGTTGTCAAATCCATTAAGCCACCGCCTGCCACACCCAGTGATCCTGCGGTTGAGCCTGTGCCGGTTGATCAAGCTTTTAAATATAATTTAGTCGCTGTTGATCAAAAGACGCTGGTTGCCCATTGGGATATTCAGCCTGATCATCAGCTTTACCGGAGCAAAATCAGCTTTTCCACTCAAGGCAATGAAGATTTCCACCTCGGAGCACCTTTATTCCCTACAGGCCAAATCGTTGAAGATGATTATTTCGGCACGGTCGAAGTATTCAGCGATACCTTAGACATCAGCATTCCCATTATTCAGACCGAAAATCAAGCACCACTACCCAAAAAGCTCAGTGTGATTGCTGAATACCAAGGCTGCTCAAGCAGCACGGGTATCTGCTATCCCCCTGTCAAAAAGACGGTAAACATTGATTTAAGTAGCGCTCCTCCTAAACTTGAATCACTACCTGAACCACCAGCAGCTAAGACAGCTAATGACAATAATTCCTATATTTCTGCACTGGAAGGGGCAAGTTTTTTTGGGACGATTCTTTTATTTTTTGGTGGCGGTTTACTACTCGCATTCACACCCTGCATCTTCCCGATGTTCCCTATTCTGTCAGGCGTAATCGCTGGGCAATCTGATTTATCGACACGTAAAGCCTTCTTTTTATCCTTAGCCTATGTCACCGCTAGCTCGGTGGCTTATGCCCTGATTGGTATTTTCTTCGGCCTGTTTGGCGCTAATTTGCAAATGACGCTGCAACATCCTGTGGCTATTGGGATTTTTGCAACTTTATTTGTGATCTTAGCCCTGTCTATGTTCGGCTTTTTTGACCTACAACTCCCCACTAGCCTGCAATCGCGTTTGAATGAATTTAGTAATAAACAAACAGGCGGTAGTTTGCTTGGGGCAGCTATTATGGGGTTTATCTCCACTTTAATTGTCGGCCCTTGTGTAGCCCCTCCATTAGCTGGCGCTTTGACCTACATCGCTCAAACTAAAGACGCACTGTTAGGCGGGATTGCTCTATTTACGATGGGCTTTGCGATGGGCATCCCCTTATTGATTGTAGGTACTTCGGCGGGGCATTTACTACCCCGAGCGGGTACTTGGATGGATACCACTAAAGCTATCTTTGGCATGATTATGCTAGGGCTGGCTATTTCCATGCTGCATCGGATTGTACCCATCGAAATTACGATGGCTCTAACCGGCACTTTACTAGTCGCCTCAGGTATTTATATGGGAGCACTCGATAAAGTTTCTGAAGAAGCCACCGGTTGGAAGCGATTTTGGAAGAGTATTGGTCTAATTATGGTATTTTATGGTGCAATGCAGCTATTAGGCGTAGCCACCGGGAGTACTAACCTATTCCAACCCTTGAAAGGGGTATTAACTGTTTCCGCCAATACCCTAGCCGTTAGTCCAAGCAATCAACTCAAATTTGAAACGATAAAATCTGTTGAAGACTTAGAAGCTAAACTACGCTTGGCCAAAGAACGCCAACAATTAACCATGCTCGACTTCACCGCTGAATGGTGTCCTGATTGCAAGCGCTTAGACCAAACAACCTTCGTTGATCCCACCGTTATGAAACAACTACAGGGTGTGCAATTATTAAAAGCGGATCTAACTGCCGATGATGAACAGGATCGGGCTTTACTCAGAAAACTGATTGTCACAGGCCCTCCCACTATTGTATTTTTTGATAACCAAGCGAAGGAAATGAAAAACTTACGATCAGTGGGGTATAGAAATCCTGCTGACTTTGCTAAGCACTTGGAGCAATTCCGCATACGTTAATCTCGTGTCAATATTTTACTCAGCAAAAATTCATCTACTCAAGCTATACTCGGTTCATAATATAAAAAGACCAAGGAGTATTTAGCATGCATGACCATGAAAATGAATATGACCTAGAAGAAGCTGCACCCCATCTTAATACAGATCGTGATAGCAAAAAGATCAAACCACATATCATCCGACGCAATATCGAAGACTATCGAGAAAAGCAAGCTTTGCAACGCCGTTTAAAAGACATTTTCGACGAGGACTTTCTATTGGATTAAAGTGGGCAAGGTATTGTCGGGGAAGGTTTCTTGAATCAGATTGCGAGTAATCTTCCTCCCTTTATGCAAGCTGGCTTTGTCTAATTGATCTAAAATGATCATTAAAGATTGCATATCTTTAGGAAAGTTTTTATTAATATACTTAATAATATATTCAGGTATTTGCAAGCCTCGCTTGTAGGCACGCCATTTGAAAGCCTCTAGAGCACTCGGCTCATCTAAACGATAAATTCGATAAGCAGGTCCCCAGACTAAGCGTGAGCCTAGATCGGCTAACTCGCAGTCTAGTTGATGCGGATTATTCAGCGCGGCTAATAATAAAGGTTGCCCATGCTGCCGACAACGGTTAATTAAATGAAATACCGCCGTTTCCCACTCCAAATTACCAACGATATAATCTAAATCATCAATCGCTAACAAAGCACAACGATCTAAACCCTCTAACACCCGTGCTCCATAGGGTGCTAATTGTTTAAGCGATAAATAAGCTGCCGAATGACTCGATTCCTGAGCTTTATAGCAGCAAGCCTGTAGCAAATGTGACTTGCCACTGCCAGCATCCCCATATAAAAAAACTTGCTGAAAGGATTGCCAAAACGCTGAATGCAACAAAGCAAGAGCATCTCGATTCTGTGGCATCGGATAAAACGAATCAAAATCAAAACCATCCAGCAAAGCAATCTTTAAGGTGAGCTGGTTCATGGCAGTGATTCGTCGGTATAAACATTGCTTTGTTTATAGGTTTCATGCAGATGACGCATAATCACTGCTAAGACAGCGGCAACTGGTAGTGCCAATAGAATACCAACAAAACCAAATAGCTGCCCCCCAGCCAACACCGCAAAGATCACAGCGACCGGATGCAAACCAATACGCTCTCCCACTAACCAAGGCGTCAATACCGACCCTTCAATCACCTGTACCGCAACAAAGACTAAGAGCACCCAAAGTAAATTCAAGGCATCCTGAGTTTGAAACAACACTGCAATTCCAGCAATGGTAATCCCCACGATCAGCCCTAAATAAGGCACAAAACTCACCAAACCGGCAATAAAACCAATTAATAAAGCAAAATCCAGCCCAATGAGGGTTAAACCTAGCCAATACAAAATACTCAGTGCAATCATCACCATAAACTGCCCACGCAAAAAAGCACCCAGCATTTCGTCAGATTCGCGGGCAAGCTCGGTGACTGTCGGCTCAATAGCACGTGGCAATAAATCATGAATATAAGCCACTAAGTTATCCCAATCTCTCAGTAGATAAAATAAAATCACTGGAATCAGGGCGAGAGTTCCAATCCACCCCACAATCATAAAGCCTGATTTAGAGACTGTCTGAATCACATTTTTAATCAAACCACCGGTTTGCTGCCAATTTGAGGTGATTAAATCTTTAAGCCTCTCACCTTCCAAAATTGAAGGATCAACCCCTAACTGCTCCTGCAAATACGTACCGAACATCCCAAATGACCAATCTAAATACCCCGGTAACTTCTCACCCAAACTTCTAATTTGCATTTCTAGCAAAGGCACTAGAAATAAGAAAAATACCAAGATAATCAGTGAAATAACCACGAAAACAATAGTCACCGCCAAAGTACGTGAAAGCTTTTTGGCCTCTAAGCGATCAACTAAAGGATCACCGAGATACGCTAATAAAGCAGCAACAAAAAAGGGGGTCAGCATCGGTGACAGCAAATAAAACAAAACCGCTGCAATCGTGATCAGTACTAGCCAAAACCCTATTTTTGAACTCATGACTTAAGAACGCTTTTGGTTGACCCACGCATAATAGCTCCAGAAAAACACATAAGCCGCCCCACTAAGAATAGTACTCGCAGCGACTAACCATTCTAAATTATCTATCACAGTTTGTGGCAAAGTATAAAAACCGACATGCACTAAAGTAGCGGCTAGCAACACCAACTGCAAGGCGGTATTCACTTTGCTGATCAACAGGGGCTTCATTTCCAAAGCCCCTGTCACCCAACGATACACCACGGCTCCACCGATGATTAATAGATCTCGCCCAAAAATCAGCAACACAATCCACCAAGGCAAAAAACCTTTAAAACCAAACACTAACATAATTGTGACAATAAAAAGCTTATCGGCGACAGGATCCAGCAAAGCCCCTAAACGGGTGAACCATTGATAGCGACGTGCCAAATAACCGTCTAAACCGTCACTCAAACCCGCTAAAATCAATAACACTAAGGCCGCTTGATAAGACTCATGCCACAATAGCCAAGCAACCGGCACGACAGAAATAATCCGTGCAATCGTGATAATATTAGGAAGGTACTTCAATGCAGACATAGTGACCTAGCATTAAAAAATTAATTGGACTGCATCCTGCCCTAGCTTCTGGCGTAAACTCCGTAAATGTTGGTCATCTAAGGGAAGATACCAGCCTTCCTTTAAGCGCAACTCAGCGCGAGCACTTTGGTTGCAATAATCAATCACCACCGGATAGCGTGGCTCAGTGCTGGTCACTAACCAAGTTTGCAAATCGGTTAACACATGACTGGCATGCTGAGCATCCACTCGTAATTTTAACTTACGCAAAAAGCTTTCCCGTAAAGTTTGCATATCATAAATGGAGTCTATTCGTAAGCGAGCCGAACCGGTACGCTGATCTAAACTAACGCTACCTTCTATAGCGATGATCGCTTCTTTTTCTAGTAAATGACCAAACTGAGCAAACGTATCCGCAAACAGCAGAATCTCATACTCAGCAACGGTACGATCCTCTAGCTTAATAAAATAGCGCTTACCCCGATCAGAGGCTTGAATGCGAATGCTCGCCACTAAAGCCCCGAATAACACGGGTTCTTTCGCATACCGCTGCGAACCGCTACCGTCATACTCTATAATATCGCGTAAACTCAGCTTACTGACTGCAGTTAGCTCTTGAATATACTCATCAAGAGGGTGTCCGGTCAGGTATAAACCTAGTGTTTCTTTCTCTAAACGCAAGCGTTCTTTTTCAGGCCACTCAGGTAACTCCGGCATCGACACGGCGGTTTGATGATTAACAATCGCGCCACCAAATAAATCAACCTGCCCCACCCCTTGATCACGATGATATTGCTCAGCACGCTTCAGTGCTTCAGGCAGAAACTCAATTTTTGCTCGCCTTGACCCCGGCAGCGAATCCAAGACCCCTGCTTTAATTAAAGTTTCCAAAACTCGCCGAGTCACTTTATGCGAGTAAATACGTTGGCAAAAATCGAGTAAAGAAACATAAGCCCCCTTCGCAGCACGTTCCTGCATAATCACGGAAATCGCCGCTTCGCCCGCGCCTTTGACTGCACCTAATCCATAGATAATGTTATTTTTATCATCCACCGTAAAATGGTAGGCCGATTGATTTAAATCAGGCGGCAGAATCTTCACCCCCAATTGCCGACAATCATCTAAGAGCATCACCACTTTATCGGTATTATCCATATCAGCCGATAAGACTGCGGCCATAAACGCTGCTGGATAATGCGCTTTCAACCAAGCCGTTTGGAAAGCAACTAAAGCATAGGCTGCTGAATGGGATTTATTAAAACCATATTCCGCAAATTTTTCCATCAAATCAAAGATAAAGCCCGCTTGATGCTCATCAATTTGATTGCCCCGTGCACCGTCCATGAAGATCGAACGTTGCTTCGCCATTTCCTCAGGCTTTTTCTTGCCCATCGCACGGCGCAGCATATCCGCACCGCCTAGCGTGTAATTCGCGAGTACCTGAGCAATCTGCATCACTTGCTCTTGGTAAACAATGACCCCATAGGTCGGCTTGAGAATTTGCTCTAGACTCGGATGCGGATACTCAACTTTTGCGATCCCCTTTTTCCGATTGATAAAATCATCCACCATCCCTGATTGCAAAGGTCCTGGGCGAAACAACGCCACTAAAGCAATAACATCCTCAAAAACATCCGGTTGTAAACGACGAATCAGATCTTTCATCCCACGCGATTCCAACTGGAAGACCGCCGTGGTTTTCTGCGCTTTCAGTAAATCAAAAGACGCTTTGTCATCTAACGGAATACGATTGATGTCGATCAGTGGTAAATGCTTCATAGCGCGCTGGCGATTAATCGTTTCAAGCGCCCATTGAATAATAGTGAGATTGCGCAGTCCTAAAAAGTCGAACTTGACCAAACCGACGGCTTCAACATCATCTTTGTCATATTGCGAAACCACTCCTTTGCCCGCTTCATCACATAAGATTGGCGTGAAATCGGTTAAATCCGACGGTGCAATCAGCACGCCTCCGGCATGCTTACCGGTGTTACGGGTTAAACCCTCTAGAGACAGCGCCATATCCAGTAGCGCTTTGACTTCCTCATCTTTTTCATACAGCTCAATCAGATCCGGTGACACGCGCTCAGCATCTTCTTGCGCTTTTGCAGTGCGCCCGAGCGCATCTTCTAAGGTAATGCCCAGCACAAAAGGAATTAATTTAGCGACCCGATCGACAAAACCGTAAGGATGACTCAGTACCCGCCCGACATCACGCACCACCGCTTTAGCGGCCATCGAACCAAAGGTCACAATTTGTGAAACCTGATTACGCCCATAAGCTTGAGCCACATAATCAATCACTTTATCGCGATTATCCATGCAGAAGTCGATATCAAAGTCCGGCATCGACACCCGTTCTGGATTTAAAAAGCGCTCGAATAACAAATCATAAGCCAGTGGATCAAGGTCAGTAATTTTTAAGGCATAGGCAACCAAAGACCCCGCCCCCGAACCCCGCCCAGGACCTACGGGAATATCATTATCCTTAGCCCACTGAATGAAATCGGCAACGATTAAGAAATAGCCAGGGAAACCCATTTTATTGATGACATCCAGCTCAATCTTTAAGCGCTCATCATAAGGCTGACGCTTCAGTTCAAACTCCCGTGTGCCGCGTGGATATTGCTCAGCAAACAAAAAATCTAACCGTGCTTCTAAACCCTCTTCGCCTACCTTGCAAAAATAGGCCTCTGTGGTCATGCCATCAGGAATCGGGAATTGTGGTAGATAGTTTTTACCTAAAGTCAGGGAAACATTGCAACGTTTAGCAATTTCCACCGTATTTTCAAGCGCGGAAGGTAGATCAGCAAACAGTGCCTGCATTTCTGCTGCCGACCGTAAATATTGCTGCGGGCTATAAGGCTTAGGGCGTTTGGGATCAGCTAATACCTGCCCACTGTTGATACAGACTCGAGCTTCATGTGCCTCAAAATCACTGCTGGCAATAAAGCGGACATCATTAGTTGCCACCACCGGTACTTGATAAGCCAAAGCTAAATCAACGGCGGCATGAATATAATCTTCTTCACCGTCCCGTCCGGTACGCTGTAATTCTAAATAATAACGATCGGGAAAGACTTCGCACCACGCCTGAAGACGCTTTTCAGCCAGCTCTTTATTTCCCATTAACAAAGCTTGCCCGACATCGCCATCACGCCCCCCCGAGAGCATTAACACACCCTCGCTAAACTCTTTTACCCAAGCACGCTGCACTCGAGGCACACCCAATACTTGCCCCTGCTGCCAAGCCCGTGAAATCAGACGGGTTAGATTGCGATAACCGGTATTATTTTGGCAAAGTAAAATAATATGAAACAGTTGATCGGATGACTCATTGGCCAGCAATAAATCCACCCCAAACACCGGTTTGACTCCAGCCCCCATCGCTGCTTTATAAAACTTAACTAAGCCAAAAAAATTATTTTGGTCGGTAATGGCTACTGCTGCCATGCCCGATTTTTCAACTGCTTTCATTAAGGGCTTGATCCGAATGGTACTATCCACTAATGAATACTCAGTATGTAAACGGAGATGAACGAATTGAGTCATAGGTTATGGCGATACTGTGGCTACAAAAAAATTGGAATACGTTGAGGTCGGGTTGGTAGATTTTGCCAAGCCCCTGATGAATGATACCCTATTCTTAAGCTGATCAGAACGAGTGAATCCCATGCTGAAATTTCTCCCCGGCCTCTTATTGCTAGAGCTGATGACGGTCAGCTTGATCTTACTTGCACCCGAGAACTTGGCGGGTTGGGGTTGGCTACGCCTGATCATTCCATTGAGTATTATAGCGACTTTGATGGCCTTATGGTTTGGTGCGATGTCCAATCAGCAGCGCAAAGATGAAATCATGCGCCTACAAGCCAGCCATGCACGGGAACGTGAGCAAATTAAAGTCAATGCTGAGCGCGCCAAGCATCAAGTCACGAAAGAAGCACAAAAACAGGTTCAGCAAGCAATCAAACGCACAACAGCACAAGCTAATTTTAAACTAGGCCTTGCCGTTGCAGGGGTAGCCAGTGTCGGGGGGTTTTTATTACTCACCCAATTTATTAGCTTAGGTATCCTCCTATTAGGCACCGCAGGTGGCACTCTAGGTGGCTATCTCCTGCGTCTCAAGCAAGAAAGACGTTATAAAACCGCACAACTCAGTGCGAATCCTGAATCCAAACCTCGCCTGATCAACCCAAACAATAAACCGAGCTAATCGAGCCTACGCACTATCTGCAAGCCGAAGCAGTTTATCGCCGCCTGCTTTACTCTCTCACGTCAATGCTAATAATTTAGAAACTTATAATTCTATTTAAAAAAATGACGGGTCAGACGCTATGCATGAAACATTATTAGAAGAGATTAAATTTAACCTTGATCATTTAGATGGATATGACCGCACCTATTTTCTAGCAGGTTGGGTTTTTAGCACCGGTCGAGTGATTGAGTCGATTCGTGTTGACACTTCAGAGACTTATAGCAGTGAACTCTATAACCTCGACGTGCGCCATGATGTTAATAATTTCTACAAACTCCCTGAAGGTAAGCAAACAGGCTTTAAGTTCATTCTGACACCGGATGCCGCCTTTGACACCCTAACCTTTAGTGTGAAATTCCAAGGTGAATCGAGTTATAAAGTCTTCACCGAACTTAAATCATCAGCCCAGTCAGTCGCTAAGGCAACTCAAGCCGCCAAACCACTCTGCCTGCCCCCTCCGATTACGATTAATCCACAAGCACCTGCGGTGATTGTAGTGGATAACTATTACAGTGATCCTGATCAAGTCCGTGAGTATGCGATGACTTTAGACTTTAATCCAAACGTCAAATATCACAAAGGCTCACGTACAGAAACCAAGACAATTTTCGAAGGGACTAAAGCTTCCTTTGAAAAACTATTAGGTAAAAAAATTACCGTTTGGGAAGAGCATATTTACAATGGTGTTTTTCAATACTGCACTGCACAGGAAGCCTTGGTCTATCACACAGATAATCAAAGTTATGCCGCTGTCATCTTCTTAACGCCAGATGCCCCTCCAGAATGCGGTACCAGTTTTTATAAAAGCAAAGTCAATGGCTTGATGGCTTACCCGACACCTGCCGACTGCAAACGGCAGGGCAAATCAGAAAATGTTTTATTCGATGAAATGTTTGCGGGTAATTTCTATGACAAAACTCGTTGGGATGTAGTGGATGTAGTGGGTAATGTGTACAACCGCTTAGTGATTTTTGATGCTAAACGGGTACATGCTGCCTCGGCTTATTTCGGTGATACGATGGAAAACAGCCGTTTATTCCACATGTTCTTCTTTGATGCGGTTTAAACACTCGTATTGAGTTTCCATAAAAAAGGCGCGAACTTCGCGCCTTTTACCTTTCTAAGCCCAAGTTTGAACTGAACTTACTTAGATTTTAATAAAACCCGGTTGACGTTGGCCTTTTAAGGCTACCAAATCAGCGAATACATATAAAATATTATGTTCTTTATGCCAATCGGTTGGGAAACCCTGCCACAGACGAGTATCTTGGAAGCGACATTGAATACCACGCACATAAATCGCCTGCTCTCGATTGGTGTAATACCAGAAAGAATTCTGATTCCAAAACGAGATATGGGTTGGATCTTGGAAAGCGCCCCGTCCATCGGTTGAAGGTGTCCGGGATACTAACCAACCACCCGGCACGAGTACCCGATAGATCTCATTCATCAAACCGACCGTGCACAGCAAACCGCCTGAAGCGCCATGATCACAACTTGAATCAGCACAATGTGGCATATGCTCTAAGAAATCATAGGCACGAATACAACCCACTGAATTATCAGGGAAAGGTAAACCTTTGCGAATATCACAATTCACATCGGCATTGACTAGATCAACACTTTTAAAGCCAGCCGGTGAATTATGTGCACCGCCCAAATCCAACATCGGCAGATTATTCCGCCGACACCATTCAGCAATCAGGCGATACACATATTTATTCGACACTTCCTGCTGCATGCGCTGAATATCGGCATTAAACCGCAAATAGGTGTTATCTTCATTCTCTAATAAACGATAGAGATATAAACATTTAGGGATATACTCAAAATGTGCGCCCACCAAATAAGTACGGCAAATCAGATCATGGTCATCGACTACATGCAGCTCAGGATCATGGCCACCCGCTTTGAAATAGGCTTCTCGTGACCAGACTCGTACATGATTGGGGGCATAGAAAATCTGATGCAAGGCACTGGCATCGGTTTCAAAGGCACGCATGGCGGTGTAACGCTTATCCTGCCAATTGAAAGGATAACTCTCCCAACCATGACTCGCCATAAAAATCTGGCAAGAATGATCAGCCCGAAAATTAGTAAAATCTGAATACAAAAAGCCTGCATTCGTCGCTGCCGCCCGTGCATCAATCACTTGTAGCGCATCAGGGGTGAGTAAATCATCGTGGTCTAGCTCGACAAACAGCTCACCTTGGCAATGTTCACACGCAAAACGCTTCAAAGCACCGACACCTTTAACGGCTAGCTCATCCGGTGCGCGGACAACTCGCACTTGGGGATGTCGAGCAATCGCCTCAGGGATCACGGCCGTACCATTAGGCACTATCACCCATTCCCAATCAGTAAAAGTTTGTGCTAATAAAGTTTCAAATGCCTCACCGATATAGGTCGGCTTATGAGTTGGGGTAAAAATACTAAAACGCATAACTACTATCTCTTCTTTTTTATATTCAAGCAATTAGTCGGTAAACTTTAAAAAATCAATTTAGAGAATAACAAAGGCTTATTGAATAACCTAGGACAGTTATCTTAATTATCCTAGCGATTATCGCAATTTGAACGCTTATTGCAGATATTCGCCATAGCCCCGCCACTCAAGCAAAGGGAGCTGATGGCTACGCATAATTTCATCGACCTCACCTAGATGATGTTGGACATGACGCATTTGTACTAAGCACTGATCTAAATAAGTCATTTCGCGCCCCCCGATCTCTCTTATTTCTAAAAATTTCTCAGGCTTCATCGGCATAGCAGCCAACTTATGCTCTATTTTTCCTAGATACGCTAATAGGAAACGCCGTGAAATATGAGGAGGTGCAATCCCATGCATCTGGGCGGCTTTTATATCTAGAATCTCATTAAAATTATACTCATTTGGTTTATCCGAAAACCAAACATCCATCCCCACCAAAGCATGATACAGCTGTTCACGAACTAAAATCTTATCCCCAGCAAATACCTGTTCTGGGCAAGTTAAAATTGTATGCCGTAGCATCTCTAAAATCGGCTTTAAATGCCGGAGGACTACGACAGATAAATCCTGTTGCATAACTAACACACCTACGCAATGAACTAGAAATTAGTCTCTGTAGTTAGCCAATTTTTTGAAAAAATTGCTAATTTTCAAGATAAACGAGTCTAAAAAGCAAAACCCCACAACCGAAGCTGTGGGGTCTTTTTTAGATCAGACTAGCTGACAGGTGAGCCTAACTTAGCACCACCAGCCACCCCAACCGATGTCACAGCCACCACCAGTGCCACCCATTGCGCCTTGAGCACCTTGAGCACCTTGAGCACCCTTAGTACCTTGTGCGCCAGTAGAACCTTGTGCACCTGTAGAACCTTGTGCGCCGGTTGAACCTGTAGAGCCTTGAGCACCTGTAGAGCCTTGAGCGCCTTTAGTACCCTGTGCACCTGTAGAGCCTTGAGCGCCAGTCGTCCCTTGTGCGCCAGTCGTCCCTTGAGCACCTGTAGAACCTTGTGCGCCAGTCGTCCCTTGAGCACCTTTCATACCCTGAGATCCAGTTGCGCCTTGTGCACCTGTAGAACCCTGAGATCCAGTTGCACCTTGTGCACCAGTCGTACCAGTAGAGCCTTGAGCACCCGTCGTCCCTTGAGCACCTGTAGAGCCTTGTGCTCCGGTTGCGCCTTGAGCACCCGTATCACCTTTTAACCAAGCTTGAACGTCAAATTGGTCTATGTCGCCATCACCCTGTACGTCACCGATGGTCTGAGAGAACCAATCGAAGAAGCCTTGGCCATTGGTACCATTGGTACCACTAGTTCCTGTAGAGCCTTGAGCACCTTGGGCACCTTGAGCACCGTTAGTACCATTAGTTCCTGCTGTACCTTGTGCACCTGTTGAACCCTGAGCACCCGTTGAACC
>NZ_FUYB01000020.1:0-73095 GCF_900167255.1 Thiothrix eikelboomii
CACTGAAAATTTTTCGGATTCTGAAGGGGGTTTACCGAGGACGGCGACGACGGTTTGAGCTACGCTTACGGTTGATCGCCGCTCTTGTTAATCGGATGATTGGGGGATAATTATTTTCGCAAGAGGTCTTGTGTTTATCAAATAACACAACAGCAGGTAATTAAAATGTTAGATAAGTTAAATAAATTTAAAAGTGTCGCTAATAAGCACTGCGAGTTATTAAACGACTTTTGTTTTAAAGCAGCTTATTTTAAGGATATTAGTATTGTTTTAGAATTGAATGAAATTGGCTTTAGTTTTACTAAAACTAAAAGTTTTGATTTTGAAGAGATTTTTTATATTATTGATTAAGAGATTAAAGCCCGCTATCGCGGGCTTTTTTGTTATAGGTATCCCACTAGTCTAAATAGCACTTAAATATTTTAAGGCGCTGTCGGCCAGAAACGCGGATCTATTTTTCCCGTAACCTGCAGTTACTGCGTCGTCGATTTTTTTAATCAATAGAGCTGGGAGTGTGACGTTGACTTTTTCGCTTTTGCCAGTAAATGGCGTAACATCAATATCAACTAACGCCCACATACCGTCCTGATAATCAGGATTATTTTTGTGCTGTTGGATATTAGTTGCAGCAGGTGCAACCTGCCCGTCTTCGGCTAACAGCTCTAAGTGGCTTTCAATAGACTCCTTGGTATTTTGTAGAGCCTCGTCCAAAGTATCGCCCGCTGAAAAGCAGCCTGCAATATCAGGGACGGTTACACCATAGGCGCTATCGCCTTCTTGATGAATAACCACTGGGTATCTCATATCAACTCCTTGTGTAGCGGCGGGACTACTTGAGTCCCGCTTGTTTCAGTATGCTGTTGACTGTTCCTTGCGGTAAGTCTTTTTTAGGGTGGGGAATCGTTACTAGTCCTTCTTTGGTTGGGTGTTTGAAGTGATGATGACTTCCTTTAACCCTGACCTCGTACCAACCGTCTTCTTCCACCATCTTGATCAAGTCTTTGCTGTTCACACCTCATTCCCTTGTCTTGATGGCTGCCATTATACCTCTGGGGTTATTTTTTGTAAAGTTTTTTATGACTCTGGGGTTATTTTTTAGTGGGAATTATGCGGCTTTGAAACCGACAGGGCAAGCAATTGTCTACACTCTGACAAAGTAGACTATTGGAGTGTTGTGATGTCAGTGTCTCAATTAGAAAACGGTGCGTGGCGCTGCCAGATTGATCGTAAGGATATGCCTCGCGTGCGAAAAACTTTCAAGTCTGAGTATCAAGCCCTCGCATTTGAAGATAAATATATACGCGAACGTCAGGAGCAGAAAAACAAAGACAGGCGAACACTAAAAGACTTGATTGAACTCTGGTATGACTACCACGGGTCTACCCTTTCGGAGGGCATCGCTCGTAAAAATACGCTAATTGAAATGGCAGCTATCATGAAAAACCCGATAGCAGCTGAATTGACACCCGAACAGGTTTTAAAATTGCGCGCTCACCGACTGCAAACTATCAAACCAAAAACGTGGAACAATAATCTTGGTTTGCTAAAGTCGGTCTATAACCGCTTGCGCAAGCTGAAAATTATTGACTATGAAAATCCGATCAATGGCGTTGACCCTCTTCGCTTGCAGGAAGAACAGCTCTCCTATTTAAGCAAGGATGAAATATCCAGATTATTGGATGAGATCCAAAAAAATGGCACGAACAAAGATACATGGTGGGTCGCTCAGTTGTGCTTTCGCACGGGAGCACGCTGGGGCGAAGTCGAACAAATGCAGCGGAAGCAATTGCGCGATGCAAAACTAACGTTTGTACGCACTAAAAGCAAAAAGGCACGTTCTGTACCTATTGACCCTGCTTTTTATCATGCACTGCTGGTGCATATAGGCAAACGTGGATCCAATGATCGGGTGTTTTGTAATTGCGCCAAAGCGTTTGAGCATGCGATTGGCAGGTCTAATATTGAGCTGCCAGAGGGTCAACTGACACACATCTGCAGGCACTCATTTTCAGCTCATTTTATGATGAACGGAGGCAACATACTGACTCTGCAAAAGATTCTAGGACATGCTGACATTAAAATGACGCTGCGCTATGCACAGCTAGCACCGGAATACCTTGCTGATGCGATCAAATATGCACCGATTTAGTAAGTATTGAGTGGCGGTAAATTGGCGGTTTATATCGCCAAAAAACGCCATTTATCGCCACTTTGGCGGCGACTATTATATTTAAATATCAATAAAAACAATGATTTATATGTATAAGCGACGTTTTCAAATCCTCTCACTCCGACCATTTAACTGTTTCTAGTCAGTCATTAAAGCTCTCAAACTAAAACACTAAGCCATTTTAGCGGTTCGCGATTCAGTGACTGACCTCCCTTATCGAATAATCGTATGTAAGACCCGATTACGTTCAAAGTAAACGCTATAGCTGCCATAATTCCAAACGGTGATTTTCGGCCATTTCTTTTTAGATTTGCCTTGGGATACTTTCACCGAATGGGGTTTGCCAAACCGCTTGCGTACTTGTTGCATGCTTGAACCACGGCGTGGGTAAACGGTTTTTTTGTAAAAACCGTGCTGCAAAGCAGCGGGTGCTGCACCTCTTTCTGCATAAGCTACTTGAGGCAAGGAGCTACTGAGAATTAAGGGCAAGCAGATCGCAAAGGATAAGAGCCAAGTTGAGGTTTTCATAAGATGCTCCAAAACAACGACACTGTTTTATTACAGCAAATTAAGCTGTGATTTTGTTGTTCAAAAGGTACAATCGCCACCCATGTTTAGACCATTAGAATTATTCATCGGGCAGCGCTACACCCATTCGCGGCGGCGTAACCGTTTCATTTCATTCATTTCCTTTGCATCCATGCTTGGCATTATGCTGGGGGTCATGGTCTTGATCACTATTCTGTCAATCATGAATGGGTTTGAGAAAGAACTGAGAAGCAGAATACTGGGCGTAGTCGCGCATGTCACGGTTTCAGGGACAGATGGCAAGCTGACTGATTGGCTGCAACATTACGAAAAGCTGGTGAAAGAACCGCAGGTGGTTGGGGCCGCACCTTATGTGCAAAAACAAGTGATGATTGCTAATAGCAATTTATTGCGCGGTACTCTGTTGCAAGGGATTCATCCTGATTATCAGCATCAAGTGAATGAGCAAGGTTTTAAGTTATTAGAAGGTAGTTTTAAAGATTTAAAACCGCGTACCTATGGGATTATTTTGGGGGTGGGTTTAGCAAATTCCTTGCAAGTGGTGCCAGGTGATAAAGTGACGGTTGTTGTGCCTCAAGTTCAGGTCACGCCAGCGGGGGTATTGCCTCGATTACGTCGTTTCACGGTATTAGGTATTCACCAGTTCGGCATGCAAGAATTCGATAATATGACAGCCTTTGTGCATTTAGAAGATGCTGCACGGTTATTTAAAATGCAGGGGCAGGTGAGTGGGATTCGCCTAAAACTGGATGATTTGTTTGCCGCCCAACCGTTAGCCCGCGAATTGCAACAGCGCTGGGGCAGTCAATATGAAGTCGCGGATTGGAGTAAGGAGCATGGGAATTTTTTCCGTGCAGTCAAAACTGAAAAGATTGCCATGACACTAATCCTATTTTTAGTCGTCGCGGTGGCTTTATTTAACCTAGTTGCCTCTTTGGTGATGGCGGTGAATGATAAGCAGGCTGATATTGCTATTTTGCGTACCTTTGGGATGGAACCCAATCGAGTGATGCGCATTTTTATGATTCAAGGCAGCATTATTGGTATTTTTGGCACGGTCGTTGGGGTGATTTTAGGGGTGCTCTTGTCCTTGAATATCGAGACCATTATCCCAGCGCTTGAGCAGGCTTTTGGCTTTAAGGTTTTTCCTGCGGATATTTTTTATATCAGTGAAGTCCCCTCCGATTTGCGCTGGAGCGATGTTTGGTTGATTGCAGGGGCTGCTTTGATTTTCTCCGTGTTGGCCACGATTTATCCGGCACGACGTGCAGCTGCCGTACAACCTGCGGAGTCCTTACGGTATGAGTAAGCCATTTCTACCGTTAGAGCTATTTATTGGCTTACGTTATACTCGTGCACGCCGCCAAAATCATTTCGTTTCATTTATTTCGCTGGCCTCGATGCTGGGAATTGCGATTGGCGTTTTAGTGCTGATTACCGTGCTTTCAGTCATGAATGGCTTTGAAGTGACTTTACGGGATCGGATGTTGGGTATGCTTGCGCATGTGACGATTTCGGAAGAGGATGCGCAACTAGCTAGCACTGAAGCGCAAGCCTTACGCGAAACAGTTCAGGCTTATCCTTATGTCAAGGCAATTTCTACCTTTATTGAAAAGCCAGTGATGCTTAATCAAGGTGACGAAGCGCGGGGCGTCCTCTTACAGGCAATTGAACCCGAGCAAGAAAGCCAAGTTGCCGATGTGTTTAAGCATGTCATCGCCGGTGATATGCAAGCCTTAACCGCCGGTAGTAATGGGATTGCTATTGGGGCAGGTTTGGCGAAGGAGTTAAAAGTTGAGTTAGGTGACTCATTGACTCTAATTAGCCCGACTGAAGATATTCTTGATACCAGCGAATTACCGGTGCTGCAACGCTTTACGATTAAAGCGATTTTTCGGGTCGATATGCAAAACTATGATACGGGTTTTGCTTATGTGAACTTGCAGGATGCCCAACAAGCTTTGGGAATGACGGATACCGTGACAGGTTTACGTTTACGCCTAACCGATGCTTGGCGTGCACCGAAGGTCGCGGAGGATCTTTATAATCGCTTATTGAATGACAACCCCAATTTATGGGTGGGGGATTGGACCCATCAGCAGAGTAATTTCTTTAAAGCCTTGCAAATCCAAAAAAGCGTTATGTTTATTATTCTGATGCTGATTATCGCGGTGGCTGCTTTTAATTTGGTGTCAACACTGGTGATGGTGGTCACTGATAAAGAGGCAAATATTGCCATCCTGCGTACCCTCGGTTTGTCACCTGCACGGATTATGGGCGTATTCATGGTGCAGGGTAGTTTGATTGGGGTGATCGGTACCCTATTAGGGGTAGTGCTTGGGGTGTTACTGGCCAGTCATTTAGAAACCATTGTGCCTTGGTTAGAGCGGTTATTGGATACCCATTTTATCTCTGCCGAGGCTTATCAAATTAGTGAGTTGCAATCTAAAGTGAATGCCGGTGATGTGATTTTGATTGCAATTTCTTCCTTATTAATGGCGATTGTTGCCACGCTTTATCCAGCTTGGCGTGCTTCTAAAGTGCAGCCAGCTGAGGCTTTACGTTATGAATAGTGTTAGCTCTCCTACGATGGTGATTCATTGCCAAGATTTAAGTAAGCGCTTCCAAGAAGGGCAGTTGGATGTACCCGTTTTAAGTGGCATTAATTTGAGTGTACGTGCGGGTGATCGAATTGCGATTGTCGGTAGCTCAGGGAGTGGCAAAAGTACGCTATTGCATTTATTAGGTGGCTTAGACCTTCCAACGACAGGGCATGTCGAAGTGATGGGTAAACGCATGGAGCAATTATCTGATAAGGATCGTGGCTTGCTGCGTAATCAATCTTTGGGGTTTATTTATCAATTTCATCATTTACTGCCGGAATTTACAGCTTTAGAAAATGTAGCCATGCCCCTCTTGATTCGTGGCATTAAAGTGAGTGAGGCGAGTGCACAAGCCGAAGACATGCTGAGTAAAGTGGGTTTAGGCAAGCGCTTTAATCATAAACCGGGGCAGTTATCAGGTGGCGAGCGTCAACGTGCAGCTATTGCCCGTGCTTTAGTGACGCGGCCGAATGCAGTGCTTGCGGATGAGCCAACCGGCAATCTGGATCAACATACGGCAGAGCAAGTCTTTGAGCAGATGCAAAACTTAAATGAATCCTTGCAAACGGCCTTTGTGATTGTTACCCATGACTTGAGTCTAGCGCGGCGGATGGATTCAGTGTATCGCTTAGTGGAAGGTCGCTTACAAGCAGCCTAATTATTTAAGCTTAGAGCGCTGCTCGTCGCTAGGTTGAGTCGCTGTTACAGTGGTTTGATCCACTTTAGCGGAGGGTGTGTTCAGCGCTTGAGCTTTAAGCGAGTTCGTGTCTTGGCGTTCGCGCCGTTCTTTAACCTTTTGGCTGATATGAAACCGCCAAAAAGCTTGAATACCATAATAGCCGATTAGCGCTGAAACTAGCGCAACCACTGAACAACCCACTACCATAGGCTCCCAGATCTGACCGATAGTTTGTTCTAACCACTCTATATTCATTTCAAAGTGTGGAATTTCAGGCTGATCGAGTAAGCGGGCACCAACTACGTAAGCTCCATAAAACATCGGTGGCCCTGTCACAGGATTAGTGACGAAGACTAAAGCCACGGACATAGGAATATTCGCCCGGAAGAGAATGGCTAACGCGGCTGCAATGATGGACTGTCCGGGAAAAGGAATCCACATGCAAGCAAGGCCAATGGCAAAGGCTCGAGCAACGCTATGTCGATTGAAATGCCATAGTGCAGGCAAGAACAAGGAGTGACCCAAATAACGCATGTATTTATTCTGCGTGATGGTATCTGGATGGGGCGAAAACTTTTTAAAAAGATGCTTCGGCATTATTAACTTAATAACTCATAACAACGCATGAGCATCCCCCGGTTTTTATAGCATGCACGGTCTTGCAATAAGCAGCTTTTTAGGTATTTATGCATTAGCTTGGTTCACCAACCTGCCCGATAAGCGTTGGTGTTTCCTCATGGTTGCGTTTTCAATCTTAATCTTAGGATTATTAAGGCTACTGCCCCTTGGACGCAAGTACTTACTCTATACAATCTGTATTTTTCTAAGTTTTTCCTATGCTTGCTGGACAGCAAATACGATTGCTCAAGCTCAATTACCACAGGTCTTTGAAGGAAAAAATCTGCAAGTGGTCGGTCTAGTACAGGATCTTCCTGAGGCTTCAAAAACAGGTTACAACTTTTTACTCCAAGTAGAAAAGGTTTTGGCGGTAGACGGTCAGCCAGACCCTGCAATTGCTTTTGCAGGCCGAGTGCGCCTCGCTTGGTATTCACAGCCAAACGAGGCGCTGCCTGAGCTACAAGCAGGTGAGCGTTGGCAATTCGTGATTCGGGCTAAGCGTCCGCATGGTTTAAGTAATCCGAGTGGTTTTGATTATGAGCGTTGGCTGTTCGCTGAGCGGATTATAGCCACTGGCTATGTGCGTGAAAAAGAAGATGCTATCCGTTTAGCGCTACCCGCACGCTTTTCGGTTGACTCAATACGTGAATACATTAATCGAGCGATTGCTAAAGCCTTAGGCGAGCAAGCAAGTACTGGTCTAGTTCAGGGCTTAGCGGTAGCGGCTACAGCGGGCATTAGTCAAAAGCAATGGCAAGTTTTGAAAGCGACGGGTACTGCACATCTTTTGTCAATTTCAGGGCTACATATTGCAATGGTGGCAAGTTTAGGTTGGCTCGCCATGTCGTTGGTTTGGTGGCTATTGCCTGCGCTGTATTTATATTTACCCGTGCGCTTAGCGGGGGGCATAGTGGGTGCAGGCTTGGCGACAGCTTATGCTTTATTGGCGGGCTTTAATATTCCTACTCAGCGCTCCTTGGTGATGGTATTAATTTTAATGCTGGGTTTATTACTCAGGCAGCGCTTGTCGTTTAGTGTAAGTTTTGCTTGGGCCGTGTTAGTGGTTTTGATGCTAGATCCACTTGCTCCCTTGACGCTAGGGTTTTGGTTATCTTTCGGCTCGGTTGCTCTCTTAGCTTTGCTCAGTCAGCATCAGGCTCACTCGAAAGGGGTGAGGTTGTTTAGTCTGCAGTTAAGCTTGTCGATGTTTTTGATTCCACTCAATATTGCTTTTTTTTCGAGTCTACCTGTGTATTCACCCCTTGCTAATTTAGTGGCGATTCCTTGGGTGACGCTGGTGGTCGTACCGTTGATTTTGCTGGGTATTTTAGTTTTGCCACTCTCCTTTGAGGGGGCGAGTGGGCTTTGGCAGTTAGCGGCTAAGGCTTTAGACGGGCTGGAATGGGGGTTAACTTATTTAGCTGAGTTGCCGAATGCTTTGCTCTATTTCCCTGAGTTGCCTTGGTATTGGTTGGTGCTGGCAATGTTGGGGATGTTATTGATCTTATTGCCACGCGGTATCCCTGGGCGTTGGTTAGGTTTAATTTGCTTGCTGCCTTTGTTGACTTGGCAGCCTTCAAAACCCGCACTAGGTGAGTTCCGTTTAACTGTATTGGATGTAGGGCAAGGTTTAGCTACCGTGATTCAAACCGCTGAGCATAGTTTGGTATTTGATACAGGCTCGAAGTCGCCGTATGGATTTGATATGGGCGAGGTAGTATTGGCACCGTGGTTGCGTTCACAGCAGCTTAGTTCTCTGGATATGTTAATGGTATCCCACGGGGATAATGATCACCGTGGCGGAGCAGATTACTTACTGGAGCATTTTTCAGTACAACAGTTAGTCACCAATGATCAGGCTAATTTTCCCAAGTCAGCGGGGCAGGCGTGGTCAGTTAATACGCCCTTAACAATGTGTGCGGCTGGGCAAACTTGGGTTTGGGATGAGGTGAGATTTGAAGTGCTAAATCCGCTACCCAAGATCAAGCATAGCAAGGAGAATAATCAGGCTTGTGTGCTTAGAGTCAGTAATGGCGGTCACGCTTTGCTTTTACCAGCGGATATTGAGCAGGCAGCTGAGCAAGCTTTACTGGCACAAGGGAGTAAGCTTCAGGCCGATGTGGTGCTCGTCCCACATCATGGCAGTAAAACTTCCTCATCTATAAAATTTTTGCAAGCACTTACACCTAAACTAGCGATTGTTAGTAGTGGGTATTTAAATCGCTTTCATCATCCTCATCCAAAGATTGTTGAGCGCTATCAAGCCCAAGGGATTGAGCTATTAAACACGGCTGCTACCGGGGCGATTGAGGTCAATTTCCCTCGGTTAGCACAGCAGGCCTTGATAATTTCTTCGTATCGAGAACAGCAGGCGGGTTTTTGGAAGAGCTGGGAAGGGCATTGAGAGGTCTTGAGTGAAAACTAGGTTAGATGAGGGCTTTTATTCATGCCATGTTTAGCTCTTACAGCATAGTCTTGTGGGTAGATTGTGATCAGCAGCTTGATCCCATGATCAGCCTAAATCGCTGTCAACAATAAATAAAATAAATATGACAAGGGCGCACAGTGGGCAATTTTCCCCGGAATAAAACTCTTTTACAGTTTAGATAGTCTAATATTTAGAACACGACTGTGGCTTTGTTATTGGCAGATACATTTCGTTACATTGGTTCTGTGGTCATTGGGTTTTCGGTATGAAACATGCAAGAGTAATCCCTATATCCGTGTCTACATTCTTAAGTTGTTATTGCATTTCAATCATAGTCAGCTAGCTAGGTTAGCGGATCGGCTAAGCTGAGAAGGGGTTAAACATGAGTATTTTCAGTCACTACCAGTCGCGGTATGAGTCATTAAAGGAAGAAGAATACACTCTACAAGAATACCTTGAACTCTGCAAAAAAGAGCCGATGACTTATGCTACGGGTGCTGAGCGGTTGCTGTGGGCGATTGGTCAGCCGGAGTTGGTAGATACTTCACGTGATTCACGGATGAGCCGAATTTTTTCCAATAAAGTGATTCGGCGCTATCCAGCATTTTCAGAATTTTATGGCATGGAGGATGCGATTGAGCAAATCGTTTCCTTCTTACGTCATTCAGCACAAGGCTTAGAGGAAAGTAAGCAAGTGCTGTATCTGTTAGGACCTGTCGGTGGTGGTAAGTCTTCTTTAGCAGAGCGCCTGAAGGCTTTAATGGAAAAAGCGCCGATTTATTGCATTAAAGGCTCGCCAGTGAATGAGTCACCGTTAGGCTTATTCAATCCCGAAGAAGACGGGGCAATTTTAGAGGAAGATTATGGGATTCCTCGGCGTTATTTGCGCACCATTATGTCACCTTGGGCAGTCAAACGCTTAAAAGAGTTCGGTGGTGATATTACCCAGTTTAAGGTGGTGAGACGCTATCCTTCGCGTCTCAATCAAATTGCTTTGTCTAAAACTGAGCCGGGCGATGAAAATAACCAAGACATCTCTGCTTTAGTGGGTAAAGTGGATATTCGTAAGCTCGAAGATTTTCCACAAAATGATGCCGATGCCTATAGTTATTCCGGTGGTTTATGCTTATCTAACCAAGGTTTAATGGAGTTTGTTGAGATGTTTAAAGCACCTATTAAGGTGCTGCATCCTTTATTGACGGCGACACAAGAAGGTAATTATAACGGGACGGAAAGCATCGGAGCGATTCCATTCTCGGGGGTGATTTTGGCACACTCGAATGAGTCAGAATGGCAAACTTTTAAAAATAATCGCAATAATGAAGCTTTCATTGATCGGGTTTCGATTGTTAAAGTCCCGTATTGCTTGCGTGTTACGGAAGAAATCAAAATCTACGAGAAGTTATTGTTTAATAGCTCCTTAGCTCAATCAGCTTGCGCCCCTGATACCTTAAAAATGTTAGCGCAATTTGTGATTTTATCGCGCTTGAAAGAACCAGAAAATTCGAATCGCTATTCAAAAATGCGAATTTATGATGGTGAAAATCTTAAGGACATTGACCCTAAAGCGAAGACTATCCAAGAATACCAAGATGCCGCTGGTGTAGATGAGGGGATGTCTGGCTTATCAACCCGTTTTGCGTTTAAAATTCTCTCCAAAGTATTTAACTTTGATGCGGTCGAAGTCGCAGCTGATCCTGTGCATTTAATGTATGTCTTAGAAAAGCAAGTCGAGAAAGAGCAATTCCCCGCAGAAGTGCAAGCTCGCTATATTAGTTTCATTAAAGAATACTTATCACCGCGCTATGTCGACTTTATCGGTAAAGAAATTCAAACCGCTTATTTAGAGTCTTATTCTGAATACGGTCAGAATTTGTTTGATCGTTATGTTACCTATGCCGATTTCTGGATTCAAGATCAAGAATATCGTGATCCTGAAACAGGTGATTTCCTCGATCGCTCAGCTTTAAATTCAGATTTAGAGAAAATTGAGAAGCCAGCGGGTATTAGTAATCCGAAAGATTTTCGGAATGAAATCGTTAATTTCGTATTACGGGCGCGTGCTAATAATAGTGGTAAGAATCCCACTTGGACGAGCTATGAAAAGTTACGCCGCGTGATTGAAATGAAGATGTTCTCAAGTACTGAGGATTTATTACCAGTGATCTCTTATGGTGCGAAATCCTCAGCGGATGAACAACGTAAGCATGATAATTTTGTTGAGCGGATGATGAAGCGTGGTTATACCGAGAAACAAGTACGCTTGTTGGCCGAATGGTATTTGCGGGTACGTAAGTCACAGTAATGGTAATGGACTGTCCAAAGGAGTGCCGTAATGGCCTATGTTGTTGACCGTCGTTTAAATAGTAAAAACAAAAGCTTAGTCAATCGACAACGC
This sequence comes from Thiothrix eikelboomii, assembly GCF_900167255.1. Lineage (GTDB taxonomy): Bacteria > Pseudomonadota > Gammaproteobacteria > Thiotrichales > Thiotrichaceae > Thiolinea > Thiolinea eikelboomii. The sequence continues at coordinate 11,446 of NZ_FUYB01000020.1, forward strand.
TTTTTGAAGCGCTATCATGAGCAAATCCGTGAAGCTGTCTCGGATGCTGTGAGCCGTCGCAATATTACGGATATGCAGCGCGGAGATAGTATTACTATCCCCAAGCGGGATATTTCTGAACCGGTATTTCGGCATGGTCAGGGGGGGCAACGCGATATTGTCCACCCCGGCAATAAAGAATTTGTGCAAGGTGACCGGATTCAACGTCCGCCTGCGGGCGGTGGAGGTGGTTCGGGTTCTGGTGAAGCTTCGGATTCAGGCGAAGGAGAAGATGATTTTGTCTTTCAAATTTCGCAGGCTGAGTTTTTAGAGTATCTATTTGAGGATCTAGCTCTACCGAATATGGTTAAGCGCCAATTAGCAGGCAGCGATGCTTTTGAAACGCATCGTGCAGGCTTTAGTGAGGTGGGCAATCCGAATCAAATCAATATTGTGCGTACCATGCGCAGTGCACAAGCGCGACGGATTGCTTTAAGTGGTAAAGCACGGCGGCGGCGGCGTGAGGTGCTGGCTGAATTAGCAGAAGAAAATGATGAGGAAGAATCAAAGCTCAATGAAGCAGAGCGCTTAGCGTTAGAAGAGGAGCTGAGCCGTTTAAATTTCCGCTTGAATACTGTACCTTTTCTAGACGATTTCGATCTGAAATATAATCTGCATATTCGTGTACCCAAACCCTCACCGAAAGCGGTGATGTTTTGCGTGATGGATGTGTCTGGTTCAATGACTCAGGATATTAAAGAAACGGCTAAACGTTTTTTCTTTTTGCTGTATTTATTCTTGCAAAAGAATTATGAGCAGATTGAAGTCGTATTTATTCGCCATCATACTCAAGCACAGGAAGTGGATGAGGAAACCTTTTTCTATTCACGTGAAACCGGTGGTACGGTAGTGTCGAGTGCCTTAAGTTTAATGTCAGATATTATTCATGAACGTTACTCGCCGGATGAGTGGAATATTTATGGTGCACAAGCCTCGGACGGGGATAATTGGCAAGAAGATAATCAACGCTGCCATAAAGCTTTAGTGGATGGCATCTTACCGCATGTGCAGTATTTCACGTATATTGAAATTGGCGACCGTGACCCACAAGGCTTATGGCATTTGTATCAGCATTTAGAACGTGATTATGCTGACCGCTTTGCCATTCAACGGGTTAGAGATAATTCAGAGATTTATCCAGTATTTCGTGAATTGTTTAAGAAAACGATGGTGATTGATTAAAACTGATCAGTTTTAAGTGCTTAAGAGCTAGGTTCTTAAGAGCTAGGTTCGAACCTAGCTCTAGAGTCAGTTAAATTTTTAATCTGTAATGCCCACAGCGTTAAAGGCCGTTTTAATCTGTTTAAGAACCCCTGTTTCTGAGCCATACAAATCGGTGGCGGATTGAAGTACGGCTGCACGGGCATCTTTGAAGCTAGCCGTTGAGTTTAGATAGAAGAGACTTTGATAATAAATATCTAAAGTAGCTTGTGTGCCGAGAGCTTGAGTTATTAAATAGGCAGCATGATTGGGAATGCCAGAGTTAATGTGTACGCCGCCATTATCGGTTTTTTCTGTGCAGTGCTTTGCGATATATTGCTCGTCAGTATGGGCGGGCTGCCCCCAAGACTTCAGGGGATGGTTGACTGAATGATCATTTTCAGGGTATTGATCGGAGCGGAAGCTAGGGTCATCCATACGGCGTAGCGCGTATAGCCAAGGTTGGTAGGGTTTCATCGCATCTTCGGCTATGAGATAAGGATTGGCTGCACCTCTTTTAAGACTGAAGAGCATCGCAATGGCATCTGCCCATGATTCATTCAGTGCTCCAGGTTCTTTGCAATAAACTAAATCCGCTGTTGCGTCGATAACTGCATGGGTAAGCTCATGAGAAACAATATCAAACGACCCCGCTAAGGTTTTAAATATTTTCTCTCCATCGCCATAAACCATGTAGTCACCACTCCAAAAGGCATTGTCATAGCCTTCGCCCATGTCATCTCCGTAATGGACAACGGAGAGAACCCCCATCGCTAAGCCGCTATCTTGCCACCAACTTAAATCACCTAAGCCTTTATAGAGGTTGATAACATTAATGCTATAGGTATAAGCGTCGATTGCGCTGGGGTCTTTCCACACATTATCTCGATCTTTTAAGAGGTCGATTCTGTCTAGGCCAACAGTATATTTGTAGGTTTCATATTGAACACTGGGGTTTTTACCTTGTTGGCTAGCCAGTAGGTAAATGCCATTAGCGTGTTTGGTGGTTTTAAACTTTTTGAGTTTACCCTGATGCCCGATGCCACTGCCCATAGCAGCCTCTCTGGTATCAAACTCATGCTGAGCTAGGGTGAGGCTAAACAAGGCTGGCAATGCGCGTGGTTTAAAGGCTTGGGCAGGGGTTGGGGTTGCTGCTAATGAGCTTGCTTGGAAGGGGTTAGCGATACCGGAGACCCGAGATTCACTGAGAATAATTGAGCCGTCTTGTGCATCCACCCAAATTTGGTATCGTGTTGGTGTCGGCTTAAGTTGTGGAGCAAATTGTATACGCCATGCTAAATGGGTTTGCCACTCCCAATGGAAATAAACTAAATCAGCTTGGTCAATGGTTGGGGCATTAGTGGCTGCACGCTGAGTGGCCTGCTGGGCCAGTCGGTGGGCGGTTGTTAGGTTGATAGTCGGTTCTGGGGGAATCGTAATATCGGTTACCAAGTGATTGGCTATAGTGCGTAATTGTCCTTGTTGAAGGCGAGCTACTAATTTGCCACCGGCCACCTCTAAACCGTGATGGGTTTGTTGATAACTAAGCATCTGGCCTGCGGGGGTGTTTGCTGATTTATTAAATACCAGCTGAGTCTCGGCAGGTATACCGAGTAAACTACGATGCTGTTGAATAAAGTCAGCAATGAGATCACTGCCTGTTTTACGACTATTCAGATAGAGTTGACCTGATAAATAACGTGCGTGTTGCTGAGTTGCATCCCAAGTAATCGTGAGTTTGGGGTCTTGAGCACGGAGTTGTTGGAGTTCATCCATCGGATTAGCATGCACTAATGTGCTAACGGCACAGAACAAACTAGCGGCTAAAACTAGTTGGCAGAGCTTAGGTGTGGCGGTCGTTTTTGAAGGCATCTAGGTTTCCATTCGTAGAGATTAGTTGAGTCATGTTAGGCTGGATGCTGAGTAGCTTAGCATTGAGCAAAATTTAAGAGTAAGTGAGCAAGCATCCAGTATAGCTGGGCCAATGTCCTGTGTGTATGGATACGCTGAGGCGGATGGTGATGATATTTTGCTACTCTCAGCGGGTATCCTTTGTTAGAGTGAGAAGTGATTGGCTTGTTTGCTGACAGCCTAATAAAGATTTACCGACAGGTTAGGACTAAAAGATGAATAAAAACTACCTCTCCACCAGTTCCGAATGGACTTTTGAAACGATCGCAGCCTATGACCGTGAAATTGCCCGGATTGCGCGTGATAAATTTCGGTTAGACACTTATCCCAATCAAATCGAGATTATTCGTTCTGACCAGATGATGGATGCTTATGCCTCGATTGGCATGCCGGTTTTTTATAATCATTGGTCGTATGGCAAGCACTTCGTCAATGTAGAGCAGAACTACTCGCGTGGACGTATGGGCTTGGCGTATGAGATTGTGATTAATTCCAATCCTTGTATTGCCTATTTAATGGAAGAGAACACTCTCACCATGCAAGCCTTGGTGATTGCCCATGCCTGCTATGGGCATAACTCTTTCTTTAAGGGTAATTATCTATTCCGCAATTGGACCGATGCGGAAGCGATTGTCGATTATCTATTATTTGCCAAGAATTATATTGCCGAATGCGAAGAGCGCTATGGGGTGCAGGCGGTTGAGCTATTGCTGGATTCTTGTCATGCCCTGATGAATTATGGGGTGGATCGTTATAAACGTCCTGTACCGATTTCAGCGGCGAAAGAAGCTTTGCGCCAGCAAGAGCGTGAGCAATATATTCAACAGCATATCAATGATTTATGGCGTACTTTACCGCCAAGATTGCATGTTGATGAGCAGCGGGAAATTCCGAAATTCCCCGTCGAGTCACAGGAAAATATTCTCTACTTTATTGAGAAAAACGCCCCCCTTCTCGAGGGCTGGCAGCGGGAAATCGTGCGTATTGTGCGTAAAGTGGCGCAATACTTCTATCCACAGCGCCAAACTCAAGTGATGAACGAAGGCTGGGCCACTTTCTGGCATTACACCATTTTAAATGAGTTATATGACGAAGGTTTAGTGAATGAAGGCTTCATGATGGAGTTTTTGACTTCACATACTAATGTGGTGATGCAGCCTGATTTCGATAGCCGCTATTATTCGGGCATTAATCCGTATGCGCTTGGCTTTGCGATGATGAAAGATATTCGCCGCATTTGCCAAGAACCGACGGATGAGGATAAACGCTGGTTTCCCGATATCGCGGGTTCAGACTGGATTACTACCCTCGATCAGGTGATGCGTAACTATCGTGATGAAAGCTTTATCCTGCAATTCATGTCGCCAAAAATCATGCGCGAGTTTCATTTCTTTGCCTTGCAAGATGATGACCGTCGCAATGTGATTGATGTCACTGCGATCCACAATGACGAAGGCTATCGGTTACTGCGTGAGACTTTATCTCAGCAATATAATCTCAGTTCGCAAGAGCCGGATATTCAAGTGGAAAGTGTGAATATTCGGGGTGATCGTTCCCTGACGCTTTATCATCATATGCATAATCGGCGTCCTTTGAGCAATGATTGCTATGAGATGTTGCGGCATGTGCATCGCCTTTGGGGCTATGATGTGCATTTACACTCGGTCGAAACCGATGGGCGGCGGGTACGGAGTTATCATTTGCAGGAAGGGCGTGAGTAAGCCCCAGTATTGGATAGCTGCTTGTTGTCAGGATCGTTTTCCTCTTTATCTTCTATTCCCAGCCTTTAGCTTTGGTGGCAAGCGCTGGGGATAGAGGCTGTCAATAGGTTAAGCCATGACCTAGGTCGCCTTCGGTGAAAAATCTAAATCCACTTGCGATTGCAGTGCGTAATGATTCTTAAGTGACTCCACAAACACTTAAACCTTGATCATTACAAGCGGAGGAAATCGCCATGAAACTACCTTTAATCATCTTGCCTATGACTTGCTTAGCCTTAGCTATCTCTAGTGCTGTGCAAGCCTCTAGCCATCGTGAAGCGCCGTTTATTACCGAAAATCCTAAAGTAGATGCCACGGATTTTTATGCCTTTCGTAGTTATGAGCCGGGGCGTGAGGGGTTTGTGACCTTAATCGCCAATTATAATCCACTTCAAGATGCTTATGGTGGACCGAATTATTTCAGTTTGTCGCCTGACGCGATTTATGAAATTCATGTCGATAATAATGGTGATGCTAAAGAAGATTTAACTTTTCAATTCGATTTTAGCCAGCGTTTAGGCAATGCAGGGAAAGGGTTAGCCTTACCGATTGATGGAAAAAATGTTCCCGTCCCCTTAACCAATATTGGACCTATTCTAGCGAATGACCATGCCAATGCGAATTTTCGTGAATTTTATACGCTGAATCTGATTAAAGGTGATCGTCGCACAGGTGAGGCGATCAGAGCTAAGCAAGCGGACAATAATCGTAGTTTCTTTGCTAAGCCGTTGGATAATATTGGTGGCAAAACCTTTAGTACACAGAGTTATGAAGATTATGCACATACCTTTATTCAACCTGTGCGCTTAAATGGTTGTCCGGCGAATGCCCAAATTGGGCGGGTGTTTGTTGGGCAACGTAAAGATCCATTTGCGGTGAATCTGGGTGAAATTTTCGACTTAGTGAATACGAATCCCGTCGGTGCTACCGATGGTGAAGCCGATGCTTTAGCTGACAAAAATGTTACCACACTGGCTTTAGAAGTACCGATTGCCTGCTTAAAAGGGAGTGGTGAGGGTATTATCGGTTTATGGACTACAGCGAGTTTGCCGCAAACCAGCTCCTTACTCGAAGAGCCAAAAAACCTTAAAGCAAAAAGCTCGACCGGGCCTTGGGTTCAAGTTTCCCGTTTAGGCATGCCTTTGGTGAATGAAGTGGTGATTGGTCTGCCAGATAAAAATCGTTTCAATGCCAGCCAGCCCAAGGATGATGCGCAATTTATTGACTATGTGACTAAACCCACTTTGCCCGTTCTGTTGAGTGCGCTGTTTGGAGTGGAAGCACCGACGGTGACTGGTCGACCTGATTTAGTGGCCGCTTTTTTGACCGGCTTAAAAGGTGTGAATGCTAATGGCTCCGTGGGCGAAATGGTTCGTTTAAATATGAATATTCAACCCACCGCCCAAGCAGCACAGAAAAACCTAGGTGTAGCAGCTGGAGATGCTGCAGGCTTTCCGAATGGTCGTCGCCCAGGGGATGATGTAGTTGATGCAGAGTTGCGGGTAGCGATGGGCTTGCTCTGCCATTTAGGGTTAAACCTCTGCACACCTGAGCAAGCGGTGAGTGGGCAGTTGCCTTATACCGATGGGGTTCTGCAAACTGCTGAGCCATTCAAGGCGAGTTTCCCTTATCTGAATACACCGCTAGCGGGTTCTCCTAACTAAGCTCAGCCACCACAATCACTGCAGTGATCAGCGGTTGATTGCCAATTCGCAAAGATGGAGTCAGTAAAATGAAGCCTGTCGTTTATAAAACGTCCCTTCCACGCTGGAGTTTTATTGGCTCTATCTTTTGCGTCTTGATCTTAAGCACGACGTTGAATACTAGGCTACAAGCGGCCGCTTATACTCCGCCCTCCGATCAGACGGTATTAACGGTTTTACCGGATTTTTTACTAAGCCATTCAGCCGAAATCCGCAGTTTTAAGGCGCGCTTACAGGCAGAGCCGCACTCAGTAGCCGCCAGCACAGGCTTAGCTCGCTTATATATTGACTTAGGCCGTCGTGAAGCTGATCCACGTTATTATGGGTATGCCGAAGCGCTGTTAAGCCCGTGGTGGACAGCTAGCCAGCCGCCGCCTGAGGTTTTATTGCTGCGGGCGCTTTTGCGGCAACACCAGCATGATTATGCCGCTGCTTTGCAGGATTTACAGCAGCTAGTCCAACAGCAAGCGGGTTCGAGCCAAGCTTGGTTAACGCTCGCCGTGGTGCAATGGGTACAAGGTGATTATGCAGCAGCCAAGCAAAGCTGTAAGGCTTTAGCTAATAGCTCTACTTGGTATGGTTCAGTCTGCTTTAGCCAAGTCCTCAGTTTTACGGGTGAGGCAGAACGGGCTTATCAACTACAACTCAGCTTATTGCCAGCCTTACCGCAAGCCACCCCTGAGCTAGCACAATGGGTGCAGACCAATCTTGCTGAAATAGCTTGGCGTTTGGGTCAGCTCCCTAAAGCCGAACAGCATTTTCGTGAGGCTTTAGCCATCGAGCGACAAGATCATTATCTATTGCGTGTTTATAGCGATTTTCTATTAAGTCAGCAGCGCTCTGCAGAGGTGATTCGGTTACTTAAAGATAAAACCACGGATGATGCTTTACTGTTGCGCTTAGCCTTCGCCAGTCAACAGGCTCAGGACATCGAAGCTACCCAGTTTTATCGGCAGCAATTGCAGGCACGCTATCAGGCTGCAGATTTACGGAATAGCAAGCTGCATCAACGTGATGAGGCTTGGTATCTCTTGAGTTTTGAGGAAAACAGCCAGCGTGCACTTGAATTAGCGCAAGCGAATTGGGCTGAGCAAAAAGAAGCCGAAGATACTGCTTTATTGCTCCGCGCTGCTTTAGCTAATCAAGATTTTACAACAGCGCGCAAGGTTCAAATGTGGTTGCAACAAAACCAACAGCAAGATACTCGCTTAGAGGGTTTATTAGCGCAAATTCCTAAGGAGCAAGCATCATGAAGCGAGCTTTATCCGGTGTTTTTACGGTGTGCTGTTTATTGCTAAGTTTGAATGCTTTTGCACATAAACCCAGTGATAGTTATTTGTTTTTGCAGACGGATTCCAGCTTACGTTGGGATTTGGCCTTGCGCGATTTAGAGCAAGCTATCGGTCTTGATAGGAATCAAGATGGCCAAGTTACTTGGGGTGAGGTCAAGCAACAACAAGCAGCGATCAGTGCTTATGCGCTAAGCCGCCTCCAGCTTCAACAAGACGGGCAGGTTTGCACGTTGAGTTTACAGCGATTACAAATTGATGAGCACACGGATGGGGCTTATGCCGTTTTGTTATTGCAACCCCGCTGTTCGTTAGCGGCGAATGCTGCCTTGAATTTTAAGTATCAATTGCTGTTTGATATTGATCCTAGCCACCGTGGCGTTCTCTTAGATCAGCGTGCAGGAATAGCCGCTAGTTCGATGATTTTTTCAAAAGAGCAACCGGAACTCAGCCTGAGTCCACAGCAGCTCACTCGTTGGTCAACTTTGGTTAATTATATTAATGAAGGCATTTATCATATTTGGATGGGTTTAGATCATTTGCTGTTTATTAGTTTGTTAATTTTGCCCGCTGTGCTGGTGGTTAAGGATCATCGTTGGCAGCAAGTGACTGCGTTTCGACCTGCTTTATGGAATTTGCTCAAGGTGATTACCGCATTTACGATTGCCCATTCGATTACCCTGTGTTTAGCAGTATTAGGGGTGGTCAGTTTGCCTTCACGTTGGGTTGAATCCGCGATTGCTGTGTCGATTATCGTGTTGGCTTTAAATATTTTTTATCCGGTCATTAAACACAATCAAGGGTGGCTCGCCTTTGGCTTTGGTTTATTACACGGGTTCGGGTTTGCAAGTGTATTGATGGAACTGGAGCTACCTCAAGCCACTTTGGTGCAAGCTTTACTCGGCTTTAATCTAGGGGTAGAGCTAGGGCAGTTAATGTTGGTTTTATTGGTATTTCCATTAGCTTATCTGTTGCGTTCGACTAAGTTCTATCAAGTGCCGATTTTATATGGTAGTGCCGCTTTAACCTTAGTTTTAGCCAGTATTTGGTTAGTTGAGCGCGCTTTTGATACCACTTTATTCGCCTAAATAGGGACAAATATCGAGGGTCGGTTGAAACCCGCTACGCATTATTAGAATGCCTATAATTGTCTATGTTAAGCTAGCTTACATTGCCCTTAGTAGTCAGCCGTAGTGAATAATCAGACCGAACTTTATGCTCTAATCGAGCGAATGCAACACAGCGATCAGGCTGCCTTAGGGCGCTTTTATGATCTGACCGTCAGTTATGTATTTGGTCTAGCAATGCGCATTACTTCCAAACCCAGTTTGGCGGAAGAAGTAGTTAATGATGTTTATCTGCAAGCGTGGCGGAATCGGGCGAATTATCAGGCTAGTCAAGCAGCACCTTTGGCTTGGTTAATGATGATGACGCATAGTCGTGCTATTGATGCTTTGCGCAGAGAAGCGACTGCGACTCAGCAACAATTACCGATTGCCGATGATTTTGATGCGGTCGATGAGCACAGTTTGAATCAGCTTGAGCAGCTGACCCAGCTCGAGCAGACTGAGCAATTAGCCGCTGCCTTAAAGCTCTTGAATACACAGCAGCGTCAATGGATTATGTTGGCTTTTTATCGGGGTATGAGCCATCAGGACATTGCCGATTATACGGGAGAGCCACTTGGAACAGTGAAAACGGTTTTGCGGCGCGCACAGGCTATCTTGCGTACCGCATTGACGACCACATACCCGCATGGGGGTATTTATGAATAGCAGTAATGATAATTTAAATTTAAGTATGAATAATGGGCTAGAACAGGATGTGGTTGAATTATTAGCTGAGCATCAAGCAGCTTATCCGCTGCCTGCTCAGCTAAAAGCCAGTATGCGGACTAAACTGCTGGCTCAAGTTCATGCCGAAGAAGCAGCTATCCAACCGGGCTTTAAGACGATTCGTGCTCATGAAGGTGAATGGCTAGAGCCTTTGCCGGGGGCAAAAATCAAAATTCTCCATCAAGAAGGGAGTTCGGATTTACTCACCTATCTGGCTCGTTTAGCGCCCGGTTTTGAAATGCAAGGGCATCCACATCCTTATCCTGAAGAATGCTTAATGCTTGAAGGGGATTTATGGCTCGGTGAGCTTAAGCTACAAGCAGGTGATTATCATTTTGCTGAGCAAGGCCTATATCATGGACGCTTGCGGACTGAGACCGGGGCTTTGGTGTTATTAAAAGGCGCTTTACCACCGATTTGAGTCAGCTATGAAGGCTTACTCAGTTTAACGATTATGAAGTAGTGGCCTGCAAAATAAACTTGTCCGCTTTTCCACTTCGCGGCACCTATCTTAAACGGAATCCAGCCCAAGGATCGCTGTGCACCGCCCGATACCCGCCAGCACAGCTGATCCGTTTTGAATGGGCGACGGGCTGTATGATGAGCTGCAATCACTTCTTGAACCTTGATGCGAACTTTTAAGGTTTTGAGATTGGCCTTTTCTTTCATAAAGCTTATTATAAATAGCCTAGTCTAACTATTAAAGAATCAGTCTATGAATATTCGTACAGGTCGACACTGCGTCTTTATGCTGCACGCCCATTTAATTTTTATCACTAAATATCGTGGCAACGTATTCAATGAATCTAGCCTTCAGCGCTTAGAAGCCATCTTGAAAGAGGTTTGCCGACTATTTGAAGTCGAACTGGTCGAGTTCAACGGGGAACACGATCACGTCCATTTACTGATTAATTACCCGCCTAAAGTTCAGCTCTCCAAACTCATTAACTCACTCAAAGGGGTATCCAGCCGAAAATTGAAACAAGAATTTGACTCTATTCGTGAGCACTGGATATGCAAAAAATCAGGTTCACTGTGGTCGCCTTCTTACTTTGCTGGGAGTGTCGGCGGTGCGCCTCTATCAGTCCTTAAACAATATATTGAGCAACAGGATGGACCGCTTTAATCGGCTCACGCCGATTGCCTTGTAGCCCCCACCTCAAAGGGGCTTTACGGCTTCTTTGGTAACGGAAATTTCAAAGCATAATCTGGTGTTGCAAGGCCTGCTGGTAAATCATCAGCAGGGATAGGCTCGCCATAGACCTGTGTTAACGGAATCACCCCCGCCCAATGCGGCAAACTCACATCATCCTTATCATCGTTGGGGCCGCCAGTACGTACTTTGCAGGCCGCTTCACTCAAGGGAATACGGATGAGGGTAGTCGCTTTTAATTCTTCGGGTAAATGTTCACGATAATCACCTTTCGACCCCGGAATAATCGTATAGGTGATTTGATGCAAGAGTTCAGCTTTTTCAGTTCCCTCTACGGCTTCCCCTTGACCGTGGGCGACTGCGGAACGGTAGTTGGCAGAGCAATTCATTCCAGAGCGTGCTACTACAATCCCATCAATCAGCGTGAAAGCGACACAGACTGGATGGCCTGCACGGAGGTGTTTAATGATGCGTGAAGTCCGTGAGCCGTGTAGGTAAATATGTTCGCCGATGCGCGCTACCATCATTGGGAGAGCAAAGGGCTGCCCGTCTATGGCGACCGATACTGTACCGACGAGGGCAGCATCAATAATCGCATACAGTGTTTCTGCTTGATAATCAGCCCGTGCTGCCGATTGTTTGACCGTAGCACGAGCACTCGGTGCCTGCTCACGAGTTCTAGCCATCTTGCAACTCCCATTCACACATCAATTTTAGAGGTTTAAAACGCATTAATAATCGCAGCGACTAAGGCGAACATACCCCAGACCATAAAGCCTAAGACCACAATGAAAAATACAAGTAGAGCAATTAGGGTCAGAGTGCTTTGTCTAGTGGTATCCCTAGGATTTAACACGTATTTGCGCATTAAATTGACATTACGCTGATTGGCTTTGAAGATAAAATCAAATAAATCGCCAAGAATCGGGATAACACCAATCACGCTTTCTAATAAGATATTTAAAGCCATCCGTGCCAGCACCGCTTTCGGGACTTTAAGCTTAACCGCTTGGTATAAAATATAGGTGGACAAACCACCGGCTGCTAAGTCACCGACCCCCGGAATTAACCCTAAAATCCCGTCAAGACCGATTTTCCAAGAGGTTCCTGGGATTTTGATCGAGTTATCTAATAACCATGCTAAATTATCCAGCTTTTTACTGAGCTGCTCATTACTCATGTAAGTTTCCTCTAACGGCTAGGTTAATCGCTATTGTATAGGTGAAGCTAGGGGACTTTTAGCAGAAAAAACCGCTTAAGTCTTAATTTATTTGACTTTAATTATGCAGTTTATCGGATACTTATCCGCTATTGATCAGATCCATTGTTCAAGGGATACTCATCGGCTAAGGCCTGATCGACTAACTCCAACCAATGCACGACTCGGAGTTTAGTGCCACTTGCTAAATGCAACTGGCAACCAATATTGGCGGTTGCGATCACTTGCGGCTGTGAGGCTTGCAGAGCTTGGAGTTTATTGCTTAACAGTTGTTGAGATAATTCCGCCTGTAAAATCGAATACGTACCCGCTGAGCCACAGCAAAGATGGGCGTCGGCAACAGGTACTAACTCAAACCCTAGTTTTTGTAAGATACCCTCAACCACACCATTGAGTTTTAAACCATGCTGCAAGGTGCATGGGCTGTGAAACGCGACTTTTTTTAAGTGTTCAGGAATCTGTGGATGGCTAAATTCGGCTGTTGCTAATAACTCACTACTGTCTTTGGCGAGCGCAGAGATAGTTTGGGCTTTGGTCGCATACAGAGGATCGTGTTTTAGTAAATGCCCATACTCTTTTAACATCAGCCCACAGCCACTAGCACTGATCACAATCGCTTCTGCACCCGCTTCAAGATGAGGCCACCAAGCATCAATATTTCGGCGCATGAAATTTAACGCTGCCTCAGGTGCCGCTAGATGTTGACTGACCGCTCCGCAACAACCCGCTGCTTTAACCCGCACTAATTCGATCCCCAGCTGGTGTAAAATCCGTGCCAGCGCTGCTGTCGTGGAAGGTGTCACAGCGGCTTGCACACAACCTTCAAACGCTAAAACTTTGCGGGCTTGAGGTTTCACCGACCATTGATAGCGATTACCTTGTTGAGCAGGTAGTTTTCTAGCTAAGGTTTTGGGCAGCAGTGGTTTAACTAAATAGGCGAATGCTAGCAAGGCGCTCACCCGCTGTGGATAGGGCAGGATCGTCCGTAAAGCTTGGCGTTGCAATTTCTCTAAAAAAGGGCGTTGAGTGTGTTCTTCAACAATCTCCCGTCCAATATCTAACAAACGTCCATAATCGACCCCCGAGGGGCAAGTGGTTTCACAGGAGCGGCAGCTTAGGCAACGATCTAAATGAGTGCGGGTGACTGCCGTCGGCTGTGCACCTTCGAGGATTTGTTTAATTTGATAAATTCGTCCACGCGGACCATCTAATTCATCGCCCAATAACTGATAAGTAGGACAGGTAGCGGTGCAAAATCCACAATGTACGCAAGCTCGTAAAATGGCTTCAGCGGTTTGACCTTGCGCGCTCTGACGATACGGCTCGCTTAAATTAGTTTGCATGAAGGCTTCTCTTTATAGACCAAGATATAAGCGATTAGGATTGAATAGGCCTTTCGGGTCAAAGGCTTGCTTTAATTGCCGATGATAATGCATGAGTTCAGGTGTTAAGGATTGGAAAACACTAGGGCTGACAGGCGTTGGCTCCGATGAACGCCGAAACAGGGTTGCATGTCCACCGTATTCGGCCACCGTGTTACGAATCTGCAGTGCATCTAAGTTACTGACTAACCAGCGTTGTGCTCCACCCCAGTCATATAGGGTTGACCCCGCCAACTCAAGGACACCTGTATCTGCAGGCAGTGATAACCGCCACAGCGGTTCAGTGGTTTGGAAAAATGCCAATTGCTGCTCACGCAGGCTGAGCCAAAAATTTGTACCAGCGGCTAAAGCTGTTCCACCGATGAAAGCGCTGGCCTGTTTAACAGCTCCTTCAGTCCCGCTCAATCTGATATAAGCTTGACCATCCAGATAGGCAAAGCCACTCAGTGGCAAGGGCAGGCGTGCAGAGTGGTTGGCTTGTTGTAGCATGTCAGTCGTGCTTAAGGTGTTAACTAAAGTGAGTTCAGTTTCTGGTTTAGGGATCACGCGCAAGGAAAGCTCTAAGAGCACCCCTAAAGTCCCTAAAGCGCCCGCCATTAAGCGTGAAACATCATAGCCTGCAACATTTTTCATGACTTGGCCACCAAACTGCAGAATTTCACCTTGGCCATTGATGAGCTTGCAGCCCAGCACAAAGTCACGTGCAGCCCCTAAATAGGGGCGGGCAGGGCCAGAAAAATTACTCGCAATTGTGCCACCAAGAGTAGCCGTTTCGGCAAAATGGGGTGGTTCAAAAGCTAAACACTGACCGTGTGCGGCTAAGGTGGCTTCCAGTTCAGTTAAACGGGTACCTGCGCGTGCTGTAATGACTAATTCACTGGGTTCATAGTTTAAAATACCGCTGTGCCCAGCCACTGCTAAGATTTCACCTTCAGTCGGATTGCCATACCAAGTTTTGCTCTTGCCCGCTTGGATATCTAAAGTTCTGCCTTGCGCATAAGCGGCCTGCACTTGTGCTTGTAAAGCTTGGCTGAGATCTTCACTCATTAAAAGCGCTCCAAATCAGCATGCGGTAATTGCCCTTGATGCACATGCAGTGCGCCAAACTCAGCACAGCGTTGTAAAGTCGGGACGGCTTTACCCGGATTGAGTAAGCCTTCAGGGTCAAATGCAGCTTTCACGGCATGAAATTGAGTCAATTCTAAACGGTTAAATTGCGCACACATCTGATTGATTTTTTCCATGCCCACCCCATGTTCACCCGTGATCGTACCGCCTACGGCTACACACAGCTCTAAAATCTTGCCACCAAATGCCTCAGCACGCTCCAATTGCCCGGGCTGATTCGCATCAAACAAAATCAAAGGATGTAAATTACCATCGCCAGCATGAAACACATTCGCTACAGCTAGCTCAAATTCTTGCGAGAATTCATGAATCGCTTGTAAAACTTGAGGTAAATGTTTGCGCGGTATAGTCCCATCCATGCAATAGTAATCGGGTGAGATCCGTCCGACCGCAGGGAAGGCTGATTTCCGACCTTTCCATAAAATGGCACGTTCTTGAGCATCTTTCGCCGTGCGTACCTCAGTGGCTGCACTCTTGATTAAAATCTCGTGTACGCGCAGAAGTTGCTCAGATACTTCTGCATGCGTTCCATCGAGTTCACACAATAGAATCGCGGCTGCCTCGGTAGGGTAGCCCGCTTGTGCAAATGCTTCCGCTGCTTGAATCGCAGGGCCATCCATCATTTCTAAGCCCGCCGGAATAATCCCTGCGGAAATAATTGCACCCACGGCAGCACCCGCTTTAATCACATCATCAAATGCGGCTAGCAGCACTTGCACTCGCTCAGGTTTGGGTAGCAATTTAACCGTGACTTCAACAATCACCCCGAGCATGCCTTCCGAGCCTGTCATCAGGGCTAATAGGTCATAACCGGGCGAGTCAAGGCTGTGGCTACCGATGGTGAGTAGTTCACCTTCAATCGTGACCAGCTTAATTTGTAAAATATTGTGAACGGTTAAGCCATATTTTAAACAATGCACCCCGCCCGAGTTTTCCGCCACATTCCCACCAATGGTGCAGGCAATTTGTGAGGAAGGATCAGGGGCATAATAGAGTCCTAAATGATCGACTGCTTGGGTAATCGCAAGATTACGCACACCGGGCTGAACCGTCGCAGTACGGCGCTTGGGATTAATGTCTAAAATTTTGGTGAATTTAGCCAAACTTAAGAGTACGCCTTGCTCATGTGGCAAGGCTCCTCCAGATAAACCAGTGCCTGCACCTCGGGCAACAACCGGCACTTTTTGTGTATGACATATTTGTAAAATCGCCTGCACTTGTTCGATGGTTTCCGGCAAGACCACGACTAAAGGTAGACGGCGATAAGCACTTAAACCATCGCATTCGTAAGGTTTGAGCTCTTCCGGTCGAGTCAAAATCAGGACCGGCGGACGAAGCGCCTGTAAAGCAGCAATCAGTAGTTCGCGGTCAGGGTTAAACGTTTGGACTGGCATAAGGTTCGCTGTCAAAGAGGGCAGGTTAGCTACTTTAACTTGGATTAAGAGTGAGGCAAAGAATTTAAGCAAAGATTATCGAAAGACTATCTCATGAGATAGAGGCTGGTCACTGCCTAGGATTTTAGGCAAAATAACCCCTCATTTCATCTTGTTGCAGGGCTGACTCATGGCTGATTTCCCCGGTAGATTTCCTTTAACCCGTATGCGGCGTATGCGGTGTCATGATTTTTCACGGCGCTTGATGCGTGAGCATCGCTTGAGTACGGATGATTTGATTTATCCGGTGTTTGTTTTAGAAGGAAGTAATCGGCGCGAGGCGGTCAGTTCGATGCCCGGTGTGGAGCGCAAAAGTATTGATCTGTTGGTGCAAGAAGCGGAGCAAGTCGCTCGGTTAGGAATTCCGCTGATCGCACTGTTTCCGGTTACTCCAGCTGAGGCGAAGTCGGAGCAAGCCGAAGAGGCTTATAATCCGAATGGTTTAGCCCAGCGGGCGGTGCGGGCTTTAAAAGCAGCAGTGCCTGAATTGGGGGTGATGACTGATGTGGCTTTAGATCCTTTCACCTCACATGGACAGGATGGCTTGATGAATGCAGAGGGCTATATCGTCAATGATGAAACGGTTGAGGTACTGGTCAAGCAAGCTTTATCACATGCAGAGGCGGGAGCGGATATTGTTGCACCCTCCGATATGATGGATGGGCGGATTCGTGCTATGCGAGAGGCTTTAGAGCAAGAGGGGCATATTCATACGCGCATTATGGCTTATTCCGCAAAATACGCCTCCAGTTTCTATGGACCTTTCCGCGATGCAGTTGGCTCGGCGGGTAATTTGGGGAAGGGTAATAAATATAGCTATCAAATGGATCCGGCGAATAGCGACGAAGCTTTATGGGAAATCGCCCTAGACCTGCAAGAGGGTGCTGATATGGTAATGGTCAAGCCCGGTCTGCCTTATTTAGATATAGTGCGACGGGTGAAGGATCAATTCAAAGCACCGACTTATGTTTATCAAGTCAGTGGTGAATACGCGATGCTGAGGGCTGCTGGCATGAATGGTTGGATTGATGAGCAAGCTTGTGTGTTAGAAGCTTTATTAGGGATGAAGCGCGCTGGGGCGGATGGTATCCTTAGTTACTTTGCCAAAGATGTCGCGCAATGGCTGCGGGATGCTGCTTTAACACGCTAAAAGTGTGTTCAGCGAGGGTTTCACCGTTTATCGGGAAAATGGGCAAGTAAAATTTTTAGGCTAATTGATAAAAAGTATGAGGCTTAACCCATGTTAGAAATAATCATAGCGGGCGGGGTAATGATGATTCCCATCATTCTAGCGTCTATTATTGCGCTGGCTATTATCTTTGAGCGTTTCTGGGCGTTAGGTCGTAGTAAAGTTATGCCGGCTGCTGATATTGAAATGGCACGTAAGCTCGCTGAAACGGGGCAAGTATCCAGCAATGCGATTGATAATTTAAGCGCAAGCTCGGTAGTTGGTAGTGTGTTAGCCACAGGGTTAGCCAGTAGTAATTTGCCGCGTCATGTCATGAAAGAAAATGTCGAAGAAGCAGGCCGCCATGCGGTGCATCGCTTGGAGCGCTATTTGCCTGCCTTGGCGACAATTGGTTCGATTGCACCACTGATGGGTTTATTGGGCACCGTATTTGGGATGATTAGTTCGTTTAGCCAAATCTCTAAAGCCGGTGCAGGTGATCCCGCAGCAGTTGCGGGCGGAATTTCTGAGGCATTAATTACCACCGCTGCGGGTTTAGTCGTGGCTTTAATCGCGGTGATTTTTC
Organism: Thiothrix eikelboomii; assembly: GCF_900167255.1. Classification (GTDB taxonomy): domain Bacteria; phylum Pseudomonadota; class Gammaproteobacteria; order Thiotrichales; family Thiotrichaceae; genus Thiolinea; species Thiolinea eikelboomii. Next base: position 29,252 of record NZ_FUYB01000020.1, read on the forward strand.
ATCGTTTGCTGAAAGCTAAAGTAGACAATTATGTGTTTGGTATGGAGCAAGAAGCGGTTAAATTGATTGAAATCGTCAATCAAAATAATCAACGCCGTCCGCCCGCTGCGAGTGTCAGCAGTCATAGTCATACACCCACTACGAATGAGCGAGCAGCAGCAGCGATTGCTGCCGCCCGCCAACGCATGGGTAGTGGGGGCTAAGTATGAAATTTCGTAGCCATGAACCGAATAGTGTCGATGTTGATTTAACCTCGATGATTGATGTGGTGTTTTTATTGTTGATCTTTTTTATGGTCACGACCACCTTCAATCATAATTCCGCCTTAAAAATTGCCTTACCGACCGCAAGTAAAAACCCAGAAACACAGAATATTAAGAATAAACTTGAGTTATTGATTGACAGTCAAGGCCGTTATTATGTAAATGGACGCGAAGTGTTAAATACCCAACCCGAGACTTTATTCCAAGCCATGACCGAAGTATTAAATACCCTACAAGGCACGCCTTCTTTAGTGATTTCTGCTGATGCTAATGTCAATTATCAAGCTGTGGTCACGGCAATGGATATTGCTGGGCGCTTAGGTTTAACGAATTTCTCGATGGCGACGACCCAAGCTGAGCGGCAGAAGTAGCCGACATGTCTGAACCCCGACGCATCGCTGGTTTACAAGTCTATCGACGGTTAGCCAGTTATTCTCTGCGTTATTGGCCTTATTTAGTCTTGGCGATTATTGGTTTATTGGTCGGTGCTCTCACTCAACCCCTGTTTGCTTATATTATGGGGCCGTTACTGGATCAAGCGATCCTTCAACGTGACCCAGAGGTAATTGCTTGGTTGCCTTTGGGCATTATGGGCATCTTTCTAGTGCGTGGTGTGGCAATGTTTGTCTCAGGCTATTTCATGGGGCTAGTCGGACGTAGTGTGGTACAAACCATTCGGGGTGAGGTGTTTAATCATCTATTACGCTTACCCGTGCCTTATTTTCAGCAGCATAGTGCAGGGCAATTATTATCGCAGCTGACTTTTTACACGGATCAATTAGCTACAGCGGCTACTCGCGGCATTACCGTATTAATTCAAGAGACAGCTACGATTATTGGGCTACTAGCCTTAATGTTTTATCGCAGCTGGCAATTGAGTTTGGGGCTCTTAATCATTCTGCCCTTGATTACATTGGTGATTGTCTATGCGACTAAACGCTTACGTCGTTTAAGCCAGCATGTTCAAAACTCGATGGGCGAAGTGACTCAAATCAGTAATGAATTAGTGCAAGGTTATAAAGTAGTTCGTATTTTTAATGGTGAACACTACGAAGCACAGCGTTTTCAAAAGGCGAATGAACACAATATGCAGCTGGAAATGAAGCGCTTACTCACGGAGTTATTGTCAACGCCCTTGGTGCAATTCTTAGTTGCGGTGGCTTTAGCGGCGATTGTCTATCTTGCCACCCGTGAGGCGACTTTAGATAGTTTATCCCCCGGCATTTTCATGTCCTTTATTTTAGCGATGATTATGCTGCTGACACCTTTACGTAATCTCACCCAATTAAATGGGCAATTGCAGCGCGGGATCGCGGCAGGGGAAAGTATTTTTCAATTGTTAGACGAACCAACGGAAGAGGACCGAGGTCAGCGCCAGCTGACAAGTTGCCAAGGTAATCTTGAGTTTAAAGAGGTTGGTTTTGTTTATCCTTATACCAACAAGCCTGTCTTAAAAAATATCTCCTTTAAAGTTAAAGCAGGGCAAAAGTTTGCTCTAGTTGGGCGCTCTGGCAGTGGTAAAACGACTTTAGTCAATTTATTAGTGCGTTTTTATGATTATCAGCAGGGTCAAATTGAATTAGATGGCATCCCTTTGCCAGAGCTAGGCTTGCAGGATTTGCGGCGGCAAATCGCCTATGTTGGCCAAGATATTGTGCTTTTTAATGATACGATTCGGAATAATATCGCCTATGGTGAGATGCAAACTGCACCGCTTGCCAAAATTCGTGCTGCTGCTGAGGCTGCGCATGCTTTAGAGTTTATTGAGCAATTGCCCCAAGGCTTAAACACCGTGATTGGTGATAATGGAGTATTGCTCTCGGGTGGGCAGCGGCAGCGTTTGGCAATTGCCCGGGCGATTTTATCAGAGGCACCGATTTTAATTTTAGATGAGGCTACTTCAGCTTTAGATACCGAATCAGAGCGGCATATCAAAGCGGGTTTAGAACATCTCTTGCAAGGCCGAACGACCTTGATCATTGCGCATCGCTTGTCAACGATTGAAAGTGCGGATTGTATTTTAGTCATGCAAGACGGTGAATTGATTGAATCCGGTACACATACCGAATTACTGGCGTTAAATGGCCAATATGCGCGGTTACATGCGCTGCAATTTACCGAGTCTGCACCGCTATGAGTGTGGCCAAGCAATGGCTGAGCGCTTGGCTGGAATCGGTTTGGTATGACCATCGCCCACTGGCTCGCCTAAGTTTAAGCCCGTTAAGCTATGTATTTTGCTATCTAGCCCAGCAGCGCAAAGCCAAACTCAGTGTAGAACAACAGCAGTTTCCTGTGCCTGTGTTGGTGGTTGGGAATATCACGGTGGGCGGTACGGGTAAAACACCTTTAGTGATTTGGCTAATTGAGCATTTGCGGGCAGCAGGTTATCGCCCTGGTGTGGTCAGTCGCGGCTTTGGTGGTAAGCAGACCGCCGTACATTTAGTGCAGGCTCAAGATCAAGCATTTGAAGTAGGCGATGAGCCGGTAGTGATCGTCCAGCGCACCGCTGTACCTTTAGTAATTGGACGTGATCGTCCTGCTGCGATTGCCCATTTATTGGCAAAGACCGATTGTAATCTGGTGATTTCCGATGATGGTTTGCAACATTATCGGATGGCACGTGATCTAGAAATTGTGGTATTGGATGGTGCGCGGCGGTTTGGCAATGGCTATTGCTTACCGGCTGGGCCTTTGCGTGAAAAGCCCGTGCGCTTACAAGCATGTGATTTTGTAGTGACCAACGGACAGGCTCAGCAGGGCGAATATACTCTGCAAATTCTTGGCAAAAACTTGCAGTCTTTAGTGGGAACAGAACAGCGCGCCTTGAGTTTATTTCAAGGCCAAAGCGTGCATGCAGTCACGGGTATTGGGAATCCAGCGCGTTTTTTTAGTCGCCTAACCTCAGCAGGCTTAAGCTTGCTAGAGCATGTTTTTCCTGATCATCATGCCTTTACTGCTAAGGATCTTAGCTTTCAGGACAATTTACCGATACTGATGACTGAGAAAGATGCGGTAAAATGTCGAAACTTTCCGGTAGATATGATTAAGAATGCCTGGTATTTGCCGATTGAAGCCCAGTTAGATACAGCATTTGCCGAGCACTTATTGCAACGCCTTAAGGAGTTAACCGTACATGGATAAAAAATTATTGGATATTCTGGTTTGCCCAGTCACGAAAGGGAAGCTGATTTATGATAAAGAGGCTCAAGAATTAATTTCAAAATCAGCCCGTTTAGCTTATCCAATTAAGCAGGGTACGCCAGTGATGTTAGAGGAAGAAGCGCGTGAACTGACTCAAGCAGAAGTGGAGAGTTTAGCAGAATGAAACCGGTTTTAGTCATTCCAACCCGGTATGACTCGACGCGCTTGCCAGCCAAAGCCTTGCGTTTATTAAAGGGTAAACCCTTGGTGCAGCATGTGTATGAACGGGCGCTGCAAGCACAAGCAGCATTTGAGACTATTGTAATTGCCACCGATGACCAACGCATTCAAGCCGTATGTGAAGGCTTTGGCGCAACGGTTTGCATGACTGCAACCACGCATGAAACAGGCAGTGATCGTCTTGCAGAAGTGGTCGAGGTTTACGGCTGGGCCGATGATCGGGTCGTGGTCAATTTGCAAGGCGATGAACCACTTACGCCCGTCGAAAATTTGTATCAACTCGCTAATAATCTGCAAGCACATCCTGAGGCGATGATTGCGACTTTAGCCACGCCCGTGCAGAGCAAGCAGGAATTAGCTGATCCGAATAGTGTTAAAGTGGTGAAAGATCTGCATGGTCTAGCGCTGTATTTTAGTCGGGCACAAATTCCGTTTCAGCGTGATGCAGTGCAAGCAGGTAGTGAGCAGCCAGCTCACTATGCGCTGCGCCATATTGGTATGTATGCCTATCGAGCCGAATTTTTAAAAGCTTTTGCCCGCTTAGCACCTTGTCCATTAGAGCAATTAGAAAAATTAGAGCAATTACGGGCTTTGTATTATGGCTATCGGATTCATGTCGATTTAGCCCAAGCCATTCCAGGACCTGGGGTAGATACGGAAGCTGATCTTCAATTAGTTGAAAGTTTAATGTAAGGAGGTTGATGTCGGCTACTGTTTAAGTTCTAGTCCCAATCCCGCGATTCAACAAATACAGACTGAAACTCGCTAGAATAAAAATAAAGCCTAGAATAATCAGATAGCTAATCCAAATAGGTAGATCTGCAATCCCCAATACCCCATAGCGGAAGCCATTCACCATATACAAGACCGGATTGAGCAAAGAAATTTTTTGCCAAATTTCAGGTAGCATAGTAATGGAGTAGAACACACCGCCTAAGTAGGTCAAAGGCGTGAGGACGAAGGTTGGCACAATAGAAATATCATCGAAGCTTTTCGCGTAAACCCCATTGATTAGACCCGCTAAAGAAAACAAGGTCGAGGTCAATAAGCCAATCGTAAACATAACCCATAAATGCTCGATATATAGCTTGCTAAAGATTAAAGACACGAGGGTGACTGCCACCCCTACTGCCATTCCGCGTGCAATGCCACCACTGACAAAACCCGCTAAAATAATCCAATTCGGTACAGGTGAAACCAGCATTTCCGCAATATTGCCTTGGAATTTGCTGCCATAGAAAGAAGACACCACATTGGCATAGGAGTTGGTGATCACTGCCATCATAATTAGGCCGGGGACGATAAACTCCATATAAGAGAAGCCATGCATTTCACCAATCGCAGGGCCAATTAAATTACCAAAAATAATGAAATACAAGGCAGTGGTGATCACGGGTGGCAGGATGGTTTGTATCCAAATGCGTGAGAAGCGCAAAACTTCACGAATCAGAATAGTGTAATAAGCGGTCCATTTTTGCTGAGCATTCATGCTTTATTACCCTCTACTAAATCTATAAAGAGTTGTTCGAGGCGGTTGGTTTTATTGCGCATACTTAATACGTGTAAGCCTTGTTCATTTAAAAAGGCAAAAATTTGATTCAAAGAAAAATCTTGTTTGTGATAAGACACTTCAAGCGTGGTCGGGTCGCGTAGTTGAAAATGGCAAGCTCCTAGATCCTCGATGTGTTCAATGGGTTTAACTAAGTCAAAGACATAGGTTTCTGTATCTAAACGCCCTAGCAAGCTTTTCATGCTAGTGTTTTCAATGAGTTGGCCTTGGTCAATAATCCCAATATTTCGGCATAAGCTTTCGGCTTCTTCCAAATAATGGGTCGTGAGAATGATCGTCAGGCCTGATTTATTTAAGTCGGTCAGAAATTCCCACATCGAGCGCCGAATCTCAATATCTACGCCAGCCGTGGGTTCGTCTAGAATCAATAAACGCGGTTCGTGGATTAAGGCACGAGCAATCATTAAGCGTCGTTTCATGCCGCCGGATAAGGTACGTGCTTGTTCTTTACGTTTGTCCCATAAACCGAGTTGCTTTAACAGTTTTTCAGCTCGCTCCGTAGCGATGGTGCGTTCAATACCGTAATAACCCCCTTGATTAATTAAGATCTCACCGACTGGCTCAAACACATTGAAATTGAATTCTTGCGGGACTAACCCAAGCTGAGCTTTAGCCTGTTCGCGCTGAGTATCGAGGTCATAGCCAAAGATAGTCACCGTGCCGGAGGTTTTGTTCACTAAGGAGCTAATAATACCAATTGTCGTGGATTTACCAGCGCCATTCGCCCCTAGGAGCGCATAAAAATCTCCTTGCTGTACGCTCAAATCAATCCCTTTGAGCGCAGTGAAGCCATTGTCATAAGTTTTGCGTAAAGCGGTGATCGCAAGTGCAGCTGTCATGGATTTTCCCCATTGGCGAGAGCGCGGATCTTAACATGATCCAGTGATCACTGAGAAATCCTGATCAAAGCCAAGGAGCTAAGGCATGTCGACTTATCTAAAAAACGGGTTATTCCTAAGCTTATGCCTGCTAGTGAATGCCTGCGAGCAAAAACAACAACCCATCGTACAACCGACTGTACAACCACCCACTCTAACGGCAGAGCAACAAATGCTGCTGGAGCAACAACAGCAACAAGCTTTGATTTTACAGCAATTGCAATTACAGCAGCAGGTCTATTCGCAAACCTTTAATAGCCTACAAGCCCATCAGCAACAATGGGATCAGCAATTACGAAGCTTTTCTGCAACCCAAGCCTGTGCAATTGCGGGTAATTGCCGAGTTGAAACACAGATTGTTCCCAAGCAGTGAATTCGCTAGAGTGCTGTTTTCTCCTGAATTGACCAAGGCTGGTTGGGTAGTGCCCGATTTTAAATTAAGTTATTTGCATTGGCTCTGGCGGTTGCCTTTGCTGCTATTCTTGCTGATTGTTTTGTTGTTGCTGATTTTTCGTGTTGCCCCTTTACCGAGTTCCTCTTTTATGTTGCAGCAGTCGATGGCCCGTATCTTTGACGAAACTGTTCCGCAAGTACGCCATCAATGGGTGAGTATGGAGCAAATTCCCCCAGAAGTAGCTTTAGCTGCGATTGCTGCTGAGGATCAGCTATTTCCTGAACATTGGGGCATTGATCGGGGGGCGACTGAACGTGCGATTCAAGCTGCTTTAGACGGTGAGTCCAGTGGTGGCGGTAGTACCATTACTCAACAGGTGGCGAAGAATTTATTTCTCTGGGGTGGGCGTAGCTATTTACGGAAAGGACTGGAATGGGGCTTGGCAGTTTTAATTGAAACACTTTGGAGTAAAGAACGTATTCTGGAGGTTTATTTGAATATTGCCCAGTTCAGTGAGGCAGATTATGGGGTGGGGGCGGCCAGTGAATTTTTATTTAAGAAACCTGTCGCTCGTTTGTCTGAACAGGATGCGGCTCTGCTTGCGGCCGTCTTACCTTTGCCTGAAGTTTATAGTGTGGTGAAGCCTTCGAAATATATTCAAAAGCGCCAGCGTTTTATTTTGCGTCAAATGCGCCAATTAGGTGGAGTCGCGTATTTAGAGCAACTCTAAAGCGGCTAACTGAGCTAGCCAGCTTCAAGCCTTTGCTACTATCTATGGTAGCTAGATAGTTAGGTGGTTAGTTAGCCGCTGGTTTCTTTTTCTTTAGCCCACAGGTGGCCTCTGTCTCGGCGATAAAACTATCAAAGGCTTTGATCGCTTCACGGCCGCCGGCCGCATCTCGAAAAGCCCCGCCCCGTTCACCGGGGGTTTTAATCATCACAGCGAGGGTACTGGTGGCAACAAAATTGGCATAAGGGATTTTTTCGGCGATTTTGTCGATGGCACAGACACAACCATAGAGATGATCATAGTTTTCGCCCCCGTATTTATGCATACAGCCAAAGACATATTCGACCCGTGCTTGTGTCGGGTAGTCATTGCTTGGGACAGCGGCGCTTGGAGCTGGAGTGGGTGCTGGGGAATCCGCTAATGAGCTGCTAAGCAGACAAAAGCCTAAGATAAGCCCACTCAAGATCCGGTTGAGGCTTATACGGAGTTGATGATCAGCTGATTGCATGGGTGAGTCCTTCTGAAATAAAACAAGAAAAGAGCTTAAGCGGCTCCCGTATCAACGATGGCTTGCAGGATTTGATTAATTTCATCTATTAAGGCTTGTTGCACCGCATTATCGGCTAGCAACAGTGTTTCAATCACAACTTGATCGCCTACTTGCCGTACACTAATTCGGCAGGGCATTTGCAAAGATGAAGCCAGCTGTTTTTCTAGCAAGGCTTGAGCATAGGTTAGATTACAGAAATGGAGGACGGTTAACTGCGGGAAATCTTTTTCCTCACGTTCTGCAATCGCACGTCCAATATTCGCCTGCTCAGTCAGACGAAAATTATGCTGACTGATGGCAAACACTAAGTCATCAATCACTGCGGTAAAAGCTTTCTGGGTAGTTTTTTGATAGATCGGGGCGTTAAAACTGGGTGTAACGGTTGGGGTATGAGCGAGGGACTGCTTGGGATACGGAAGCAGCGCTTGAACTGAGCTCGCTAGCTGTAATAAAGCGCGGTGGCTCGCTTCGAGGGTTTGACCTTTGGCCTCTACACTCAATTCAGCTAGCTGTTGACCCGTGTTAACCTCAATGACTTGTATAAATAAATAAGCGAATAAAAAGCTAGGTTTTTGTATGCGCCCCACTAGCACATAGTCAGCTTGGAGGGTTTTACCGAGGGCGGCTGCTTTTTCAGGATGAGCGACTAAATAGCCCACTCCTTGATTCGCTTGGTTTTGTAGGATTGGATCAACTTGAATAATTCGGTAGCCTGCTGTTTGCAGTGCCTTGGCTAAGATACCTTGAGCGGCTTGAGTTCGCTCTAGTTCTGCTGGAGTAGCAGGCAATAGGGTTAGGTCATGCAGTTCAAAAGCTAAAATCGCCAAACTCTTAGCCTCGGTATTGCTAGTCGGCAGCGCTTGTGCTGGAGTTGATAAAACACAAGCAATGAGCAGTAGATACTGTAGAGCAGAAACAAGCGAGTAAAACGGCCAAATCCAACCAGTTCGAGCGGTAAGCATGTGAGCTATCCTGCTAGAGTCTGCAACTTCCCCTACCTTGCAGCAGGGGAAGTTTGCTCGTTAGTTAATCAAAGTTTAATTAACGATTCATAATGTACAAATTGATTTCAAAGCCATAACGCAGATCTTTGAAACTAGGCTTAGTCCACTTTTTCATAATAAGGATTCCTGTTTAATCAAGATTGAAGAATAGCCCGCTATAGCAGACCGCTTGTTACTGAGGGCGGCGGATTAGGGCGCACGCAGCAGCAACTCTTTATGAGCAACCGGTTGGTCAGCACTTGTACCGGGTACCTCAGTTGTAATTTTATAAATCCCTCCGGGTAATTCATCAGCAAGGATGAATTCATATTGTTTTTTGATGAAGGCTGGGTTGATGAATTTGCTCTTCTCAGGGTCATCAAGATAAGGCTGGATACTGATTTTTTTACCCTGATAGTGCTGCCCTGCATATTCAAAGCTAGTCGCACTGAAGTCGGCCTTTTCTAGGGCAAACTTAATGTATTTTTGGAAATGCCGCCATTGCCCACCATTAATGCGTTCCATTTCATGAATATCACTTTGTAGAAATAAGGTTAAGACCGGATTACCAGTTGGGTCGGCAAAAGGTGGTGTCCAGCGATGGTTTTCACCGGTCATAAACTCAAGATGCGCTTCCGTATGCCCGGCTTGAGCAGCTGCTAATTTGAGGGTAACGGTATCTTGAATGCTGGGAACCATACTCCCCGTTTGTTGAACTGCATACACGAGGGTTTGTTCGGGTTTAACCTGTTGCATATGATTGGTCGCAAATAGCGCAGTGTTCGCAGGGGAAAAGGCATTAGCATCTGGGCTGGCGCTGGTATTATCAGCATGGAGAGGTGCTGATAATACCAGTGCAGCACAGACAAACACATTAAGTCCTCGAGTAATAATAGGCTGGGCAAACTGTCTCCGGCTGTTAGCCCACTGCAGGGTTTTCATTAAAAGCGCTCCAAGTTTCCTGCGGGAATCACGCCATCAGCCCGCGCTTTTAAGTAAGCATAAAGGTTCTCGAGGTTATTCATGATATTCGGGTTGGTTTTCCACTCGGGCATCACCCCAATTTGCCCTTTATAGCCATTAGTCACTCGATCCACAAAGGTAGGGTGATCCAGTTCTTTGAGTTTAACTAATAAACTAGGGGCAATTGTACTTCCACCCCCATCCATACCGTGGCAGACCTGACATTGGCCAAATGTACGGAAACCTTTGATAAGAAAGGTATCTACTTTGCACTGACTACCTTCACATTTGACATGCCCTTCATACGGAGTCCCTCCGGCTGCTGTGACGGTAACCGGAGCTGGAGCAGCAGTTGTTGTTGGAGCAGGCGCAGCAGTTGTTGGAGCTGGAGCAGCAGTTGTTGGAGCAGGCGCAGCAGTTGTTGGAGCAGGTGCAGCAGCTGTTGGAGTAGCTGGTGTAGCTGAAGCAGTCGCAGTAGGAGCTGCTGCTGTGCTATTCAGTGATTTGAGCAAGTTATTTAAACCCACTTGAAAAACATTGGTCATCACATTGATTGCATCTTGGCTACTCATACCGACGGGTGGAGTACCCGTGCCTAACCATGCAGGGTGAAAATCACCACTCCAAACAACTTGGCTGCCTGTTCCAGCAGGTTTAACGCTCAGAGTACTGGAATAGGTATTAACCGGGAGGACTTTCTTTTCAACCGGTTTACCCTCTACTTGAATGGTTTCAACGGTGCTCATTTGGGTAATGCGGTAGCTGAGTGACATATTAGCATCACTTTTTGTCTCTAATTCTTCAGTGAGCAAGCGACCTTCCCCTAAATCGAGCACACGGGTTAGCGGGTTTTTCATAATGGTCGTCTTGATCGAGGGATGCCATTCATGCAGCCCTTCAAATTTACCCACTACAGCCCAGACTTTATCGACAGGTGCAGTTAATTGAATACTTTGCTCGACATGCTGACGCTGCACATCGGCTGCCCAAGCGGGCAGGGCAAACATTAGACCAAGGCAAGCTGCTAGTGATACTTGTTGGGTTAATTGCATCTAAGATTCTCCTATTGACTCGTAGCGGCAAGCACTTCGCCTGCATCATCAACTAACGGGATTTGATACTCCTCCCGTAAGATTTTTTGAATTTCAGCCTGTTTATTATGCAAAATAGTATTGATTTGTTCTTTCCAAGCTTTTTCCCCAAAGCGTACACCTGCAGAAATAGCATAATTGAACTTTACACCTGCCTCGGATTTAAGCGGCAGCATCTTTAAACTGCGCCCTGCTTGTTGATGGCGGGTGAAATAAGCGGCGGTTGGTCCCCAAACAATAGCAGCATCTAATTGACCGGCTAATAAATCGGTCAAGATGGGTTTACCGGGGAAATCAGCAGGGTCACCTGTTTGTGCTGCATAAGGACTCATATATTGGTGTAACTGATATTTAGCCAGCCATGCTGCCCCTGGGCTAGTTTCAGTAATACCAATTTTGATCTGTTCAGCATTAGCTGGATCACTTGTCAGTAAATCCGTTGCTTGTTGGAGCTTGCTAAGTGAGCCATCGGAGCGAATCACGAGCGCGTAAGTAGATTGCATATAAGGGTCAGTGGTGGCGGTTAGCTCGTAACCTTGTGGCAGACCCATCACTAGATCACATAAAAAACCTGTGCCATCCGGCAGTTCTTGGCGGAGAGTGTTACGGATAAAGCCTAAGCGTTGTGGAAACCAAGTATATTCGATCGGTAATTGCAGCTCAGTTGCGATGATTTGAGCAAGACGGTTTTCATAGCCTTTACCCTCTTGATTAGAAAAAGGCAGGTATTGTGGATCAGCACAGACTTTGAGGGCTTGACGTGCTGGCGGTGGATCATCCGCCACAGCAGGGTTTAAGCAAACCCCAACTAAGCCAAGGCAAATGCATAAGGCACTTAGGTTAGAAGCAGGTTTAACAAGTTTCATCTGGCATCTTTTCCTTTTGAGCTAAAGGGGAAGCACCCATCCTAGAGGTCTATAGATGCTTCCGAACGCAGTTTACAAACTAAGCATGCTGCTTACTGAGGCTGTTTTAATTCAGCCACTTTTTTCAACTCAGGTGTTTCTGCGGCAGCGGCTTTGGGGGCATCAGGTAAAGCAAACACCGTCAAGACACCACCTAGTTGGGTATAAGCACTCAAGCTTTTATAAGCACCCACTGCACCTAGGCCATCGGTATCTCCTTGTAGACCAGCTGCCATACCGATACCTGCCCAACCACCAATACCAGACAATACGCCAATATACTGTTTGCCTTTGAAACTCCAAGTATTGACATTGCCGATAATCCCAGAGGGTGTTTTGAAGCGATATAATTCTTTGCCGGTACTGGCATCAATCGCTTTTAAGTAGCCTTCCAAAGTACCATAGAACACCACATCGCCTGCGGTAGCTAGAGCACCACTCCATACAGAGAAGGGTTCAGGGATTGACCATTTGATCTTACCGCTGGTCGCATCCCACGCAATAAAGTTGCCAAGATTTGAAGTGCCATTATTGGTGACTTTGCCAGCTGGATACATGCTCAAAGTAGCACCGACATAGGGTTGACCTGCAACATAATCGACTTGGAAAGGTTCATAGTCCATGCAGACATGGTTGGTAGGGACGTAGAACAGACCTGTTTTGGGAGAGAAGGCGGAAGGTTGTTGGTCTTTAGAACCTAAGGCCGCAGGACAAACCCCTTTGGTATTGACATCAGCGCCATTTTTGTGGGTACTGTATTGATCAACGACTACAGGACGACCTGTTTTCATATCGACATGAGTTGCCCAATTGACAGCTGGATCATATTTTTCAGCAAGCAGCACAGCACCAGTTTCTGCATTCATGGTGTAGGCAAAACCATTCCGATCAAAATGAACTAAGGCTTTGATGTCCTTGCCATCCAGTTTGCTTTTGACGAGTTGAATCTCGTTGACACCATCATAGTCCCATTCATCATGGGGGGTCATTTGGTAAACCCACTTGGCCTGCCCGGTATCTGCATCACGTGCCATAATAGTCATAGACCATTTATTGTCACCCGGGCGCACCACTGGATTCCAAGTACTGGGGTTGCCAGTCCCGTAATAGATTAAATTCAGATCAGGATCATAAGAATACCAACCCCAAGTCGTCCCCCCCCCGATCTTCCACTGATCACCTTGCCAAGTACTTAAACTCGAGTCTTTGCCAACAGGAACGATACCTTTATCCGTGCCACCCCAAGTAGTGGTCTTTTCTGGATCCATGCACATTTCCGCATCAGGACCGGTGCTATAGCATTTCCAAGCTAAAGAACCGTCCTTGATGTTATAGGCCGCCATAAAACCACGGACTCCAAACTCACCACCACTGATGCCTGTGTAAATTTTGTCTTTGACCACAATCGGGGCATTAGTATTGGTTTCACCTTTTTTCGGGTCACCGTTTTTCACACTCCAAGCCAAAGCCCCAGTTTTCGCATCGAGAGCGACTAAAGTCGTGTCCGCTTGTTGTAGGAAAACTTTGCCATCAGCATAGGCCAAGCCACGATTAACCGTATCGCAGCACATGACGGGGATTACACTGGTGTCTTGCTTAGGCTCGTATTGCCAGATAACGGTTTGATCGTTGAGATTAATCGCGAAAACTTTATTAGGGAAGGGGGTTTGGATATACATGGTTTCGCCGATGACAAGTGGACCGCCTTCGTGCCCACGGAGTACACCGGTCGAAAATGTCCATTCGGGTCTAAGATTAGCGACATTACCGGCGTTAATCTGATCTAAACTGCTGTAGCGGTTGCCACTATAATTGCCGCCCCAAATAGCCCAGTTATTGGGATCTGCGATGGCCTGCATGACCGAATCATTGGCCAAGGTAACCCCTGTTGGGATACCGGCCACCAGCATAGCTAAAGTCAGACGCCTTACTAATTGCTTCATATTGCTGCTCCTCCAAAATAGATGACCTAACCTGTTAGCAAGTAGTGCCACCGCTAGAGTCATTTTTCAGAAGCAAACATTTCAATCCAGAGCGGTCGAAAATAAAATCTTATGTTCTGATAAAAATAATATTAGTTAGCCAAGGTGGTATTGACCTGCTTATTTCATTGGTTTTTAAGCCAAAACCAGATTAGAATGAATGTTCATTTTTGTCAATAGTCAAAAAACATTCCATGAGTGCGTCTATACAGCTGATTCGGAGCGAGTAATCATGAAGTTGACTTATAGCCTGATCACGATAGTTTTTGTTGTCTTGATTTCTAAGGTCGGTTATGCGGAGTTCCCGCTCAATTCACTCTCTGTGCCGCTGACAACAGAGCAGGAGCAAGCATGGTTGTCGCGCCTAAAAAGCTTTTATTTTCAAGATAAAACGATAGTATGGGATGAGTCGGTGATTAGTTTGCAAGCCCCTGCTCGGGCGGAAGATGGTGCTTTAGTACCAATCCGCATCCAAGCGGGGTTTCCTCAATCGGCTGAGCGTTATCTGCAAAGTTTACATTTGATTATAGATAATAATCCGAATCCCTTAGCGGGTAAGTTTAAGCTCACACCGCTGTTAGCGCGCGCTAATCTGGAGTTGCTGATTAGAGTCGATGCCTATTCACCGGTGCGGGTGATTGCCGAAACCAATGATGGCAAGTTATATATGAGTGGTCGTTATGTCAAAGCCAGTGGGGGATGTTCAGCCCCTGCCAGTAATAGTCGCGCAGACCAAACGATTGGTGAGATGCGTTTTAATACGAAATCTGCAGACAGTCCAGCTGCAGAGTTGAGACCTACGCGCCTGTCGATTGTGCATCCCAATCTATCGGGTTTGCAGCGTGATCAAGTCAGCACTTTGCCAATTCCACCCCGCTATATCAAAACCATCGAGGTCACCCTCGATGAGCAATTGGTCTTTAGTGCCGAGACCGATATTTCCATCAGTGAGAATCCTAATTTCCAGTTTTATCTCATGCCTGAAAAATCAGGTATACTAGCCGCAGTTGTCACCGACACGGATGGTCAGACTTTTAAGCATCAACAGCGGATTGATAAAGTAGGGAAGGGCTTTCCCTAGACCATCAAACCAATGAACTCGTTATAACCAAGATTTTAGAAACGTATGCCATACCTTAAAAAAGTCATTCCACAACCTGAGCCTATTGATTGCCGTATTTTGACCGCAGCGCTTGATCTCTTCGTTCAACACGGTTATCACAATATTTCTATCCATGAAATTCAAAAGCAAGCGCAGGTCAGTATTGGCTCAATTTATAATTATTTTGGGGGTAAAGAAGGGGTAGCACGCGCTCTGTATCAACATATCCTCCATGAGTTAGATCAGGCAGTGGATGATGCGATTGCTGAGGGTGGCTCACCCGTAGAGCAGTGTAAGCGGGTGATTGCTGACCTATTTGCTTATACGGAATCCCACCGGAATATTATTGCTTTTGCTTTCCACCCCAAACACGCTGAATTCCTACCAGAAGAGCCGCAGCCATCTGATTCCTCGGCTTTTATTAAGATGCGAGCTATTGTGCAGCAGGGTATGGAATGTGGCGAGTTTCGACAAATGGATACTTGGGTCGCGGCCTCGGCAATGTTTGGTGGGGCGATCCGCATGATTCAATTGCGCTTAGAAGGAAAAATCGAACGCCCTTTAATTGAATATCTCGATGAGGTCTTATTAACCGCTAAAATCGGTTTATGTAAGGCTGTACCGACTCTAGTCACTAGCCCTGCTAATTTATATACCGATACCCTGAATCTCAATCAGTCAAGTCCAAGCCTTGCAACCACTGAGGCGGCCGCTTAGCTGAGTGCTTGGCCGCCTTGACGATGGGTAAGCTAACGCCTTAAGCCTAAGACTTGAGCATGGTAAGCGATATGTTCGCCAATGAATGAACCAATGAAATGGTAACTATGATCATAGCCTTCTTGCATTCGAAGCCGTAGCGGTAGCTCCATCAGTTTACAGGCTGCTTTCAAGTTTTCTGGCAGCAATTGCCCTGCATCCAGAAATTCATCGGCTGTTCCTTGGTCCACTAAGATTTCGGTCGGTATTTGTGCTCCGGCTTTAATCAAGCAAACCGCGTCATATTGTTCCCATAAAGCACGCTCTTCCCCGAGATACAGCGAAAAGCAAGCCAAACCCCACGGGCTAAGGCTAGGATTGCAAATCGGTGCAAAGGCTGAAACGGAGCGATACATGCCCGGATTGCGTAAGGCACAGACGAGAGCACCATGTCCACCCATCGAATGCCCACTAATCGAGCGAATACCCGGCAATAAGGGTAAGTGCTCTTCGACGAGTGCAGGTAACTCGCGGGTAATATAGGCATCCATTTGGTAGTTTTCTGCCCAAGGTGCTTGCGTGGCATTCACATAAAATCCAGCCCCTTTACCTTGATCATAGCGCTCGGGAATATCTGGTACCGAGTCACCTCGTGGGCTGGTATCAGGAATAATCAAGGCAATGCCATAGTCGGCAGCATAGCGTTGAGCACCCGCTTTGACGCGGAAATTATCATCTGTACAGGTTAAGCCTGACAGCCAATACAGTGCAGGGACGCGCTGTGTAGCAGCCTGAGGAGGCAAATAAACTGAGAAAGTCATCTCACACTGACAGGTATTAGCATAATGGGTATAGCGATTTAGATAGCCACCCCATTCTTTGATTTGTTCGATCTGCTTCATGCCGCCTCCTTAGAAAATAATCACAGAGCGAATACTTTCACCCTCATGCATCAGGTCAAAAGCACGGTTAATATCTTCTAAGGGCATGGTATGTGTCACCATCCGATCGAGTTCAATATCACCCTGCAGATAACGATCAACATAACCGGGTAGTTCAGTACGCCCTTTGACTCCACCAAAAGCGGTGCCTTTCCAAGTACGCCCTGTGACTAATTGGAAGGGTCGAGTAGAAATTTCCTGACCTGCCCCTGCAACCCCAATAATAGTCGAAACGCCCCAACCCATATGGGTACATTCTAAGGCTTCGCGCATGACGTGCACATTGCCGATGCATTCAAACGAGTAATCGACGCCACCATGGGTCATTTCTTTAATCGCATCCGTGACTGAGCCAGTGATTCCTTTAGGATTTACAAAATCAGTAGCTCCTAAAGCTTGGGCAATCGGCCATTTATCAGGATTAATGTCTACCGCGATAATCCGTCCTGCTTGTGCCATCACTGCACCTTGAATGCAGGACAAACCAATACCACCCAAGCCAAAGATAGCAACGGTAGCGCCGGGGTGAACTTTAGCGGTATTCAACACCGCTCCAATCCCTGTCGTGACGCCACAACCTAATAGGCAAACTTTATCCAATGGAGCGGTGGGGTTGATTTTAGCGAGGGCGATTTCTGGAACAACGGTATATTCTGAGAAGGTCGAGCAACCCATATAATGATAAATGGCTTGTCCATTTTTTGAGAAACGGCGCGTACCATCAGGCATGTATCCCGTCCAAACGGTCGATGCAATCGACTGGCAAAGATTCGATTTAGTGGAGAGACAATATTCACAAACACCGCATTCTGGAATATACAAAGGAATGACATGATCGCCGGGTTTTAAACCTTTAACTTCAGGGCCGCATTCAACGACTTCACAGCCACCTTCATGGCCAAGGATGCAGGGGAAGGCGCCTTCTGGATCATCACCGGATAAAGTGAAAGCATCGGTATGGCAAACGCCCGAGGCATGAACTTTGAGGAGTACTTCACCTGAACGAGGCCCTTCAACTTCAACCTCTTCAATTTCTAATGGTTTTTTGGGTTCCCAAGCGACGGCGGCTTTACATTTCATAAGAGTAGCTCCTTATTAGTTAGAGAAGGATAAAGTCTATTATAGACTGATGGCTGCTTAAACTGATTAAGCTAGAATGAATGTTCATTTCTGTCAATCTCTTTCAAGAGGATAGTCCTCGATGTTGCAAGGATTAAGTGCTCAGGGTTTGCGGGTTCTTAAATATCTGTGGGTAGCTCCGGTTACGGTATTATTTTTACCTTTGGCTTGGTTAGCAAGTTGCACCGGGGGAGCTTATGCGCTGCATTCCGGTGTCTTAGAAATTTGGGGTGGCAAATTAGGACAGGGCTTAAATCGAGGTTTGCCCTTATTGGGGGCTGTGGCGGCGATTACCTTAGGGCATATTGTGATCGGTATCTCGCCTGATTATCTGAATCGAACCCGAGTGCATGAACGTGAGCATGTACGCCAATTTGAACGCTGGGGATTTTTCTTCCCTTTGATCTATTTGGCGGCAGGTTTGTGGGTACTCAGCCAAGGTAAATGTTTTTATTTAGATAACCCATTTGAGCGTGCAGCTCGACGAGCTGAAGGTCGTTTAGAATGATGAGTCTCTACTTTGATTGACTGTTCAATCAATAAAATTTTAAGTGTATAGTGAGGCTCATCCATACCACCACAGGATCGAGTCTGATGTCTAACAGCGATATTGATATTGCCCGTGCCGCTAAACCGTTAGCGATTAAAAAAATTGGCGAAAACTTAGATATTCCTTGGGAAGTTCTCAGCCCTTTTGGACATAGCAAAGCCAAAATTAACCTCGACTTTATTAACAGCTTGCAAGATAAACCGAATGGTAAATTGATCTTGGTGACTGCCATTAGCCCCACGCCTGCGGGTGAGGGTAAGACTACGACTACCGTCGGTTTAGGTGATGCGCTGAACTATATTGGTAAAAAAGCAGCCATTTGCTTACGTGAGCCAAGCCTTGGGCCTTGTTTTGGAATGAAAGGGGGGGCTGCAGGCGGAGGTTATGCACAAGTCATTCCGATGGAGGATATTAATTTACATTTCACGGGTGATTTCCATGCGATTACTTCAGCGCATAATTTGTTAGCTGCCTTGATTGATAACCATATTCACTGGGGCAATGAACTACACATTGATGCACGGCGGGTGACTTGGAAGCGCGTGATGGATATGAATGATCGTGCACTTCGCAATATTGTCAGCTCATTAGGTGGTGCTGCCAATGGTTATCCGCGTGAAGATGGTTTTGATATTACGGTGGCTTCTGAGGTGATGGCTATTCTCTGTTTAGCCACTAGCTTAGAGGATCTACGCAAGCGCCTAGGCAATATTATTATCGGTGTTAATCGTCAAAAGCAGCCCGTTCGTGCCCGTGATTTGCAAGCCGATGGCGCAATGGCGGCTCTCTTAAAAGATGCTTTACAACCTAATTTGGTACAAACCTTAGAAAATAATCCAGCCTTTATTCATGGCGGTCCGTTTGCCAATATTGCGCATGGTTGTAACTCTGTAATGGCCACGAAAACAGCTTTAAAATTAGCTGATTATGTAGTCACAGAAGCAGGCTTTGGTGCAGACCTAGGTGCCGAGAAGTTCTTTGATATTAAATGCCGCAAAGCCAAGTTATCGCCTGCTGCTGCTGTGATCGTAGCAACAGTGCGAGCTTTAAAAATGAATGGCGGAATTGCCTTTACCGAGGTGGGTCAAGAAAATGTCGAAGCGGTAAAAAAAGGTTGTGCCAACTTAGCGCGGCATATTCGTAATGTGAAAAGCTTTGGCGTACCGGTGGTGGTGGGGATCAATCGTTTTAATACCGATACGGATGCTGAATTGGCCGCGATTAGAGAATCAGCAGCTGCTTATGGTGTCGAGGCTATCGTGTGTACGCATTGGTCAGACGGTGGAAAGGGCGCTGAACAGTTAGCTCATAAAGTCGTTGCTCTAGCCGAGAGTGGAGCCAGTCAGTTTGCGCCGCTGTATGATGATAGTTTATCGCTGTGGCAGAAGGTACGAACGATTGCGACTCAACTGTATGGTGCGGATGATATTATTGCCGATAAAAAAGTCCGTGCTGAATTTGCTCGGTTTGAAGAGGAGGGATTTGGCCATTTACCCGTGTGTATCGCCAAAACTCAATACAGCTTTTCCACCGATCCACAATTACGGGGTGCGCCCAGTGGGCATATGGTGGGGATTCGTGAGCTGCGTTTAGCTGCAGGTGCTGAGTTTGTGGTCGTGATTTGCGGCGATATTATGACCATGCCGGGTTTACCAAGATTGCCAGCGGCCAATCAGATTGGGATTAACGCACAAGGGCAGATTGAAGGTTTATTTTAGCGTTTGAGTCACCATCAGCCGAGTTAAAAACTCGGCTGATGGGAGTAAGTTTCAAGACTGGGTTTATTTCAAACGTAGGGTTTGCCCTGCTTGTAAGTGATAAGGTAAGGTAAGTTTATTCAAACGAATCAGACGTTTAACCGGAACCCCAGTTTGGCGCATGACCTCATACACGGTATACCCCGGTTTTACTTTAAACCCGCTAGTACGAACTTTTGAGGCATCAGCGGTGCGATGTTTAACTTTTTCTGACCAAGGCAACACACTGATGTCTGCTTGAGTAAGTTTTAGACTCGTTTTACCTCTTTTTTTGCTGCTGGTCGTTAGGGTTTCAGCTTTAGCTTTGAGCAGGCGTGGAGTCGATTTGCCGCCTCTAAATTTTCCATACGCACTCATCACTTTGCTGACATAGTAATGGTTACGAATTTTTCCACCGGGACGCACATTGCCTTCGCCCGCATTATAAGCCGCGACGGTACGGCTTAAATCTCCGTCATAACGGGCTAATAAGTAGCTTAAATATTTCGTACCTGCATGCACATTTTGCCAAGCACTGTAGCCATTTTTCAGATTAAAGCGGCGTGCAGTGGCAGGCATCAATTGCATTAAGCCTTTTTCACCTGAACTGCCTCGGGCGGTTTTTTTAAAACAGCTCTCAACCGTGATCACTGCTTTGACTAAATCTTCTTTAACGCCATATTTTTGTGCTGCTGAGCGGATCGACTGATCATAAGGATCAGCTTTTTTTTCTAAAGTTTCTTTGCTCAACACTTGGCAACCAGCGGCGGTGGCCGTCTGGAAACTTTGGGTGAACACAAAAGCGGTAGCCAGTACAAAGCTAGCCGTGTAAGGGTTTAACTTATCCATAAGTTCTCTCTGCTTAAAAATAAAACTAGTATTCGCTAATGAATTTGCTTAAGTATTACGAATACCTATCATCTTTTTAATAATCAATTGCTTAAGATGCAAATAGAGATTGTTAAGCTGGTATTAAGCTTAATGATGAAGATCTAGTCATTAAGCCAGTTGCTCTACCAACCAAAGATCGGGGAGGGGATGATAAACTAGACAGAAATAAATCACAAATAATCAAGTGCTTATTCTGCTTAGCTCAAATAGTTAAGCTCTCGATGGCGCAGTAGCACACATTCGCCGAGTTTTTGGCGGAAATGTTGATAGAGGGCTTCAGCGATATAAACGGAGCGATGTCGCCCCCCTGTACAGCCAATCGAAACCGTTAAATAGGTACGTTGGCAGGATTCTGGATCAGCCATCCATAGCTCTAAAAAATCCTGAATACCTGTATATAATTCGTGCACCCGTGGATGCTGTTGTAGCCAAGTGATAATGGCGGGGTCACGACCGGTGAGGGGTCGCAATTCAGGTATCCAATAAGGATTAGGCAAGCAACGGACATCAAACACAAAATCAGAGTCAGAAGGGGCTTCGTGTTTATAGCCAAAGGATTGAAACATGAGCGAGAAATTGCGCAAATGCGCCTCACCTAAGCGGGTGCGCAATAATAGTCCTAGTTCATAGACATTAGTCTGTGAGGTGTCCACTCGCCAATCGGCCTGCTCTGCCAAGAAGCCTAGCAAGTTTTCTTCTAATTCAATCGCTTTAGCCAGCTCTTTTTCTTCGTGGATAAGAGGATGGCTGCGACGGGTTTCATTGTAGCGTTTTTGAATAATAGCGCGTTGCGCATAGAGATAAATCAAATGGGTTTTAGGATATTGCTGGCGAATCCGTGCGATGGTCATTGGAATTTCTTGCAGACTGGATTTGCCACCACGAATATCAATACCAATCGCTAAGCGCTCTAAGTGGGTGATCTGTGGGGTTTGAATCAGTGCTTCAATCAGTTGCGAGGGTAGATTATCAATACAGTAATAGCCGGTATCCTCCAAAGTTTGGAGGGCATAACTCTTACCTGCTCCTGACATTCCGCTAATAATGACGATCTGCATGTGGTATCCGCTTAGGCGGCAATTTTCTGCTCAAATAACGAGCTTAAATAACTCAAAATAAGTTCCGGCTCACCCAACTCGAGTAAGGACTTAGCCAAACCTTTACGATTTAAAACGATGGCTAACTCGCTTAACAAGGGTTGATAACTTTCGGCTTGGCCTTTAGGGACGATCAGCGCCAATAATAAATGCACCGGCTTTTTATCCGGTGTATCCATGTCGATGCTTTCATCTAAAAGTAAGAGGGCTGCTTTAGCATAGCTGACTCTTAAAGAGGCATGGGGAAGGACAATGCCATTCCCCAATGCCGTGCTACCCAATTTTTCGCGGGCGATCAGCGCATTAAAAACAGCTTCATTTTCAAAGCCGTCTTCGTGACCTTCATGGCTGAGCAATGCGGCAAGTTTTTCAAAAGCACGCTTTTTACTCGATAACTCGCGTTCACATACAATTCGATCCGTCGATAATAGGGTAACAATATCCATCTTTTAGTCTCGTTTAATCTGCGGCTTGCAGTTGAATCGTCCGTAGGTTTTCATCACGATGATGATTTTTGAGCTTGTCTTTGTGTTTCAGCACTTGGCGATCCAGTTTGTCGCAGAGTGCATCAATGGAGGCATACATATTATCTTCTTTAGCATTGGCGTAAATCTGATTACCACTGACGTGAATGGTCGCTTCAGCACTATGCAGGGTCTTATTTTCTACTTCCAGAATAACGTGCACATTGAGGACTTGATCAAAATGGCGCTTGATGCGCTCAAATTTCTCTTTGATATAGCTATTTAAAGCAGGAGTTACTTCAATGTGATGACCGGTAATTTCTAGTTGCATGTGCAGACTCCTTAAAACAAGGTCTATAAAAATAGCCAACCCCTTAGGGGGCTGACTCAGGTCGTCACCAGGCCCTTCCGTTCATGCGAGGACGGTATAGACATGGCTTCACGATACTTGGTAACTGTGCGCCGTGCGACATTGATGCCTTGCTCCTTGAGTAGCTGAGTGAGGCCGCTATCGCTCAAAGGTGAGCGTGCATCTTCTTTCGCAATTAATTGTTTGATCATGGCGCGAATGGCAGTGGATGAGCAACTAGATCCGGTATCGGTGTCTAGTTGACTAGAAAAGAAATATTTGAATTCAAAGATCCCCCGAGGGGTATACATGTATTTGTTCGTGGTGACGCGAGAAATAGTCGATTCGTGCATTTCCAACTCTTCAGCAATATCACGTAAAATCAGCGGCTTCATGGCCTGTTCTCCATATTGCATGAAAGCTGATTGGCGTTCAACTATCGCTTTTGCCACATTCAAGATTGTCGTGTTACGGCTTTCAAGGCTACGAATGAGCCAGCGTGCTTGCTGAAGATTGTTTTTTAGATAATGTGAGTCGCTACTGGTCTTAACCTGCCCAATCAGGTCTGCATACATTTGATTGATTTGCAGCTCAGGCGTGACTCGCTGATTCAACGACACAACCCAAGCATTACGCAATTTATGCACAAATACATCTGGTGTGATGTAGTCGGTGGCGGTGTCAGAGAAGGCATTGCCGGGTTTCGGTTGTAAGGTTCTTAGCAAAGTAATCGTTGCCTCGAAAGTGTCTTGATTGATTTTTAATCTCTTCTGTATTTCTTTATAGTCGCGTTTCTCTAATAAGTCTAGATGCTTTTCGACTAAACTGACCGCTAGTTTTTGTAACTCACTGGCGGGCTGCCGATACAATTGAATCAGTAAACACTCACGTAAATTACGCGCAGCAACACCGAGCGGATCAAGATGTTGAATATATTTTAAAACCGAGGCCACATCCTCTAATTCGATGGGTAGCTCATCCACTAGGCTTGCTAAAATATCCTCAATAGATTCGCATAAATAGCCTGCTTCATCCAATGACTGCACAATAGTCAAGGCGATGCGTTTATCGATATCGGAGAGTTGGCTCATGGTGATTTGCCACAATAAGTGTTCTTGCAAATCTTCAGAAAAGCTACCTTGGTTTTCTAAGAAAGACTGGTTATCACTGTCACTATCTTGATGGCTGCCTGCTCCTGTGCTGCTGTCATAAACATCATCCCAAGCAGTATCCAGACTCAAATCTTCGGGAATATCGCTCTCCATCTGGCTGCTAGTGTCAAGCTCACTGAGGGCAGTTAGTTCTTGCTCTGGATCATGCTCACTGAGGCTTTCAGTGCTGGCAGCTGGGAGTTCAGCCTGAGTGGAGGCTTCTGCTAAGTACACATCGCCGTTTGAATCAGCGTCCTCAGCCAGTTGCAATAAGGGGTTTTCTTCAAGGGCTTGCTGAATTTCTTCCTGTAGTTCGATAGAGGAAAGTTGTAACAAGCGAATAGCCTGCTGCAACTGAGGGGTCATGGACAATGTTTGTCCAATACGAATATCGAGTCCTTGTCTGAGCATTAGTTATTCTTTTTTCCAGATTGAACAGTTGGGTCGCACCATAAGTCACATGGTAGCCCTAAATCCACACAACTGCAAAAATGCCGCATCGGTGGTAAATCCTCAGTGAAGCAGCGGGGGTTAAAGTTGAAACTTATCACCTAAATAAACTTTACGGGCTTGTTCATTGTTTAAAATCTCATCCGGTGAACCTTCAGTGAGGATACGTCCTTCACTGAGGATATAGGCTCTGTGGCAAATACCAAGGGTTTCGCGCACATTATGATCTGTGATGAGCACGCCAATATTCCGCGCTACTAAATGGCGAATGATTTTTTGGATTTCTAAAACAGAAATCGGATCAACTCCAGCGAAGGGTTCGTCCAGTAAAATAAATTCGGGTTCGGTAGCTAAGGCGCGGGCGATTTCAAGACGGCGACGCTCACCGCCTGATAAGCTAATGCCTAAGCTGTCGCGTAAATGATTAATTTGAAATTCGGCTAAGAGTTGCTCCAGTTTTGCTTGGCGCTGGTTGCGATTAAGATCTTTGCGTAGTTCGAGGATGGCAAGAATATTTTGCGTCACCGTTAGTTTGCGAAATACACTCGCTTCTTGTGCTAAATACCCAAGACCTGCTCGCGCCCGCTTATGCATCGGTGCTTGGGTAATATCATGATCATTAATAAAAATTTTGCCGCCATCAACCCCCACTAAGCCGACAATCATATAAAAGCATGTGGTTTTACCCGCCCCATTCGGACCTAATAAACCCACCACTTCGGCACTATGTACTGCTAGATTAACATCCTTGAGAATTTGGCGTTTTTTATAGTTTTTTTGTAAGTGTTCAGCCCGTAAAATAGCCATAGCAAATTATTGTGCTTTATTCGTAGGGTAGAAAATAGCTCGGACTCGTCCCGGCTTTTCGCCCGCCGCTGTGGCTTGACCTCCGGCTTTGAGTTCGCCACTTGCAATAGAATATTCAATGTGATTACTCGCAAAATTATCTCGATCTTGGCTGAGGCTTGCATCCCCATCCATGACTAATTTCTTTTGAGTGACCAAATATTGCACCGTTTTCGCACGCCCTAGGGTCTGCTTGCCACTGTCCATGGTTTGTTGAAAATTAACTGGCGAACCGGTGGCTTTAATCAGTTGGATTTCATTGCCGGGGGCAGAAATTTCAATCCGGCTGGCACGAATACTCAGAGTACCTTGTTTAATTTCTACATTGCCTGCATACACAGCCGTGCCCGCTTCTTTATTAAACACCCCCGAGTCTGACTCAATCGTCACCGGTTTTTCGACATCGGTGCTGAGTGCTTGGGCCGTTAAGCCGGTGCAGAATAGTAGGCAAACGAGTAGTTTAAGGGGCCGCTTGATAGGTTGATTTAACATTAGCATTTAGTCTCAAATAAGCCTCGTCCAGTTTAGCTTCTAGCCCGGTTCCTTGTAAAACCAATTGTGGGCTAGTGATGCTCACCGCTTGATCGGTACTGACCTGTTGATCAGCAAAGCGGTAATGTAAAAAAGAGGTTTGCAAATCAAAAGCATGCTCTGCCTGACTCGCCATCTGTAAGCGCACATTCCCATTCAGATCGGCCTCTTGGGTAGCATGATGTAGCACCGCTTCATCAGCGGTTAACGTGGCTGCATCGACTGCTTGCGTGGCTTGGGTGTCTTTACTGATAATGCGCGGCATCACAATCTGACTGACCTTCGTGTCTTGCGAATACGCTAGATACAAGCCATCTACTGTATGACTGACGCTCCCACTAGCCGTGATCGCACTTAAGCTAAAGTCGGTGAGATAATAATCCACTGCCACATAATCTTGCTGGGTCGGCTCGAGGTCAGGGCGGGCTAAATAATCTTCTAAATTATGCAGCAGGATGACAACTAATAAGACACTGACTAGAACTAGCAAAAATCTCATTGCAAATAACGGTCTAAAATCGTCTGTAGTTCACCTCGTGCGTCCAATAACATTTCACAGGCCTCACGTACTGCACCGCGCCCGCCGGATAAATGACTAACCCAAGCGGCATGTTGCTTCACAAAAGGATGGGCATCTGCAACCGCAATCGCTAAGCCGACTTTGGTCATCACGGGTAGATCCACCACATCATCACCGATATAAGCAATCTGATCGGCGGTAAGACCTGTTTGCGCAAGTAAGGCTTCAAAGGCAGGGCGTTTATCCCGAAAGCCTTGAAAAACTAGTTCAGCCGGAATATTTAAGTTGCGCGCTCGATGTTGAACTAGTTCAGATTGTCGCCCGGTGAGCAAGGCAACTTTTATACCTGCCTCTTGCAACATGCGTAGACCGTGACCATCGCGTGAGTTAAAGGCTTTATATTCTTGACCATGATTATCATAAAACAGGCTGCCATCAGTGAGTACGCCATCCACATCAAGGATCAAGAGTTGAATCTGGCTGGCCAGCTCTTTAGTTACTTTCATTAAACAATTCCTGCGCGTAATAAATCATGCATATGGATAATACCCACTATTTGCCCTGCCTGCACTACAGGCAACACCGTGATACTATGCTCTTGCATTAGATTTAAGGCGGTGACCGCGAGTTCATCTGGGGCAATGGTATGTGAGCTGGTGGTCATTAACTCAGCGATGGGGCGACCTTGCAAATCACGACCATGATCAAACGAGCGCCGTAAATCACCATCGGTGAAGACACCTAGCAAATATTCACTTGCATCGACAATGGCAGTCATACCGAAACCATGTCGCGTCATTTCTAAAATAGTTTCTCGAATATCAGCCTCAGGCAGGACTCTTGGGATTTGCCCTTGAGTATGCATGAGATCGCGTACATGCACTAATAAACGTTTACCTAAGCGCCCACCGGGATGTGAGCGTGCAAAATCATCGGCTGTAAAACCACGTACTTCTAAGAGAGCAATCGCTAAGGCATCCCCCATGACTAAGGTGGCGGTGGTACTTGAAGTCGGAGCGAGACCTAAAGGGCAGGCTTCTTGGTCAACTCCGGTATAAATATGAAAGTCAGCTAATTGTGCCAATTCAGATTCTGGATTGCCTGTCATCGCAATTAGCTTGATTTTTAGACGGCGTACCACCGGCATAATGGCTAGGATTTCTTCACTAGTGCCGGAATTAGACAAGGCAATGATTACATCACCATCAACGATCATGCCTAAGTCACCATGACTCGCCTCACCGGGATGCACAAAAAAAGCCGGAGTCCCTGTACTGGCTAAAGTGGCGGCTATTTTACTCCCGATATGCCCGGACTTGCCCATCCCCGTTACAATCACCCGCCCACGACAGTTCAGAATGGTTTCACAAGCCCCTACGAATTGATCATCAATTCGCTCAGGTAAAGATTCTAAGGCGCTAATTTCGGCAGTAATCACCGCGCGCGCCAAGGCTTTCATGTCTTTAGCAGCATGCATCGCAACTGAATTCTCACGTTTTTAGAAGAGCGCACTATAGCAGGACACAGCGCTATAAACCCAATACGGTTATAGTTATGCCGTTATTCAGTAAGAGTAGGGATGCTAGCCGTGCTTAAGGCAGCTGGCTTTTAGCTGACGTATTTTATGTAAAGAGTCTGCTAAGCAACAGACTCTTTAAGTCGGACACTTCACTCAAGTTTTAAGAGTAGAGCTTAGGTGCTCCTACTTGCTCATGCAGGGCATTGCAAGTAGTAGGCGATAAATTCAAACCTTGAGCCAATTGGCTTAAGTATTGCGCTTCGGTTCGGCTATCTAAGTCGATGGCCGCGAGCGAAATAGCATAGATTGCTTGTCCCATGCCTTGTGGAATACTCTGTACAAAGCCCGCGACATTTAAAGGTGCTTCAAATTCACGACGAATGAAATCAGCTTCAGAATCATTGATATTCCCTAATTTGCTAATAATGCGTTCTTGCTCTTGTGGATCAATTGTACCATCTGCTTTGGCGGCATTAATCATGGCACGAATCATTAGGCTGGCTTGTTGTTCAGCGGCTTGCTGATTGGGGATTAACTGACTACTCAAATCAGGGACATTGGGGTTTTGGCCTTGCATATATTTGCTAACGGCAGCCGTTAATAGATCGGCTAAACCACCACTTGCTTGCCCTTGTCCGGCTTGCGTTTGCTGGCCGCCCATTAAGCCACCGAGAAGGTCACCTAAACCACCGCTTTGGCCAGTAGAGGGTTGTTGTGCTCCACCGAGGAGGCTGCCTAAGACATTGCCTAAACCACCTTGGCTTGAGTTTGAATTTGCGGATTGACCACCACCCAACAAACTCCCTAACACATCGTTCAAACCGGTTGGGTTTTGACGATTGGTTTGTCCCCCAAGGAGACCACCTAATACATCGCCTAAGCCGCCTTGATTTGAATTATTCTGTGCTCCACCTAAGAGACTCCCGAGGACATCTGCCATCCCGCCACCTTGGCGGCTTGTGCTACTGCCACCGAGTGCAGAACCGAGGATGTTACCCAGTACGTTACCGGCAGAACCACCCGATAAAGCGCCACTGCTTAACAAACTGCCGAGAATCTTGATTGCATCCATTGGGACTGATCCTTTCTTAAAAGAGTTAATAGTTTTTTGGTGCTACCGACCCCGCACCTTTCGGTACAATCGTCGAGATAGCACTTTTCATAATGAGCTGGGAGCTTGCCGCATCGCGGTTTGAGGCCAGCATTACTGAGAATTGATCATAAGCAATGATAAACCCTTCCAATTTGATTCCGTTGACGAGGAAACAAAAGACAGGGGCTTGGCTTTTTGCCAGATCATTTAAAAAAGTTTCTTGCATAGAATCTGCCATGATTTTGATTTGTCGCAACATTATACGCATGCGTTCAAGGCAATTTAAACCGTTTGTGATAAATGGCCTTAAGTTTTCTCTGTCGATGTGACAGAGCATTTGGCTAGTGTCTCAAACTGACAGATTATTGGCAAACTTGTCTTAATTGGGCGCTGTAAATTTTATTAATAATTAGGCAGGTTTTTAAAAAGTGCTTGATAAATAAAGGCTTACCTAATTGGCATATCAAATGCAAAGAACTATTCAGAATAGAATGTCAGAACGGTGCAACCTCCGCCACAACCCCCGGTGGCTTAAGACCCCCACTCCTCATTTAGGAGTGGGGTTATTTTTTTGCCTAAATTGGACTTAGGCTGCGTAAGGATGTCTTAAAATAATCGTCTGATCACGATCCGGGCCGGTAGAAATAATGTCTACTGGGGTCTCTACCACTTCTTCTAAACGTTTTAGATAAGCTTTAGCATTGGCAGGTAACTCATTGTAACGGGTTAGGCCAAATGTCGATTCTTGCCAACCCGGTAACTCTTCATAAATCGGTTGGCAACGCGCAAATTCTTCAGTAATCACTGGAGGTACTTCAAAAACTTGCCCTTCTAACTGATAACCTGTGCAGATTTTCACGGTTTCCAAGCCATCCAGTACATCTAGCTTAGTAATGCACAAACCACTCACACTATTAATTTCCATAGCTCGCCGTAAAACCACGGCATCAAACCAACCGCAACGCCGTGGACGCCCGGTAGTTGCACCAAATTCATTGCCTTTTTGGCCTAAATATTTGCCGACTTCATCAAATAATTCAGTTGGGAAAGGTCCTGAGCCAACTCGAGTGGTATAAGCTTTAGTAATGCCTAGAATGTAATCAATATGCCGAGGGCCAATCCCTGCACCTGTACAAGCGCCACCTGCGGTTGTATTGGAAGAGGTTACATAAGGATAAGTTCCATGATCAATATCCAGTAAAGTCCCTTGTGCACCTTCCAGCATGATGTCTTTACCTGCTTTACGCAGTTCAGAAATCCGATAGGGTACGTCAGCAATCATTGGGCCTAAGGCTTCCGTCATGGCTAAGGCTTGATCTAAAGTCTGTTGGAAATCGACGGTCTCTGCTTGATAATAGTGTTTCAGGGTAAAATTATGAAAATCGAGAATTAAGCGCAGTTTGGCCTCAAACTCAGTTGCTTGGAATAAATCGCCTACCCGTAAACCTCGGCGGGAAATTTTATCTTCATACGCAGGGCCAATTCCCCGTCCTGTTGTGCCAATGGCTTGATTGCCCCGCGCCCGTTCCCGTGCAAGATCCGAGGCAATATGATAGGGTAGAATTAATTGGCAAGCTTCAGAGATCCGTAAATGCTCCCGCACTGAAATGCCTTTTGTTTCTAGTGTATTAATTTCTTTTAATAAAGCTTCCGGCGAAAGCACCACTCCATTCCCAATCATACATTCGACATTTTTACGTAAAATGCCCGATGGAATCAGATGCAACACGGTCTTTTCGCCACCAATGACTAAAGTATGTCCAGCATTATGCCCACCTTGAAAACGTACCACTGCAGCGGCATTTTCAGTTAGTAAGTCGACTATCTTACCTTTGCCTTCGTCACCCCATTGAGTGCCTAGAACAACAACGATTTTACCCATGACTTTCTCGCTTTAAACTTCCGTAATAATCCATTCGTTGCCGTGCTTAATTAGTTGTTGTCCGCAGCCTGCATCCTGCGGGGTTTTCACGGTATCCCCTTGTAATTGCCGAATAATCCACTGCCCTTGGGCGCGTAATTGCTGGATAGTTTGGCTTAAACAAGGATCAGTATCAGCAGGTGCAAATATTTTCGTGGGTTGTGGTGCTTGAGCTTGCCAATAGCGAGTTAATACCCTTAAATCTGTACTAAAACCCGTGGCAGGGCGCGCCCGTCCAAAAATTTTGCCAATGCCATCATAGCGCCCACCTCGGGCGATCTCTCGGCCGCTGCCTTGGGCGTAAGCCGCATAAACGATCCCTGTATGATAGTCATAACCGGATAATTCGGTTAGGTCGACATGAATCCGGCAATCTGGGAATTCTTGTTGAATGCGGGCGACTAAAGAGGCTAAATAAGCTAATGCGGCTTGTACTTCTGGGTTAGCTGCCGCTAAAACGAGGCTGGCTTGCTCTAGTAGGTCGGGTTTGCCGTATAAGCGGGGCAATTGGCGTAGCATCTCTGCTTCAGCCGCTGGTAACTTGGTCGCGGCTAGCCAAGCGTCAATATCGGGCAAGGACTTGCGCTCTAGCATGTCAAAGAATATTTTTTCTTGTTGAGCCGTTAACCCGGCTTGGGCGGCGAGGCTGCGAAAAATATTAACATGCCCAATATCTAAAGTAATCTGCGGAACTTGGCACTGTTTCAGTGTGGTCAGTAAGAGAGCCAGTACTTCAAAATCACTGTCTTCTCCAGCATGCCCGAATAATTCAGCCCCAACTTGCAAGGGGGAACGTGAGCCATCTTCATTAAATGCACGGGTGCGCAGCACGCTACCGATATAACACAAACGATTGGGGTGCTCAGTTTTGAGTTTATGGGCATCAATTCGAGCGATTTGTGGGGTCATATCAGCGCGAATGCCCAATGTGCGCCCGGTGAGTTGATCCGTTACTTTAAAAGTTTGCAGATCAAGGTTGGAGCCGATCCCGGTATTCAAGGATTGCATATATTCTACCAAGGGTGGCATGACCATTTGGTAGCCCCATGTGGCATAAATGTCCAAAAGATGACGGCGTAAATTTTCTAAACGCCAGGATTCTTCAGGCAATGCTTCGCTAATCCCGTCTGGTAGCGCCCAGTATTGGTCAGTCATTGGCATGGTTGATTAATCAGTTAGAAACAGCAAGAGAATACCAGCTATAACACAAATTAGCCCAAACATCCTTAGGGTTTTTTCAGGATAGTTGAGAATTTGTGCATATACTTTTTTAAGCTGATGAGGACTGATGAAGGGCAACAAGCCCTCAAGGATTAACAAGAGGGCTAGTGCATTAACGAGGTCTGACCAGTCAATATTCACTGAGCTGGTGTAGCAGGTGTAACGCCACCTGTGGAGCTTTTAAAGTAACGGAAAAACTCTGAGCTTGGTTCTAAGACCATCGTAGTCTCAGCATTTTTACCCATCGTTTTCTTATAAATATCAAGGCTACGATAGAAGGAATAGAATTCAGCATCACCTTGATAGGCTTGGCTGTAAATCTCGGCTGCTTTCGCATCACCTTCACCGCGTAGTTTTTCAGCGTCCCGATAAGCCTCCGCTTTAATGACGGTGGCATTACGATCAGCCGTGGCTCGAATTTTCTCGGCCTCGGCTTGACCGCGTGAGCGAAAATCTTGGGCGACCCGCATCCGTTCAGAACGCATCCGGTTAAAGACCGATTCGCTGACTTGATCAGGGAAATCAATCTTACTGACCCGCACATCCACAATCTTGATGCCTAATTGCTTAGCCGCTTCATTCGATTTTAGCTCTAAACCTTGCATGATTTGATCACGTTGCTCAGTCAGAGCTTGCTCAATGGTGCGCCGGCTAAACTCATTGCGTAAACCGTCTTTCATAATATCGCCTAAACGATTTGAGGCGTCGATCATGCGTCCACCATTGGTGGCACGATAGAAGGTTGATACATCTTCAATTTGCCATTTCACAAAGAAATCGACTAAGACGTATTTCTTCTCACCGGTTAAAAAGCGTTCAGCCTTAGATTCGTAAGTGAGTATTTGGGCAGGAAACTTCCTCACCGTATTCATAAAAGGAATTTTGAAATGCAAACCGGGCTTAATCTCTGCATCAACAATTTCGCGGAATGCGAATTTAATCGCCTGCTCGCGCTGATCCACAGTATAGGCGGTTGCATAAATGCCGACCGCTACTACCACTAAACCGCCAAGCACGAGTTGTTTAGTTTCAATCATTGGCGACTCTCCCGTGTTTGACCAGGGCTTAAGGGGCGTTGCTGGCGCATATCGGTATTCCCGCCTGCATTGCTCGTCGTGGGTGTCGAGCTATCGGTACTCACGGTAGCAGCGGACGCGATAGCCGCAGTTGGTAAGTCAACGGTTGCTGATTTCGGGTCGACAGGGATATACAACATATTATTGCTGTTAGCACTATCCACTAATACTTTGCGTGAGCCACTCATGACGGTTTCCATCGTTTCTAGATATAAGCGCTCACGAGTAACTTCAGGGGCTTTCTTATATTCAGTGACTAATTGAGTGAAGCGAGCCGCATCACCTTCTGCACGGGCAACCACTTGCTCACGATAAGCATTGGCTTCTTCAATTAAGCGAGCCGCCTGACCGCGTGCATCGGGTAAGACTTTATTGGAGTAGGTTTCAGCTTCATTTTGAAACCGATTCGCATCTTCACGCGCACGGTTGGCATCATCAAACGCATCCTTGACTGCATCTGGCGCTTCGGCATAGGTGAGGTTGACTTTGATAACCCGTAAACCTACTTGGTAATTATCTAAAATAGTCTGCATGAGCTTTTGGGTTTCAACCGCGATTTGCTCACGACCTTCACCTAAGATGTAGTCCATTTTGCTGCGCCCAATGACCTCACGGGTTGCACTGCGCATGGCTTGATAGAGTGTACCTTGAGATTGATTGGCTAAATCATCGGCTTTGAGTACATTAAAGGTATAGTCTTCGGCATCGCTGACTTGATACTGTGCAGTCACCGCGATCTCAACAATATTCTCATCTTGAGTGAGCATATTACTGGTATCTTGAGCGCTGCGATTTTGGGCAACATCGACATATTCAATCCGCTCAATGGGCGTCGGTAAATGCCAATGTAAGCCAGGGCCACTCGTGGTTTGATAAGCACCAAAACGTAAGACCAAGGCTTCTTCACGAGCATCTACCATGTAGAAACCAGAGAATAACCAACCGGCAATTAATAGTCCTAAAATAATAAACACGCCCTTATAGTTAGCGGGACCATCGGGTTCGTTACCGCTAGAGGGCTTTTTATTAAATAAACCGCTGAGCTTTTGATTGATCTTCTTAACTAACTCATCAGCATCGGTCGATTTATTGGTCGGTTTGTTTTTCCCTGTCCAAGGGTCTTGATTATTACCACCCGGCTCATTCCAGGGCATAAGAAACTCCTAAAAACTAGTTGGATTGTCCGCAAGCAACTGAGGCAGAGACATGATTTTTACAAAGCGAGCATTGTAAGCAGGCTATCGAATACTAGCAACCTTGTAGCTAACCACAGGAGCATATCAAATTCATCAAGATAAAGTTGAACACACCTGAGAAAATTAGGGTCGTATCCCGCTATAATCGAAAATTAACGGTATAGCTAGGAGGAAAAAATGCAAGTTCAAGCTCAAGTGGCGACGGAACATTGGGTGTTGCGTGAGGATCAACAGGGTATTTGCACCTTAACTTTAAATCGACCGGATAAATTTAATGCCTTATCCGCTGCCATGATTGCAGCCTTGACAGCACACTTAGACGCTATCCGTGAAGAGCCTACAGTACGGGTCGTGGTGATTAAAGCGAATGGCCGTGCTTTTTGCGTGGGACATGATCTAAAAGAAATGCGCCAAGCGAATGACCCACAACGGATCAAGCAATTATTTAGCGATTGCGGTGGCATGATGCAGCGCATTGAGCATCTGCCACAGCCCGTGATTGCGAGTGTGCATGCGGTCGCAACGGCGGCGGGTTGTCAGTTAGTGGCAGCTTGTGATTTAGCGATTGCGAGTGAGTCAGCCAAATTTGCAGTATCAGGGATTAATTTAGGTTTATTCTGTTCAACCCCCGCCGTAGCCTTAAGTCGTAATCTTGGGCGTAAACCCGCCTTAGAAATGTTGCTGACTGGGGATTTTATTGATGCGGCGACTGCGAAAACCTATGGTTTAGTGAATCAAGTGGTCGCGGCTGAGCAACTTGAGCAAGCCGTTGTTGCAATGGCTGCAAAAATTGCGGCTAAGCCCCCTGCAGCAGTCAGCATGGGCAAGCAATTATTTTATCAGCAACTTAATCAACCTTTAGCCGAGGCTTATCAGCTTGCGAATCAAGCCATCACCTGTAATTTTTATTTAGAGGATACTCTGGAAGGTGTGGATGCCTTTTTGGAAAAGCGCCCGCCAAATTGGCAGTTCTAACCAATAGAAGCCCTAGTCGTGCTTTAGATGAGTTGCAGTCCCACTTGCAGTAAGATGAGGATTTTTTCCTGTGAGGTTCTAATGGTAAGCGTTCAGGTGAAATGTCCGTCCTGCCAAGGTGAGTGGGTCTACCGCCATGGCCAAGCCCGGAATGGTCTTCAACGCTACCGCTTTGCCACCACTGTTTCCAGCTGGAGTATCAGTATGAAGCCAACAAATCGGGCGTGACTGATTGCCGGAGGACAAGCAGCTCGTTACCAAGACGTTCATCCAATACATTGAACGCCAGAACCTCAATTTCGCGGGATAACATAATCGGCAATTTACGTGGGCGCTTTGCCCCTAAATCATGCACGTTATTGGGTTTGTGGAAATAGAAGAAACGGGCTATCCAACCACGATAAGTTTGTTCGGTGCGCATCGCGTAATTTTTAAGGCGCACTGCTTTGACAACTTCCGCTAACGCAGGTTGATAACGTTGGTAAAGCTCATGGGAACAACGCTCTTCACCTTCGAGCATTTCCAGCCCTTCTAGACCTGCGAGGGCATCGGTGTAATCACGGGCAACCGTGGCGTGATTGGCATCTAACTTTTTCGCGGACGCTGACCAGTATTCCCAATCGAAATTGTTTGCCCAGCTTTTTTTCAATGCCAGACAAAACAGAATCCGTATAGTATCGACGACTTGACCAAATTGCCATGCTTTCAGGTTGACTTCACGCCCTACTTTGGTGAGATATTCCTCTACTTGTTGGGCTGTATGGGTGCGGATATGGTCGTCTGGAAAGTAGGCAATATACTGTTTAGTACGCAATACATACCACGTCACATATTTTTGACTAATACCTTGTTTAACAAGAAAAAGTGTGTAATTTTCCAAAATTCATGGGAATACGAAGTTGCCGGTGTTGCGGGGCTTCGTGTATGCTTTTTATCCATTAATATTAGCTGAATTTTGGGGACACGCTTTATGATAATGCCAGATTATGCGGAAGACTGTACGAACCAGATAGGCGGCGTGTGCTCACCGATTGAGCGCAGGCTTCCTATCCTGATATTCCAGAACGCCGCCTAATAAACTGTTAGAATTTGACGCACCAATAACTAATCTCATAAACCACATAAAAGAATATTTACAATGGAACGTGATCTATATCGCTTTGTTAGTTTCTTTGAGTTATATGATTTATTCACAAAGTCCCAACTCAAAATGAGCCGTTTATCTTTAATGAGTGACAAAAATGAGGGTTTAGGTGATGTTTTAAAATTCCAAGAATCCATTGCATATAGCTGGGATGTTAGAAAACAAGAAAAATTTATTGAGTTTCACGAGAGTGTTAAAGGGAGAACATACATCTCATCTTGGACATCAGAACCTGATCTTATGGCAATGTGGTTACTTTACTCTCAAGATAGTTCTTCCATCAGAATAAAAACCAAACAGACTAAACTAAGAAAAGTTTTACATGATTTCTGGGAAAATAACTATTGGACTAAACACATTGACTCAAAAGAAGGTACTATTCAGCTCGATGGCATTGCGACGGTAGATAATGTTGATTATATTTCATTTGAAGAAATCTCAAATAAAATAAAAGAAAAATATAAACAATATTACAAAATGATAGAAGACAATGTTAAAGAATCAGGGAGCTTTTTTCCAAGTGCCGAGATTCAAGAGCATATGCAAAAAACAGTTATCGAATCCAATTTTGGCACAATTCTAAAAGATAAAGCATATTCACACGAAAAAGAAGTTAGAGCTTTTTTCAGTGTTTGCTTAAGAAACAAAATAACTAGAGAAGAATATAAAGAATTAGTTTCAAAAGATAATATGTCTGCAATTTTCGGAACTGCGACGAGTGATTATCCTACTCCTGATAAGTTACCAAACATTATCAAAATTCCAATAGAAAGTGATTTTGTCGAGAGCATATGCTTTGATCCGAGAATGCCTACATACAAAAAAGATGTTTATCTAGATTTATTTTCCCCGCACCTAAAAACAATTGAAATTGAAGAAAGTTTTGTCTTTGGTTACAAACCTGAAAAACATAAATTTTCTGTAGATGATTAAAAATTCTAACAACTCATTCGACGACGGACGGCGTGACAGCCCGCAATTCTTACTTTCTACTCCCCGCGCCGCCCGTCAATTCAGACGTTGGCATCATAAATAAGCGTGCTACTACTTAAGGAAATAGATTTTGATTGACTTTAGTAAGATAGGAACTGGTAATACTGTTGATACAGTGCTACCACCTCGTGAGGTTTTTAATGCATTACCACATAAAAATGCAGAAAAATTCCAGTACCCACGAGATGTTCAATCACAAGTCTGGGCTAAATGGTTTACTAGGCGAGATAATGATAGCCTAGTAATAAAAATGAATACAGGAAGTGGCAAAACAATAGTTGGACTTTTAATTTTAAAAAGTTGTTTAAACGAAGGAAAGTCTCCGGCTGTTTATATTTGCCCAGATAAGTATTTAGTAAAGCAAGTTATTGACGCATCGAAAGAGCTTGGAATTGAAGTAACCGATGATGTTAATTCACTAAGATTTCTGTCAGGCAAAGCAATTTTAGTTGCTAATATTTATAAACTTGTAAATGGCAAGTCAGTATTTGGTGTTGGTGATGAAGGATTAAAATTAAAAATATCAAGCTTAGTTATTGATGATGCTCATGCTTGTTTGGAAACTGTTGAAGATCAATTTACGATAAATATTCCACAAAACGCTAATGCTTATGTTGAAATTTATTCAATTCTTCGTGATTCAATTCATAGCCAATGTGAATCTAAAGCTGTTGAAATAGAAAATAAAGATCCAACTAGTTATTTACAAGTTCCTTACTGGATATGGCAGGATAAAATTTCTGAAATAACAGAAATCTTAGTAAAACATAGCAGTGAAGATTTCCTAAAATTTGTTTGGCCTCTGGTTAAAGAAAATCCCAAACTAAGTCACTGTGTTATAGATGCATCCGGCATTGAAATATCTCCTCCTGCAATTCCAATTCATATGATTCCGAGCATTGTTGATGCTGATAGAAAAATATTCATGACTGCCACTTTAGTTGATGATTCTATTTTATCTAGTCACTTTGGCGTAAATGAGCAATACATAAAAAACCCGATTGTACCAGATTCTGCCGGTGATATTGGCGATAGAATGATATTACTCCCACAAGTAATAAATACTGAAACATCAGATGATGATATTAAGAAATACTGTCATGCACTCTCAAAGGATATAAATGTCGTTGTAATAGTTCCTTCTATTAATCGAGCAAATTATTGGAAAAATGCAGCAGATGCAATTTTAATGTCGGATAATTTAAATGATGGAGTAAAAAAATTAAAAAGTGGTCATGTTGGATTAACTGTTCTTGTTAATAGATATGATGGAATTGACTTGCCGGGAAATGCTTGTCGAGTTCTTGTTATTGATGGATTCCCAGATGTTAGAAGAAAAATTGATAAAGTTGAGCAGAGTATTCTTCTTGGCAGCACACGTCACGTAAATCAAGTTATTCAAAGAATCGAGCAAGGAATGGGGAAAGGAATTCGCTCGAATGATGATTATTGTGTAGTTTTTTTAGTAGGTAAAGACTTGACTAGCCAACTTTATTCACAAGGAGCTATCGAAAAGCTATCCCCAGGAACAAAAGCGCAACTTAGATTATCCGAACAGATTTCAGAACAGATTTCAGAACAAATTAAAGGAAAGGAAATATTTCAGTTAACAGATACTATTAAATATTGTCTCACTAGAGCAGATGAATGGGTTACGGCAAGTAAAGGTGTCCTTGCTAGTTTAAAGTACTCAGAAGAAAATAATCTTGATAAAATGACTCTTATTTTGAGAAATGCCTATGATTATGCGTCAAAAAATGATCCTGTCAAAGCTGCTGATATATTGAATAATTTGGTTAATGAAATTACGAATAAGAAAGAAAAAGGTTTTCTTAAACAGATAGTTGCCACATATATAAATTTATTTGATAAATCAGAGGCCCAAAAACTTCAAATGTCTGCGGTAAATGATAATAGAAGAGTATTAAAACCGATTGAAGGCATTCAATATCATAAAATCGCCGGAAATATTTTTGATCAAGCCGTATCTTGTAGCAACTATTTAAGCAGTCGGCATAATGATCCAAATAAATTAATAATTGAAGTAAACGGAATACTTGAAGGTCTACAGTTTAAAGAAGGAACTTCTAATATTTTTGAAGAAGCATTTAAGAATATTTCTCGATACCTAGGCTTTGAAAGCCAAAGACCAGAACAAGAGTATAAGAAAGGACCAGATGTTCTATGGAAAGTTGGCGAATTAAATTACCTAGTAATTGAATGCAAAAATGAAGCAACTGCATCAACCATTAGTAAAGATTACTGTAATCAACTCAATGGTTCTGCTACTTGGTTTGAGACAAAATATGACAATACGTGTACATACACTCCGATTATGGTACATCCATCTATCATATTTGAATATGCAGCTTCTCCAAATCCAAAAATACGGATAATAACAAAAGAAAAAATGCTTCAATTCAACAATTCAGTAAAAAACTTTATTAAGGCATTAGCAAGCAACAATGAGATCGGAAACCAAACTGCGATAAGACAGAAACTAATATCATATAAATTAAGAGCTGGTGACATAGTAGAACTTTATACAACTACTTTTACAACAAAAAACCAATAAAGAGCCAACGAGTGGTTCGACGACGGACGCGGTGACAGTCCGCGACTCCGATTCACTGACTCCCCGCCGCGCCCGTCACACGAGACGTTGGCTTTATAAAATGACGATAAGCAGCACCAGATTTAAATACCGAATAAAGATGAATTCATCATGCGCTAACGCGAGAAAAATCGTGCCAGATTCAAACGCTGAAAAAATGGGATTCATGCGCCGCGTTGATACGCGGGAAAGCGCGTGCCATGTTCATTCGTGCCAACCGAGGTAACTGTTCACGGGGTTAACTTATTGATTCATAATCAGTTAATTTTAAAAAGCTATACAATTTAGCCAGTTTTGGATGAATTTCGTGACTTTATCAAGACTTCAATTCTTTCAACCAATTGAAATTAAAAGATAAAACTTTTTCACTACCCCCCCTATGTGTCAATCTCCGCTGAGACCACCCCGATAGCGAAATAAATGTAGAATCGGGTTAAGACACAGGAAGCAAGACGATGCCGAAACCAACCAGTGAATTACCGGACAACCAAGTAGTGCCGAACCCACGCTATGAAAAGCGCACGTACCGCTATTTCAGTGCAGCGGATAAGAAACGCATCCTTGCCGAGGCTGATGCCTGCGCCCACGGCGAAGCGGGTCTGGAGAACAGCCCTGCGGGACGCAAACCGTCAAAAGACAGCAAAGACAAAGCCATTGATGCCCTGCAACGCGAGAAAGCCAAGCTGGAACAACGTCTACAGGTGGCGGAAGGCTTATTGGAACTCCAAAAAAAAGCCTTCACGCTATTGGATCACCTGAACAACGTGAGCCGCTCATGAGTATCCTGCTGGAAAGCCGTCCCCCGGATGTCTCCATCCGTGCAGGTTGTGCCGCCTTGGCGTTATCCCGTGCCAGCTATTACCGCTATAGCAGCAGCCAGACTGCCATGGAGGTAGTGGCAAACGACGCGGTATCTGACACTGTGCCAGCCTCTGATGAACCGGCAAGGGTTGCGGAAACCACCGTTGTCGTTGCAGCCGCCGTTACCGTCCGCGCTGTCCCAGACAACGCCCTGAGTGCCGCCGAACAAGAGCAGGTACTGCCGGTACTCAACAGTGGACGCTTTGCTGACCAACCCCCTGCTGAAGTGTATGCCACGTTGCTGAGCGAAGGCGTGTATTACTGCTCCGTCAGCACCATGTACCGCCTCCTGCGCAAAGCTCGGCAAACCGGGGAACGCCGTCCCCAACGTCAACCTCAGACGCACGCCATGCCGCGCCTGCGAGCCACCCGCCCTAACGAAGTGTGGACGTGGGACATCACCAAATTAGCGACTGAACAACGCGGTGTTTACCTGTCACTGTATGTGGTGCTGGACTTGTACAGCCGTTTCATCGTCGCCTGGATGGTCTCCCGCAAGGAGAACAGCCACCTAGCCAAACAACTGATGCAGGAAGCTAGCACCCGTTACCGCATTGGCTTGGGGGAACTCACCCTGCACCAAGACCGGGGAGCGCCCATGACGGCGCACGGCTACCTCGACCTGATGGCAGAACTGGAGATCACCTGTAGCCACAGCCGCCCACGGGTCAGCAACGACAACCCGTTCAGCGAAAGCCAGTTCAAGACCTGTAAGCAACAACCCGATTACCCCGGACGCTTCGCCAGTGTCAGCCCTGCGCGGGAATGGTTTGCCGACTACGTGGAATGGTACAACTTCAACCACCAACACAGTGGCTTAGCTTTCTTCACGCCGGAACAAGTATTCACGAATCGGGTGACCGAAGTAGCTATCTGCCGCCAAACAGCACTGCAAACCGCTTATGAGACCACCCCAAAACGATTCATCAACGGTGTGCCTGTCGTCAAGTTGCCGTCCAAGGAGGTGTGGATTAATCCGGCACATCCTGACGAAGCGGATGAAATCATAGCGGTGAGTTTCCCTACATTATCGGCTGCCAAAAAAGCCCGTTTGTAGTTTTATTTTTTAACAGACTGGTCTCAATTTGCTTGACACGTTCCGGGGGCATTATCAGCAGCCGCAAAATCGAAGCGGCGTGCCGTGAGAATATGTTGTTCATTGCGATTTCTGGTGACAGCCAGCCGCATTTCACCACGCTGGCGGCGTTCATCGCCAATGCAGGGGAGTTGATCGCCAAACTGTTTGCCCAAGTGCTGCTGATTTGTGACCGCCAAGGCTTGATCGGGAAGGAGATGTTTGCCATTGACGGGGTGAAGTTGCCCTCCAATGCCAGTAAAGAAAAGTCGGGCACTCGCGCTGACTTCCTGCGCCAAGCCGAACGCATGGAAAAAGCTGCCGCCAAGATCATCGACACACACCAACAAGCCGATGCCAGTAAAACGGATGCGGCGGCAGCCCAGCGCGAAGCCAAACAACTGAAACGCCTGCAACGCGAAGCCAAACAGTTACGTGATTGGCTGTCAGACAACCCCAAAGACCGCCAAGGCGCCAAAGGCAGTATCCGCCTGTCCAACCGCACCGACAACGAATCGGCCAAAATGGTGACCAGTAAAGGCGTGGTGCAAGGCTATACCGGCGTGGCAGCCGTGGATTGCCACTACCCAATCATTGTCGAAGCCCAAGCCCACGGCACGGGGTCGGAACAGGAACTACTGATGCCGGTGGTCAATGCCACTGCCCCCCTGCGCACCCCCGAAACGGTGATCGCTGCCGACAACGGCTACCACAGTGAAGCCAACCTCAAAGCCTTGGCGGAAGCCGGAATTGATGCCTACATCCCCGACAAGGATTACCGGCAACGCGATGAACGCTATGTCGATCAGAACGTGCATCAGCAAAAACCTGACCCCTTGTGGAACAAATGCCCCAAGCCCAGCAAAGCCAAAACCTATAAACCCGCCGACTTCCCATTAGCCGCTGACCTTAGCCATTGTCTTTGCCCGGCGGGAAAACGCCTTTACCGTACTGGCAAGAATTGCACCCTAAATGGCTATGCTTCGGTACGTTTCCAAGGCGCGTTGCGTGACTGTGAACCCTGTACACAGCGTCCCCAATGCCTGAAAGACCCGGCAAAAACCCGCGCTCGGCAAGTCACTTTCCTGCAAGGCAAGCGCGATGACACCCCCAGCCATACCGATTTGATGAAACCCAAAATCGACTCCGACCTCGGCAAACGCATGATCACCCAACGCTTCGCCACCGTCGAACCCGTATTTGGGAACTTGCGCGGCAACAAACGCCTGCACCGCTTCACCTTGCGCAGCAAAGCCAAAGTGGACGGGCACCTGATGCACAACCTCGAAAAGCTGGCACATCACGGGTATGCCGCATGAAGGGAGAAATGATGCAGCCAAACACGCAAAAATGCACCGTATTGAGCGTATCAGGTGGCATTCAGGGCGTTATGGGGAAGCAGGAAGTTGGCAACGGTGAAGAAGCCTGTCCGCCGCGTGGGGTGTTCAAAAAAATGACTGCCCGGTCTGGATGGGCTGATCAGATTCGGGTTTTTCTACACCCTCGTTAGGCAATTCACAAAAAGGTAGTGCAAAATGGCACGCAAAAAAAGCGGATTCAAAATCAATACTGGAAAATGGGGAAAACCCACAAGCATCCGAATTGGTCAACGAGGTAAAGGCAATATCAACATATCCAAAAAGGGCGTTAAATATAATCCAGGATGTGGTTTTGTTATTTTACTTGGCATAATAATTACTTTCGTCAGTGCAGCATCACTTAACCTTTATCATAATCAAAATTTACGCTTGCGGGTCATGTATTCAACCAGTTGAACGAGTGTCTAGCGATATACTCACCGACGACCTTATCATGTACCTCGACCGACCTAGAAAAACAAATCGTCTTCCGCGCTAAGCGCTTTAAATGAGTTCTCAAGTTCAAATTCTGTCGCTCAATGCTCTGAGTGTAACGTTTAGTGATGAGATGTTGATCCTCTGGCAGTAACCGTTCATAAGCCCCCCAATCATCGGTGCAATACAAGCGAAAGGTGAATCGCTCTAATAAGCCAAGCAGTTGCTTC
>NZ_FUYB01000020.1:73105-85251 GCF_900167255.1 Thiothrix eikelboomii
AGCGGTGAGTTTCCCTACATTATCGGCTGCCAAAAAAGCCCGTTTGTAGTTTTATTTTTTAACAGACTGGTCTC
Source organism: Thiothrix eikelboomii (assembly GCF_900167255.1). Lineage (GTDB taxonomy): Bacteria > Pseudomonadota > Gammaproteobacteria > Thiotrichales > Thiotrichaceae > Thiolinea > Thiolinea eikelboomii. Next base: position 73,180 of record NZ_FUYB01000020.1, read on the forward strand.
AATTTGCTTGACACGTTCCGGCTTTGTCACTGGTTTCATTGAACGGGAGCGGTGAGATGGTGGGTGGGACGAGTTTTTTAAATGGGCAATGACGGTCGTGACGCTGATCCTTAACACACGCCCGGTATCACGCACACCGGAACCGTTCATCGCCATATCGCTGATTTTGTCGGTCACGCCCGGTTTGTTGGCTTCATACAGGTATTCCCGTTGAAAACAATGATGGCAATCACGGCAGCGGTAGCGTTGGAGGCCGCTTCGTGCTTTACCATGGCGGTAGACCGACTCTCCTTGGCAGGACGGACATTTCACCTGAATGCTTGCCATTAGAACCTCACAGGAAAAAATCCTCATCTTACTACAAGTGGGAATTCAACTCGTCTAAAGTACGACCATATTTTTATAAGTTAATTAAAAGATCAAGGCGTAGCCGACACATCTACGCCTTGCCCTAGGTCATAACCCACAACTGCCTAAACCAACTCAGCTAGCGACTCCCCTAAAATAGCTAATCCCTGCTGTAATTGCGCATCTGGCACGGTCAACGGCATGAGAATCCGAATCACATTGCCATAAATCCCACAAGACAACAAAATCAAGCCTTTATCCCGCGCTTTGGCGACTAAAGCACTGGTCAGCTCAGGAGCGGGTTTGCCATCCTTCATCAGTTCAATCGCAATCATGGCCCCTAAGCCACGTACTTCTGCAATCACGGGATACTGCTTAGCCAAAGCGTTTAAATCAGCCTTGACTTGCTCACCAATAGTACGGCAGCGTTCTAAGAGCTGCTCTTCCTCAAATACCTCTAGCACCGCTAACGCCGCTGCACAAGCGATTGGACTACCCCCATAAGTGCCACCCAAACCACCGGGGCCGACCACATCCATGATCTCTGCTTTCCCCACCACTCCCGCTAAGGGGAAGCCACCCGCAATGGATTTAGCAAAGGTTGTTAGATCGGCTGCCACCCCCATTTGCTCCATCGCAAAAAAGCTACCTGTGCGCCCTGCCCCGGTTTGCACTTCATCGGCAATCAACACAATCCCGTGCTGATCACAGATTTTACGTAAACCTTGCATAAATGCTGGCGGAGCAACATAGAAGCCCCCTTCACCCAAAACAGGTTCGAGCAAAATCGCGGCAATATTTTGTGGCTCGGCATCGAATTTAAAAATCCGCTCAATTGAAGCTAAAGCATCTGCCGTACTAATCCCATGCAATTGATTGGGGAACATGGCCCGATAGACATCACCCGGCATTAAACCCATGCCCGCACTATACGGTGCTACCTTGCCGGTTAAAGCCAAAGTCGCCATAGTACGCCCGTGATAACCTCCCCCGAAAGCAATCACCCCTGTGCGCTTGGTATAAGCACGGGCGATTTTCACCGCATTTTCAATCGCTTCTGCACCTGTGGTGAACAGAGCCGTTTTCTTTGCAAAATCACCGGGAGCTAAGGCATTGATCTTTTCACATAGCTCCACATACGGCTCATAACCCAGCACCATAAAACAGGTATGTGAAACCTTATCCAATTGCTCAAGCACAGCCGCTTTCACTTTAGGATGCAAATGGCCCGTGTTTAACACTGCAATGCCACCCGCAAAGTCGATGAGTTCGCGGCCTTCCACATCACGCACCGTGGTATTTTCGGCATGCTCAATAAAATGGGGGTGCAATAAACCAACCCCACGAGCCACGGAAGCAACTTTCCGTGCGAGTAAATCTGCATTCGTTTTTTTCATACGAGGTGCTCCTAATTTTAATCTGCTGATTGTTAGATATTCATACACAAATATTTAAGCTCGAGGTATTCATCAATACCATGATGCGAGCCTTCCCGCCCTAACCCTGAGGCTTTCACCCCACCAAAGGGGGCGACTTCAGTGGAAATCAGCCCCGTATTAATCCCCACCATGCCATATTCCAAGGCCTCAGCCACCCGCCAGACCCGCCCTAAATCACGCGCATAGAAATAAGCCGCCAAGCCAAACTCGGTATCATTCGCCATGCGAATCACCTCGGCTTCATCTTTAAAACGGAATAAGGGAGCTAAAGGACCATAGGTTTCTTCTTTTGCAAGCAACATCCCGGGCTGTGCGTCCGTAATGACTGTCGGCTCAAAGAAAGTTCCACCCAAAGCATGTCGATGCCCACCCGTTATGATGCGCGCCCCTTTACTGACCGCATCGGCTAAATGTCTCTCAACTTTGCTAACTGCTTTTTCATCAATCAACGGGCCGGTTGTCACCCCCTCATCTAAGCCATTACCGACTTTGAGCTTTTGCACTGCAAGCGCTAATTTTTCAGCAAACTGATCATAAATACCTGCTTGCACATAGAGACGATTAGCACAGACACAGGTTTGGCCTGCATTGCGATATTTAGAAATAATCGCACCCTGCACTGCTGCATCCACATCGGCATCATCGAAGACAATAAATGGCGCATTCCCACCAAGCTCTAAGGACAGTTTCTTGAGAGTAGGCGCCGATTGCTCCATGAGCTTCATACCAACTGCAGTTGAACCCGTGAAGGATAACTTGCGCACCACTGGACTGGAGCACAACACCTCACCCACTGCTCTTGAGCCAGCCACATCCGCCGTTACCACATTAAACACACCTGCCGGAATCCCTGCTTGGGTGGCTAATTCAGCCAAAGCTAACGCCGAAAAGGGGGTTTGCGGTGCTGGTTTTAAAACCATCGTGCAACCTGCTGCTAAAGCGGGTGCTGCTTTGCGAGTAATCATCGCAGAGGGGAAATTCCACGGAGTAATCGCTGCTGCCACTCCAATCGGCTGCTTGATTACGACAATACGCTTATCCGCTTGATGCCCCGGAATGGTCTCGCCATACACTCGCTTAGCTTCTTCAGCAAACCATTCAATGAAGGATGCTGCATAAGCAATTTCGCCACGGGCTTCTGCCAAGGGTTTGCCCTGCTCCAAAGTCATCAGCTGGGCTAGCTCTTCTTGATTTGCCATCATCAGTTCAAACCAACGCCGCAAACGGCTGCCACGTTCTTTAGCCGTCAAAGCACGCCAAGCGGGTAAAGCTGCTTCCGCCGCATTGATAGCGTTTTGTGTATCAGCTGCCCCCATTGAAGGTACTTCGCCTAAGCGTTCATGGGTAGCGGGATTATGAATAGCATAAGACTGTTGATTCGCTGAATTGACCCAAGCACCATTGATATAGGCTTGTTGCTTAAATAACTTAATATCCGTGATTAACACATCCGACCTCTACAGGATTGCGTGCTAGCCTAGCTAACTTGTTAAATAAAATTGACGATTTCCTAAAAATGTTAAATTTATTTATCGCACAACTAAGACAAGTTGGCAAGTAGCTTGCTATACTTCGCAGAATTTTAACTAGCCACATTTACTGACAAGGAAAGAGCAACTTTGGATGAGTTTGATTTAGGTGCGCGCTTGCGTTATGTACGCCAAGCAGCGGGTTTATCGCAGCGCGAATTAGCGAAACGTGCAGGCATGACCAATGCCGCTATCTCAGTGATAGAAAATAATCAGAGCAGCCCTTCAGTCGCCTCCTTAAAAAAAGTGTTGGAAGTGATTCCCATGTCACTCACCGAATTTTTTGCCCTAGATACACCGGCTGAATACAAAATTTTCTTTAAAGAAGAAGAGTTAGTGCCGATTACCCAAGGTGCTGTGCACTATCGCCAAGTGGGTGATATGCGCTATCACAAGCTACAAATTCTGCATGAACGCTATACCCCAGGTGCAGATACCGGGCGCAGCATGTTGCAGCATGAATCTGAAGAAGGTGGCATTGTCCTCGAAGGTAGTATTGAGCTGACCGTAGGCGAGCGCAAAACCCTCTTAAAAAGCGGTGATGCTTATCTATTTGATAGCCGTCAACCGCATCGCTTTCGCAATATTGGCAAAACGGATTGTGTGATTGTGAGTGCTTGTACTCCGCCTTATTTATAAACCACACCGAAATCTTGATTCAAAATTTTGACGTAGTTGCAGTGATCTATATTTGGAGAAGTGGAGGAATGATACATGCAGGTCATTGAATTTGATAGCGTTTTAGGTAAAACCATTGTCGCAGGCAATGAGCAAGGCTTAGCCGGTGTGTGGTTTGAAGATCAGCGCCATTTTGCAGGGATTCAGGAGGTTTGGATTCGTGAAGAAACAGCATTATTGTGTGCTGCCAAACAACAGTTATTAGCTTATTTTGCAGGTGAATTACAGGCGTTTGATTTACCCCTTGCACCACAAGGGACAGAATTTCAGGAGCGGGTTTGGCAGGCTTTACAAAGGATTGAATATGGCCAGACCTGTAGTTATGGCGATCTTGCCAACCAGCTCAATCAACCCAAAGCCGTGCGGGCGGTGGGTGCTGCGGTTGGGAAAAACCCCTTGAGTATTATCATTCCTTGCCATCGGGTGTTGGGTAGTCAACAGCAATTGACGGGGTATGCGGGGGGGTTAGAGCGCAAGCAGTGGTTGTTGCAGTTGGAGCGGAGCACCAAACTTAAAACCGAGGCGTAGGTGTTACAAGCTTACAGCTCATTTAGAAAGTAGCTTATACCAGACGTTCACTTGACTACTTAAGCTTTTCCCTACAAAGTAGCTTATAACCTACTTTCTTGCTCAAGCCATTTGGAATTATCATGTCAAATCTCAGTGAGCTTAAACCTAAACGTCGTAGCCATGCCAGCATCGGTCAAGATCCAACTTTAGTCGCCTTGGGTGATCAAATACGCCAAAAGCGCATTGAAAATAAGCTGACGCAGGAAGAACTTGCCTTAGTCACTGGGTTTGGGCGTGAACTCATTATGCAACTTGAGAATGGCAAAGCTCATATAAGTTTGGGGCGAGCCAGTCGCGTATTAGCGGCTTTGGGGCTGAGCTTACAGCTTGTAGAGCGCTGAGATGCTACAAGTTTTATATGACAATCAAAGTGTTGGATGTTTATGGAGTGAAGCACGGGAACTGTATTTTCCATATGACCCTCTTTGGCTGCAAGCTTCAGCAGCCTTCGCACTAACACCGCAACTCAGCACCGCGCCAACGCCAACCCACTTATATCACCTATCCCTTAGCGAGGATTCACTCGGATCTACACAAACAAGCCCAACATATCCCTCTACTCCTACAGCATGGAGAGCTGCGTTTATCTCTTGCAGGCGCACAAGATAAAATTCCAGTTCGTTATCTTGATGGGCAATTCTACTTACCTATCGCAGGCACTGCCTCTAGTCATATCCTCAAACCTACTTTACCCAACACTGGATACGCGGATGGCTATGCCCATTGGCGAAGAATACCGACCCGCGTGGGTACAACAACGGCATTGGCAGCGTTTTGCAGAGGAGGCGAAGATTAATTTTGCCTTATTGCGCAAACGAAGTTTGGCACTCGCCAAACAGGTACAGATTAATTTAGACGCTAGTTCGGCTTTGTTGGGTATGGCTGACAGCAATTTGTTAGCGGCTATAGAACAACGGGTGCAGCAGCGCTGCCAATGGCTAGAGGGGAGATTAGGGGTTTAGTGTACTGTTACTCCCGCCTTTCGTAACGCCTCCAACAAAAAAACCAACTCTGCCACCCAGTCATTAAGAGCGCCGTGCAATTTCCCGATACAAAGCCTCAGCACTCACCCCTAACTGCTCTGCCAATACTTTCCATTCACCTTTAGCGGGTAGCGCTTGTCCTTGCCAGTTGAGCCAAGCATCTAGCCGCGCTGCAACGGTTTTCAGGGATAATAACTCACTGCGAAACCGTGCTTGTTGTACTTCACGGGCGAGATAGCCGCTCCAGTTGAAGGCAAACTTGGGGTCGGTTTGTAAATATTTAATGACCGTCTCCTTAGGTAAGGCTGATACGCAAGTCGCCCTTTGTGCCAAGGCATGACAGTGATAATGATAGGAGTACAAAGATGCTTCAGCCAACACGCTGCCTGCTTGAGTACGTTGCAGGGTAATGCTGCTACCATCGGCTTGATAACGAATTAGGCGTATTTCACCGCTCACCACTAGAAATAAAGCATCAACCTTATCCCCTTGTTGGAATAGCACCTGACCTTCAGCTAGTTTACGCTCTTTAGCATCGGCGAAGTTTTGTAAAGCTATAAAGAATGGACTCAACATGATTGCTATCATGTCAGTAAACTCATCAAACTGGCAAGCTGCAGGTTTTACAACTGCGCAAAATGACGGCTATGAAACTGAATTTAAAGCTTTTACTCTTATTATCACTCCTTGCTCCAGCTAGTTTTGCCGAGGATGATACCCGCCAGAAACTTGATTTCCCGCAGATGATGCAGCAACACATGCTAGCGAATATGCGCGATCATTTACTAGCCTTGCATGAAATCCAGACTTTGATGGCAGCAGCAGACTATGACAAGGCAGCTGAAGTCGCAGAGCAACGCTTAGGCCTGTCATCTTTAGATAATCATGGTGCAGCACACATGGCCAGTATGATGCCAAAAGAAATGCAGGACATCGGTACAGGTATGCATAAAGCTGCTAGCCAATTCGCGGTGACAGTGGTCGATGCGGGTGCTAGTGGTGATTTGAAACGCGCTTTGGGCGATTTAAGTCAAGTCACTCAACAATGTGTGGCCTGCCACAGTGCTTATCGTTTGCATTAGAACCTTTTTATTGAGAATGAATGATGAAACCTTGGAAATTCGTAACACTCAGTTGCGCTAGTTGGTGTTGGTTTTGTACTTCACTGGCCTATGCCTTTGAACCAAGTGTGCAAAAGATCACTGATACAGTGTATGCCATTGTCGGTGAAATCGACCAGCGTAGTGCCGAAAATCAAGGCTTAAATAATACCACGGGCTTTATTATTACTAAGGCGGGCGTGGTCTTAGTCGGTTCAGGGGCAACCGCAGGTAGTGCAAAAATGCTGGAAACTGCCGTCAAACAAGTGACCGCACAACCGATTATTCAAGTGCTGAATATAGGTGTACAAGACCACCATTGGATGGGCAATCATTATTTCCTCGCACAAAATATTCCAGTCAGTGCTTTAGCCAAAACCATTGAGAACCAAAAACAGCAAACAAACGCTAATCGTCTACGCCTATCGAATGCGTTGGGTATCCAACCAGACGCTTTAAAAGTTGAATATGCCAGCGAAACTTTTGCGGGTGAGGAAAAAACCTTAGAGATTGGTGGTGTGGAATTATCTCTGCGGTATTTAGGGGATGCCCATTTTCCGGGGGATGCCGTATTATGGCTACCTAAAGAAAAGATCGTATTGACAGGTGATCTGGTTTTCAATGACCGTATGCTGGGGATTTTACCTGAAATTTCCAAGCTTAAAGACTGGCAATTAAGTTTTAAAAAATTAGCCGAGTTAACGCCAGAACAAGTTATTCCGGGGCATGGCTACCCTAGTAACTGGGCAACAGCTCAAAAAAATACCGGCGATTATCTTGATTGGCTGGTGCAGAACGTAGGCAAGTCGCTTGAAGACATGGAGGATTTAGGTGATGCGGTCAAACGTTTATCAGCGGATCAGACTTTTAGTTTCTTGCAGCTAGCTGAAGATTTACATGGGAAAAATATCCATCAGGCTTATTTGCAGTTAGAAAGCCAATAAGTTTACGACTCTACTCACTACTCTAAAGCTTTAGCCACCAAAAAGGTTACAAACCGACTCAAGACCAAGGCTAAACAAATAGGTATTAGAAAATAATGCACGACCAAAGCATCGGTTTGCATTCGCAAAGCTTCAGGAATTAATGCGCGCAGAGAGACCAAATAAATCGCAATCACTAATAAGCCTACGGCATCTAATAACAAGGCCAGCAACACAGACCAGACTGAGAAATTAAATAAGCCATTGAGGATTAAAGTCAGCAAGACAAAGTTTAACACCATACTAATGACTGCTATTTTTTTCTTGCCGGTATACCAATAATACCAATAGCTAGGAAACCAAGGCATGCCTAATGACCGATGACTCTAAATTTGCCTTAATAAAGCGCAGGACATCCGCATAGATGGGCAAAGGCTCAGCTTCATTTAAAATTTCATGGCGTAAACCCGCATATTCTTGGCTTGCTACCGAATAATTCAAGGCTTGGAGTTTATTCACTAAATGCCGCGTCCCCTTACCAAAATCAGTGACTGGATCGTCTGCTCCCCAAATCACTAGAATCTTTAACTGTGAACCCAGCTTAGCCAATTCTTTTGCAGCCAAAGCGTGGCGCATTAAGCCAAACATTTCTAGATAATAACGTGGGCTAAGCGCATAACCACATAAAGGATCATCTAAATAAGCCTGTACATTATCAGGATTAGCACTCAACCAATCCGAAGCAGTTGTGCAAGGCTGAAACCGACGGTTATACCACTTAAAAATATTAGAAAAGACCGAGGCCTGCTGAGGCCGCAACCTCTGTTCGAGTTTCGCCGCTCGATAACCCAGCTCTAAGGCCCAGACAGGATTCACCGGCACACCACAGAGGATTAATAAATCTAGATCATGCTGCTGTGCATACCGCAAGGCAAGAGTAGAACCCATGCTATGCCCAAATAAAACCTTCGGTAAACTCTGTGCATATCGCTGAAAGAATTCATCAATCGCAGTCAAGCTAGCCGCTAAACCCTCAGTCCCAAAATCGCCCAGTGCATCCTTAGGTTTCTCGACACCATGCCCAGGAAGATCAAAACTAATGATATTCCCACCCTGCCTACTTAAGTATTCAGCAAAAGCCTGATACCGCCGCCCATGCTCTTGCATACCATGAATGATCACCAGCGTAAAACTTGCTGTCGTTTGAGCAGGAAAATACTGATGGGGGCGCATAACTCGACTCGGGTAGCGATTGACTCTGTTCAAGCATAGCCTAGCTTTCAGTAGAAACTAAGCTTTATTGCGAGAGTTCTACTGTCGTTTTCCATCCCTAGAGCCACCCAGCCTTGTGCAAATCATTCAAAAAACGGCGAATACATAGCATAATTAACTTTTAGATTTCAGCAGCACTTGGAGCAAGCGATATGCAAGCCTTTCAATGGGATGACCCTTTACTTTTTAATCAACAACTCAGCGCTGAAGAACAACAAATTCGAGAGGCTGCCCGCACTTATTGCCAAGAAAAACTTCAACCACGGGTGTTAATGGCTGCCCGTGAAGAACGCTTTGATCGTGAAATCATGAATGAACTGGGCGAGTTGGGCATGTTGGGTGCAACAGTCGCTGAAGAATATGGTGGTGCTGGTTTAAGTCATATTGCTTATGGCTTGATTGCACGGGAAGTTGAGCGGGTTGATTCTGGTTATCGCTCCGCCATGAGTGTGCAATCCTCGCTTGTCATGTATCCGATTGAAACTTATGGCAGTGAAGCGCAGAAACATCAATATCTCCCACGTTTAGCCAGTGGCGAGATTGTTGGCTGCTTTGGCTTGACCGAACCGAATCATGGTTCTGATCCGGGGTCGATGCTAACCCGCGCCCAAAAAGTCGAGGGCGGTTATCGTTTAAGTGGGCAAAAAATGTGGATCACCAATAGCCCGATTGCTGATTTAGCGGTCGTTTGGGCGAAATCGGAAGCGCATGAGAATAAGATTCGTGGCTTTATTGTTGAGCGCGGCACTGAAGGTTTTAGCACCCCAAAAATTCACGGCAAACTCTCTTTACGCTCCTCGATTACTGGTGAAATTGTGTTAGATGAAGTGTTCGTTCCTGAGGAAAATTTATTACCGAAGGCTTCTGGTTTAGCCGGTCCTTTTGGTTGCTTGAATAAAGCCCGATTTGGAATTGCTTGGGGGGTACTTGGTGCTGCCGAATTCTGCTGGCAGGCAGCCCGCCAATATACTCTAGATCGGATTCAATTTGGGCGGCCACTGGCAGCCACGCAATTAGTGCAAACTAAACTCGCTAATATGCAAACTGAAATTAGTTTAGGCTTACAAGCTGCCTTACAAGTCGGGCGTTTAATGGATCAAGGTACTTGGGCACCCGAAATGGTTTCTCTGATTAAGCGTAATAACTGTGGCAAATCATTGGAGATTGCCCGAGCTGCCCGTGATATGCACGGCGGCAATGGTATTTCTGATGAATATGGCGTGATGCGGCATATGGTCAATCTAGAAACTGTGAATACCTATGAAGGGACTTACGATGTTCATGGTTTAATTTTGGGACGAGCACAAACTGGGATACAAGCTTTTTTTTAAGGCTTATTATGATCTTGAGCAATAGCCCCCAACAGTTGAGCCTTGCTATGCTAACAAATAGCTTGCCGTAGATTTTGAATGGTTTTATCTTTGAATAGCTAATCTTTGCTCATAAATCGAGCGAAGACTGTGTATTTTTTTATGGGTAGTTTTTTAATAAACGTTAGAGTTCTCTGCTAAAAATGTCTGATCAATTTCCAGAGTCAATTGAAACGCAGAGATTGCTTGTACGAGTAGCCTGTCCTAGAGATGGAAAAATTTTCAACACAGCAATAGTTGAATCGTGCGAATTCCTTAAGCCTTGGCTAGGCTGGGTATACCCATCGCCAACTTTAGAAGAATCTGAGGCCTTATGTCGTCGTGCCTATGCACGCTATCTTCTAAACGAAGACTTGATGGTCTTCTTCATACATAAAGAAACTGGGTCTCTGGTTGGTGGTAGCGGATTACACAACGCAAACTGGAAGCTGAGGCAGTTCGAAGTTGGTTATTGGGGTCGAATCGGCTGCGTTGGTTTTGGGCTAATAACTGAAGGTGTAACTGCACTAGCAAAATATGCACTCGAAGATCTCAATGCTTCACGTGTATTTCTTACTACTGACGAACTTAATATACCCAGTTGGCGCTTGGCTGAACGTGCGGGGTTTCAGCTTGAAGGCACACTGCGCAAGGAACGTCTCAATTTACAGGGTAAATTTAGGAATACACGTGTTTATTCCCGTGTGCAGCCCTAACCCCAAAGCCAATAGCCCCCGCGCAGTTCCTATACCTTTTGGTGCAACATCCCCTGCAGATTGTTTTGCCTGAAACGTCAGTATGGTCAAATACAACGCTAGTCATTCAAAGGTAGCGCGTCATGAAAGCAGAGTATGACTTGTCAAAAATGAAGTCCCGTAACAACCCTTACGCTTCAAAACTAAAAAAATCAGTCACTATACGCTTAGGCGAAGATGTCGTTGATTACTTCAAAGATATGGCCGAAGAGTCGGGTGTTCCTTATCAGAGCTTGATCAACCTTTATCTACGTGACTGCATTCGACAACACCGAAAAATTGATATTTCGTGGATGTCAAACTAAGTTTAAAAATTAAGAACAAAAGGGAGTCTTTAAACTAGAGACGGTGACTCGTTGGACGCTGATGCAGTCGAGTCACGGCTAATGTGATCTATCAATTCAGTATGGCGGCGCTGATTGGCTGGGTGATACAAGTCGCAATTACTTTACCAAAAACGCCGTAAAGCCCCATCCTTGAGGTGGGGGATATAAGGCTATCGGCGTGAGCCGATTAAAGCGGTCTATCCTATTGCTCGATGTATTGCTTAAGAACGGTCAAGGGCGCACCGCCAACACTGCCGACCCGTGCGAATAGCCATAGACTCACTCTTTAATAATTCATTAAGGCTATTTATAATAAGCCTTATGACAGAAAAGGCCAATCTCAAAACGCTCAAAGTACGCATCAAGGATAAGCACAAGCCGATCCTTGAACGAATGGCGTTTGAGGTGAATCAGGTCTGGAATGTGGCGAATGAAATCACGGCCAATTATTCCGATATACCTATTCCCGAAGTGGGTTGGTTAAGAACGAATTTCTCTGCGTTTGATCTACAAAAAGACTTGAAGCGCCTTAAAGCGGAACGTGGATTTATCCTTCATTCGACCACGGTCCAAGAAGTGATTGCGGCTCACCATAAAGCCCGTCGTCAATTCAAAACCGATAAGCTGCGCTGGCGGGTATCCGGTGGAGCACGGCGATCCTTGGGCTGGATTCCGTTTAAGGTCGGTGCTGCCAAGTGGAAAAGCGGACAAGTCTATTTTGCAGGCCACTACTTCAAGGTATGGGATAGCTACGGGCTGGCTCAATTTGAGTTTCGTTCGGGTTCATTTTCTCAAGATGC
>NZ_FUYB01000038.1 GCF_900167255.1 Thiothrix eikelboomii
AAATCGCCGACATCCTGCAAGCACGCGGGCAACTGGACGAAGCCTTATATATTTATCAAAACGAAGTCTTGACCGTTTTTTTAGATCTTAGGGAAATAGGAACTACTGCGGTTATTTACGGACGGATAGCCCAAATAGCGGAACACAAGGGTGAACTAGAAAATGCCTTAGAAATTCGACAAGGTAGATGCCTGCCCGTGTATCAACAGCTGGACGATATTTATAATTTATTGTTTGAGCAAGTTTATATTGCCTTGCTACTTTGGCGCATCAATGCTCAACAGTATCAAGCACAAATTCAAACTCTGTTAGCCACAGCCCTAACTCATGCAGAACACTTGCAAATCCCTGAAACTGAACAGATTCAGGCTCTTATTCAACAACTCAAGTTAAACCCATCCAGCTAACCAACCGTGGGCAACCACCTTGTCGGCATTCACTCAAACTCATTACAATAGCCGCGCCACACTAACCTACCGAATACCTACCTAAGTTTGCGACACTAACTTAGAGTCTAAGTCATGCTTAAACGCAATCAAGAGAGGAGTTTAAAAGATGCGTAAATTGACCTCAGCACTATGGCTATCCACTTGCCTAGTCCTACCTGTTTTTGCAGATGAACAAAAACCTGCCAATCCGATTATCAAAATGGCGACCACCACCAGTACGCAAGACTCTGGTTTATTAACTCAAATCCTACCGAACTTTCAAAAGAAAACTGGCTATGAAGTGCAAGTCACAGCGGTTGGCACTGGCAAAGCGTTGAAGCTCGGTGAGAACGGTGATGTAGATGTCGTCTTGGTGCATGCCCGCGCTGATGAAGATAAATTCGTGGCAGCAGGCTTTGGCGATCAGCGCTATTCGGTGATGTATAACGATTTCATCTTCGTCGGCCCTGAAGAGGATCCCGCGAAAGTGAAAGCTACTAAAACCACGACCGATGCCTTGAAACAAATCGCTGCCACCCAATCCCCCTTTGTATCACGCGGTGATGATTCTGGTACGCATAAAATGGAGAAAAAGCTCTGGGATCAAGCCGGTGTCAAGCCTGCCGGTGAATGGTATCGGGAAGCAGGTCAAGGGATGGGCGAAGTGCTACAAATGAGTGGCGAGCTAAAAGCCTATACTTTAACGGATCGGGGCACTTGGTTGGCAACGATGGATAAATCGCCTCTGAAAATTGTTTTAGAAGGGGACAAAACCTTACTCAACCCCTACGGGATTATTGCTGTCAGCCAAAAACGCTATCCTGATACGAATCATGCGGGTGCTCAAGCCTTGATTGACTGGATGATTTCAGCCGAAGGGCAACAAGCCATTAGTGATTTTAAAATTAATGGGCAAAGCCTGTTCACTCCGAGTGCTGATCCTGCCGAAGTTAAACCTGCGACCGAACCTGCCAAAACCAATTAATTCATGGAGACTATCAGCAGCGCTACTTGGCAAGCCTTGCAGTTGCTGCTGAGTGGTGATACCGCTTTGTGGGAAATCATTTTGATTTCCTTCCGAGTGTCTATCCTTGCCATTTTGCTCGCCACCCCACCTGCCCTATTGATGGCATTTATGCTGGCTTTTGGGCAGTTTCCGGGGCGGCGGTTATTGATTGCTATAGTGAATACTGCCTTAGCGATTCCCGCCGTGGTGATTGGTTTAACGCTCTATCTCTTACTGTCGCGGAGTGGCCCTTTAGGTGAATGGCGGTTGTTATTCACCCAAACTGCAATGGTCTTAGGGCAAATTGCTTTGGCGTTTCCACTGTTAGTGGCGATGGCACACACCGCCCTGCAAGCCGCTGATCGGCGGGCTTGGGAAACGGCGCGGATGCTAGGAGCCTCTAGATTGCGTGCCGTTTGGACACTGATGTATGAAGTCCGCTTTGGTTTAATGTCAGCCCTGCTGGCTTCGTTTGGGCGAATTATTGCCGAAGTGGGCGCTTCTATGATGCTGGGTGGCAATATTCTGCATTATACCCGCAATATCCCCACCGCAATTGCCTTAGAAACCAGCAAAGGTGAATTTGCCCAAGGTATCGCGCTGGGCTTAGTCCTCCTGTTATTAGCCTTTGCCTTAAACTTGCTGCTACATTATTTTCAAGGCAAAGGCCAGATTGCGGCATGAATGAACTCATCTTTCATCAACTCAGCAAACACTATGGGAAACGATGCCTGTTTACTGAACTGACCCTTCCTTTAATCGCTGGGCAATGTCTGTTGCTAACTGGAAAAAATGGGGCGGGTAAATCGACTTTAATGCGCATTTTAGCGGGTTTAGACAAGCCCGATCAGGGTGAAATTCAAGCCGATGGAAAACGCTATTCATGGCGTGCTTATCGGCCGCAGTTACAACGCCAGATTCTCTACCTGCATCAACAGCCCTATCTATTTGAAGGCAGTGTTTGGGATAATTTAGCGTATGCTTTAACCCGTGGCTTGCCCCGTAGCGAACAACATCAGCAGATTGAGGCGATTGCTGACTGGGCAGGCTTAACGGCGCTTTTAATGAATCCCGCCAAACGCCTCTCGGGTGGTGAAGCCCAACGCTTAGCAATGGCACGAGCGCTGCTACGCAAACCAAGGGCTTTACTACTTGATGAGCCGACCGCCAATATGGACCAAGCAGCCCGCTTATTAACCTTAGAAATGCTTGAAGACTTGAAACGCCAAGGTTTAAGGTTAATGGTCGCTAGTCATGACCCTGATTGGTTTCAAGCGGTCACAAATCAGCATTTAGCGCTTTGAACTTAGCGTAGAATAGAGCTGACCTAAGCTAGCTTAGTTTTAAACTAGTCTTAAGTTAGCCTCAATTTCGGTTTAACTTCGGCCTAACTTCGCCTTGCTAGATTCTCAAGGAATAGATGATGAGTATTAAAGTTTTATTTTTTGCCAGCCTACGTGAGCAGGTTGGGCACAGCCAAATGCAATGCCCTTGGCAAGCTGATTTAAACCCTCGTCAAGTTTGGCAGCAAATCACGCAGACTCATTTACCCGAACACATTTTAGTGGCTCGCAATCAAGAGTATTGCGAGCTAGACACGCCGCTAGACGATGGGGATGAGTTGGCTTTTTTCCCGCCAGTGACCGGGGGTTAGCATGATTGCAATCGAAGTCTGTACCACGGCCTTTGATCCTTGGCAAGCTCTTCAGCAATTTCAACAGCAGCCCGCCTTCAACACCAAGCAAAGCGGCGCAAATGCGGTGTTTGTCGGCACGATGCGTGATTTTAATGAGGGTGAACTCGTACAAGCGATGCGCTTGGAGCATTATCCACTGATGACCCAAAAACACTTACAGCGCCTCGTCGAGCAGGCCTGTAGCGCTTGGAACTTAGATCATGTTTTTCTTAAACATCGAGTCGGTGAGCTGTTACCCGGTGAACCGATTGTATTAGTTGCCGTCTGGTCAGCCCATCGGCGTGCCAGTTTTGAGGCTTGCCGCCAATTGATGGAAGACCTGAAGCATCAAGCCCCCTTTTGGAAACAAGAAACTTTAAACGACGGCAGCACCCGCTGGGTCGAAAAAAATACTGCGGGTTAAGGTGCATACACTCAGTCGCCGCCAATTTCTACAACTGAGTTTAGTCAGTGGCCTAGGCTTTGGCTGGCCTGCTAGCGATTTATCTGCCGCCACCACAGATGCAGATACGCCTTCGTTTATTCTCCCTGCTGAATATGCTAAGCATCATGCTACTTGGATGGCCTATGGTGTCAGCCCACGTTTCTATCCACAGCAATTCCCCCCGACGGTACGTAAAAATTTAGCCCTGATCGCCCAAACGATTGCCAAGTATGAGCCTGTCTCCTTACTCGTGCGCCCGAAAGAATTAGCACCGGCTAAAGAATTATTTGGGGCTGTGATCCATTATATCGAGCGCCCCTTGGATAATCTGTGGCTACGCGACAGCGCCCCGAGTTTATTGCTGAATCCAGCCGGGCAAATGCGCGCTATCGACTTCCACTTTAAAGGCTGGGCTAGCCCGCAAACCCATACACGGGATGCTAAACTCGCCCAGTTTATTGCCCAACACTTGCAACTGGAACTGATAGAGGCTGATCTGCAATTAGCCGCTAGCAATCTTGAGGTCGACGGGGCAGGTACGGCTATTTTAACTGAGAGCAGCGTATTTTATGCCGGACGTAATGCTCAACTGACTAAACGCCAAATTGAAAATCGCCTACGCCGCTTAGTAGGCATTAAAAAATGCATTTGGCTACCGGGTGACCCGCAAGGTGAGCTAGCACAACGTGCCACGGACTATTATGCTCGCTTTGTGCAAGTAGGCAGCGTTCTCGTTAGCCATGAACCCAATCCCGATTTTAGAGAGCATGCGATCACTCGAAAGCATCAGGCCATCCTCCAAGCAGCGACGGATGCGCAAGGGCAACGCTTAAAATTAGTGAGTGTGGCTAAACCGCCGAGTGTACGTAGTGAGTTTGTCACGCCAAATTTTGCCGCAAGTTATTTAGGTTTTTATGTTTGCAATGCGGCGGTACTCTTACCCGAGTTTGGTGATCCCCGCACCGATAATGCCGCACGGCAGGCTTTAAGTCAGGCTTTTCCAGAGCGCAAAATTGAACTGCTGAATATAGATGCTTTAGCCTCGGGTGGTGCTAGTATTCACTCAGTTACCCGTCAACAACCTAGCCTATAAGTGAACGAAACTTTTATGCCTACCCGCGATACTCAACACTACAATCAACTCGGTCAAGCGATTAGCTTTCCAGTGCAATGGCAGGCAAAACCTGCCCCTAGTTTTCCCACTCTACAAGGCAATTATTGCCGCTTAGAGCCACTCGCCTTAGCACAGGCCAGCAGTTTATATAGCGCTTTTGCAGCTGATCAAGAACAACGCCTATGGACTTATCTGCCCTATGGTCCTTTCACCGATTTAACTCGCTTTACGGCTTGGCTCAAACAACAAGTTGGCAGCAAAGATCCCTTTTTTTACAGCATCCTAGATCAAACCGGTCAAGCCTTAGGAATGGCTAGCTATTTACGCATTGACCCCACTCATGGCGTAATTGAAGTTGGGCATATTAATTTTTCACCTGCATTGCAAAAAACTCGCGCCGCGACTGAAACCATGTATTTAATGATGCGCTATGCCTTTGAAGAATTAGGCTATCGTCGCTATGAATGGAAATGCGATGCTTTAAATGCTCCCTCTCGTCAAGCAGCGCTACGCTTAGGTTTTAGCTTTGAAGGTATTTTCCGCCAAGCAGCCGTCTATAAAGGTCGTAATCGAGATACCGCTTGGTTCTCGATTTTAGATAGCGAATGGCCTGCTTTAAAACCAAAATTTGAGACTTGGTTAGCTGCGAGTAATTTTGATGCTTTGGGCAATCAGCTCCAACCCTTAAATCGTCTTTAGCCTTTTTCAAAACAACACTGCATTTAAAATCTTAACTAAGATTTTAAATCAGGCTCAAAACCACCTTGTGTTTAAATTATCTGACATGGCTTGCCAAAATCGGGGCTATTGAACGGAAGCTCACTCGCTCTAATACGATTAATTCATCCGCTAAATTAGCAACCAAACAAAAAGGCGGTTGATTGTTATAGACAAGATAGTTAAGCTCTTTGAGCTTGATGGTGATTTCAAATGTTTTACTAACCCGCTCACCCAGTCGTTGTTGACTGACTAATACTATATCAGCAGCCACCAAAATTTGCCTAAAGCCTTGGGTGATTTGCAATTGATAAGTTTCAACGGCACTGATAATTTCACAATTAAAACTACAAACTAGGTTAAGTTCATCAAAGGCCAATTGAGAAATTTTTGACCTGATTTTAGGCTTAATGAGCTTGGCTTGATAAATACTCTCACTAATACCACGCAGTTTATTTGCATGAATTTGTTGCATAAAAGTATCGGTATTGAGTAAAGCTAGCAGCTTATCTTTTCTCGCTAACACAAAGCGCTTGGCCTCCTCCAACTCTGGCTTCAAATCTGCAATCAATGCTAGATAGCCACGTTTATACTCAGCTAACAATGCTTCATCTAGCGCCCAAGTCAGATTAAAAGCTTCAGGCCTATTGGCTAAATAGCCCATCCGGTTGGTTTTCAACAAAGAGTCATCGCCATTTTGTTTATTACCCCGCAATAAACTAGCCAGATACTCGTCTTGTGAGCGAAATACCTGATGATAAATAAAATAATCCTCTAGTTTTAAACATTGTTGTTCAAAAATGTCATTCGGTATGGTCGCTCGAACCCGATCTTCCTCTGCAAACTGAATCAAGGTCTGATCAGCTAAGCGATACTTACCCTGCTTAATAATAGCATTATGAATACGTATCGCGACTAAAGGGGCTTGCATATTGATTAGGCTTTTGACATGCTTATTTTTTTGCCCGAGCATGACAGCTTGAAACGAAAAATCCTCAAGACTGCGTTGAACCTTAGGCTGATCCATTAGCCACTGAAACATACATACATCACAAGCAGCTAATTCGCCTAAGTAATCCTTGAGAGTGTTTGAAAAATTTGCAGAACACCAATATTCATCCAGATCCAAAAACAATAAATGTGTAAAATCTTCTTTTAAAGTCTCTTCGTGAATCTGGGTATATATATAAGCTTGGAAATTAATATTTTTAAGCCTGCAAAACTCCATTTCTTGATCAGCGTAGCTATAACGTAAACGCTCGCCATAATGAGCTTTTAATTTTTCCAGAATACGGATCGAGTTATCTGTCGTATCATTGATACGAATATCTAAAACATCAAAACCAAACTGTAAATGGTGATAAACCCACAAAGGTAAATAATAACCTTCATCCTTAGCGATGGCTGCCAATTTAATTTTGAATGTTTGACTCATACCAAATACTCCTTGCATCAGATTGATCAGTATAGCGCATTAAAATTACTCGTTTCGATCTGCGTGCTTAGCTAAGCGGATTCATCTGAAACTAGGATCATTAGAATACGCCAACCTGAAAGGTCTTTGGCCTAAGTACCCCAGTTTTGCTAAGGTAGACAGGATTGTTTTGGAGAAAATTTAAGATGAAATTTACCGTTGAAAATATGAAATGTGGTGGGTGTAGCTCGACCGTCCAAACCAAACTGGCAGCCTTAGTTGGCGTTGAGCAAGTCACCGTTGACTTAGTAAGTAAAACGGCTGAAGTGCAAGGCTTTGTTGATCCTGAACTAGTGATTGATACCCTGACTGAGGCTGGTTATCCAGCGGAGTTAGCGGAGGAATGACTGAGACCATTCGCCTGTCCATCGCCGGTATGACTTGTGCTGGTTGTGTAAGCTCGGTAGAAAAAGCCTTGCAGAGTGTGGCAGGTGTAACCACTGCCCACGTTAATCTGGCTGAACGCACCGCATTAGTGGCTGGTACGGCAGCACCTGAACAACTCCTCAAGGCGGTTAAACAAGCGGGGTATGAGGCTGCGATTATGCAAGGCCGCCAAGCCGAAGCCGATAAAGCAGCCGCTGAGCAGGCTTATTATCAGCACCTTTGGTGGCAAGTTTGGGTAGCCGCCATCCCCGGCAGTTTTTTGCTGCTAGGAGATATGGTTTTCCATGCCTTACCGCCGATGCAAGGTTCAGGGCGGTGGTTTTGGCTATTGATGGGAGTGATCACGCTAGGGGTATTAGTCTATTCGGGTGGACATTTTTTTCAAGGTGCATGGCAGCAGCTTAAGCATCGCTCCAGCAATATGGATACTTTGATTGCTTTAGGCACAGGAACAGCTTGGTTCTATTCGATGCTAGTCGTCTTATTCCCACAGGCCTTCCCTAGCCTCGCTCAGCATGCTTATTTTGAAGCTGCCTTAGTGGTCGTTGCGCTAGTTAATTTAGGTCAGGCCTTGGAAATGCGCGCCCGTGGGCGAACCAGTGCAGCGATTCAACAGCTGATGAACTTGCAACCACCGATGGCACATGTGATTCGTAACGGAGAAGAGTTGGATCTTCCGCTTGAAGAGCTGGGCTTACAAGAAACTTTGCGCGTGCGTAGCGGTGAAACTATTCCCTTAGATGGCAGTGTCTTAGAGGGTTCTTCGTATGTGAATGAGTCGATGCTCAGCGGCGAAGCCTTGCCGGTAGCTAAAACCAAGGGCAGTTTAGTGACGGGTGGCACACAAAATGGAGCAGGCAGCTTTTTAATGAAAGTTAGCCATATCGGTACGGATACGGTATTGGCCAAAATCATTGAAATGATTCGTCAGGCACAAAGTGCTAAGCCTGCCATTGCCCGTTTGGCTGATCAAGTAGCGGCAGTTTTTGTACCTGTTGTAGTCGCTATTGCGCTGTTAAGTTTTGTGCTGTGGCTCTGGCTTGGGCCAGAACCGTCTTTAAGCTATGCACTAGTCACCTCCATGACGGTTTTAGTCATTGCCTGCCCTTGTGCATTAGGCTTGGCTGTACCCATCGCTATTATTGCAGGCACCGGCAAAGCCGCCCAATCTGGCATTTTGATTCGCAATGGCGACGCGCTCCAACAAGCTTCGAAGCTAGATACCATTGTCTTAGATAAAACCGGCACTCTCACTGCAGGCAAGCCCATGCTAGAGGCAATTTATCCTGCTGCTGACTACGATCAAGCTCAGGTCTTACAACTTGCAGCCTCGCTAGAAAAAGGCTCAGAGCATCCTTTAGGCCAAGCTTTGCGCACCGCTGCTAAAGCAGAACAGTTAAAAGACCTCAAGGTTAAGGATTTCAGCAGCCTAACCGGCTATGGTGTACAAGGCCAGATTGCTGAACAGGCTTATGTTATTGGCAATACGCGCTTGATGCAGCAACAGAAGTTAAATTTAGCCGATTGGCAAATCCCGTTAAAACAGCTAGATGCGGCAGGGCAAACACCGATTTTTCTGGCTGATCAGACACAAATTATCGCACTGTTTGCGATAGCGGATACTGTAAAGGCCGATGCTTTAAGCAGTGTGCGCCACTTACAGGCTCAGGGTTTAGAACTCGTGATGCTGACGGGCGACCGGCGCGAAGTTGCTGAGCATTTAGCCGCGCAACTGGGTATTCATACCGTACATGCTGAAGTCTTACCTGCCGATAAACTCACCGTAATTCAGCAATTACAGCAGCAAGGCAAAATCGTTGCGATGGTCGGTGATGGTATTAATGATGCCCCTGCGCTCGCGCAAGCGGATGTTGGTTTTGCGATTGGTGCAGGTACAGACGTAGCCATCGCTGCTGCAGATATTACCTTAATGGGCAGCTCACTGGCGGGTATAGGGCGGGCTATTCATATTTCTAAAGCCACGCTTAAGACCATTTGGCAGAACTTATTTTTTGCTTTTATCTACAATCTAATCGGCATTCCGATTGCGGCAGGGATTTTATATCCAAGTTTCGGTATTTTGCTTAATCCGATGCTGGCGGGGGCTGCCATGGCTTTATCCTCAGTCACGGTGGTATTAAACGCCAATCGCTTAGCACGGCTTAAAGTTTAGGCTGGATGTTTGACTGACCCCGCCCTGTGAAGTATAGGGCGGAGTTGGCTGTGCAGTAACGCTATTTAGAAATCGCCAGCTGCGCCACGCTTCATAATATCAGTAATAATTTCTTGCACCTTTTTTGACTCAGCCAACAAATCTGGCGGTAAGGTCTTGCCACCATAAATCATCATATCCATGTCGAGTGAATACAAATTATATTTACCCTGCTTGTCTTGCACCATCGCTATCCGACAAGGCAAATAGGCTGAATAAGCATCACTGTAGTCAACCATTTTCATCGCAGTTTGTGGATTACAAAACTGGAAGATTTTTAGGAAACGCTGATCTTGCCCAGTTTCTAATTTAACCTGCTCAGACAGCGGCAACTCACCCACTGCTTTGATATTGTGCTCATTCGCCACCATTTTCATGCTTTGCTCAGCATCAGCAGGAGTAACCCCATCGGCAAGTGGATATTTCACAACCGTAGCATCTGCTGAATTGCCAGTTTCCTTCAGCTTATTCCACATATTCATATAGGTTTCTTTGGCTTTGGGGTCTAGCTGCTCAAGAGCAGCCTGCTCAGCGACCATCGTGGTCATTTGATTGAGCATACTACCGTATTTGACATAAGCCCAAGCAGCCCCCACCAAAACAATTAGGCCAATTAAGGCAAGGATATTACGGATAAAGTTCATGTTTCCTCCTCGGGTTAGCAATTATAGACAAGCAACCCCATGATACTAAGCAGCTTGGTTGAGTGGCTGCCATTCTGATATTGCTCCTCTGCTAAGGCGGTCTGACTCTCACCCGGTTAACGAGCTATATAGCGCCTTAAGCTGCTATATAGCCTGCCTATTGACCTAATACAATCCACTAAAGGTGATAGCTTGAGGGTGATAGCCTGTGGCAAAAAGCTCAGAACACCGCGATTTACCTAGACCAGCCCAACCCTAACCGGCCTTATTTTGTTAGCTCTACTCACGATTTTTTAGTATTTTTACTCTGTACACGACAATTTTCCTAACCCATTGAATTTGTGTTAAACGAAAACGGCTTGAGTCTCATACGTCCATCCTCTACCACCATAAATTGGGGCGGACAAAGGAACAGGATCACGAGCCTGAGATTATCCAAGGCTTCACGTCCGCTTCCTGTTAACAGATCAGTCAGGTAATCCAAGCCGTAGCGGAAAATGCTCTGTTCTTTACGCCCATGCTTTTTCACCTTCAAGGGTTTGACGGTTTTTTCCTTCCATTCCCCGACCTTGTGCGCCCAACAGAAGCCAATGGCGAGCAATGCCATCATCTTTTTGATGCGAGGGGG
>NZ_FUYB01000007.1 GCF_900167255.1 Thiothrix eikelboomii
CGTCTGTGCGGTGGATCTGGGCTATGTGGGGTTCAGGGTCGAGGGATGCTCTGTGGTCATGCCGTTCAAAAAGCCGCCGGGTCGAGACTTAGAGCCGGAGCAAATGGAGTTCAATCAGCGGTTGGCCAAGGTTCGGGTCAAGGTGGAGCATCGGATTCGCTCACTGAAAATTTTTCGGATTCTGAAGGGGGTTTACCGAGGACGGCGACGACGGTTTGAGCTACGCTTACGGTTGATCGCCGCTCTTGTTAATCGGATGATTGGGGGATAATTATTTTCGCAAGAGGTCTAATGATTAAATACCAGAAAATAGCTTAAAGCCAATATCATGCGATTGGGATACTCAGATTTGGTAAAGATTGTCTGTTCGTAAAGAGTATGCGATGTTATGAGTCTGAAACAGAACAGAAAAATCAAGGAATTCCATGTTGTTGTCATCTCAGACGAGATTATTGGTGTTGGGCTTGTCCTGTAGCCCAAGCTTACTGTATGCACAAACGGGTTGGGAGAAGGATGGTTGTGCCCATCCGCGCCCTCTTCCGAGTTACACTAAGACACTACGCCCCGCCGATTTGGATAAAATGGCGATTTACATTGAGGCTGATCAGGCTTTATTCCGTGAGCAGGGTGATTCAGAACTGACAGGCAAGGTTCACATCAGCCAAAACGATCAAGAGCTTAGTGCACAACAAGCCCTTTATAATCGACAAACTGGCAAGGTTTTAGCCAAAGGCCAAGTCAACTTCAAAGGTCCACAAGTGAATGTCACCAGCCAAGAGCTGGAATATAATTTAAACAGTGGTTTAGGCAAACTCACTGGAGTTGCTTATTTATTAAATGGCACAGACGGGCGTGGTGAAAGTAGTGAATTAATTCAAGAAAGCAGCCAAGTCACCCGCTTAAAAAACGCCAGCTACACTACCTGCCCTGTCGGGGTGAATAGCTGGAGCCTTAAAGCTGAAGACATTAAGCTTGATCGCAGCACGGAACAAGGTACGGCACGTCAAGTGACTTTAAACATCCGTGATCGCCCTTTACTCTATCTCCCTTATTTTTCCTTCCCACTCACCGATCAACGTAAATCAGGATTTTTAATTCCCAATTTTGGTACTGATGAAAAAAGTGGCCTGCGTATCAGTCTGCCCTATTATTGGAATCTTGCTCCCAACTATGACCTCACTTTAACCACTAATATGCTCAGCAAGCGTGGGCTACAAGTAGAAAACGAATTTCGCTATTTGACCGAATTACATCATGGGGTAATTCAATACGATGCTTTACCCAATGACCAAGAGCGGCAAAATACACTACGTTATCATTTTGATATTCAACACTTAAGCCAACTCGATGCGCATAACCAGCTCAAGCTACAAGCAGCAGGAGTTTCTGATAAAGACTATTTCGATGATTTAGGTAGCTCGCTCGCTGCCAGTACCATTGTCAATTTGGAGCGAACCCTCAGTTATACCAGTCAGCATACCGAGTGGGATTTTTCTGCCTTGGCACAAAGCTATCAAATCTTAGATAATAGTGCCGAAAACTACGCCCGCTTACCTCAACTCCAACTCACCTGGACACCCACAGTTACAAGCCCGCTGCCAAGCCTTAGTGCCAGTAGCGAATACACCTATTTTTCGCGCAGCCAAGGCGATAATGGGCATCGCTTAGCAACACAAATTACCCTCAAGCAGCGCTTTGAAAACGCAGCCGCGTATCTCGAACCCAAACTCAAATTCCAGCAGACTGATTATCAATTAGAACAAGCGAGCAATAAAAGTATTCATCGCAGCTTGCCCACTTTCGCGGTGGATGCAGGGCTGTTTTTTGAACGGGAATTAAAGGCTGGGAAACGCTTACAAACCCTAGAACCTCGTATTTACTACACCTATACCCCGTTTCGGGAGCAGGCAAATATCCCTATCTTTGACTCATCTGAACGTAGTTTAAGCTATAGCCAGCTGTTTAATGATAATGACTTCACGGGCAAGGATCGGATCGCTGATAATAATCGGCTATCGACCTCCATCACGACCCGTTTACAAGAACTTGACAAAGGTCGGGAAATTTTTCGTGCGAGCTTAGGGCAAATGTATTATTTTGCAGACCGCAAAGTCAGCTTGCCGGATGAGACAGCTAAAACCGGCTCACGCTCAGAAGTAGTGATGGAAATGGCGGGTGAGTTGAATGATGCTACCCGAATTTCAGGTACCGCTTTTGCGGATGTGAACAACAAAGAAATTTCAGCCGGGCAAGTACGAATTAATTATCAGGATCAAAAAGAGCGAATTTTGAATTTAGGGTATAGTCAGCGTAAGGGGGAGTATGAATCCGCCCAGATTGCCTTTGCAACGCCCGTCACCCAACAATGGACTTTAGTGGGTGCTCATGAGCAAGATTTAAAAAATGATCGCAGCTTAGAAACCTTAGCCGGGCTTGAGTATCAAAGCTGTTGTTGGAAGAGCCGTTTAGCGGCACGCAAGTATTTATTATCGGACAATGCCACTTATGATGATGCCTTGTTTGTGGAGCTTGAGTTAAAAGGCTTAGGTAGTTTTGGCAGTGGTACACGCAACTTGATGGAAAATCGAATTTATGGCTACAAATAGCATCCTGTCTTTCAGCACTCTTTGGCGCAAACTGTGGCCTGCTGCTTTTTTAATGGGCAGTTTAGCAATCAGTGCCAGCTCGGGCCTTCAAGCCGCTGCCTTGGATCAAATCGCGGTCGTCGTCAATAGTGAAGTTATTCTTTACAGTGAAGTGCAACAACGGGTACAGATGCTAAGAGCGAGCAAAGCAGGGCGAGGTCTTGGGCAAACCGAATTGTTGCGTGCCGCCGTCGATGAATTAGTCACTGAGCGCTTGCAAGCTCAATATGCCAAAGAAAACGGTATTCAGGTCGATGATGCGATGGTTGATCGGGCGATGGCCAGCATTGCCCGGCAAAACCGTATGGATATGCCAGCTTTCCAAGCCGCTTTGCAAAGAGAAGGGATTAGCATTCAAGCATTACGCGAACAAACTCGGCGTAAAATTACCGCTGATCTACTTCGCAAGCAGCAAGCGGGTGGCAAAGTGGCGGTTTCAGACCGTGAGGTCAATGATCTGATTGCCAGTCAAAGCCAAAAGATTACGGCGGGTGAGCGTTATCATTTACAGCATTTGTTAGTGGCAGCCCCCAATGGCGCAACCATTGAGCAAGTGAATGCCGCACGGACTAAAGCCGAACAGCTTAGAACCCGTATCGCTCAAGGTGAAGACTTTGCCACCGTTGCCAAACAATTTTCTGATAATAATGCCGCTGAACAAGGTGGCGATTTGGGTTGGCAAGCAGCGGATGCTTTACCCAGCTCATTTGTGCGGGCCTTAGCTTTAATGCAAGTCGGTGATATTTCTTCAGTAGTGCGTGACCAACATGGCTTTCATCTGCTCAAACTCTTAGAGCGGGAGGGTGGCAAACGGGCGAGTGCCGCTGAATCACGGGTTCGGCATATTTTAATTAGCACTCAGAAGAACTCACCCGCTGCTGCTAAACAAAAAATTGATGCCCTCTATGCCCAATTGCAAGCAGGGGGCGATTTTGCACAATTAGCCAAAGCACATTCAGATGACCCCGGTAGTGCCGCCCGTGGCGGTGAATTAGGTTGGGCTAAGGCGGGGCAAATGGTCGCTCCCTTTGAGCAAACCATGAATTCACAAGCGCTGAATACGCTTAGCCAACCTTTTCAGACACAATTTGGCTGGCATGTTTTAGAGGTATTGGAACGTAAACAAGCGGATCAAACCGCTGATCGGATTCGTGAGCAAGCCACTAACTATTTAGGTGGGCGTAAGGAAGAAGAGCAATACCAAGCTTGGTTGCAAAGCTTGCGTAACGGCGCTTATATTGATTACAGATTGCAAGGTGCTGCCCCTCGCTTACAATTAAAATAGAACCCCATCTCAAGGATTTTTATGCATAAGCGTTTACGACTGGCCTTAACCACTGGCGAGCCTGCAGGTATTGGCCCAGATTTAAGTTTAATCTTGGCCAGTCAAACTCATTGGGCAGCTGAAGTAATTGCCCTCGGTGACATCGAAATGCTACGTGCTCGAGCACGTTTATTGAAACTGCCCCTCCGGTTACGTGCTTACACCTCTGATCAAGAGCAAGCACCCTGCCAGCAAGGGGAATTACTCGTGCTGCATATCCCCTGCCGAGCAGATGTTACGCCGGGTAGCTTGGATAGTCGTAATTCCACTTATGTGTTAGAGCTGTTACAGCGTGCGACGCACGGTTGCCAAACCGGTGAGTTTGCTGCGATGATCACCGCCCCCTTGCATAAGGGGATTATTAATGAAGCAGGCATGGCTTTTACGGGGCATACCGAATATTTAGCTGAATTAACCGCGACCCCCATGCCAGTCATGATGTTAGCGACTCATCAGCTACGGGTCGCGTTAGCCACCACGCATTTACCTTTAAACAAAGTCAGTGCTGCCATCACGCCAGCGCTGTTACGGGCGGTACTCAAAATTCTTGATCAGGATTTGCGTACAAAATTTGGTTTAAAGCAACCACGAATTTTAGTCTGTGGTTTAAACCCTCATGCTGGCGAAGGGGGTTATTTGGGCATGGAAGAAATTGAGATCTTGATTCCAACTATTAAGCAACTGCAGCAACAAGGTTTACATTTGACAGGTCCGCTGCCTGCGGATACTTTGTTCACGCCCCGCCATTTACAGCAAGCCGATGCGGTATTGGCGATGTATCATGATCAGGGTTTACCGGTTTTGAAATATGCAGGCTTTGGCAAAGCTGTGAATATTACCTTGGGTTTGCCGATTATTCGTACTTCAGTGGATCATGGCACCGCCCTAGATTTGGCTGGGACGGGCAAAGCAGAAACCGGTAGTTTAAAAGCAGCGATTCAAATGGCGATTGGTTTAGGCCGTAGCCGCCAAGCCCCGACTAAATTGCATTAGAAGCATAAAAAAAGGGCATCTTAAGGATGCCCAACCGCTAGGAGGATATTGAAGCTTAAGTAGCTTCAGGATTGATAATAGTTCAAAATATCTTGCACCGCAACATTTTATCAGCCTATAAACTAATTCACTATTTTCTTTAATTCTTGCTTTCGGTTAAGGTTTGAAAAACTCACTGTGGCAAAATACGCCCAGTTTTTCCTCCACTCACCTGAATAGCGAGTGACTGATACAGATACACTATGACCGATTACTTACTCATCATTGTTGGCACTGTCTGGGTTAATAATCTAGTACTGTCCCAATTCTTAGGTCTCTGCCCTTTTATGGGCGTCTCGCGTAAGCTTGAAACTGCTATTGGCATGGGGTTAGCGACGACCTTTGTCTTGACACTTTCTTCGGTCAGTAGCTATCTGGTGGATACTTGGCTGTTAGCGCCTTTGGATTTGCAGTATTTGCGCACCCTCAGCTTTATTTTAGTGATTGCCGCTATTGTCGGTTTTACTGAAATGGTCGTGCGCAAAACCAGTCCTATCTTGCACAATGTTTTGGGGATTTATTTGCCCTTAATTACGACGAATTGCGCCGTTTTAGGGGTAGCCTTACTGAATATTCAACAACAGCATGGTTTTATTGAGTCGGCTCTGTATGGCATGGGCGGAGCTTTAGGCTTCACTTTAGTCATGGTGATGTTCGCAAGCCTGCGTGAGCGCTTAGTGGTGGCAGATATTCCTAGTGTATTTAAAGGCAATGCCATTGGTCTGATCACTGCGGGTTTGATGGCGCTCAGCTTTATGGGCTTTTCTGGCTTGGTGAAGCATTGATGTTAAGTGCTTTATTCGTCGTCGGTGGCTTAGCAGCTCTCTTTGGTTTATTACTCGGGTTTGCAGCAATTCGTTTTCGAGTGGAAGGTGACCCTTTAGCCGATAAAATTGATAAACTGCTCCCTCAAACTCAATGCGGCCAATGCACCTTTCCCGGTTGTCGTCCTTATGCTGAAGCGATTGCTAAGGGTGAGGCAGATATTAATCAATGCCCCCCCGGTGGCGAAGTGACGATTCAAGCCTTAGCGGGGTTACTAGGTGTCGAGCCTAAACCTTTGAATGCTGAACATGGCGAAGCCCCCGCTCAGGCTTTAGTCGCCTTGATCGACGAGCAAACCTGTATTGGCTGCACTCTTTGTATTCAAGCTTGCCCGGTCGATGCCATTGTGGGTGCAGCTAAGCACATGCATACCGTAATTGAAGCCGAATGTACTGGCTGCAAGCTCTGCTTACCACCTTGCCCGGTGGATTGTATTTTGATGGTAGCGGTGCAGCCTAGCCCTACGACTTGGAAATGGCCTTATCCCATTATTCCACTGAAGGAGGTGGCTTGATGCTAGCAAGGCTTCGTCAATGGTGGCAACACACGGGTGGCTTAGAGCTAAAGGATTATCATAAAACTGCCTCGACTCAACAGCCTGTCCGTAAACTCTCGGCGAGCACTGCGGAAGAAATCGTGATTCCTTTGCAACAGCATACCGGGCAACCGCCTAAACCTATCGTGCAAGCGGGTGATTTTGTTTATAAAGGTCAAGTGTTGGCTGTAGCTAATGGCAGGATTAGTGTGCCAGTGCATGCCAGCACCTCCGGTAGAATTCAAGCGCTGGAAACACGCCCGATAGCCCATCCGTCTGGTTTAAATGATCTTTGTGTCATTTTAATACCGGATGGTCAAGATCAGTGGGGTGATCAAGGCTTACCACCGATTACTGATTATCAAGCAGTCTCTGCTGAATGTTTACACCAACGGATTAGCGAGGCGGGGATTGTCGGCTTAGGGGGAGCAGTATTTCCGTCGGCCATTAAATTGCAACGCCCTGAATCTAGCCCTAGCCCCATCACCACCCTCGTGATCAATGGCGCTGAATGTGAACCTTATATCACTTGTGATGATATGTTGATGCGCGAGCAGGCAGCTGAAATCATCGGTGGATGCTTAATCATGTTGCAAGTCTTGCAGGAGTATACACCTGCTCAAGGCTTAAACTGTTTCATTGGCATTGAGGATAATAAACCCCAAGCCATTGCGGCAATGCAAACAGCGATTGATCAGGCTAATGATCCTCGACTTAAACTAATCCCTGTCCCAACTCAATATCCGACGGGCGGTGAGCGCCAACTGATTACTCTGTTAACAGGACGCGAAGTCCCCAGTGGCAGTCGCCCAACAGCGATTGGCGTGCTCTGCCATAATGTCGCAACGGCTCGGGCTATTTATCAAGCCGTCGTCTTAGGCCAACCACTGATTACTCGTTATGTCACAGTCACAGGCCAAGGCGTGGTGCGGCCACAAAACTTCGAAGTGCCGCTAGGGATGAGGATGCAAACCCTGATTGAAGCAGCGGGTGGGTATACCTCCAAAGCGCAACGTTTAATCATGGGTGGCTCGATGATGGGAGTAGCCTTACCAAGTGATCAACTCCCTGTTGTGAAAGCGACCAACTGCTTATGGGTCAGCGAACCAGCGGTCTCTAATCCTCCCCTGCCCTGTATTCGTTGTGGGCGCTGTGCTGAAGCCTGCCCAGTCAATCTATTACCACAGCAAATGTATTGGTATGCCCGCGCCCGCGATTTAGAAAAAGTCGAACAACAACATATTTTTGACTGCATTGAATGCGGCTGCTGTGCTTATGTTTGTCCAAGCCATCTCCCGCTGGTGGATTATTATCGCTATGCCAAAGCGGATATTTATGCTCAGCGTGAGGCACGTGCTAAAGCTGATTTAGCACGGGAACGTCATGACTTTCACCAAGAGCGGATTGAGCGTGCTAAGCGCGAAAAGGCCGAGAAGCTTGCCAAACATAAAGCAGCTGCCCAAAACAAAACTGCCGATACTGCAGATAAACAAGCTGCTATTCAAGCTGCTTTAGCCCGTGCTCAAGCGAAGAAAGCGCAACCTGCCCCACTGTCTACCGCAACTGAGGATAAACCTGCATGATTTTTGGCACTCAGACCTCGCCTTATCTGCACGCACAACTCAGCGTTGGGCAAGTGATGGCACAAGTGATTTATGCACTCGTCCCCGGTACTTTGGTGTTGCTAGGGTGGTTTGGCTGGGGCGTAGTCACTAATTTACTGTTGAGTTTGAGCTTGGCTCTCCTCCTAGAAGCCTTAATGCTGAAACTGCGTCAACGTCCTTTAGCTCTCTTTTTAACCGATTATAGTGCTCTGGTAACAGGCTGGTTATTAGCCGTAGCCCTCCCCCCTTATTCGCCTTGGTGGCTGATTTTAATTGCCTTGGTGTTTGCGCTAGTAATAGGCAAGCATCTGTATGGCGGTTTAGGGTATAACCCGTTTAATCCGGCGATGGTGGGTTATGCAGCGGTCTTAGTTTCATTTCCCATCGAAATGACCCGTTGGCCAAACCCCGAATTGACCAGTATGGCTCAGCTTAGTTTTGAGCAAACCCTACAACAGGTCTTTTTAGGCGGACTCAGCTATTGGGATGGACTTACCCAAGCCACTGCACTGGATACGATTAAAACCCATTTACGCCTTGGTGAAACCGTCAGTCAAATCAGCCAAGGTTCTCAATTTGGTTGGTTAGCAGGTCATGGCTGGGAATGGGTCAGTCTGGCTTGGTTGGCCGGTGGTTTATGGTTGCTGTATCAAAAAATCATTAGCTGGCATATTCCCTTGGCCTTAATTGGCAGCTTAACAGGCATGGCTTTAATTTTTTGGTTGTTGAATCCTGAGAGTTATAGTTCACCGTTGTTTCATCTACTCAGTGGTGCGACGCTCTTAGGGGCTTTTTTTATTGCAACTGATCCGGTGTCTGCCAGTACGACACCCTTAGGCAAACTCCTTTATGCAGGGGGGATTGGCTGTTTTACTTATATTATTCGAGTCTGGGGCAGTTACCCTGATGCCATTGCCTTCGCTGTTTTGATCATGAATATGGCAGTACCCTTACTCGATACTTACACTCAACCGCGTGTGTATGGTACTAAAGGACGGTTTGGCTCTTGAACCATTTAGCACGAGAAATCAGTAAACCCATGCTGTTATTAGCAGGCTTTGCCTTAGCAGGCACTTTATTACTAGCTGGCGTGCATCGTCTAACCGCACAGCCTATTGCAGACAGTGAAGCTCAAGCTTTGCTCACGCGGATTAATACGTTGGTCGCCGCTAATCGCTATGATAATAATCCCTTAACCGATACGATCCGCTTGCCACCTGCAGAGCTGCAGAGCGCTGAACCCGTCTTGGTCTATCGCTTACGCAAACAGCAGCAGCCGGTCGCGGCTATTTTTACGGTTACGACCCCGGAGGGGTATAGCGGTAATATTCGGCTGGCAGTCGGGGTAAATGTGGATCAAACTTTAGCCGGAGTTCGTGTATTAGCGCATAAAGAAACCCCCGGCTTAGGTGATTGGATAGAGCTAGAAAAGAGTGATTGGATGCTTGGTTTCTCCGGTAAATCCCTGCAAACCCCGCCAGAAACGGCTTGGGCGGTAAAAAAAGATGGTGGTGAATTTGATCAATTTACCGGTGCCACTATTACGCCACGAGCCGTAGTAGCGGCGGTCAAACAGGTTTTAATCTGGTCTAAACAGCATCCCACGAGCGTGTATGCACCTAGTACCCCTACCGAAGTACTGACAGGAGAAGGTAAGTAGCCATGAGCGCAGAACATCCTTATCGTGAGATCGCCTTCAATGGGCTTTGGCAAAATAATCCGGGACTCGTCCAACTCCTCGGTTTATGCCCCTTAATGGCCGTCACCACCAATGCAATTAATGGCTTAGGCTTAGGTATTGCTACCTTAATGACGTTAGCCATCACCAATTTATTAATTTCCTTACTGCGTCCTTTTATTCGTGAAGAAATTCGAATTCCGGCTTTCGTCTTGATTATTGCTTCAACCGTGACCGCGATTGAATTACTCATCCATGCTTATTTTTTCGAGCTGTATGCTGTCTTAGGTATTTTCATTCCCTTGATTGTCACCAATTGCATTATTATTGGCCGCGCTGAAGCCTATGCCGCCAAGCATCCCCCTCGTTATGCCTGGTTGGATGGAGCGATGATGGGTCTAGGTTTTGCCTTAGTATTAGTCGCTTTAGGTGCAATCCGTGAGCTATTGGCACAAGGTACGATACTATCTCAAGCTCAGCTGATGTTTGGTGAAGCGGCACGGGGTTTGACTTTGCAGCTGAGTGCAGATTTTAAAGGCTTGTTACTCGCCGCTTTGCCCCCCGGTGCTTTTATTAGTTTAGGTTTTTTGGTGGCGGGCAAAAATTATATTGATCAGCGACGTGCCAAACGCACTGAGTCTACTACCTTACTTAAATCCGTGAGTGCAACGGAATGAGTCCAGAGCAAGCCGCTGAATTCTTTCAGCGCTGGCAAACTGCTGATCCACACCCAACGACAGAACTCAACTATGCCTCCCCGTTTGAACTGTTAGTGGCGGTGATTTTATCGGCACAAGCCACCGATAAGAGTGTGAACAAAGCCACTGCTCAGCTCTTCCCCATCGCCAATACCCCTGCAACGATGCTAGCGTTGGGTGAAACAGGCCTGCGTGAGTACATTAAAACCATTGGGTTGTATAATGCCAAAGCCAAAAACATCATCGCGACTTGCCAGATTCTAATTGATCAGCATCATTCGCAAGTCCCTGATCAGCGCGCTGCCTTAGAAGCCCTCCCCGGTGTAGGACGTAAAACCGCAAATGTTATTTTGAATACGGCCTTTCAGCAGCCGACGATGGCTGTGGATACGCATATTTTTCGGCTTGGCAATCGCACGGGTTTAGCTCCGGGAAAAAATGTGCTCGCGGTTGAACAAGGCTTGCTCAAGCTGATTCCCGCTGAATATCTGCAAGATGCACATCACTGGCTGATTTTACATGGGCGCTATGTTTGTACCGCTCGCAAACCTAAATGCCCGAGCTGTCTCGTGGCAGATTTGTGTGAATATAAGGAAAAGACCCCAGCATGATCTCTGCACAACGCGAAAACTTACGCCGCTATTATTTAACTTGCTGGCAAAAGCAACAAGCGGGACAAGTCCTTGAAGGTCTTGAGAAACAAGTCGCTGCCGTGATTTTGGAGCATCCTGAATATCATGCGCTACTCACCGAGAGTGAGCGGGCTTTGCAGCAAGACTATGCCCCTGAACACGGTGCTAGCAATCCCTTTCTGCACATGGGCTTGCATTTAGGCTTACGTGAGCAAGTCGCGACAAATCGTCCGGTCGGGATTCGGGATATTTATGACAATCTAGCCGAACGCTATGGGCCACATGATACGGAGCATTTGATGATGGAATGCTTAGTCGCGAATCTTTGGCAAGCACAACAACAGCAACAGCCGCCGGATGAAACCACTTACTTAAATTGCTTAGTCAAACTTGGCTGACAACCGCAAGCCTTGCGCATCGACCCGTAAGAAACTCGCTTGTTGATACCAATCACCGAGCACAATGCGCTTAGCTGCCTGCCCATCTAACTCAAATTCATGAATCGCAGGGCGATGGGTATGCCCATGAATCAGCTGAGTGACTTGAGCTGCACGCATCGCTGCTTCAATGGCATTTTGATTTGCATCGAGAATATCTTCTGGTTTAGCTTGAGTGGTTTGCTGGCTTTGCCTACGCAAGCTTTGCGCATATTGCAAACGTTCAGGAATACTCAATGCCAAAATTTGCTGTTGCCACTGCGGACTACGGAATAAGAGCCGGGCTTGTTGATAATCTAGATCATCCGTGCACAATAAATCGCCGTGCATGATGAGAGTGGGAATACCGTATAAGTCAATCACCTGCTGCTCGGGCAATAATTGGCAAGCTGCTAACTCAGCAAACTGCTCAGCTAATAAAAAGTCCCGATTACCATGCTGGACATAAACGGGTATCCCCTTTTCCGTGACTGCTTTGATAGCTTGCAGAATCGGCAAGACCTGCTGCCCTAGTGGAGTTTGCAAGAAATCATCGCCAATCCAATATTCAAAAAGATCACCTAAGATATATAAAGCGTCCGCCTCACCCCCTAAGTGCTGCAAAAAGCTCAGCAATATCTGTGTACTTGCCGGGCGAGCCGGTTCTAAATGCAGATCCGAAATAAACCAAGTTGCCATTTAAACCCACTCCAAGCTCGGTTAAGCCGCTAAATAAGTCGGTGATTGCATTTCATTCAAGCGGCTAAAAGCCCGTGCAAATTCGAACTTGAGCAATTGGCCTTGATATAATTCTTTAATATTATAGCGTGTCGAAATAATCAGCTGCACTTTGCGATCATATAATTCATCAATCAAATTTAGAAAGCGCCGAGCCGCATTCTCACTGTCTTGATTCATCATCGGAATATCTGAAAGAATAATCGTGCCATAGCGAGCGGCTAATTCAATATAGTCACTGGTTGAACGTGGGCCATCACAAACCGTGTTGAAATCCAGCCAAATAATATTATCGGCCATTTTTTTCACAGGTAGACGCCGACTATTCAGTTCCATTTCCACATTTTCATAGACCTTGCCTTTAGCCTCTGCACGAAAACGTTGCTCTAACTCAGGATCAGAGTGGGTAATATTTTCGGTTTGCTCATCCAAGGGAAGCACATGGCGCATGCGGTAATCAATTCCATTATCCAGCTCGATCACTTGCAAATTCTTTTTAATTAGCTCAATCGCAGGCAAGAAACGGGCACGTTGCAAACCATTTTTATACAGGTCATCGGGTGGGCGATTCGAGGTGGTAACGATGGTCACATCATTATGCACTAAGCCTTGTAGCAATCCGGCGAGAATCATGGCATCGCCAATATCCAGCACATGGAATTCATCAATACACAGGAGTTCAGTATTAGCAGCAATTTTCTTGGCAACCAGCTCCAGTGGATCTTTCTGATGAGAACCTAATTTACGCAGTTCTTCATGCACCATCAGCATAAAATGATGGTAGTGGTAGCGATTTTTTTCAGCAATCGGCACTGCTTTAAAAAAATAATCCATTATCCATGTTTTGCCGCGCCCAACGCCCCCCCACAGATAAGCCCCTTTCACACTCACTTCGGTGCGTGGCTCAGGCTTAGCAAAGAAACGAAAGCCTTTCGCAGGTGGCTGAGGTTTAGGATTGACTAAACCCTCCATAATTCCTTGTAGAACTTGGATAGCACGTTCTTGCGCAGGATCTCGTTGAATATTGCCAGCAGCAATTTCTGAATTATAAAGAGCAAGCAAGGTCATTCGGTGGATATTCACTAATAGCCAATAAGCTTGGCTATTGTCGACAATAGCTTCTGTCTCTGTCAACCAATGCACGGATAAATCCGCCGATTTTGGTCTGGAATCCAGCCAACAATGTCGACATGTGCATTTGCACAATAACTGATCTGCGTTTTAGGTGTGGGGCAAGCATAGTTCACCTAGCTGCTTTTTAAAGGCAAACCTGCTAAAACTAAGGCTTCGACCACTCAAGCTAGGTTTGAACGATGTCAACAGTAGCAGATGCTCCTTCTCTGCCCATTGCCCAGCAAGGCGAAGCCATTTTAGCCCAATCAGCGGCCGTGGTGACTGACCCTTTGCATCCTGATATTCAAGCTCTGATTCGAAATATGCAGGCCACTATGTTAGCAGCCAATGGGGTAGGCATTGCTGCCCCGCAAGTATTTCGTTCACTCCGCCTTATTATCGTCGCCTCACGCCCCAATCCACGCTACCCCGATGCCCCACTTATGGAAGCCGTGGCGATGATTAACCCTGAAATTATCTGGCTATCCATTGAAACCTGTTTAGGTGAAGAAGGCTGTTTAAGCGTACCCGGGAGACGTGCACAAGTCGCCCGTGCTGAACGCCTAACCGTGCGCTATCTAAATCAACAAGGTGAAAGGGTCGAAGCTGCATACAGTGGCTTTGTCGCCCGCATTATTCAGCATGAAATGGATCATTTAAATGGAATTTTGTTTGTGGATCGAGTGGGAATAGGATCTGACTGACCCTCGCCGAAGCGCGCGTGAGAAACAAAGACTACTGGCAAATCTGCACTAAAATCTTCACGATTTGCTTTAAAACAGTAAGGCAGTTATGGAATAACTACCTTAGCATTTAGCTTTAAATTATATCTAGCGGACTAATTAACCCACTCTTTATAAGCCTCAAGATCACGGCTTTTGCCTGCTTCATAACCGGCTTCAAAAGCTTCATTTAAGCGTTGCTCTTCGCGCATCGGATTATGCAGATAGCCATTTTGCCAGCCTTGTACAAACTCACTGTCTGCACCCGCTTGTTCCATCGCCACGACGGCATCATAATATTGTTGATTCATTCGAAAGTCCTCTCAAACTATTAATCACTAAAACTACCTACCACTCACAATCATCGCTAGCTTCTAAAAATAAGCCACTAAAATGAGTGTTTGGCAGCTTCAAAAACGGTTAAGGCTTGCCCACTATCAAGTACGGTACGTACTGCAGTAGCAGCAGTTTGTAAATCAGGATAGCGCTTTAAATGACTAAGACAAATGGCACTAGCATAAACCAAACTGTCATAGGTTAAACCGCGCTCACCCGCTAAGGCCGCTTGACCTAACTGGGCTGCCTGAGCGGCTAAAGCATCACTATCAATTGGGGTATCTTCCGCAGGCACTAAAGCAGATGGCAAAGGTACAGCACGAGTAGCCGCGACGATACCTAGGTCTTGTGGCACTAGATCCACTTGATATTCTGCACCCTGCGCCTGATAAGCGAATAAACGCCCTGCTTGCTGAAGCGAAGGAATAATCCCACCTTCGACACCCCGCACAAACAAAGCACTGTGAAAACCTGCCTGCCGTGCTAAGGAAGCATAAATTGGTGGATATGCTTTATGCACATAGCCGCCCATACAATGCGTTTTTAAGCGTGCACGAATCGGTCCGAGCATCGTCTCGACTGTTGTCAACACTTGGCGCTTAATCATCCGTTGACGCAAGGGAATCAGGGCGTGTAAAGATGGCGCAAAACTGGCTTGATCAACATAAGTCCAGCCAATTTGCTCTAATTGCTGAGTAGCTTCGGCGGGGCTTAGTTGTACTTTAACACCCGCTGCTTGCAAAACTTTGTGGTGAGTTGCCCCGTATTTAGGGCCAACTTGTGCAACGCCATGTAACACCGCTGGCACACCCATAGCGGCTAGCACGGCAGGTACAAAGCTAGAAGCAGGTACACCCCGAATAAAGCCATCATAGGGATCAGAAATATCCACTAACTCATCGACAGCCGCCTGGCTGATCGTCGAGTTATCCATTAAAGCTTGCAAAGTCCCGCGATTTTCCTCATCCGTTTCACGCTTCATACGTAAGGCAATCAAATAAATCGCGGTCTGCACCGGATCAGCCTGCCCCGTCAGAATATGCTGCATGGCCTGATAGGCCTCGGTATAGGACAAATCTTTGCTGTACTCAGGACCCGTAGCAACTTTTTGAATTGCTTGCTTTAGGTGAAGAGCTAAATTAAGTTCAGACATAGTGACAGTTTCCATAGCAAAACAGTGTAGGAAGTGGATCAACGCATAGAAATACCCCCATCGGGGTAAGGCTTTGCATCAAGGCTTATTCTAACTTAGGCTAAGCACTCGGTAGCGAGCCTTGCTACGCACTTTATTGAGGAAAAACGAATGTCTAATTTTGAATTCACGGATGCCGACGCAGGCTTGGCTAGTGGTATGGCCGCCTTTGAGGCTAAACACTTTGCCCGTGCCATGCAACTACTTTACCCTTATGCTGAGCAAGGGCAACCACAAGCCCAATATCATATCGCTATTATGTATCAAAATGGCTTAGGCAATGCACAAAGCGATGTTGCCGCTTGGAAATGGATGCATGATGCTGCTCAACAAGGTTATGCCTTAGCTCAACATGGGTTAGGCTTTATGTATTTAGAAGGTGAATGCATTGATCAAGACCATGCTAAAGCAGCTGAATGGTTTAAAAAAGCGGCAGAACAAGGTTTGCCCGGCTCACTATTAGCGCTTGCAGGCCTTTATGAGCAAGGTCAAGGCGTTCCTCAAGATCAAGCAGAAGCACAGCGCTTATATAAACTCGCTGGCTTTTAAGCCTCGAATAAATCCCTTGCAAAATAACAGCAGGTATTCAGTCAAAATTCAGTACTCTTGCTTTAGTTTGCGTGTCTCTAGAATTAAGAAAACAATAAGAGCAAGGTAGAAAGCTGAGCCGATATAAATAGATAGTTTATTGACATCGGCTACACAGCTTGAGGATCAATCAATAGCAAGTCTGGGCTAGCTTGCTTAACCAGGGTCGCACTTGGTGTTTGATCTCGTTAACAATAACAATAATAGATATTAAGAGGAATCAGGTATTGACTGAATGCTGGTCACTACCTTGATTCCTCTTTATTTTTTACTGTAATTTTAAACAACTTGCAAGTGTTAGCTGATAAATGATGTTAATTAGTGTTTATGCCGGATGAGCCAACAACTATGAATTTTCATATCTCTTTGAAAATCTTCAGGTATTGATTGCAGGCGATAATCCTCTACTGCATAGCGCTCTTCGATTATTGGATCTAATTTAAACTTACGAAAATTATTCGAAAAAACCAGTACTCCATTCCTTTCAAGCACTTGCATCGCATTTTGTAAGAGTGAAACCTGATCACGTTGGACATCAAACACGGTCTGCATGCGTTTGGAATTACTAAAGGTCGGTGGATCAAGGAAAATTAAATCATAGCGCTGTTTGCAGTTGGCGAGCCATTCCACGGCATTCGCCCGAATAGTGCGATAGTTATAGGGGTTTAACTTCAGATGATTGAGTTGAAAATTATCCTCAGCCCACGCTAAATAGGTGGAAGATAAATCCACGCTATCGACACGACTCGCCCCACCAGCTGCAGCATGTACACTCACCGCCCCCGTGTAGCAAAATAGATTCAATACCGATTTGCCTTGCGCGTGTTGCTGCATCCACAGCCGCATAGGGCGATGATCTAAAAACAAACCCGTGTCTAAATAATCACTTAAATTCACCTTAAATCTTAGCCCATGCTCATGGACGACGAGGCTTTGCCCGACTTGAGCTTGACGCTCATATTGGTCAAAACCTTTTTGGCGTTTACGTTGTTTTAGCACTATTTTATTAGCCGGAACTTTTAGCACTTCGGCCAAAGTCATCAGCACTTGATCCAAACGCTGCTGTGCGGTTTTTTCATCAATAGTTGCGGGGGGAGCATATTCTTGCACATGCAGCCAATCTGCATAACGATCCACCGCGACGGCATATTCGGGAATATCGGCATCATAAATGCGATAAGCGTCGGTATGCCCACGTTGAATAAAGCCTTTGAGTTTACGCAAATTTTTTTCAATGCGATTAGCAAAATCCTCAGCAATCCAAAGTGTTGGCCTTGCTTTTTGAACGAGTTTATCTAAAGTCCACAGTTGATATTCATCCCGCCCATTGAGATAGCGATAGGTTTTGCTATAAAACAAATCAGTGAACGCTAACGGTGCAGCGGCAGGGGCAAACAAAGCTCCTCGGAACTGAGTCGATAAGCTAGAAATTGCTTGACCGAACTCACTATAAGCAGTGCGCCAAGTTAAGGCGTGTTGCTCTGCATTAAAGGGTAATTGACTTAATAATAAACCTTGATCTGCCTGAAAATTTGCAAACTCGATCTGTTTAGGCTCTTGATTAAGCCATTGAGCTGCAGGTAACCCCAAAGTAGCCCAATCCGATTTAGCCGTGGCTAATTTATCCTTATCCAGCTCACAGCCAATAAAATGGAAGCGCTCTGCTTTAGCTAAACCAACTTGCTGGCGCTCACGCGCTTCACTTAACAACTCGCCATACAGCTGAGCATCATGTTTTAACCAACGTTGGGCTACCGTTGCTCCGCGTAATAAACCGGGGGCTATATCTAAAGCCATTAAAGCGGCTTCTATTATAAACTCACCTGAGCCACAAATCGGATCTAGCAAACAAGTGACTGGCTGCTCAGCTTTAATTAATTCCGGCCAGCCTGCCCTGATTAAAACAGCAGCGGCTAAATTTTCATGCAAAGCATAATAGGCATCCAAATCACGGTAGCCACGTTGATGTAAACCCTTTTGGTTCAGATCAATACCGATACTCGCTTTGCCCTTATGCACATTTACTGAAACCACTAAATCGGGATTAGCACTAATCGAAGGTCTTTGCCCCTCTGGAGTACGAAGCAAGTCGACAATCTGATCTTTAACCCACTGCGCACCAAATTGGGTGTTACGAATATCATCCGTTAACCCAGAAAAACGCACTTTGAAACTACCATCAATCCGCAAATGCTCTGCCCAAGGAATCGTTTTAATCAGGGTACTTAATTCGGCTTGATCTTTGCCAAAACCATAGGCTAATTGCAAAGTCGCTCGAGAGGCTAAGCGACTCCAAATTAAGGCACGATAGGCAAATCTTAAATCACCCATCACTTGCACACCAGAATGACCAATTTTAGTCTGCTCCGCCCCTAGACCACTGAGTTCTTCAGCCAATAACGGCTCAACAAACTGTGGGCAGGCAAAAAACCATTCATACTTAACACTATTCTCAAATTGCATGGGGCTGACCAAGAAATCGACGGCTTATGATTTTAACATCAAATCAGGTGTTGTATGCTCTGTTATCTATCCGCTAGCTAGCAGTGTGATAGAGGTTTAGCCTGAATAAAAATAGGTTGATCGTGTTGGTTTTAGCTGTAATTATGTCAACAATGTTGCAGTTGCACACTTGGAAAAACCCGAAATTCCAGCTATTATTCAGCACTTGTCAGCACACATGTCGACAATCTGAAGGCTTAAGAAAACATGTTCCAACATAGGTTCCAAGCAAATGAAAACCACCAGTAACAGACCGCTTTCCCCCCATCTGCAAGTGTATAAGATGCCGCTCCCGGCGGTTTTATCCGTTCTCCACCGTGGCACTGGCATTGTGCTGTCCATCGGTAGCCTACTTGTCGTGTATTGGCTGACTGCATTAGCAGCAGGCCCTGAGGCCTATGCGACTGCGAGTGGAATTTTAGGCTCATTCCTTGGCAAATTAGTTTTATTTGGCTGGACTTGGGCTTTGTTTTATCACCTGTGCAATGGTGTGCGCCATTTGCTGTGGGACACAGGTTTTGGCTTTGATATTCCGACCACTTATTTGACGGGTAAAGTGGTATTAGGGGCTTCAGCCGTTCTAACCCTTCTATTGTGGCTCGTGGCCTAAGGTTTGCAGGAGATTATCATGAGTTTGGTAACACCTTTAAAGAAAGCACGCGGCTTAGGCTCAGCTAAAGCGGGTACTCATCATTTCTGGGTGCAACGGGTCACAGCGATTGCCTTAGTGCCTTTGACTTTATGGGTAGCCTTCACGGTCGCTGCTTTAAGCGATCAAGACTATGCCACCACTTTAACTTATTTTTCATCACCTTTTAGTGCTGCCATGTTCAGCCTGTTCATTTTCACTGCGTTTTATCACGCTGCTTTAGGCTTGCAAGTGGTCATCGAAGATTATGTTCACCATGAAGGCGTAAAAATCGGCGCTTTAATTGGCATGAAACTATTTTTGGCCTTAACTGGGGCCACCAGTATTATCGCCGTTTTGCTTGCGGCTTTCGGCAGCTGAGGAGCCTTGCATGTCTGAGTATAAAATTGAAAACCATACCTATGACGTGGTTGTCGTTGGGGCTGGTGGGGCCGGTTTGCGTGCTACTTTCGGTATGGCCGTAAAGGGTTTATCCACCGCGTGTATTACTAAAGTATTCCCGACCCGTAGCCATACAGTGGCAGCACAAGGGGGGATGTCAGCTGCCTTAGGCAATATGGGGCCGGATAAATGGCAGTGGCACATGTATGACACCGTGAAAGGTTCGGATTGGCTCGGTGATCAAGACGCGATTGAATATATGTGTCGTGAAGCTATCCCCGCTGTGATTGAATTAGAACATCAAGGTGTACCCTTCTCGCGGACTGAAGAAGGTCGAATTTATCAGCGCCCCTTTGGTGGTATGACCACTAACTATGGTGAGGGGATTGCCCAACGTACTTGCGCAGCCGCTGACCGGACTGGGCATGCGATTCTGCATACCTTGTATCAACAATCTCTACGGCATAATGCTGAATTTTATATTGAGCATTTTGCGACTGACTTGATCATGGACGACCAAGGTGTTTGCCGTGGTGTGCTCGCTTGGGATTTAGCGACGGGTGTCTTACGGATTTTCCGTGCGCAAACTGTGGTCTTGGCTACCGGCGGTTATGGTCGCGCTTATTTCTCTGCAACCTCAGCGCACACCTGTACAGGGGATGGCAATGGCATGGTGACTCGTGCGGGTTTGCCACTACAAGATATGGAATTCACTCAATTCCACCCCACCGGTATCTATGGCTCAGGCTGCTTGATCACCGAAGGGGTAAGGGGTGAAGGTGGTTATCTCACTAACTCACTCGGTGAGCGCTTTATGGAACGGTATGCACCGAATGCCAAAGATTTGGCTTCGCGTGATGTAGTGAGTCGCTCGATGACCATCGAGATTAACGAAGGTCGTGGGGTGGGTCCAAAGAAAGACCATATTCATATTCATCTTGAGCATTTAGGGGCTGAAGTCATTCACGAACGCTTACCGGGTATTGCGGAAAGTGCAAAGATTTTTGCGGGTGTAGATGTCACCAAAGAACCGATCCCTGTTCTGCCAACTGTTCACTACAATATGGGGGGTATCCCCACCAACTATCATGGTGAAGTGGTTACCTTGAAAGA
Organism: Thiothrix eikelboomii; assembly: GCF_900167255.1. Taxonomy (GTDB): domain Bacteria; phylum Pseudomonadota; class Gammaproteobacteria; order Thiotrichales; family Thiotrichaceae; genus Thiolinea; species Thiolinea eikelboomii. Next base: position 20,724 of record NZ_FUYB01000007.1, read on the forward strand.
TGGCAATCCTGATAGCGTAATTCCGGGCTTGATGGCAATTGGCGAATGTGCTTGTGTCTCCGTCCACGGTGCAAATCGCTTAGGCTCTAACTCCTTATTAGACATCGTGGTCTTTGGGCGTGCAGCTGCGAATCGTTGTGCTGAAACCTTAAAAGCGGGTGCGAGCCAACCCGATTTACCGAAAGCAGGTGTCGATAAAGTGTTGGAACGCTTCAAACGCATTCATCATGCGAATGGCAGCACCACCACGGCAGAAATCCGCGACAATATGCAACACACTATGCAAAAGCATGCGGCGGTCTTCCGTACTGGCGACTCATTGCAAGAAGGTGTAGATAAAATGAACGCTATCTATGCGAGTTACCAAGATGTGAAAGTCAGTGATCGTGGCTTGATTTGGAACTCTGACTTGATGGAAACCTTCGAGCTAGCGAATCTATTGGATTGCGCGCAAGTATCTGTACAGTGCGCCTTGAACCGCAAGGAAAGTCGGGGCGCACATGCCCGTGAAGATTTCCCTGATCGTGATGATGCTAACTGGATGAAGCATTCTTTGGCTTGGTTAGATGAACAAGGCCAAGTCAACATTGACTATCGCCCAGTGCATACTTATACCCTGACGGATGATGTCGAATACATCCCGCCGAAAAAGCGCACCTACTAAGGGAGCATAACGAATTATGGCTGAATTTAAACTTCCCGCAAACTCGATCATTAAAGATGGCAAAACTTGGCCGACCCCAACCGGGGCTAGCCGTGTAAAGAACTTTAAGATCTATCGTTATGATCCTGATAGTGGGCAAAATCCACGCTGGGATACCTTCCCGATTGATCTCGATGACTGCGCACCGATGGTCCTGGATGCCCTCTTAAAGATCAAAAATGAGATCGACCCTACCCTAACCTTCCGCCGCTCTTGCCGTGAAGGGATTTGTGGTTCGTGTGCAATGAATATCGGTGGCTCAAATACACTAGCTTGCATTAAAGCCATCGAAGATATTCCGGGCGATATTACCATTAGCCCTTTGCCACACATGGAAGTTGTCAAAGATCTAGTCCCTGATCTGACTCATTTCTATGCGCAATATGCGTCGATTAAACCGTGGATGCAGACTTCAACCCCTGCCCCACAAGATCGTGAACGCTTACAGTCGCCAGAAGATCGTAAAAAGCTAGATGGCTTATATGAATGTATTCTATGTGCTAGCTGCTCAACCTCTTGCCCAAGCTATTGGTGGAATGGTGATCGTTATTTAGGCCCAGCCGTGCTGCTGCAAGCTTATCGTTGGGTCATTGATAGTCGGGATGAAGCCACGGGTGAGCGCTTAGATAATCTTGAAGATCCCTTCAAACTGTATCGTTGTCATACCATTATGAACTGCACCAATACTTGCCCGAAAGGCTTGAACCCAGCTCAAGCCATTGGTCAGCTGAAAAAAATGATGGTCGAGCGCCTATATTAAGCCCGATTAATTAGGCTCGTTCTAGCACCCTTCTCTCGTTGAGGGAAGGGTTTTGCAGATAGTAAAGGTGGACTGCATGAACGAACTCTCTCGCTACAAATTACGTTGTCGGCGTGGCATGAAGGAACTCGACTTCGTACTAGAACGCTATCTCAAGAATCACTTCCCCCAAGCTGATGCTGAAGAAATTCAGCGCTTTGATGAATTACTCGAATTACAAGACCCTAATCTGTTTGGTATTTTGTTCCAGACCGAAGCGACTCCTGAGCAATATCAGGCCTTGGCAGCAAAAATCCGTTCTCTCGCTTAATGGGCATACTCAAGCAAAACGAAGCGCAGTGGCAAGAGCGCTTAATCCGTTTGCGTTGGGCTTGTCATCGGACTCATAATGAACTCAATAAACCCCTATTAGGCTTTCTTGAAAATGTATATCCCTCTTTGGAGATGGGTGAGCAGTTTGCGTTTGAACGCTTGCTAAGTGCGGCTGATCACGATATTTTGCAATGGCTCAAGGGTAAACAGCTGCCAAATGATCAAGGTATTGTGACTATTCTTGCTTTGATCCAGCAAGCCAGTTAATTATCGAATATATTTATCATCGCTTAGAGGACCATTCATGGCTGAGTTGATCGACTTATCACCTGTGGCTGCTTATCAATATTTACAGGAAAATCCTGATAAAAGTGTACTGGTCGATATCCGTTCATCTATGGAATATTTGTTTGTAGGTCATCCCGTTGGCTCCGTTCATATCGCGTGGATTGATGAGCCTGATTGGGATGTTAATCCCAATTTCGTCAGCGATGTTGAGCGCTTACTCAGCGGACGCTGTAAAGGCTTGGATGCTAAAACTGAGGCTGCCGTTGTACTGTGCTGTCGCAGTGGTAAACGAACCAAGGATGCGGGGGCGGCTTTACTGGCAGCGGGTTTTCAACAGGTTCTACATGTTAATGAAGGCTTCGAAGGTGAACGTGATGAGCAACATCATCGCAGTACCCTAGGTGGCTGGCGTTTTCATGGCTTACCTTGGGAACAATGTTAGCTTTACAACTAGGCTTTTGGGCAATTCCGTCAAAATCATCTAAAATTACAGAGCTAAACGGTCACGCACGCTCAGGGACGGGCAATAATACGTGACTGGAGCTGAAGTTTATGACTATGATTGCCCACCCTAAGGAGTCTAGTAAAACAAAAAAGGAGTTATAATGAAAGCAAAGGCACTCGTTGTACTAGTAGTTGCTGTTGTTTGGGGATTAGGTAGTTGGTGGTGGTATGCCTGCAAAATCAAAGGATTCTGCGGTGCACCCGTGCATACTGAGCAGGCGACTCACTCAGCAGACTCACCTCCCACTGAGGCCAAGCAGCCAAACGCCGACACGCATACAACTGAAGTAGCCAAGCTGCCTGCAGCACCTTCTGAAGCGCAAGTTGCCGATCAGCCGACGCCAACGGATACTCAACTCACTGCACTCAACATGAATACACCGAGTATGCCTGAGCTCACCAAGGCAACCGAACCTACACAAGCCCCTCAGCCAGCGCTTAAATCAGAGCCAAGCTCGGTTGAGTCAGTCGCTCAAACCTCCGTTCCACCAGAGCCTGAATCAAAACCAACTCCGGTTGAGTCTAGCACGCCCACGGTTCAAGTACCTCAAGCACCCATACCACCAGAACCGCCATTGCCACCAACCGCTACTGTACCCGCCGAGCCTGCGATACCTGCCACAGCAGCGCCAGAGTCAACCGACAGCACTGAAACCGCTAGCATGATTGATCCCCCCCTACCTACTGAGCCTGTCACCCCGCTTGCGGAGGATAGCGATAAAGATGGTGTCCCCAATGAGTTGGAAAAAAAACTCGGCCTTGACCCTTACATGGCTGATTCAGATAAAGATGGTGTGAGTGATCAAGATGAACTTGGCTCTAGACCTGCGGAAGCCCCTCTAGATACCGATGATGATGGTATTATCAATGCGCTCGACTCTGATGATGACGGTGATGGTGACCCCACTGCTAATGAGGCCGTTGACCCCAACAAAGATGCTGTGATCACCGATGCGCGGGATAGTGACCAAGACGCTACCCCTGACTACTTGGATAAAGACAGTAGCTGGGCGACTTTGGATGATGATAACGATGGCCTTAGCAATGGTGAAGAAAAAGAAGCAGGTACTAACCCTAGCCTAACTGACTCTGATGGTGATGGGGTACCCGATAAGCTTGAATTAGTGGATAAAAAAGATACCGATCAAGATGGTATCCTTGATGCACTCGACACCGATGATGATAATGATGGCATCATGACAGCGATGGAGAATCCCGATTCAAATAATGACGGCAAACTAGATGATGCTGCTGATCATAATAACAACGGTGTACCTGATTATTTAGATGCTAATTCATCCGGTGAAACGGTCGCTTCCAATCAGAACACGAACACCAATGAGCCTAATCCCAAAGATCCCGATATGGCCACCGGCCAGCCAGTCACTGCAAGCGCTATGCCTGAACCTGAAGCAGAACCCGAATCCGAGCCTGAACCCGAATCCGAAGCAAAATCCAGCACTAGCCTCCTAGCCAGCAGTCAACTGACAGCTGCACAGCCTCAAACCTCAGAACCCGTACCCGCTGCTGAAAAAAAGCCGACACCAGCAACCCCACCTAAAACTGACGACACGAATAAGATTACTGTTGATTTAGATAAACCCGCTGCTGATAAGAAAAATGTCAGTTCGGCACGCTTATATTTTCCATTCCGCTCCACTAAACCCGAGCTTGCCGATAGCACTGCAGCCTACTTTGATGATTTAATCAGTTTTTTAAAAGCCAACCCCAAAGCTAAAGTCAAAGTGATTGGGCATACCGATAATGTAGGTGATGCTGAGATTAATGAGAAACTCGGTTTACAACGTGCTGAGCGCATTCGTATTCAGCTGATTAGACGGGGAGCACCTGCTGATCGCGTTGAAGCCAGCTCTAAAGGCGAGTCTGCGCCTTGGGTGACTAATAAAACTGAAGAAGGTCGGAATAAAAACCGTCGTGTTGAAGTCAAGCCTATTAAATAATTGGGCGACAGGAGTAGCGAATGATGTTCGAAAATATAACTAGCCGGGTTGATCTGACGGACGCTAGCCTAGAGCTGGCTATTATGCTAGGTGTTGCCTTTATCTTGGGCTTTCTTTTTTGTTATCTACGTAATAAATCCAATGATTAAAGGATCTTAAACTGTGAACGAAACCTCTAATCAGACCTATACCTTTGGTACTGCCAGCTTTGAAATTCTGCTATTGCTGGTAGCTGCTTTTTTAGTGGGCGCTTTAGTCTGCTATCTACTCAAGAAAATGGGCTTATGCTGTAAAAACAAGGCAGTAATCCCAACAACTTTATTGACTACAGAAGACACTCCCGAATTAATTGACCCAGTAGCACAAATGCGAGCACGGATTAACTCGACCGCGCCTACGGCCAGTTACCCGCCTCCGCTCCATTCGCAAATGCCTAAGATGGAACACGAAACTCTCTATGAAGCTGATTTGCGTAGCCTATTAAAAGGGCGTAGCAGTGAGGAAACAACTCCACCCTCCAATTCCCCCCCCGCGAATCGCCCAACGGTTTTCCCAAGTCGTGTTAGCCCAGCAGCTCCACCTAAAGCCACACAAACGACCGAAACGACGATTGCGCCCTTAGTCTTACCTGCTGAGGATCATGTGGATGATTTGAAAAAACTGGAAGGAATTGGCCCGAAAATTGAAAAACTACTGAATGAAGCGGGCATTAAAAGCTATGTTAAATTAGCAACGATGGATCGTGATACTTTAAAAGCGATCTTAGATGCAGGTGGCAGCCAGTTTAAACTGCATGAACCTAAATCTTGGCCCTATCAAGCAGAATTAGCCGCTAAACAAAACTGGCAGCGCTTAAAAGAATACCAAGACTTTCTGATCTCAGGGCGTAATTCCTAGTCCAACATGCTGGCAGCTCTTCAAGCATAACGAAGAGCTGCTGGTTGACTCATTAATGGCCTAGGCTGCTTTGATCCCATCAAAAGCCGTGCGTAAATACTGCAACATGGAGACTAAGGTCAAAATCGTTGCCAGTACTAAAGCCATGATCCCAAGCTCACGCATTGGCAAGATACCGAATAAATCTTGGTTATATAACAAAAAAATCAAGGCAATAATCTGAAAAGTCGTTTTCAGTTTACCCATAAAAGCAACGGCCACCTTACCTCTTAAACCGATCTGAGCCATCCATTCGCGTAAAGCTGAAATAACAATTTCACGACCAATAATAATCATACCCGCCAAGGTGAACCAGATATTCGCCTCACGCTCAACAATTAACAGCATCGCCACGGCTACAATCAATTTATCCGCGACCGGATCAAGGAAAGCACCAAAGCGTGATTCTTGCTGCCATTTACGCGCGAAATAGCCATCTGCCCAATCTGTTAATCCGGCTAAACCAAAAGTGAAGGCTGCGGCAAATGCAGCCCAAGGTCGATCTAAATAAAAAAATAGGATCAGTAAAGGAATAAAAGCAATCCGCACCCAAGTGAGTAGGATGGGTAGGTTCATCGTTTTCAACTACCGATCTCCATTAAATTTATCGTAAATTTTTTGTGCTAGTGCCAAGCTAATACTAGGCACTTTCGTCAACTCTTCGACACTAGCACGCTCAATCGCTCGTAAACCACCAAACTGCTTTAACAAAAGCTGGCGGCGCTTCGCACCTAAGCCGACTATTTCTTCCAACGCCGATTGGGTGCGCGCTTTCTGGCGGCGTGCACGATGACCCGTAATGGCAAAACGATGCGCCTCATCTCGAATCTGCTGTACTAAATGTAAAGCTGGCGAATGCTCTGGCAAATTTAACCGCTGCGTATTATTTTCAATAATCAAGGTCTCTAGCCCCGGCTTACGTCCCTCCCCTTTAGCCACCCCAACCACCGTTAGCTTGCTAATAGCTAGAGACTCCAAAACCTTCAGCGCTTGTGCAACTTGCCCACTACCGCCATCAATGAAAAGAATATCAGGCAGTTTACCCTCTTGCTCAGTCCCCCGACGAAAACGGCGCGTCAGGGCTTGATGCATCGCTGCATAATCATCGCCTGCTTGAATACCCTTAATATTATAGCGCCGATATTCTGCTTTGACCGGACCTTCCATTCCAAACACGACACATGATGCAACCGTTGCCTCCCCCATCGTATGACTAATATCAAAACATTCCATTCGTGCAGGTGGCGTGGCTAAACCCAAAGCAGCCTGTAAGGCGAATAAGCGCTGGCGCATCCCTGCTTTGGAAGCAAGCTGCATGTGTAAGGACTGCTCAGCATTTCGTGCGGCCATTTCCACCCATTTAGTTCGCTCCCCCCGCTGAGGCTGACGAATCACTACCTTCCGCTCTTGTTTGAGGGTCAGCATATCCTCGAGCACCGCCTGCTCCGCAGGTAGCTCGGAAACTAGCACCTCCCCCGGTACTTCATGATTCAAATAATATTGGGCAAGAAAACTGGCTAGAATCTCATCGGTTTTGATTTCATCATCGGGTAATTCTGGAAAGAAATTCCGATTCCCTAAATTATGTCCATGCCGGATGGTGAAAACTTGCACACTCGCCAAACCCGCCTCGGTAGCAATCGCCACCACATCGACATTGCCACTCGTACCAGTTACATATTGCTGCTGAGAAATATGCCGCAGGCTTTCAATTAAATCGCGCTGCTCAGCCGCTTTCTCAAAATTTAAGGCGGCAGCGGATTGCTCCATCTTCACAACTAACTCATCAATCGCAGTTTGAGTATGGCCTTGCAAAAACTGCACCGCATGGCGAATACTGTCGGCATATTCATCTTGCGCAATCAAGCCCACACAAGGCGCACTGCAGCGTTTAATTTGATACTCCAAACATGGGCGCGAGCGATTTGCAAAGTAACTGTCTTCACATTGACGGGCTTTGAATAAACGCTTCATTAAATACAAAGTTTGACTGACGGCCCCTGAACTCGGATAAGGGCCAAAATACTGCCCCGGCTCTTTACGCGAGCCACGATAAAATTGAATACGCGGATATTCGTGCTTAGAAATATAAATATAAGGATAACCTTTGCCATCTTTAAGGCGAATATTGTAATGCGGTGAATGCTGCTTAATCAGATTGCTTTCGAGTAGCAAAGCTTCTGCCTCCGTGCGAGTGATCGTCACCTCAACCCGCTGGATCTGCTGCACCATTGCATGAATACGTGCATTCGCCACTTTAGAACGAAAATAACTAGCAACCCGATTTTTCAGATCCTTCGCTTTGCCCACATAGAGAATTTCCTCGTTTTTGCCAAGCATACGATAGACTCCGGGCTTGTGAGGCACGGTGTTGAGGAAATCTTGGGGATCAAAAGCACTGGGGGTTTGCATGTGGCTATTTTGCCACAGATAGGCTAAAAATGGGAAAGAGTCTGGCTTGATGGTTTTTAGAAAATTAATCCTAGCTATACTTAACTCTAATTTAATCACCTACCTATCTTCCAGAGCCTGCCATGAGAATCAAACAATACCAAGTCGATGCTTTTGCAAACCGTGCCTTTGAAGGTAACCCTGCTGCAGTTTGTCCACTGGAGCATTGGCTGGATGATGCTCAATTACAAGCCATTGCTGAGGAAAACAACTTATCAGAGACAGCGTTTTTTGTTTCATCAGGCAACGGATTTAAGCTGCGCTGGTTTACGCCAGTTGAAGAAGTGGATCTGTGTGGACATGCAACCTTAGCTGCCGCACATGTCCTCTTTCAGATACTGGGTTATTCTGGCTCAAGCCTTCGCTTCGACACTCGTAGTGGTCCCTTATTCGTTAACAAGCAGGGCGACTTATTACAAATCGACCTCCCCGCCTCTCCACCCACTCATTGCGAAGCGCCTGCGGCGCTGATCAAGGGCTTAGGCGTGCAACCGATTGAGGTCTTGGCTGCTAGCGATTATCTGGTTGTTTTTGATAGTGAAACCACTATCCGTGCTATTCAACCAGACCCTCATCAGCTGTCACAGCTGGATTTGCAAGGCATCATTATTACTGCTCCGGGTGATGAGGTCGATTTTGTTAGCCGCTTCTTTGCACCTCAATTAGGCATACCTGAAGATCCCGTGACAGGCTCTGCCCATTGTGTATTGACACCTTATTGGGCTGATAAACTTAACAAAAACCTGTTATCCGCTAAACAAGTTTCTAAGCGAGGCGGCAGTCTCACCTGTGAGCTACAAGCTGACCGAGTATTATTATCGGGCAGTGCAGTCACTTTTATGGAAGCTGAAATTAATTTTTAAGCTATGCCGTTCAATGCACCACCATCTTCGAAAATAAATTAATCACTAACACGCCCGCAATGATCAGCCCCATTCCAATCACGGCGGGTAAATCCAAACGTTCGTGATAAAACAACACGCCTACCAAACTAATCAAAACAATCCCAAGCCCTGACCAGATCGCATAGGTAATCCCTAAAGGAATCGTGCGTAAAGCCAAAGTCATGAAATAAAACGCACTGCCATAGGCAATAATCATAATCACGGTTGGCCAAAGCTTAGTAAACTCAGCCGAGTTTCTTAAAGCACTGGTCGCGACTACTTCCGATAGAATGGCAATCGCCAAATAAAAATAAGCCATAAATCCCCGATTAATACAGTAGATAAGCTTGGCGTTGTTCTAACCATGCCTGCTCATCTGCGTTGGTTAAATGCTCTAAATCAGCCACTTGTGCAGCCGGATCATCCACCCACTCACGCAATAAAGGCGAGCCATTGATCACATCAATCGCCAGCTTATCCAGTTCATATTCATAAGGAAAATTCCGCCACAGCGGATAATCCGGTTGTAATAAGCGCAAAGCTTTAAACGCTAAAGCCTGCACCCGCCAAGGTTTAAAGCGCTGATGCTGATAGTCGGTATCTTCCACATGAATTTGCACACCTGCACAGAGCTTGCCAACATACTTATGGAAAGTCGGTTCAAACCAGCATTCGCGTAAACGGCAACCTTGTAGCCAGTCGGGTGCTAATTGATACATAAGCTTGAGGAGCGCCGTGGTATCAAGATCTGGTGCACCAAACAGCTCTAAAGGTCGAGTCGTACCCCGTCCCTCTGAAAGAGTCGTCCCCTCTAACATCACCGTGCCTGCATAACAGCGTGCCATACTGAGATTAGGCGCATTGGGGCTAGGATTGATCCAGGCGCGCTCCCCCAAAGGCCAACCAAAACCGGGGGCTAGCTCGGGTTGCCAAGCTTGCATAGTAATCACTTGATACTCGACATCCAGCTTGAATCTATCCACAAACCAGCGTCCTAATTCCCCCATCGTCATACCGTGGCGCATGGGCATCGGGGCTGCACCAACAAAACTTTCCCAACCTTGGCGCAGACTCAATCCTTCCACGGGGCGGCCAACTGGATTAGGTCGATCTAAGACCCAAACCGCTTTGCCTGTTTGTGCCGCCGCCTCTAGCACATAGGCTAAACTGGTAATAAAAGTATAAATCCGGCAACCTAAATCCTGTAAATCGACTAGCAAAACATCAAAAGTCTCCATCATCGCTGCACTGGGGCGGCGGACTTCACCATAAAGGCTAAACACAGGAATTTTATACTTAGGATCAATGAAATCTGGTGATTCCATCATATTATCTTGCTGATCACCTTTAATCCCATGCTGTGGACCAAAAGCAGCAGTGAGCTTTATATCGTTGAATTGCGCTAAAGCATCGACAGCATGGGTTAAATCAGCAGTGACTGAAGCAGGATGCGCTAATAAAGCGATTCGTCTACCCGCTAGGGCAGCTCTCAAGGTCGGGTCTGCTAGAAAACGATCAATTCCAAACTGCATGCTACTCTCTCAACTGGGCGCTCAAATCAGGCGCGTACTTTACAAGGATTAAGGCTTTAAGCCTAGCGAGCATTCAACGGGTATGCTTAGATAGCCGCATTCATTTTCAAAGTTTTTTAAACTTCAAGTATGAGGACTGTTCTATGACGATGGATGAAGCACAAGGTTTACAACCCAAAGGCCATTTATTATTACGTACTGTAGCCATGCCTGCTGATACCAATCCCAACGGGGATATTTTTGGCGGATGGATTATGGCACAGATGGATATTTCAGGTGGCATTATGGCAAAAGAACTCGCCCAAGGGCGGGTGGCCACGATTGCAGTGAATGCCATGAAATTTATACGCCCAGTCAAGGTCGGGGATGTAGTCGCCTGCTATGGGACTTTAGTTCGTACTGGCACGACCTCCTTGACCATTCACCTGCAAACTTGGGTCAAACCTGCTTGGCGTGACCCTGACTGTGGGCTATTTCAAGTCACAGAAGCCGATTTCGTCTATGTTGCGATTGATGAACAAGGCAAGAAGCGGCCGTTAGAAAAGCACTAATGCCACCGCGACCAAACGCTGAAAGTTTAAGATTGGCGCTGTGCTTGAGTGCGGCGCTGCCACCAACCCGCAAACCAGCCATAGCCACTGACAATCACCAAGCCCAGTAATACCAAGCTCGCACCCGCGATAAAATGCGGCTCTAAGGATTCATTGAGTAACAGCACCCCAAATAAAACCCCAAATAAAGGTGTTAGGAACGAAAAAATCCCTAATTGCGCCGCCATATAACGTCGCAGTAAAGCGAACCAAATCAAAAAGCTGGCAAAGGAGACTAAAACGCCCTGAAACGCTAAGCTTGCCCATACCACTGGTGTCGACCTAAACTCGGCTTGCCCTGTCACCAGCGCAATAATCAACAGCAGCACAAAAGTAGCCACCAGTTGGTATTGTAGCGTTTCGGTCGCAGGCGCATTAGCCAAACTCGAACCACGTACCACTAAGGTCGTCAAGCCCCAAGCTAAGCCACTTAACACCCCTAGAAAATCCCCCCATAGCATCTGGCTGCTGGCGGTTGTTGCTTGCCCATGCCCTAAAAAAGTGACCGCAATGCCCACAAAAGCCAACAAAACCCCCAGCCATTGCACGGCACTTAAACGCTCAGCCGGAAACAACCAATGCATCCCTAGCGCCACAAAAATCGGGGCGGTATAGACTAAGACGATCATGTGGGCAGCCGCCGTATAGCGTAGGCCTTCTGCCACAAATACAAACTCCACCGCAAATAACAAGCCAACCAACAAACCCGGCTTCCAATTTTGTGCAAGATGCATGCGCTCTTGCCGATAACGCATTAATAAGGCCACCAAAACTGCACTAATCCCCGAACGCAAAGCAATCAACAACATCGGGCTAATCTCATCCACAACCGCCTTTAAATGCGATTGTTGAACACCCCACAGCATACATAGCAGCACCATAATGCCCATCGCTCTACCATCAAGGGCTTGGCGGGTATTTGGCATAATAAAAATCCAGTGATTAATCAGGTGGTCGATTATCCCTTAGTTTAACAAGGCAAGCAGCAGAAATTCATCAAGCTACCGACCCTAAGGTCCACCGATTAAGCCAAGAACTTGCCTAGGCTGCATGCTAGACTTAAGCAGCTTTTCTAACTCAGACTCACTATGGCTTATTTTTCAGCAAAACAGATCCAAACTCGCCCGTGCACGGATAAAACCTTCCACGATGCCACCCATCGCTATCCGCCCTTGATTCAACGTATTCTGGCTGCACGCGGAATACATCATAGTGACGAGTTAAACTTCGCTTTAAAACAACTCCACCCCATCTCTAGCTTAAAAAATGTCAAAGCTGCCGCACAATTATTAGCTGAGGCCATTAGCCATCAGCAGAAGATCTTGATCGTAGGTGACTATGATGCTGATGGCGCAACTGCAACAGCTTTATGTATCCGGGCTTTACATTTATGCGGGCATCAAGCCGTCGATTTCTTAGTCCCTGACCGTTTTAAATATGGTTATGGTTTAACACCCGCCATTGTGGAATTAGCGCAACCCTATCAACCGTGGCTACTGATGACTGTGGATAACGGAGTATCTAGCATTGAAGGGGTGGAAGCTGCTCAGGCTTTAGGGATGAAAACCTTAATCACCGATCATCATCTCCCCGGGCAACAACTCCCTGCCAGTGATGTGATGGTCAATCCTAATCAACCCCACGATGACTTTCCGTCCAAAGCCTTGGCCGGAGTTGGGGTAGCTTTCTATGTGATGCTCGCTTTAAAACAAGAATTGATCGCTCAAGGTTATTTTGCTAAACACAGTTTGCCCGAGCCGAATCTCGTTAGCCTATTAGATTTAGTCGCACTTGGCACCGTCGCGGATGTCGTTCCTTTAGATGCGAACAATCGGATTTTAGTAGAACAAGGTTTACGGCGCATTCGTTCAGGTTCAGCCCATGCAGGTATTCATGCTTTGTTGACTATCGCCAAGAAAGATCCAAACCGAGTGGTAAGTAGTGATTTTGGCTTTGCGTGTGGGCCACGCTTAAATGCCGCCGGACGCTTAGCCGATATGGGGGTTGGCATTCGCTGCTTATTAACTGATGACCCCAAAGAAGCGACCCGCCTAGCCCTACAATTAGATAGCCTCAATCATGATCGCCGCCAAATTGAGGCCGACATGAAAGAAGATGCTGAACACATTATGCAAGCTTTAGGGTTTGAACGCCAAAGCAAGCTGCCACCCATTATGTGCTTGCATCAAGCGGATTGGCATGAAGGCGTGGTCGGGATTTTAGCCTCCCGTCTCAAAGACCGCTATCACCGCCCGGTGATTGTATTTGCAAATTCTGAGGGAGGTTGGCTGAAAGGCTCAGGGCGTTGTATTGAAGGCTTACATTTACGCGATTTAATTGATGAGGTCGCCACTCAACATCCGGGCATGATTCAACGCTTCGGTGGGCATGCGATGGCTGCTGGGCTGACGCTAGCGGCGGAGCATTTCCAACAATTTCAAACCAGTATCATCGCGGCGGTTAATCGTCAAACTCAACCTGACACCTTCCGCGAAACTATTTACACCGACGGTGGCCTCACTCCCTCGGAACTAAGTCTATCGACAGCAGAGCAATTGCAGGCTTTAGCCCCTTGGGGACAATGGTTTCCTGAACCACAATTTGAAGGTGAGTTTGAGATTAAACGCCTGCAAATCCTCAAAGATTTACATGTCAAGGCGACTCTGCTACCGATTGATGCCCAAGCCGGATACAGCTTAGTTTCAGCAGTCACGGCCTTGCAGTTTTTTGCCGACCTCGATCAATGGCCAACTGAAGGCGAGCGGGTGCGCATCATTTATAGGCTCAGTGTGAATGAATATCGCCATGAGCGCTCACTACAATTAATAGTCGCCTATCTTCTGCCGAACTCAGCCAAGGCTACTTAGTTAGCTTTTGAAGCTAAGCGCTCTTGAGTGGTCTGAGCAATCTTATTTCTTAAATAAATCGGCTGTGCTTGCTGAGCGGGTAAGGCCTTACCCGCTTGATAATCCTGCCAAGCCAATTGAGCGATAAACTCTGCCGATGGCAGCCAATCAGGATAACTAGTCGTTAACAGGGGCGCGGCACGCTCCGCTAACTCAGGATAGGCTGACCAACCATTGCCAACGGCCACCCAGTCAGCACTAGCAGGTAACTCAATAGCCGATGGACTTAAAACCTGCTCTTCACCGAGTAACTGTAGTTGTCCTGCGACCACAGCATACTTACCCCAATACACTTCACCCATCCGCGCATCTAAAGCGACTAAGAGTTTGCTGGCCTGAGTTTGCTGATAAGCCTGCTGAGCTAAAGCCGCTAAAGTCGAAATCGGCAAGACTGGTTTATCAGCGGCTAAAGCCAAACCTTGTGCCACTCCCGTCGCTATCCGCAGACCAGTAAATGCACCAGGACCACGCCCAAAAGCAATCGCATCTATATCCACCAGCCTTAAACTAGCCTGCTTCAATACTGATTCCACCATCGGCAGGATCAATTGGGTATGCGCCCGTGGTGTCATTTCAAACTCAGTAAAACAGGCTGTAATCGTCAACACGCTGGCAGAGCACGCATCACTGGAAGTATCAAGAGCTAAGATCGGCATGAGTATCGTTGGCTATCGGAGTAGTCGGAGTAGGTGGAGGTTTTAAGGGGCGTTCCTGAGAGAAAAAGCGTTCAACCACTTCAAGCTTTTGAGTGCGCGGCATGCGGGGCAAGCTCTCTAAAAATACCGAGCCATAACGACGAGTGCGTAAACGTGCATCACAAATCATCAATAAGCCGCGATCTTCTTGATCTCGAATTAACCGCCCGACCCCTTGTTTTAAGGCAATCACCGCTTGGGGTAATTGATAATCGGCAAAAGGATTACCGCCTTCACGGCGCAAGGTTTCAAGACGTGCTTCTAACACCGGATCATTCGGCGCAGCAAAGGGCAATTTATCAATAATCACACAGCTCAAAGCTTCACCACGGACATCGACACCTTCCCAGAAACTAGCCGTACCTAATAAAACAGCATTGCCGAACTCACGGAATTTATCAATCATTTCACGCTGCGGCGATTCACCTTGAATCAATAGCGGATACTCAAACTCACCCTCGAGTAATTCCGCCGCCTCATGCATCGCCCGATAACTGGTAAACAGCATAAACGTCCGCCCACCACATGCTTTAATCACTGGCAGTGCCGCAGAGACCATTTTTTCAATGAAATCGGGCTGCTGTGGCTCAGGTAAACCACTAGGCAAATACATTAGAGCATGATGCCAATAATCAAAGGGACTATCGAGCTTTAGTGTCGTGGCGTGGTCGATGCCTAAGCGCTTCGTAAAATGTTCAAACGAATCCCCTACCGCTAAAGTCGCAGAAGTCATCACCCAACGACAAGGCAAGGCCTCCATACAACGCTGCAAAGGCGCGGCAACATCTAAAGGGGTCGCGGTGAGGGTAAAACTACGAGTAAAGGTTTCAAACCACTGAATCACATCGGTTTGTGGTGTTTGCATGCGGGCTAGGCGCTGGCGTAGTTCAGCTAAACGCTCATGGCACAAGGCTAAACCCTTACTGCGCTCCACGACCTCTGCCAAATCGGTTTCTAGCGCTTGCATCGCGCTCAGCAGTGCATGCGTATGCTCAATAATACCCGGTCTATCGCGCATCATTAACCATGAAGAACGCTGCCCCGGTGCATCCATCACTAAACGTAAATCTAAAACCGACTTATCAAATACGGATAGCTTGTCACGTAGTGCTGGCATATCTTTAGCATTCACCAACAGCTCAGCGAGCAAATCACGCGACCACTCTTGTAATTGGCGGCTACTGACAGTTTCACTAAAAAAGGTAGACGCGATTTCAGGTAATTGATGCGCCTCATCTAAAACCACCACCTCAGCCGCTGGCAATAACTCACCAAAGCCCTCTTCTTTCAAAGCGAGATCCGCAAAAAATAAATGATGGTTAACAATGACTACATCGGCTTCTTGGGCTTTACGGCGTGCTTTGACTACAAAGCAATCACTGTAGTATTCACATTCTAAACCCGCGCAATTTTCTACGGTTGAAGTCACTTTAGGCCAGACTTCAGCATCATGGGGAATCGCGGTCATTTCTGCAATATCGCCCGTTTCAGTGAGTCGACTCCAGCTTTCCAAACGGCGTAACCAGCCAATCTCACGTCGATCCGTAAAACGTCCTTCCTCTAAAGTCAGATCTAAACGATTTAAGCACAGATAATTGGCTCGACCCTTTAACAAGGCGGCATGAATAGGTAACTTTAAAGCTTCACGTACAACGGGTAAGTCTTTGAAAAACAGTTGGTCTTGAAGGGTTTTACTCCCTGTGGAAAGGATAACGCGCTCACCAGAGGCTAAAGTGGGAATCAAATAAGCAAAGGTTTTGCCGACCCCCGTACCCGCCTCCACTACTAAAATCCCCTCGCTCGCTAATAACTCAGTAATTGCCTTAGCCATTGCTTGCTGCTGAGGGCGCGGCTGAAAACCGGGCAGGTTAGCGGATAAAGCCCCCCCTTCTTCAAGCCAAGCTAAAGCGGACTGCTGATCAGCTGGTTTCACAATCCGCTCTCACTGTCATTAGTTGGCTAAACGCTGTGCACGTAACCGGATCGCAGCATCATCCGGGGCTAAATCTAAGGCTTTTCTCGCCATTGAGGTGGCTTGTGATTTATTCCCCATTTGCTCATTCACTTCAGCTAAGCGTATCCATAAATGTGCATCATTCGGCGCAATCCGTAAAGCTCGCTCTAAAGTCGTTGCCGCTCGATCTGGCTTACCTACACTCAATTCATTATTGGCCTGCTTTAATAGTACAGTGACGACGGGTGAAGAACTGCTCGCCGCTTGAGACGTACTACTCGTCGTTGAGTCAGTCTGACCTGACCCAAGCTGAGTCGTACCTGTACCAGTTTGTGGAGGCACAACCGTACTGGTACTCGGTGGCGCAGTTTTTTCTGCAGGTAAATCTAATACTTCCACTTGCACCTTACTTTGGTCCCAAAAAGGTAGCTCTGCAGGTTTAGTCGGAGTCACAGTTTGTGTTTGGCGACTCGGTGTAGGTGGTTTTTCTGGAATATAAGTAACAGCGGGCCCGCTTGGTTTTTTAGTGGGGCGCGACTCAGGTAAAGGCTCAGCAACAATTTTCGGACGTGCTTCAATCGGTGTAACCGTCGGCGGTGGATCAAAACGACGAGGTTGCTGCACGGGAGGTGCTTGTACTTGAATGTGGGGAGGAACAGGCAGTGGCCTAGTCTCTAAAGGCATCGCTTGTGGTACAGGTGGCATGGGTGCTGAATACATCGGCTCTGGCACATAAGCAGGCGCACAAGCACTTAAACCCGCCGCAACTAAAGCGAAAGGCAGATAAGCGAGGATCATTTTTTTATGAGCGATCGGCATGTTCATCAGTTTCCCGGTTTGTTCATAAGATCATCTACCCAAGTACCATTAGCGGGCGCTGGAGCAGGTGCTGGGCGCGGAGCAGCCGGACGCGGAGCAGCTGGACGTGGTACGGGTGCTGGACGGGGCGTTGCTTGAGGCGCAGCAGTTGCAGGTCGAGCCTGTGCAGGCGCTGGGGCTGCAGCTGGTAGACCTGTTTCAGAAATCGGTGCTTCTGGCTGGGGTTCTGCACAATAACTGACCTTTTGCGGCTGCGTCCCACGGATAAATGGCATTTTTGTGGACTTACCACAGGCTGGATTAAATAATAAACCTGTACTGGCATCCACATCGACCCAGATTAAGCGTGAGGATTGCCCGACTTTAAGCGGCTGGGAAGGCATCACTTTCATCATATCAGCCCAGACTTTTAAGGCCCCTGTCCCTCCTGTCATATTGGTCGGTTTACTATCATCACGGCCAACCCAAACTGTCATCACATGCTGACCTGAGAAACCTGCAAACCAACTGTCTTTCTTATCATTGGTCGTCCCTGTTTTACCAGCCACCGCCTTCCAACTTGGTAAGACCCCTTGCAAGGCTTTTGCTGTACCATTAGTGGTAACTTGATGCATGCCAAAATTCAGCATTTCTACCGATTCTGGGCGGGCAACTTGCTGGACGGTGAGCGGATAACGAGTCAAGGTTTTGCCATTCGACACATTCATCACACTACGAATCGACTTTAAGGGCGAGTAAGAGCCATTTGCAGCCAAAGTTTGATACATTTGCTGTACATCAAAAGGCGCTAATTCTAAAGCACCTAATAAAATCGCCGGATACGCCGGAATGTCCTTCTTAATCCCCAAGTCACCAAGGGTTTTAATCACTTTATCTAAGCCGACTTCCACGCCTACCCGCACAGCGGGCGTATTGCGTGACATCATTAAGGCCTGCATCACCGTCATGGTGCCCGTAAAGCGCTGATCATAGTTACCCGGTTGCCAATACTTATTCCGACCGATTTTCACGGTCACTGCTGCATCGCTGACCCGATCCCCGAGCGAACCGTATTTGCCCTTGGCCTCAAAAGCCGCTAAATAAATGGCAGGCTTGACTAAAGAACCAATCTGGCGCTGTGCAATCAGAGCATGATTATAACCGGGATAACGCACATCTAAGCCTCCGACTAGGGCAATGACTTCGCCACCTTGTACGGTACTAATCACCATTGCCCCGCTTAATTTATTCTTCGGGATGCGATTCGCCCGCTCCAACTGCTGGACTCGCTTAATCACAATTTGCTCAGCCGTCAACTGGACAATTGGATCCATTGACGTAAAGATTAGCAAACCCTCCGAACGCAAATCCTCTTCACGGTAATCACGTTGTAATTGTAAGCGCACTAAATCCAAATAAGCGGGAAAAGGACTAGCCCCTGAAGGCCGATGCTCGCTGACCCCTAAGGGTCGACTGCGGGCTTCGCTCGCTTCGGCTGAAGTCAACACCCCTTCTTGCTCCATCACTGTCAGCACTAGATTGCGCCGCTCGAGGGCGCGCTCAGGAAAACGCCGTGGATTATAGAAGGCCGCCCCTTTGGCTAAACCAATCAATAAGGCAATTTGATCCGACTTAAGCTCACGAACCGGGCGGTTGAAATAGAATTGTGCCGCTAGACCAAAGCCATGAATAGCACGATCACCATCCTGTCCTAAATAAATTTCATTTAAATAGGCCTCAAGAATTTCTTGCTTGGTATAATGTAATTCGAGTAACAAAGCCATCAAGGCTTCTTTAAGCTTGCGCTCCCAACTACGTTCATTGGTCAGATAAAAGTTTTTCACCAATTGCTGGGTGATGGTACTGCCACCTTGCACGGTTTGTCCGGCTTTCAGGTTGGTCACCATCGCCCGTGCAATCGCTAGCGGATTGACACCTTGATGCTCGTAGAACTTTTTATCTTCTACCGCCAATAAGCCGTTAATTAACAAAGGTGAGACATCTTTAATTCGCACCAACACCCGATCTTCATTTTGACTGGGATAGAAATTCCCGATCAGGACTGGCTCAACCCGCATCAGGGGTAAAGGTTCTTGACCATTGGCTAATGCCAATGATTTTACTTTGCCACGCGCTAGACTCACCTTAATACTACGGGCAGGCTCCATATCTTCTGCAAACTGGAAGCCACGGGTGACAATTTCAAAATTCTCACCTTTACGGAAATATTGCCCGGTTTCGGTCGGGGTTTTATCCATTTCTGCGTAATTGAGCAATTTCAACTCTTGCTCTAAGTGATCAGCATACAGCTGCTGACCATTAAATAACTCTAAAGGCCGTGCAAAGACCCGCGCAGGCAAAGCCCAACGACGGCCTTCAAATTGCTTACGCACGATCTCATCGAGCTGCATGGAATACACCACCAGCGCTAATACACCTAACACGAGGCCAACAATTAAAACAATGCGGAAAACCCGCCCAAAAAGTCGCATAAAAAACCCGATTCCTTTCACGGGAAAAAGCCACCAAGCAGTCCGTGATTTTTCTATCACTGCGGGCGGATTCTGATTCGATTCCTGAGTCAACGTGCTGTCCTGCTGAATGTGCAACTATGCCAATATTGACCAACTTCATGTTGGCCTAGTTCAAGCCAGTGCTAACACTAGCGCAAACGCCTACGGATTTTACACAATAACCTTGCAGGAAACATTAACCTCCTGTGCAAGTTTAGTGGATAAGCCCGGAAATATGGATGCCTCGCAACAAAAATCAACCACTACAGCACTCAAAGCTTCTGGACATTTGCCTGCTGATAGTTTCTAGTAAACGCCATTTTCTGCTTAGATGGGTCGCTTGGCATGTTGCATGATTTAGTCAATTGGTTGCTCGAAACTGTAGGTGCTTGGGGTTATACAGGAATTTTTATCTTAATGGCGATGGAATCAACCGTCCTGCCAGTCCCGAGTGAACTGGTGTTAATTCCGGCGGGCTATCTAGCCCATCAAGGTGAAATGAGCTTTTCTTTAATTCTGTTAGCCTCCACTTTAGGTAGTTTAGCAGGCGCCTCACTCAACTATATCTTAGCTTTATGGCTAGGCCGCCCGTTTTTAAATAAATATGGCAAATACTTTTTCGTGCGCCCAGAGCTGCTACAAAAAACCGATGCGTTCTTCTTTAAACACGGGGCAATCTCTACCTTTACTGGACGCTTAATCTTGGGGATTCGGCATCTGATCTCTATTCCAGCCGGTTTAACACGAATGAACTTTGCTAAGTTTAGCTTTTATACCTGCCTAGGCGCAGCGGTTTGGTCATTAGTACTGATGCTGATGGGCTATTTCATTGGTGGCAATGAGCAGTTGATTAAAGATAACCTACCGGTGATGACTGCAGCAATTTTAGGCTCAGTGGCTTTAATTATTACGGTGTATTATTTCTGGCAAAAACGCCAAAAAGCTTAGGCAGCCAATGAACCATTAAAAACAAGTGATCAACTTAGCGGCTGGCGGCTTGACTATGAGCCTTGCCCTGTTAGGCTCATACTCGATTCAGAACAGATCATTTTTATTCGAGTTATTGCTTGCAAACGTCGGCTATCTTCTTGATAAATAGATTCATCTTGGCTAGCCAACTGCAACTGCTTGAGCATTGCTTGCGCCCAAGGGCTTAACTGAGGATGCAACTGATAATGCACCCACAAACCCAATTTACGATCTTGCAACACACTCGCCTCCCGCAAAATAGCGAGATGCCGCGAGATTTTTGGCTGAGCTAAACCGAGTGCTTCCGTCAACTCACAAACACACAACTCAGGGTATTGCACCAATAAACTTAAAATTCGCAAGCGGGTTTGATCCGCCAAGGCTTTAGTAAATACCTCTAAACTTAAACTTGTCATGGCTTTAAAATTAATCCCAGTGCAATCGCCCACATAATGACACCAATTAAAACATCTAGCCGCTGCCAACTTTTCGGGCTAGCAAACCAAGGGGCTAGTTTCTTGCCACCCCACGCCAATAAGCTAAACCAACACAAAGAAGCCAAACACGCACCTAAGGCAAACCACGCAGGCTCATCACCGGGTAATTGCCCACCAATGCTACCGAGCAAAATTACCGTATCCAGATAGACATGTGGATTGAGCAAACTGAGCGCCGCCACGGTTAGTAAAGCGGCTACTAAACTTTGTTGAGCTACGGTTTGCGTCTGTGCGAGTTGCAAACTGCTCGGCTGCCAAGCCCGTTTAAACGCCAACCCCCCATAAACAAACAAAAATAAGGCGCCTCCCCATAAAGCTAAGTTTAACAGGGCTGGATGCGCTTCAATCAGTGCACCTAAGCCCCAAACACCGGCTAGGATTAGAACGACATCAATCAAAATACAAGTAGCAGCGACTGCCACCACATGCTGATGACGCAAAGCACTGGTGAGCACGAAGGCATTTTGTGCGCCAATCGCAATAATCAAACTTGCCCCAATGCCAAAGCCTTGGAGTGCGGCCATTACAGACATAAATTATTCAGCCTTTTAAACAATAAGTTCTCATAATTCTTGCCCCTCTTTGTCGCATATTTCCTTATAATGTGTCGACAAAATTATTAAATGAGGCGTTTACGTATGAAGTTTTTTATTGATACGGGTGATATTAATGAAATCCGTGAGCTATGTGCCACTGGAATGGTTGATGGGGTGACCACTAACCCCTCTTTAGTCGCTAGCTCTGGGCGTGATTTTATTTCCTTAATTCGTGAAATTACTGAAATTACTCCCGGTCCTGTCAGTGCTGAAGTATTGGCCACCGATACTGTGACTATGCTAAAAGAAGCTGAGGTACTCAGCAAAATTGCCAGCAATGTTTGTATTAAATTGCCCCTGACTGTTGATGGCCTACGGGCTTGTAAACAGCTGTCTAGTCAAGGGATTAAAACCAATGTCACACTCTGCTTTAGCCCCCTACAAGCCCTGTTAGCCGCCAAAGCCGGAGCAACTTATGTCTCTCCCTTTGTCGGGCGCTTGGATGATATTGGCGAATTAGGTTCTGACTTAATCCGTCATATCATTAATGTCTATGACAACTATCCTGAATTACAAACCCAAGTCCTGGCTGCTTCCATTCGTAGCCCACAACATGTATTAGAAGCCGCCTATGCAGGCGCACATGTCGCCACCATTCCACCCAAAATTTTAAAACAGATGTATAACCATCCGTTAACTGATAAGGGTTTAGCCAATTTTATGGCTGACTGGGCTAAAACGGGGCAAAAGCTGCTGTAAGTTTACAAGAGCAAATCGTCTTTAATCGGTATGTAACGAGTTGCACTATTGATTAAGGCATTCGAAGTCAAAATCGGCACGCCATAGACTTCAGTTTCGACTCGATATCGCTGCTGTATACGTTGCAGCAGCAAATCGAAATCGCCATCACCGGACGCTAGCAAAATCACATCCGTATGCGCGGCGGCTTCCATGACATCTAAAGTAATTCCCACATCCCAATCGCCTTTTGAAGAGCCATCTCGACGTTGAATATAGGGTTTCAGCTTGACCTGAAAGCCGATCCCTCTAAGAATATTTTGAAATTGCTGCTGTTTTTGATCACCTCGGTCAATCGCATAGGCATAAGCACTTACCACGATGCGATCATGGGTAACTTGCTGCCAAAACTTGTTGTAATCGAAATTACGGTTATAGGCATGCCGAGTGGTATAGTAGATATTTTGTACATCTACAAACAGACTAAGTTTCTTCATGTAGCTATCTTACAACACTGTCGTGAATTTGCATGCCTTAAATCCTTAGTTAATGAAACTTTGCTAACTATTTGATGCATCTACAGTTAGGCTTTAAAGTTTACACTCAGTTAACTGCGCATCAGGTAGATTTTTCAACAAACCAAAACCTTGTGCCTGCACTTTTGCTAAACCGTCACGGGTAATAGTAAAAATATTGATTTTGCCATCCGGTGCACCACAAACCGCCGGATACATCATGCCATCGACACCACAGTTCGCCTTTTTGACTTTTACGCCAACTTTGATCAATTGTCGCCGCATTTGACTAACAGACTCGCCCCCACCTTGGCATTGCAAAGACCCTTGAGATTTGTAAATTTTCACTAAATAAGCGGATGCAGGCGGTGGTGCAGGTCGAGCCGCCAGCTGTGCAGGCAGGAAAACAAAACCGGCAGCACTCAGTATTAAAGCCACCGTGGGTATAAAGCGTTTGAACATAATGCTCTCCTGAGAGTTGAACGTATTATCTGCGTTTATTCAATTATTTGCAGTCACCATCAAGACTAGTAGGCAGATTTTTTAATGACGCTATACTCACTGAGTTTCTTTTTTCTGCCTCAACCTTGCTTAGTTCTGCTTAGGAAGTCCGTTCTATTGGCAAAGACCTCACCGATTAGACCCTATAAACCCTGCAAGGTTTGCTTTGACCGTGGTACTTAATGTGACAAGTTGCTAATCGGAGCTTGACCTCGCCTGTACATCAATCTATTTTTACGCGCAAGCTTCAAGACCTTAATTTTAACTTAGTGCACAAGGAGTCTGGCTGTGCCAAATAGCCATAAACCATTAGGATGGGTAGTCGCTCTTTTATTACTCACTCCATCTACTGCATGGGCACATACAGCAACCGGCACGGTAGATGGTTTTTTGAGTGGTTTCACCCATCCTCTGTATGGCTGGGATCATGTAGCAGCGATGATCGCAGTCGGTATTTTGGGTGCTTTCTTGGGTCGCCCCGCTATTTGGGTATTACCGATGGTCTTCCCCTTAGTAATGGCACTTGGGGGAGTACTCGGCATTTTAGGTGTGCCGCTGCCCGGCATTGAACCCGGCATTGCGCTCTCGTCGATTGTCTTGGGCAGTCTCATCGTTTTAGCCATCCGCCCACCCTTATGGGTAGCTGTGATCTTAGTCGCAATGTTTGCCATTTTCCACGGGTATGCACATGGTGCAGAGCTACCAAATGCGGCTAACCCCTTGGCTTATTCGGTGGGCTTTGTGCTGTCAACAGGTATGTTACATTTATTCGGGATTGCGATTGGTGAATTGATTCGCTGGCCTTGGGGCAAAGTTGTCGCCCGGGCAACAGGCGGGCTGATTGCTTTAACCGGTGTGGGCTTTTTAACAGGCGTCCTGTGATCAGCTTTTTTTGGCAAGGCTGCTTACATCCTTTAAGCGTGCCCGGGCATTTACTAGTGTTGCTGGCTTTAGGCTTATTACTCGGTCAGCAAGATAAATTCAGCCTACGCTCGAGCTTAGGTCTATTTGTGCTTAGTTTAGTACTGGCTTTGGTCTTAACACCTTTGCTGCCGCCTCTTCAATACAATGAGTTTATCCTACTGCTGTTAGCCTTCATCTTAAGTTTGCTAGTGATCATTAAATTACCTCTGCCTTTAGGCTTAGTACTCTGCTTAAGTGTCAGTACTGCACTCCTGCTTGGCCTAGATTCCAGAGCACCTAGGCTTCCGGGCTTAGCGGTCAGTAAACTTTATCTGCATGCTTTAGGTACTAGCCTTAGCGCTAGCCTGATTTTAACCTTACTCGCTAGCTTAAGTTTTTATTTGAATAAACTATTAGCAGGGATTGCCGTTCGTGTCATTGGCGCCTGGATAGCGGCAAGCTCTTTAATGGTATTAGCCTTGCTGATTCAGCACTCACTGCCCTTACTTACAGCATCTTAACTTAATCACAGGAAGATTCAGAGTGATCAGAATACCCACCGCCTATTCACGTTATTTACATCCTTTCGTCCGTTTGGCCACTTGCACTGCACTGCTCAGCTTAACGCATTCCGTGCAGGCGGATGGTTTTCATTATCAAATTCAAGCAGCGACTCAATTTGTCGCCAATCCTGCCGGTGAATTGACCGCCTTGAAAATGGCTTGGACTTATGACCCTGAGCTTGCGGCTATTTTATTGGAAGATGAGGATCTCTCCGAGGCAAATAAAGCAGCCACGCTCAAGCAGCGTGCTAGCGATATTTTAGCGGATCTAGCTAAACTAGGTTATTTCACGCAATTAGCTGTCGATGGCCAAGCCGTTGCTACCGCTCCGGTACAAGACTACCAGATGAGCTTAACCAACGATCAAAGCCTGCTCTTAAGCTTTCAACTGCCCTTAAAGACAGCCATTCCGGTGGTAGGGAAAAAACTGAGTTTACGCTTAGCTGACCCGGATGGCGTGGGTGCTTTGTCTTATAAAGATCCGCAACAAGTCAGTTTAGATGAGGCCTTAAGTAAGCGCTGTACCTCGCCTCGCTTAAGTCAGGAAACCCTAGATTTACCGAATGATCACAAACTGAGCGTACCGATCGTACAGCTTGAATGTCAGTGAGGAAAACCAAAGCGGTTAACGGCTAACCGCTTTGCTGACTAGCAGTTCATTAATGACGGTCGCTATTCCAACCCCCATGAGGGGGACGATGGTGATAGCCACGCCGTTCATTATCATGGCGTTCACGCCAAATATTACGGCTGGCTTGTTCAAGGCGAGCAATCAAATCATTGCGCTCATTGGCTGTTAAACAACCGTCCTGACGCATCCGCCGCTCCATACCTGCAATTCGCTCTTGCTGCGCCCAAAGCATATCAGCCTCTGAACGGGTCAGATCACCGTCTTGACGGCCTGCATGTATCCGACTCGCTTGTTCGGCTTGTAACTGATCGACCCGATTGCCCGGTAAGCAACGCACAGGTTGATAATGGGGTGGTGGTACGAGGCGAGGTGGTGGTACAACATGAATACTAAAATTCCCACCGGGATTACCATGATACCCCGGTCCATTCCAGTGCCGTCCATCATCGGTTGCATTCGCTAAACCACTTAACAAGCAGCCTGTTGCAGTCAACATAAGCAATACAGTTTTCTTAAACATCATAATCTCCTGACTCAGCCAATGAATAGCCAATGAAGAGGGCGAGGCTCTTGATTAAAAAAATCTAAAATTTAATTTTAACCTTTAAAAGCTAGCTCGCTCTTACTATTTATCAACTAAGGATTGAATACACTTTTTCTTGGTTGATGAACCTAGTATGAAAATCTATCCTTTGTTATGCCATAACAAGCTGTTCATTATTCAATACTAGCCTTGGTCTTTTTATTTGAAACTTAATAACATTTATCTATTAAACTAACTAAGAGCTGTTGTGTTTAACAGAAAAATATTTTTAACTAATTGATTTAAAACAATTTTTTATCTTGTTATAAGCTAACAAACCGAAGTCATTGAATAATGATGGCTATCTTGACCTGCTTGGGTTTAAATCAATACGCTATAACAGAATATGGGCGAATAATGGAGAGCTATAATGAAAAAATTAATCTATGTGGCATTAATATCAATACTTATTGCTGGGCAGGCTAATGCTTATGCTTTAAGTTGTGAGGTCGATTTCAGGGCAAAACGTGACGTGAATGAAACACATTGGTATGGCAAAATTGAACGTCCTGAATTTAGATCAGGGACTGTCTCCGGTCAGGGTGCAAATAAACGGGATTGTGAGCGCGATGCTTTATCGGAGATCAAAGCCGAAGGCTGGCAAATTACCTTTCAACGTACTCGTGTCACAAGCAACTAAGACGGCTCAGTGTCCTCAGTCAGTAGACGGATATGGCTTGGATCCATATCCAACCAATAGCCTTTGCCTCGTCGATTTTGAATCAAACTTTTTTCTAACCAACGTGCACCTAACTCTTCACGTAAGCGTTTAATCAGTTGCGTACCATTATCCCCCGGTAACTCAGCCGGATGCAGTGGCAAATCGGCTTGTCGCTTGGTCACTAATTCGCGTAAGGTCTGCATTTGCGCTCGATTTAGCTCTAACTCCAGATTATTTAAGCGTAACCGGTCACCTGCTAAGAACTCTAAACGCTCAACCACTAAGCCACTCTCACGCCATAAGGCTAAACGGCGCTTATCTTGACTCCAACTGTACATTTGTACACCAAATAGAATCAGCGTCAGCACTAAGGCTGCAATCAGAACACCAATTAAAGTCGTCATAAACTCAAAGGTCAAGGATACGAGGCGCACATACTCCTCAAAACTTTGCTCTTCAGTAATTGCACTGCCCGCAGGATAGAGCGGTGCTGCTGAGAAGTTAAACATCGAAAAGACGGCCAACCCAACAAGAGCAATGATCGACACGAGTAAGATCAATGCAATCACTAGCGAGAAATAGGAATGTCGGAAAACTCGGATGAATGCTTGTTTCATAGCGGCCTGCTTATTAATATCGCTGTGCTAGGTTTGGATTGAGGCGACAGCGATAGGTTCATTACCGCCCCTTGAAAAATAGTGCAACAGCTTAACAACTTAAACCGCAGGCCTAGGGGCTTACCTTATTATTCACTAAATCATCGCCCTTTAAGCGCCGAACCAAGCTATCCACTTCAACTGTTTGTGCATTAGCCACCAGCGTATTATTATCGGTACGAACATTAATCACACCATTGCCACGATTGGCTTCGACACGGTTATGACCCGAATTATCCCAATAGTATTTGAAGGTCAAAAAGCTAGCATACACTGGCTTAGCACAGTCCCAATCCTCTAAATTCCAATCGACTCGCTTACCAATTTCCACCGCACCACCTGCACCATTGTTTTGAATCCGATTATTCCGAATCAAATTCCCTTTAGCTTCAAAAATACGTGGCACATAATTCGGGTCACTGTGTACCTTTTCACCACAATTGGCATACAAATGTACACCCCCCCGCGCATTCGCTGTTAAGGTATTGCGTGCAATCCGATTATTATAACTGCCATCAATCGCAATCGCTTCGCGCAGACCGCGCCCTTGCTTAGGTTTGCCTTGTGGATCGAGGAAACCACTGTGAGTAATCACATTATCCACAATCACATTAGCAAACGAACCGGTATCTAAATAAACAGCAGGGCCTTGGGCAGCGGTAATTTTGCTATTTTTTAAAGTTACTTTGCTATTCCCCACCCACACATACACAGCAGTCCCCCGTGGGTTCAGAAACTGCAGATTATCAATCATCACATTGCGAGTTGCTGTTTGCTGAATATAAGGATAATAACCTTGTGGATTGCGCACTAGATTTTGCAAATCCGAGGGGCTTAAATGGCGATGTACATAGAGCGCGGTACCATAACCTTTAATCCTGCCATTTTTTACACTCAAATTCCGGCTAGGACGTTGAGGATCAGTGGTCGTAAAGCGAATCGCATCCATCAGCTTGTCACTGACTAAAGTCGAGCCATTCAAATCTAAGCTGACATTTTGTACATTTTCAAACACAAACCGTGTATCTCTTAACGTACAAGCAGCGGGTAGCACCATATTAGCTTTGACTTGCACAGTTTGGCCATTGAGTGCTGCACAAGCCGAGTTTGCTTGAAGATTATCCCTAGCCCAAGATAAATCTGCCCATAATAGTGGACTTAATAAAAGAATATAGACCTTACGCATGGTAATTACCCTTAAATCATACAGTGCCGAGTTTGCAAATCTTGCCTAAATAACTGTGACCACTCATCATTAACTTCGTTCGCTAATTTTAATAAAGAGCTATTCACAGGCTTATGCGGCAAATGAATATTGAGTTTTCCTGCAAGATCCAGCAGATAAGCTTTTGCAGTAACAATACGCTCATAGCTTAAAGAAAACGGATTAATTTTATAAGCAGAAAAAAACTCTTGCCATAATTGTTCTTCCCGCTTAATCGCCTGCACATGCTTGAAAATACTGTCAAAGTCATAGTGGGTCTGTAGATTATAATCAATCAACTCACTACCTTCTAAACAGTGGCCATGCTTAGCCCCTAAACCCGCTTTAGAAGCCCCGTTTGGCACAGCATGGCAAATATTAGTTTGCCTTGCCATCTCACGGGAAACGGCTTGAGCAATCAAATCTTGACGCTGCAAATAAACCCAGAGTGCATCTTTATAAAAATCATATAAACTTTGTGCATTTCGCTCGACCTTAGGTTTATTAAATATTTTCTTAGATATATCTGAAACTAAATGCGTACTAAACTCACTATGGGCTTTTTCCACTAAATGCCATTGATCCTGCATCAATTTGACAGCAAAAACTCCATTTTCAGTCGTCCCTGCCGAAGTCATCATAGCAATAAAATCATTTGCCTCAGCTTTCGATGAAAGCGTAGCTGCCTTAAGATAAAACTCTTTCGGCCTACCTAAAACCCCAGTAGCCTCTAACTCCTTACATAATAAAGTAGAGCCAGAACGCTGAGTTGCACAAATAATAATTTTTTTCATCGCTATATCTTATCTAAACCTGCCTTGACTGATGAGATTAACTGCTTAATTTACAAAATCCGCTTTAAAAACTCTCCCGTAAACGAGCCTTGGGTTTGTGCTATCTGTTCGGGGGTTCCCATTGCAATAATTTTCCCACCCCGACTACCACCTTCAGGGCCTAAATCAATCACCCAGTCGGCGGTTTTAATCACATCTAAATTATGTTCAATAACGACCACAGTATTACCCCCATCCCGCAAGCGATGCAAAACCTTTAATAGCTGATCGACATCATGAAAATGCAAGCCCGTCGTTGGTTCATCGAGAATATAGATGGTTTTCCCTGTCCCTCGTTTTGATAACTCTTTCGCCAATTTTACTCGTTGTGCCTCACCACCTGATAAAGTAGTGGCATTTTGCCCCAGCGTAACATACGACAAGCCCACATCCATGAGGGTTTGTAATTTGCCATAAATCGCCGGAACAGCCGCAAAAAACACGGCGGCATCTTCCACCGTCATCGCCAAAACCTCACTAATATTTTTGCCCTTAAAGCGCACATCGAGGGTTTCACGGTTATAGCGTTTACCTTGGCAAACCTCACAGGTTACATAGACATCTGGCAGAAAATGCATTTCAACTTTAATCACCCCATCTCCCGCACAAGCCTCACAACGCCCCCCTTTCACATTGAATGAAAAGCGCCCGGGTTGATAACCGCGTGAACGCGACTCCTGAGTCGCTGCAAAAATATCCCGAATCGCAGTGAATACCCCCGTATAAGTGGCTGGATTAGAGCGGGGAGTACGCCCAATCGGGCTTTGGTCAATATCAATAATCTTGTCAATTTGCTCGACCCCCTGCACGGCTTTTACGGCTGCGACCTCCACACTACTATCATGCAAATAGCGTGCTAAATAAGGATACAGTGTCCGATTAATCAGGGTTGATTTCCCCGAGCCAGAAACTCCCGTCACACAAGTTAATAAACCTAGGGGAAGATCTAAACTCACCTTCTGTAGATTATTCCCACTAGCCTCCACCAGTTTAATCACGCGCTCAGGGTTAAATGGAGTACGTTGCTTGGGAATTTCAATTCGGCGTTGCCCACATAAGAATTGCCCAGTAATTGATGCAGGTACTTCAGCCACCTCCAAAGGCTTGCCCTGAGCAATAATCTGCCCACCGTGTACACCCGCACCAGGGCCAATATCCAAGACAAAATCAGCACTGCGAATTGCATCCTCATCATGCTCAACCACAATCACGGTATTGCCTAAATCACGTAAGCGGAATAAAGTCCGCAAAAGACGATCATTATCGCGTTGATGCAAACCAATCGACGGTTCATCCAGCACATACATTACCCCAACTAAACCTGCCCCGATTTGTGAAGCCAAGCGAATCCGTTGCGCTTCCCCGCCGGATAAAGTTTCAGCACTGCGACTGAGGGTTAGATAGTCTAAACCGACATTCACTAAAAACTCTAAACGTAAACTAAGCTCACGAATAATCTTTTCGGCAATTTTACCTTGCGTACCAGGGAGAATTAAATCACGGAAAAAAGCATGCGCCTCACCAATTGGCAATAAACTTAAAGTCGGTAAATTTTTTTCGGCGACTAAAACATTGCGTGCCTGCTCATTCAAACGTGTCCCTTTACAATCTGGACAAGGGCGACTGGATAAATACTTAGCTAATTCTTCGCGCACCATATTCGAATCGGTATCCCGATAACGGCGCTCTAGATTATTAATCACCCCTTCAAACTCATGGCTGCGCTGATAAATCTGCCCTTTCTGCCCCACATAAGTAAATTCAACTTTATCCTGACCACTGCCATACAGAATAATTTTGCGCGTGGTATCCGTTAGATCTTTCCACGGTGCGCTTACATCAAAGCCGTAATAATCCGCCAGTGAGGTTATCATCTGAAAATAATAAGCATTGCGCTGATCCCAACCCCGCACTGCGCCCTCAGCGAGACTTAATTTATCATTTTGAATGACACGCTCAGGATCAAAATACTGTTTCACTCCCAAACCATCGCAAGTCGGACAAGCCCCTTGTGGTGCATTGAAAGAAAATAAACGCGGCTCTAATTCTGGCAGTGACCAACCACAATGCGGGCAAGCATAATTCGCAGAAAAAGTCAGCGATGAGCCTTCGCCTGCCTCCATCGGCGCCACCACGGCGACCCCCTCAGCCAGCTTTAATGCCGTTTCAAACGATTCGGCTAAGCGTAGCTGTAAATCCTCACGCACTTTAAACCGATCCACGACCACTTCGATGGTATGCTTTTTGCGCAACTCTAATTGGGGGAGTTCTTCTAAATCATAGACTTGCCCATCCACCCGCACACGCAAAAATCCCTGTGAACGCAAAGACTCAAACAGCTGTACATGCTCACCTTTACGTTCTCTGACCACCGGAGCTAACAGCATTAAGCGAGTATCTGCAGGCAATGCCAGCACTTGATCCACCATCTGACTAACGGTCTGAACTTGTAAATCGACTTGATGAATTGGGCAACGTGGCACACCCGCACGCGCAAACAAAAGGCGCAAATAATCGTGGATTTCAGTAATCGTCCCCACTGTTGAGCGGGGATTATGGGAAGTCGTTTTCTGTTCAATCGAAATCGCTGGGGATAAACCTTCAATATGATCCAGATCCGGCTTGTCCATCATCGACAAAAATTGGCGTGCATAAGCGGACAGCGACTCGACATAGCGCCGTTGACCTTCCGCAAAAATAGTATCGAACGCTAAAGAGGATTTCCCTGACCCCGACAAACCAGTGATCACAATCAATTGATCTCGAGGCAGGTCAACATCAATATTTTTCAGGTTATGAGTACGCGCTCCACGCACGCGAATGAACTTGTCCATGGGGTCTGCAAGCCTAAAACCAAACAAAAAACGAATCTTAGCAGGTTTAGCCTGTCCCTGGCATTACCTGTTTAAAACTTATTGGTTTAGCTGAGGCTAGCTACACCTATTATCCGCTAAGTCTCGCCTTTAAACAGATGCCTAGACCTACGGCCAACCCAGTCTGCTTATACTAGGCGAATATGAAAACTTGCTAGTGATTAGTCAGTTAGCCATCAAACGAGGTAAGAAATGGATATTCAAACACGACGCGGGCAAAATACTATCCTCCCCCGTCAACCCGATACACAAAGCCAAACCGTACAGGCTCGGCAGCGTTTAGATCAATTCAATGGCTGCAACCCAAACCTTGGTGGTCAGTCAGCCCAGTCTTTAATCCTACAATTGCTGATGCAATTATTAGCGCAATTGAAAGACAATAACAGTAAGCCTACACCTAAACCTGAGCCAATCCCTGATCCTATTATTCAACCCGTCTATGGTGTAGTGATTGACCCCGATCCGGGTATGGTCCAGCCGGTCTATGGTGCGATTATTGATCCTG
Source organism: Thiothrix eikelboomii (assembly GCF_900167255.1). Taxonomy (GTDB): domain Bacteria; phylum Pseudomonadota; class Gammaproteobacteria; order Thiotrichales; family Thiotrichaceae; genus Thiolinea; species Thiolinea eikelboomii. The sequence goes on from NZ_FUYB01000007.1 coordinate 53,679, forward strand.
ACCTGATTGATGATCCGATTGTCCAGCCAGTCTATGGCGTGGTGATTGAACCCGATCCGTGGCAGGGTGGTGGCGCTCAACCCGTCTATGGTTCAGTGCTAGAGTCTAGTCAATAGACTAGCCTGAAGTATCTAACCTGATACACTGAATCCAGCACAATAACTAACAATAACTGAGAATCCTCATGGAAACCGCACTGTCTTCTTCACAATCTTATCGGCCACGCCAACGCAAATGCTATGCCGTTTGGGAGATTACCTTAAAATGTAATCTTGCCTGTACCCATTGTGGTTCACGCGCAGGAGAGGCGCGCACGAATGAATTGAGTACGGCTGAGGCTTTCGATTTAGTGCATCAGATGGCAGAGGCAGGGATCACCGAAGTGACACTGATCGGCGGGGAGGCTTATCTACGCAAAGATTGGCTAGAGCTAGCCCGCGAGATTGTGCAAGCAGGTATGATTTGCTCGATGACGACCGGCGGTTATGGGATTAGCCTAACCACAGCCGAACGCATGCAAGCGGCTGGCATTAACCAGCTTTCAGTCTCTATCGACGGCATGAAAGCTACTCATGATAAATTGCGTGGCAAACTCGATTCATGGCGGCAAGCCTTTACGACTATGCAGCATTTGCGCACAGTCGGCCTGCCGTTTGGGGCAAATACTCAAGTCAATCGCCTGTCTGCCCCTGAATTTCCATTAATTTACGAAGCTTTGCTGCAAGCAGGTGCTCAAGCTTGGCAAATTCAAATGACCGTACCGATGGGGAATGCAGCGGATAATTCGGCAATCCTCCTACAACCTGCGGAACTACTCAGCTTTCACCCCCTACTCGCTTATCTGGCTCAACGGGGTCATCATGAAGGTTTAATCGTTCAGCCGGGGAATAATTTTGGTTATTACGGACCGTATGATCGTTTATTGCGCAGTTTTGGCCGTGAAAATAATGAATGGGCTTTTTGGCGCGGCTGTTCTGCGGGTTTAGCGACGATTGGAATTGAGGCGGATGGGGTTATCAAAGCCTGTCCGTCCTTACCGACCTCAGCGTATTCGGGCGGTAATATTCGGGATCATGCTTTGGCCAAAATTCTCACCGAGCGTGAGGAACTGACATTTAATCTCAGTGCAGGCACATCAGCAGCTACCGACCATTTGTGGGGCTTTTGTAAAACCTGTGATTTTGCAGAATTATGCCGTGGCGCTTGCAATTGGACAGCTCATGTCTTTTTTGACAAGCGCGGTAATAATCCCTATTGCCATCATCGCTCGTTGGTTAAAGCCGCTCATGGCGTGCGTGAGCATCTGACTATGAAACGCCAAGCCAGCGGCCTACCGTTTGACAATGGCGAGTTTACCATTCATGAGCTAGCGCTGGACGAATCTTGGGGAGAAGATCCTTGGCATTTCACTTTGGATCAAGTTCAATGGCCATCCGCTTGGCAAGCTGATGTTCCTAAGATACTTGAGCGGCTCAACAATGAAATTCACCATAATATTGCTAATACACGCACGGCTTTAGCACTTGCTTCGGGCTAGCCATATTAACAATGAAAATGAAAATGTTAGCTTAGCGTGACCAAGTACAATCCGGGTTATCCGCAGGGCAGTTCGCATATAATTTTAAAACGGTACCATGCTGTGCAACGCCCCATGCATTAATCGCCAGATTAGAATCTCGCTTACTTAAAATCCGCCCATCCGAGCTAAAAGTCCAAGTGCAGTCAGGGTTACTAGGCGTACACGCATTATGCAAGCGTAGGGCTGTTCCATTTTTAGCCCCACCCCATGCATTTAAAGCCAACTGAGGGTCACGCGCACTCAAGATCATCCCATTACGATAAATCCACATGCAATCTGGATTATCGACTTGACAACCTTGATGTAAGCGCACAATCGTTCCATGCTTAGCACTACCCCAAGCATTGATAGACAAGGCAGCATCACGATCACTGATAATCATAAAACTACTGGCATTCGCGGTAGATACAGCTAAAGCTGCTAACACACCGCATAAACTTCTGGCTACAACAGATTTCATGGGATACCTCGCTTAAAATTAAATACCAATAAATACCCAATATAGCAAAATTTTGGGTAAATAAAAATACCAATCTACCCAATATAGGGCTAGGATTTAGAGCTTATGACCAGTTAACGACCTCAACTTACCTGCTGACTAGATTCCCATCCCTCCTCAACCCGCCTATAATGCGCGTTTTCACAAGATTGTAGGGAACACAGACATGGCATCCGTCAAGAAAGTTGTCCTCGCCTATTCTGGCGGTTTGGACACCTCCATCATCGTTAAATGGCTACAAGAAAATTATCAATGTGAAGTCGTCACCTTTACTGCCGATATTGGCCAAGGCGAAGAAGTTGAGCCAGCACGAGCGAAAGCTTTAGCGATGGGGATTAAGCCAGAAAACATTTATATCAATGATTTACGTGAAGAGTTTGTGCGCGATTTTGTGTTCCCGATGTTCCGCGCTAATACGGTTTATGAAGGCGAATACTTGCTAGGCACTTCGATTGCCCGCCCACTGATCGCCAAACGCTTAGTGGAAATTGCCAATGAAGCCGGTGCAGACGCGATTTCGCATGGTGCAACAGGCAAGGGCAATGACCAAGTGCGTTTTGAATTAGGTGCTTATGCCTTAAAACCCGGTGTAAAAGTCATCGCTCCGTGGCGTGAATGGACGATGGGTTCACGTGACTCCTTAATGGCCTATGCGGAACAGCACAATATTCCAGTTGACTTCAAAAAAGCAGGCAAGAAATCGCCTTATTCAATGGATGCAAATCTGCTGCATATTTCCTATGAAGGTGGCATTTTAGAAGAGCCGTGGGCCGAAGCTGAAGAAGATATGTGGCGTTGGAGTGTGTCTCCAGAAACTGCACCTGACCAAGCCACGTATATTGAGCTGACTTATAAGCAAGGTGATCCTGTTGCCCTCAATGGGCAAAGTTTAAGCCCAGCGGAGATGCTAACTATCTTAAATAAACTGGGTGGCGAAAATGGGATTGGCCGCTTGGATTTAGTTGAAAATCGTTATGTTGGTATGAAATCACGGGGTTGCTATGAAACCCCCGGTGGTACGATTATGCTCAAAGCCCATCGAGCCATTGAGTCCATTACTTTAGATCGTGAAGTAGCCCATTTAAAAGATAGCCTCATGCCTAAATACGCCGAGATGATTTACAACGGTTATTGGTGGAGTCCTGAGCGTCAAATGCTACAAACCCTGATTGATCATTCTCAGCAATATGTGAATGGCGTGGTACGGTTAAAATTATACAAAGGGAATGTGATTGTAGCTGGCCGCCAATCAGACGATAGTTTATTTGATACTAAAATTGCGACCTTTGATGAAGACGGCGGCGCTTATAATCAAAAAGATGCCGAAGGTTTTATTAAATTGAATGCGCTGCGTATGCGGATTGCGGCGAATAAAGGTCGTTAACAATAAGCTTCCTTCAGTGTTTAGTAGTAGGGCAATATGCCCTACTCCGCTTTTAAATTAATTAAGCCCTATATCTATGCAAGATCGACTCACTGAACTTGAAATTAAATTCATGGAGCAAGAGCAAACCCTAGAAGCCTTAAGTGAGCAGGTGTATTTGCAGCAAAAAGCCATTTTTAATCTCACTCAACAACTCGCTATCCTCGCTGATCGCTTGAAAACTTTATCGGTTTCGGCGGTTGCTTCCCAAGCGGAAGAAACTCCACCTCCCCATTATTAATGCAATGGCGAATCGTTATCAACTCGTAGCAACCCCCAACCGTTTGGAATTGCAAGACAGCCTCGATCCTAAAGTCGGTGCTGTTTATGTTGATTTTGTGGAGGGTAAAGCCCGGCACCGTTTGCTATTTGGTGGTGGCAAAGGCCAAGATCTTGCCAAAGCGATTGGTTTACATAAACTTAAAACACCCCAAGTTTTAGATGCAACTGCAGGTTTAGGGCGAGAGGCTTTTGTGCTCGCCAGTCTAGGTTGCCAAGTGACTTTACTTGAACGCTCACCCATTGTTCACGCCCTATTAGCCGATGGCTTACAGCGAGCTGCTGCAACACATGAGGCACAATTAACTAGCATTATTAGCCGGATGCACTTACAGCATGATGATGCTTTATCTTGGCTAGCAAGCCCTAATTTTACACCTGATGTGGTGTATCTCGACCCGATGTTCCCTGAGCGACAAAAATCAGCCTTGGTACAAAAAGACATGCGTTTTTTACAAGAACTCGTTGGTGATGATCCTGATGCTGGTGAACTGCTCGATTTAGCGCGCCGTGTTGCTAAACATCGAGTCACCGTTAAACGCCCTCGTCTTGCACCGGAATTAGCGGATCTAAAACCTGCATTTGTTATCAGCGGTAAAGCGGTGCGCTATGATGTTTATTTACCGTATCATTTTTAAGTATCATCGTATTAGCTAAGCCCAACTGTGACAAGTTTAAAGTGCTTACCCCCAACAACCGCGCAAAAAAATCCCAACTAGGAGTAAAATCCCAAACCAAGCCATCAATTTCAGGATGAGACGATACAACTGGCGTTTGTGCTCACTCTCCATACATTTAAGGATCTCTAGATTGAAAAAAAACTATTGTCTGCTATTTGCAGCGCTCTTTGGAATGCTGGCAGTGATTTTAGGCGCATTCGGTGCGCATGGTTTAGAAAAGCTCGTCGATGCTAATAGCTTGCAACGTTTTCATACCGGAGTGGAATATCAGTTTTATCATAGCTTGGCACTCGGCTTGGTCGGTTTGCTTGAGCAACAGCAAGCTCGTGCTGGGTATCGGTGGGCGGGTTGGGCATTTATAGTGGGTATCCTCCTTTTCTCTGGCAGTCTATATGCCTATGTCCTCACTGGTCAGGCTGGGTTTGGCATGATTACGCCCTTGGGTGGCTTGGCTTTTATCTTTGGCTGGGGCTTATTGGCTTGGCAAAGCTGGCACATTAAAAACTGATCAACACCTAGAGAAACTTGAACCTAAATTAAACTGAGTCACTCTAATAAAATAACTTGCTTAATCCCAGCTTAAGCAGTATTTGTAGCTAACAGTTGGTGCTCAAGATTAGCTGCGCTAGTCTGATAAACCTAGAAGTTGTTTTAATCAACTTTAATAATGGGACTCGCTGTTAACCCAACCCCTTAATGCACTCCTGGATGCCAGTGTCGAGCAGCCATGCAGAATCAGTTATTTAAGTTTTTTAGTCGTAACCCACAGGGGCGCGATTTCGTGGTAGGTGATCTACATGGTCACTTTTCTGCCTTAGAGCTCATGTTGGTACAGATCAATTTTAATCCCAAGCGTGATCGTGTCTTCGCAGTGGGGGATTTGATTGACCGTGGCCCCGAATCATGGCGGGTCGTTGAATTTTTGAATTATCCGTGGTTTCACTCTGTCTTGGGCAATCACGAGCAAATGCTACTCGACGCTGCCTCGAGTCCATCGGTCGCTAAAAATTGGCTAGGTTTTAACGGCGGTGCTTGGTGGCGCTCAGTACCCGAGGCCTATCACACCCGGATTCGTAGTGTGATTAGCCGCTTACCCATTGCGATTGAAATCAACACCTTGGCTGGGCGGATCGGCGTTGTGCATGCAGACATACCCTATGGCATGAGCTGGCAGAGCTTCGTGCGCAGCCTCGCTGAAGATAGAGAAACCCGTGAACATGCCTTATGGTCGCGGCAACGTTTCCGCCAAGTCCAAATGATGGGGCGAACTCAGCCGATTGCGGGGATTGAAATGGTGATCTTTGGGCATACACCGATTCAGCGCCCACTTCAATATGGCAATATTTGTTATATTGACACTGGGGCTACTTATACGACCGAAAAAACCCTAGGCCATTTGACTTTGATGGAAATCCACCCAACTCTTGAAATTCATCAGTTTTGTATAAAAACAGAAAAAATGCTGGTCACAAATAAAAAGCGGGAACCAGCGAAGGTGAAGGTGCCCGCTTAAAGTTTTAGAGGCTGACCGCCATCCGTGGTGGGAACATGGTGGCAATTCGGCTCGCCATCGTGTCTTGACGACGTGCGACTGCACGTACTTCAGGACGATTGATAAAGCTCGCTAAAGTCAAACCATCTAAAAACTCATACAAACTCTTACTGAGATCAGTCCACAGTTGGTGTGTTAAACATTTCTCGCCGGCATGGCAATCTTCATTACCCTTGCAACGGGTTGCATCAATTGTTTCATCCACGGCTGCAATAATATCGGCAATGCTAATCTGGCTAGCTGGCTTACCTAAACGATAACCACCACCCGGCCCACGGACTCCTTCCACTAACCCAGACTTACGTAACTTTGCAAATAACTGCTCTAGGTAAGATAAAGAGATCCCTTGGCAATTCGAAATATCAGCCAAAGTCACCGGCCCTTCATAATCATGAATAGCCAGATCCATCATGGCAGTTACTGCGTACCGTCCCTTTGTTGAAAGCTTCATATCGCTGCTCCTACTGACTGTGGTACTAATTCCTTACTAATCTACTCAAGATTATAAATTAACTGAGTAAACTCATCAACAATATTGAACAAAATCTCTCTACAAAACTTGTATTACTATCTACGATCTTTTAGATAGTAGCTGATTAGTAGTGAAAAAGCTTATACACAAAGTTTACAAAAACTTAATCTTTCTCTTGAAAGACATAACCTTGGCGACGCAAATAACTGATCCATTTGAATAAAAAACGATTCATCCGCCACCGACAGCTGAGCATATTATCCAAAGCTAAGGGTTGATTGTGCAGCATGCGCTCATCAAAGCGACAACGATGATGAATAACCTCGGCTTGCAAGGCATCATGATAAATACGCACGAGTAAATCTGGGCGAGTTGCTTGTACAGCCTCTGTATAACTACTGAAGACGTAAGTCATAAATAAAGTAGTCGTATGTGCACTGCGCTCCCTAACCTCTAAGCGCACCGGCAAGCGTTCTGCCACGCGGGCTAACTGTTGGTCAGGTAAAGCCTGTATTGAACCTAGAAGTAATTTCAGCTGCATATAATTGGTTTCGTACAGATCCATCAGCCCTGTAAAACTATTTGGCAAAGCAGGGGCAACGGCTGGGGCTTGTTCTTTAATTAGCATGGTTTCATAATGTGTTTAGTTTTTTACAAGCGCTCTGTACAGCCAGTTAGACGACTGTACTTTTCCTTAGCGCAGCTACCCTACAATGATAACAGCTACCTAGTTAGGCACTACCTCATGAATATCGAAATTGTGTCCTGTGTACCTTATAACGATCAAAAACCCGGAACTTCTGGCTTGCGCAAAAGCGTCAAGCAATTCCAGAAGCCCGATTATCTACAAACCTTCGTACAAGCTATTTTTAATACTTTACCCGAGCGTGAAGGCAGCACCTTAATACTGGGGGGAGATGGACGCTATTTCAACCGCGAAGCGATTCAAGTCATTTTACGGATGGCAGCGGCTAATGGTATTGGGAAAATCCTAGTGGGTAAAGGCGGGATTCTCTCCACCCCCGCTGCCTCTCATCTGATTCGCAAGCATCAGGCCTTAGGTGGCATCATCCTTTCTGCTAGCCATAATCCGGGCGGGCCAGACGGTGATTTTGGGATTAAGTTTAATACCAGTAATGGCGGCCCTGCACCTGAAAGCTTCACTGAAGCGATTTACGAAAACTCCAAAACCCTTGAAGAATATCGAATTACCCCGATCAAACCCGTCCCCCTTGATAAAGTTGGCGTGTATGACTTGTACTCGATGCACATCGAGGTGGTTGACTCGGTGGCGGATTATATGGCCTTAATGGAAGAAATCTTTGATTTCGACAAAATCAGCCAACTCCTGCGCTCTGAACATTTCAGCATGCGTTTTGATGCCATGCATGCAGTCACCGGCCCCTACGCACACACTATTTTAGAAGAGCGTTTAGGCGCGCCTCAAGGAACAGTTATGCATGGCCTACCTTTGGCTAATTTTGGTGGCGGACATCCAGACCCGAACCAAGCGCATGCTAAAGAATTAATGGCCTTGTTATATTCCCCCAAAAATATTGCATTTGGTGCGGCCTCCGATGGCGATGGTGACCGCAATATGATTTTGGGCAATCATTTTTTTGTCACTCCCAGCGATAGTTTAGCGATCCTAGCCGCAAACGCGCATTTAGTACCGGGCTATCAACAAGGAATAGCTGGGATTGCTCGCTCTATGCCGACCAGCCAAGCCCCTGATCGGGTTGCAGCCCGCTTAGGTATCCCTGCCTTTGAAACCCCAACCGGCTGGAAATTTTTCGGTAATTTACTCGATGCAGGCCGAATTACGCTGTGCGGTGAAGAAAGCTTTGGTACCAGCTCCAATCATATTCGTGAGAAAGACGGTTTATGGGCGGTCTTATTCTGGTTAAATCTCTTGGCTGTCAAACAAGAATCGGTAGCAAGTATTGTTCGTCAGCATTGGGCTGAATATGGGCGTAACTATTATTCGCGCCATGATTATGAAGCGATTCCCACCGCCTCAGCCAATACCCTCATGGAGCATTTACGCCAGCAATTCGACAAACTACCGGGGCAAATGTTACATGGCAAACAGGTCAAGGCTGCCGATGATTTCATGTATGTCGACCCGGTGGATGGCTCAACCAGTGCTCAGCAAGGTATTCGTATTCTCTTTACAGATGACTCACGCTTGATTTTCCGTCTCTCTGGAACAGGGACACAAGGCGCTACTTTGCGGGTCTATCTAGAGCAATATGAGAGTGACCCCGCCAAGCATGACCAAGACCCACAATTGGCCTTAGCGGATCTGATCAATATTGCCAATGATTTAGCAAAAATCCCTGAATTCACAGGGCGTATCAATGCAGATGTCATTACCTAACCGAGTCAAGGCCTAAAGCGGTCAACACCAAAGGCCAGCTGCTTAATGGATTGAGTGGCTGGCAAAAAACGCAAGTACCGCCTGTATATCCCCCACAAAAACAATGCGCTCGCGTTTTTGGCTGATTTGATAGTCATACATCGGATCGTAATAATCAGTTAACAAAAACTCAATCCATGCTTGATGCAATTGCGTCTCGCCAGTTTTGGCTTGTTGGGCTAGGGCTAATTGCAAATAAGCCAACGCTTTAGCATAGCGTACTCCGCCTAAGCGCTTTTGTAGTTTAGCCAAACTCGTCAGCAACGACTGCCTGAAAGCGATCAAAGCTTGGTCGGGATCGCCGAAGTGCTGTTGAAATGCCTGCAGTCTATCTAGAATATAATCTTGATAAGTCAACTCTAAGCGTTCAGCTTGGCTAGTTTCTAGCAATACAATTGGAGCGGTACGTAGACTAAAAAAGAGACTATCCGGCAAATGAATAGAGCCAATACTGCGGCTTTCGTCTTCAAATACCAGCTGCTGATAGCCCTTAGCTAACTGTTGCAAGAGTTTGATCGTTAACGCATTTTCAAAGTCAATTTGGCTAGGTTGAGGCTTCACCTGCGCCCCAAAAGCCGAGCCACGATGATTTGCTAAGCCCTCTAAATCAATAACTTGCTTCAGGGTATTTAAAAAGCGAGTTTTCCCACAACCGGTACGTCCGCTCAATACATAGGCTTGATAACGTCTTGGTAAGCCCGCTAATTCATCCAACAAATAACGGCGTAAGGCTTTATAGCCACCCGCAATCCGTGGATAAGCAATCCCCGTTGCTGAATACAACCATTGCTGAGTAATCCGCGAGCGCAAACCACCCCGAAAGCAATACAAGGCCCCCTGCGGATGAGCTAAGGCAAACTGTTGCCATGCCTCAATCCGCTTAGCTTTTTGCTCACCACTGACCAATTCCAAACCTAAGCGTATAGCCTGATCTTGCCCTGCATCTTTGTAACGCTTGCCAATCATAGCGCGCTCAGCATCATTCATTAAGGGCAAATTGGTCGCCTGTGGAACAGCCCCCTCCTGAAATTCAATCGGCGCACGAACATCTATTAAAGCTTGAGCTGCCAACACTAAGCCCGCTAAATCCTCAATCACCGGTAACTGCTCGGTGTTTGGCAATAAGTGCTCACGATTCATGCTAGCCCACCTTAATCAAGGGTTGCCCTTGTACAGGCGCTCGTAAATAACCGATAGACTCTAGATTAAATCCAGCCTGCTGGGTAATCGCTAAAAACTCGGCTTCTTGCTCAGGGGCAAGAGCAATCAGTAAACCACCACTGGTTTGTGGATCACAGAGCAATTGCTGCTGACGCAGACTTAATTCACCACCAAATATCGAGCCGTAGCTGGCAAAATTACGCTGAGTCCCACCCGGTGTGCAATCTTGAGCTAGATACGTATCGAGTCCCGCTAGCAAAGGAATCTGCTCAAAGGCTAACACGGCTTGCAAGCCACTCGCTTCACACATTTCCCGTAAATGCCCCCCCAAACCAAACCCCGTGACATCCGTTAAGGCATGCACACTCGGCAAGGTCCCCAATACAGCCCCTAAATCATTGAGCTGACACATGGTTGCTATCGCCAATTCGCTATGTTCAGGCAGTAGGATTTTACGTTTTTGAGCTGTACTGAGAATACCAATGCCTAAGGGCTTGGTCAGATACAACTGATCACCCGCCTGTGCGGTACTGTTTTGCTTGAGATGTTTAACTTGTACTAGACCTGTCACCGCCAGACCAAAAATCGGTTCAGGTGCATCAATACTATGCCCACCCGCTAAGGGTATACCGGCATCTTGACAAGCTTGACGCCCCCCTTCGATCACTTGCCGCCCAATTTCAGGGGCGAGCTTATCCAGTGGCCAACCAAAAATAGCAATCGCCATCAGAGGCTTGCCGCCCATAGCGTAAATATCACTAATGGCATTAGTCGCGGCAATCCGCCCGAAAGTGAAGGGATCATCCACAATCGGCATAAAGAAATCCGTGGTACTAATCACCGCTGTACCATTACCTAAATCATAGACAGCCGCATCATCCCGCGAGCTATTGCCAACCAATAAAGCCGAATAAACCTTAGGGGCAAGCGGACTATCTAAAATAACATCAAGAACCGCTGGCGAAATTTTGCAGCCACAACCTGCGCCATGACTGTATTCAGTGAGACGAACGGGGGTCATACTAACCTCTTAGCTAACTAAAGAGGCTGTATTATCGAAGATTCTAAGCCCTAAAGGCTAGACTCCTTCTCCAGTCAAAGCAACACGCACGGTTTTCAGCAGTATTTTTAAGTCTAAATACCAACTGCGATGCCGGATATAGTATAAATCATACCGATGCTTATAGCGCGCATCCTCAACCGACGCACCATAGCGGTACATCACCTGCGCTAAGCCGGTGATCCCGGGCTTAACCAAATGCCGAAAACGATAAAAGGGCACGGCTGTTTCTAGGTCTTTAATAAAGACTTCACGCTCAGGGCGCGGACCAATTAGGGACATTTCGCCTGTCAACACATTGAATAACTGGGGCAATTCATCCAGTCGGGTTTTACGAATAAACTGACCCACCCGCGTGACACGCTTATCATTTTTGCAAGCCCATTGTGCACCATTACTTTCAGCATTTTCATACATCGAACGAAACTTAATAATTTCAAATTCTTGATTATATAAACCCGTTCTTAATTGCCTAAAGAAAATCGGCCCTTTGGATTCTAAGCGAATCGCTAAAGCTACTGGCAAAAATAATGGCATTAATAATATTAATAGCAAACTTGCTATTAATAAATCAAATACCCGCCGCAAACGATCAGGCCAGATGGTATTCAAATCACTGGCTTGCTCTATTTCGAGCAGATATTCAGCATCCAATAGATTAATCTCTACCCAATGCAAATGTTGCTCAATAAAATTCTGCAAAGAGCAAATCGCTGTTCCCTGCTCTTCTACCGTTTGCAAGGCTTTCAGTTGCTGCGGGCTAAGTGCTTGCTTTTTAAAGTAACAAACATTAACACCCTGCCATTGCTGCAAGCTTTCAGCATTAAAATAACACTCAAAACCCAGTTTAGCTAACACAGCATATAAATAAGGTAATTCGGCCACGGGTGCATAAATATACAGCGATGGCAAAGGGGGCGCTTGCGCTGCTGGATTTTTAGCTGGCGAAAACGCTAATAAGTTGACATCACCCACAAAGTTCAACAAAGGGGATGGATGCAACTCTGCATAATGGTTGCTATGGCTCATGATTATTTACTCTTTCAGTAAACAACCGACCCTGTTTTTGTAGTTGGAGGATGCAAGCCCAGCTCTACGGATCGGGATTAGTTTAAGTACGAGTAAATAATGGAACAGGGTCTAAGAAGTCGCCAGTAGCTAATCTATAACTGTCAGTGATTAGCGGATGAACTGTGGCATATTTAGAATTGGCATCATAATCGCTAAAACAATCAGGGTTACAACCCCACCCATTATTAAAATTAATAAGGGTTCGAGCAAGCTAACCGTTTTCATGACCTGTGGATGAACTGTGGCATATTTAGAATTGGCATCATAATCGCTAAAACAATCAGGGTTACAACCCCACCCATTATTAAAATTAATAAGGGTTCGAGCAAACTAACCATTTTCGTTACCCGCGATTGAGTTTCACGCTCTTGCTGAATCGCAGCACGCTCAAGCATTTGATCCAATTGACCACTGCCCTCACCACTGGCAATCAGATAGATCACCATCGGCGGGAAATAACCCGATTGCTGCAAAGCTTTATTGATCGCCATCCCCTCACGAACCTTCACCGTGGCTTCTTCGACCGCCGTGCGCATGGGAATATTATTCACCACTCCCCCTGCAATTTTCAGTGCATCTAAAATAGGCACACCACTAGAGGCCAAAATACTTAAGGTACGGGCAAAATGCTCGGTATTAATCCCACGTACTAAGCGCCCGACTAAAGGTAATTTCAACAATAAACGATGATAACGAGCTTGCCAAGATGGAAACTTGAGCAGGTAGCGGACAAAAAATACAAAAATCACCAAGGCAATCAGCACTGTAACCCCATGACGCTCTAGAAAATTACTACTCGCAATTAGCATACGAGTCAGAGTAGGTAGTTGCCCATCAAAGGTATCAAAAACACTAATCACATTCGGAACGACAAATTTCAAGAGGGCGATCACTATCCCCACTGCAACTAAAGACAAGAGAGCGGGATAGGCAAAAGCTGTCGAGACTTTTTGCTGATTAAGTTGACGATTCTCAGTGTAATCGGCGAGGCGATCCAGCACTTGCGATAAATGCCCAGACTGCTCACCTGCCCCAATGGTTGCGCGATACAGTGAAGGAAATGCCGAGGGAAACTGCCCCAAAGAAGAAGCTAAAGTATGCCCTTCCATGACCCGCGAGCGAATTGCTGAAAAAATACGCCGCGAAGAACTACGCTCAGTTTGACGAACTATCGTCCCTAAAGCCTCTTCTAACGGAGAACCAGCCCCCACTAAAGTTGCTAATTGACGAGTCATTAGGGCTAAATCAGCTGAATTTAAGCTCCCCCCAAATAAGCGAGCGCCATCCGTTTTTTTTTGCTTTTGGACAACTTCATTGATTTCGAGGGGAGTCAGCGAGCTATTTCGCAATAATTGGCGAACTTGGCGAGCGGTATCGGCCTCTAAAATACCACGCTCCTCTTTCCCCCCCCCATTGAGTGCAAGATACTCAAATGCCGGCATTAACGCTCATCCTCACGAGTCACCCGCAAAACTTCATCCAACGAGGTTTTACCCGCCAATACTAAGCGAATCCCATCATCGCGTAGGCTCGGTGTATGCCCCCGCACATATTTCTCAAGCTCAACCTCACTCGAGCGATCATGAATCATTTGCCGCACTTGGCTGTCGATTTCAATGACCTCATAGATCCCCGTCCGTCCTATAAAACCGCTATGCCGACAAGCAGGGCAACCTACTGGATGATAAATAATCGGGTGTTGATAGCGTAAATCATACTGTGAATTGGCTTGAATCAGCTCAGTTTCGCTGGTCGTCGCCTCGGTAGCTTGCTTGCATTGACCGCACAAAGTACGCACCAATCGTTGGGAAGCTACCCCCAATAAACTCGAGGCAAGAAGATAAGGCTCGACCCCCATATCCTGCAAGCGTGGCACTGCACCCACTGCAGTATTAGTATGCAAAGTCGAAAAAACTAAATGCCCGGTTAAACTGGCTTGGACAGCAATTTCTGCGGTTTCAAGGTCACGAATCTCGCCCACCATTACCACATCAGGGTCTTGGCGCAAAATAGCCCGCAAGCCGCGTGCAAAGGTCATTTCCACCTTAGTATTGACTTGGGTTTGCCCTATTCCATCAATATAATATTCAATCGGATCTTCGACCGTGAGGATATTGCGGCGAGCATCATTCAAATTCGCTAACGCTGCATATAAGGTCGTGGTTTTACCTGAACCTGTCGGACCGGTGACTAAAATAATGCCATGCGGCTTTTGAATCAGTTTGGCTAAGCGCCCATGTACCTCAGGATCCATCCCCAAATTAGACAGATTCAAGCGGCCTGCTTGCTTATCTAATAGACGTAAGACCACGCGCTCACTATGCCCAGAGGGCAAAGTAGAAACCCGTACATCCACAGCCCGCCCTGCGAGCCGCAAAGAAATACGCCCATCTTGCGGGACACGCTTTTCAGCAATATCTAAGCGTGCCATGACTTTAATCCGCGAAATGATCAAGGGCGCTAGCTTACGGGGTGGCTCTAAAATCTCGCGTAACACCCCATCAATCCGCATCCGCACTTGCATCCGAGTTTCAAACGCTTCGATATGAATATCTGAGGCATTTTCCTTCACTGCTTGCGACAGCAAGGCATTAATCAGGCGAATAATCGGCGCATCATCTTCAGCTTCGAGTAAATCCTCCGGCTCAGGCATGGTTTCGGCAATATCATACAGATCAGCCTCATCACCTAGCTCCTGCATCATCGCCGCCCCCGTTTGGCTACGGTCATAGCAGGCGGCTAATAAACGCTCAAAACTCGCTGCATCAACTTGGCGCATTGCATGGATGCGGGAGCAACTGCGCTGCACCTCCATCAAGACAGCAGGCTTGAGGCTCTCTCGATAGAGTAAAACCGTACCTACTGCCTCGTGCTCAATTAAAACGCCATGTCGCTTGGCAAAGGCATAGGGCAACAAAAAAATCTCATTGGCTGCATCCTGATCGACGCTTAAAACTCCGGGTTCGGCCATGAAAATGTATACTCACTTCTCATTAATTTGACAGAAACCGGGTACACAATCATCTTCAGCAGGTCGAGCAGGCTGAGGGGGTGCAGGGCGTTGCGTAATGGGCTTTTGGCTGGGCTTAGCGGGGAAATGCAAAGAGTCCACACTGCCTTTTTTGCAATCAAAGCATTCAATATCTGGGAAAACAGCCGCAGCGCCTAAACGCCCCCGTTGCAACACTTTGCTTTGCTGCTGTTGACGTTGCAGAGTATGGTATTTACTGCGGCTATAGGCATCAGCTGCCTCACGATCTGGCAAAATCACCGGATGAATAAAGACCATTAAGTTTTGTTTGCTGCGTTGCGTACTATTTTGTTTAAACGCCTCACCAATCACTGGAATATCCGATAAAATCGGTACTTTACTTTCAGAATCATTAAAATTGTCTTGAATTAAGCCACCCAAAACTAAGATTTGCCCATCTTCGACCATCACATTGGTATCAATTGAACGCTTATTCGTAATTAAATCAGAGGCGGCCCCACTAGAAGAAACACTGGAAGCCTCTTGGGAAATTTTCATCTGAATGGTTTTGCCACGATTAATTTGTGGAGTAACCTTCAGAGTTAAACCTACGTCTTTACGCTCAATGGTTTGGAAAGGATTCTGTGCCGTACCACCTGAGGCCGAACTGGCATAAGAGCCTGTTACAAAGGGTACGTTTTGACCGACAACCATTTTGGCTTCTTCATTATCCATCGTAAGAATGGTCGGTGTAGACAAGATATTGGTTGCCCCATCGCCTTTTAAGGCATCCATGACAATACCAAAATTGCCATTGGCCACCCCCATCAATAAACCACTTGGCAAAGAGGTGATGGTTCCTTGGCCTAATTGTAAAGCGGTATTTAAGCCTCCGAAATTACTCGTACCAATCAATCCGGTTTTACCAACATTTGCATCCATCGCCGCCACGCCAAAACCTAGCCTGCTGGATAAATCATTCGAGACTTCAGCAATAATCGCTTCAACCAACACTTGACCACGCCGCCGATCCAGCTGGTAAACCACCTTAAGTAAATCTTTTTGAATATGCGCAGGCCCCGACAGAATAATCGAATTGCTGGTTTTATCCGCCAAGATACTCACTTCAGTACCTAAACCACCGGATTTAGCCGCTGCTGGCGCTGCACCGGCAGCAGCCGCTGTGCCTGCAGTTTGCTCCACAATACCTTTGGAAGCATCGTTCAAGACTTTGACTAAATCCTCTGCTTTGGCATAACGCAAAGGAATGACACGAGTGCCACCTGAACCCGAACGGGGAATATCTAATTTAGCAATGGCAGCAACAATCTGCTCACGCTCAGCTTTTTGCCCTGAAATCAGAATGCTATTCGTGCGCTCATCTGCTGCCATCCGTACTTGTTTAGACGGGGGCACCGCATTCGCAGCCGTCGCGGGCGCACCTTCAGCTCCACCCGTGACAATCACGGTTGAACCGACTTGTAGTTCTTTTAAGGTTTGAATTAACTGCGAAGCAACAGCGTATTTTAAAGGTACTACTTGGGTTTCACCCGGCTGAGTACGCGGAATATCTAAACGTGCAATCACACTGCGCACGCGCTCTCGATCCGATTTATCCCCGGCCACCAAAATACTATTGGTTCGCTCATCCACTGAAATGCGTACTTGTTGCGGTAACTGCACACCCTCAGGGCCGACGGCGGTTGAACCTAAGAGATCACGCAGGGTTTGGGCAAGCTGACTGGCCACCGAGAACTTTAGGCCAATCAATTCAAAATCTTTATTATCCGGCTGGTCAATGCTGCGAATCACTTCGGCTAGGCGCGATACGTTTTGCCCACGCCCCGTGACAATCACTGAATTACTCGATTGATTAAATTGAATGCGGGTTTCACCTTGACCTGCTAAGGGAGTAAGGGTCTGAACGGCCGTGGCTACCGGAATATATTGCAGCTTAAAAACCTGAGTAATGGTTTCATCCACATCCACTTTGGGAGCGGGCTTGGTTGGGTCTGCCTCATAAATCGGTGCGACTTGTGAGCGCGCCTTACCAAGCGGCACTATTTTAATAATATTGCCGGCCTCAATCGCTTCTAAACCATGTACTTGCAAGATCGAAAGAAAGGCCTCATAAAATTCTTCCTCACTCAAGCCTTTACCTGAGACAAAAGTGATACTCCCTTTGCCAACTTGAGGATCAATCACAAAGTTCTTTCCTGTTAGGCGTGAAACCACCTCCACTAAGGAACGAACATCCGTATTCTGTAAATTAATGCGTGGTGTTTCAGCTTCTGCCACCGAGAAAGTGGCGGCCCCGAATAGACAAGCTACTGAAAATAGACTGAGTCTTGCAGCCCGCTTGACCATGTTGTTTTCTATCATTACTTCATAACCTAAAGGAGTCAGAACACAATAACAAGCGCAATAAACCACATTGTATCGTGTCGGTGAATGTAGCTTTTTTCCTACACCAACTCAAATTACAATCCTGTCATGTCAATTACTAGTAAGAGTGATGTTTACTTTAAGACTGGATGTAAACGTTGCAGCATTTCTTTAAATACTTTTGGATTCGCTGCTAATAAATTGCCGTTCGTTAAGTGCTCGCTACCGCCGTGTAAATCACCCACTAAACCGCCTGCTTCTTGAATAATCAAAGCACCTGCAGCTAGGTCCCAAGCTTGTAAACCAAATTCCCAAAAACCATCATAGCGCCCACAAGCTACCCAAGCTAAATCCAAAGCTGCTGAACCAAAGCGACGCACACCCGCTGTACCGGGGACTAAAACTCGTAAAGTATCTAAATACAGGTCTAGATTTTGATTAGCCCGAAAAGGCACTCCTGTTGCTAATAAAGCATTTTCTAACGAGGGACGCGAACTCACGCGAATCCTACGATTATTCAAAGTCGCCCCTTCTCCACGGGCGGCGGCAAACAGCTCATCCCGCAAGGGGTCATACACCACCCCAAGCAATAAGCGCCCACGTTGCTTTAAGCCAATCGAGACCGCAAAATGGGGCAAACCATAGAGAAAATTGGTCGTTCCATCTAAGGGATCAATCACCCATTGATATTCTGCTGTCTCATCGCCGTGCTGGCCAGACTCTTCACCTAAAATGGCATGATCAGGATAGGCTCGACGTAAAGCCTGAATAATTTCGCGCTCAGCCTGCTTATCCACTTCAGAAACGAAATCATTCGCATCCTTGAGTTGAATCCGTACTTTATCCAGATCACCTACATAACGACGAATAAGATCTCCCGCTTGACGGGCAGTACGGGTAGCAATATTTAACATTGGATGCATGATTTAAGCTCAAACAGAGAACGCAATAATCGGGGCCTTAGAATAGCACAAGTTCAAGCTAGGCTTAAAAAGAAAAAGGAGCCGAAGCTCCTTTCTCAATCAGATCACACGCGACTTACCTGTTAAAATTAAGCCACTCGAGGATTTAACTCACCTGATGCGTAACGTTTAAACATGGTTTCTAAGGAGACGGGCTTAATTTTATCCGCCATACCTGCTGAACCAAAAGCCTCATAACGTGCTTTGCAAATTTCCATCATGCCTTTAGTAGAGTCTTTCAAGAATTTACGTGGGTCAAAATTCGAGCGATTTTCTTGCAAGTGTTTACGAATTGATCCCGTTGAAGCCATCCGCAAATCCGTATCAATATTTACCTTACGCACACCATGCTTGATACCTTCGACGATTTCTTCAACCGGCACACCATAAGTTTGCCCCATATCACCGCCATAATTATTAATAATCGCTAACCAATCTTCTGGCACAGAAGATGAGCCATGCATCACCAAATGCACACTCGGAATCCGAGCATGAATCTCTTTGACCCGATCAATCCGCAAGACATTTCCTGTTGGCTTTTTGGTAAACTTATACGCGCCGTGTGAAGTACCAATCGCAATTGCTAGAGCATCTACGCCTGTTTTACGCACAAAATCAGCCGCTTCTTCGGGGTCAGTTAACAGCATCGAATGATCTAATTGACCTTCCGCGCCATGTCCATCTTCCTCACCCATCATGCCCGTTTCGAGTGAGCCTAAGCAGCCTAATTCACCCTCCACTGACACCCCGCAAGCATGGGCTAAATCCACGACCTTGCGCGTAACATCCACATTGTATTCATAGCTAGCAGGGGTCTTAGCATCCGCCATCAACGAACCATCCATCATCACGGAAGAGAAACCGGATTGAATCGAGCGGAAACAGACAGCAGGCTCAGAACCATGATCTTGATGCATACAAATCGGAATATGCGGATACATCTCAATCGCCGCCAAAATCAAATGGCGCAAAAATGGCTCACCCGCATAGGAGCGTGCTCCTGCTGAACCTTGCATAATCACCGGTGAATTGGTTGCATCGGCTGCCTGCATAATTGCATGCACCTGCTCCATATTGTTCACATTAAACGCAGGCATCCCATAACCATGCTCAGCAGCATGATCTAATAATTGGCGCATAGAAATTAAAGCCATGAAGATTCTCCTTACTTAAACAACTTGAAACACAGGCACGGCTTATTAGCCATTATGATGTTCGCCCACCCGTAAGATTTTCAACATATTGGTGCCACCTTGTAGCCCCATCAAATCACCCTTGGTAATAATCACCCAATCACCGTCTGCGACAATTTTTTCCTGCAAAAGCCGCTCAACTGCTTCACGATTCGCTACTTTTGGATCACTGATCGCTTGCCGCACCCAGACGGGATAAACGCCACGATATAAACTGACCCGACGCGCAGTCTCTTCGCGTGAGGTCAAAGCATAAATTGGAATACCTGAGCTAATCCGCGACATCCATAAGGGGGTCGAACCTGACTCAGTTAAAGCGGCTATCGCCCGCACGCCCAAATGATTAGCCGCATACATCGTCGCCATCGCAATTGCTTCATCAATCCGCTCAAACTTTTCCGCCATCCGATGCCGCGAGGTACGTACTTCAATCGCCTGCTCAGCCTCTAGGCAAATCGCTGCCACCGTCTGCACCACCAAAGCCGGATGTTTACCCACCGCCGTTTCACCGGATAACATCACCGCATCCGTACCATCAATCACGGCATTCGCCACGTCAAATACTTCAGCCCGAGTTGGGATCGGATGGTCGATCATCGTTTCCATCATTTGGGTGGCTGTAATGACGGCTCGATTCAACTCACGAGCGCGCTTAATCAAATTCTTTTGGGTTAAGGGCAGTTTAGCATCGCCAATCTCCACCCCTAAATCCCCTCGTGCGACCATAATCACATCAGCCGCCAAGAGAATTTCATCCATCTCAGGCTGACATACCGCTTCAGCCCGCTCAATCTTAGCCACTAACGCGGCTGAACCACCCGCTTCCTGCAATAAACGCCTTGCCTCATGCAGATCGGCTGCCTGACGTGGAAAAGAGACGGCCAGAAAATCAACTTTAATCGCGGCAGCAATTTGAATATCTTCGATATCTTTTACTGTCAAGGCAGCAGCAGATAACCCACCTCCGCGTCGATTTAAGCCTTTATTATTAGACAGTACGCCGCCATTCAGCACCCGAGTGTGGATTTCCTGTCCCAAAATAGCGTCCACCACAAGGACAATCCGCCCATCATCCAACCACAGCTCGTCACCGATAGAAACATCCTTCACCAACTCTTTATAGCCTAAACCTACTCGAGCTTGATCACCTGCATCAGCGGCTAAGGCAGCGTCGAGGATAAAGCTATCACCGGGGGCTAGGTTGATTTTGCCATCACGAAATTGCGCAATGCGGAGTTTCGGCCCTTGTAAATCCCCCAAAATCCCCACTGTGCGTCCAACTTTCTGGGCAGCATCCCGAACCATTTGAGCGCGCTGCTGATGCTCTTGTAAACGACCGTGCGAAAAATTTAACCGCACCACATCCACACCTGCGCGCACCAAAGCCTCTAAAGCTTCAGGCGTATTCGTAGCAGGTCCTAAAGTCGCAACAATCTTAGTGCGTCTCATCCTTGAGCACGCTGCTCTAGCATAGCGACTGCTGGCAAGGTTTTACCTTCTAAATACTCAAGGAAAGCGCCACCAGCGGTAGAGATATAAGAGATTTGATCATAAATATCGTATTTTTGAATGGCTGCAATCGTGTCGCCGCCTCCCGCTAAGGTAAAGGCTTGAGTCTTAGCAATTGCTTCAGCAATGGCTTTTGTGCCTGCCCCAAACTGATCAAACTCAAACACACCGACAGGGCCATTCCAGACGACAGTGCCTGCTTGCATAATAATATCGACTAACTCCTGTGCAGAGTTGGGGCCAATATCAAAAATCATGTCATCATCTTCAACCGCATTCGCTGCTTTTAAAACTGCGGGTTCATCAGCCGCGAATTGCTTACCACAGACCACATCGGAAGCAATCGGAATACTCGCGCCACGGGCTGTCATTTTTTGCATTAAGCTTTGTGCTGTCGGGACTAAATCCGCCTCACAAAGCGATTTACCGACATTATGACCCACTGCCTTTAAAAAAGTATTGGCAATCCCACCACCAACAACTAATTGGTCGACCTTTTCTGCAAGTGCTTCTAACACGGTCAATTTAGTTGACACTTTCGAACCACCCACAATCGCTACCATCGGGCGAGCTGGATTAGCTAAAGCTTGGCCGAGAGCATCTAACTCTTCCGTCATTAAAATACCCGCAGCAGCAATCGGAGCATACAAACCCACCCCATAAGTTGAAGCTTCTGCACGATGGGCTGTACCAAAAGCATCCATCACAAATACATCACACAGCGCAGCGTATTGCTTGGCGGTTGCTTCGCTATTTTTCTTTTCGCCTTTATTGATGCGGCAATTTTCCAGAATGACTAATTCGCCTTCGGCGACCTCAAAGCCACCCTCCACCCAATCTTTAATCAAGCGCACAGGCTTGCCTAACCGAGCAGCGATATTGTCAGCAATAGGCTTTAACGAGACTTCTTCCGACCATTCGCCTTCAGTCGGGCGACCTAGATGTGAAGTGACCATCACTTTGGCGCCAGCGGCTAAGGCCTGCTCGATAGTCGCCATTGAAGCTGTAATCCGGGCATCCGAGGTAACTTTGCCCTCTTTGACCGGAACATTTAAATCAGAGCGGATCAGGACACGTTTGCCCTTGAGATCCAAATCAGTCATTTTAATAAAAGCCATGAGCTCACTCCTCGAAGCATTAAATCAGTTATTTAAAACCAGCACCTAAAGCTTAATATTGATAAGCCGATCAACCGATCACAAGACTTAGATAACTGCTCTAACAACTGAGGGGCCTCAAGCCCCTCAATCGACTACATCTTAGTGGTTGGCAACATGCTCAACAAAGCGCAACATATTGCAGGTATAACCGTATTCATTGTCATACCAAGCCACGACTTTCACGAAACTGCTGTCTAAAGCGATACCTGCTTCGGCATCGAAGGTAGAAGGTGCGGTATTGCCCACAAAATCCGTGGATACCACTTTCTCCTCGGTATAGCCCAAGACACCCTGCATAGCACCTTCAGAGGCAGCTTTCATCGCTGCACAAATTTCTGCATACGAAGCCTCTTTGCTCAGCTCAACCGTTAAGTCGACCACAGACACATCAGAAGTCGGTACGCGGAAGGCCATCCCAGTTAACTTACCCTTCAATTCGGGCAAGACCACCCCAACCGCTTTTGCAGCCCCGGTTGAAGAAGGAATGATGTTTTCTAAAATACCGCGACCACCGCGCCAATCTTTCATCGACGGGCCATCAACGGTTTTCTGAGTCGCTGTCGCCGCATGGACTGTCGTCATCAGACCCCGTTTAATACCCCAGTTATCATGCAGCACTTTAGCCACCGGAGCTAAACAGTTCGTGGTGCAAGAAGCTGCTGACACAATGGCTTGACCTGCATAAGTCTGATGATTCACGCCATATACAAACATCGGTGTACTGTCTTTAGAAGGTGCAGACATGACCACTTTCTTCGCACCCGCTTGCAGATGCTTTTGGCAGCCTTCGTCATCGAGGAAGAAACCCGTACATTCTAAAACCACATCAACACCCGCCTCTGACCATTTCAGATTTGCAGGGTCTTTTTCTGCCGTTAGGCGAATCGACTTGCCATTCACGATCAGGCTATTGCCTTCGGTGGCAATAGCGCCATTAAAGCGACCATGTACAGAGTCGTATTTCAGCATGTAAGCCAGATAGTCGGGTGATAGTAGATCATTGATTGCAACGACTTCTAATTCAGGAAACTCCTTAGAGATTGCGCGAAATACCATCCGTCCAATGCGGCCAAAGCCATTGATACCGACCTTAATTGCCATTGATTCACTCCTACAGTCATAAAAAGCTAAAAGGGCTTAGACAGCCTGCGTTCACTCGCAAGCTGCCCTCAATTTTCCTCTCGTGAAACCTTATAAGACGCTTTCAACCGCTGCCTTAACATTCTCAACCGTAAAGCCGAAATGCTTAAATAACACAGGGGCAGGTGCAGACTCACCAAACGTGTCTAAACCCACTACCTTACCCTGCAAACCGACAAATTGATACCATCCAGCGGTCACACCCGCCTCCACCGCCACACGCGCAGTCACAGCAGCTGGCAAGACTGACTCACGGTAAGCCGCCTCTTGTGCTAAGAATACATCAACACAAGGCATCGAAACGACACGAATTTTCTTAGCAGCTAATTGCTCAGCCGCCCCCATCGCTAGGGCAAGCTCCGACCCTGTGGCAATAATAATGGCATCCGGCTGACCCTCACAATCTTTCAGCACATACCCGCCCTTAGCAATATGCGCGACTTGCTCTGCAGAACGTGCTTGGAAAGGTAAATTTTGCCGAGTCAAAATCAAGCAGCTCGGGCCTTCGGTCTTTTCAATCGCAGCTTTCCAAGCTATTGCCGTCTCCACACCATCACAAGGTCGCCAAACTGACATGCGTGGAATCATCCGCAAAGTAGCGGTTTGCTCCACGCCTTGGTGAGTGGGGCCATCTTCCCCTAAGCCAATCGAATCATGGGTATAGACGAAAATATTCCGAATTTTCATCAAAGCTGCCATACGCAATGCATTCCGTGCATACTCAGAGAACATCAAGAAGGTCGCACCATAAGGAATAAAACCACCATGCAAGGCAATCCCATTCATAATCGCACTCATCCCAAACTCACGTACCCCATACGATAGGTAATTACCGCTAAAGTCTTGGCTGGGGCCATGATTAGAGTTGATATATTTACTACTTTTATTAAAGGTGTTATTGGACGGTGTTAAGTCCGCAGAGCCGCCTAAAAACTCAGGTAATAGCGGCGCAAACGCATCTAAAGCATTTTTAGAAGCGACCCGAGTGGCGGGCGACTCCGCTTTAGCAATAATCGCATCAATGGCTTTTTGAGCACTTTCTTGCCAATTGGCAGGCAACTGACCGTTAATACGGCGCTCAAACTCAGCGGCTTCAGTCGGATAAGCCGCTTGATAAGCTTGGAATTTAGCCGTCCAAGCTTGCTCAGCCGCCGCCCCTTTTTCTTTAGCATTCCAACCTGCATAAATTTCACTAGGAATCACAAAGGGTTCAGCCTTCCAACCTAAATGCTCACGAGCAGCAGCAATTTCATCTTTACCTAAAGGCGCACCATGTACATCATGGCCGCCTTGTTTATTGGGTGCACCTTTACCAATGATCGTTTTGCAACAAATTAAAGTCGGTTGATCATGCTCCATCCGTGCATCCGCAATCGCCACCCGTAATGAATCAGCATCATGACCGTCAATATCCCGAATCACCTGCCAACCATAAGCCTCAAAACGCTTAGGCGTATCGTCTGCAAACCAACCTATCACATCCCCATCAATGGAAATGCCATTATCATCATAGAAGCAGATTAATTTACCTAATTTCAAGGTACCCGCTAACGAACAGGCCTCATGAGAAATGCCTTCCATCAAGCAACCATCACCTAAAAACACATAGGTGTAATGATCAACGATTGCATGCTGATCTTGATTAAATTGTGCCGCCAATACTTTTTCAGCTAAAGCCATACCCACTGCATTACTAATCCCCTGCCCTAAAGGCCCGGTCGTGGTTTCAATCCCTGGGGTATAACCATATTCTGGATGCCCGGGCGTTTTTGAATGCAATTGGCGGAAATTTTTAAGCTCCTCGATGGGTAACTCATAGCCAGTTAAATGCAAGACGGCATACGGCAACATCGAGCCGTGTCCATTCGACATCACAAACCGATCCCGATTCGCCCATTGTGGATTGTTAGGGTTATGTGACATGAAATCATTGAATAAGACCTCAGCAATATCTGCCATGCCCATCGGTGCACCGGGGTGGCCTGAGTTGGCTTGTTGCACAGCATCCATCGCGAGAACACGAATGGCATTGGCTAAATCTTGGCGAGTCGTCATGGCAGGTGCTCCTGAAGCTTAAAACTGATCGGCCTTGCTGCAAGGGCAACAAGGCATGGCAAATGAAAAATACCGATGCCACCTGTGGTGCAAGTTGGCATGGGAAAGATTCATTCTCAATAAGCTGGTAACTTGTGTAAGTACGCAAAAAAACTGCAAGATTATTCTGATGAATTTCGTCAGTAGCAACAATGCTCCCATCCTAGATAGACAAGTACTCGCGAATAGACTAATCGGGATAGACTTGATCTTAGGCGTACTTACAGTAAATACTGGGAGCGCAATAATAACCTGACAGCCAATTTATGAAAACTCTCTTGTATGGGCCTTACTGGTTTTTCCAGTTATTTACTACTGCTAAATCCTTCCGTGCTAACCCGATTATGGGTAGCCCGAGTCTGAATAAGCTAGGTCTGCATGCCAGCCGTGTCATCCTAGCCCATGCCAGTATGCGTTTACGGATGTTTTTCTTGAGTTTTGGAGTGGATCGAGCGGATCGGCTCAGTTATCAACTCAATGGCTTTATCATGAAAGAAAATTTTGTCCCAGCTGAGCTATTTAGGCAGATCGAAACAGAAATTCGTCAGTTTCAAGGCGAAATCCGCGAATGCCAGCAAGGTGACACTCAAAACCATCGGATTTTGTTAGACCCAGCCAATCTAGCCCAGTTACCTTCGACCCGCCAATTGCTCAATGATACAGCCTTTCGCCGTTTACTGCGTTACACCGCAGGTCATCGCCGCATGCCTTTTTTTCATATTGAACAAATCCGCAACGGTGTTCATGCAGCGGGGCAAGATCCACAAAAAACCCTGCACACCGATACCTTTCACCCGACGATGAAGTTTTGGCTTTATCTAGACGATGTGGATGAACATAATGGCCCATTTACTTATATTCCGACCTCCAATCAACTCACCCGGGCACGTCTCAACTTTGAATATCAAACCAGTCAAATCGCTTATCGCCATCCTGACTCCTATTCAGCTCGTGGCTCATTCCGCTTTAGCCCTGCTGATCGGGAGCGCTTAGGTTTACCAGCACCCCGCGCATTTAAAGTACCCAAAAATACCCTAGTGATTGGCAATACCTTTGGCATTCACGGACGGGGGCAAGCGGATGCAGGCAGTACCCGCTTAGCAATTTGGGGCATGAGCCGTACTAATCCCTTTCTACCCTTTCCGGGCTTTGGCTTAGCGGTATTCGATCGCTGGCAATACAGCATTCTGCATAAGGTGCGCGCTTGGCAAGACTCACAAGCCGCTAAACAAGGCAAACAAGCCGCTTGGCATCGCCTCGACTAGTTCGTAAAATCGCAAGCGGCTGTTGGCAGCCTGTTCCATTTCTAACCATCTCATATTGCACCCACAGACTAAAAGCTTGATTAACTAATCTTCACTAAGGAGCTAACCATGCCTCAAACCCATTATCAAGATTTAGGTGAGGGAATTTATTGCATTGATACTGCCTTATGCCGCGATGATTTTGCGGCTTGTTATTTGATCGTCGAGGGCGATGCGGCTGCCTTTATTGATAGTGGCACTTATCACAGCGCACCCTTGATTATGCAAGTCTTGGCAGAGTTAGGCTTGAGTGCGGACCAGGTAAACTATGTGATTCCAACCCATGTGCATCTTGACCATGCGGGTGGTGCGGGTGAATTGATGCGTTTATGCCCCAAGGCACGCCTGATTGTTCACCCCAAAGGTGCGCAGCACATGATCGACCCGACGAAATTAATTGCAGGGGCAACCGCCGTGTATGGTGCAGAGGTATTTGCCCGTGATTATGGAACACTCACTCCTGTCCCTAAAGAGCGGGTCATTATTGCCCCTGATGCGTATGCATTTGCCCTGAATGGCCGCACGCTAAGCTTCCATGATACGCCCGGTCATGCTAATCATCATGGTAGTATTTTTGACGAACGAACTCGTTCTTGGTTTACTGGGGATACCTTCGGCATTTCCTATCGGGACTTCGATACTGAGCAAGGAGCTTGGTTATTTGCGACCACGACTCCCGTGGCTTTCGACCCTGATAGTTGGCAACGCACACTGGTCAAATACGCCAGCAAAAACCCTCAAGCCATGCTTCTTACTCATTACAGCCGAGTCACGGAATTAGAGCGTTTATTCCCCCTATTGCGCCAAAGCTTAGATGCAATGGTGGAGATTGCCTTAAGTGAAGAAGCACAACCGGAAGGTCGTCTAGCACGGATTCAAGCAAAAGTTGCTCAGAACCTCATCGAGAGTGTTCAAGCGCATGGTTGCCATTTTAGCGAAGAGAAAATTCGTGATTTACTAGCCCTCGATATTGATCTCAATGGGCAAGGCTTAGAAATCTGGCTGCAACGCCGAGCCAAAGCTGCTTAAATGGATGGCAGTCTTCAAACTTGGCTGCTGACTTTAGTCGCTGTCATGATTGTGGGTATCTCCAAAGGTGGCTTTGGCGGTGGCTTGGGCATGCTCGCCGTACCGATTATGGCGCTGACCATGCCGCCCCTGTTGGCGGCTGCGATTTTATTACCCGTCTTATGCGCGATGGATTTGATGGCCATG
Source organism: Thiothrix eikelboomii (assembly GCF_900167255.1). Classification (GTDB taxonomy): domain Bacteria; phylum Pseudomonadota; class Gammaproteobacteria; order Thiotrichales; family Thiotrichaceae; genus Thiolinea; species Thiolinea eikelboomii. Next base: position 81,807 of record NZ_FUYB01000007.1, read on the forward strand.
CGCGCCTATTGGGGACGATGGTCACTGGAGCATGTCAAAATCACGCTCCCCGCTGCAATCTTGGGGACGATCGTGGGTGCTTTCACTTTCCAATATCTGAATGCTGATCATATTCGCTTTGTGATTGGGGTGATTTCGACAGGGTTTGCGCTAAACAGTTGGTTCAAACCTGCGCAACGCTGGATTAAACACAAACCGGGGGCGAAGGCTGGGCGTTTTTGGGGGTTTACTTCAGGCTTGACGAGTTTCGTTTCACATACTGGCGGACCGCCGCTCAGCGTTTATCTGCTGCCGCAACAACTGGATAAAACCACTTTGCAAGCCACCACAGTGTTATTTTTCACAGCGGTTAATTATTTTAAATTGCTGCCTTATGCTCTGCTAGGCCAATTGAATTTCGCTAATCTCAAAATCTCGCTGTTATTGTTACCGATTGCAGCACTAGCAATTGGGATGGGCGTGTACTTACATAAACGGGTATCTGATAAACTCTTTTATCAAATCACTTATCTGGTGTTATTTATTACCGGCCTAAAACTCATGATTGATGGCTGGCAGGGATTTTAAACGGAGTGAATCATGCGCCTAGGTACTTGTCGCTATCAACAGCAAAATTATGTCTTCATCGAGCAAGCTGAGTACTTACTCTTACCCGCTTTAGAGCCTCGCTTCGCACAAGCGGGTTGGCAAGACTTGCAAACCCTACTCGAGCAAGGTACTGATTTTCAAGCTGTCTTGAATCAGACTAGCTCACGCATGCAAGTCCCAGCCAGCGCCGTTGAATGGCTAGCACCGCTACCTCGACCCCGTAAAAACATTATGTGTCTGGGCTTGAATTACTTTGAGCATATTGAAGAAGCCTTAAACTTAACGGGAAAAACTGCGAAAAAACCAGCCTATCCGATTGTGTTTACTAAAGCCGTTACTAGCGTGATCGGTCATGAAACTGCAGTCCCTTATGACCCAGATACCTGTTCACAACTCGATTGGGAGTGTGAACTCGGCGTGATTATAGGGAAAGCAGGGCGTAAAATTAGCCCCGACCATGCACTCGAGCATATCTTTGGCTATACCGTGATTAATGATCTTAGCGCCCGCGATCTTCAACTGAATCATAAGCAATACTTCCTCGGCAAAAGTATTGACGGTGGTTGCCCAATCGGGCCGGTGATTGTCACTCAAGATGAAATCGCCGACCCACAAAACTTAAATCTTGCCTGCCGTGTGAATGGGGTGACTAAACAAGCGTCCAATACAGGCTATATGCTCTTTAATATTGCGGAGATTATCGCCACCTTATCACGGGGGATGCGACTTGAGCCGGGCGATATTATTGCCACAGGGACACCTAGCGGGGTTGGTTTTGCCCGCAATCCGCCGGAGTATCTGCATCCCGGCGATTGCGTGGAATGTGAAGTGGAGAAAATTGGCGTATTGCGCAATCGAATCAGTCGAGCTTAGGCTGCCATTGCCGCCAAACGATCTAAAGCCCGATAAGATAAAGCCTCAGACAAATGCTTAGTTTGAATCGTCTCACTGCCTGCTAAATCGGCAATAGTGCGCGCCACTTTTAAGATTCGATGATACGCTCGGGCGGACAGCTTAAATTGCTCCATCGCATGACTTAACAACTGCTGATCTTTTTTGCTTAAGGCACAGTGCTGATCAATTTCTGCGCCTGTGAGTTGATTATTAATTTTCTGTTGGCGTTGTTGTTGACGCTCACGTGCAGCCTCAACCCGAGCACGCACCACAGCGCTGCCCTCGCCAACCACTAAAGACTGCAAATCCTCTTGCCGGACTCGGGGTACATCGACCTGCAAATCAATTCGATCCAAGAATGGAGCCGAAATTCGGGTTCGATGGCGTCTTTGCTGCTCTGCTGTACATTCACAATTAGCTTGAAAATCGCAAGCCCGCCCTTGTGGACAAGGATTCATCGCTGCCACTAATTGAAATTGTGCTGGATAAGTAGCTTGGCGCGCAGCGCGTGATAAGGTAATTTGCCCCGTTTCCAACGGTTCGCGTAGGGTATCTAAAGCCTTACGATCAAACTCAGTGAGTTCATCTAAAAACAGAACCCCGTGATGCGCTAGGGAAATTTCCCCCGGTAAGACTTGCGAACCACCACCGACTAAGGCCACACCGGATGAGGTATGATGCGGCTCACGCAGCGGGCGCTGTCCCCATTTAGTCAGATCAAAACCTTGATGGCTAATTGAAGCAATGGTCGCTGACTCTAGCGCTTCTTGTTCACTCAAATCCGGCAGAATCGTCACTAAGCGGCTCGCCAACATGGTTTTCCCTGTACCGGGCGGTCCTACCATTAATAAATTATGCCCACCCGCCGCCGCAATCTCTAAAGCACGCCGAGCGCTAAACTGACCTTTTACATCACGCAAATCAAAGGTATAGGTTCGAGCCTCCGCTTTAAGCGCCTGCTCCCAGCGCGATAAGCTGGGTTCACCGTGCAAATGTCGAACTACGTCTTGTAAATTGCGTGCCGGATAGACTTTTAAGCCTTTAATTAAACAAGCTTCATCCGCATTATCTAAGGGTAGAATCAGTTTGCGCCGCATACTGTGTGCACTCACAGCGGTCGGTAACACGCCACGCACGCCACGTAACTGCCCGCCTAAAGATAACTCCCCCAAAAACTCATAGCCCGTCAATTGTTCCTGTGGAATTTGCTCACTTGCAGCCAAAATACCCAAGGCAATCGGCAAATCAAAACGCCCGCCATCTTTAGGAATATCAGCAGGGGCTAGATTAACCGTGATGCGTTTGACTGGAAAATTTAAACCTGAATTAATAATCGCCGCCCGTACTCGATCACGGCTTTCTTTAACCGCCGTTTCAGGCAGACCGACAATAGAAAATCCGGGTAAACCATTGGCTAAATGAACTTCTACACTGACTAACGGCGAATCAAGGCCAGCATTAGTGCGGCTATATACGATGGCAAGGCTCATGGGGTTATTTTTATAGTTGTTATTAGAGTTATTTAAAGCATGACAAATTTTGCACAGACTCAAGGTCAAACTCAAACGACTGCGATAAAAGGTGAACTGCTGACAAATGCTTGGGCTAGGGATTAGCGGCAAGCACTTGTCAAGGTTGCAGGTTAGTATTGAGTGTATTGACTCAATTATTTGAAGGATTGCCCCAATACACGCTCAGTATTAGTCAACTTTTCTTTGATAGTACGCTCAGCCCAACGCAATAAAGTTAACAGCTGTCGACGTTCACTCGCTTGTAGACCATTCTGGCGAAATCGTGCCTCAATCACTTTAATGCGGTTTTGCTGCTTAATTAACACCAAGCGCTCTTGAGTAGTTAAAGCCCCAGAACGGTAGCCTTGCTCAATTTTCCGAGCATGCTCAGCTTGGATAGCATTGATGCTACTTTTCAGCGCAATCGGCGAAGCTTGTAAGCCACCTGCGATGAGCAGTAAGCCCCCAATCAGACCCCTTAAAATCGTTTTGTTATTCATATTATGCCCTTTAGATTAGTTATTGCCCTACAGTAAACGCCCCCGTTTACTGCTTAATAAGACGCCAGATCAAAAGAAGCGTTTAAGTTTTAACCATCAATTCATTTTATTTCCACATTTTATCCCGGATTCATGCCCAGTCAGTCCAAATGTGTATTAACTCAGCAAACTCTCCTGCTATAACTGCCTGATGAAGCTGTTAAACTCCCGCCCCATTATCTATTTTGCTGTTGGCTTGCTTGTTGGAGGCAACCTTAGCTATCTATTTGAATTTAATATTAAGTATAGTTCAGAATTTGAGCTTTATCGGCTGGAGCAATTGCTAAATTTATTACTCCATTTAACAATTTGGGGGGTAATCTTCGGCGGACTCAGCGTGTTACTGAGTCGGGGGCTGGCAGTGGTTTTTCTAGCTGAGCCTAAAAAATCCACTCAGAGCGGTTCGTCTCCCGCCTCTAAAGAATAAAAAACGCCTCCATCAGGAGGCGCTGGTTTGATCAGTTCAGCTTATTGTTGGCAGCCCGCCCACCAACAGGGACGACTACGGATAAAGTTTAAGAGTGCTTGATGTTTATAAGCCTGCCCCAAAGGTTGAGTGATGTATTCCTTACTCCCCCATGAGCCATAACGGCGGTAGGTACGCGGTGAAGAATAATGTGCGAACAAGCTACCGCCTTCACGTTTCCACCCTTCCAAAAACTGGGTATATAAACTGCCCATCCGTGGATGACGATTAGCCTGATACAAGAGTGGATTCGGCATTTGCAGATCATGCGTGGTTTTGAAATCGACTAAGCCCTGCCCCCCTTCATAAGCCATCAGTTGCAAACCGTATTTATTTGCGATGGCTTTTTGCTTACGGATAAAGGCTAAAACATTATTAATCGAATAACGATATTGATCATCGGTCATCAGTTTAAACGTTTCATCAAGATTACGAACTAACTGAATCGACTGATGATCACCGAAAAAATACGGTGCAATCGCAAAAGCATCGGCTGATTTATAAGCATCTTTATGTCCTAGCACCGTTTCGGCCACTTCCTCATTGATCGTCCAACCGGATAAAATCCGTACTAAGCGCTGTGAGCCACCAAAGACCTGTTCCCAAATGCGAAAAATCTCCACCGAGCGCTCGGAATAATAACGGTAACCAGCCCGATTTTTATTAGTGTCCAAACGCCGTGCCATGCCCATATCACGCACATAATTACCTTGGAGGAAGATAAAATTCCAAGTCTCATTACTGTATTCCACATGCGGCTTTAAATTCGGGCGCAGACGTTGCTTCACAAGCTGTGCAAACTGCATGACATAATTATTATCTGCTGCATGATGGAGTGTGAACCACGGATGTGCATTCAGCCGATTAGCTAATTCAATCTGAATTTCAATCGGTGCTCCACGGTTCGTCTGGCTTCCGCCCCAAGTAGCATCGGTGAGCTTCTGACGCTGATTCCATGAACTTTGTGGGTTATTACTGATACCACTCATATTCATAAAGCGGATCGACTTAAAGTCTTTCATATAATCCAGATAGTCTGGATTAAAAATTTGCTGCTCATAATTTTGCACAAACGGCTGGTAGTTGCCACGGCAAGCCCCGGCATTGGGTACACGTTTGAATGGATTATTCGCACAGATTCCATCCGGTGGCAGAATGCGAATATTCCGCACATAGTTATTTGGATTGGATTCTAGAATGCGCAAAGTGGCATCAAATTTATTATCGCTCCCTGCGAACAGATCAATCGTGTCTTGACCCTGACCCGCCGCTACGAGCTTAGCATCACCACCGTATTGAAGTTTACCCTGCCCTTCATACAAGACCGTGTAGCGCCCACCGGGAAGCGCTTGGGCAGGCAGATTACTTAAAAAACGAGTACCGGCTATTTGCCCATTTAAACGGGCAGGCCAGCCATTAGCATCTAATTGCACATTGGCGCCTGTCAACCAAGGGCGGGCATCTTCAAAGGGTAAAGCCGCACGGAATAGATCAATGAAGGGTACACTGGCATCATCTTCGGTAAGTTCATTGGTATTCGTTGCCAATGGAGAGCTTTGATTATTCGCCATTGCGAAGGGTGCGACTAAAGCGACACAAATCGTCGCCACGCCTAGTCCCATATGTTTCAGCAGTAATGACATTAGTCTTATATCCTCATGTTTTTAGCTCATTCAGGTGGCACTAAGCCTATCGTCTTGAGTCTTGTATATAAAGTAGTGTATGACTAAAAGTGTTGTTTTTTGTATAAAACTACGATTTAAACCAGTTTACCTAAGCTTGATGCAAGCATTACAATGTCGCCCCCAACTAAAATTTTATATTTTTTCTAAACTGATTGGAGTCCACTGTGGCTATTGAACGTACCATTTCTATCATTAAGCCTGATGCTGTTGCAAAAAATGTCATCGGTCAAATTTACTCACGCTTTGAAAATGCCGGCCTGCAGATCATTGCTGCACGCATGGTTCACCTCAGCCAAGCTCAGGCTGAAGGCTTTTATGCCGTTCATAAAGAACGCCCTTTCTTCAAAGACTTAGTAAGCTTTATGACCTCAGGGCCCGTAATGGTACAAGTCTTAGAAGGTGAAAATGCGGTAGCAAAAAACCGTGAGCTGATGGGTGCTACCAATCCTAAGAATGCTGATCCAGGCACTATCCGGGCTGATTTCGCTGATAGCATTGACGAAAATGCAGTCCACGGCTCTGATAGCTTAGACAATGCTGCGATCGAAATCGCTTATTTCTTCGGTAAAGACGGTGATCTTTGCCCACGTACTCGTTAAATACTCAGTAAATACTCAGATTGAGTAAGGCTAAGGTCATCTGTGTCTGACAACACTCATAAAGTAAACCTATTAGATTTCAGCCATGAGGCAATGAAGGAGTGGTTCGCCAGCCTCGGTGAACCCGCCTTTCGTGCCACCCAAGTGATTAAATGGCTCCATCAAATGGGCGTGGATGATGTCGCGCAGATGACCAATCTCAGCAAATCGCTCCGCGCCTTCTTACAAGAGCAGACTGAAATTCGTGCACCAGAGCTTGTGATGGAGCAGCAATCGGCGGATGGTACTTGTAAATGGGTCTTGCGCTTAGCCGATGGTAATGCCATTGAGACCGTATTTATTCCCGAAGAAGATCGGGGCACTTTATGTGTATCTTCACAGGTAGGTTGTGCTTTAGATTGCACCTTTTGTTCAACCGCACGCCAAGGGTTTAATCGCAATTTGACCGTCGCTGAAATTATCGGCCAGCTGTGGATTGCTAAACGTACCTTACAAAAAGATCCTAAAGCCGGACGTGCTGTGACGAATGTAGTGATGATGGGCATGGGCGAGCCTTTGCTGAATTTCGAGCCTGTAGTTGCCGCATTACGTTTAATGCTCGATGATAATGCCTATGGTTTAAGTCGCCGCCGTGTCACAGTAAGTACCTCTGGGGTGTTACCCGCGATGGAGCGTTTGGCAGCTACCCTCGATGTAGCTTTAGCCGTCTCCTTACATGCACCCAATGATGAGCTACGTAATCGCTTAGTGCCACTCAATCGCAAATATCCGATCAAAGACTTATTAGCAGCCTGCCAAAGCTTTTTAGATAAAAAAGATACTCAACGTAAACATATCACTTGGGAATATGTAATGCTTGATGGGGTCAATGATACCGAGCAACATGCCCGTGAGTTAGCCATCCTGCTGCAGGATATCCCCTCAAAAATCAATTTAATTCCCTTTAACCCCTTCCCTGATACACGTTATAAGCGTTCGAGTAACAATCGTATTTATCGCTTCCGCGACATCCTGCAAGAGTCCGGTTATACTGTTATGACAAGAAAAACACGCGGCGATGATATTGATGCAGCCTGCGGCCAGTTAGCCGGGGAAGTCAACGACCGTAGCCGTAGAGAGCTTCATTTCGCCCGTATTGAACAAGGGCATTAAGGGCAAAAAACAGATGAGAATAACAACTAAATCACTAGCCGTTTTGCTGCTAGCGGCTGCCTTATCGGCGTGTGCTAGCACGACTAAAGGACCTAGCAAAAAAGAAACAGCCGAATATTACTCACAATTGGGTGTGGGTTACTTACAAAAAAACCGCCTAGAGCTAGCCCAAGAAAACTTAGCAAAAGCCTTAAGAATTAACCGCGATTCCAAAGATGCCTTGCATTATTCTGCCTTGCTCGAAGAACGCTTAGGCAATATGCAACAGGCGAGTGCCTTGTTCAAACGTGCGATGCAACTCGATGGTAAAAACCCTGAGCTATTAAATAATTACGGTTCACACCTCTGCAAACAGGGTAATTATCAAGCTGCCATAACCGCTTTTAAGGCCGCAATCAAAAACCCTCTCTATCAAACCCCTGAGTTTGCCTATACCAATGCGGGCATTTGCTTACAGAAAGCTAAAATTCCGCAACAAGCAGAGGGCTATTACCGCAAAGCCTTAGAGCACAACCCTCAGTTCTCGCTCGCCTTATATCAAATGGCTGAATTAGAATATGCTCGGGGTGAAAATGCCAAGGCACAAGCCTTCCTTTATCGGTATAATGAGCGCGCTCAGAGTACAGCAGAAACCCTGTTACTATGTTATAAGATCAATCAGGCTTTAAATGATTTAACCGCAGCGGAACAATGTGCGACTCAGCTAATAGCGCATTTCCCCAATAGCGCAGAAGCCAAACAGATTAACTGAAACCTGAATTAATTAAGTATTTTTGGAGTGGGGCGTGACGGACACTAACGCAGACATGGATGTAATACCAGACGAGCAGCCTATTGTTGTTGAAAAGCGTAATGATGGCATTGTGCGTCCGGGCGATCTTTCAGCCAAGCTACAAGCTTGCCGCGAACGAGCTGACTTAGATCAAGAACAAGCAGCCATCGCCATGCGTTTATCACCGGCGATGATTAAAGCGCTGGAAAGTGAAAACTTTGCTGAACTACCCGATCCACCTTATGTACGGGGCTATTTGCGCAGTTATGCTCGCTTAGATGATAGTGATCCGCAGCCGTTAATTCGCACTTATGAAGTCTTACGCGGAGCTGATCCTGACTCCTTAAATATACCAACACCCGTGAGCTTAACCCGCGTGCACAAGCCAAGTATTTCGCCGACTACGGTGCGAATGTTAGGCTTGGTCGCTTTAGTCTTATTCTTAGGCGTATTGTCGATGATTCCGGGGATTAATCAATGGGTCAAGCAAACTTGGCAATCCTTTGCGGCTGCCCAACCCGGCTCAGCACCTACCTTGATCGCTACGCAAAAAACCAATACACCCGCTCCAGTGGCGACTGATCCTGCTACCGGAGCCAGTACGGATTTAACAGCTGCCCAACCGCTACCCAATACTAGCTCGCCCGCCTTAGCGACTACAACTCAGGATAGCCCTACCGCAACCACAGGCACAGAGTTGGTGCAACCGAGTTCGACACCGACTGAAGCACCTACTAACTTAGACTTAACTAATCCCACCGTAGCCGCAACCTCAGCTACCACGGCACCCACGACACCTGAGCCAACAGCGGTTAGCCCAACTACAGGCAGTACAGTCATTAGCCCGACGAGTCCGAGTTCTACACCGACACCAACAACAGCAGGTACAGTGGCTACCGCTGCACCGACGACCACAACGCCTGATCCGACGACAACGGCAGCGAGTACCACTGTAACTAGCCCTGCTCCGGTAGCAACCCCCAGCGCGACTGATCCTACCGCGACAGTGGCAACTGCGCCTCCTGCTGTTGATCCCAATAAGCCTGTAGAAGCCGTAGCGACCACACAGCAGCCCATTGATGGCGAGGTCACCGTGCGCATGGAATTCACTCAAGAAGTCTGGATGCAGGTCAAAGATGGCAGCAATAAATCTATTTTTGAGTCACTTAACTCACCCAATACTTGGAAGCAATTTAAAACGCGCACCCCACTCACCTTTAAGATTGGTAATGCCCCGGGCGTAAAACTGTATTTAAATGGTCAAGCTTATGATCATGCCAAATACACCCGAGGGAGTGTTGCGCGCTTTACAGTGAACTAACTCATGGCAAAAACAATACAATCCATTCGTGGGATGCATGACATCCTGCCTGAGCAATCCACCGCATGGCAGTCTTTAGAAAGTACAGTACGCCAATTACTGAGCCGCTATAGCTATCGGGAAGTACGCACGCCGATTCTTGAAGTAACGGAACTATTTAAGCGCGCCGTCGGCGAAGTGACCGATATTGTTGAGAAGGAAATGTATACCTTTGCTGATCGCAATGGCGACAGTCTTTCTTTGCGCCCTGAAGGTACGGCTAGTTGTGTACGAGCAGGTATTGAGCACGGCTTATTTTATAACCAGCAGCAGCGCCTCTGGTATACCGGCCCGATGTTTCGCCATGAACGGCCACAAAAAGGCCGTTATCGTCAATTCCATCAAGTTGGTGTCGAAACCTTTGGGATTCAAGGCCCTGACATTGATGCTGAGTTAATTGCTTTAAGTGCGCGCCTATGGCAAGAGTTAGGCTTAAAACAAGTACGCTTAGAAATCAACTCACTCGGGACACCGGCTTCGCGGGCAGTCTATCGTGACAAGCTGATTGAATACTTCTCAGCCCATTTCGATCAACTCGATGAAGAAGCCAAGCAGCGCTTGCAAACTAATCCAATGCGGATTTTAGACACCAAGCATCCACTGACTCGCCCGATTGCCGATGCTGCACCCAGTTTGCATGATTATTTAGATCCTGAATCGAAACAGCATTTTGCGCAACTCTGCAGCATGCTCGAGGCGATGGGAATTGAGTATCTGATCAATCCACGCTTAGTGCGTGGCTTAGATTATTATACCCGCACGGTCTTCGAATGGATCACTGAAGAATTAGGCGCACAAGGGACTATTTGTGCGGGTGGGCGCTATGATGGTCTCGTCAAGCAAATGGGTGGGCATGATACGCCTGCTTGTGGTTTTGCGATGGGCATGGAGCGTTTGCTAGAATTAATGCAAGTTCAAGACTCCGCCTTAAATGCAACAAGACCCGATATTTATTTAGTATTAGCGGGCGAATCGGCCATACAACAAGGTATGGTCTTAGCCGAGCAATTGCGGACTGCACTCCCTAAGCTCAAATTGCAGATTAATACTGGGGGCGGTAGTCTTAAAACACAGATGAAGCGTGCCGACAAATCGGGGGCAAGCTATGCGCTTATTTTGGGCGAACACGAATTAGCAGCAGGTGAAATTGGCTTTAAACCCATGCAAAATGCTGAAGCTAAGCAACTGAGTTTTAAGCTGACTGAGCTCAATCAACAACTCGCCACTCAGTTGCAGATCACAAATCACTAAACCTTAAAAAAATTAAGTATAACCAGCAGGACTAAGAGGCCTAAGCATGATTGATTATAATAAGACGGATGACGAACAAGCTGAAGATATTAAGAATTGGTGGAAAGATAATGGCTTGTCAGTCGTTGCAGGGATTGCTTTAGCGATTGCTGCTTTATTTGGTTGGGAGTATTGGCAAAAATACCAAATTACGCAAATGGAAACAGCGTCCTCCCTGTATAACACCACTCAAACCACCGCCGATGCGGCGATTGCTACTAAAAACCTTGAGCAATTACAGTCTGAATATGCCAAATCACCTTATGCGGCACTGGCCTCTTTAGAAACCGCTAAGCAACATGCTGAACAGGGTGAGTATGAACCTGCCTCCGCTGCTTTGCGTTGGGTGATTGAGCACAGTCAAGATCCTGATTTAAAAAACGCCGCTTCGGTACGCTTAGCACGCGTCCTCGCTGCAACCGCTCAATATGATGAAGCTCTGCAATTAGCTAGCCAAACCTATGCTACTTCCTATGAATCCGTGCTAGAAGAAATTAAAGGTGATATCTATAGCGCACAAAATAAAGTCGAGGATGCCCGTAAAGCCTATGAACGTGCTATTCTGGCTGCTAAAAATGGTTCGAATGAACTGATTAAAATTAAGCTTGATAACCTCGGTAAAGGAGCCTAGGCGTATCCATGAGATCTTTAGCTACTGTGATGACGAGTGTTATGACCAGTCTGTTTTTAGCGGCAAGCTTAACGGCTTGTAGTAGCTTTTCTAGTGTGCTGCCTGCTAAAGATCCGAATCCACCCAAAGAGCTTCAAGCAATTCAAGCCACAGCGAATATACAAACCGTATGGAAAGTCAGCACCGGCAGCAGCGATAAAGCTTATGTACGGATTTATCCTTATGTGGATGAAACAGCGGTCATTGTTGCTGGCGGAGGCTCAGCGAGTGCTTGGGATAAACGTAAGGGAACTGCACTCTGGAAAACACCGATCAGTGAAGAAATCACTGGCGGGGTGAATGGCGGGGAAGGCTTAGTGTTTGTCGGGACGAGTGAAGGTAGTGCGATTGCGCTGGATCGCCAAACCGGCAAAATCCGCTGGATTGAGCATTTAAATAGTGAAGTACTCGCCGTATCAGCCGCTAGTAAGGGGCGGGTAGTATTTCGCACAGGCGATGGCCAGCTGACTGGTTTATCAACCCAAACGGGTGAAATTATTTGGCAGCAAATCCGCCCTAGCCCTGAATTATCCTTACGAGGTGCAGGTGCGCCTTTGATTGTCGGTAGTGCGGTAATCGCAGGTTTTGATAATGGCACCGTGACGGCTTTTGATTTAGAAGCCGGAACGGGTTTGTGGGAAGCGATTTTATCCGTACCCCGTGGCCGGAATGATTTAGACAAGATTACTGACGTGGATGGACGGATTAAACAAGTCGGTTCAGCCCTATTTGCTGCTAGTTACAATGGGCAAATCGCGGGTATACGCTTGCAAGATGGTGCTTTAGGTTGGGCTCAACCTTATTCTAGTTATGCGGGCGTGGATGCGGATGCCAATGGTTTGTATAGCACGGATGTGGAAGGTAATGTCTGGAAGATCCACCCACAAACCGGTGCCCCCATTTGGAAAATGGATGATCTGCAACGGCGCACACCGACTGCACCGACCTTAATGAGTGATTATATTGTAGTCGGCGATTATGCCGGCTATTTGCACTGGATTAATACCCGCAACGGTCAAACTGTGGCACGCCTACAGAGCGATACGGCAGGTTATACTGTACCACCGATGAGTGATGGCCGAGTGGTTTATACTTTTGGTAAGAGTGGCGTATTAGCGGCTCATGCCCTGCAATGATGATGAATAAATGAGACCGGTTTTTGCCCTTGTTGGACGCCCAAATGTGGGTAAGTCGACCCTTTTTAATCGCCTGACCCGTTCACGTGATGCCTTAGTTGCTGATTTTCCCGGCTTAACCCGTGACCGTAAATACGGTACGGGTGAAATGTTTGAGCGTGATTATCTCGTCATTGATACGGGTGGTTTAAGCGGTGAAGAGGTCGGGATTGATCAATACATGGCGCGCCAAACTTTAGCGGCGGTCGCTGAAGCGGATGCGATGATGTTCATCGTTGATGGTAAGCAAGGCTTAAATGCAGGTGATGAATTTATTGCCCAGCAGCTGCGCGAAACGGGTAAACCCGTCTTTCTTATCATTAATAAAACCGATCGAGTTGACCCTGATCAAGCCGCTGCAGAATTTTATGGCTTAGGCTTTGCCGAAGTGTATAGCATTGCTGCTGTGCATGGGCGCGGGGTCAGTTCCATGATGGACGATATTTTAGGCCACTTTCCCGCCGACGAAACTAGTGAAACCCTAGCGGTGGATGAAAACGCCGAACCCTCGATTCGGATTGCCTTCGTCGGTCGTCCTAATGTCGGTAAATCCACGCTAGTGAATCGAATTCTAGGTGAAGAGCGAGTGATTGCGTTTGACGAGCCGGGTACGACTCGTGACAGTATTTTCATTCCTTTTGAACGTGATGGCCAACCCTACACCTTAATTGATACTGCGGGTGTGCGCCGCCGTAGTCGTGTGAATGAAACGATTGAAAAATTCAGTATCATCAAGACGTTAGATGCGATTCGTGAAGCACATGTTGTCATTATGTTGGTGGATGCCCATGATAGTGTCACCGATCAAGACGCACATTTATTAGGCTTAATCTTAGATGCGGGTAAAGCCTTAGTGCTTGCGATCAATAAATGGGATGGCCTAGAAAGTGATGAGCGCGATCTAATTAAGCATCAATTAGAAATCAAATTGCCCTTCTTAGATTTTGCTGAGAAACATTTTATTTCTGCTTTGCATGGTACAGGAGTAGGCTTATTGTATAAGTCAATCCATGCCGCTTATGACTCTGCGATGCTGAAAGTTCCTACCTCCCGTTTAACTCGTATTTTAGAAAATGCCGTGCAAATGCATCAACCGCCTTTAGTAAGTGGGCGACGGATTAAGCTGCGCTACGCTCATCAAGGTGGGAGTAATCCATTTTTAATTGTGATTCATGGCAATCAGACGGATAAAGTCCCGCCTGCTTATGAACGCTATTTAATTAATTATTTTCATAAAACCTTGAAGCTAACGGGTACTCAAGTCAAAATCGAATTTAAAACAGGCGAAAATCCTTTCGAAGGTAAGCGTAATAATTTAACACCACGCCAAATTCATAAGAAAAAACGGTTAATGAAGTTTGCGGCTGGCAAAAAATAATTCCTAACACACGAGGGGCTGTGTGGAGCAAAGTACTAACCTATTAGAAGGCATCTTATTACTATTGGTCATGTCAGTAGCCTCTGTGGCTGCGTTTCGTACCTTTAAACTCCCACCTATCCTCGGTTATTTATTAGTGGGTGCGCTCAGTAGTGAGCATGCTTTAGGTTGGTTACCCGAAAATCACTCGATTGAGTTCATGGCTGAAGTCGGGGTGGTTTTTCTATTATTTGCTATCGGCCTAGAGTTTTCTGTTACTCAATTTCTAGCGATGCGCCGTACTGTCTTGGGTCTAGGTGGCTTACAAATGCTACTGTCTACCCTCGTCGGCTTTGTTTTATTGAATTATCTGGGTGTGGGCTGGGAGGGTGCGATCATTGCTGCTGGCGCAATGGCGCTCTCGTCGACTGCGATTGTGATTAAGCAACTCACCGATCAAGGTGAAATGCATGAGCGACATGGGCAGTTAGCCTTAGGTATTTTACTTTTTCAAGATATTGCGGTTGTACCCTTTTTAATCGCGATTCCCTTATTAAGTCATAATACGACGGCTGATCCTGAGCTTGTCGTCATGGGTTTACATGCACTGGGGAACATACTGGTCTTAGCCTTGATGTTGTTTACGGCTCATTATGTGCTGCGGCCTTTGTTTCAAAAGGTTGCCAATGCGCAATCCATCGAATTGTTTAATATCACCGTCCTCCTCGTCGCCCTCACTTCGGCTTGGGTCACTCAGTCGCTAGGAATGTCATTAGCCTTAGGTGCTTTCCTTGCTGGTATGATGCTGAGCGAAACCGAATATAAGCATCAAATTGAAACCGAGATTCGCCCATTTCGTGATATTTTAATGGGTTTATTCTTCATTACGGTGGGTGCGAAATTAAACCTCGCCGTGTTGCCTGAGCTATGGTTATCCATTCTTTGGCTGTTACTGGGCATCATCGTTATTAAAGCGCTGATTGTGGCGGGCTTAGTATTTTTATTTGGCAATAGTAAGGGTATTTCAGTACGTACCGGTTTAGTCCTAGCTCAGGGCGGAGAGTTTGGTTTTGCTCTACTGTCTTTGGCCTTAAGTAATCGCTTACTGACTCAAGATGAAGTTCAAGCAGCCTTAGCCGCGATTGTAATTAGCATGGCACTTGCACCTTTAATGATTCGCTCCAATGATACCGTTACCCGAAAATTACTCAGTGATAGTTATCTCAGACAACGCTACAAAGATGTCCATGCTTTTAGTCGGGAAGTGAAAGAGGTCGATAATCATGTGATCATTTGCGGGTATCGACGGGTTGGACAAGGATTAGCCCGCCTATTGCAAGAGCAAGGTGTCCCCTATTTAGGTTTAGAGTTAGACTCAAAAATCGTCACTGAAGCATGGGAAGCCGGGGAAACAGTGTATTATGCGGATGCTAGCCGCACTGAAATTCTCATGGCCGCAGGAATCCAACGCGCACGTTTAGTGGTTATCACAATCACTGCACCTGAAACTGCACAGCACATCACTGAGGCGGCACGCAAAAAGAATAAAACAATTCCAATCATCGTCCGCGCTCGAGATGATACCTATCTAGAAACCCTGATTAAATTGGGCGCTACCGAGGTATTACCCGAATCTTTAGAAGCCAGCGTGATGGTAGCCCAGCGAGTTTTAGAAAAATTGGAACTACCTAATGAAGAGATTGAAGAAGTGGTCAACCGTATTCGTGTCGAGGGCTATCATCAACTTAAAAGCTTCTTTCATGGCCTAGCACAAAAAGCCACTAGCAAATCAGAAACCTTTCTGCATAGCATTGTGCTGCAAGAAACCGATAAAGCCGTCGGTAAGCGTATTGCCGACCTCAACCTAGCCAGCATGGATATTACCCTCAAAGCCCTCAAACGTGGTGAAATTCGTGGCGATCAGCCCTCCCCCGAGATGATTTTACAAGCAGAGGATACTTTAATTATTGAAGGCAAAGTTGATCGTTTTAAAGAAATTGAGAAGAAAATTCATGGGGAACGCAAAGAAAGTAAAGATAAAATCAAGGACGCTAAAACGCCCCCCGAACTCAAAACCTTAACTAGCATCACTGAGCTAGAAGAGCCTAAATCTAAGCTAGAAAACCCTGAGTAATAGTGCTGATTACTCGCCATTTTTCAATCTGCCTATTTTTTTTGCCATCTGTCTGCTGGAAATCCTCGCTTATCGAGCATTGCATGAATATTTTTTAGGACATGGTACTCTTTTAGGCAGCTAATGCGTTTAGTAAGTGATTTCTGGTGATTAATTTGCTAAAAATTCATGCTAAATAGGCACTGCGCTACATTTCGGGTCAGCTACTCTTTAAGCCGAACCATAAATTGAAGTGTTGACAGGGCTTGCTAGTAGGGTTTGCTGCTTAATGGCTGGTAAGTTAGGAAGTCACCATAACTTAGACGCATGCTGAAGACTTGATGCGCTATATTCAGGTTTGATTAGCCAAACAGTAAATTAAGGACAATGCAAAGAACTTCTGACTTAATTTACTGTCCATATCCAAACTTGTGGTGTAATCGTCATCAGGGCTAAACATGACTTTTACAGCGTGGATGTTGACCTCCGTGTGCAGGACTATCACGGACGGCATCTGGATAGGATAACCAGTGAGTCAGGTTATAAACACAGTATGTTTACAATCGTGTCCCATACAGCTAACTGCAATCACTGCAATTAGGATTTAAGTGCTGCACAAGGGCTCCAATAATTAAAGGTTACAGGAAATGAATACAGCAACTCGCGCCTTAGACTCTTCTCTGTCTGAAACCGTGACTCGCACACTCCAAGACTATTTGAATACCTTAGGGGATCATGAAGCAAGCAACATCTATCGCTTAGTGGTGGATGAAGTCGAGCGCCCGATGTTAGAAGTAATGATGCGCTATACCCACGGTAATCAATCACGTGCAGCTCAGTGCATGGGGATTAATCGTGCCACTTTACGCACCAAATTAAAACGTCATAACTTACTGTAATGCGCTAATACCTCAGTTCGCAACACAGTACGCCCTTAGGCAAGTTTGCTAAGCCTCCTGTTAATTAGCAGGAAGCTTATCCAAACCAAAGCTTAGATCACTACCCCATACCGCTGCCGATAGTCTTGAATCGCTGTTAATAAAGCCGGATCAGCAATTTGCTCTTGTACATGTTGAATAACATTCTGCAAGCCCACAATACTAATCACCGGTACACCAAAATTCACCTGTACTTCTTGCACTGCTGAGCGCTCACCTTGGCCGCGCTCTTGGCGATCCAAGGAAATAGCCACACCCGCTAACCTCGCACCCTGCCCAGCTACAATGGCTGCCGCCTCACGAATTGCTGTACCTGCGGTCATCACATCGTCAATGACTAAGACGCGACCGTGTAAACTCGCACCGACAATCGTCCCACCTTCTCCATGATCTTTCGCTTCTTTACGATTAAACGCATAGGGATAATCCAAGCCCTGCTTTTCATACAGAGCAATCGCCACCGCTGCCACTAAGGGAATACCCTTATAAGCAGGGCCAAATAACATATCAAACTTTAAACCCGACTCGACAATTGCTTGGGCATAGAATTGCCCCAAGCGGCTGAGTGCTGAGCCAGTTTGGAATAAGCCCGCATTAAAAAAATACGGGCTAACCCGCCCAGATTTCAAGGTGTATTCGCCAAAGCGCAATACCCCTTGTTGCATCGCAAACGCTAAGAAATCTTGTTGATAGGGTTTCATCTGGCACTCTCTTCTGAATTAAGCGCCAAGCATCATAGCAGAAAAATATACGGAAACAGCAGCTAACCTCGTGGTACATGTTCCCATAATAAGCAAGCACTCGGGGCTTGATAGCTGTTTAAATCAAACCCCAATTGCTTAGCAGCAGTCGAATCTAACTCCGTCACACAAGCCTCTTTTAATTGGTCAAGACTTAGACCTTTGGCTGCTGTAAGATTAGTGAACTCAATCAGTGCAAACTTTAAAGACGCATTCGTCAGATCCGTATGACTAAAATCGGCCAAACTCAAATTGGCATAATTCAAATTCGCATTTCTAAAACTAGAGCCACTGAGTTTACTGTGCGTAAAGTCAGCTAAACTCAGATTCACACCCTCAAAATTACGCCCAGACAAATCTGAATTTTCAGCATGATAGCTTGGCGTTTTTAATGATTCGCTAGCATCAGCAAGAACTTGATACCCTAAGCCTAGAGCTAAACCAAGATAAATCACTGAGCTCCTTATGTTTGGAACTTTCATCATAACACTCCATGTAATTTTAATTCATTCCTACAGAGTGTAGCTCTTTAAATCAGCTTTGCCAGCTTAAACCACAGGCGTTTTACCCATCCATTCGGCCAGTTTAATACCCATTCGCACTGGCTGATTCGCTGCCATGTTTCCCCAATCCCAGGTATTGGCTTCCAACAAAACAATCACCGTCGATCCCATATTAAAACGCCCCATTTCCTCACCCTTGGCTAAACTCAGTTCAGGATAATGCTCAACCCGAATTGCCTTTTGGTGGGGCGGTGTGATCAGTCCCGCCCAGACGGTTTCAATCGCGGCGACATTAATCGCACCGACTAATACCAAAGCCATCTTGCCAAACGCTGTTTCGAAAATAGCCACGACCCGTTCATTACGTGCAAACAAGCGAGGAATCGTGCGGACGGTATGCCCTGCTACACTAAATAAACGCCCTGGCACATAAACTTGCTCCACTAATTTACCTGCTAGCGGCATATGAATGCGGTGATAATCGCGGGGTGATAAATAAATCGTCGTAAATTGCCCGTTTAAAAAGGGCTGCGCCCGCGCTGTATCACCACCTAAGAGTTCTAAAACCGAATAATCAAAGCCTTTCGCTTGAAAAATTCGCCCTTCACGAATCGCATCAACTTGGCTAATCTGACCGTCCACAGGGCTGGCTAATACCCCGACAGCCTGATCCACCGGCCGCAATTCAGGTTTTAGGCGACGGGTAAAAAAGGCATTAAAGGTTTTATAAGCACGCGGGTCAGGCTGCTCAGCCTCACTCATATCCACCTTAAATGTCTTAATAAATTGACGAATCGCCGCCTGAGTCCAGTTGGACTCCCGCCGAGTTAAACGATACACCAGACGCGAAATTGCATGCTGTGGCAATACATACAGCGGCCAGGCTTTTAAATAGTCAGAAATAGGCATAGGGCTTGGCAAATAGCTAATAAATGCTGGATGATACGGCAATTTAGCCGAAAGGAATACACTCAATGGCGCAACCAGCTCTCACCGAACTTTCTAGTATTCTGGATTTCATCCGTTGGGGAGCCAGCCAGTTTCGTGCAGCCGAACTTAGCTTTGCGCATGGCATGGCCTCGGCTTTGGATGAAGCTGCTTATTTAGTTTTACATACGCTGCATTTGCCGGTGGATACACCTGAACTGTATTTCGCCAGTCGCCTCACTCAACCAGAAAAACTCAAGGTACTCGATATTCTGGAGCGGCGCATTATTGAACGTAAGCCAGCCGCCTATTTAACCCGTGAAGCTTGGTTTGCAGGTTTACCCTTTTATGTGGATGAAAGAGTGCTGGTACCACGCTCGCCGATTGCCGAATTAATCGAAAAGCAATTTTATCCGTGGATAGATGAAGCTCATGTCGGAAAAATTTTGGATTTATGCACAGGCAGTGGTTGTATTGGCCTTGCTTGTGCTTATGCATTTCCACAGGCAGAGGTGGATTTAAGCGATATTTCTACCGATGCTCTCGCTGTCGCTCAGCTTAATATCGAGCGGCATGGTGTACAAGCACAGGTGCACGCTATCGAATCGGATTTATTCGCCAATTTAGCAAATCAACGTTATGACTTGATCGTCAGTAATCCACCCTATGTCGATGCGGCCGAAATTGATGAAATGAGCAGTGAATTTCAGCATGAGCCGTTACTAGGCTTAGCGGCAGGGCAAGATGGTCTAGATATAGTTCATCGAATTTTAGCCACTGCCCGCGAACATTTAAACGAGCATGGCAGCTTGATTGTTGAAGTGGGTAATAGCCAATTTGCCTTGGTTGAAGCTTATCCCGGGCTTGCTTTTCAATGGTTACAGTTTGAACGTGGCGGCGATGGCGTCTTTTTATTAACAGCCGCTCAACTCGATGAATACGCTGCAGCCTTTAAAGCGGCTGCCCCCAACTCGCTTTAAATTGTTGATAATGCTCAACAAACACTTGCTCTAATTCATCAATAATCTCATTCGCAGGCCGCCCTTTAATCAAATGGGCGGCCATTAAATCGGAAGTGGGTGAAAGTAATTTATCAGCACTTAACATTGGATAGCTTGCTTTTAAGCGTTTAATCGCCTTAACGACTGATTCAGTCGTTGGCCGAGCTAGCAACACAGGCTCAGGGCAAGTTTCTGGAGTCTGCACAACCACGGTTGCAGAGCTTGCTAAAAATTCAGCAAACTTAAGCAAACTCGCCTGATCTTGAGCAGCTAGCTCACGAAACAAACTGCGCAAACGCTTTTCTTGGGGAGTACTGCTACCCTGCCCTAATGCTGGTAACATCATTAACCTTTTAATAGCAAGCTATCAATCAACTTAAAACACAATTCCCTAAACTTCAGCACGCTTAGCGCGTTGGCAATAAATCCGCGCAAACTCTAAAAGTTCTTCCATTGCTGGCACTTTAAACTTTTGGCGCTGACGGACAAAGGAAAAATCACGAGTCAATGGCGGATCTAAAGGTTTAGAAACTAAGGAGCTGAGCTTAATTTCCTTGCTAATACTAGCACTAGAAACGACCGAAACACCCATACCGGCTTCAACGGCACCTT
This sequence comes from Thiothrix eikelboomii, assembly GCF_900167255.1. Lineage (GTDB taxonomy): Bacteria > Pseudomonadota > Gammaproteobacteria > Thiotrichales > Thiotrichaceae > Thiolinea > Thiolinea eikelboomii. The sequence continues at coordinate 102,699 of NZ_FUYB01000007.1, forward strand.
TCACTGCTTCTGGGCTACCGAGCTCGAGGCAATTATTAATCCCGTGTTTATCAACTCCTTGAGCAAACAAATAGTCAACCATGACCTCGCGTGTACCTGAGCCTTCTTCACGACAAATCAGCGGGTATTTGACCAAATCTTTTGCTGTCACTTTATCTAATTTAGCCAGCTCATGACTTGGTGGGACAATCACGACCATCTCATCAGTCCGACAGACCTCAACCAACAAGTTTTTATTGGTTACAGGGCCTTCGACTACACCTAAGTCAATGACATTGTTTTCCACCATAGAAACGATGCCTTCGGTATTAGAGACTCTTAAACGCAACTTAATGTCAGCATTTTTGGATTTAAAATCACCCAATAATGAAGGCAACATATACTCAGAAATCGTCGTGCTCGCACCAATCGTCAACGAACCACTAATATCATCCGTCATTTCTCGAATGGCATTTTCCATTTCGCCATACAGATCAAATATTTTCTCAGAATACTCGTAAACAACTTGGCCAGCTTCAGTCAGGGTGACTCGATTATGGGTACGATCAAAAAGACGGGTATCAAACTGTTCTTCCAATTGGCGGATTTGAAAAGTCACCGCAGGCTGGGTCATATGAAGCACTTCAGCCGCTTTGGTGAAACTGAGCAAACGCGCAACCGCATGGAAGACTTGTAATCTTCTGTCTGACATTTAGAACTATTCTCCTTGTTAGTGACACTGCTTAGGTCAGGTATGAGGGGGGGGTTGACTCACTATTCCCTGATCTGATTTACCGGTCATCCATTACCGGATATTACCGTTTAATTTGACGATAAAAAATACCACTTTATAAAATATCTCTATCGAAAACTCTACAAATACTATCCTTAGAATAGGACAATTCTGTATAAACAGGGGCGGTTCGCACTGATAAAGCAAGTTTTTTTGATAAGAGGCGCAAGATTCACTACTAAATGTAAATTTTTTACACGTTAATGCTCTGTTTCCTCAGCTGGCGCCTTAGCTAGTTTTCGGTTGGACTGGTTTTGATGAGGAATACGCGGGTCATCATCATCCATCAAAATCCGGTAGGCGGGGCCTTCTAAATCGTCGTATTGACCACTGCGTACTGTATAAATAAAGGCAATCACCACCACAATCATGACACCAATCGCAATTGGAATCAGTACATACAAAGCTTCCATCGTCGATGATCTCCTTGTTCGCTTTAAAACTGTTTTAACCGCAGTGAGTTTAGCACCACGATCAGTGAACTGGCTGACATACCAATTGCCGCCATCCACGGAGCTACCCAGCCCGTAGCGGCTAAAGGAATGGCCAAGAGATTATACGCAATCGTCCAAGCAAAATTTTGCTTAATAATGGTTTGCATGCGTCTAGAGGTTTTAATCGCAAACGGTAACTGCTGTAAATTTTCTGAGAGCAACACCATATCGGCACTGGCTTGTGCCAACTGCGAACCGCTACCCATCGCGATAGATACCGCAGCCCCTGCTAAAACGGGGGCATCATTTACCCCATCACCCACCATCGCCACGACCTTACCCTCAGCCTGTAAAGCTTGCAGATAGGCTAATTTATCAGCGGGTAATTGCCCACCCCAAGCCTTAGTTATCCCTACTTGCTCCGCGATAGCTTGAACTACTGCTGGCTGATCACCACTTAATAAGCTGATTTTAATGCCTAAACTCGTCAGCTCTTGTATTGCTGGTTTCGCCCCGGCTCGCAGTTGATCAGCTAAGCTTAGCTGTGCCAACCAACCGTGAGTAGAACCGAGATACACTTGGGAATACAGAGTTTCATTGCCTTTACTCGCCGGTAAGGCTGTCTGGGTTAACTCAGCAACAAAGCTGGCTGTACCTAAGCGATAGCAAATACCTTGCCAATAACCTTGCACCCCACGCCCAGATTCTGAGCTAAGCTGTGCCAAGTGATAAGGCTGCGGACTTAATGCTGCAATGGCTTTGCCGACTGGATGCTCTGAAGCCTGCTCCAAACCAGCAGCGAGCTGCTTACATGCCTGCTCTTGCATCTCACCCAAGCACTTCAAATCAACGACGGCGAGTTGCCCATAAGTCAGAGTGCCTGTTTTATCTAAAATCAGCTCATCAATTCGCGCCAAAGTTTCTAAGGCATGACCTCGAGTCGTCAGTACCCCTTTTGAGGTCAATAAACCAGTGGCAGCCGTGAGAGCCGTAGGAGTCGCTAAGGAAAAAGCACAAGGGCAAGTGATCACCAAGACCGATAGCGCAATCCAGAAGGCTTGATTTGGCTCATGCTGATACCAATACAAAAAGACTGCCGTCGCCGTCAAGAGGATCAGCGGGACAAACCTTGAGGAGACTTGCTCAGCTAACCGCGCCAGCTCTGGCTTTTCAGCTTGAGCACGCTCTAATAAGCGAATAATCGCAGCCAGCACGGTGTGATCACCGACTTGACTGACTTGCAGAATTAAGGGGCTTTCAATATTGACTGTACCGCCGACTAGCTGATCACCTTCGGCTTTACGGCAAGGTAAGCTTTCTCCGGTTAATAAAGCCTCATTAGTACTACTCATGCCTTCGAGGACTAAACCATCGGCAGGTACGACTTCGCCCGGCTTAATCAGTACTCGATCACCACGTCTTAATTGGCTGACGGGTACTACCGTTTGCTGACCCTCTAGCAATAAAGTCGCCGTAGCGGGCATCAAACGGACTAAGGCCTCAGCCACTTGCCCAGCTTTATGGCGCGCATTCATTTCTAAATAACGCCCCGTGAGCAAAAAGAAAGTAAACATGGTCACCGAATCAAAATAGACCTCACCCCCGCCCGTAAGAGTCGCCCAGACACTAGCAATGAAAGCTATCCCAATCCCAATTGAAACGGGCACATCCATGCCAAAACGTCCGCGTCGCAGATCACGCCAAGCCGATTGGAAAAAGACTCGTGCTGAATAAAATACCACTGGCACGGTCATCACTAGACTGATCCAGCGTAGGAAATGACGCATTTGCAGATCCATATCGGAGGCAGCACCAATATACATAGCAGCGGCCACCATCATGACTTGCATCATGCCTAAACCAGCAACAGCAATCCGGCGTAAAGCCGCCGACTTTTCTTTCTTTTGCAGGGATTCTAAGCGCCCGGGATCAAAAGGATGAGCATGATAGCCAATTTCAGTAATCGCCGTTAGGACTTGGCTAAGCTTGAGTTGCTGGCTATCCCAACGCAAACTAGCCCGATGAGTCGAATAATTAATCCGAAAATCCAGCACTCCGGGGAGCTGCTTGACATGATGCTCATTCAGCCAGACACAAGCTGCACACACTATCCCTTCTAAAATCAGCGAAGCTTCACGCACGGAACCCGCCGTTTCACGCACGAACGAGCGTTGCAAATCCAGACTATCATAGACTTGTAGGTCACGGAGTTGCTCAGGAATTAAATCCTCAGGGCGCGAGCTAATATCGGTACGGAATTTATAAAAATCCGTCAGCTGATTCGCCACAATCGCTTGTGCCACGGCTTGACAACCAGCACAACAGAGGCTGTGCTTGTGCTCCTCAATTTCAACTAAATAACGTGCACCTTGAGGAATCGGCAAACCACAATGAAAACAGTTGGCCGCTAAACTCAATGACTCTGGTTTAGACATATCAACCAGCAAGCGCAGAAACGTGAGTAGTACCCTTTACCTCATGGACTTCATCCCCCCGCTGAATGCGCAACACGACCGTCCACGAACCGGGCTCGTCCAATTGCACGCTTTGGCCATAAGTCCCTAGATTACTTTCTGGCAGAGTAAACTGCTTATCTTTACTCTTATCCGCTGGGCGTAAGAACCTTACTTCGACCTGCGCCCCACTCACAGGCTGACCTGCTTTATCGGTGACACTAATGCTAAAGACGGCAGCTTGTCCGGCACGCGGTGTTTGTTGCCAACCATTGAGCACTTGCCAACCGCGCTCACGTTGAACTTCAAGCTGATCTAAATGCTGATTAAACTGCGCATACTTTTCTTTAAAATCGTGTGGAACTGCACCGGGAAAGACAGAAGTTACCGGGCTGCTGGTAAAACGTGGCGCGGGTAAAAAACGTGCCATAAACTCACTACTGGCACCCTTATTCGCGAGGGTGATAATGATACTATCCACTGTCGCTAGAACAATGAAGAAGACGACAATAATGGCTGGTGCCCAATGAAACCAACCTTTCTTTGGCTGAGTACTGGTTTGGCCTAATTTAGCCTCTAAGCGCTGTCGATGACTACGATGACTGGTAATAATCCCCAAGCCATAGCCACTCATCACAAAGAAAGCGAAATGAATCGCAAAGACATCCACCCCTGCCCAATGGGTGGCCGCTAAGGGGATATAAACGCCCATCACTAACAAAATAGTGACTAAAGCAGCCAGCTTGCTATTCCATTTTAAGCCCAGATAAAACAGGAAAAATAAGGCAAACGACGCGAATACGCCGATACCTAAGGTTGTTAGTAAGCTGTAATTCTCCATACTTAGCTCTTGCTCCTTAGGGCATCATAAACTGAGAAGGAATGATAACAGGCTCAGTCACTTCACCGCTGAGAGGCTCTAATTTAAAATGGAATTCACGATTAGTTTTACTGCCCTTCCGTGCAGTCGCTGGCTGTTTCACCTTCGCAAAAACACGTACACTGGTGTCTGGCTCTAAACGAATATTATTAGGATCAACTTGCCCCAAAGATAAGCTCGCACCTTCCAAATCAGCCAAACTCAGGCGATAAGAGGCGGCAACTTGAGTCTTATTGTTAATCTTTACCTCATAACTATTCTGAATACTACCATCTGAAAGCACCACATACAGTGGGCTACGGACTTGGACTGCCGTCGCCTCTAACATTTTGGTACTGGAAATACTCCAAACTAAGTAAGCAGCAGCTAATAAAGTGGCTAAACCATAGCCAATCGTGCGTAGCTTAAAGAAATGGGTTTTCTTCCCTTCCAAACCATTCTCAGAAGTGTAACGAATCAGACCACGCGGCCATTGATACTTATCCATAATGCTATCGCAAGCATCAATACATAAAGCACAGTGAATACAAGCAATCTGCAAGCCCTCACGAATGTCGATCCCGGTTGGGCAAACCTGCACACACAGACCACAGTCTACACAGTCACCATGTCCTTGAGCTTGGCGGACTGCCCGATCACGTAAATCTTTAATGGGGGTAGCACGCCCAGTCGAACCCTCGCCCCGCTGTGGATCATAAGAGACAATCAGCGTGTCTTGATCAAACATTACACTTTGGAAACGTGCATACGGGCAGACGTGCAAGCAGATATATTCACGCATCCAACCCGCCGCGAGATAAGTAGTGATCATTAACAAAAAAGCAGTGAAATAAGCGGCACTGGGTGCTTGACCAGTGAAGAAGTCTTTAGTCAGGGTAAAGGCATCACCCCAATATAAAACAAAGGTCAAGCCCGTCCATAAGGATAAAGCGAGCCAAGCCGCATGAGTTGCTCCGATTTTTAGGATTTTTTCTTGATTCCAAGCCTGCTTTTCTAAACGAATTCGCGCGACTCGATCCCCTTGAATGGCTTTTTCAATAAAACGAAAAGCATCTGTCCACAAAGTTTGGAAGCAAAAATAACCACAAAATACCCGTCCCAATAGCGTCGTGACAAAAAACAATAAAACCGCCGCTAAGAACAAGAGCGCCGTCAACCAGAAAACATCCTGTGCATGCATCACTAGGTCAAAGAGATAATAACGTCGGGCAGGAATATCAAACATCACGGCTTGATCAGGTCCTACAGCTCGATCCCAACGCAGCCACGGCAAGATAAAAAACACCGCATAGGCTAGAACCATAATGCCGGTTTTTAAATTACGAAAACGCCCCTTGATTGAACGCGGCTGAATGACGTTTTTTGGCTGAATCACTTGCACATTGCTCATAACGGCTTGGGCTCTCAACTGAAGATGGCTGGGCATGCTACCCTAAGGAAGTCAATTTTACCTTGAGGGAGATCAAGAAGGAACAGGAATTTTAGAGAACACTAATAAACGACCGACCTCAACACCGACCTTAACATTTGGTTAAACCACACCTTGGCCTACAAATACAAACAACCTAATCCCTCAAAACCCAAGCCTCAATGCCAAAAAACCAACCAAAGATATATTTTTTAAAGGTTTTAGTAGACACTAGCTAAATCCCTTGGAAGGTTTAAGCTACGCTAAAGCTTACATTCAAAGATTATACTGTTAAAGATTAAACCAATGAATAAAACTAGATTTCTAATCCTGTTACTGTTGTTGTTTGCTCTTGAGTGGCTACCCATCGTTCGAGCCGAGCTGATTACTCCCTTTACTGAACAGTTAGCTGCAATCAGTGCAGGCATCATGAAATTCTTTGATGCAGATGTCACCTCCAATGGCATCATTATCCAAAGCCTTGCGAATGGTACTTCCGTGGTGATTCTAGCGGGCTGCAATGGAATTGAAGCCATGATCTGCTTAACCGCTGCGATACTTGCCTACCCAGCCACTTGGCAGCAACGCTTATGGGGTTTGTTATTAGGCTATCTGGCGATTCAAAGCTTGAATATTCTTAGAATTATTAGTCTATTTTATCTACTTCAATGGAATAAGCAGTGGTTTGAATGGGCGCACCTTTACATTTGGCAAGGCTTGATTTTCCTTGATGTATTGATTGCTTTTATTATTTGGATTCGTTGGGTCGTTAAGCAGAATAAATCCACCGTACAGCAACCTGCTTTGGATCATGGCTAACAGCCTCTTGCATCAGCTGTTGATCAACTCAAACTTAAGTCCACGCTGGTTTTTAATCAGAACCCTCGTCTACTTACCAATTTTGTTGATCCTAGGCTATTTACTCTCAGCTTGGTTAGTGCGCCCTGCACTCGAGCTCGCCCAATGGTTGTTACCTTTAGGTTTACCCCATTTAATTGAAGCCGCTGATATACAGCAGCACTATTTGATGCTGCATACTTATCTAGGCGCTCATAGCAGTGCCGAATTACCGCAAGGTTTTGCGCGTTTTTCTGCTAATTTTTTTGTGACCGGTCAACACTATCCTTTCTTGCTGACCCTCCCGCTCGACAGCCTCAAATATGCTTATGGCCTACCCGTTTTAAGTGCTTTAGTCCTAGCCAGTCCCGGCCAAGCTAGCACTAAATTAACGACCTTGTTCCTAGGTTGGGGCTTAGTCAGCCTGATTGTCGTCTGGGGGCTTTATTTCAATACGGCTAATTTATTAGTGCTTGATTTTAAACCCGAGCTAACGAATCAAGCTAAAACACTCTGGCCGCTATTCAATGAAGAACTAGTACAAGCCTTCATTGCCTTAGCTTATCGAATTGGTTTTCTGATTTTTCCTGCCGTGCTACCCATCCTGCTCTGGGCGCAGCGCAACCCGCTATTCCTTGAGCAACTGATTCATGGCTCACTACGCTACGAAAGTAAGCCGCAAACTTAGTTAGGCCTATGCCTTAGTTCATCATCCTAGCCATCAGTAGGCTATGCGCTCTGTTGTGAACGCGCTAACATAGCGCCCTCTTGTCAAAAGCAATGGTGAGCTAACCCCGATGAATGCTTTGGAATGGCGTGTTGCCTTTTCACTCTCTGCTGTGTATGCCGTGCGTATGCTGGGTTTGTTTATGATTCTGCCCGTATTCGCCCTCTATGCACAGACACTCCCCAACTCCACTGAGTTACTAGCGGGCATCGCCATTGGTATTTACGGTCTGACTCAAGCTATTTTCCAAATTCCACTGGGTATCGCCTCTGACCGGATTGGGCGTAAACCCGTGATTATTGGAGGTTTATGCGTCTTTGCCTTAGGCAGTATCCTTGCTGCACTTGCACAGTCAATTGAAATGATTATTGTCGGGCGGACTCTGCAAGGGATGGGAGCTATCGCGGCCGCAACGATGGCATTAGCCGCTGATTTAACCCGTGAAGAAAATCGCGCCCGGGTCATGGCTTTCATCGGTATGACGATTGGTTTGTCATTTATGGCAGCGATTATTTTAGGTCCGATTATTTATACTCAAGCGGGCATGGCAGGGATTTTTTGGTTCACCTTTGGCCTAGCGATTACCGGGATTTTATTAGTGGGATGGGTTGTACCTACCCCGTTGCATATTCGTTCACATCGTGATGCTGGGATTGTAAGTGGCTATCTGCTGAAAGCACTTAAAAATAAGGCATTGTTACGTATGAATGCGGGGGTATTCGCTTTACATTTGATAATGACAGCTAATTTTTTAGTCATCCCTACCTTATTTATTCAGCAGCTTGACTTGCCAACTTTGGAGCATTGGAAAGTTTATCTACCGGTGTTTTTAGTAGCTTTCATTGGCTCAATTCCTTTAATTATTGTTGCAGAAAAGCGGCATAAAATTAAACCTATGCTATTAGCTGCGATTACCTTATTAGTACTAGCTGAAATATTGCTGGCACTAGGATATGAAGAGCGCTACTGGTTATTAATCGCTTTTTCTTTATTCTTTTTGGGCTTCAATTTCTTAGAAGCCATTCAACCGTCCTTAGTCGCCAAATACTCCGCCGTGGAAACTAAAGGCACAGCGATGGGGATTTATAATAGCACGCAATTTTTGGGCATTTTCGTAGGGGGTCTCGTGGGGGGTTGGGTGAACCAGCAATGGCAAGCAGCAGGCGTGTTTTGGTTAAGTGCGGTTGTAGCAGCCACTTGGCTATTGATCACCTTAAAGCTCCCCACTCCCGCCTTTTATACCAGCCGCGTCGTGCGGTTTGAACATGCGGTTTCAGACTGGGAAACCATGTATCAAACCTTGCAAAAAGTGCGCGGCATTTATGAAATTGCGATTGTGACCGAAGAGCAAGTCGCTTATCTGAAAGTCGATAAAAAAGAACTCGACGAGCAGGGGCTTCGTGCAATTTTAGAGGCAGCCGCGTAAAATTAGCCGTCATACCTCAAGAAAGGATCGAATATGGCACGCGGAATTAATAAGGTTATTTTGGTCGGTACTTTAGGGCGCGACCCAGAAACCAAATACATGCCTAGTGGTGGCGCAATCACCAATGTCAGTATTGCCACCAGTGAGCAGTGGACTGATAAGACCTCCGGTGAAAAGCAGGATCGTACCGAATGGCATCGAGTCGTTTTTTTCAACCGCTTAGCCGAAATTGCGGGTCAATACCTGCGTAAAGGCCAACAAGTCTATATCGAAGGCCGCTTGCAAACTCGTAAATGGCAAGGTCAAGATGGTCAAGACCGTTACACCACTGAAATCATTGCGGATCAAATGCAAATGCTAGGTGGGCGCTCTGAAGCTGGGAGTACAGGGGAATTTAATGCACCACCACCCACAACTAGTGGCTCAGGTAATTTCAGCGGAGCTCGCCCCGCAGCACCACCGTCTAGCACTCATTCAGCGCCAGCATCGGGACGGAATGATTTTGAAGACTTTGATGATGATATTCCGTTTTAGCTATCATTTAAGTCTAGTCAGTAAAATCAATACACTAAGCCCCTGAGGAAAAGGGGCTTTTTTATTGCATTAACCACCGTTCAAGCGAAAATTATTTCGATGCCAAATGAGAAAGGAAGCATGTTCTGGCGTAATCCAACGCAACACCATTTGATCCATCAATCCGATCCGTTGTTGTTGCTGTATTGAAATCTTGTGACTAATCAATATTTTTCCATTGGTATCAAAGCTAATTAGCCCACGATCAAACAGTGCATCCAGATTGGCTGATAGCAGGAAACCGTTGAACACATCCAGCCGTTCTTCATCGGATTCACACTCAGACCAAGGCTTGGCGTGGCTGGCGCGCAGCATTTCCGGGATGGCAATACCTGTCACGGCGCAAGCTCCACCCCAATAATCCAGCAGGGCTTCACGGAAGGTATCCTGCGCCACCCGCTGCTTGACCAAACGCTCGACTTCAGTGCCAGTGTCCTTAACTTTTGCCAGCTCACGCTGAAAGCGGGCATGGAAGGTCTCGGCGGCTTGATTGGGTAGGGCAGAGGCAAGTTCAGCCGCTCGGCGTAGCAGCCCTGCTAATTGGTCAGACGCGCTGACACTGAAGGTGATGGCATCTGTCAGCGGATAATCACGTGCCACTTCTTTAGTCAGCAGTGGTTTATTGAATGTGACGTGCCATTCACGACTGGTTGGACGGGTAATCGTTGCCTGAGCATGATGTCTGGCAGACCCCGCCAGCACTGCCATGTCGTCACTGGTGATGATGTTTTCCCAGCCGTGTTCCAAGGCGGTTTTTTCGATGCGGGTGCGTTCGAGGATGTTCATGCGTCAAACTTGGGCAACGTCAGTTTATCCAGCTCACGCTGTAATTCTTGCTGCAATTGTTCTTCGGTCGGCAAGTGCAGTTGGTAGCGGCTGGCGAAGATTTGCTGGTTGTGATTGCCCAATACATAGCGCACCACGGCATCATTTTTCTCACTGCACAGAATCAAGCCAATCGTGGGATTGTCATCGGCATTGGCAATGTCGTGGTCGTAATAATTCACATAGAGCTGCATCTGCCCTAAGTCTGCATGATTTAACTTGCCTAGTTTGAGGTCAATAACGACGTAGCATTTCAGTTTGACGTGGTAAAACACCATATCAGGATAGAAATGGTCGCCATCTAGCGTTAGGCGTACTTGCCGCCCGACGAAGGCAAAACCGCTGCCGAGTTCCAGCAAGAAATCCTGCAATTGTGACAACAGGGCTTGCTCCAGTTGGCTTTCCTGCCATTGGTGGGCTTCGGGCAAGTCGAGAAATTCCAGCACATACGGGTCTTTGATTACATCGAGTGGACGGGTGACTAGCAAACCCTGATTCGCCAGTTGCATGACCCCTTCCTTGTCACGGCTTTTGAGTAAGCGGTCGAACAGTAGGGAGCTGATTTGACGCTCCAGTTGGCGTGCCGACCAGCCGTTACGGATGGTTTCAATTTCGTAAAACTGGCGGGCTTCTTGTCGCTCAATTTTCAGTAAGATGCGGTAGTGCGTCCATGACAGCCCGGTGTGGAGTTTTCCCGGTTGCCAATCCGATTCCTGAGCGGGTGTGGTGACTCCCACAGAAATAACACGCGCTGCGTGTTGAATCTCCATGAGAGTGGGGTATGCGAGAAAAAATGCCCGCATGTATTGCAAGGCACTCACCGAAAACCCGCTACCGTATTCGTCTGTCAGTTGTTGGGAGAGGGATTTCAACAGGGCTTTGCCATAGGTTGCCCGCTGTTCGCCGCCTTGTTCGGCTTCGACAATCTGCTTGCCGATTAGCCAGTTGGCGCACACATGAGCCGAGTTGACGGAACGGATGGCTTGTTGGCGTGAGGCTTCCCAAATGTCACGGATACGCGCCATCAAGTCGGTCTCGAGGGTTGCTTCCGTTTGTATTGGGTGTTTTTTTTCGTCCATTTTCCAAGTATCCTTTGTGAGCGAGCTGTTGGTAAAAATCTGCTTCCAACCTCTGCCTGAGCCTTCTCACCAACATGGCGACATCGGCTCCCTGACGACCACGGTAGGTGTGCAGTTCATCCAGCACCAGAAACTCCAGACCATGACAATGTTCCACTACCCGACGATCCCTTGATTCGTAACGGGTCAGGATCAGTTCCAGCATCATGAAGTTGGTCAGTAATATATCAGGCGGGTTACTGGCGATGCGTTCCCGCTCTGCGGTTTCATCTTGCCCAGTATAACGCTCTACAGTAAAAGGCTTTTTGTCCGCCGCATAGCCATGCAGGAACTTGTTAAGTTCTTCCAACTGGCTGTTTGCCAAGGCATTCATCGGGTAAATGACGATAGCCCGCGTCCGTGGTGTCGGGTCTTTTTCCTTTGATCTCAGTATCTGATCCACGATGGGAATGAAGAACGACAATGACTTGCCTGAACCCGTCCCTGTCGTTACCACATAGCTTTTGTCTTCTTTGGCGGCAGTGATCGCCTCAAGCTGGTGTGTGTACAAGTGAAGGGGGGCAGGCTTTCCATCCGTTTTGCCTACTTGAAAGATGTCTGCACAGACTGGGTGTAACAGTCCCTGCTTAACCAAGTTCTGGACACTATCTACACGCTTGTAATTGGGGTTGATCTGGATCAGGGGTTCAGGCCAGTAACGACCCTTCTGATACTCGCCGTCAATCCTATCCTTAATATCTGAAGCTGCTATTCTGGTGAAACTACGCGAGAAAAGACTGTAGCCACTTACTAAATCATCACGTAAATCAAAAACATCCAGCATTAGATAAAATCCTCTTGGAGGCAAGTTTCTTTAAAAGAATAATCAGCGGCTTCACAGAAACTGTCACTGTGAAGTGCGACTAGAAACTATATACTACATCGTAAGGAGTAGTTACCAATGCTAAAATTGGAGTACATAGCGGTGTAAACTGTACAACTTTTTTAATTCATAGTAAGTAGCATAAAGTCTCAATCAACTGATGCTAACTTAACTTCAAAAATCAGCTTAAGTTCGAAATTCAGTGGGATAAGCTTATCCCAACCATTTGAATCTTAATCTTGGTAACTTTAAAATTTGAGCTATATCGACGAACCAAATAGTCTGAGTAAACATCACACCGTCTTTGCAATTAAACATCGCCCACTGTTGTGAGTTGATAGATATTCTAGGCTTATCTGGGTACACTCACCCCCTAATCACTTAAGTATGGGTAGTTTTAGGCTCAGCCCTAGCCGTAGAGGATGATATGGATTTCCAACAATATATCCGCAAAATTAGCGACCATCAGCTGCTTAGTCACACAGAAATGACTGAAGCTATGCGTATCATTATGACGGGTCAAGCCACGCCTGCCCAAGTGGGTGCTTTTTTGCTAGGTTTGAGAATGCGCGGCGAAACCGTCGAAGAAATTACCGCTGCGGCCAGTGTGATGCGCGAATTAGCCACTCCCGTAGCGATTAATCACGAGTATTTAGTCGATACCTGTGGCACTGGGGGCGACTCTTCCGGGACTTTTAATATCTCTACTGCCAGTGCGTTTGTGGCCGCCGCCGCTGGTGCACGAGTGGCTAAGCACGGTAATCGCTCAGTCTCCAGTAAATCTGGTAGTGCGGATGTATTGGAAACCGCAGGCATCAATTTAGAATTAACCGCCGATCAAGTCGCCCGTTGCATTAATGAACTCGGGGTCGGCTTTTTATTTGCCCAAAAGCATCATAATGCCATGAAACATGCGATTGGCCCACGGCGTGAACTGGGTATTCGCACAGTCTTTAATTTACTCGGTCCACTCACTAATCCGGCGGGAGCACCCAATCAAGTCTTAGGGGTCTTTGCGAAGGCTTGGGTGCGTCCGATTGCTGAAGTCCTGCAAAAACTCGGTAGTCGCCATGTGTTAGTTGTGCATTCAGCAGATGGCTTGGATGAAATTAGCATTGCTGCCCCTACTTATGTGGCAGAAATGAAAGAGGGTGTGGTGCGTGAATATATTCTAAATCCTGAAGATTTGGGGTTGCGAACCGCCTGTTTAGATGAATTAAAAGTGCCAACCTCAGCAGATAGCTTAGCGATGATTCGGCACGCTTTAAGCAATCAGCCAAGTGCAGCCAGTGATATTGTGGCTCTGAATGCGGGGGCCGCCATTTATGTCGCTGGTTTAGCAACGAGTCATGCCGACGGAGTAAAACAAGCTCAAGCGGTGATGGCAGATGGTAGTGCTTTAGCTCGTTTACAGCAGCTCGCTCATTTCAGCCAACAATTTCAACCCGCTTCATAGAGGAAGTACCGCATGAGTCAAGCCGATATTTTGCAAACCATCCTCCAAACTAAGCAGCAAGAAATTCAAGAGCGCTCTGCACAACTTACGCTGGCTCAACTTAAAGAATACGCTGCAAGTGCTGAGCCAGTACGGGGCTTTTTGCACGCCATGCAAATTAAAATTCAAGCCAAGCAGCCTGCTGTGATTGCTGAAATCAAAAAAGCTTCCCCCAGTAAAGGCGTCATTCGAGCCGATTTTGACCCACCGGCGATTGCCCAAAGCTATGCACAAGCCGGAGCAGCCTGTTTATCAGTCTTGACCGATGCTCACTATTTTCAAGGGCATGAGGCTTATTTAAAAGCAGCCCGGGCGGCCTGTAGCCTACCGGTTATTCGTAAAGATTTTATCATTGATCCTTACCAGATCTATGAAGCCCGTGCGATTGGAGCGGATTGTATTCTCTTAATTGTTGCGGCCTTAACTGATCAGCAGTTGCATAGTTTATATGCCCTCGCGACCGATTTAGGCATGGATGTCTTGATTGAGGTACATGATCATGCTGAGTTAATGCGTACCCTCCCCTTAAATCCGCCCTTGATTGGAATCAATAATCGCAATCTGCGTAGCTTCGCCACCTCTTTACAAACGACCTTAGATTTATTAATAGATGTACCTAGCCATAGTTTACTCGTGACCGAAAGCGGTATTCATACGCCAGCGGACGTAAAATTGATGCGTGATCATCAAGTCAATGCTTTTTTGGTGGGTGAGGCTTTTATGCGAGCAGCTGATCCGGGCGCTGAATTGGCGCATTTATTTTTTCACTCGGTTTAACACTAACCGCTTTACTAGACAATAACTCAAGGCTGCTAGCATGTTAACGCACCCACAATTTGATCCTGTCGCTCTAAGCCTAGGTCCACTGAAAATCCATTGGTATGGCTTAATGTATGTCATTGGTTTTTTGGGCTTTTTAATCATTGGCAAATATCGCGCCCGCAAGCCCGGTAGCTTATTCAAACCCGAGCAAGTCGATGACATGATGTTTTGGGGAGCCATTGGGGTTGTACTCGGTGGGCGCATCGGCTACATGCTTTTTTATAATTTCAAATCCCTACTCAGCGACCCGCTTTCTTTCTTCCAAGTCTGGGATGGAGGCATGAGTTTTCATGGTGGCCTAATCGGTGTCACCGTGGTTATGTTTGCTCTGGCCCGTAAATGGAAAATTAGTGTTTTGAGTCTTGCTGATTTTGTAGCCCCTCTGATTCCGATTGGCTTAGGTGCAGGGCGAATTGGCAACTTCATTAATGGTGAATTATGGGGACGACCCACCGATCTGCCTTGGGGGATGGTTTTTCCGCAAGTAGACTCTTTACCCCGTCACCCGTCACAGCTTTATCAAGCCTTTTTTGAAGGTTTCGTACTCTTCGTCGTGCTTTGGCTATTTACCCTCAAACCGCGTCCTACTGGGGCAGTTGCCGGCTTATTCCTCACTTTATACGGTTCATTCCGCTTCTTTACTGAGTTTTTCCGTGAGCCTGATATTCAATTAAAGTATGTGGCATTTGATTGGCTGACTCAAGGGCAACTCCTGAGCATCCCGATGATTTTAGCGGGTTTAGGTTTGATTGGGTGGGCTTATCATGCTGCTCGGCAGAACTTAGGAAAATAATTTTTAAGCCAATTGTTAGCTTTAGTTAGCTTTAGTAACCGCTAGGGCAATAAATCGTCGCTTGCTCATGATCTGTAGTTGGCCCATATTTGCTGCATAGCACAAATCAATAACGACCACAGAATCAGAGAGTTAAAAAAATCATGAACATTAAGTCATTAATTGAAAAAATCTATAATAGTTTTGAAGTGTTTGGCTATGCTCGCGCAGCGGCCGAATTGCAACGCATGAGCGATTCCCAATTACTCTCCTTAGGTTTATCTCGCCATAAGATTGCGCAAGGGCAGGCCGGTTTACCTTGGACGATTGAGAGTATAGCGTTGGCGCCAGCGTCTCAAGCCAGCCAGACTGCGGCCAATCAAGCTGAGTTTAGCTCAAAAACTATCGCAGCGGCTTAATTAGCCATCTACGGGCTGCCTAGGTGTCTTGAGGGTCAATTGGTAAAAGGCTAAATCTAGCCAACGTCCAAATTTAAAGCCCGCTTGTTGAATCGTCCCTGCATAAACAAAGCCTAGGCTCTCATGCAGGGCGATACTGGCTGCGTTCTGTGCATCAATGCCACCAATCATTAAATGATAATTCTGCCCCTCTGCTGTTTGAATTAAAGCGCGCAATAAGTGCTTCCCTAAACCTTGCCCACGTTGCTTAGGGTCTACATAAATCGAATGCTCGACGCTGTACTTATAAGCCGGATAAGGGCGAAAGCGAGCATAGCTGGCAAAGGCTAATAACTGTCCCTCTTGCTCTAAACCTATCACCGGCCAACCTTCAGCCGTTTTTGTGGCAAACCATGCTTGCATAAAGGCTAAACTTCGAGGCTGATAATCATACAAAGCGGTGGAATGAATGATCGTATGGTTAAAGATGGCGAGAATCGTGGCTGCATGCTGCTCATAGGTACAATGAATTAATTCGGGCATAGGCACTAATCCGATAAAAGGCCGTGAAATGCGCACATATTAAACAAAATTGTCATGCAACTCAGCTAACATGTACTAAACTCTTGGCATGAATTCATACATGAATTGACAGAGGATGGCCTTCAAGCCAGAACGTGAAGGTGGAGGAGGCTTCCTACCAGAATAGACGTTGGAGGGTCATTCTCTGTCAGTTCCACCGCCTCAATACCTTAAGCTTGTGGCGGATTGAAACAAGCCATTAAATCCGCGAGCAGACGTGAGACTTCGCCGGTCATTAAAGTAAACTCAATATCTTTGCGCTCAGCATGAGATTGAGGGTCTTGCTCATTCAACTGCTCATCAAACACATCTAAAAACTTTAACCGCCTGATTTGTAAATTATCTGTTAAAACAAAGCTAATCCGCTGATCCCAAGTTAACATTAATTTAGACACCAATTTGCCAGTAGCCAGATTAGATTTTACTTCATCGGTTAATAATTCGTGCTTTTTAAACACGGCTACACTCTGCTCATCCCCTTGGCTGCGCAATTCGCACTCTTCCCCTAGTTCGAACTTAGGCGGCAACACGCCTTCAGTGAGCCAATGTGTCATTAAAAAGGTGGGGCTATTGCTGGTTTCTGGAGCAGCCAACGGCAAACTATCTATACATTTACGCAATAGAGCGGTTAAACGCTCTGCTTGGCTGGCAGATGAGGTATTGATCACTAACCAATGCTCATGCGGATCAATCCAAGCATCCAGTTGGCGAGTACGAGTAAACGCTTGCGGGAGTAATTCAAACTCAATCTGCTCACGCAGATCTTTCTTTTCACGGCTACTAAGCTTGCGGTTTTCTCGCTCTTGCAGCTCACTGACGCGCTCATCTAACTCTTCTTTGACCACAGAAGAGGGCAACAGACGCTCCTGATGCGCTACCGTCATCCAAATATATCCATTGGCCGCATGCACCAAAGACTCAGACGGTTTACCCAAAGGAGCAACCCAACCACTGGTTTCACGTTGATCTTTAAGACAGCCGATAAAAGGCCGTGCCGCTAATGCTTCATGCAAAGCTTCTGCCGTTAAGGGAAAAGCTTGCTGTAATTTGTAGAGATAGAGATTTTTGAACCACATGTCTGTTTGCACTCACGCCGCTATCAAGGCGGCGATTATGCAGGAAAGTGCTAACTCAAACAAACCCTACTGAACCGAACTGTGACCAAGGATTATTGACACCAAACCAGCGTGTCGCCAAAGTACCATAAACAGCTCGGAAATCCGTGGTCATATGTAAATTACCATCACCATCCAAATCGTTCAGACGCGGATTTTCTCCGTAGACACGTCCACCAGAAACCCGCCCACCCATTACTAACTGCACAGAAGCCGTCCCATGATCAGTGCCACCTCCACGGTTTTCCTGTACACGACGCCCGAACTCAGAATAAGTGATCACTAACACATCATCCCAGCGCCCATGTTGTTTCATCGCATCACCGAATGAATTTAAAGCAGCTGCTAATTCAAATAAGAGATTATTGTGCACATTCAGTTGGTTAGCATGGGTATCATAGCCACTGTGCTCAAGTTTATACACGGCGGTATCAACATTGCTCAAAATCATTTGAGCCACTGACTCTAATTTACGTCCGAGTACACTGGTAGAAAACCCGGGTAAGCGTACTGGGCTGGCTAATTTCTCTTTCAGCTGCTGACCGGCATTATGCAATTGATGTTGAATATTCACGACATGCTTTAAAGCAGCACTACCATGATTAATGGGTTGAATATCCTCGACCAAACCTACTTGGCTTAAAAATACCTGTGGGCTTTGCATTGCTATCGTATGGCAGTCCTTACCGGCCATTGGCCCGAGCAGACCCTCACCTAAGACAACACCATGTAAACCCTGTTTATACTGAGGCAACACTTGAGTGAGCCAGCCGATTTCAGAATGCTCAAAAGCACTGGTGGCGGTTTCCCAAATATCACTTGAGCGGAAATGTGACAGCACACCGTGCGGATAGCCCACCCCTTGAATCCAAGCTAAATCTCCCTGTTCCCACCAACGACGCAGGCTGGTCATATAGGGATTCACCGACATGCCATTATCCAGTGGAAACTCATTGAGTTTATGTTTAGGAATCAGTGTAGCTGAGCGATTTTTTGCATACAGTGAATAATCCCGTTGTGGAACCAGAGTATTTAACCCATCATTACCCCCAGCCAACTTAATTAAAACCACTGCTTTCTGACGCTTAGAACTGGTGACAATTTTTTTGCTGGCTTCAGTTTTATTTTTTGTTTTAGGTTCTGCTGCCCAAGCTAAATCAGGCAACAATCCAGCTGCAGGTAAAACACCTGCTAACTTCAAAAAACCACGTCTATTCATAAAACCCCTCAAATCCTGATGTTACAATGGTGTCCACTTATTATTTTTTTATTGGACACAAGCACCTACCTATTTTCATGATACTTGGAACGCTGGATCCAGCATCAAGGCATTGGCCAACCTTCGACTCCCGGGAATCTCTGGTAACTTATTCACCGGCGGCACAGCTAACATCCAATTGACCATCTCTTGTTGATCTTTGGGTGGTAAACGTAAACCGGTGTCGACTCGACGATTCAAATTGCCTCTTGATACTTTAGATAAATAAGAAGCTCGAACCAACAAAGTCTGCGTACTAATCCAATTTTCACCTCCAAGCCAACCACGTACATTGGGTGGGTCAAACAATTGCTGCCCCATTAAGCGGCACAAATTAACCATTTCTCCGGTACTTTCCCGTGGGTAATTGGCCATGCGGACTGTGCCAACTAAGAGTTCCACCGGTGATTTGACCAAACTACCACGATTAGTCGCATCCCAAAATTGGGGGCTATTAAAAACGACTCGTAATAATGCTTTAATATCAAAGTCTGCACGGCGAAATTGTGCAGCCCAAGATTGTACAGTCGCTTTATCTGGGCGCTTGCCACTGACAAAATTTTGCCAAACACGCTCGACTAAGCGCTCAGCAGTTCGTGGGTGCTCAATCAAAAGATCAATCACCTCATCACCGCTAAAAGCCCGAGTACGTCCTAAAATAGTGACTGGGCTAGGGTCATGCTGCCCGGCACTATAAGCAAATTCACTTTGCCCCGGACTAATCCCCCAACCAGTAAACACCTTGGCGACGGCTTTTACATCCGCTTGTCCATATTCGCTCGTACCAACGGTAAATAACTCTAATAATTCACGCGCAAAGTTTTCGTTCGGGCGACCCTTTACATTCTCATAACCGTCTAAATACACCAGCATCGCAGGATCACGAGCGACCGCTTTGAGTAAATGACGAAAATTACCTAAAGCATGCTGACGTAACATCAGATTTTGCTTATGTAATAGACTTGGCTGTAAAGTCTTTTGAATAGAGGAAGGAAAATAATTATGCCAAAACAAAGTCATGCGCTCGATAAAAGGCGATGAAGTCAAGAGCATTTGCTCTATCCACCAACCTTGTAAACGTTTTCCCTCATTTTGTGCAATCGACCAAGCATCTTTACGACCTTGGGCGCTATCATCACGCATCGGCTCTAACTTGTGCCACGGTGTCAAAGCAGGCGCGGGTCTAACTGGCGCAGGTGCAGGATTTAAGACGATTTCAACCGCCTTTTCCCGTGTTAACCCCTCCAAGTTTTTCACGCTCTCCCACTCTACACCTAGCCCGGTACGGGACACAAGATGACGAGCTTCACTGAATGTGAGTATGTTCATAGGCAACCATCATCAGCAACAGTAGAAATTAAGCCTGCTAAGAATAACACTATTCTTTCGCACAAAACTGTCTAAATATCAAACATTCTGTGCAAAATACAGTCGAAAAACTTATTTAAGCCCGTTTTTTTAAAAAATGTATAAAAATCAAGCTGTTTACGATCATCTATACGACTTCAAGTCTAAATAAAACCGTATAAGCTTGTTAGTTTTAACGACTAACGGATGATGTTTAGTTTCCACCACCGACCTTATTCTTAACAGCATGTGCGAGTTGGTGCACAGCCATTGCATAATAATTACTGTGATTATAGCGGGTAATCACGTAAAAATTATGGTAACCAATCCAAGGCTCTTTATAGCCACCAGGGACCGTCGATAAAGCGACCAAGTGAGTTCTAGCCGTATTGCTCCAGCGACCACTTTTGGGTGCTACCCCTATTTGTGCCAACTGCCCCGGAGAATATTTAACCTTAAAGCCATCCGGTACATTGGCATAATCACTCGAAGCAACTTCAGCGGGGACAGCGACTTCTTGACCCGACCGCCAGCCATGCTCTGCAAAGTAATTGGCAATACTGCCGATAGCATCCACTGGATTCCATAAATCCTTAATGCCATCTCCATCAAAATCGACGGCATAGCTACGGAAGCTACTTGGCATAAACTGTCCATAGCCCATCGCACCCGCATAAGAACCTTTGGGTGCTAAAGGATCCATACGCTCAGAACGAGTCATCAACATATAATTGGCTAATTCTTCAAAGAAAAAATCACTGCGCCGTTGATTGGTTAAAGCAGAAGTCGTCAAGGCATCAATCACCCGGTGCTTACCTAAAATACGCCCCCAACGAGTTTCTACGCCCATAATGCCGACGATATAGGCTGGGTCAACGCCATATTGCTGGTGAGCACGCTGTAAATGTCCAGCATACTGCTGCCAGAATTGCGTCCCTTTTTGAATATTCGCAGGAGTTACAAATTTAGAGCGATAATTATACCAGCCGCCGGGGCTACTCGCAGAGGCTGGGCTAGCCCAAAGACGGGCGACCTCATCCCGATTACGGACTTGTGAAAACACGCCAAACAGATAATTGCGATTAAAGCCACGACTGGCCATCTGCTCTATAAAGGATAATAAACGGGGATCACCCGCAAAATCCCCTGTTAAGGAAGCCGCATAATAATGCCCCACGCCTTTGCCACCATAGCTAACCGAACTCGGTGCTTGTGCTTGCTGTTGAACCGGACGTGCTTGCCGAACTGGCTTAGGTGCAGCACTAGCTTGTTGCTGTTTTGCGGCTTGCTGACGCTCCCACTCTTGCTGACGTAACAGGCGTAGCTGTGCCAAGCGCTGTTGAGCAGCAGATACTTTTCGCGGCTGGCTAGCAGGTCGAGTGATAGGCCGAACCGGCGCAGCGACCACAATTTGCGGTTCGGTGGCGGGTTGCGCTAATTTTTTTGTGTCCACAGTTGTACTCACTTCTGTTTTTTGTGGAGTCGCCGTACAGCCACTTAAAACACCGAAACAACTGGTCAGCATCACGCCACCTAACCATAACCGACCTGCTTTCATCCCTTACTCCTTGGTTAATTTAATTGATTATCAGCGGGTACTCTTCTGTGGAGTACTCGGTGCTTTTAGTTAGTAAAATTCATAAAATTAGGTACTTCCTCCACAATCGGCGGTACTTGATTGGCAACAGCATCCCCTACCGTCACCGGATCCGGTGAGCTAAAAGAGGGAAAGCGCCAACCGCCGGGCATATAGCCTAACTCGTGGGGGGCATTAATCATCTTATCCCAAGCATCCGAAGTCTGTTCCGTGTAAAAATCAGGCCAAATATAGCGCGTATCGCCCCAAGGTTTAGTTTCTTTCTTTACTTCAGGCGCAGGAGCTGGCTTAGGGCCGGGGCGGGCAGGCTGATTCGGGTTATACGGACTGGTATAAGCATAACTAGGCGCTGGCGTTTGCACAGCATTAGGTGCGGGCATACCTAAATTAGCCGGAGGTCTACCCATTGTATTCGGATAAGCAGCATAAGGATAAGGCCAAGTTTGTGCTTGAGGCATTTGTGGTGCCTGAGTCAAAGCTTGCATCGGATAATAAGGCTGCATCCCCATATTCGGATAAGCTGCATAGGGATAAGCTGGATAAGGATAAGCTGTAGTTGGCTGATAACCCGAGTTAGCGAGTGCTTGACTGGGTTGACTGGGTTGACTGGGTAATACTTGAGTTGGCAAGCTTTGGCTAGCGGCAGGTGCAGTGGGCGTCGAGTTGGGTGGAAAAACATAATTGCCCTGCGCGAATAACCAAGAGCTACTGCTGAATAGGATTAAACCTAACCAATATTTATACATGATGGAATACCTCAATAATGTCCTGCTGACAGGATAGCAGAGGTAAGAACAACATAAGCGATTTCCTTATCACTACAATAGCCCGCAAAGAATACTCAACTGTGGATAGCTCAACCTTATATCGCTATCACTGTCGAGCTTACCGATGTCGTCAACAATAGGCTAGTTTCCCTGAATAAGAAATGACTAAATGCCTCAACCCCTAGCATTTCAGCAAACTTTTATCAGATCATTATTCAAGACATTCGCCCATCCTCACCAAGGGATAGACGGTCGTGATTTAGATAAGTTGAAAGAACACTCGGTTGATAAATTCCCCAATCACCTTGTCATGCATCTCAATCGACTTAGAGAAGCAGAGGGTCTTGCGTTGTAGGCATTTGATACGGGTACGGAAGTTGAGGTTCTGTCGCTCAATGCTTTGAGTGAACCGCTTGCTAACCAAGTGCTGGTCTTCTGGCAATAGGCGGTCATTGCGCCAGCCATTAAATAGACTTGCCCATCGACATACTCATGGCGTTCTGCATTAAGCTTTTCGCCCACCAAATAATCTTGCTCTGAAATATAAACAGGCATTGCTTAGGTATTATCCATCTGCTGCATCCTAACCACGATTACTTAAACCTAGAGCAGGCCGTTTGAAAAAATATCCTGCCCAAATTCTCGTCAATATGTCCTTTAAACCTGCAATTCCGCCAAATCCCGATATAAATCTAAGGCCTCAGGATTCGCCAACGCATGCGTATTTTTCACGGGCCGATGATGCACGACCTCACGCACGGCTAACTCCACAATCTTGCCGGATTTAGTACGCGGAATAGCCGCGACTTGAATAATTTTTGCAGGTACATGACGGGGGGTGCAGTTGCTGCGAATCGTGTCACGGATTTTCTTTTTTAAAGCTTCGTCTAAGCTGTAGCCTTCACGCAGGACGATAAACAATACGACACGGACATCATGTTCCCAGTCTTGGCCAATGGCGATGCTCTCGAGGACTTCATCCAACTGTTCGACATGGCGATAAATCTCCGCAGTGCCAATCCTTACCCCACCCGGATTCAAGGTCGCATCGGAACGCCCAAAAATAATCACCCCACCGTGCTCAGTCAGTTCAACATAATCACCGTGATGCCAAATATTGGGAAAGCGCGCAAAATAGGCCTCATGATATTTCTGCCCTGTTTCATCCCCCCAGAAAAAAGCCGGCTGACTCGGGAAGGTTTTCGTGCAGACTAATTCACCCTTTTCCCCCACCACTGACTGACCCTCCTCATTAAAGACCTCAACCGCCATGCCTAAACCTCGACACTGACTTTCCCCACGATACACGGGCAAAATGGGGCAGCCGAGTACAAAACAAGAGACAATATCGGTCCCGCCCGAAATCGAGGATAAACACACATCCTGCTTAATCGAACGATACACATAATCAAAGCTCTCCGGTGCAAGCACTGAACCGGTGGAACATAGGGTACGTAGCGCCGATAAATCATGAGTTTTAATCGGCTCTAGCCCTGCTTTATGGAGTGCCTCCAAATACTTAGCCGAAGTTCCAAACAAGCTCACCCCGACCTCTTGCGCATAATCCCAGAGCACATTGCCATTTGGATAGAAAGGCGAACCCTCATAAAGCACTAAACTTGCATTTGAGGCTAAACCGCTCACCAGCCAGTTCCACATCATCCAGCCACAGGTTGTGAAATAAAATAGCCGATCACCGGGGTGTAGATCACTATGCAGTTGTTGCTCTTTCAAATGTTGTAAGAGCACGCCACCCACTTTATGAGTAATGCATTTAGGCTTGCCTGTCGTCCCTGAGGAGTACAAAACATACAGTGGATCATTGAAACTACAGGGAACAAAGTTAATTTGCTCAGAGGCTGGCGTTGCCAAGACCTCTTGCCAAGCGATAAAAGAGCCATCCGCCACCCTAGGCAATGTAGGGTTGAAACCAACAAAAGGCAGGATAACGGTTTGCACTAAGCTCGGTAAGGCCTGCTGTACTGCTGCAACTTTGGCACGAATATCAATACGCTTACCATTATAGAAATAGCCATCCGTCGCGAATAATACTTTCGGTGCCGTTTGGCCGAAGCGCTCAATCACACTATCCTCACCAAAATCCGGTGAGGTCGAAGTCCAAATCCCGCCTAAGCTCGCAGTCGCCAACATCGCGACAATCGTTTCAGGCATATTAGGCAAATAGCCTGCCACCCGATCACCTTTGACCACCCCCATTTGCTTGAGCCAATTCGCTACTCGTGAGACTTGCTCATACAGTTGCGCATAACTCATCCGTGAACGAATTTGATCTTCGGCTTTAAACTCAATCACGATAGTGGCTACACCGGTGGCCGGCTCACGTAAGAGATTTTCTGCAAAGTTTAATTGTGCATCGGGAAACCACTGAGCCTGCTCAATATCATCGCCATTGACTAAAATACGTGAACCCTTCTCGCCAATCACTTTGGAGAAATCCCAAACGGCTGACCAAAACATTTCGTGCTGATCAATCGACCATTGATAGAGATCTGGGTAATTTTTTAGATTATGCCCACTCCGGTCTTCCGCAAACTGGATAAAATCATCTATTAATGCGCGCTCCATGCGCTCAGGGCTAGGTGACCATAAAGCGGTTGTTTGCTCCATTGTATTATCCTCCTCAACTTATCCAACTTAGCCTGCTAGCTTAGCTTTGCAAGCGCGGGGAATCACTTGTAAGCGCGAATTAGGGTCAAGCGCCTCACTCCATAACTTAACCGGCGTATTACTCCCAAACGGCTCATCATAATCGAGCCATTGTACTTCACGTGGGGCTTTCTGCTCGGTATAGCGCGCATCGTAGCCCAAATAGCGGATATATTCAGCATGGCGTTTGGCTTTGGTCAGATCCTCAAAAAAGCCTAAAGAAATCGCATTTTCATACGGACCTGCATCAATCACCAACAGGTCTTTCACCTCAAACCCCCGCATATCCTCCACCACCGCTTGGGCTTCAGCACGAGTAGGTAAAGGCGGGATATACACCAAATAATTTAGAGTTTCTAAGGTACGTAAGGTACGCAAAGCGACCGCTAAACCATAATTGCGTACTTTAGTGAACACCTCATCCGCAACACGTTGGCTGAGATAAGGGCCGATGGTGTAGCAACTACTCGGTGATTGATCAGTCGCACTGCTATAGCTAGCAGGAGCAACATCTTTAGCCAGCTGTAAACTTGGAATATTCGGCTCAGTTAAGGGAATAGGCTCTGGAAGATCCTTAGGTCCCCAGCCATTTAAAGCGAACAGCGCTAGATTTAAAATAATCAGCAGCACAACTAGAGCTTGCATGCCTCTTGCTCCGCAACATATACCAAGCCCTCCATTAACGCCTCAGGATAAGCCAAATGCGCTAAGCGTAAATGATTAGTGAGTAATTCAGTATCCCCACCACAAAGCAAAATTTGGGCAGGTTCAGTCATTTGTTCCTGCATGCGCGTGCCGATGCCCTCTAAAGCCCCGACTAAACTCAATAAGCAACCACTTCCCATACTCTGCAACGTATTGTTATTAAAGACCTTAGCCTGTTCAAAAGGTGTCGCTGACATATGTGCGGCTTGAGTACGGTGAATTAAAGCATCACTGAGGAGCTGTAAACCCGGCAGAATCACCCCACCTAAATGTTTGCCATCCGCTTGCAAGGCATCCACCGTGACGGCTGTACCGCAATCAATCAGAATCGCTGCTTGTGACCCAAGGAGCTTACGGACTGCTAATAAACCAACAAAACGATCCGCACCAAACTGCGCAGGGTTAGGATAAGCCAGTTCAAGCCCATAAACACCCGCCTGTGCTTGCACCACACTTAAACCAACCGCCTGCTGTGCACAGAAAGCCTCTAGCGCCTCAGTAAAAGCTGCTCCCAATACATGGACTAAGATAATGCGCTCGACGCTTTGCTGTGCTAATAAGGTTTGTAAATGCAGCAAAACCCCCGTTTGTGGAAGATGCTCACCGTAAGGCCAAGCCTGCTGTGGGCTGCGTTGCCCCTTGGAAAAACTGGCCCATTTAAGGCGGGAATTACCTGCATCTATCAGAAGCGTTGTCACGAAAGCTGTCTCACCGATACCTCTGCTGAAGAAAAGGCTCTGCGGCTACCATCCGCCAGTGCCACCTGCAATTGCCCTTGCTCATCTAATCCACAAGCTATCCCTTGCCACCGTTCGCGACCTGTATCAACCTGTACTGGCTGCTGATCAAGCCAATCCCAGCGCTGCCACTGTTGCTTAAAATTAGGCAGATTAAACTGTGGGAATGCTTGTAAAGCGGGGATTAATTGCCTGAGTATAGCCGCGATTAGGCGGTTGCGGTCAATGCTCTGCTGCATAATTTCCGACAGATCGCACCAAGTCTGATCAATGCTTGCTCCTGCCTCCAGCGACATGCCGGTATTTAAGCCAATGCCGATCACGACTTGCTGTAAAGGCTGGGCGGTTTGCAGCAAAATCCCCCCTAATTTCTGCCCCTGATAATAAATATCATTCGGCCATTTGAGCATCTGCCCCTCAAGACCATACTCAGCTAAAGCCTCCGCGACAGCCACTCCGACCACTAGACCTAAGCAAGCATAATGAGCGGGAACTTGCTCAAAGCACCAACGTAAAGAGAAATAAATATTACCACTCTTCGGTGATTGCCAAACCCGTCCCCGCCGTCCACGCCCTGCGGTTTGCTCCTCAGCCAGACAAATACCAAAACAGTGATTCGGTTGCGCTAATAACCAAGCATTGGTCGAATCGAGACTGGGGAAAATATGAATTTCCTGCACAACAGCTCGCAACTCGGGCTGAATTTGACTAAGAATTTGCTGTTGATCTAAAGGCATGGGTACTGACATAGCAAACTTGTGCAACTAAAAAGATGACCTTAGCCTAAATGAACTCATAGGTATAGTTAATCGCTCAATCGCGGTCCACAACGGACAGATGCCTTGCCTAAACTCAATGACAGACCCTGCGAATGCTGATTGGCAAACGCACCAAAATAGCGCAATATTTCATTCACCTAATACCATCAACAGAAGTGAGTACACTATGGCGAATCTTCCTCAAGTCATTCGGATTGAAAATGGCGAAGCAGTTAAACACACTTTCTCAATCGAGGAGTTTCAACGCCGCCAAAGCAAATTACGCGCCCTAATGGCTGAACTGCAAGTCGATGCCATCCTGTTTACTTCGATTCATAATATTAATTATTACTCTGATTTCTTGTACTGCTCGTTTGGTCGACCTTATGGCTTAATCGTGACCCAAGACAAAGTGGTGAGTATCTCTGCCAATATTGATGGTGGCCAACCGTGGCGACGTACTGTCGGTGATTACAATTTGGTTTATACCGATTGGCAACGTGATAACTATTTCCGTGCGGTACAACAAGAAATCAAAGACGGTCAGCGTGTCGGTGTTGAGCATGATCACATCACTTTAGAACGTTTGAACAAGCTACAAGCGGCTCTACCTACCTCGCAAATCGTTGATATTGCTGCCGCTGCGATGCGCTTACGCATGCTCAAATCCGCTGAAGAAATCGCACATATCAAACAAGGCGCTCAAGTTTGTGACATCGGTGGTGCTGCTTTAGTCGCCGCAGTCCATGAGGGGGTCAGTGAACATGAAGTCGCTTTGGCCGCTACCCAAGCGATGGTGCGCGAAATTGCTAAGCGCTATCCGCATGGGGAATTGATGGACACCTGGACGTGGTTCCAATCGGGCATCAATACTGACGGCGCACATAACCCCGTCACCAGTCGCCAAGTGCAACACGGTGATATTCTCTCTCTGAATTGCTTCTCGATGATTGCGGGTTATTACACCGCGTTAGAACGTACTTTATTCTATGGTGATTGTGATCAAGCCTCGTTGAAACTATGGGAAGCGAATGTACATGTGCATGAAGAAGGTTTGAAACTGGTCAAGCCGGGCGTGCGTTGCTGCGATATTGCACTGGAATTGAATAAAATCTACGAAAGCTATGGCTTGCTGCAATACCGCACCTTTGGTTATGGGCATAGCTTCGGTGTACTCAGCCATTATTATGGGCGTGAAGCAGGCCTTGAGCTGCGTGAAGATATTGAAACCGTCTTAGAACCGAATATGGTAATCTCGATTGAACCGATGATTATGCTCCCTGAAGGACTGCCGGGTGCGGGCGGTTATCGGGAGCATGATATTTTAGTGGTGACAGAGAATGGGGCAGAGAATATTACGGGCTTCCCGTATGGGCCGGAGAAGAATATTATTCGGGCGAGGTAGGGTTTGGGGGGATAACAGTAGTTTTGCCCAAGAATCATTACTGAATTGTAAACGGCAAAGCGATTAGGTTTTAAGATCGCTTTGTTCCTTATGACGAAATATTAGTGCCTGTTGAGCTGGATCATACTGATAATGCACAATTTGCTCAGTCATCAATAAACGGATAGCCTGATCAATCACGCTCATCGGTACAACAAACCATTCGCGTGGACTGTGCCGCTGCCCTTCCCCATCAAATATATCCAGATTCAAGCACGCTTCGGCAAACAAGGTGTGTAATAGCAACTCCAATTTTTGCGGATTCAGATCGTAAGTCAGATACTCTGCTACCACTTCGACATCTGCCATTAAATAAGTCGGTTCTTGTGCAGCATTTTTTAGGCGCTGAGCTATGGCTTGGCTAGAAAAACCAATTTTGTACAAATAAGGCAGTTCCAAAATAGCGGGATTGCTGCTCAAGGAACGCAACACGTAAATCACACCCGTCTGAGTTCCGGTTTCGCTGACTCCAGCAAAACCAGCAGCAAAGCGGGCATGAGTTTCTAACTCTGTATCAGTGACGATATAGCCATCCTTGTACAAAGCTTTCGCTAAAGAACGGTAAAGCATATTGGATTCTGTACCGTTTTCAAACACACAGTAGGTTCGACCATCCTTACGATAACGCTGCCCATTGATCGTTTTTTCTTCTGAAGTGAAATGTACTTTCACCATTTTAAGTAAAACACCATCGAGCACATAATAAGCTCCATCTACTAACTGATCACCCTTGTCCGTAAATGGCAGAAGTTTGCGCTTGCCAATCGCTAACTCACGCTGTACCTGCTCGAACTCTGCTTCATAAGTCATAAATTCAGCCGGATCACACGGTTTACGTTTAGCAACATACTCGCTACTGGCACGTGATGTCACACTGACATGGCGAAGCTGCAAAATACTATCAGCACTCGCTTGCTCTGCTGATGCATTGCCTAGCAAACCTAACGGATCATCTAGTACATCTTCTACCGTTGGAACGCTCAGGCACGGCAACAATCACCTTTTTCATGCCTTGGTTAAACAGTTTATCCAGTGCCAAAAACATCAAGGCACGGGATTTACCGGAGGCTGGTGGGGCTTTCAGCAACAGGTATTGGGCATCACGCGCCAGAAATGCCTTGGCTTGCATTTCACGCATTCCCATACGGTCAATCGCGGTGCTTTGACCCGTTTGGGCGTAGGTAACATCAACAAGATTGGGCATTCTTCACTCGCCTTGGATATTTTTCTCAAAAAAAGCACGGATTTGCTGCTTACTAACCACTTCTTTGGGTTGCAGGTAAGCGATATTGTCGTCTTCAATGTCGTCAATATACAGCAACGCAATACACAACAGTTTGTAGCTGATGCCATCAACCACGCCTTGTGCCGCCGTAAAAATACCCTTAATACTCATGCCGTGTTTGACCAAACAGTAAAGGTCATAGTAATCACGGTATTTTGCCCGCAAAAATAAGGTATTAGTTTTCATGGCAGCAATGGCTTCCAGCGATGCTACATTGAGTGTACCGACCGTACTAGGACGCAGGAATGCCCACTGAGCGTTGAAAAAAGTGACTTTTACGCCGTCAATCAGCAAATCCAGTTGATCGGTATTGTCGTTCAGCACTTCGGTGTGTTTGAAATGCTTGAGGTAGTGCAAAATGTCTTGTTTTTGGAAGCTATCGGCGTAGGTGAAAAAATCTAAATCTTTGCTTTGCCGATGGCACAGGTGCAAGGCTAACGCAGAACCACCCACTAGCACGTAGTTCTGTAGGAAGGGGGCAGTCTTGATTAGCTCCAGTAAAACCGTTTTAGTCTTAACCAGCAAGTAGTCTAAATTTAGCGAGTCGTTCATGTTGCAGGTTCTCAAAATCGCTGGCTTCAACATCCAGATGGAAGAATACGCGGGCAATGAAGTAATTAAGGCGTTTGAAACGGGCATCTGACTTTACATCACGCTCCCAGACTTCACGTACCTTGCTTTCACCGTACATTTCTAATATGACGCGGATTTCATCAATGTCCCCGTATTTCAGAACGGTTTCGCACAATAGATTGTCTTTGCTTTCATCATAGGTAATATCTGGGGCGTAGCTCCAGAACAATCCTTTGTCACGAATTCGCTTAAAAAATATACACCGTAATCCAAATTCAGATAACATCTGCGTCTCCGTCATATTGGTGGATGTCTTTCATTATAATCACTTTTTACCACTTTTGCTTTCCGCCGCTATCATCTCTTCATACAGCTTAAACAAATATTCCAACCGCTCTTCGTCGTTGGTGAAGGGTTTGGTGCGGTAGCATTGCTCGATAGCGATGTCCATGTCGTGGTGGGCTTGGCGGAGGGCTGCGGGCATTTTGTCGGGGTCGTAGAGTTGTGCCATTGTCTTTTCGGGGTGTTTTTCGCGTTCATCCAAGACGCGGAAGACGTGATCTTCCAGCTTCTCTTTTTGCTTTGCCGAAATATCAGGAAACGGAAACGTGTTATAACAAAGCGTTGCCGAATAACGATAATCTGTTTTTAAACGTCCAGCTACGGCTCGCACCCAAGTCATGTGCATCCGCGACGAAATCACCGCAAATATCCACGTCGGCGGATCATAAACCGCATAAGCCAGATCGTTAATAATATTTTTTTCATCAAGAAAACCGATTGGAATATAATATCTTCTTTCTGAAGAAACACGTGGAATAATAATTGAGTTCGTATCTTGATGCCTTACTTCGACAAAACGATAAGGTTTAATTGCAAATTTTCTAGTATCCACTTTCTTGCTATCTAATCGCATTGATTTAACAGCATCTATTCTATTTTTTATACTTGGTATTTTTAGTGCATCATCCACTTCATCGTTTTTTATCCATAAACACCATCGCTCTTCACCTCGAATAAATTCACTAGAGCCGATGTATCTTTTTATGAATTTATCTGAACGTGCATCATTAGAAATCATCTTATTTTTTCATCAGTTGATAAAATCAAATTCCCTCCATCCTTAGGCATATCTCCAAGCGAGATCAATGGGAAATTTGATAACGGGTGGTTTCTTTTGAAAATTGCTACTGAGTATCCTGATGTAATATATGGTGTGATTGATTCTACATTTTTCTTAACACCATTACTGTAAATAATTTTCTTTGAATTGCTTTTTTTTGATAAGCCACTGTCATACAGCCGCCCCATGCGCTCTGCTGCTTTTACATCTGCAGGGTTTTCACTTTGGAACTGCGTTTTTTCCATACCTGCCCACGGTAGGAAAAAATCAAAATACTTAGGCAAATCTGCCAGCACAATATCTAGCGTATCTTGTGTTTTAGTATCAACTGCTAAAAGGTGTTTTAAATCGGTAATAATCAGAAGGTCATGTATTCAAGAGGTTGAATAGAGTTTAAACTACTGCAGTTGATTGGCGTAGAGTAGTGAATCATGGCAACGATAGAAGTGTTATGTCCGAAGTGTTCCAGTGCGGTGTATCGACATGGTAAGGCCGCCAGTGGAGAGGCGCGTTATCGCTGCCGAGGGTGTCATCACTGTTTTCAGTTGAACTACCGTTATGAAGCGAATCGCCCTGGTGTAGCGGAGCGGATCATTGACATGGCGATGAATGGCTCAGGGGTACGTGATACGGGTCGGGTGTTGAAGATCAGCCCGACGACCGTGGTGC
>NZ_FUYB01000009.1 GCF_900167255.1 Thiothrix eikelboomii
GGGCAATATCATTGTAGTCAAAGAACACTTGGCTAAAAAAACGTTGCATCCGTCGATAGCGAGAGGCAATTTCTGTATCGCTGTCTATATGCACGGCCAACAAGCTCAGATTCATTTGACGCGCATTCAGCAGCGCCAGCAGCATTGATACA
This sequence comes from Thiothrix eikelboomii, assembly GCF_900167255.1. Classification (GTDB taxonomy): domain Bacteria; phylum Pseudomonadota; class Gammaproteobacteria; order Thiotrichales; family Thiotrichaceae; genus Thiolinea; species Thiolinea eikelboomii. Next base: position 153 of record NZ_FUYB01000009.1, read on the forward strand.
AAACAATCCAGACGGGGCTTGCCCCAACCTAAATAGGCTTTTAAACTGTCTCTCAGTCCATCGCTCAGATCCATTTCGCTCTCCTGTGTGGTAACTAGAGAGTAAAACATAGGGGCGATGGACTTTCATCTTTATAGGTAGTCAACTCACTAAATCAATGGGTTAAATGTTTTGTCGTGTACAGAGATTTTTTATATCAGCCCAACCGTGGGGGCTTCGGGAGCTATTTATGGGGTCTTAGTTGCCTATGCCTTTTGTTTCCCGAATGCTCAATTAGCCTTTATCTTTATCCCCGTACCGGTGGCAGCTAAATATTTTGTTCCCGCAATTATTTTGCTCGATTTATTATCTGGGGTAACAGGCTTTTCTATCTTTGGTAGCAATGTCGCACATTTTGCCCATGTCGGGGGCGGTGTAGTTGGTTTCTTGCTAATGTTATTATTTGGGCGTAGTGAGCGGCGGCGTTAATCTTTCTTATGCAAACTCAAGAACTAGAGCTTTATTTACATCGGCATATTCCGCTCACTCAGGCTATGCAGGTTACAGTGCTGAGCGTTGAGCCGGATCAATTGATTTTGCAAGCACCGCTTGCGCCGAATATCAATCCACACCAGACGGCTTTCGGCGGTAGTGTGGTGACGTTGGCGACCCTAGCAGCTTGGTGCTTATTGTATACGCGGTTAGAGCTTGAAGGTATTGCCAATCATTTGGTGATTAGGCGCAGTACTCTGGATTATGAGCAGCCGATTGCTGGGGATTTTAAAGCAATTGCCCGTTTAGCAGTCCCAGAGCAATGGGGGCAAGCGGTAGAGCTACTCAAGCAGCGCGGTAAGGCAAAGCTACCTGTGCTTTGTGTCTTAGAATATCAAGGGCAAATCACTGGGCGGTTTCAGGGTGAATTTGTTGCCAAGCTGGCCGGTTAAGCCTATATAGGCAGGTTGTTAGCATGATTAAAGCTCAGCTGCTGACAATGGTTAAATTGGGCAAAATCCAGTAAAGCCGTCGTCAGCTGTGCCTCAAAGTCCGCTATTGCTGTCAAGCCCAGCTCAAGCCAAAGTTTATTAATGGTTAAAGTTTGGGTCTTGCGTTCGGCTTTACAATCTATTCGTGCGACTAATTCGCCATTCCAGAGAATCGGCAAACTAAAATAACCATAATGGCGCTTAGCGGCAGGCAAATAGCACTCGATTTGATAGTCGAAATTAAAGAGCCGACGCAGGCGTTCTCGTTGAATCACTAAATTATCGAAGGGGGAGAGTATCTTGAGGTGGTTGTGCAGCGGTTGATTAAGTTGCTGGAGCTTGTCGGGCGTACTGAGCCAAGTTTGTTGATTAAACTGAACTTCGATTAACTGCCCTTCACTTAATAAACGTCGAATAGCCTGCTTAATGGCGGGTTTGATGCCTTTGATTAAATGCCCAAAATCCCGTTCTTGCGCTAGACCTTGCGCTCTTAAATAATTGAGGATCAAGTAGTTTAAATACTCCTCTTCAGTGGGTGGGCGAGTGTCAATCGTACTCGGTAAAACCCGTTCAGTGAGATCATAAACCTTATGAAACTGCCGACGGTAGGGAATCATTAAATCGCCTTGCATGAATAAATATTCTAAGGCGCGTTTACTGGGTTTACTTTGCCATTCAGCAGTTGGCTGGTCACGATCAAAGTCTTTAGCCATTAAAGGTCCTTCGGCACGAATGCGGGCGAGTACTTCAGAAATAAGTTTGGTATCACGTTGATACCAATGTTCCAGCTGACCCTTGATAAACGCCTGTTTTCGCCAAAGACTGAAACGATAATCACGCATCGGTAGATAAGCAGCTGCATGTGACCAGTATTCGAAAATCTGTTTTTGTTCAAGTAATTGCTCAAGATGCTGAGCTTGATAATTAGGATGGCGGGTCCAAAGCGTATGATGATGAGCGCGCTCAATCACCGAAATCGTATCAATTTGAATATAGCCCAAATGCTCAATCACTTGTTGAGTCAGGGTGAGTGCTTCTGCAGGGGCATGAGGTGTATTTAAGCGCTGACTGCTTAGAGTCAGTTGGCGTGCTTCGGTGTTGGAGAGGACTAGGCTTGGTATAGGCATCAAATCAGTTTTCAAAGGGTTGAGGCGTAGTTTGGTTATTGGGGCTTGTCAGTTTTAGATGTACTACGGGGTTTTTTGCGCTGAGTTGGCGTGGTGGTTGCAGTGCTCGTTGCAGTCTTTTGCTTCTTCACTCGTGAGCGACGGTATTGTAAATAAACTAAATACCCTAGGGTTGCGAAAGCAAACACGAAATAGGGAAGATTGGCACGTTGATTAAAAATAATCAGGTATAATTCATCCACCCAGTCGCGTTGCACGGGTTCAAGATTTTTAGTATCTAGGCGCTGATAATGGGTCACATAAGGATTGTCATTGCCTTGGGCTTGGCGAATTAATTCATTCCGTTGTTGTTCCCAAGCATCAACAGGATCGAGATTATTCCAAGCAGTAAATAGTTGTAGTTGTTGACTGCTTAAACTGAGGTGATAGCGTTCCCGCATATAGAAGTTAATTCGAGCTATATCACCATAGACTTGATCAGGGGGTTCGGCAGTGCGGGTTTTGAAGTCAATTTCCATATTTACCTTGGCCCCATAAGCTCGTGGCTCACCCTTCACCATGCCATAGGGTAGATTACTACGATCACCATTCAGCTCACCAATGGCAGGCACGAGATTGTGCATATCAGCTTCCATTTGCCGAAATTGAGCGTTAGTGTCACGGCAATGTGCTCGCCCACCTTGTTGCCAGCATTTGAGTTGGTGGCCAAATACCCAAGCGGGTACTACATGCTCCCACTCAATCCGCTTGGCACGCTCAGGGTTTTTACGGGCTTGATAACCGCAGCTTTTCCAGTCGGGGGCTAGTAGTTTTTGCTGTGCTCGAAATTGACAGCCGCTATAAAAGGCGAGCCGATGATCTTTATATACTTTTTGTGCCAAGACCCATTTTGATTGGCTAAACGAGTAATCAAGGCTGCGTGCGGTTAAAGCGGGAGCTTCTAAACTTGCAATATCTTCATCGGGTAAGTCGCCCGTATAATCGGTAGTTTCAGCAAGCGCGTTGGGTATAGCAAGGCAACAAAGCAGGGCAAAATAGCGTGGCATAAAAAAACTAGCTAATTGAAAGCCTACACCTTAAGCCGAATAGCCTAGGGATGCAATCTGAGGTAATACGAGGTGCTAGGCTAAAAGCTGCCAAGCTTAAGAGGCTGTGAGGTGCTGAATGAGCACCTCTGATGTCTATTGACTGAATTAAGCGCTCACCATCCCTAAGGCAGCCTCCACTTGCTGCAGGAATTGATGTTCACGCGGGTCGGTTTTATCCGCTGCCGCGATTTGCCGGAGGATGCTTAAGCATTCATTTTTAGCGGCTTCTGTTTTCAAGAAACTGCATTGTTGATTAATAAAGGCTTCAGTCCGGTCGGGCGTTTCTAAGACTTTACGCACCGCCGCGATTTCACGCATAGTAAACATGTTAACATCGGTCACTGAATGCCAAGCTAGTTTATGTAAGTTACGATGAAAAGCATCCTGCTCATTGAGGGACAGCTTTTTATCTTGATAACGTGCTAGCAACATGAGGCGCACGAGGGCTTCATTCTGGATTTGTTGAGCTTGTTGTTGTTCTTGCTGCTTTAGTGTGGATTTTTTCATCTCTCGACTCTTGTTATGGTTATTGATTAAGCTAATGAGCTTGGCTCAAGAAACGATGCTTCTATTAAGTAAAATTATACTCAGCTCTTAATAAAACAAGCAAATAAAATGATTTGGATAATAAATATTAATCATTCGGTTTCCCATAGATAAGCATCCATGACTAAGGCGCTATAAGTCACCTCTGGTGTAAAACGTTTGAGCCGGTCTGTGCGGATACTAGCACCGAAGGCGACAAACAAAGGCAGAATATGCTCTTCTGTCGGGTGGGCGGCAGAGCCATAAGGGGCAGTGGTGCGATAGGTGATGAGCTCCTCCTGAGCGCGGGCTTGTAGTTTGTCGGCTAACCAATTGCTGAATTCGAGCGCCGCTGGCCAAGGCTCAGCGGTAGGTGATAACCAAGCAAAATTATGGGTGACTGCACCCGAAGCAAGAATCAAAACCCCCGCTGTGCGTAAGCTTTGCAGCGCTTGCCCCAATTTTAGATGCCATGCAGGCCCTGCTTGGGTTTGAATAGATAATTGTGCGACCGGAATATCTGCTGCTGGGAATAAAGATAGCAGCGGTATCCAAGCACCATGATCTAGCCCTCGTTGTGTATCGGTTTTTAGGGGTAGGTTCGCTTGTGTGAAGGCGGTTTGTAGTTGACTGGCTAATTCAGGTGCGCCCGCTGCTGGGTAGCTCAAACGATATAAAGGCGCTGGAAAACCGCCAAAATCATAAATAGTCTTTGGTTGGGGTGTAGTGCTGAAGGTGGGCGTTGAGGTTTCCCAATGAGCTGAGACTACTAAAATAGCTTTAGGGCGCTCTAAGTATTCACCTAATTGTTGCCAACAAGCCAAAGTCGGTGCTTGGGTTTGTAGGGCAATATCAGGAGATCCATGCGAGACAAATAAGATCGGCATTGGCATGTTCAGATCCTCAAAATAATTAGTAACGCCAGTCTAAACTTAACTCTATTTTGAAAGAACCTCGTTAAATTTAAGCATTTCTTAGCTATAAGTTAAGAATAAAAGCTTCCCAAGCGAGTGGATGAGGTTGCCAACGATAATGTTTTAATGGCACCCGCCCTTGTGAGGTAAAGGTGACTCCTTCGCTGGTGAGGCGTTCGTATTGTTCAGCAGCCCCTGCTGGGGACAGTTTACCGAGACTTAATTGCCCTTGACTATTGACCACTCGATACCACGGTAGCTCACTGTTTGCGGGGAGTGCATGCAAGGCATAGCCGACGAGGCGCGCATGGCGTGGCAAACCCGCTAGCTTAGCAATATCGCCATAGGTCGCGACACAACTTACAGGAATCTGTTGTACGACGGCATAAATCCGGGCGGTTTTGCTGAGTTTAGCCATCGCTTAATCCAATCCTTATTCGGAGCAGGCGGCTTTCAAGAGTGCAGAGTGGTCGAGTAATTTAAGATAGCCTTTGGTTTCACTGAGATAACCTTGACGTTTCCATTCAGACATAAAACGACTGACTGTTTCAAGGGTTAAGCCCAACAATTCACCGATTTCACCACGGGCTAAGGGCAGGGCAACACCCTCTTGAGTGACTAGGCCGCTATTATACCAATTGATTAAAAACGAAGCTAAGCGTTCCGGGGCTTTCATGACGCCTAAAGCAAGCATTTGATTTTCTGCTGCACGTAGATAGTGCAGCCAGCGTTGAGTCATGGCGCTATCAATTTCAATATATTGTTTTTTCAAGCTGGCTAAGTCGGCAAACGGTAAGCGGCAAATTTCAATGGTCGATAAGGGGGTGGCACTGTGACTGTAAGTTTCATCGGCAAAGCCATCAAAACCAAATAGTTCGCCAGCCCCTAATACACGAATAATTTGTGTTCGCCCATTAGCTAAGCTTTTAGTGAGCTTCACCATACCTTTGCGTAAGGTATAAGCTGATTGAGCTTGCGCCCCTTGATGATAAATGGTTTCACCGGTTTGATACTGTATGACCGCAGGTTGAAAGTGTTGAATTTGCTCTAAGCGTTCAACGGGTAACTCTCCAAAAATACTTAAATGGCGAATCGGGCAAGTGAGACAATGACCTTTACCTTTAATGCTAGACATACAAGTTCCTACAAGGGCAGTTAAGTACAGGTGATATAGGCTAAGTCTGGCTCTGCTTGCATTGCACCAATTTACTGCGCATTTGAATTGCTGCAACCAACAAAAAGAGGCACAATATCGCAAATTAACCTAGGGATTGCAGGGAATGGCCTCCAGTGGCAACACCGGAATTAAGCGAATTATCAAAGCTGGGCAGTATTCATGGCAAGGGTTTTATGCTGCCTATCAGCATGAAGAGGCATTCCGCCAAGAAATTTGGGTTTTGCTCATCGCAATTCCGCTGGCTTTGTGGCTTGGAGAGAATCGTTTAGAAACGGCTTTGCTGATTGGGAGTATCCTCTTACTCTTAATGGTAGAGTTACTAAACTCAGCAATTGAGGCAGTGGTTGATCGGATGGGGTCTGAGCGTCATGAGTTAGCAGGTCGAGCTAAGGATATGGGGTCAGCGGCTGTCTTTGTCGCCACAATAAATGCACTTGTGCTCTGGCTAGTTATGCTTTTTTGATAAACATCATGTTGAGAGGTTTCTGAAAAGTGCATTCTGGCACACACTCCCAGTGGCATATTACGATTTTCTTAAAATAGGTGCATGGTATATTCTTATGCGCTTAGTAACAGTTTTGTGGGTTTTGGTTTTTTTAAATTTAGTGTTGAGGGCAAGTGATGGCTCATAGTGCAGTAGTCTCTTCGGAGCAATATAACTATGAAATCGTGAAGAAATTTGCGATTGCCGCTATTGTCTGGGGTATCGCCGGTATGACAACCGGGGTGTATATTGCGTCAGAATTGGCTTGGCCATTTTTGAACTTCGATATCGCTCAGATCACCTTCGGACGGTTGCGGCCGGTGCATACAAGTGGTGTTATCTTCGGCTTCGGTGGTAATGCTTTGTTTGCAACGTCCTATTACATTGTACAACGTACCTGTCAGGTTCGATTAGCAGGCGGAACCTTTTGGCCGAACTTTACCTTCTGGGGCTGGAACTTAGCCTTAATTGTGGCAGGGATCGGTTATACCTTCGGAATTAGTCAAGGCCGTGAGTATGCTGAGCCAGAATGGTATGTGGATATTGCTATTGCGGTTGTTTGGGTTGTTTATTTCCTGATCTATACAGTAACTTTAGTGCGTCGTAACCAGCCCCATATTTATGTTGCAAACTGGTTCTTCATGTCCTTTATTTTGGCAACAGCTTTACTGCATATTTTCAATAATCTGACCATGCCGGTTAGTTTGTTGGGTGCTAAATCGTATAGCTTGTTCTCAGGCGTTCAAGATGCGATGACTCAATGGTGGTATGGCCACAATGCTGTCGGCTTCTTCTTGACGGCAGCTTTCTTGGGCATGATGTATTATTTCGTTCCTAAGCAAGCAGGGCGTCCGGTTTATTCTTATCGCTTATCAATTGTGCACTTTTGGGCATTAAGCTTTATGTATATGTGGGTAGGTACTCACCACTTACACTGGACAGCGATTCCTGATTGGACTTCCTCGTTAGCAGCCGTGTTTTCGATTCTACTGTTGATGCCATCTTGGGGTGGGATGATCAACGGTATCATGACTTTATCTGGGGCTTGGGACAAACTACGCACTGACCCGATCATGATGTTCCTGATCACGTCCTTGTCTTTCTATGGTATGTCTACTTTTGAAGGGCCGATGATGTCCTTAAAGAGTGTGAATGCCTTATCACATTACACCGACTGGACAGTGGGTCACGTGCACTCAGGTGCCTTAGGTTGGGTAGCGATGGTATCCATCGGTTCGTTCTATCACATGATTCCACGTATTTGGAATACAACCATTTACAGCACTAAGTTGATTTATACACATTTCTTCTTAGCGACAATCGGCGTCATTCTCTATATCACCGCTTTGTGGGTATCTGGGATTGGTCAAGGCTTAATGTTGCGTGCCTTTGATGAGTACGGCAATTTAGCCTATACCTTCGTTGAAACAGTGGTCTTTATGCATGGTCCTCTGGTGGCACGTGCCATTGGCGGTATGTTCTTCCTGTCAGGTATGTTTGTGATGGCGTATAACGTCTATATGACGATTGCCCGTGCTAAGCAAGAAGAGAAAACCCCCGTCATTGCTGCAGCTCAGGCCTAAGGAGAGGGAAGGATGTTAAAACACGAAAGTATTGAGACCAATTCGGGCCTATTGATCGTTTTGACTTTGATTGCGATTGGGATTGGTGGTTTGGTTGAAATCGTACCTTTGCATTATATTGATAGTACGATTGAAGACGTAAAAGATCCGCAAACTGGGTTAGAAATGGTTCGTCCTTATTCACCCTTGGAGTTGCGCGGTAGGGACATTTATATTCGTGAGGGTTGTTATACTTGCCACTCACAAATGATTCGTCCTTTCCGTGATGAGGATCTGCGTTATGGTCATTATTCATTGGCAGCGGAATCAAAATACGATCACCCGTTCCAATGGGGGTCGAAGCGTACTGGTCCAGATTTAGCCCGTGTCGGTGCTAAGTATTCAAATGCATGGCATACCCAGCATTTGATGGCACCCCGTTCGGTCGTGCCTGAGTCGATCATGCCTAATTACCCTTGGCTGATGACAACGAACTTGGATTATTCGGATGTCGCTGATCGGATGATCGCACTGAAGAAAGTCGGTGTACCCTATACACTGACTAAAGACGAGTATGCCGGTTGGACTGATGATAAAGGCCAAAAACACCCAGGTACTCTCGAGCGCTTTGGTGAACAAGTGGCTAATACTTTAGATATTAACCGTGCTGAGGATAGTTTGCTGGCTCAAGCCAAAGCAGGTAACTATGACGGCGATCCTTCTTCGATCAGCGAAATGGATGCTTTAGTTGCCTATCTCCAAGTATTGGGGACAATGGTTGACTTCAGCAAGTTTGACGAAGACTACTTCATCCAGTTCCGTTGATCTGGTCCATAGAGATTGTGTTGATACTGACTGATTGGTTAGGAGAATAACAGTGCTAGCAGAGTTTTGGATGTGGATTACCGATCTAGGTAATAGCAAAATGGTGGCCTTAGTGATTTTCTTCACCACATTTGTGGGTATTGTGCTCTATGTCTATTCAAACAAAGCACGTAGCGAGCGCTTAGAATCGTATCGCTATGTGCCATTTTTGGATGATGATGAGTATAAACCACAAGAGGTATCACCAAAGCAAGGTGAGAAATAAATTATGGCAAATCCTGTAAAAGACCCACTAACTGGGGCGGAAACCACCGGGCATGTGTGGGATGAAACCTTACAAGAGTTTAACAATCCATTACCACGTTGGTGGCTATGGACTTTCTATGGAACCATTATATTTGCAATCGTTTATTGGACGATTTATCCGTCTTGGCCGATTGGTGGCTCGTATTTAAAGGGCTTAGGTACGATTACCTACAAAACGGATGCCGGCGAAGAGAAAACCACTCACTGGAATATGCGTGCTTTATTAGCTAAGGATATGCAAACCGGTGAGCAAGCGCTGAAGCAAAAAGCGTATCTGGAAAAAGTATCCGCTGCGTCCTATGAGCAGATTGCCCAAGACCCTGATATGAGTGCCTTCGTGCGTTCGTATGGTAATGGTATTTTCGGCGATAAATGTGCTGCTTGCCATCAGGCGGGTGGTCAAGGTGTGGCGGGCTTATTCCCGACTCTCGTCGATGATGATTGGTTATGGGGTGGCGATGTAGAGCAAATCCATCAAACCATCGTGAATGGTCGTAATGGTTATATGCCGGCTTATAATACCACTTTAGATGCGACACAAGTGGATGAGGTTGCTAACTATGTCCTGAGTATGTCAGGGATTGAGCACAATGCTGAAGCAGCTGCTAAAGGTCAGAAGATTTTTAACGGTTATGCAGGTGGTTGCTATCAATGTCATACTACAGAAGGCAAAGGTTTGTATTCACAAGGTTCGGCTAATTTAACCGATCAAATCTGGACGGTTGCGGATACCACTGCAGAAGAGACTCCAGCTGAGCGCTTAGCCTTAGTGAAAAACGTCATCACAAATGGTATTCAACGCCAAATGCCTGTCTTTGGTAAGCAATTGAATGAAACTGAAATCAAGGTTTTGGTCGCTTACTTAAAGCAAATGTCAGGTACTCAACAGCAATAAACTATTTTTATCCTCCTCTGCTATGAGTAGAGGAGGATTTTTTTTAATTAAATAACTCTATTTTCTCCCCGTCTTTAAATTCAATTCTGAACTCCATAATCTACTTTATAAAAATTTTTGTGAATTATTTACATTTTTCTAAGTAAGTAATTGATTTTTATAATTAGTTTATTTCTTTATCAATACTATAAAATAAATTTTGTACAAAAATTATTCTATTTAGAGTAGCGTGATTGCTGATCTATTAATCAATCGAGGGAGGAGTTTGCTATGAAAGGCAGGAAATTGTTTTGTCTAACTGCATTGTCTGCTTGTATGTTATCTAGCTATTCGGTTAATGCTGACGTTGATTCAACAAATATTCAAAGTCTAACAGCTTGGTTACATAAAGGTGATATTTCACGTCTTGAGCTGCGCTTAAACTCCAAAGTAAAAGAAAATCCTCAGCTTCCTATTAATGGTAAGGCAACTGTATTTCAGGATGATGGACAAAATGGTGATATGAGAGCAGGGGATGGTATCTATTCTGCACTTGTATCATTGAACCTTGGCCAAGTCTTAGCAGATCAAGTAGCTGGCAGTCAGTCAGCAGCTGATTCATTAAAAGCAGTATTATCATTTCCACTATTCAAAAATCGTAGTGTTATTAGTGATAAGGAGCAGATTAGTAGCTTAGAGAATACACTAAGGGACGAGCGACTTCTAAAAGTTGCAAATAATCTAAAGGCGATGCAAGGTAGTTTAGGGAAAATATCAAACGCTGAATTGGTGGCTAAATTGGGTATTGATACTAAAAGTACGCCTCTTCTAGAAGTTCGCCCCGATTTCAGATGGATACTATAGTGAGTGTTTTAGGTGTAAGCCTAAGTGCATTTAGCTCTATCAGTCCCGCTTCTATTGATCCTAGTAGTTCGTTAATGATTACTCATCCTGATGTGGTCGATGATCCCAAAAGAACTTTTGATGTATGTACAGGTAAGGGTAATCCGGGTGGTACATGGACATTTGCTTATCTTATAAAGGAATTAGCGAAAGGAACTAGTTTTACTCCAGAGGATTATGCTTTAATTTGGCTAAAAAATTGGTTGCACACTTACAATCTAAATACCTTTGATGTTCCTGCTAGGCCTAATATGGAGCTATTCATCAATTTTTGGAATCAGGCCTCGCTTGCGGGTAGTGGGCAGGACTTTGACATCAATTATTTCCCAGCTAGGCTTTTAGCTATTACTAATCGACCCGATTTAGGTGGAAATGGTGGTTATGGTGGAGATGAAAAGCGCGGTGAAGCACGCTTTACTTTTGCGTTATTAGGTAATACTGATAAATTAGGTGGTTATGATAAAGAGCAGGGTTGTGAAGCTATGCCATTTAATGTGATTTTTGAATATAACACACCGACAACTGATTGTCCTTCAGTGCAGGAATGGCAAACACAGTGGAAAGCATTAGATGGGTATGCACTAGGCTCTCCAGAATATAATGAAAAGTTGGAGCTGATAACAACCGCTTTTACTAATTTTGGTTCTAATCCAGCACAAGAGCCTAATCAAAGTCTTCTATCTCAACTGCGCACTAATGAAAATGCTTTAGATCCTTTGTGGGAGTTAAGAGAATTTGTCTTGTTAAACAAGGCCGATGGTGTGGTTAGTTTTGATGGCAGTTTGTTGCCAGACACTGTTAAAAATACCCCAGATGTCAGTTTTGATAATACCAGTTTTCTTGCCAACTTTGTAAACAGTGCGTGGTCTGTACCGGGTAGCCCTGACGAGGGTACAGTTCCATTAGCTTATCTAGGAGTTCCTTTCAGAGGGGCTGCTTCGCCAGTAAGTATTACACATTGGGATTATCCTAGTTCTGCATTAGATCCTTCAATGAGACAAAAGTTTTCTTTGAATACTTGCAATGCCTGCCACACGGGTGAAACCGATACAAAGTTCGTACATATAGAAGCTCGTTTGCCGGGTGGAGAGTCGGCTTTGTCAAGGTTTTTGACAGGTAAAAATGTGGTTACGACGCTAAATGATCCAGCAAATCCTTATATTTCAGCAGCATTATTCTCTGTGAGTGATCCGGCAGGTTCGGCATTGGTCTCCGATTTTAATGATCTTGCAGCTCGGCAGGCTGCGATGGCAAGTATTTTAAGTACCTCTTGTGAGTTGGTGGGTACAGTTTCCGCAGGTTTATTACCACCAAAAGCGGCTAATTTCAAAATGTCTCACTAAGCATAATCTAACTATCTTGTAGCCCATTCAATACAATGGGCTACATTGCTCTTATACCTACATATTGCTACACTCTTTCCGCGCTCTCGGGGTGTCCTTCTGGACTGAGATGCTATCCAGCAAACCCGTAGAACCTGATCCGGCTCATACCGGCGTAGGGAAGAGAACTTGCCTTCTACCATACCCCCTGTGCCGTTGTGTTCCTTGGTTAATCACTGAAGGTACTCAACATGAAACTCTCACTTTTTTTATCCCTCTCTGTTTTTCTGGCGGTTAACCCTGTTCATGCAGCAGATAAACCTGTGCTCACCGTCTATACCTATGATTCTTTTGTGGCTGAATGGGGTTCAGGCCCTAAGCTGGAAGCAGCCTTTGAAAAAAACTGTCACTGTGATCTCAAGTTTGTCGCTGTGGAAGATGGGGTCAGTATTCTCAATCGGTTGAAAATTGAAGCGGATAAAACGAAAGCTGATCTGATTTTGGGGATTGATGATGGCTTGATGGAAGAAGCGCGGGCAACGCAGTTAATCGCTGAACATGGTCAAGCGGTAGATAAACTCTCCAGCCATTTACAGTGGGAGGACAAAAGCTTTTTACCTTATGACTACGGCTATTTTGCTTTTATCTATGACCGTAACAAGCTGGCTAAGCCGGCTAGCTCCTTAAAAGAACTGGTCGAATCTGACGCTAAAATCATCTATCAAGACCCACGTACTAGCACGCCGGGGCAGGGTTTAATGCTGTGGGTGAAATCCGTTTATGGTGACCAAGCTGCAGAGGCTTGGCAGCAGTTGGCTAAACATACCGTCACGGTGACTAAAGGTTGGTGGGAAGCTTACAGTATGTTTTTAGAGGGTGGCGCTGATTATGTGCTCAGCTATAACACCTCGCCTGCTTATCATGTGATTTCAGATAAAAAAGATCAGTATCAAGCCGCTGCGTTTAGTGAAGGGCATGTGGCACAAATTGAATTAGCCGCTTTGCTTAAAACCAGCACTCAGCCTGAGTTAGGCAAGCAATTTTTAAGCTTTCTGATCACTCCTGAGGCTCAAGCCCTGATTCCGGTGACTAATTGGATGTTACCTGTGATTGAGGGTGTCGAACTACCCCCCATTTTTAGTCAATTAATTCAACCCCAACGGATTGGTTTTGCGCCCAACGAAATTGCCGAAAAACGTGCGGATTGGATTAAAGAGTGGCGCAGCGCAGCAGCCAAGTAATTGGCTATTTAGCACTGATTAGCTTATTACTCATCACGACTTGGGCTTTTTATGGCCTCAGTCGTGTCGGAGAGGATGGCTTATCAGTGGCGGTATTTACCGATCCTTATATTCATAGCCTCTTGCTTTTTTCCTTGAAGCAAGCGGCCTTGAGTGCGACAGGCGCAGTCGTGCTGGCTTTGCCGGTGGCAAGGGCGCTGTATTATTTGCCTAAACTGGTCGGTAAGCAGCTGTTCTTAGCCTTTTGCTTACTCTGTTTTGTTTTGCCGACCCTGATTCTTATTACTGGCTTAGTGGCTTTATTAGGGCAGGCTGGCTGGCTCACCCCTTATCTGGGAGAGTCTTGGAATTTATATGGCTTGCAAGGTATCTTACTTGCCCATTTATTTTTAAATATGCCCTTTGCGATTCGAGCTTTTTACTTACAATTGCAGTCAATTCCAGCCAGTTCTTGGCAGTTGGCACGGCAGTTAAAACTCAAAACTTGGCAACATTGGGCTTTATTAGAGTGGCCGCAATTGCGGGGACGTTTGCTGACTGTGTGGGCTTTTGTGTTTGTGCTCTGTTTTAATAGTTTCGCAGTGGTTCTATCCTTAGGCGGTGGACCACAAGCCACCACGCTAGAAGTCGCTATCTATCAAGCCCTTAAATATGATTTTAATATCCCAGAAGCCTTGAGCTTAGCTTGGCTGCAACTATTGATTACAGGCAGCTTGTTTTTGTTGATGACGCGCTTTAGTGCGAGCGCATGGCTATCTGCTGATACAGCACGCACTCAGTTTCTGCCCCGTCTTACCGCTTATTCTCGGCTAATTCATCAATGGATTTATGGCTTAGCTTGGCTGGTTTTATTAGCTCCACTCTTGGCATTGTTGCCTAATTTATGGCAGATTCAAGTCGAGCGTTTGGCTGAGCTAGCTATACTTAAGCCCGTTCTGACTAGCTTAACCTTGGGGGTGGTTGCCGCTGGTTTAGCAGTTTTGTTGGCCTTAATGATATTAACGCCGATTCGGCTGGCACGCTTAGCAGGTCAAGATAAACAACAATGGCTGTTAGAGACGCTCGCTAACCATAGTTTGATCTTACCGGCTATGGTGGTTTCTGTGGGCTTATATGTTTGGCTATTAACCCAAGGGCGGCTAGAGCGTTGGGGGTGGTTTTTTATCGTATTGATTAATACATTGATTTTAGTACCCTTTGCTCTCCAGCAATTAAAGCCACGCTTATTTCAATTCGATGATCAGTATCAACGTTTAACTCAACAATTAAAGCTCAACTCGTGTACTTATTGGCAAGTCTTATTACCGTGGTTAAAGCGTGATTTACAAGCTGCTTTGGTCTTGACTCTTTTGTTAGCAATGGGTGATGTTGCCATCTTTTCTATTTTTGCAAAGGATGAGTGGAGTAGTTTACCTTGGTTAATTTATACCTATGCGAGTAGTTATCGAATCCCTGAGGCTTCAGTTTTATCCTTGCTATTTTTATTGATTTGTGGTGGATTAGTGGTTTGGTTAGAACGAATAAAAAATCATTAATTAGGTTGAACTCTTATTTGCCACTAGCGTCTACTCTGATAGGTTAACAACTCGGTTAAAAATAGGTTAAAGCGATGCAAGGATTTTGGCGTATTATTTTTTGTATTTTATTCATACCAACCGCTTTATTCGCTCAAGACTTGAATGATAAAGCGGGTTTTCTCAAGCCTATATCTATTGAGCAGCTTGAAAAGCAACTCAAAGAGCAGCTTAAGTCTCAGATTACGATTACTGATTATCGGCCCTATCAACCTAATGCCCAGACTCAAGCTAATCCACGTGGTGTGGTGCGTGCTCGCCCCAGGGCAGCAAGGGCTGCACCCAGTTCAGCAGGTCAAGTGTCAGGAACGAATTTACAAGAACAGGGCGTGGATGAAGCGGATAAAGTCAAAACGGATGGGCGCTATCTGTATGGCGCTAATCAGCAAGGTGGTGGGGTTAGGATTTTTGATACGCAAGCAGTATCAGGTTCTATGCTGAAGCAGATTGCTACAGTCGGTGTGCCCAAAAACACTCAGTTACAAGGTTTCTATTTAGTACCCAATAAGAAACAATTGATCGTTTTAGCAAGTGCTATGCAGCCTAGGTATCATGGGCGGCGAGCGCTTCGATATGAGTCTGGCTCAGGACTAGTCTATGTATTAATTTTTGATGTTGCGAATGCGGCTAAACCACAATTGATCCAGCAATTAGAGATTACAGGTGGTTTCTTTCAAACGAGGCGAGTTAATAATCGCCTTTATTTATTTTTGAATCATCATGCCAGTCAATTTCCAAGCTCCTATAAAAGTATTGAATCTAAGCTGCCGTTAACTGAGGCACAAAAAGAGCTTGAGAAGCAAAAGCTCAGTGCTGAAATCGAGGCTTGGAAACTAACGGACTCCTTACCTAGTTATCGTACAAGCACTAATAAAGAGCCACAGTCTTTATTTAAAGGGAGTACTTTGTATGCTCCGAGTCAAAAGCCTGAGGCTATTTATAATTTAGCTTCAATGATCACGCTAGATTTAGATCGTCCACTGCAAGCCCCTCAAGCCTTAGCTTATTTAGGTTCAGTAGGTGATTTTTATATGTCGAACCAAGCTGCCTATTTAGTTTCTCCCTATGATGCAGCGGCTAAGCCACCTATTAGCAGTATGCAGGGTAATATTGTGCATAAATTTGCGCTGAGCGGTCAAGGCTTGAGTTATCGTGGTTCAGGTGCTTTCTTTGGAAGCTTAAATTGGAATGAATTAAGCAGTTTCCAATTTGATGAAGACCAGCGCGGTAATTTACGGGTGGTGACTTATAATGGTGCGCAAACGACCAAACACCCTGATCCGATTACTCGCTCGCCCGTGATTTTATCTGTGTTAGCGGAGCATCCCACCTACCAACAACTCGTGACCGTTGCCCGCTTACCCAACGCCAAATATCCACAACCCTTAGGCAAGCCGGGTGAACGTTTATACGGTGCACGTTTATTCAATGACTACGCTTATTTTGTAACCTTCCGCAATACGGATCCATTGTATGTGGTGGATTTGCGCAATCCACTTGACCCAAAAGTCACGGGCGAGTTAGTTATTCCGGGGTTTTCGGACTACTTACATCCAGTCACCTCAACCTTGTTGCTCGGTGTGGGTAAAGCCGCTGATGCTCAAGCAGGTGGCGTACAGCAAGGCTGGAAGCTGTCGCTGTTTGATATTAGCAACCCTAGTCGCCCGCAAGAAATTGATCAGGTGCAGTTAGGGGGGGCAGGTTCAGATAGCCCGGCCAATCGGAATCATCATGCGATTACGTCCTTAGCTATTAATAACAATACCTTAACCCGCGTGGCTTTACCGGTGAACGTGCATGATCCAAACACAGGCATGGCCAAAAATGGCCTGCATCGTTTTGAGGTGACGCATGCTCAGCGTAAGCTTAAGCATTTAGGTGGTTTTTCTGTAAGCTCTGCACAGGGTTGGTTTTGGGATGATAATGATCGCAGTATTTTGATCGATAACTATCTGTATTATTTTCACAATGGCAATTTCTATAAGACCGCTTGGGCTGAAAAATAACCGATGTTAGTGATCCAGAACTTAGTCTTGCGCCGTGGCTCTTGGCAGCGGCGCTATGATTTGCAAGCGGAGTCGGCGGCTATTATGACGATTCAAGGTCGCAGTGGGGCAGGGAAGTCTGCTTTGTTAGCGGCGATTGCAGGTTTTGAGCCGGTCGCTGCGGGCGATATTCAATGGCAAGGGCAATCGCTACTTAGCCTGCCGATTGAACAACGCCCAGTCAGCATGTTGTTTCAAGAGCATAATTTATTCGAGCATTTAAGCGTTGCACAAAACTTAAAACTCGGCCTGAAATTTGCCTCAGAGGCCACCCAGCAAACTGCGCTGCAGCAGGCTGCCGAGGCTTTAGAAATCACCGCCTATTTACGCAAAATGCCGCAGGAATTATCCGGTGGGCAGCGTCAGCGTGTGGCTTTATTACGGACTATTTTGCGCCCTGAGCCGATTATTTTACTCGATGAACCCTTCGCTGAGTTGGATGCCTATACCCGTGAAATTGCGGCTCAGTGGGTGCGAGCAACGGCTAAGGCAGCCCATAAAACAGTCTTGTTGGTGACACATCAAAATGAAGATGTGGAACGCTTAGCGGATCATAATGTTATATTTGAGTGATCCCAGCTGCTTGTAAATAGCGCAGGGCTCCTTCACCCGCTTGTTTGCCAGTTGCCAAGCAAGCCGTCAGAAGATAGCCGCCAGTGGGTGCTTCCCAATCCAACATTTCGCCCGCACAAAACACCCCCGGCAATTGTTTAAGCATTAAATCTTGAGTGAGGGCTTCAAAGCCAATCCCTCCGGCGGTACTAATTGCTTCATCCAAGGGTGTCATACCGATAACGGTGATCGGTAATTTTTTCAGGTGTTGCCCCCAATAAGCGGGGTTTGATGCTTGGCTTTTATCAAAATTTTCAAAGACTAAAGCGGTTTTGACTGCATCGAACTTGAATTGGTTTTTTAGAAACTTACCTAAACTTTTCTTAGCAGGACGTTTGGCGAGCAAAGCGGCTAATTGCGCTGGGCTTTGATGGGGGCAGAGATCTAAATAAAAGTGTGCAGAACCTTGCTGAGCTAAACTATCGCGTAGCTTGGCTGCAAAAGCATAGATTAAGCTGCCTTCTACACCACCTTCGGTCAGAATAAATTCACCTTGACGAGTCGTAGTGATGCCGTGGTGATCCGTGAAGCTCAAGCTGACTGCTTTCACGGGTGAACCCGCTAGCTGCTTAAGATACTCGCTCCAAGCACAGAGAAAACCATTATTTGCAGGACGTAAAGGGGCCATTGGGATTTCACGCGCTTGTAACCATTCAACCCAAGCCCCATCACTGCCGAGTTTTTTCCAGCTAGCCCCCCCTAAGGCTAAGACACTGACGGCATATTTTTTATGCAGCATCCCACTGGGGGTTTGCAAACACCATTCATTAGCCGCATTTAAACCTAAACAACGATGGCGAGGATAAATCGTTAAACCTTGGGTTTTTAAGCGACTTAGCCAAGCGCGTAATAGGGGTGCGGCTTTCATTTCCTTAGGAAAGACCCGCCCCGAGCTACCGACAAAAGTTTCAATCCCTAGGTTTGCACACCATGCACGTAAAGCGCTTGGATTGAAGGCCTCGAGATAAGCTTGTAGCTGGGTAGTGCGTTCGGCATAGCGGTGACTAAACTCAGAAAAAGGTTCGGCATGGGTGATATTTAAGCCACCAATCCCAGCGAGTAAAAATTTACGCCCGACAGAGGGCATCGCATCATAGAGATCGACCAGATAACCCGCTTGAGTCAGTTGCTCAGCGGCCATCAAACCTGCGGGGCCTCCACCGATCACAGTAGCCAATACGGGGCGGTTGTTCATCGGGTTGAATCCAAGATTTGTGCTTTGAGCCAAGCGGGTACACGCTCATCGAGCCAATAGCCAAGTTTCCACGGTACACGACCTGTCATAAAGCCAACATGCCCGCCATGTTTAGTGAGTTCTAAACTCACGCTAGGGCTAAGTTGCTCAGGACTAGGCACAATACTTGGGCGCATAAACGGGTCATCAAGGGCATGCAGAATTAAAGTTGGGGTTTGAATTTTCCCCAAAAACTGTGCACTACTCGAGCGTTGATAATAGTCAGTCGCATTCACAAAGTGATTAAAGGGTGCGGTGATTTGATCATCAAATTCGTAAATAGTTTGAATCGCGCTCAGGTCAACTGGGGTAGGCGCTGCGAGCTGTTTAAATTTTTTACGGTAGGAGGCTTTCAGTTGCTTGAGCAAGTATTGGCCATAAATGCGTGCAAATCCACGTTCTAGCTTTTTAGCACAAACGGCTAACTGAAAAGGTGCAGAAATTGCCACGGCCGCTTTTAAGGGAGAGGTGGCGGCGGTTTCACCTAAATATTTCAGTAAGAGATTTGCACTCAAAGAAATACCTACCGCCGCTGCGGGCAATTGGCCGCGTGCTTGTAGCTGGGCGAGGACTTCCGCAAGATCAGCGCTTGCCCCTGAATGATAGCTCTTAGCTAAACGATTCGGCTCACGCCCACGTCCGCGTAACAGCATGAAGACAACTGCAAAGCCTGCGGTGTGGAGTGCTTGCACTAAGGTCGCGGCATAGTGTGAGTTCAATGAACCTTCCAAACCATGCATCATCAACACTAAGGGCGCTTGTGGGCGTGGATACCATGCCAGATCAATAAAATCGCCATCGTTTAATTCAAGACGTTCCCATACCCAAGCTAATGACGGGCGCTTGCGTAGCAGAGTAGGCAAAATAGTTTGTAAATGGGGCGATTTTAGCCACCACGGTGCTTGATAACTGCTGTGAATTTGTTGGCCCATTATAGCTGGATCTGACTAAAAATAAGCGCTGCATGATACCATGTAGCTTGTTTAAATCCTCTATGAAGGTTATTCACATGCAGGTTCGCGCTGAACAAATCAAGGAGCAGCTAGGCTTAGGTCTAAAACCTGTGTATTTAATTAGTGGCGACGAACCACTACAAGTCATGGAAGTCGCCGATGCCGTGCGTGCAACAGCTAAGCAGCAAGGTTTTAGTGAGCGCGACCTTCTTAATGTCGATCCGCAGTTTGATTGGAGTCTGCTGTTGGCCGCCAGTGAGGCTTTATCTTTATTTTCCCAACAAAAACTCCTCGATATGCGCCTCCATTCTTGCAAGATTGGTGCAGCGGGCAGCAAAGCCCTGCAACAGTATTTAGCACATCCACCCACGGATAAGCTGCTCTTAATTCAAGCGGGGCGTTTAGATAAAGCCTGTCGAGCAGCGGCTTGGGTCAAGGCGATTGAGCAGCATGGGGTGTTAGTGCAAGTCTGGAATTTGTCGCCTCCGCAGGCTTTGGCTTGGCTGGCTAAACGGATGCGCGAAGCTGATTTAAAACCCACTGAGGCAGCCGTGCGGTATTTAGCGGAGCATGTGGAAGGTAATTTGCTGGCAGCCGTGCAGGAAATTAATAAACTAAAACTGCTCTATCCAAATGAAGTACTCAGTCTTGAGCAAATGGCCGCCGCTATTTCAGATAGTTCACGTTTTACTGTGTTTGATTTAGCGGATGCTATTTTGGCTCAGGACCTTAAGCGCTTACAGCATATTCTGCAGGTACTTAAAGATGAGGACACGGCTTTACCTTTATTAGTTTGGGCTTTGGGTGATTTACTGCGGCAGCTGTATGAAGCGGGTGAAAATCAACGCCATCAGCGCTCGAATCAAGCACTCATCATGCGCTTGCCAAAAAATCGTCAAGGGCCTTTTCAAGCAGCGGTTAAACGCATGGAGCGTGCTAATTGGCCGAGTTTATTTAAGCGTTTAGCCGTGCTTGATCAGCATAGCAAAGGTGTCGGTACTGATGTGTCACGTCACCCAGAGCGCTTATGGGATGACGTGTTTGATATGGCTTTGGCGCTGATGGGTAAGCGCTTGTTTGCAGTTTGATTCGTTATTATTTTAAGTGAGTGAAGGGTCTAGCCTAACCTAGCTCTTTAGGGGTAGATAAGTTCACTTTAAGTTTAAGCAAATAAGCGTAGACTAACGCAGCATTCTCAAATGCTCTGTGATATTAATAAAAATGCAACTCCTGACTCAATTTCTGTTTCCTTTCCTTCTCTGGTTGCCTCGGGTCAATCGTGAGACTTTAAAAGCCGATTTCATTGCAGGTCTAACCGGTGCGGTCATTGTACTGCCGCAAGGTGTGGCTTTTGCAACGATTGCAGGTTTGCCGCCAGAGTACGGTTTGTATACCGCGATGGTCACCCCGATCATTGCTGCGTTGTTTGGCTCTTCTTGGCATTTAATTTCGGGACCGACCACTGCGATTTCGATTGTAGTATTTTCTGCCATTAGTGGTCATGCAGAGCCGGGAAGTGCAAGTTTTATCCAATATACTCTCACCTTAACCTTTTTAGCGGGGGTCTATCAGTTAGCCTTTGCCTTAGCACGCTTAGGGGTTTTGGTGAATTTTGTTTCGCATACAGTGGTAATTGGTTTTACCGCAGGAGCGGCGATATTGATTGCTACCAGCCAAATGAATCAAGTATTTGGTGTTGAAATACCGCGTGGTGAATCGTTTTTATTAACTTGGATAGATATTTTTCATCAGCTACCACAGATGAATACTTATGTGTTTATCGTGGCGATCTTTACCTTAAGTGTTGCACTAGTATTTAAGCTTTGGGTGAAGCGCCTCCCCAATTTATTATTAGCTTTAGTCGCGGGTAGTGTGCTGGCCTATTTATTAGGCGGTGAAGCAGTCGGTATTAAATTAGTCGCTGAAATTCCTGCTCATTTACCACCTTTGTCAATGCCAGATTTTTCTTTAGCAACCATTAAAATGTTAGCACCTCAGGCATTTGCAGTGGCTTTATTAGGTTTGATTGAAGCCGTCTCGATTAGTCGAGCGATCGCTTCCAAATCACACCAACGGATTGACGGTAATCAAGAGTTTTTTGGTCAAGGTTTATCGAATATAGTTGGTAGCTTCTTCTCGAGTTATGCTGGCTCAGGTTCATTCACTCGCTCAGGCTTGAATTATACTTCAGGGGCGCAAACACCCTTATCAGCAATTTTTGCTGCTGTATTATTGGCAGTCATTATTTTATTAGTTGCTCCACTAACCGCTTATTTGCCGATTCCAGCGATGGCTGGGGTGATTATGTTGGTGGCTTGGAATCTAGTGGATTTTGGCCATATTAAGAAGATTTTTACAACCAGCCGTGCTGAAACCAGTATTTTACTCACAACCTTTTTTGCGACTTTATTTTTAGAGTTAGAGTTCGCAATTTACTTAGGTGTGTTACTTTCACTAATTTTATTTTTGGCACGTACTTCGATTCCTGATGTAGTCAGCTTAGTTCCTACCACCGAACCAGCTACGGGGAAAAGTATTTTGGTGAATAAATACGGCGATAATAGACTACCAGAATGCCCGCAATTAAAAGTGGTGCGTATTGATATGTCTGTGTATTTTGGTTCAGCCAATCATATCCAAAATCGCCTGCATTATATGACTAAGCAACAGGGTTATAAGCGAATTTTAGTGATTGGAGCAGGAATTAATTTTATTGACTTAACGGGTGCAGAAATGCTTGAACAAGAATCAGCCCGTTTGAAAGCGAGTGGGGGTGGTTTATATTTTGCAGGTCTTAAGCGTAAGGTGAGTACGTTTATTCATAAAGGTCATTTTGATGAGCATATTGGTAGTGCGTATTTCTTTGACTCGAAGCGTGAGGCGATTCAGCAGATCACCACGACGATTTTAGATCATACGATCTGTCAGCGCTGTGCTTTTCGGGTATTTCAAGAATGCCATCAACCGCCGTTAACCGAACCTGATGTCTCTAAGATGAAAGATTAAAACCTGCGGCCTGATGATAGAGAGCAGCAAACTGAGGCTTTGAGTCTTTCGCATCATTAAAGTCCTCAAGGGCTATACAATTTCTTTCGACAGTCTTTAGTCAGCAGGCTATGCTTGAGGCCTAATCATGATCAGTAAGAGGACTGACGATGCGTATTCAAGTGATTTTAACCGGCGGTACGATTGATAAACTCTATAACCCGTTCAAAGGTGAGTTAGGCTTTGCTCAAACCCATATTCCGGCAGCGTTTGAACAAGGTCGTTGTGGGGTGAGTCTGGAGGTTCAACAGCTATTTTTGAAAGATAGTCTGGAAATGACCGAAGAGGATCGGGCGCAAATCTTAGCCGCTTGTCAGCATAGTCCGCATTCACAAATTGTCATCACGCATGGTACGGATACGATGGCAGAGACGGCGCGTTATTTGATTGCGGCCTCTCCTAATAAAACAATTATCCTTACTGGAGCCATGATTCCACTCAGTGTGAATGGCTCAGATGGTTTATTCAATTTAGGTGCTGCCCTGATGGCGGCTCAATGTATGCCTGTTGGTGTCTATATCGCTATGAATGGGCGGGTGTTTAATGGTGCGCAAGTCACAAAAAATCGTGCTTTAGGTGTGTTTGAAGCTTTGCATTAACGCTTAGTTCAGTGCTTAATCGTTTAACTTTGTGTTAACTAGTCAAACTAACGAGGGCTTATGCAGCATAATAACCAGCGCCGCCCTTTAAAAGTCCGCAGTTTAGGCGCTTTCCAGCAGTTGGCACAGCAACTCAGTAAAACAACGATTACACCGAATCAAATTTCATTGTTGAGCCTCGTATTTGCAACAGCGGCAGCAGCTTGTTTCTGGCTGCTGGCAGCGGGTGGTTCGGTGTTTTGGTTTTGGGGTGTAGCCTTGTGCATCCAGCTACGTCTAGTCTGTAATTTATTGGATGGCATGGTAGCGATTGAGGGAGGTAAGACGACTCAATCGGGTGAGCTATTTAATGAGATTCCAGATCGTATCGCTGACCCGTTAATTTTAGTCAGTGCAGGCTATGCCACGCAATTGACTGGGGGCATGGAGTTAGGTTGGGTAGCCGGTTTGCTTGCCGTGTTTACCGCTTATCTGCGGAGCTTAGCGGTAAGTATCGGTGCCCCCGCCGATTTTCGAGGACCAATGGCAAAACAACAGCGAATGGCGTTGATCACGCTTGCTGCCGTGATTAGTGTGTTTGAAACTTGGTTTTGGCATGAGCATTGGCTGTTATTTTGTGCGTTAATTTTGATTGTTCTCGGTTCGATTTGGACTAGCATCAGGCGTACTCTAGCGGCTTATCGGTATTTGGAGGCGCGTTAAATGCTTAATCTTCCTAGTCATGCTGGCTATGCGATGGGTTGGGTCTTGAGTTTGCTGGGGCTAGCGTCGATAGTTAGCTATCTTTTGCAATATCGACACCCCGAGCGTGATTATACAGAACTAAAAAAACGTATTAGTTCGTGGTGGTGGATGATTGGCATACTCTTTATCTGCCTAGCCATCAGTACGACCACTGCCTTAATTTTGTTTGCTTTTATTAGCTTCTTAGCGTTAAAAGAATTTTTTTCAATAGTACCGCTGCGCTTGCATGATCGACGAGTGGTGTTTTTGGCCTATCTGGCGATTCCACTGCAATACTATTGGGTGGGGATTGGCTGGTATGGGATGTTTATTATTTTTATTCCAGTCTATGTGTTTCTGCTTCTGCCGATGCGGATGGTATTGATTGGAGAAACTAAAGGTTTTATTCAGTCAGCGGGTATCATTCATTGGGCGAGTATGCTCACCGTGTATTGTATTAGCCATGTGGCCTATTTGTTGATCTTACCTGTGAAAAATCCCCAAGCAGGAGGCGTGGGTTTGGTCATTTTCATTTTATTCATGACTGAGTTGAATGATATTAGCCAATATATTGCCGGTAAATTATTCGGTAAGCATAAGATTATCCCGAAAGTTAGCCCGAATAAAACTTGGGAGGGATTTATCGGTGGTTTGTTGACGATTAGTTTACTATCGACCTTGGTTGCACCTTGGCTAACGCCATTGAATGCTTGGCAAGGTCTGGGGGCAGGAGTGCTGATTAGCTGTGCAGGTTTTATTGGTGATGTGGTCATTTCTTCTGTGAAGCGTGATTTAGCGATCAAAGATAGTGGAACTTTAATTCCGGGGCATGGTGGGATTCTCGACCGCCTTGATAGCCTGATGTATACGGCTCCTTTGTTTTTTCACTATTGCTATTATCTTGCCTATTGAGTCGCTGCCATGATTAAGATCTTGTTTTTTGCACTCTTGATTAAGCCGATTGTTTTTATTGTCTTAGGTTTGAACTTGCAAGGTTATAAGCAGTTGCCGCTCAAAGGACCTGCTGTAGTGGCGGCGAATCATAATAGTCATTTAGATGTTTTGGTCTTAATGAGTCTCTATCCATTGCGCCGTTTGAAATATGTACGCCCTGTAGCAGCGGCAGATTATTTTTTTCAAAATAAGCTTTGGGCTTGGATTGCCACCCAATGCATTGACATTATCCCGATTCAACGTTCAGGGCAGTCAGTAGACACGGTATTGGCAGCTTGCCACCAAGTATTAGAGTCAGGGCAGATTTTAATTCTATTCCCTGAAGGTAGCCGTGGGCAGCCCGAGCAGTTGGGGCAGATTAAAAAAGGCTTGTTTTATTTGATGCAGCGTCATCCGCATGTACCGATCACACCCGTATTTATGCGTGGATTAGGTAAGGCTTTGCCAAGGGGCGAGGCTTTATTCGTACCGTTTAATTGTGATGTCATCATTGGCGAGCCGCTGGCTTTATCTAGTGATGCAAATGCATTTATTACCTTGATTCGTCATACCTTTCAAACCTTAAGCCAGCGTTGTTTAGGTCAAGGGGTTGCTTAAAGGGGCTAAGTGGAGTTTGCAAAAGCTCGATTCTTCGCTAAGCTTGGTCTAACTCACCTCAATTATGTAAACTTAATGAAAACAATAGGACAGTGGGTGTTGCTGTTAGTCGTGCTGGTTACGCTAACCGTCACCTTGGTTGTGTTTTACTACTCGCAGTTTAAGCCAACAGTAAGTACCCAATTAACGCCCGAAGTTTCCCCTATTCCCGCGCCTCCAACCCAAATTAAGATGGGTCGACGCCAAGCACCTGCCCCCTTAACGGCTGAAATTCCGTTGATTCCACCCGCACAAGTGCGCCCACTGATTGGCGTGAATGTGAATGAATTGCATTATGAAGATGCGAGCTTTCCGTTTGTGGATTTGTTTCGCCAATCGGCACCCTTCAAAGATAATGTCTTAGAAATGCCAGCTGCCGAACAAGTTGAGTACGATGCCCAAGGCTGGCCCTTGCGTTTGCATGGAGCAAAAATTGCCACTAAATTTATTGGTAAAATGCCAGCTGGGGCTTTAGTCGAAGGGGATTATGTGGTGCTGTATGATGGTACTGGTATCCTCAGTTATGGGCATGGGGTTGAGACGGTGAGCCAGTCGCCGAATCGAGATCTGATTCGCTTGCATCAAGGCGAGGATGGTGAAATCAATGCCAGCTTAGTGATTGAAAGCATGGATGAGGCTGATCCTATTAAGCATATTCGTATTTTACCACCCGGGGGTATTTGCCAAGATAATCCCTATCAGCGTGTATTTGCACAAACCGACTGTGCTTCCGGGGCTGCCTATCTCCCCTTTGAGCAATATTATCCTAGTATTCGTTTTACACCGGAATATCTGAATTACCTGAAAGATTTCAGCACGATTCGTTTTATGGCGATGTCGGGCATTACTCGTAACCCCGAAAGCCATTGGTCGGAGCGGCCAAATCTGCAAGAAGCGACTTGGGGCGGCGGTTATGGTGCACGAGGAGCACCTTTAGAGATTCAAGTCGATTTAGCGAATCGGATGCAAGCCGATGCTTGGTTTAATTTACCGCATGCCGCTGATGATGATTATATTCGGCAGTTTGCGACTTATGTACGTGATCACTTAGCACCCACTGCACGGATTTATGTTGAATACACCAATGAGGTTTGGAATACCTCGTTTTCGCATAGTGAGTATACCCAGAAAAAAGGCATTGAAGCGGGCTTTAGTATTAACTCGGTAGAGGCGGGTTATCAGTATTATATTCAACGAGCCGGCGAGGTTTTTGCGATTTGGGAACAAGTGTTTGGTGGGCGCGAGCGCTTCACTCGAGTGCTTGGCTCATGGGATACGCGCCCGGATATTTCTAAAAAGTTTTTAGGGGACTATGGGGGCGCACAGATTGCCGATGCAATGGCGATTGCCCCGTATTTTGGTGGCAATACTAAAGGTTATCGAGAGTCGACCACGGTTGATCAAATTTTCGAGTTAACCACCGCTAAAGATTCATTTCGCTCTTTGCCGCAAGTCTTGGAACATGTGCGTGAGCAGGCCGAGATTGCGCATCATTATGGTTTAAAGCTGATTGCGTATGAGGGTGGGCAAGGTTTGGTTGATTGGGTGACCCGCGAGCCGACACAACATCCCAATCCATTATTTTTTGCAGCGAATCGTGACCCACGGATGGGTGAACTCTATACACAGATGCTAACGGGTTGGAAAGAAGCAGGCGGGGAGTTATTTATGGCTTTTTCCTCACCGCGTACTTGCCAATGGTTCGGTTGTTGGGGCTTAAAAGAACATATCCGTCAACCACCGGATAGTGCGTATAAATACCAAGCTGTGCTGAGTTTTATCGAAGCACATCGGGATTGGCTGGCGACTGATACTGGGAAGCAAGCTGTCCCAGTGCAGCAAGCTGCTGCGAGGGTAGCCGATCTATCTGCTGAAAAAAAGCCGCATAAACCCGGTGATCCATTGATTGTTTTTCGCCCGGCTAAAGATCCAGAACGCTATTTTTTCCTCGAAAATCCGCGCACTTTAGATACTTTAATCGCAGGTCAAGAATGGGCGAAACGCGATTTATTTGGCAAATGGGAGGGGAAATGGGATGAAAATTATCTGTACTTAGCGGTGCGTGTGTATGACGAGTCGATCAAAGCAGATTCCGACAATCCTGAAGACGATGATTCGGTCGAGTTTTATATTGATGCGGATAATAGTCGTCAAGCCAGTTATGATGGGGTGAATGACTATCGGATGATCTTTGCTTGGGGGCGTAAGCAAGTGATACTCGATCCGAAGTCACCCCAGACGATTTCACCTGATTTAAGCTATGAATTTAAAACAACGGCGGATGGTTATGTGCTGGAAGCAAAAATCCCGTGGAGCATGCTGGGCGTGAGGATCGGTGTGAAAAGTCGGGTGGGTATCGAAGTGCAAGTCAATGATGATGATGATGGTGGCAGCCGCGAGCAGAAAATCTCATGGCTTGCCCGCGAAGATAAGGCCATGAATGATCCACGCTTATTGGGTGTGGTGTTAATCAGTGGGCGCTAAGCGATCACGCTCAGCATCCATACTCGCCATCAGGGCGGCAGTGTAGCGCTGACCTTGGATAGTGCTTTCATTAATCAATTCATTGAGAGCAGTGACCGTGGCAGGTGGCAGTTGTAGATCAGCTGCTCCGGCATTTTCTAATAAATAATCGAGATGTTTTGTACCCGGAATCGGGATTAAAGTCGGTTCGCCCTCGGCATTTTTTTGTGCTAATAACCAAGCTAAGGCCAGCTGTGCTAGGGTGCAGCCTTGTTGTTTAGCAAGCTCTGCAAAGGGTTGCAGTAATTGGCTATTGGCCGCAAAAGCTTCAGGTTCAAAGCGGGGGCGGGCATTGGTGCAGCGTACATCGTCTTTAGTTAAATGAGTCACATCTTGGGCTTTCCCCGTGAAGAACCCCCGGCCTAGTGGTGAGAAGGGGATAAAGCTGACGCCTAATTCAGCACAGGCGGCTAATAAACTGGTTTCAGGCGTGCGTGACCATAAGGAGTACTCGGATTGTACCGCAGTCACCGGATGCTCTGCTTGTGCACGGCGTAAGCTAGCGGTGGAGATTTCAGATAAACCAAGGCTGCGAATTTTACCCGCATGAATCAGATCGGCTAGCCCACCGACGCTTTCTTCTACAGGAACCTTCGGGTCTAAACGATGTAGATAGTAAAGATCAATCACCTCAGTTTGTAAGCGCTTAAGACTGTCTTCGCATTGTTTTTTAAGGACTTCGGGGCGGCCATTCACCACCGGTTTGCCGGTTTCATCTTTACTTAAACCGCATTTACTGGCGAGTACAAATTCATGTCGCCGCTGCTTTAGGGTTGCTCCAATCAAGCTTTCATTATGCCCACCGCCATACATCGAGGCAGTATCGAGAAAACTATAACCTGCATCTAAGGCCGCTTGTAGCACACGGGCTGACTCTGCATCGTCCGCAGGGCCATAGCCCATAGAAAAGCTCATACAACCTAAGCCGAGAGCTGAAACTTGAAAAGGACCAAGGGTTCGAGTATGCATATCAGGAAACTGACTCACCTAGTAAATACTTGGATAGGAGGCTAAGTGAAAATGGCGGCCCCAACAGGAATCGAACCTGTAGCTATCCCTTAGGAGGGGATCGTTTTATCCATTGAACTATGAGGCCGCGTTCATAAAGCCGCTCTATTCTAACTTAAATCCTCAGTCTTAGTAGTAGGCTTTTGCACGGTTTTCAAGGGGGCAGAGTCTGAGGCAATATGAATTGTGCGTTGAGGATAGGGCATGTCGATTTTAGCGATACGGAAGGCCTTCTCGATAGCAATATTTAACTCACTGGTCACCATCATTTGTTTTTCCACATCTTTAATCAAACAGCGCAACTCAAAGTTCAAAGAGCTTTCAGCAAAACCTCGGAAAAATACTTGGACTTTTAATTCGCCATACTCCCGCAAGACCGCAGGATTGGCTTCACCGACACTGCGTAATAAAAATAAGACTTGCTCTGGATCTGAGCCATAAGCAACTCCAACGGGGATAATCACTCGACCATATTGGTTACTGAGCATCATATTAGTGACTTGGTTGGCAATTAATTCTGAGTTAGGCACAATAATGTCAGAGCGATCAAAGGTTTGAATCACGGTGGAGCGAATATTAATGTCTTTGACATAGCCTTCTGTGACACCAACCCGAATCCAGTCACCTTTGCGAATAGGACGCTCAAATAGCAATATCAGGCCAGAGACAAAGTTGTTAACAATATTTTGGAGGCCAAAACCAATCCCAACGGAGAGTGCACCTGCAATAATCGCCAAATTAGTAAACTCAATGCCAGCAATGGATAGACCTATTAAAATAGCGAGAATAATACCTAGATAGCCAGCAATCGTCACGGTTGTCTCTTTTGCACCTCGCGTCATATTGGTGCGATTGAGCCAGTGATTGCTGAGGCTATTTTTAATCAAATGGGTCAGGCTAATTAAAATGGCTAACGACAACAGACCTATCAAAATCCGCATCGGCTCTAGGGTGAAACTACCAATTTGGATGCCATCCATCACTTTGGTGAGCATCACTTGCATGGATTGCTCGGACATACCCCAAAGTCGCAGTAGGGCTAAACTCATTAAGGCAAAAATAGCCATAGCATGCGCTAAGCGTAGCCAAATCAATCCCGGTACACGTTGGCCATTTTCAATGCCTAGGCGTTTGCGTAAGCGTTGTTGCCATTGAGCTAAACCTTCATCGAGGCCATCGAACATTTCGGTGGGAATTCTTAATAGCAACCAAGCGACTAAGGTAATAAATAAAGTTCCGAAGGTGCCATTAAACAGAAAAACAAAGAAATTCCGATAGCCTAACCATAAAGCCACAATGGCACTCACTAAGGCGACTGCCCCTAGGATATAGAGTCGATACTGTTGCAACCAAGGCACAGATCGCCGTAATAACCACAATAAACGAATGAGGGCTAGGCTAGCAAAAGTACCTAGTACCACCCGAATTAAGCCCACTAAGCTACTTGGTGGGTCTGTATCAAACAAGGTGGAGTGAAAGAGTAAACCCAATAAAATCGTTAGTAGAAAGATACGCGCCCAGTAATACAGCTTTTTGCTGGTTGCAGGGATGACCGGTGTGAAGTCCTTGCTTTTGGTGGCAGGTCTTAGCATCGCGCTGATGATCACGTAACTGATCATAAATAAAAACAGAGTGGAAGCCAGCTCGTTAATCGCCGTTACGCCCGGATGATTATAATGTAAGGCTAAACTCGTTAAGCCAAAGCCCAAAATCCACGGCATAAAGTTGATAATACTGCGCCAGACCGAGGCTAAGGTCGGGCTGGTTTTGACCAGTTCGGTAATCTCTTGTTGGGAGTGGGTATGTTGTTTATAAAAGCTCCAGACTAAGCCCACTAATAAGCCTGCAAGGCCATACATTAAAGCGATGCTAAGGTTGCGATAATTAATCGGCAAAGCCACTAGGGTCGAGATAATTTGCTGGATTTCCGTCGCCCATAAACTCGGTTCTTGGAGTGTTTGCAGGATAAAGCTTACGGCAGAGGGACTTCTAGCAAACAAGCGCTCTTTGACAATCGCCTGTTTGTTTGCACTCACTTGCTCTTGAATTTGCGTTGCCTTTAAGGCTAATAAACGGCATTGAGCGAGTTGAGTTTCTACTTCTTTCTTTTGCTGATCTAAGTCTTTGCGCTTGGTTTGGAGTTCTTTATCTTCTTGGGTGGTGGCAGTGCCTGCTGCTGTACCAATACTGTCTAAGCCTTGTTTGACTTTAGCTTGCTCAGCTTCTTGTTGGCTGATACAGGTTGCTGCAAATTGACCCGCCGCTAAGGCTTCTAAAGCAATAGGATCAAGTAGCTCAGTCGTAGAGGTTTTAATGGCGAGGCGCTTCTCCGCCGCCTCTAGCGTCTTGGTATGATCTTCAAGGTTAAGTGCTGGCTCTGTGCTAGCAGGGGTGGATTCTTCTGCACTCCACAGGCTTAAGGGCAGAGAACACAGCACAATAAAAAGGCAGGTGGGTATGAGTTTTAGTTTATTCATGGGTGGAATCGTTTAACGCAGGCTCAGTTTCTGGTTGAATTTTCGGTTCTAGCTCAGCGCTGATTATCATATCGGCTTGCAGCAGATCTGCAAGGTGCAAGCTTGCTTGGCCTCCTAGTACAATCGGGGCATAAGTTAGCAGGATACCGTGGGTGATACTTATACCATTACGATTAATAAGGGTAATCTCAAGCCATTTTAGACTATCATCTATACTTATTAGGGTTTGAATGAAGCGCTCTTGTACGCGCTACGGGTTTAACTCTTCCTACCCTCTAGGGTAAGGCGGCTATTTTCTCTTTTTAAGGGTCATTAATGGCAAGCCACCTTGCAAACTTTGGCAATTTTTCACAAAGGACTGCTAAGCTTAGTATATTTACATGCGGTACACTTTGTTGTTTTAATGCTACAGTCATCTTACAAATCATAAGATCTAATTAGCATTGATTATTTTATTATCAGGAGATTGAAGAATGAAAAAGACAATATTAGCTTCAACAATAGGTCTTTTCCTCGGTATGGGCGCGGCACAGGCTGAAGTGACTTTATATGATTACAAAGAAGGGACTAGCGCTTATGAGGACGCTTATGTTGCGGGTAGTTTAGATTTCCACAAAAATCGTGGTGATGCTCAAAATGCCTATTCTTTAAATTTAGATGCCAGTTATGACCGGACCATCAGTACACCAGACCGTGATATTAGTTACGGTGCTGGTTTATTAGGCACGGTGAGTCGTGGTGGTGCTAAAGGTGATAAAAGTAAAGATGCTTACACCTTTGATGCGGGTATCACCGTCGATAACTATTTTGTACCCGGTAGCAATGGCGGTTTTTGGTACGGTTCTGCCTATGCCCAAAAAATCGGCTCGCCTGAAGATTTCTTTGAAGATGATACCTTCACGAAAGCAACCATCGGTGTTGGTTATGGGCGTGTGACTAATGTTACTCCAATGGCAAAAGCCATGCGTGTGATTGATGAGTTAGTACGTCGCAATGTGCTGCGTGCCAAACCGAGTGTCGGTGTGTATCAAGATGTCGCACGGATTATTGCTAAGCAAGATGAGTATCAATCTCGCTACGGCTATAAAGACTATGAAATCAAATGGATTTCTGACATCGAAGCTGTGATTCAAAGAAGTGGTGTAGCCAATAATTTCGGAGCAGTAGGCACGCTGAAAGCACGTGATGTATTGATTGATGAAAATATCTCTACTCGCCGTATTGGTTGGAAAGTTCGGGCGGGCTTGAGCTATATCGGTACTAACTTTGATGGTTTGACCAATAAGCCCGGTCTGGAGCTAGGCGGTGAATACCATGTGCCTTTGAGCAACCAAACGCAGTTCTCTGATGAGGCAGTCTTCAATGCGATCTTAAACGATGGTGACAATGGTTATAACTTTAATAATAACCTGTCTGTGACCCATGAAATTGATGATCGGATTGATTGGGAAAATGTATGGAACTTGAATTATGCGAAAAACAGTAACAATGGTGATGATGTAACCACTAACAAGTTAAGCTCGACTTTTGCTTATGAAATCGCCAACTCCTTAGACTTCACGACCACAGCCAGTCTGACTAATGTCAGTGGTAGTAGCTCAATTGACAGCGCTTCTGCTGATGGTACTGACCGTGCTTTGACAATGGGTGTGCGTTATCGCTTACGTTAATCGCTATTTTTTGCGATAAATTTCAAGGAGAGTCATGGACTCTCCTTTTTTTTCTCTGTAAATATGCTAACTTGAGTTTAGCCTAGTGAGGCTTCTAGGGCTTTAGTCGCATGCCAATAACCTATAAATTTGCTTGCATCCATTGCGGACAATTACATGATTACCAACCCCTAGCCAAGGGTGAGACAGCTTATTGCTCACGTTGTTTCTCGGTGCTGTATCGGCAACGTCAGCAGCTGATTGATACGTCCTTAGCTTTGATTATGACCGGCTTGATTTTGTTTGTTATCACCAATGCTTTCCCTTTGATTGGTTTGCGTGCGCAAGGTATTACTCAAGAACTCAGTATTTGGAAAGCGACCTCTGCCTTTTGGGCACAAGATTATTATTGGTTATCAGCACTCTTGGCTTTGAATCTGATCGTTTTACCCTTATTTGAATTATTGGGATTATTCTGGGTACTCTTAACGATTCGTTTAGCATGGCAGCCGCATGGGGCTATTCAAATTTTCCGTTGGCTGAGTGAGCTGAAACCTTGGGGCATGTTGGAGGTATTTATGCTCGGTTTACTCGTGGCAGTGGTTAAATTAGGGGATATTGCCGTACTGGTCGTCGGCCCCGCTTTTTGGTCGTTTATCTTTTTAGTACTCACGATGGCCGCCACGACAGCTTATCTAGACCGCTTTACGCTTTGGCAACTGCTTAAGCCTTGCCGTGCAAACACCGCTGGCTCAGGATCTTGATGAATAGTGCAGCCAAACTCGTTCATTGTAATATTTGTGCTTGTGTCGCGGAGCAGCCCGCAGTGCTGAATAAATATGAGGTGTTGCACTGCCCACGTTGTGGCCATCATCTCTCCCTACGGCGGCCTAATTTACAAATGACTTGGGCTTTATTGCTAGCGGCGGCTGTTTTGTATCTGCCCGCTAATTTAATGCCAGTGATGAGCGTCTATTTATTAGGTAAAGGGCAACCAGACACGATTGTAGGGGGCGTGATCCATTTACTACAAGCCGGACAGTGGCCGTTAGCACTGTTGATTTTTGTCGCTAGTCTGGTCGTGCCGTTGTTGAAATTAATTACCCTCTCTTATTTACTCATCTCTATTCAGCGTGGGGACTCACAGCGTCCGCATGAGCGGATGCGCTTGTTTTACTTGACCGAGTACATTGGGCGCTGGTCGATGGTGGATGTATTTGTAGTCGCGATCCTCTCAGGGCTGGTACAATTTGGCAATTTAGCGCATATCGAAGCCAATGCAGGTACCTTCTGCTTTGCAGCGGTCGTCGTGTTAACCATGTTAGCAGCGGCAAGCTTGGATGAGCGTTTAATTTGGGCAGCCGTTGATAAAAATAACGCATGATTATTGAGGATACGCAGTATTTTGAATTCGGGCATTGATCCGCTTCCTCACCAAGCCGAGCTACCGGCGGTACAAATACGTCGTCAGCGTTGGCCTTCACCCGTGTGGTTATTACCCTTAGCCGCTGCTTTGATCAGTCTTTGGCTATTATTACAAAACTGGTTAGAGCAAGGCGAAATTATTACCGTGCATTTCCCGAGTGCTGAGGGGATTGATCCTGGAAATACCCAAGTTCGCTACAAAGCGGTGAATGTCGGCAAAGTCAAAAGTGTCAAGTTTGACGCGAATATGAATCCACTGGTCACACTCGCCCTGAATCGTGAGATGAGTGATGTCTTAGATTGTAGTGCACAGTTTTGGGTGGTACGGCCACGCATTCGAGGTGCGGAAATTTCGGGGATTACCACTTTATTTTCAGGTACTTATATTGGCATGCTCCCACAACGAGCAGAAGGAGAGTTAGCAGAAAATGAAAGTACCATCTGCTATCAGGCTTTAGAAGAGCCGCCTGCCACTAAACCGAATCGCCCAGGGCGGGAGTTTAAACTGATGACCGATTCAATGGGGTCGTTAGATATTGGTACGCCGATTTTTTATAAACAATTGCAGGTGGGTGAAATTATTAATTATCGGCTTTCTGCCGATAGCGGTCAGGTGGAGCTGGATGTCTTTATTGACGAGCCGTATTACCGCTTAATTAATAAGAACTCGCGCTTTTGGGATGTCAGTGGGATTGATGTGCGTGTCGATTCCGTGGGTGCAGAAGTCCGTATGGAGTCTCTGACTTCCTTATTAATTGGTGGTATTGCTTTTGAAACCTCGCCTGAGCAGAATCAAGGCCTGCCCATTAGCCCATCCAATACCGTTTTTAAGCTTTATCCTGATCAGGCCAGCAGTCGTGAAAAACAATACCAAGATCGTCTGTATTATACTGTGTATTTTAATGGTTCTTTACGTGGCTTAGCTGAAAAAGCACCGGTTGAATTTCAGGGGATTCGGGTTGGACAAGTCGAAAAAATTAAACTGCATTTAGACCCCAAGTCTTTGGATATTCGCATTCCCGTGCTGATTTCGATTGAGCCACAGCGCTTTTCTGAAGAGCTAAGCTTAGCCGAGGCACCCAAGTTAATGGCCAGCCTTGTGGAGCGTGGGATGCGCGCTAAATTAGAGAATGGTAATCTTTTAACCGGGCAACGTTTTATCGGCTTAAGTTTTGATGAAAAAGCTAAGCCCGACCTGATCGCTAAGGGGCAATTTTATGATGTTTTCCCTACCTCGCCCACTCCGGTTGAAGAGCTCTCCAAAATGGCGGCCAAAATTGCCGATGATTTAAAATCGAGCTTAGGCGGTGTGCGTCAGTTTATAGAAACTGGGCAGCTCGATAAAACGGTCGAGAATGCTAATAAACTGCTATTAACTACCGAAACCACAATGACTGAGGCTAAACAAGCTCTCACCAAGGCGCAGGCAGTGCTTGATCAGTTGCAGAATAAGACCTTGCCGGGGGCGAGCCAGAATTTGGATAAGGTCAGTGCTAGTTTGGTGACGGCTTTAGCCCAAGTGAGTACCCAGATCGACCAATTAGCGATGCAGTTTGAGGGGTCACTAACTGCCGTGACAACAGATTTCGATCAGCTATCGAATACTTTAAATCAATCAGTGACCAGCATGACACAGACCGCGAAGCAGGCGGGTACGGATTTCAAACGTAGTTCGGTGGAGTTTGATCAAACCTTGCAGCGCCTACAGACTTCATTGACCCATCTAGATCGTTTATTAGCCCAAAACTCGCCGACTCAATATCAAATCACTGAAATGCTGGATGAGGTCACGGCGATGTCGCGGTCGGTACGTGCCTTGACTGAAACCTTACAGCGCCAACCAGAAGCGTTAATTCGAGGAAAAAAAGAGTGGGAAGAACCTTAATTCTATTAGGTTTAATGAGTTTGTTCGGCTTGACTGCCTGTAGCAGCGTAAAACCACAGTATTACACCCTAGGAACGCCGGAGTTAAGCTCCATTGCCAGCCGCCCATCCTCCATCAAAAGCCTTGGCGTTGCGCGGATTCGTTTACCGAGTTTATTAGACCGCAAGGGGATGGTCTTACGTCAAGATAAATTTAGTGTCGAAGTGTCTGAGCAATATCAATGGGCGGGAGTTTTGCGCGAGGAGTTTAATGAGAGTTTAGTCTCAGGCTTGCAAGCTGGCTTACCGCAGACGCGCCTACAAGTTGCTCCTTGGACTTTAGAGCAAACCCCCGACTATTATTTGGTGGTGACAGTCTTGGCTTTTGAGGGTGCGCCTCAGGCACAAGCAGGTCTACGGGGAAGCTGGCAATTATTGCAAGGTTCATCGAATCGTTTAATCAAAGCAGGCACGATGAATTTTACGCGACCCGTTCAGGGGAAAGATGTGAAGGATGTCGTTCAGGCGCAAAATGAATTAATGGGGGATTTAGTACGCCAAGTGATAGCCGCCTTGCCTTAGCTTGCCTTAATGATTACCGAGTTCTTCTGGGGTCATCGCCTCTAAACGCTGCTTGGCGCGATCACGCGAGGCGCGCACATGATAACGCATTAATAATTCAGCCATTTCACCATCGCGCCGCTCTAAAGCTTGGACAATTAATTCATGCTCTTGCATCGCGGTACTAGAAAAAGCAGGGCTTAAGCGCATGCGATAAAAGCGCACTAAATCATAGAGGTCTTGGCAGAGCATCGTCAGGAGTCGCTGATTTTTACTGCCTTGAATAATACAAAAATGGAAATCAAGATCAGCATCTTGGCTATAGTCGTTTTTAGCAGGGCGTTCGAGGTTGGCCATGCTGTCTTTGTGCCGTGCGACTAAGGTTTTGAGGTGAGAGAGTTCCGGTTCGGTCATGTTTTTGGCAGCAAGACGAGCGGCCATCCCTTCCATCGCTTCGCGAATCTGATAGATCTCCATTAATTGATCAATCGAAAAGTTGACAATACGCGCCCCAATATTAGGGCGACGAGTCACTAAATTACAATTTTCGAGTTTACTAATCGCTTCGCGCAACGAACCACGGCTGACGCCATAAATACTAGCCAGTTCAGGCTCGCTGATTTTTTTCCCTGCCGGCAATTCGCCTTCAAGGATGGCACGACGCAAATCCAAGAACAGACGATCAGCAATCGTGACAGGTTCGTATGAATGACAGGCAGGGTGAAATGGCATGCTAACGGTCTCGGGTCGATTTACGTGTTCTGTATTTTTATGTTGACGATCATAGAGCAATAAGACTGTTTTTTAAAGAATACAGATAGGATTGTCGACAATTTTATCTTGATCAAAAATAGTAAATAACCACGAAAGCAGAGGGCGCAAATGTGAATCTATGCCTAGAGTTGTATAGTCAGTGCTTTATTTTTCCCGACAGTGTTGGAATATGAGTGAAAATAATAGGGTAATTGTTGCTAGTGGCTTACAAAAGCAGGTCATCGCACCTGCAGCCAATAATGCGAGTGAGATTTTAAGTATTCTGACGGAGATTAATTTGCAGGTTGCTGCGGGGGTATCCGTGGCGATTACCGGCGCTTCTGGCTCGGGCAAAAGTACCCTATTGGGTTTATTAGCGGGTTTAGATGTGCCGACTGCGGGGAGTTTGCAGTTATTTGGGCAGGAACTCACGCAGTTATCAGAAGATCAGCGCGCCGCTTTACGTTTAGGTAAAGTGGGTTTCGTTTTCCAGTCTTTTCATTTGTTAGAGCATTTAACCGCCGTTGAGAATGTTTTGCTGCCCTTGGAATTAGCTCAGGTCAAAGGTGATCTCAAACAGCGCGCCTTAACAGCTTTAGATCAAGTGGGGCTGGCTGCACGTGCTCAGCAGTTCGTCACGAAGTTATCGGGTGGAGAGCAGCAAAGAGTGGCTTTAGCGCGTGCTTTTGTCACTCAGCCTGAACTCTTATTTGCGGATGAGCCCACCGGAAATTTAGATCGACATACCGGACAAGAAGTGGCTGCTTTACTATTTCGTTTACAACATGATTATCAAACAACCTTGATTTTGGTAACGCATGACGAGTCCTTAGCCGCACAATGTAATCATTGGTACCGACTAGCGGATGGGCGTTTGCACCGACAGGAGTCCGTGTAATGGCAAGCTATTGGCAGCAGTGGGTAAGGCGTTGGCGTTTGTCAGAAATGCGTCTGCTATTTTTGGCGCTTTGGATTTCTGCGCTGGCTGTAGCCGCAGTGGGTTTTTTTACGGATCGGGTTGAGTCGGCGATGGAACGTCAGGCGAGTCAGGTCTTAGGTGGGGATCTAGTCCTTAGCTCGTCGCGGCCTTTACCGGATGAGTATCGGCAATTAGCGACTCGACTCGGGGCTAAGATGGCTGAAGTGGTTAGTTTTCGCAGTATGCTGTCTGTGGGCGAAACCGCCCAATTAGTGCAAGTGAAGGCGGTGTCCACGAATTATCCCTTGATAGGTGAATTGCAGGCAGCCAACAACTTAACGGCTGCTGGGGTAAAAGCTCAGCTACCGGCTAGTGGGGAATTAGGGGCAGAGCCGCGTTTATTTCATGCTCTGCCAGCTCCAGTGGGTGCAACGGTTAAGTTAGGACGCAGTGAGTTTATTTTGAGTAGCGTGGTTACTAAAGACCCCGCCCAAGGGGTTAATTTTTTCCAGCTTGCCCCACAAGTGATGATGCCCTTGGCTGATTTACCCGCGACGGGCTTATTGTCGCCCGCTAGTCGTGCGGAGTTTTCCTTATTGTTTACAGGCTCAGAGCGCGTGATACGTGAATTAAAAGCCAGTTTACAAGCCAAGCTAGCCCCGACTGAACGAGTGCGTACCCTACAAGAAGGTGCCCAAAATGTTCAACAGGCTTTGCAGCGGGCTGGGCGTTTTTTAGGTCTGGCGGCACTGTTAAGTGTGGTCTTAGCGGGCGCTGCGATTGTACTCACTGCCGCCAGTTTAGTCCGGCATGAGACTGCTGCAGTCGCTGTGCTCAAGGCGTTTGGTTTGGCTCGTCGCCGGATCTTAGTCGACTATTTAGGTAATTTATGGTTCTTGGCTTTAGTCGCTGGCATCCTAGGTGCTTTAGTCGGTTTCTTTTTGCAAACACTCCTCGCCCATTGGTTAGTTCAAGTCGTAGCGATCGAGTTGCCACCTGCGAGTTGGACTTCGGCTTGGGTGAGTATCGTCACTGCTCTAGTGATGGTTACCGGATTTGCTTTGCCTGCGCTTTTGCGTCTATTGGATACCTCCCCCATGCAAATTTTGCAAGGGAGTTTGCAGGCACCAACCGCCTTAGTCGGCGTGTTCATGCTCAGCATTTTACCGGCAATTTTTCTATTGATGTGGATACAGGCTCGTGAACTAAGCTTAACCCTGTGGGTGTTTTTAGGCTTATTGGTTGCAGTGGTCTTGTTTTGGTGGTTGGCTAAGCTGAGTTTGAATGGGATGGCGCGCTTAAGTACCCGCCAAGGCTGGCAGGGGTTGGCCTTACTGCGGCATGGTCGCCGTTCACTGCTGTTAGTCGTGGTGTTTGCGATGGGGCTATTCACGCTGTTATTACTGACGGCGTTGCGAACCGATTTAATTGGGCGGTGGCAGGCCAGTGTGCCAGCAGATGCACCTAATTATTTCCTAATCAATATTCAAGCCACGGATCAGGCTAATTTAGAAAACTTCCTCAAGCAGCAGAATATTCAAGCAAATTTATATCCCATGATTCGGGGGCGTTTAGTTGAAATTAATGGTCAACCGGTCACTGCTGATGATTATCCTAAGCCAGAGGCTAAGCGCATGTTAGAGCGCGAGTTTAATTTATCATCGTTCGCTGTTTTTCCAGAGAGTAATACTTTGCTAGCAGGTCAGTGGTTTGATGCTAATACGCAAGGTTTTTCTATCGAAAAGGGCATTGGAGAGACCTTAGGTTTTAATTTAGGGGATCGTTTAAGCTTCGATATTGCGGGACAGCGTTTTACCGAAACCATTACCAGTGTGCGCGAGGTGCGTTGGGACAGTATGCAGCCCAATTTTTTTGTGGTTGCAGCCCCCGGTAGTTTATTGGATAAACCGTATACTTTAATCACCAGTTTGCATCTAGCCCCGAATCAACCGGAATTAATTCCGACCATGATTCGGCAATTCCCCAGTATCACTGCAATTGATACCAGCGCGGTTCTAGGGCAAGTTCGCTCGTTGGTAGAGCAAGCCACTTTAGCCGTGCAGGGTGTGTTTGCCTTTACCTTAGTGACCGGTTTATTGGTTCTATGGTCAGCCTTACAAGCACAAAAGCCAGAGCGCCAGCGTGAAATTGCGGTGCTGAAATCACTAGGGGCTAATTCGCGAAGCTTGCGTCGGCGTATTTGGTTGGAGTTTTTATGGTTAGGGGGCTTAGCCGGAGGTTTAGCGGGATTATTAACCTTGCTGGCTGCTAATCTGCTTGGATTTTATCTGTTTGACCTAGGGCTGAGTCTGAATCCTTGGTTGGTGATTTTAGGTGCTTTAGCGGGTGCTGGCTTAGTGGCAACCGCCGCATGGTTAAATTTGCGCAGTTTACTGCAGGTTGTACCGATGGTGCTGCTAAAAACTTAGCAGTTTATCGGTTTGACGGCGTTTATCTGGCGAAGATTAGCTATAATCAGGAGTCATTATAAAAATAAGCCCCAGATCTGAGTGAGGTAGCGATGGACACGACAGCAGAGCGTCAGGATATTTCGCGTTACACGATTCCTTTAAGTGAGTCCAAAGCTAAGGATTGGATCAATTCTTTATCTATCACCGATTTTGGTGATACCACTAAGCGGGTCTATCATGGTTTAGCCGATCTGAATCGTCGTTCTCTATCACCCGTCGTGCGGATTCGCATCGGTGAACGCTTGCGTCCAACCTTTGATTTAATGCTGACCAATCTGAGCCGCCATTTAAGCTGTCGGGCTTTTCCTTTGTCTGAGCGCGGCCAGCGGATTTTTGATCTAAACCAATCCTTGTTGTTAGAGTTTTCTGGTTTATACCAGTTAGCTGCCTTAGATATGATCACCCGAAATGAAGTGAATAAGCGCGCTCTGCAGGCAGCTATTTATCGAGTGTTGGATTATTTAGGTTTATATCTTATTAGTACCTATACAGTCTATGTGCGTACTCGTGAGTCAATTTGGCATGATATTCATCATATGTATTTACTCGCGGCTGAGCGTGGCCTCGATAAAATGAAGATCAATCAAGGGCGTGAAGGGGCGAAGAGCATTGAAGAGCGCTATATTCAGATGAATGTGCTGCCGCTATTTAAGCCCTATAGTCTGCGCCAAGAAGAGGTAGCGCGAATTGTTCGCTATATCGAGTCAGTCACCGATTCGATAAAAATTGCTAATGATACTTTGCAACTTGATGCTAATCAGGACTTTGTGCATGCGGCGGTTTTAAATAATGATGAGCCAGCGGTGATTATGCCGTATCGGGATTTACCGCATTCCCCGACAGTTAGGGTGTTTAATTTATCTGCAGTGATTGTCGATTTAGACCGACAAATACAGGAGCTTTCTCGAGAGCAAAACTCAGGTCTAGTTCTGAAAAATGGCATGAGCCGTAATTTGCTTAAACGGATGGTTTTTCATCTAACGACGGTTCGTAATCGCCAATTTAATCGCTTCCCTAAAACAGAAAAGGTCGCCGTTGTTTTAGGTATGCAAAGTGTATTGGAGGCGGTAAATCTTGCCTATCAGGGCGGGAGTCCAGACCAAAAGCGTGAGGAGGATTTATTATTTGACAATATGCTCTATGGTGAGGCGGGCTTAGCCACTGCGAGTCAAAAGAGTTTGGCTGAAACGACGAGTAAGATGCAAATTTGGGATATGATCAATAGCAGCATTGGTGGTTATGGTCTGCGTTGGACACATAAAGAAAGCTCAGCAGTACGGGTAGGGGAGTTAATCGGCCTACGTGATATTTCCAATGAGCAAAATAGCTGGGTAGTCGGAGTTGTAAAATGGATGGAGTATATTAATAAACAAGGCTTATTTTGTGGTGTTGAATTATTATCGGCTAAAGTACAAGCCCTAACGGCGGATCAGGTGTTAAATCGTGAAGTCACGCATAAATTCCCCCAGCAAGGCTTAATGTTACCGAGCATAGAAGGTCTAAGAGCTGAGCCAGTATTAATTCTACCTGCTTATGTTTTCCAGTCGGGAGATAAAATTTCGATTGATTTACAAGGGCGTCAGGAGCGAGTGTTATTATCAGCCTTAGATGAGTGCTTAGGTGCGTTTGCTTATTTCCGCTACAAAATCATCACGGAAGACGAAAAACAGAAGACTGATGATGATTTCGACAGCTTATGGTCAGATCTATAGATAAAATTGATACCATAATCAGCCCGTCAAGTCACTGGATACGATGGTCGGGAAAAACAGCCTTCTGACTTTTGCCAAGCCGATAACTTGGTATCTTTCACAGTATGAGTCAACATACTGTCGCTTGTGTCATCGTTCATCAGAACCCCGCGCTTAGCCAAATCCTGGAGGTTGCTTTACGCCAAACAGGTTTTGAGATTCAATTGACCTATGCCAAGACTTGGGCGGAACTAGAAACGAGTTTAGCAACTGCCCCAGCCTTAGTTTTTTGCCCCAGTGATTTAATGCAACAGCGGGAAGGGCGGTTATTAGAACTCATCCAGCAGCGCTCGCCTGATTCAATTTGTGTCAAAGTTGCTCAGCGTCATTGGGAGCCGCTAACAACTCGCGTCTTAGCGGTTGAGTTGTGCGCAATCTCAGTCGGTGATGCTGATTTATTACAGCAACAGATCAATTATCTTTTGAATTACAGCACGTTAAAAACCCGCTTCCGCCAGTGCAAACATTTACTGAGTATTGCTGAATTACGCTGCCAATGGTTAGTTGACTATGCGCGTGAGCCAGTGGCTTTTGTAGCACGAGGTAAACATCTACATGCTAATGTAGCCTATCTATCTTTGTTTGGGTTTAGTTCGGAATCCGAGGCTTTAGCCACACCCTTATTAAGTTTGATTTCTACGGATGAGCGTCAAGTCTTTAGCACTTTATGTGCTAATGCAGAGCGCAGTGCTTGTCCTTCCAACCGTCTATTGTTAACCCTCAAACGTTTCGATAAAAAACCTTTTCGGGCTGAAACTCGTTTTATTCCTTCGGTTTTCCGAGGGCAACGTTGTGTGCAGTTACATGTCCATGCCTTAGTCGAATCCACGCCGCCCGCTTTAGCTAATCCTTGGGATCAACCGGTCGCTTCGCAGGCTAAGCAGACGAGGGCTAGCCAGCAGTTACAAGCTCATTTCCAAGAGACTTTAAATCTACAAACCCATACGCAACCTAGTTTATTAATTGCTGAACCCAACTTACTGACTGCAAGCGGAACCAGTATCTCTTATCGAAATTTACTGGCTAGTGCCAAGCAAGGGGGACGCTTCAAGCTGGACTGGTGGACTCTGCGCAATGCTTTATTACATCCACTGTTGCAGTCTCAGCATAGGAGCGAGCATTTGATCTTAATTAGTGTGGGTGATTGGATTTTTAAGCAGGCTAGTCAATTTAAGGCTCTGGTCAAATTACTCAATAGTAATCAGCGCTTAGCCAGTCAATTAATTT
The DNA here is from genome assembly GCF_900167255.1 of Thiothrix eikelboomii. Taxonomy (GTDB): domain Bacteria; phylum Pseudomonadota; class Gammaproteobacteria; order Thiotrichales; family Thiotrichaceae; genus Thiolinea; species Thiolinea eikelboomii. Next base: position 44,465 of record NZ_FUYB01000009.1, read on the forward strand.
TAGCTATACCGATGGAGGCTTGCCTGACTTATTCTGTCTTAGCGCGTCAACTATTCCCGACTTTAAAGCGTAGTGGTGTGCGCTTAGCCTTAGATCAAGTCAATACAGTCAATGCCACCTTATTGGCACAAATCAAGCAACTTAAGCTGGATTTTATCCGTTTAGCACCTGAATTGGCACAGGCCATCGTTGGGCAACAAACGGTTTCGCAGCCCTTGCATCATCTGATTCAAACCTTCGCTCAGGCTAATTTATTAGTGATTATTGATGGGGTAAGGGATATAAACTCCCTAAATTTATTATGCCTCACCTCGGCAACTTATCTGCAGGGTGATATTTTGAATAAGTTCAACGGTCAAAATAATGGTCAAACCCACTTATGACAGCTTATCCACTTAATATAGCTCTGATTGTCGAGGATATTCATTTGCCTGCATGGCAGGCTGCTCTGTTAAGGCGATTGAGTGCTCAAACCTATATTCAGATTAAATTAGTGTTATTAGCAGAACAGTCAAGAACTTGGTCTTTAAATCCAGTTAAGTTTAGATTTTTTAAAAAAATACGTGAATTAGAAGTCAAGTTGTTAGAGACGACTCATCCTGCTGACCAGTTAGTCAATATCAGTGGTTTATTAGATAGTAGTTTTGTTAAATTAAATTCAGCCATTGCTAAAGTAGAGTACTTTAATAAATCAATTAATTTAGTAATTAATCTAACAGCCAAAGATAAGTTGCCGGAGTATTTAATTGCAAATACTCAATATGGAGTTTGGTATTATTTTTATAATAGCCATCTAGAGCGTTCTTCGCGTTGGGCTGGGATACAAGAGTTTAACTTAAATCAAAATGGGATTGTCAGTGGTGTGATGGTCAAAAGTGCTTATTTCAAGCAAGATCGTTATTTATGGATTTCTTATACCAGTAAGCAATGTTTATTAAGCAAAACTCATGATAACCTATTATGGAAAATGCTTGAATTTATTTCGGTTTTATGTCAGCAAGCAAGTGACTATGAAACAGGAAAAAAATTTATTCAACATAGGCATTTAGCAACTTTAGTTGATAAATTAATTTATATAGATAGTATTTGTTATTGTGCTTTAGTGACGGAAAATTTCTTAATATTACTATTAGGTTTTTTAGCTACACATTTAAAACGCTTAATTAATAAACTTACTGTACATAAACAATGGGTATTATTAAAAACCGAAAAAAATCCGATTGATCATTTTAGTAAGACAGATCAATCAAAATTACTTTATGCACCCACTAAAGGTTTTGCGGCAGATCCGTGCTTAGTTGAGGAAAAGGGTGAGCAGTATGTATTTTTTGAAGAGTATTTAGAAAATAAAAAGCGCGGACGTATTGTTTGTGCAAAGCTAGTTGATTTAGAAAGCTTAGGAAACAAAGTCGAACCTATTCCTGTATTAGAGAGAGATTATCATCTATCTTATCCTTTTGTATTTAAAGATGCAGATACTTGGTATTTAGTCCCAGAGTCAGCTGAAAATCGTAGCTTAGATTTATATCGTTGTACTCAATTTCCAGATCAATGGGAGTTTGTTAAATCTTTACTCACTGATGTTGATGCTTATGATGCTACTTTGCATCAATATGCTGGGCGTTGGTGGATTTTTGTCAATATTCGTCCGCATCTCAGTAGTTCACCCAATGAATTGCTTTATCTGTTTTCAGCCGACAGTTTATTGGCTGATCAATGGCGGGCTCATCCCGCTAATCCTATTATTAATCATGCTGATAAAGCACGTTCAGCGGGTGCTTTATTTGAAAAGGATGGGGTGATCTACCGACCGTCTCAAAATTGTGCAGGTTCTTACGGGCGTGGCTTGAACCTGAATGCCATTATCGAGTGGAATGAGCAAACGTATAAAGAAATATCGGTAGCCCAGTGTATTCCGAGCGGCAGAGCTTCATTAGAGGGCATGCACTCCATTTCTTGTTTGGGTAATACGATTATTAGTGATGGCATCTACACTCGTAAACGTTGGCGGAAAGCATGATGACTAACAAAAAAATTGCCTTCGTCATTCACTCCCTTGGGCGTGGTGGAGCTGAAAAGGTAGTTTCTGAGCTGTCTATTTATTGGCAGAAAAAAGGCTATGAACTAACTATAATAGTTTTTGATAATGAAATTGGCTATCCGATTGCTGGAAGGTTAATTAATTTAAATCTACCTTCTGGGTTTGGTTTTATTGAGCGTGGTTTGATCTTACTTAGGCGTGCTTGGCAGCTAAAGAAAGTTTATCAGAAAAATAAATTTGATTTAATCATCGCCGTTATGGAAACAGCAAGTTTCCCTTCTATTTTGGCAAATCACCAAACGGTTGCTTCTAATCATTGTAATCCTGATTTATATTTTTCTAAAGCAGAATGGAAAATTGCAAGTTATTTATTTCCTAAGACTAAAAAAGTGGTTTGTGTTTCACAAGTTGCTATGCAAGCATTTAAAAATAAACTAACTAATTCGATTGGTTTAATAACGATTTATAATCCAGTGGATTTCGAGCGCTTAAATTTTTATGCAAAACAAACAGCAAAAATTAAACTGGAAGGTAAATATATTATCGCTGTTGGCCGTTTAGAGCAGCAAAAGCGCCTAGATCGTCTAATCCAAGCTTATGCAGATAGTAAATTAAAATATGAAGCTAAATTATTGATTTTAGGTGAAGGTAGTTTACGTAATAAATTACAAGAGCAAATTAAAAATCTAAATTTATTAGAGCAAGTGTTGATGCCCGGTAATATTGAGAATCCACATCCAAATATCGCAGGTGCTGAATTTTTAGCCTTATCGAGTGATCATGAAGGTTTTCCTATGGTATTGATTGAGGCTTTAGCGATTGGCAAGCCAGTGATTTCAACAGATTGTGCTACAGGACCCAATGAAATTATTCAGCATGGTCATAATGGCTTGTTAGTACCTGTAGAGAATACTCTTGCTTTACGCGATGCTTTAGATGAGCTGTATTTTAATAAAGCTTTGCATCAATATCTAAGTATTAATGCAGCAGCTTCGGTCGCACATTTATCAATTGATGCAATCGCAGCAAATTGGGAGGCATTAGCATGGAGGGGATAAGAAAGCTAGCTTTAGTTTGCTTATTAATCTTGATTTTTGCAGTGCCTACTGATGGTTTATGGTCGATTGCGGGACTGTCGTTAGTTAAAATTTCGGGTTTGCTATTATTTGGCATGGTGGCTTTACTGCTAATCAGTGGGGATGGGTTGCGAGGCTCACCTTGGTTTTTAATTGCGGTGACGGCTTATATTTGTTGGATGCTATTTAGCTATCTTTGGACTTGGATGCCAGTTAATTATGAAACCAGCTTGGCGATTAATAGCCAACAATCTATTAAAGGTCATTTGTATTTATTTATGTTGGTATTGCTTGCTTTTCAAGTCATTCGTACCGAGCAAGACTTAAATTTTGCCTTGGCAGCTTACTTATTAGGAGCAATTGGCTTGATTTATTTTCTAGTTAGTGGTTATGACCCAACTAGTACTACAGTTCGCCATGAAATTAAAGGTTTTGATGCTAATGAAACTTCACTTCAACTGGCTTTAGGTTTACCGATGGCTTGGTATTTATTGTTAACGACTAAATCATGGTTATTGCGTAGCTTGAGTCTTATCTATATACCATTAGCCTTATTTGGGATTTTTATTACTGGCTCGAGAACTGGTTTTATTACCGCTTTGTTAGGTTTTATGGGTGTGCTTCCTTGGCTATGGCGTGCTCGTTTTATTTGGAAAATAGCGGTACTTGGGTTTTTTATTGCTGCAGTGGTTGGTGTGACAAATTTTGTTCCAGAAAAAACTTTAGAGCGTTTGTTTTCCTCTGGCACTGAATTGAGCCAAGGTACTTTAAGTTCACGGAGTATTACTTGGTCTCGGGCATGGTTAGAAATTAATGAAGCTCCATTTGTTGGTAATGGACTGAGTTCATTTAGACGAGTAATTAATAAGTATAATATTGATTACACTGCACATAATAGTTATATCTCGATTATGGTAGAGCAGGGTATTGTTGGTTTGTTGCTTTATCTGGCAGTGATTGTCGTGGTGTTATTGCAAAGCTTACGTATTCCTGCTGAGCAACGATTATTAATGATTTCTTTATTATTGATTGCAGTTGCAGGGCAGTTTACTTTGACACTGAATGAAAAAATGTTTATTTGGTTTGCTTATTTATTTGTAGTTTTGAAGGCTAGTCTGCTGGAAGTTCCATCAATAAATTTAACAATGGCTCATCAATGGAGAACAGCGTGAAAAAAATTGCAATTGTAATTGGTGATTTAGGCATGCCAGGTGGAGCAGAAAAAGTTGCAGCTGATTTAGCAACTGAGTTCCATCAACGAGGTTATGATGTGACCGTTATTACCTTTGAGGAAAAAAATAAATCCGGCTATTTGCAAACGCCAGCTAAACATCTGCATATATCTATGCCTTCACGTGCAGGTAGTATTATAAGTCAGTTAAAGTTATTGGCTCAGCGAGTTTGGACTTTTCGACAGGTTTTCCAGCGTGAGCAATTTACTCATATTTTTTCATTCTTAGAGTCTGCTAACATACCTTGTGCTTTAGCGAGCCCCTTGACACTCGTATCAGTTCATATTGATCCAGATGAATGGACAGAACGGCAAAAAAAGATTATTAAATTTGCATTTAAGCGTGCGCGTGCAGTTATTGCTTTAACCAATAGTATGCAAACTAAATTAGAAACCTATTTACAGCTTAATAATGTAGTGCGAATTTATAACCCAGTCATGACAAATTTAGTACATCAACGTGCTAAAGAAAGTATTGCTATTAATACACCTTTTGTTTTAGCGGTTGGACGTTTAAATGCTCTGAAGCGATTTGATCGGCTAATTGCTGCTTATGCACAAGCTAATATAGCTGAAAATTGCCGCTTAATTATTTTAGGTGAGGGTGAGCTACGTAAAAATTTAGAGCAGCAAATTAGGGATTATGGTTTGCAGGAGCGAATTTTGCTGTTGGGCTATGAAGCTAATCCCTATAAATACATGACCAGGGCTGAGTATTTGGTGATGAGTAGTGATACTGAGGCTTATCCTGTGGTATTGATTGAAGCACTCAGTTTAGGTTGTCCGGTTTTAAGTACCGATTGCCCAAGTGGTCCAAGGGAAATTATTCGTGAAGGTGTGAATGGTTTATTAGTTGCTCTCACCGAGCAAGCTTTAGCCGCTGGTATGCAGCGGTTGTGTACTGATAGTCAATTACGTGAGCGTTTGTCACGACAAGCACCGAGTTCTGTGCACGCGAATGATATTCGCACCGTCGCTGATACTTGGTTGGCGGTCTAAGATGCAGCTCCGCCATAGTCTTTTCTATCTACTGGCTCATGGTATTCCGGCGCTTGCGGCCTTTTTTACGCTGGCTCTATACACACGCTGGCTGAGTCCAGAAGCCTATGGTCTGTATAGTACGCTACTGGTGATGGCTAATAGTGCCAATATTATTTTATTTAACTGGGTCTATGTTGCGCTAATGCGCTACTGGAATACGAGTGAGTTTCAGGAAGATGAGCTAACCAGCTTAGTCGGCGTGGTGTTAGTTACCGGTAGTGTATTGATTATAGGCGTAGCTACAGTCTATTTTTTATTTACTCGGGATGCCTTAATTGCAGCGACAATTGCTATTTTAATGATTAGCAATGCAATTTATATGGGCTATCAACGTATTAATTCGATTAGTCTGCAAGCCGAACGTTATTTATTTATTGAGTTGGTACGTGTAGTTTTTACTACTTTATTAGCAGTCGGTTTAGTGTTGACTGGTTATTCTTGGTATGGAATTTTGTTGGCAACCAGCTTAGGTTTTCTCTTAATACCTTTGGTTTCACCGCATTTTTGGCAGCTATTTTGGCATTATCCAAAGTCTCTCAATTATCGCAAACTATTGAAATTGCTAAAATATGGTTGGCCTTTGAGTTTGACTTTTATGCTGCTTGAGCTGATTCATGCAACTGATCGTATTTTATTAAGTTGGTTAGTGGGTTTTGAGGCAGCAGGTCAATATGCGGTAGCTTTTAGTTTGCCGTTTCAATTACTTATTCTGGTTGCTAGTGCCATCAATATGGCAGCTTACCCATTGATTTTGCAAGTCTTAGAGCAGCAGGGTGAGGAAGCTGCCAAAGCTAAATTAGCTGATTATTTATTAATTTTGCTTGGTTTATTATTGCCTAGTTATTTCGGCTTGATTGCGGTTAGTCGTGATTTTATGCCTTTATTAATCGGTGCTGATTATTTAGGTGAGTCTTTGCGGTTATTGCCCCTCATTGGTTTTTTATTGATTATCAATGCAATTTATTTGTTTTATATTTCTTTAGCATTCCAAATTGCTAAACAAACACATAAAACAGTCTGGGTAGTGGGGTTGGCCGCTTTATTAAACCTTATCCTTAATCTGATACTTATTCCCTTTTATCAAATTAATGGAGCTATTCTTGCTTCTTTAATTTCTTATCTAATTTGTGTCATCTACGGATATAGGCTAAGTGCAAATTTTTTTAAAATGCCGATTCTATGGTTGGAATTAGGGAAACTTGTCATTGCAGCTAGTCTAATGTTGATTGCGCTAAAAAATTTACCGATAGGGACTGGATTGCTAGAGGGATTGGTCCGTATTTTAATTGGTGTGATCCTGTACTTGGCTATGATTTGGTTATTAAATATAAGCAAAGTCAGATTGGTTTTAGATGATTTTTTGAAAACTGTGAATAAACGAAATGAAAGCACTCACTATCAATCGTAAAAAGTATGGTATTAGTATTCAAGAGATTTATTTTTCTTCTGGAGTGGGGCATCAACCCAATTATGATTTAAAAGTAGATTTCTGTGTTCCAAATCAAGGCAAACATACAACACCGGCTCTGACTTCAGTGATTGATTTAACAAAAGATCCTGAGGTGATTTTAGCAAATTTTCGCTCTAGCCATCGACGAGGAGTTCAAGCAAGCCTAGAGTCAAGTGATTTATCTTATCGTTTTATTACTGAGCCTTGTGCAGAGGACATACAAACTTTTTGTAAGTATTATGATGCTTTTGCTAATGAAAAAAATTTACCAATTTGTAATCAAGGTAAGCTAAGGTTTTTTGCCGGCAAAAAATCTTTAATTTTGACTAATGTTCGTTGTGTTTATACTAATGAATTAGTTTGCCTGCATGCATTTATTAGTAATGATGAGCGTGCACGATTATTGCACTCCATTTCAAATTTTCGCACACAGGCTGATAGTGCAACTGAACGTAGAGGGATTAGTAAAATTCACCGATCGTTACATTGGTTTGAAATCAATCAATTTAAAAAATTAAATTATAGACTATATGATTTAGGTGGGCTGGCTTTAGGTAATGATCCACAACTAGAAAATATTAATCATTTTAAACGCGGTTTTGGCGGTGATGAGCTTAAAGAGTATATAAATTTTACGCCTAAAACCCTCAAAGGTTGGTTAGCTATGCGCTATCTAATGAAAAAACTATGAGCCAATCCTTAAATCAGACTGCTCCTTTAGAGCAAGTGGCTTATATAATCACTTCACTAGCGATGGGTGGAGCACAAAAAGTTTTATTGGGTTTATTAGCGAATACGCCAGCCACTACTAAACCACCTTTAGTGATTAGCTTATTGAAAACTGAAGGTTTACAACCAGCATTTACCAAGCTAGGTGTCGAGGTTTTTTATTTAGAATTAGAAAAACCACAGTTAATTTTTAAAAAAATAGTTGAGCTTAAGCGGATACTTACCGAGCACCACATTAAAATACTTTATAGCTTTTTGCATCATGCTAATTTATTTGCCGTGTTGCTAGCAGCGGTTAGCTCCAAGCCTAGGCCAGCAGTCATTTGGGGGTTACATGATACACCTTTAAAAAAGCTCTACACTCGTTGGCAGCATCGTGCTTTATTTTGGCTGGGGGTACGCTTATCCTCTATTCCTTACAAGATTATTTTGGTTTCTGAGCGTAGTCGGCAGCGTTATCTTGAAGTGGGCTATCCGGCAAGTCGTATGGAGCTGATCCCTAATGGTGTCGCGGTCACTAATTTGCAAACTGAACCTATCCGTCTAGCTCGGCAAGCGCTACGTGCGGAATTAGGATTAGACTTAGATGCGGTATTAATTGGTAGCCTGACTCGGGCAGTGCCTGAGAAGGCTTTGCCCGTGATGCTCGACGCTTTTGCTCAATTAAGCCCAAGCCAAAATACACATTTAGTCTTAGCCGGTGAAGGGGTCGATCAGCATAATGCTGAGTTACAAGCACAAATTACTAATTTAGGTTTGCAAGATCGAGTGCATACTTTAGGTATTCGTCATGATGCACAAGATTTAATTCGTGCGTTTGATCTTGCTAGCTTATCTTCACGCTCTGAAGCTTTTCCGCTGTTCTTAGTTGAGGCAATGGCTTTGGGGACGCCTTGTGTAGCTACTGATGTCGGTGACATTGCTTTAATTTTGGGCGATAAGGGTCTGTTAGTACCAGTGAATGATAGCAACAGTCTAGCGGCTGCTTGGTTGCAAGTCTTAGCTTGGAGTGAAACAGAAAAGCAGGCCCATGTGCAGGCCGCTTGGCAACATATTCACGCTAATTTTAGTTTAGAGCGAATGCAACAACATCATTTAGCAGTATTCACGGAGGTGATAGCCGCTTGTGAGGCTAACCAAGCTTGGAACATGAGAATGCACCATAAGCGTTGTTGATTGGCAGCACCTTTTAAGAACTGCTGCCATTCGTGTTGGACAAGTTTGGTTTGCAGATAGCCCTGTTGTTGCATGCGTTTCGCATCTAATAGCTCTTCGGCCCAGTCACGCAATTCCCCCCTTAGCCAATCGGCTAGCGGCACATTAAAACCTTGCTTGGGGCGATTGACGATGTGGGCAGGTACATATTTATACAGCAATTGCCGGACTAACCATTTGCCTTGCCCTTGGTTAATTTTAAACTGAAGGGGTAGCCGCCAAGCCAATTCAACGACCCGATGATCTAAAAACGGTACTCGGGTTTCTAAGCTAGCGCCCATCGCAGCGCGATCTATTTTGCAGAGCATATTATCGGGAAGGATGTTTAAAGTATCAAACATCATCATCGCTGATTCAGCCTCATGGAAATGGGGTGCTAGTTTATTTAAAGGCCAAGGAGTTGCGAGTGTAGTGGTTGTGCCGATGACTAAGGCTTCAGGATGTTGCCAAGCTTGAGATAAGCGTGGAAATAAATCGTAAACGGAGGCACTCGCCGCCAATGCCGCTGCAATTTTATGCAGCTGAGCACCGAGTTGCTCATCGGATTGCAGTAACAGTTTGTTTAAAATTGGGGTTGGTATCTTCAGCAACAGCTGGCTGAGGCGCTGGCGAAGCTCTGACGGTAGCCAAGCGAGTTTAGACCAAATCTTTTGTGCAAATAAATAGCTACGATAACCGCCAAATAATTCATCGCCTGCATCACCGGATAAAGCAACGCTCACTTGTTGGCGAGCACAACGGCTAATGATAAAGGTGGGAATTTGTGAGGTATCTGCAAAAGGCTCATCGTAAAGTTGTGGCAGGAGGGGAATCACAGCTAAAGCTTCTTGTGCGCCGACGGTAAACTCGGTATGGGCAGTGCCTAGGTGTTCAGCAACGGCGCGAGCGTGTTGGGCTTCATTAAAACCTGCTTGTTCAAAAGCCACCGTAAAAGTACGAATAGCTTGACTATGTTGAGCCTGCATCAGGCTAACAATTAAAGAGGAGTCAATCCCGCCGGAGAGAAAAGCACCTAAAGGTACATCAGCTTGAGCTTGTAATTGAACCGCTTGTTGCAGCTGTTGTTCAAGACAAGCTAAGGCTGTTGGCTGATCGGTAATCAGTTGTTGCTGGCTTTGTAAAGCCATTTCGAAGCTTGACCACCAAGCTTTGGCTTGAGCCTGTTTTTGAGGTAGGTGTTGAAGCTTTAACTCTAATAAGCAGCCCGCTTCTAGCTTATAAATGCCCTGATAAATACTGGCTGGGCTGGTGACATAGGCGCATTGCAAATAGCTAGCTAAAACCGTGCGATCAAGTTCTGCCTCGAAGGTGGGAAGCTGGCGTAAAGCTTTCAGCTCAGAAGCAAAGGCAAATTGTGCGCCGATCCAACCATAATATAAGGGCTTTTCGCCCATACGATCCCGCATGAGGGTGAGCAGGCGTTCATGCTTGTCCCATAAGGCAATGGCAAACATCCCCACGGTTTTTTGGAGAGTCGCTTCGATACCCCAGTGAGCGAAACCAGCCAAGAGGGTTTCAGTATCCGAATGTCCCCGCCATTGTGGGCTAACGCCACTGCGCTCTAGCTTTTTACGTAAGGCGTGGTGATTATAAATTTCACCATTAAATACACAAAGATAGCGGCCATCAGCAGAACGCATGGGTTGTTGTCCGGCGGTGGATAAATCAACAATGGCTAAACGTCGATGACCTAAAGCTATTTGCGCCTCAGCATCTAGCCATAAACCTTGGGCATCAGGACCCCGATGTTGGAGAGCTGCTGTCATGTGCTCGAGGGTTTGTGCGGGTTGGTTTAAATGAGTAAATCCCAAAAATCCCGCAATGCCACACATGTTTTGACCTCATTGATAGTTTTAGTTATAGGTAGTTGTAGTTTAGTGGTAATACTGAGCTTGAAACGAAGTAAATGGATAATCAGTCAATAGTTTATGCAATTTATTGACCATCCCCGAACGTCCGGCAAACTGATGCACCGCCCAAGCTTTAGAAATACCGGCGGGTTTGGCAACCTCCTGATACTCTTGGATATCTAGCTCATAGGGATGCATATAAAATACACCTGAGGTTTTATTAAGTTGACGTGCGAGCCAGCGATTTAAGGCATAAGGATAAATACGAAAATAACCGCCACCCATCACGGGTAAGGATTTGCCTAATACTGTGCAAGTTGAGAGGGGATAGGTATCTAAGCCTCGTGCACGAATTTGCGCTAAGATTGAATCATCAGCAAAACCATAAACTTTGCGGACTTGCGCTAACATAATCGACGAGTCATAACGTAGTCCAAAGGCTTGTAAAGTGTCGCAATACCAAGGCAAGATTTCAGTGCGTACTGAAAAAGTGGGTGCGCGGAAACCTAATACTTTTTGCCCTGTTAAATCTTCTAGCTTATAAACTGAGCGCTCCAGTTCATCTTTAAATTGTGCGGGTGTCAGGGTATACAGCGGTCGATGACTATAAGCATGACTGGCTAATTCATGGCCTTGTGCGGCAATGGCAGTGATTAATTCGGGAAAGCGCTCTGCTACCATGCCTTGTACAAAGAAGGTTGCTTGGACTTGATGCTCAGCCAAAATAGCTAAGAGCTGCAAGGTATTGTTGAGTACCCGTTGAGAAATGGGTCGGTCAAAATCCAACACCGACTGTTGCCAATCCTCAATATCAGCACTGAAAATCATCGTGAAATTTCCCAACTAGTTTCAAATGTGGCTAAGCCTTGACGCTGTGCATGACACGCTAAATAAATATTCGCTAAACGTTCCAAAACTTGCTGGGCGGTAAAGTTCGCCAGCACATGTTCACGGGCAGCCAACCCCATTTGTATCCGCTCGTGGGGATGCTCCATGAGCCATTGCATTTTAGCCGCTAAAATTTGGGGTGCGGCCAAGGGGACAATAAAGCCCGTCTGTTGATCTTTAACCGCTTCTCGGCTGCCTTTAACATCGGTACAAATCACCGGTTTAGCACAAGCCATTGGTTCTAGTAGTGCACGGGGTAAGCCTTCACCTAATGACGTGAGTAGACCTACATCAAGCTCTTGATAAAAACTCGCCATATCCGTGCTATAGGCACGCATTTCGATCCATGCTTGCAGTTGATGTGCAGCAATTTTGGCCGAGAGTTCGGTTTGCAGCTCGCCCTGACCAATCAACAAAACTTTGAAATTAGGATTCAGCAGACGCAGATGTTTAACTGCATCTAACAGCAATTGATGATTTTTGATCGGTTCAAAGCGTGCCACCATACCAAAAATGGTTGTATGCTCCGACCCAAGACGGGGTTGTACTTGAAAATAGTCGGTATCAATGCCATTCCCTAAATAGACCATTTGTGCTTCATCAAGCAAGCGATAGCGGCGCGCCAGTTGCATATCTTCATGGCCTTGAAATAAGGCAAGGTGAACCGTCCTTTTTAATAAGCGCTCAATGGCCAGATAAGTGTATTTACCTAAAGTGCTGGTATTATGAGACAAACTATAACCATGACTTTGATAAATCCAGATCGGTTTGCGCATAAATACCGCTAAACAACGGCCAATCAAACTCGGTACACCAAAATGGAGGTGCACAACATCATAATCAGTTTGGGCTAAAACGGTTTTTAAATTAAGTAAGGATTGTAATAAGCGCCAAGGTTTGAGACTGCGGTGCAAATCAGTAATAACCACTTTCATGCCTTGCTGACGCATGAGTTCAACTTCTTTACCCGCACTACATAAAATATCAATTTTTAGTTGCTGGGGGTAACGCTCATTTAAAACTTGCGCACGTTTAAACACTAAGGCATAAGCCGGACTACTGGCGGTGCAGACTTCGAGTATTTTGACCATTTTTAGTAAAACTTATGTAGTAAATGACGGGAAAGGGTATTCATAACAAAAGGCGGGCTGTTACGAATAAGCCAAGATGCACTGCTATAAACAGGTGAGCGTGAGGATTTCGCTTTAGGAATCGGTAATTCATAATAATGAATCGGCCGGGTGTAATCGGCTAAACGCAGCTTGAAATCATAGGCATGGCTAGCGACGGATGAACGCCCTAAATTGTAATAAGGCTTACCCGTTTGCTCACAGTATTCAATAATTGACCAGAGCATCGTCAAAAACACATTTTCTTTTTTATAAGCGGGGTCTAACCCCATCCAAGCTCCATACAGCTCGTCTTTAGAGCTAAAGGCGAGAGCCGCGACTACTGGGGTCTCAGCAAAATAGCCTACAAATAAAGACATTGAAGCTTGATAGTGATGGTGAAGCTCAGCAAAGAAACGCCAGCTGTGCGGTAGGCTGCCTACTTCATGCATCTGTTTGAGGTAGAGCGCATAAAAGGCTTGGAGTAGTTCTAAATCATTCCCAATTCTGAAATGAAAACCTTGCTTAAAAGCCAGCCGAATATTACGTCGAGTTGATTTAGAAAAATCTTTTAAACGTTGATCACAGGTTTTACTGAGGTCAACAATCAATTCGACTTTATCAGAATGATCAATTGCACAAGGAAGGCTCTGTGTTGTTCGCCAGTCTAGGCGTTGTGCCTTAAGGTTTAATGCGGGTAATTGCGCTAAGAGTTCGCTGACTAAAGCTGAGTATTCAAGACCCGTTGGCGTATTGATTTCACCGGTTTTATCAAAGCCAGCACCTATAATCAGGGTATTAGCACCTAAGCCGAGTGCAGTATTTTTCAGAAAAGCAGGAATGCTAATCATTTGATCGTGAAACGCTAATTCAAGATCAATAGCTTGCAGTTTGTACTCTCTGGCTAAGGCTAATCTGAAGGCTGGACGTGTAAATACTTTTTCATTTAATTCATTTAAGCCTAAGTCTGAGCTTGGTTCTGCTGAGTTATTTAATTCTTTAATTCGGATAGCCATCGGCGGGGTACTCGATTTGCTAGTTAGTTCGCTAGAGTATTGATCAGTTACGGGTGTTTAGCCTGTGCTGACTGGATAAGAGGGCAAAGTTTTTAGGCAAAAGGAATAAGCGCGACTTGACTATCGACTAGCCGCTTATCTAAAAAAACGTTGCGGTATGCAGTTAGGCTTTTGCATATAGAAAAATGTTATACGAGGATAGCATCAGATATTTTACCTAATGGCTGATAAGATTATGTTGACCGTCTCTGAGCAAGTTCCAGCTGTCGCAAGCCCGAGCATTCCTGTGATCCTGCCCTCCCCAGAGTTTATGTCTGCGCTAGGGACTAAGCAGCAGGCTGCTGCCACCGGCCTACTCAGTTTAGAGCAGTTATGGCGGCGGTTATGGCGGCAAAAATGGTTGTTTCTAACCATTTTAGGCTTAGTGCTCTTAGCGACTATGCTCATTACGGCTATGATCAAGCCTGAATATCGGGCGAGTGCGACGCTTCAAATTGATAAGCAAGGTGCGCAAGTGGTTGATTTTGGGAGTGTAAGACAAGTTAGCCCAGACATGGGTGAAGGTGATATGTTCTTTCGTACCCAATATGAACAGCTGAAAAGCCGCCAGCTCGCTGAGCAAGTGATTAATGAATTAGACTTAGATCCGCGCTTATTTGAACTTAAAGAGCAGCCTACACCTTTTTCTGAAATAGTAGCCGATGCCAAAAAAACCCTAGTTGACCTTAAAGATCAACTAACTAACCTGTTACCAGCCAACTTAAAACCTGCAAAGCCAAGTTCGCCAGCAATTCAAGGTGACAATATAGATGCTTTTCTGAAAAATCTTTATGTCGAACCGATTGAAAAGGCTCATTTAGTTAAAGTTTATTATGAAAGCCCTGATCCAGTATTATCTGCAGAAATTGTTAATAAATTAATTGATTTGTATATCAAAAATTCGATCAGTACTAGTAGCCAAACTGATATTTATGCACAAGCTTTCTTAGATCGAGAGTTAGAAAAAGCACGTGAGCGCTTGACTAATAGTGAGAATGAATTGGTCAGCTATGCGCGGGATAATCAAATTCTGGAAGTCAACAATAGCCAAGCGACTCAAGAGCAAAAGCTGAATGAGTTGAATAGTGCTTTAGCGACTGCCGAGCGGCGTCGGATTGAGGCGGAAAGCCAATTAGGCCAAGCCCGCAAGCATGGTAATGTGGTAGGCGTTTTAACAAATCCAGTCGTCGAGTCTCTAAAGCGACAAATCGTTGATTTAGAAGGACAGTATCAAAATCAATCTAAAGTTTTCAAGCCAGCCTATCCAGAAATGCAGCAGTTGGCTCAGCAAATTACGGCGGTTAAAGCTAAATTAGCCACTGAAGTGGCTAATTTAAAACAATCTTTAGAGGCTGAATTCACAGCGTCTAAGCGCCTTGAAGGGCAGGTACGTTCTGAGCTGGCTAATTATAAAGGCGAGTTAGTAAATTTGCGTGATCGTAGTGTTGAATACAATGCCCTAAAGCGCGAAGTAGAAACCAGTCGTAAGCTTTATGACGATCTTTTAAAGCGTATGAGTGAAGTGAATGTCGCTGCAGGTGCAAATAAAGCCACTAATATTCGGATTATTGATGCAGCTAAACCACCGGCTGAGCCGTTTAGACCGAATAAAGCGATCAATTTAATAGTGGGGTTAATCACGGGTTTGATTTTGGCGACTGGCTTGGCATTACTGCGCGAAACCTTGCGTCGCTCGCTAACCTCTGGTGATGAGTTACAAATGGTAAGCGGTTTGCCTGTGCTGGGGACGATCCCGCATGTCCGCCGGATGAGTGAGCAAGATCTGGCAATGGTTACAATGCGTAATCCTCATTCACCCGCCGCTGAAGCCTATCGGATTGCTGCAACCAATATTCGTTTTGCCTTACAAGCGGGCAAGCCTAGTATTATTGTATTGACGAGTGTTAACCCTTCAGAAGGTAAGTCGACCTCATCGGTGAATTTAGCTTTAAGTCATGCACAAATGGGGGCAAAAGTTTTGCTGATTGATGCTGATTTACGCCGTCCAACTGTGCATTTGAAAATGGGAATAAATAATACCCGTGGTTTAAGTGATTATGTGGAGGGCCGGGCTGAATTGGTTCAAGTGACCCAGCAAATACCGAATATGAAAAATGCGTATGTGATTACCGCAGGGCCGTTTCGTGTTGATCCAAGCAGTGTATTGGCAAGTACGAAAATGCGTCAATTATTAGAGATGGCTCGCAACCATTTTGATATTACTATTATTGATGGGCCACCTGTCACGGGTTTCGCTGATGCCTTAATACTGGCTGCGCAAGCAGATAATACTTTATTAGTCACTGATGAAAAAAATATGGATCGCAAGCAAGTCTTGAGCGCGATTCAGCAATTACAACGTGTCAAGCCTAGTATGGGCGGATTCTTAGTCGTCAATGCAAGGCACGGCGTAACCGATGCACGTTATTATGATCGTTACAATCAAGGAATCACCCATGCCCCGACTTATGACCCGTCAACTGGCACGGGTGGTTTGAATTTAACTAAGGAAAAAGCCGCGTAAGTACACTTAAACTGGCTAGCACCCTAAACACCCCTAAACATATTTAGTTTAGGGGTGAGGGTTTTAAACTAAGGCAGCGTGGTTTCACCCATTAAGAAACGATCACATTCACGTGCTGCTTGACGACCTTCATTGATTGCCCAAACGACTAAACTTTGCCCACGGCGCATGTCACCCGCTGCAAAAATGCCAGGAACACTAGTCGCATACTGACCATAAGCCGCTTGCACATTACCCCGTGGGTCAGTAGCAACTTGGCTACTCTCAATCAAAGCTTTTTCAGGACCTGTAAAGCCCATTGCTAGCAGGATTAGTTGTGCGGGTAAAACTCGCTCACTACCGGGTATTTCTACTAAATTCATCCGGCCATCAGCAGTTTTTTCCCATTGCACGCCGATAGTGTGAATTTCCTGAACTTTACCCTCAGCATCGCCTACGAATTTTTTAGTCGAGACTAGATAATGACGTGGGTCTGCACCGAATAAAGCAGCGGCCTCTTCTTGACCATAATCGACTCTGAAAATTAATGGCCACTCGGGCCAAGGATTGCTAGGTGCACGTTGATCAGGCGCACGCGGCATAATCTCTAGCTGAGTCACCGATTTGCAGCCGTGGCGCAAGGAGGTGCCTACACAGTCAGTACCCGTATCGCCGCCACCGATGACGATGACATGCTTATCTTTAGCGGAAATATAATTACCATCCGCATGCTTGGAATCTAATAAGCTTTTGGTGTTCGCGGTTAGAAATTCCATAGCAAAATGGACGCCTTTTAACTCACGCCCAGGTACCGGTAAATCCCGTGCTTGAGTTGCCCCTGCGCAGAGTACCACCGCATCAAAGTTCTTGCGTAACTCAGCGGCAGAAATATCTTTGCCAATCTGCACGCCCGTGACAAATTGAATGCCTTCAGCCGCCATCAAATCAACACGCCGCTGAACGACTTCTGTTTTGTCCAACTTCATATTGGGAATGCCGTACATGAGTAAACCGCCAATCCGATCGGCACGCTCATAAACGGTCACTTCATGTCCGACTTTATTGAGTTGATCTGCACAGGCTAGGCCGGCAGGGCCAGAGCCGACCACGGCCACTTTTTTACCTGTCCGCTCAGTGGGTGGCTCGACTTGTACCCAGCCTTCAGCAAAGGCTTTATCAATGATACTGACTTCATTGAGTTTGATCGTAACAGGGTTTTCATTGAGGCCTAAAGTGCAGGCACCTTCACAAGGCGCAGGGCAGACCCGACCTGTGAACTCTGGGAAATTATTGGTCATGCGTAGCCGCTCATAGGCTTCACGCCATAAGCCGCGATAAATCATGTCATTCCATTCAGGAATCAGATTATTTACAGGGCAGCCACTCGCTCCCCCCGGTAATATTTTTCCAGTTTGGCAAAAGGGGATGCCGCATTCCATGCAGCGCGCCCCTTGACGTTGACTTTCAGCTTCGCTATGGAAATGGAGATGAAATTCACCCCAATCTTTAATCCGTTCCAAAGGCGAACGATCAGCTGGCAGTTCACGCTCGTATTCGATAAATCCAGTTGGTTTACCCATTCTTTTTGCAATCTCCCTGCTTAGTTGCCGCTGGCACGAGTAACATCTTGATTGTTTGCTTTAAAGGCCGCCATTAAAGCTTCCTCGCCCGTCATACCTTGCGCTTCAAATTTTTTCACCGTCTCTAAGACACGCTGATAATCATGAGGCATCACGCGCACAAAGTACTGAACACTTTGCTCCCAATTCGACAAAATTGCCTTAGCACGGGGGCTATCGGTGTACAGAATATGCTGTTCAATCATGCCTTTCACTTGAGCAAGGTCTTCGGCTTCCGTTAATGGCTCGTAGCTTACCATTTCCCGATTACCGCTAATGGCTAGGATGCCCTTCGGATCGTATACATAAGCTATACCCCCTGACATACCGGCTGCAAAGTTTCGACCAACATCACCGAGCACAATGACCTGACCTCCCGTCATATATTCACAGCCATGATCGCCAGTCCCTTCAACAATGACCTTGACGCCAGAGTTACGCACGCAGAAGCGCTCACCTGCAATCCCGCGAATATAAGCCTCACCACCAGTTGCGCCAAAGAAGGCAACATTACCGATTAGGATATTTTCTTCCGCCACATAGCGCGCTTCTTTTGGTGGGTAAACAATGATTTTCCCGCCGGATAAGCCTTTGCCAATGTAGTCGTTAGAATCACCTTCTAGTTCTAGGGTCATGCCACGTGGTATGAAAGCCCCAAAACTTTGCCCAGCTGAACCATTGAACTTCAGTTGAATCGTGTCATCCGGCAAGCCAGCCGCACCATAGCGTTTGGTGATTTCATTCCCGGTAATGGTGCCAACTACACGATCAATATTTCTGACGTGGAATTCAGCTTTCACGGGCGTACCCTGATCAATGGCAGGTTGGCAAGTCGCTAACAAGAGGCGCATATCCATAGATTGAGCGATACCATGATCTTGAGCACGATTACAACGAACCCCATCACACTCTTCTAACTCAGGTTGATAGAGTAGGGCGCTTAAATCCACTTTGCCCGCTTTCCAGTGATCCAGCGTCTTGGCATATAAACGATCCACCCGACCAACCATTTCATCAATGCTACGGAAGCCGAGTTTCGCCATATATTCGCGCATATCTTCGGCAATAAAATTCAGCAGATTAATCACATATTGTGGATCACCGCTGTATTTTTTGCGTAGTTCAGGGTTTTGAGTGGCAATACCCACGGGGCAAGTATCCAAATGGCAGACTCGCATCATCACGCAGCCTAAAGCGACTAAAGGCAAAGTAGCGAAACCATATTCTTCAGCCCCTAACAGCGCGGCAACGATCACATCCCGTCCGGTCATTAATTTGCCATCGGTTTCGACGCGCACACGGCTACGTAAATTATTCAACAGTAGGGTTTGATGAGTTTCGGCTAACCCTAACTCCCAAGGCAAGCCCGCATGTTGCAAACTCGTTTTGGGCGAAGCACCCGTTCCTCCGTCATAGCCAGAGACTAACACCACATCGGCTTTACCTTTAACGACCCCGGCTGCAATCGTCCCTACACCTGAGCCTGACACCAGCTTGACATTAATCCGAGCCGCACGATTAGCATTTTTCAGGTCATGAATCAGCTGAGCTAGATCTTCGATTGAATAAATATCATGATGTGGGGGCGGAGAAATTAAGCCTACACCGGGTGTTGTTCCCCGATTTTTAGCGATATAAGGATAAACCTTTTTACCCGGTAACTGACCACCTTCACCCGGTTTTGCGCCTTGTGCTAGCTTAATTTGCAACTCTTGGGCATTGGTCAAATAATGACTATTGACCCCAAACCGGCCCGAAGCGGCTTGCTTAATCGCACTACAACGTGAATCACCATTCGGCTCTGGAATATAACGTGCAGGGTCTTCGCCACCTTCGCCTGAATTGGATTTACCGCCAATCCGATTCATTGCAATCGCTAAGGCTTCATGCGCTTCTGGGCTGATTGAGCCTAGCGACATTGCACCCGTTTTGAAGCGCTTCAAAATTTCTGAAGCAGGCTCTACCTCACTTAAAGGCAGGGGCTGATCCGCATAATGGAAATCCAATAAATTACGCAAATTAAAGCGTACTTCGGGATCATTATTCAGGAGTTCGGTATATTGCTTGAACAGTTTGTAGTCATTGGTACGCACCGCTTTTTGCGCCATATAAATGGTTTGCGGATTGTACTGATGCTCATCTTCACCACTGCGCCATTGGAAGACACCCCCTGAATTCAAGGTGCGTAAGCTACTGTCGTGATGACCATAAGCATGCTTGTGACGCATTAAGGTTTCTTTGGCAATCGTGTCGAGATCAATCCCACCGATACGGGAAGCGGTCGCGGTGAAATAGCGATCCACTACACTTCTATCAATACCAAGTGCTTCGAAAATTTGTGCACCCCGATAAGATTGAACGGTAGAAATACCAATCTTCGACATGACTTTAATCACGCCTTTAGTCGCCGCTTTTATGTATTTAGCCACGGCCTTATCATGCGTGGTATCTTTCATGATACCTTCACGAATCAGGTCATCAATGGATTCAAACGCTGTATAAGGGTTAATCGCTTGTGCGCCATAACCTAACAGGGCGGCAAAATGATGCACTTCACGGGGTTCACCGGATTCTAGAATCAAGCTCACCCGCGTCCGTTTGCCATCACGAATTAAATGATGATGCAAGCCAGCCACCGCCAATAAAGACGGAATGGGCGCAAACTCTTTATCCACACCCCGATCTGACAGGATCAATAAATTCACGCCGTTATCAATGGCATTATCCGCAGCTCCAAATAGCTCATCCAAGGCTTTTTCTAAAGTACCGGGCGTATGATCGGCTTTAAATAAAATCGGTAGCGTCACCGATTTAAAGCCTGATTTCTGCACATATTTCAGTTTAGCGAATTCGTCGTTATGTAAAACAGGCGATTGCAGCAAAATATGGTGGCAGCTTTCTTCAGTCGGATGCGTGATGTCGCCTTCTGAACCTAAAGTGGTTAGAGAAGAGGTAACAATTTCTTCACGAATCGCATCTAAAGGCGGATTAGTGACTTGGGCAAATAACTGCTTAAAATAGTTAAACAGTGGTTGTGGCTTATCCGATAAGACTGCTAAGGGGGAATCACAGCCCATCGCACCTAAGGGGTCGATACCATCCAAGGCCATCGGTACAATGACTTTGCGTACATCTTCATAGGTATAACCAAAAGCTTTCTGGCGCTGAATCAAGGTATCATGGTCAGGCAAAGGTGACTCTGGGGCGGTTGGCAAGTCTTCTAGTTTGGTTAGATGCTTATCTAGCCAAGCTTGATAGGGTTTGGCCGCCGCCATGTCTGCTTTGATTTCTTCGTCAGAAACAATGCGTCCGGCAGCGGTATCGACTAATAACATCCGCCCTGGTTGTAAACGTTGCTTGGAAATAACCCGTTCAATTGGGAGATCATCCAAGACCCCTACTTCGGAAGCGAGAATGATTAAATCATCATCGGTCAGATAATAACGTGAGGGCCGCAAACCATTCCGGTCTAAGGTGGCACCGACTAAGGTACCGTCCGTAAAGCCCAACGCTGCAGGGCCATCCCAGGGTTCCATTAAACAGCTATGATATTCATAGAAAGCGCGCTTTTCAGGGCTCATGCTTTCATGATTGGCCCAAGGCTCAGGTACCATCATCATCATCGCATGGGGCAGGGAATAACCCGCTAGATACAAAAATTCTAGAGTATTATCCATGCGTGCGGAGTCGCTGCCATCGGGACGTACTATCGGGGTCAGATTTTTCAGATCGGTTTTGAAGACTTCCGTCTTAATCATCGCCTCACGCGCATTCATCCAATTCTGATTACCGCGCATGGTGTTGATCTCACCATTATGAATCATATAGCGGTTCGGATGCGCTCGTTCCCAACTTGGGAAGGTATTCGTTGAAAAGCGCGAATGCACCAGAGCAATGGCTGATTCCATGTCAGGATCAGTTAAGTCTGGATAGTATTGTGCGACCTGCTCGGTGGTGAGCATGCCTTTATAGATAATGGTACGCGCTGAAAGGCTGGCAAAATAAATATAGCCCGGCTCTTGGCGATAGAGTAAATCACCACTAGTCCGCTTACGAATCACATACAGTTTGCGCTCGAAGTCGATCCCCGGCTCTACCTCCGCCGAGCGGGCGATAAAGACCATTTTCATGGCAGGCATACTGCGAATCGCGGATTTGCCAATCGGTGCTGGATTGACCGGAATATCACGCCAACCCAATAAAGTTTGGCCTTCTGCTTGAATCATGCGGTTGGTGGTAGCAATGGCATCCGCCCGCGCGGCTTCATCTTGCGGCAAATAGACAAAGCCCACCGCATAATCACCGACCGCAGGTAGGTTAATACCTAACTTAGCGCATTCCTTCACCATGAACTTATGTGGAATTTGCAGCATAATACCCGCACCATCGCCGGTATTTTCTTCGCAACCACAAGCCCCACGATGCTCCATATGCGTTAATACTTTTAGCGCTTGCTGAACGATCTTGGCAGATTTAACGCCTTTTAAATGAGCAACAAAGCCCATGCCACAGGCATCATGTTCGTTGGCAGGGTCATACAAGCCCTGCGCCGGGGGGAGTTCAGTGTATTTCATCGGAACCTTCGGGCAACAAAAGGGGTACTATTATGGATAATTCACAGGGTATATGCCAGTATCCTGATATAATCAGGATCAAGATGCAGGCGGACGTCGCTTGATAATACAGGCAGTTACTCCATTTTAATCTTATTAACGTACTCACGCAAAACCTTTTACGGCTGATCCATGACCGGACGCATTCCCAAAGACTTTATTGATCAACTGCTCACTCGTATCAACATTGTTGATGTGATTCAAGCCCGTATTCCGCTGAAAAAAGCGGGACGCGAGTATATGGCTTGCTGCCCGTTTCATGGGGAGAAAACGCCTTCCTTTACAGTCAGCCCGACTAAGCAGTTCTATCATTGTTTTGGGTGCGGCGTACATGGCTCGGCCATTAGCTTCCTGATGGAATACGAGCATCTTGATTATACCGAGGCGATTGAGGCTTTAGCGCGTGCTTTAGGCCTCGAAGTCCCGCGTGAAAATGATGCAAAATCCATGCCTGTGGCTAAGAAGGCTAAACTGACGGATTTGTATAGTTTATTGGGTGAGGCCGCTAAGCACTATGCTCATTGTTTGAGTCAAGCACCGGACGCACAAGCTTATTTACAGCAGCGCGGTTTAAGTGCAGAAGTGGTGCAGCAATATGGTTTAGGCTTTGCACCAGATGACTGGCATACCACCAGTCGGCAGTTTGCGGCACAGTATGGGCAAGGCCAACTGCTAGCGAGTGGTTTACAGCTAAAAAATGAAACGGGCAAAATTTATGATCGGTTTCGGGGGCGTTTAATGTTTCCGATTCGCAATCGTAAAGGGCAGGTGATTGGTTTTGGAGGGCGTGTCTTAGGCACAGGTACACCGAAATATCTTAACTCACCAGAAACAGAAGTCTTCCATAAAGGTGCAGAGCTATATGGTCTGTTTGAAGCCCGTCAATATACCCGCAGCCTAGAGCGTTTGTTGGTGGTCGAAGGTTATATGGATGTGATTGCCCTCGCACAATTTGGTTTGCCTTATGTGGTTGCTACCTTAGGCACGGCAACTACTGAGCAACATATCAATTTGCTGTTCCGCCAAGTACCGGAAGTGGTGTTCTGCTTTGATGGGGATCGTGCTGGTAAGGAAGCCGCATGGCGTGCGCTAGAAACCGCCTTGCCTGAATTGCGTGATGGGCGTGAGGTGCGGTTTTTATTTTTGCCCAGTGGGGAAGACCCAGATACGCAGATACGTAAAATAGGGCGTTTAGCCTTTGAGGAGGCCGTCACTAAGGCTTTACCGTTGTCGAAGTTTTTTATCCTAGGTTTAAAAGCAAACTTGGGTTTTACCGCAGAGGCAACCTTGCATGTGAGCGAAGATAGCGCCCGTTTTGCGAATGAAGCTAAGCGCTTACTGGAGTTAATGCCTGATATTTTGATCAAACAGCCCTTGCGCCAGGAGATACAGCGCTTGAGTGGTTTAGCATTAGGAACCGCTGACCTGTCGGTTAATCCTGAGTCGGTTTCAATGCAGCCCACGAAATTTACTAAATTCAAAGCAAAGTATCTTGAAGCTAAACCGGAGGGTGTTCGTGCTAAAACGGCTAAAGATTTCGAAGTTCGCAAAACCCCAGTACGTTATGCCATCACTTTATTGGTGCATTCCCCTGAATTAGTGACAGAAATTGAGAATCCAGAGAAACTTCTAGAATGGGAGCTACCGGGTGTAGAGCTGCTTGTGCAATTAGTCGCTGCGATTGAGAACAGTCATGGCTTATCAGCCGCTGCAATACTCGAGCGTTTTCGAGACACCGTACATGAAAAAACTTTATTAAAACTCATGTTATGGCAGCCGCAATCGACAGATGAAGCCCTACTGAAGCGCGAATTTCAAGACTGCCTACAACGAATGAAAGCACAAGCTACGGCTAAAGCGATTGAGCGTTTATTAGCTAAAGAGCAGACTCAAGGTTTAACCGAGTCAGAAAAGCATGATTTGTTTTCGCTGTTGAATGAGCGAAGTGCTAAATCATTATAAATTCCCCATTAATGTCAGTTATTCAGGCTAAGCTCAGAAAATCTTTCTACACTTAGTGAGTAGGCATTATCTGTATTCTCTGCACGTTTATCGTGAAGGCTTGAACCTGTCATCTTCAAGTTTGTCAATTACTTGACAGGTTAGAGTTGAAACAACTAGGCAGCTACCCCATATAGAGCAGTGAAGGGTAGTGCCATCGGCACTCTCACTGAAATAACAGCTAGGCGTGAAAATGCTATCTTTGGGCAAGTTTAGTCATAAGCTAGGGGACTTGAGGGTAGGTTTTTTACAAACGGGGCTGGTATTTTCAGGATTTGTGATATAATCCCGCGTCCATTTTGTCGAGGTCTATTCGGGCATGAGTCAAGAAGAGCAGCAACAATCCAGTCTTAGAGAGTTAATCGCGCGTGGTAAGGAACAGGGCTATCTGACCTACGCCGAGGTGAATGACCATTTACCAGATACTATCGTAGAACCGGAACAGATTGAAGACATCGTTGCTATGATTAATGACATGGGCATTACGGTGTATGAAAATGCACCCGATGCCGATGCTCTATTATTGAACGATGAGGCCGTACAGGCCGATGATGAAGCCGCAGAAGAAGCCGCTGCTGCCTTAGCGAGCGTTGATAGTGATTTCGGGCGTACCACCGACCCAGTGCGGATGTATATGCGTGAAATGGGTACGGTCGAGCTATTAACGCGAGAAGGCGAAATTCAAATCGCCATCCGTATTGAAGAAGGCTTAAATGAAATTTTACGTGCTTTAGCACAATACCCCGCTTCTACCGAAGTGTTATTAGATCTGTCTAAACAGATCGAATCAGAAGAAACTCGTTTAACCGATATTGTTAACGGTTTCGTTGATCCAAATGCAGTGGATGAAAGCCCTTTGCAGCAATTCCAAGCCCGTACTGAAGAAGAAGAAGCTTTAGCAGCGGGTGAGGATGAGGTTCCTGAAGTAGTCGTGGGTGAGGAAGACGAGGAAGAAGTCGAGGAAAACCCCGTCGATTTAGGGCCTGATCCAGAAGAGGCTGCCCAAAAATTCGCTGAATTAAGTGCTTTATATGATGAAGCCGCCGCTTTACGTGAGAAGGGTGGCCCAGCCTATACCGTCGCACGTGATGCCTTAGCTGCAAAATTCATGGAATTCCGCTTAGCTCAGCCGGTGATTGATACCTTAACGAACCAACTGAATGGAATCGTTAATCGTATCCGTGCACATGAGCGGCAAATTATGAAACTTTGTGTGCAAAAAGGCGGCATGTCACGTCAGGTCTTTGTGGATAGCTTCCCCCAAAATGAAACCGATTTAACTTGGTTGGATCGTTATGTAGCGGATCAAGGGGCGGCAGCACAATTACAGGCGGTGAAGAAAAATGTATTGGCTGTTCAGCAGCAATTGCAAGAAATTGAGCGTGAATGCAGCTTGACCATTTCGCAGATCAAAGACATCAACCGCAGTATGTCGGTGGGTGAGGCGAAAGCACGGCGTGCTAAGAAAGAAATGGTAGAAGCCAATTTACGTTTGGTCATTTCGATTGCGAAAAAATATACCAATCGAGGTTTGCAATTCTTGGATTTGATTCAAGAAGGTAATATTGGTTTGATGAAAGCGGTTGATAAATTCGAATATCGCCGTGGCTATAAGTTCTCAACTTATGCCACTTGGTGGATTCGTCAAGCGATTACCCGTTCAATTGCTGACCAAGCGCGCACGATTCGTATCCCCGTACATATGATTGAGACGATTAATAAACTCAATCGTATTTCGCGCAAATTATTGCAAGAAATGGGGCGCGAAGCGACCCCCGAAGAATTGGCCGTTGCGATGGATATGCCGGAGGATAAAATCCGTAAGGTATTGAAAATTGCGAAAGAGCCGATTTCAATGGAAACGCCGATTGGTGACGATGAAGACTCACATTTAGGTGACTTCATTGAGGATGGCAATATTATGTCACCCTTGGACTCTGCGACAACCCGTAGCTTATGCGAAGTGACTCGTGAAGTCTTAAGTAGCCTGACTGCTCGTGAAGCGAAAGTCCTACGGATGCGCTTTGGGATTGACATGAATACTGACCATACTTTGGAAGAAGTGGGTAAGCAGTTCGATGTAACCCGTGAGCGGATTCGTCAGATCGAAGCGAAAGCCTTAAGAAAATTGCGTCATCCGAGCCGTTCGGATATGCTACGCAGCTTCCTTGATGGCACTGATTCACTGCCTTTATCTTAAAATGAGTTGAGTAAGTGAATCGAGTGATTGTTTCGGGTCTGTAGCTCAGTTGGTCAGAGCAGGCGACTCATAATCGCTTGGTCGCGGGTTCAAGTCCCTCCAGACCCACCATTGATGTGTTTCATGGTGTTCCATGATGTCTCAAAAGCCCTTGCAGGCCGCAATCTGCAAGGGCTTTTTTATTTCATGGTGTTCCAAGGTGTTCTACCGTATCCCAGCAAATTGTGTAGGTTAGTGTGTAGGTTTTCAGGATTCAAAAAAGAGACCTACACAAAATGACTAAAAAGCTAAAAGATTCAATTGTTAAGCATGCCAAACCAAAAGCTGATAGCAAGCCCGCAGATTATGCAGATGGGGAAAAGTTACGCTTACACGTCACCACCTCAGGCAATTATTGGCACTATCGTTATGGGTGGGATGGTAAGGGCAAGGAGCTGTCATGTCGAATCCGATTCGGGCAGCTTATAACCGAGCTGAGTATTTAGAGGAGCGGCGCGAAATGCTAAAAGCTTGGGCAGGCTACCTAGATAGCTTAAGAGTCGGCGGTCAGGTATTGAGCTTTAGAAAAGCAAAGTAACCTTAAAACCTGATTTTCCCCAGGGTAGGGGAGCCAAGAAGGTTGAAACAGTACCTGACAGCATCATGGACGAGGTACTTGCTAAGTTAGCGGGTGTCTTGGGGCTAGATGCATAGCTGACAATAAATTTTCAAAGACTAAAGCCGGACATGTGATCTAGCCGAGCAACCCGTGCAAAAATCGCCAGCTTGAGTGATTTAATCACCGAACTTTTGGCTAGTTTTAACTTAAACTTGCATTTACATTTAGTAAGCTTCAATTTCTTGAAAACGGTAAAGTAAAAATCTATGAGTTTATCAGTTGAGCAAATTAATAAATTTAATGAAGACGGTTATTTGATTTTTGATACTCAATTACCTGAAAGTAGTTTAGATGCGATTTCCGAACGGCTTAAGCCTTATTGGGGGCATGAGGGTGCAAAATTTGAAGGAGCGCCCTATGCAGACTTTAATCGTCTTCAGGATGCTTGGCGGGTCGATAATGATATTAAATCAATTGCTATTGCGCCACCGATCTTAGCTGTTTTGCAAGCATTGTATGGGCGTAAGCCCAAGCCATTTCAAACCTTGAATTTTTACAAAGGGACTGAGCAAAAGATCCATTCGGATAGTATTCATTTTAATTCTGAACCGTTTGGCTTAATGTGCGGGGTGTGGGTAGCTTTCGAGGATATTGGTATGGAGCAAGGACCACTCATGTATTATCCCGGTAGTCACAAGTTACCAGAAATGAATTTTGAAACGATGGGGCTAGAACCTAATTATGCCTATTATCCTCAATATGAAGCTTACCTAGAGCAATTAGTTCAGGATCGGCAAATGCAGCCCGCTTATGGTCTTATGAACAAGGGGCAGGCTTTGGTTTGGGCGGCTAACTTATTGCACGGTGGCTCTAAACAGACGAATAAAACCCTCACTCGGCAATCACAAGTAACACATTATTATCTAGACGGGGCTAAGCCGTGGCGGCCGGGACACAGTAAAGATCAGCGGGCGTATTTCACGCCTGAATGGCTTCCTTATGAACAACCTAAACAACATTGGCGTGATAGATTCTTAGGTTGGTTCAAGCAGTAAGCGCGCTTGTCTGAGGTTTGCTAGCGAAGTACCACAAAATTTGGCATAAAACTTGCGGCTCAGCGCATACCTGAGTATCCTGCCTGCTTTTAATTAAACTATGTGATCCTTGGTATGGATCACCACTGGAGAATAATAATGCTTGCCATTACTCTACCTGATGGGAGTTTGCGCTCCTTCGATCATCCTGTTTCTGTTGCTGAAGTAGCTGCCTCGATTGGTGCTGGGCTCGCCAAGGCGGCGCTGGCTGGCAAAGTGAATGGTCAGCTCGTTGATACGAGTTATGTACTCAATCAAGATAGTCATTTAGCCATTATTACAGCTAAAGATCCTGAAGGGGTGGATGTGATTCGCCATTCTTCAGCGCATTTAATGGCGCAAGCGGTGAAGCAACTCTTTCCTGAGGTACAAGTGACGATTGGGCCGACGATTGAAAATGGCTTTTATTATGATTTTGCCAGCCCACAACCCTTTACGCCAGAAGACTTAGCCGCGATTGATGAACGCATGCAGGACTTGATTCGTCAAGATATTCCGGTTGAGCGTAGCACGATGTCCCGTGAAGCAGCGGTGAGTTTTTTCAAAAATATGGGTGAGCTGTACAAGGCGGAAATCATTGAAAGTATTCCTGCTGGTGAAGTGCTGTCCTTATATCGTCAGGGCGATTTTATTGATCTGTGCCGAGGGCCGCATGTGCCGAGCACTGGGAAAATTCCAGCGGTTAAAGTGATGAAAGCAGCCGGTGCTTATTGGCGGGGTGATGCTAAAAATGCCATGCTTCAGCGCGTTTATGGTACAGCGTGGGCGAATAAAAAAGACCTGCAAGCTTATTTAACTTTCCTTGAGGAAGCTGAAAAGCGTGACCATCGTAAGATTGGCCGTCAATTAGATTTATTCCATTTGCAAGATGAAGCGCCCGGCCAAGTATTCTGGCATGAAAAAGGCTGGACGATTTACCAAGCAATTGAGCAGTACATGCGTAAAAATTTGCGTGCTCGAGCTTATAAAGAAATCAAAACACCGCAATTGGTGGATTTCTCCTTATGGGAGCGTTCAGGGCATGCAGGTAAATACCGCGAGAATATGTTTGTGGTCGATGT
The DNA here is from genome assembly GCF_900167255.1 of Thiothrix eikelboomii. Lineage (GTDB taxonomy): Bacteria > Pseudomonadota > Gammaproteobacteria > Thiotrichales > Thiotrichaceae > Thiolinea > Thiolinea eikelboomii. The sequence continues at coordinate 73,839 of NZ_FUYB01000009.1, forward strand.
GGAAGAACGCTCTTTCGCCATGAAGCCGATGAACTGCCCTTGCCATATTCAAGTCTATAATCAAGGCTTAAAAAGCTATCGTGATTTACCACTGCGCTTAGCGGAGTTTGGTTCTTGTCATCGGAATGAGTTTTCGGGTGCACTGCATGGTCTGATGCGGGTACGTGGCTTTGTGCAAGATGATGCCCATATCTTTTGTACCGAAGAGCAGATTCAAAACGAAGTGGTGAGCTTTATTGATTTTCTGCATGATGTTTATAATGACTTCGGTTTTAGCGATGTGATTTATAAATTATCCACTCGCCCTGAGCAGCGTGTCGGCTCAGATGAAGTGTGGGATAAGGCAGAAAAGGCGTTAGCGGATGCTTTAGATGCCAAAGGTTTGCCTTGGGAAGAACAACCCGGTGAAGGGGCTTTCTATGGACCGAAGATTGAGTTTACTTTAAAAGATTGCTTAGGTCGCCATTGGCAATTGGGGACGATCCAAGTCGATTTCTCGATGCCAGCGCGGTTAGATGCACAATATGTAGCTGAAGATGGCTCAAGGAAAGTGCCAGTCATGCTACATCGTGCTATCCTTGGTTCTTTCGAGCGCTTTATTGGTATTTTAATTGAGCACTACGAAGGAAAGTTCCCAGTTTGGCTAGCGCCTGTGCAAGTGGCTGTACTGAATATCACTGATAATCAAGCTGATTTCGTGAAAACAGTGGAAAAACAGCTCCGTGATCAGGGTATCCGCGCTGTAGCAGACTTGAGAAATGAGAAGATTGGCTTTAAAATCCGCGAACATACAATGCAACGGATTCCCTATTTATTAGTAATCGGGGATCGTGAGGTCGAAACACAATCAGTTGCTGTGCGCACGCGCTCTGGTAAAGATTTAGGTGTCATGCCTGTTTCTGCGATTCAGCAAAAATTGCTAACAGAAATTGCCAATCACAGTACGATTGATTTGGAGGAATAAACTTATCGCTCTGGAAAAAGAACATCGCATTAATGAAGACATCCGAATCCCAAAAATTCGGCTGATTGATGCAGATGGTGAAAATAAAGGTGTCGTTTCTACCTTTGAAGCTCAAGCTATGGCTCAAGAAGCCGGTTTAGACTTAGTAGAGATCGTTCCGAATGGCAAACCGCCTGTTTGTCGCATCATGGATTACGGTAAATTCCGTTTCGATGAAAGTAAAAAGGCGGCGGTGGCACGTAAAAAACAAAAGCAGGTTCAAGTCAAAGAGATTAAATTTCGCCCTGGTACCGACGAAGGCGATTACAAAATCAAACTGAAGAAACTGACTGAGTTTTTAGAGGAAGGTGATAAAGCTAAAGTCACTGTTCGCTTCCGTGGACGGGAGATGGCTCACCGTGAATTGGGTATGGAAGTGCTCAAGCGTGTCGAAACGGACTTGACTGAGTTAGGTGTCGTCGAGCAGTTTCCTAAGCTCGAAGGCCGCCAAATGGTCATGGTCATGGCACCGAAGAAAAAAGTTTAATGTCTAAATCAGAAGTGTTAGTGCGCGTTATCGGTGCAGATGGCGTAAATAAAGGTGTTATGTCTAAATCAGCAGCACAAGCGTTAGCGGATGAAGCTGATTTAGATTTAGTAGAAATCGACCCTCACGGCAAACCGCCTGTTTGTCGCATCATGGATTACGGAAAGTTCCGTTTCGATGAAAGCAAAAAAGCGGCTGATACACGTAAAAAACAAAAGCAGGTTCAAGTCAAAGAGATTAAGTTTCGCCCCGGTACCGACGAAGGCGATTACAAAATCAAATTGAAGAAACTGACTGAGTTTTTAGAGGCAGGTGATAAAGCTAAAGTCACTGTTCGCTTCCGTGGACGGGAGATGGCTCACCGTGAATTGGGTATGGAAGTGCTCAAGCGTGTCGAAACGGACTTGACTGAGTTAGGTGTCGTCGAGCAGTTTCCTAAGCTCGAAGGCCGTCAAATGGTCATGGTCATGGCAGCGAAGAAAAAAGTATAGAAGCTTAAGGTTATACTTTAAGTTTTTCCTCATCCAAGCAAGGTTAGGCACTCTTGCTGGGTGTTTTTTTAATCCTCTGTTAAAGGAGACTAAGATGCCTAAGATGAAAAGCAGCAGTGGAGCTGCTAAGCGCTTCAAGAAGGCTGCTAATGGTACGTTTAAACGTAAACAATCCCATTTACGCCATATCCTCACTAAGAAAACAACTAAGCGTAAACGTCAATTACGTGTGGGTGAAAATCGTGTTGCAGCGGTGGATACCCCAATGATTAATCGTTTGCTGCCGTATGCTTAAGGAGGATCGGATAGATGGCAAGAGTTAAACGTGGTGTACAGGCGAGTGCCCGTCACAAAAAGATCATGAAGTTGGCAAAAGGTTACTATGGTGCCCGTAGCCGTACTTATCGTGTCGCCCATCAAGCAGTCATCAAAGCGGGTCAATACGCTTACCGTGACCGCCGTCAGAAAAAACGTCAATTCCGCGCTCTGTGGATAGTACGGATTAATGCGGCTGCACGGATTTCTGGTTTGTCTTACAGCCGTTTCATGAATGGCTTAAAGAAGGCCAATATTACGGTTGACCGTAAAGTGCTGGCTGATCTTGCAGTCCATGATATTGCGGCCTTTGGCCAGCTTGCCGAAAAAGCAAAAGCTGCCCTAGCTGCCTAATTATCCTGCTGTCAAGCAAGGCTGTTACTCATATAAAAAGCGGGGAAGGTTTTTGCCTCTCCCGCTTTTTGTTTTTCTGAAAATCGTAAGTAAAAGGAAAGTATTGTGCAAAGTTTGCTAGAACTGATGGGCACTGCTCACGAGCAAATCTCCAGTGCCAGCAATTTGGCCAGCCTTGATCAGATTCGTGTGCAGTATTTGGGTAAAACGGGCTTGATTACTGAGCAACTTAAGCAGCTCGGTCAACTGCCGCCTGAAGAGCGTAAAGCGGTGGGGCAAGAGATTAATTTGGCTAAACAAGCTTTAGCGAGTGCGATTGATCTGCGGCGTGATAGCTTGCAGGCCGAAGCCTTAACGATGCGCCTTGAAGCCGAATCGGTGGATGTGACGTTGCCCGGTCGTCGTATGGATACAGGTGGTTTGCATCCAGTCACTTTGACGATTCAGCGCATGCAAGCCATTTTCGCGCAACTCGGCTTTGCTTTAGCGGAAGGTCCACAGATTGAAGACGATTTTCATAATTTTACGGCTTTGAATGTACCTGCGAATCATCCTGCTCGCGCGATGCAAGATACGTTTTATTTAGAAAACTTTGGTACGGAAGAGCCTTTGCTATTAAGAACGCATACCTCTTCGGTACAAATTCGTTATATGGAAGCGCAGCAGCCACCAATTCGGATTATTGCGCCGGGGCGCGTTTATCGCTGCGATTCGGATATGACACATAGCCCGATGTTCCATCAAGTTGAAGGTTTGATGGTAGATAAAGATATTACTTTCGCCGATTTGAAAGGTATTTTGGATGAGTTTTTCCGTGCCTTTTTTGAAGATGACGGGATCAAAATGCGCTTCCGTGCCAGCTTCTTCCCCTTCACTGAGCCATCAGCAGAAACGGACATTACCTGTGTGCATTGTCACGGGGCGGGTTGCCGTGTATGTAAAAATACTGGCTGGCTCGAGGTGATGGGCTGTGGCATGGTTCACCCGAATGTTTTAAAGCATGTGGGGATAGATAGCGAGCAGTACACCGGCTTTGCCTTTGGCATGGGGGTAGAGCGTTTAGCTATGCTGCGCTATCAGATCAATGATTTGCGGGTGTTATTCGAAAATGATGTGCGTTTCTTACGACAGTTTCACTAAGGGCTAACAGGATTCAAACATGAAAATCAGTGAACAATGGTTACGTGAATGGGTTAATCCTGCGCTGAGCTTGGATGAAATTAACCATAAATTGACGATGGCAGGTTGCGAGGTTGAAGGGGTTGCTGGCGTTGCCACCGATTTTAGCCAGGTCATCGTTGGGCAAATTATCGAACTCACTAAGCACCCTGATGCAGACAAGCTGAATGTGTGCAAAGTGGATAGTGGGCAAGGCGAAATCCTGCAAATCGTTTGTGGCGCACCGAATGCACGCGCAGGCTTAAAAGCGCCCCTTGCTTTGATCGGTGCTGAGTTGCCGATGCCGGATGGTAAGCCTTTGAAAATTAAAAAAGGCAAACTACGTGGGATTGAATCTTGTGGCATGCTGTGCTCAGCCTCTGAGCTAGGTATGGCTGAGAAGTCCGAAGGTTTATTGGAGTTGCCAGAAGATGCACCTTTAGGTGCTTCCGTGCAGGCTTATCTGAAGTTAGCGGATAAAGTGGTTGAGCTGAATGTGACAGCCAATCGTGGGGATTGGTTGAGCATCGCTGGGGTTGCTCGCGAGGTCGGTGTGTTGACTCGTACTCACCTGACTCCACCGACGACACCGGAGCAAGCTAATCATCATACGGATACCTTAAAAGTTAGTTTACCGGCTGCGGATAGCTGCCCACGTTATGCGGGGCGCATTATTCGCAATATTAATCCGAATGCAAAAACCCCACTGTGGATGAAGGAAAAATTGCGCCGTTTAGGTTCGCGGAGTTTGTCGCCTGTGGTGGATGTGACCAATTATGTCTTGCTCGAGCTAGGTCAGCCGATGCATGCCTTTGATTTGGACAAGCTACACGGCGGCATCCAAGCGCGCTACGCCACCGAAGGCGAGCAGCTGGTGTTATTAGATGACCAAACAGTGACCCTAACGAGTGATACCTTAGTCATCGCTGATGATGAACAAGCGGTTGCGCTTGCAGGGATTAAAGGCGGGATGGCGACAGCGGTCGGTCAGACGACTCAGCATATTTTTTTAGAAAGTGCACATTTCCGTGCTGAAAAGCTGCGCGGGCAAGCTCGTCGTTATGGTTTGCAGACCGATGCTTCTTATCGGTTTGAGCGTGGTGTCGCGGCGGATTTACCCGTGCAAGCTTTAGAGCGCGCAACCCAGTTAATCGTGGAAATCTGTGGCGGTTCAGTCGGGCCAGTCGTTGATGTGTGTGCTGATGAGCATTTATTAGCTCGCCCTGTAGTCATTTTACGTCGAGAACGGATTGCGCGCGTGCTGGGGGTGACGATTGAGGATGCCACGGTTGAGGATATTCTAGAGCGCTTAGGTTGTGAACTCGTTGCTCAAGCAACGGGCTGGAGCGTGAAGCCACCGCATAGCCGTTTTGATATTACGATTGAAGAGGATTTGATCGAAGAGCTAGCCCGAGTGTATGGCTATGACAATATTCCTGCGGCACTCAAAGCTCGAGCACCTAAACTCACCCTAGGGTTGGAAACAGAAACTCAACTCAGTGATTTGCGAGCCCCCTTACTTGCCAATGGTTATCAAGAAGCGGTTACTTATAGTTTTGTTGATCCAACCATAGAGGGGCTGCTATCACCGGGCCATGAGTCGATTGTCTTGGCGAATCCGATTTCAGCAGAGTTAAGCCACCTGCGTAGCACGGTCTGGTCTGGTTTATTACGTGCAGTCGAATACAACTTAAATCGTCAGCAAACGCGAGTACGCTTATTTGAGGTCGGCCCGGTGTTTAGCAAAACGGAAACTGGCCTTCAACAGCAAGATAAAATTGCGGGTATTATGACCGGGGCGGCTTTTCCTGAGCAATGGGGGCAAGCAAATCGTGCGGTAGACTTCTATGATATGAAGGGTGATGTCGAAGCTATCTTAGCTCAAGCAAGTGCAGAGACCTTTTATTTTGTACCAGTAGCTCATCCGGCTTTACATCCGGGGCAATCCGCCCAGATTGCAACTGATCAAGCAGTGGTGGGTTGGGTGGGGGCTTTGCATCCTGCTTTAGAGGCGAAATTAGGTTTTGGGCAAGATATCTTCTTATTTGAGCTTGATTTAAAGGCCTTACAAGGCCGCCGGTTGCCGGTTTATCAAGCAATTAGTAAGTTCCCGATGATTCGCCGTGATCTTGCTTTGGTAATGGATCGCTCAGTGTTAGCCATTGCTTTGGATCAGGCGATTGCCAAGGTAGCCCCTCCGAGCTTAATCAGTTGGGAGATTTTTGATGTGTATCGGGGCAAAGGTATTGCAGAGCATCAAAAAAGTGTGGCCTTGAGCTTGATTTTACAAGAACCTTCACGCACCCTTGAAGATAGTGAGGTTACGAAGATCATAGGGGAGATTATGGCGTCATTACAGGAAAATACGGGTGCAAGCCTCAGGTAATCAGGAGAAATAACAATGGTGACGACGTTAACCAAAGCAGACATGGTTGAGCATTTATATGAAAAACTTGGACTAAATAAACGTGAGGCCAAGGACTTGGTGGAAATGTTTTTTGAGGAAGTCCGTTTAGCTTTAGGACAAGGACAGAACGTAAAATTATCCGGTTTTGGTAATTTTATGTTGCGTGATAAAACTCAGCGCCCAGGGCGTAACCCCAAAACAGGTGAAGATATTCCAGTGGATGCGCGTCGTGTAGTGACTTTCAGACCCGGCCAAAAACTAAAACAACGAGTCGAAGTGTATGCAGGAAACGCAGATACCGAACAGTGAGTTGCCTGTTATTCCTTCTAAACGCTACTTCACCATTGGTGAAGTTAGCGATTTATGCTGTGTAAAAGCATATATTTTACGTTATTGGGAACAAGAGTTTCCTTCGCTTAAGCCCATGAAGCGTCGGGGTAACCGCCGTTATTATCAGCGTGAAGATGTCTTAATGATTCGGCAGATTCGAGGTCTGCTGTATGAAGAAGGGTATACGATCAGTGGCGCTCGCCAGAAATTATTGGGTAACAACGATGAGCCAGCTGTGGTTGTTGATAAGCCAGCAGAGGATGTGCTCGCTCAGGTGATTGAAGGCTTAGAGAAGGTGCTAGCTACCCTTAAATCTTAAACTTCTAGTTGAGATCAAGCCCAGTATAGGGTATCTTTGCATTCCTTTCCGGTCGGAGTGTGGCGCAGCTTGGTAGCGCACCACAATGGGGTTGTGGGGGTCGGAGGTTCAAATCCTCTCACTCCGACCAATTAAGTATATGATTTTAAACAATTTTCAAAAACTATCTTTCTAAAAGTGGCGGTAAATTGGCGGTTCACTCCCCTCTTCCGCTGCCCATCCAAACGACAAGCAAGGGTCGCTGATAACCGGCAAAGTAAGGGATTAGTTAGTTTTGAGGGTTCGGGTTTGCAAAACTAGTAATTTTAGTAATAGACCCTAAAAAGCATATCTAAGTGCATGTTTTAATTAGCTAATTTCGATTACTAAAAAAGGTAATTAGTTAGTAATTAAATTACTACCATTCCAAAAATTCCATATTTATCAGCTAGTTATCAGGCAGGGAAATTACATCTATAAAAAGGTAATTTATTACTACTTTATTACTATATAAGGTAATTAATATGTTATTGATTTTTAAAGATAAAAATAGGCTTATTACTTAAATTACTAAAATTACTAGTTTTGCACGGTATACCCTAACTTTTCATAGTTTGGTGTTTAGTAGGCATAAAAAAGCCCACAGTAGTGGGCTGATAGTGGCTAAGTAATTAGGGTCGGGCGTAAGCTAGCAAGTGCATAGGCACTGTCATGCGTGCTGCGATCCACGGGTCATACTCCCCTTTACTCCAGTCCATATCAGTCTCCGATCTTTTGTATTGGTGCGAATTGTAGGTGAGGATTGTCTTGCATTTGAACCGCAATCTCTCGGATTTTTTCTACTTGGGCAGTGGGTACGAACACTTGTACTTGCACTAGCCCATCTTTGGCCTGCCGGTCTCGGTAGCGCTGCTGGCGAACTCGTACCGCAGCGGGGGTATCTTTGGGGTGGTTCATCGCTATTCCTTCACCGTTATTAGTAACGGGTAGCCGCTTACAGGCTTTCGTGTAAATACCAGCAGCGCACCGATTTCCCGCTAATGGCACTGCATGTCATATAGTTGTGCTTAATGTAGCGGCGGCTGGCTTTGAGTATTTTGACTAGCTCAATCTCAGGCGCTAGCTCTTGTCCGTGTTTGCGGGCTAGTTCGTAGATGTCTCCCAGTCGAATGGCTATTACATGGCTGTCTGCCCTATTTTTGTAGTGATTGATCGGGTCCCCATTGTCTTCAAGATAATTGAGGACGCGCAATAGTTGCTCAACATACGGATGGTCGCGTTTGATGGCTTGCTCACGTTCAGGGACTAGCTGATTGATGATATGTTGTTGCGCACTGTCCACCGATTCGGATTCTATCGGTGTCGTGAACTTTAGCAGTTCAATGGCGGCGCAGAGCTGGGCGTGGTTGAAACTTATTCGGGTGGTACGGGCATAGGGTCGAGATCTAATCAAACGCTCAAATTCGCCCGTTTTTTCTAGGAAAACTGCCAAAAGCTGCTCGGCTTGGGTCAAGCATTTGAGGATATAGCCCGATACCGCGTCAAAAGGTAGCGATTCAATGCGGCGGGCGGCTTCGTAGGTTTGTTGGTTGGTTTGGTCGCGGCGGGTGTAAATGCTAATGAGTCGGGTCAAGACGGCCTCGCTACCATCCACCGGCGCGTTTTGTGCTACCACTAGGCTGCCTAGGTATGGTGGCGCATAGGTTTCATTGCCGCTGGTGGCTACCCCTCGGTTGTAGGGCGATTTGCCCCCGTAGAGTTTTTTGAGTTCTTCCCAATCAAAGGCTTTAAATCGACCTCTCTTCCCTTCGTCTCTATCTGCCTCAATAAACACGGTGGGCAAGTTGGATACCGATCCCATTGAGCGACCAATAAACGAGGCGCTAGAAGCAGACGGATCAAAGCCTTCATAGTTGGAGCTGCCATCTCGCCTCCCCATTAATTTCCACATGAATTCGAGTAAGGTGGATTTGCCTGTGCCGGGTTCGCCGACCAATTCCAAAAACATGAAATCCTTTTGTTTCTGACGTATCTGGGCGGTTAATAAGCTGGCGGTGAAATAGGCTAGCAATATGATGCCGTTGTGCCCCCATGCGGTTTCTAGGTCGGTTATCCAGTCGTCTCGGTAGGCCGAGGGGTCAAAGTTTGGGGTGATTTGTAGGTCGTGGTAAGCGGATTTGATCGACTCGTCGCCCAGTTGCACATAGTTTTCGGTGTTGACGCGCTCAATATGTGAACCACGCACGCCAAAGCCGGGGTAAATATACACGCCCTTCTCTGGACACCAGCCGCCATAGGCGACGGTGTGAATATGGCGGACTTGGCTGGCCCATTTCTCAGTGAGCCATTCAAATGCGTCCGCGTCGGCTTTGAATTTGGCCCAGCTAGCCACGTCTAGGAGTTTTTTGCGGAAGTCGCCGACCGCTGCGACTTGGGTGCCGGTGATGGTGTCTACGTTGGTGCGCCCATCGGCGAAGCGGATGCAGAAGGTGTAAAAGCGTTGGTTGTCGATGGGGTTGTTTTCGGTGTAGACGAAGTCGACGAGGCAATTAGCTAGTTTTTCGAGCGCTTTGCTGTCGAGCATGGCTTGATCGCGTAGTTCTTCCGGTGTGGTTTCATCGTCGGCTAGCCCTGCTTTTCTGCGCAACTCATCGAGCGTTTTTTGGTATTTGTTAATGTCTAGGCGGAATATGTACATTTGGCTTTCAAAGTCGAGCACAAAGAAGGATTTGTTGTTATAGCGCCACATGGCTAGGGCTTTGTTTTCTGCGGTATCAGCTACTAAGAGTTGGCCGTAGTAAGCATAACGCTTCATATCCTCACGACTGAGCTTGCCTTTGATGTGCAGGTCGTTCCAGTCGGTTTTAGATGTGAATTCTGAGGGTTGAATGCAATCCCATTTTAAGCCCATCGCTGTGCAGCGTTTGATGTGCTTTAAGGTGCTTTTCCGTCCAGCATCATCGTTGTCGAGTGCTAGCGTCCAGATTGCCCCTGATTGCTGGTAGGCTTTGACGATGTGCTCGGGGAAGTTTCCGCAGGTCATGAGGGCGACAACATTGTGATAGCCGTTGAGGTATAGGGCGATGGCATCGAAAATGCCTTCGACTAAGTAAATCGGCTTGTCGGCCTCAATCTGCATGTGCGGTGGTGTCCAGCACCAACCTTTAAAATCACCAATAAACCGGCTGTCACGTGCTTCAATAGTGCCGTCTTCATCACGCACATTCACTTTGTCGATGAACTTTTCCCAGCCAATCGTTTTTTCGGGATTCATCCAAAAACGCACCGTGGCCGTGCCACGATCCCCATTAGGGTTCCAGTAGTTCGCTTGTTCGTACCAAGTGCGCAGGCTGAGCAAATCAAAGCCACGCATGATTCGTAGGTAAGCGTCGGCGGTGGCTTGTGGATTTTCGGGGGTTGGTTGGTAGCGCTCAGAAATGTTGACGAATAAATCAGCGTAACGGTCTCGGGTTTTGAATTCGTAGCTGCACTTGGCTTGGTGGTTGCAGGCTGGTAGGAGTGGCTTTTCAACCAAGGTCCACAATGATTTTTTGTTGCAGGCTGGGCAGCGTCCCCCCTGCCAATATTTGCCGCCTGCTTCTATCTTCCCGCCAAAATCGGCAATCAAACGCTGGATGATTTCCGGCGCGATTTCTTCGATTGGCATACTTCCCCTGTTTGTAGATTCCATCTATGAGCCACCTTCGGTATAATTTTTGTCACACATTAAAACTGAAACTGCGGAGGACGGTGCACCGTCCGGCAAAGCCCACCTGATCAGTGGGCTTTGTTTTTTCTATAGGATGTCGTCGTCAAAATCTTCAGATGATTCATCACGCATGGCTTCGCGTTCTATCCTTCTGCGCTCTTGATCCCGCTCTCTAATCAGTTCCCGTGCTCTATATTCAGCACGCTCATTTAACACGCTGGCTAAGTCATAATGTGATATCGGCGTAAATGCGTACTCTGCGCAGTATTCCCGTGCTAGTGCTTCGTCAACGAGTGTCAGTGCATAAATAGCGCTTCCTCCTAGCAGTTTTGTGAATGACTTGGAACGTGCGGTGGCAGGTACATCGACACGGACAAATGATTGATCACCGATGCTTTGAGAGCTAGCAAAACCCGCTATTTTTTGATGACCCATTAGCTCGATTACAGCCCATTCTGCGAAATGATTGGTTGTTGTCATGTCCATTAACCTTCTGTTTGTTTGATTAAATTTCCGCACGGGATTACATACAGCGTCCCGTCTATCTTTATGCCGTGATTCCTCGGCTTGCCCTTTCCGACGATCTGTACCTCACCTCTTTTGCCTTGCAATGGCATTGTTTTATTTTTGTAGTTGATCTGTACTTTTTGTCCTAGTTTAGGATTTGCCAACATCTATATCTCCCGTTTTTAAGCTGGAGAGCGTGTTTAACCGCCCTCCTTTGGTTTTTAGCTGCCGATGATTATGCGCGGTTGCTCATCAGTCGCATGAGTCGTTCGCGTTTGCTGAGGTTCGCTGCTGTCTGGGGTTCTGGATCGGGTTCGGGAACGGGGGGTTCTGAGCTTAGAACCGCGCTCGAACGCGGGTTCTGGGGTTCTTCCTTGAGGAGTTCTACAACTTTGAGGCCGTAGGGTTTCAGGGTGAGATTTAGGTCACGAATGATTTGACTTAGCATGTTAGTTCCCCAATATTTCGGTTTTAACGTCGTTGAGTTCGGCTTGGGCTTGTTCACGGCTCAAGGCTTGAATCAGTGTGCGGGTATTGCCTAGGTTCGTATTTGGTTCGGTAATGATGCCCCATGCTTCCAGAATGATCATGAGCCAGCCTGCCATATCGCCGCCAATCGCATGGATTTTCATGGCTTGTTTTTGGCTGCATTTGGTGTTGCCAGTGGCAATGGCGATGAAAGCGGCATCAAAACGTTCGTGCATGACGTATTTTTGCAAGAGTGCAAAGTTGCTCGGGTTGCTGATCTTTTCTTCTGCTGTTTGGCGTTCTGGAACGGGGGCTGGAACGGGGGGTTCTTGGCTTAGAACGGCGTTCGAACGCGGGTTCTGGGCTTTGCCTATGATGCGATTGATAGACGCTAAATCCGCTGTTTTATTGAGTACGGGATCACGGGGGAAGGGGATACCTGCCTTAGTTAATTCGCTGGCAAAGCTGCTGATTTGTGGGATGCTCAGTTGATGTTCGGCTGTGCCTAGGCGTGCGTCGGTGGATTTAGTTGGGCTAGGGATGGCAAAGCCCATTGGGAACTTGGCTTTCTCGTCGTCTTGGTATTTGAAACGAGCGTCTGGAACGGTGTTGAGAACGGGGGGTTCTGGGCTTAGAACCGCGTTCGAGCGCGGGTTCTGGGTGAAACCTATCGGCTGTTTGGTGCTTGGTTGGGGTAGGGTAGTGCTGCTATCGGTCAGTTTAGCCAGCTCTAGTTCTAGGTGTTTGATGGCGGCATAGCTGCGCTCTTTGGAGCGGCTGAGGAAGTGGTGGAGGATTTCAAAGGCGACGGCGACGATCAGCATGATGATGACGACGGCGGCTTTGATGTAGTCGGTATAATCGCCATTGCCTGCGAGCAGTTGCGCCATAAAGACAATGACGGGGTTGTAGGAGTCGGCCTTGAGTTTGTCTTGGCGGTCGTGGTTGAGCTTGGTGGTATTGGCTGCAATCTGTACTTGAGCGCTAAGGGCCGTGCTTTGTGCATTCTCTAAGGCTTGCACTTTGGCGGCATCACCGTTGCAATGCTTTTCTTTACCGCTCGCCAAGCGGGTTTGACATTGGGCTAGCTTTTGTTGAGCGCTGGCGAGTTGTAGGGCAAGACCTGTGTCCACGGGGGGGGCTGTTGGTGCTTGCAAGGTGGCCTTGTAAGCTGAGTTGCGTTCGAGCATGGCGTTTGATTTGGCATCTTGGCTGGCTGAACTAGAAAAGAACTCGGCGAAGAGTGCGAAGCCAATCACGGTGACGACGACCAAGGTCACAGAGCCATAAAAACCAAAGTGCAGGTAGGCATGGTGTTTGACCCATGAGAGGAAGGCGGCCATTAAAACCACTAGGCCGAGCATAAATAGGAAGCCGATGGTGGCTGTCCATTCGACAAAGTAGGCTGCCCATGTGAGGGGGTCGCCTAGGTAGAGGTGCAGATTGAACGCCAAGTACAGTAAAAATGTGATGAGCATCGCCAGCCAGAGTAGTTTGCTGGCGCGGGTGTCGTTGGCGCGGTGGTCTTGAAGTTGCTGATCTAAGAGTTCGCGTTGCTTTTGAGCGAGGGCAGGGGTCATGTAGTTCATACCGCACCTCCCACGACTAATAAAGCATTGAGAACAGCGGATACCGTACCCAGCCATGCCATGATTGGATGTTGTTTCGCCATCCAGATGACATAGAGACTAGAGAAGTAGGTGAGGGGTAGGTGTAGCCATGTCGCGGTATAGGCGATGGCTAAGCCATAGCTTTGAGCGATTTCAAAGGTTGAATAGCTGGCATAGAGGCTGGCAATGCTGACCACGACGGCTGAAACCACGACATAGACAGTGTGCCAGTCGATGCTATTATTTTTATTCCCCGATTCAGAGGGGATTAAAACTTGTGTTGGTAACCCTTTTTCCTTTAACATTTTCGTGTACTCCACGTACATTAGTAGTTTGACAAGGCCACTGGTGGCACAGTGGCTTTTTTATGTGCGTTCGCAAATTCTGCTTTGATGGTTTCCAGTGTTTTTCCTTGAATTTTGGCTAAGTTCCGATAGAAGAAGTCGTCGTCGATTTGTTTGTTGACGGCTTTCGGCTGCGGGTTTGGCGCTTGTGCTGGTTGCTGCGGGTTGGATCGCAGCGCTGTTTTGTCCAGCGTGCCATTTTTGGCTGCACTGATAAGTGCGAAGCCAAAGCGGACGGGTGTGGTTTGGATGCTGCGGTTGCGGATGGCGAGTGCCAGCAGGTCGCAGACATCTTGTGCGGCTGAGCTGCGCAATTTGGCAAGGGCAGGGCTGAGGGCTTGTTGGGTTTCATGGTCAATCTCCTTGGGGTAGTTGATTTCGGTCTTTGTGTTGTTACCTTCATTGGTGTGGGTAACATCTTTAGGTTTGATGCTTTCTGCATGAGCCACGGTGTACATGAATTCATAATCAGGATGCGCGCTTTGGCTGAATAAGCCGGCTTTGAGCACGCCTTGGACTGCGGGTTTAAGATGGTCTTTGCGCAGGCCAGTGAGTTGGGCGAGTCGCCCGAAGGTGAGGGCGTCGCTGATTTTGTTGAAGCCCACGGTTTGTCGGAGGAGAGCCGCGAAGGCTCTCCATTCGCTTTTGCTTAGATCGGCGGCTAATGCTTTGTCGAGGAGAGGAACTAGGCTCATGCTGCTGCCTCGCTGCGGATGCTAGCGATTTCTGCTAGAAAATACAGTTCGTCATAGAGTTGGTCGTTTAGGACTGTGTCGATTTCGTAATACAGGATTGCACGTGCACTCCCTGTCAGTCTGTGTGCAATTTTAATCCAGTATGCTAATACTGAGTGGTCGCTGGCTTCGCTCCATTCATAAGTGATGCTGTCTGTTAACAGCCGATGGTCTGTTGATTCTAGTGCTGCGTATAGATGCATTCTGCCGCCTCCTCGTCTTGTTCTTCTTGGCCGTCTAGGCAGTCTAGGCAGACTTTAGGTATTTTATCTGACCAGTCGAACACGCCCAGCCATGCGCCGCAGCAATCGCAGTAACCGTCTAGTAAAATCACAGTACACCTCCGTTCATTTGAACGTAATGCTCTAAAGCATCCGCGAGTTCGAGAGCATTAGCAGGCTCTAGAGGTAAGGTGTAAGTGTGCGTATCCGTTTCAATGGTGATATTGATTTGGTCTAGGCTGCCCTGTTGAACAGTGATTGTGCAGCCAACAACTGTGGTGTATTGCGGTGTGTTTTTGATTCTAACAACGGTTTTCATCTTAATTCCCCATGTTTACGATCAGTTTTGAATCGGTGCGCAGGTTTCGGCGTTAGCGCTCAGGCTAGCGGCTAGCATGGCGGGTGTAGCCCACGCTAGGAGTTTTGACAGTGTGCGAGTGCGGGCTGATTTTGGGGAGGGCATATAGCGCGAGCGCCCTTCAGTATCAAAAAATTGGCGGTGACGGGGCGTTAGCAGTGCGCTGCGCTGGAGTTCTGATTTGCACAGAGTGCCGTCATGTTTGATTGATGTTCCCATTGTTGTGTTCCCATTTTATAAAGTTGTGTGGAAACACAGGCAAAGTAAGCCCGTTAAGCTATAATGCTTTTCGGGCAGAGTGAGGCGTGTTTTCCGACTCTGCCTGTGCCTTGTCAGTGTTTTGGCACTGACTCGGAAGAGGGGGTTAGGTCGTTTCCAGCGTCCTAACCCCTTCGTTTTTATGCAGCCAACTTATTTTCTGATTGGCTTTCTTGCATCTTCTCTACTATCAAATCTCTCAGTACGTCGATGGGCTTAAACAGCTTTTCCGGTGTGCTGCGCTTGATGGCTTCAGCATTCAGGTATTGCAGTTGCTCACGAGTACATCTGAAAGTGATTTTCTCGTCTTTCATCTGATTAAACCTTGTGCTAATGTCTACAAAAGTACATTGGAACAAAGCATAAACCAATATTTTGGTTTTGTAAAACAAAAAATGATTACAAACGCAGAAGTTTTTTTTTCTGAACGATTAAGTGAGATTTGTAAAACCAAAAAATTGACTTCAAAAGATTTGGCTCTCGCTATTGGTGTGAAACCGTCTACTTTTCAGCGTTACACATCAGCAAATAGCGTTCCTAGTGCTGAGGTGTTTTTGGGGCTTCACTACCATCTGGGAATAAATCTCAGTTGGTTTGTTACAGGTGAAGGTTCGATGTTTCGTGATGGCGAGCACTCTCCCCAAGCGCGAGCGCAGACTAGTTTGCTGCTTTGCCAGTGGATTGAGCATTACGCATCTACCCGAACGAAAGCCGAACTAAACTGGTTGGAAGTGGAGATCGCTCGCCAGTATCCTGAGTTCAATGCGTGGCTGATCGAGCAAGGGCATGAGCCATTGGCAAAGCCAGATTGGTTTGATCGTTTTTTAATGAGTCCGTTGTTCAAAGCCTTGTCTCCAGCGGCTCGCAGCGAAATTGCGGAGATGGTGGAGGCAGCGGCGCAGCAGGGTAAGAAAAACCCGTAGGCGCTGTTTCAACGTCAATTGTGCGGTATTCAATGCGTTTAATCCCTGTTTGAAAATGTCTCTCCACATATCGCCCAAGGTTTTTTTTGTTATGGGTTGGACGTTGAGCGGATAGATAAGTTCGATACGTTGATCATCTTGCATGATGTTTGCACAAAGTACACAACACGACTGTGTGTAGGTTTATTACTGTAATACGGTTGTATATGTATGTTACCAAGTTTCGGTAAGTGGGTTTACCGAGAGTTGGGTGGGTTTTTACCGAGAGTTGGGAATTGCGTTGACCGAGACTTGGGGTGTCCAGTGGTCAGTTGTTAAGTTTTTTTCCAGTATTATCATCTATACTGAAGGTATTTATTGATGACATTAGCGATTCCGATGGAGCTAAACCCTCTTGATTCCGTGATTAAAGGTGCAGCAGTCTTAGCTAGTGCTGTACAGCGCACGCTATTGGAAACGCAAACTGTAGTTCAAGACTATATAACAACTACGCAAGCTTCTACTGAAGCTCGTGATATTCTTAAATCCTATTTTATTGAGTTGCACTCTAAGCTTAAAAAGCTTGAAAACAGTTATAAAAATACGGCTACTCAACTTAAAAAGGCTAAATCTATTAATGATGATATAGATACCGAGCTAAAGATAATCCTATTAATGAATAATGCGCAGTCTGACCTGATTTTTATAAGAGACACCTATAAACGTATTCAGGATCAGTTGAAACAGGTAAAAGAATTATCCTTATGGTCTTGGTCGATTAGTCGCCAGTTCGATAAAGCTTATAAGTCGTTAGACCAGTCGTTGAAGTCTATTGATCGTGCACTCCTGCGTTTTAATCAATTGCGCCATTACTCTGTTAAAGAGTATCAGGCTTATCAGCATAATCAGCTTTTAAAGGTAGCTGCTTTAACTACGCAGCCTATTCAGCTAGATGCCGATGATTTGAGGTTTATTCTTGATTCTATTGATAAGCCACCTAAGCCCCCCACTCCAGCCATGCAGCGTGCCTTAGAACATTATCATCAGTGTTCTTGAGGTATAACTATGCCCTATGTTTGTAAGAGCTTGACTGAGCTTACGCTACCTCATGACTTTGATTGTAATGAGCCAGCGCTGAATCGTTTTTTGCTGCAAAATGCTTTAGAAAATGAGTCTCGTGGTGTTTGTACGACGCATTTATTTTGTGAAGTAGTTGATAGCGAATCTGTCATTTTAGGTTATTTCAGTCTTTCAACTACTCCTCTAGATATTAACCACTTAGATCAAAGAACTATCAAAAGGTTACCTGCGTATGCCAAAGCAAATCTTACTGCCACCTTGCTTGCTAGATTGGCTCTGGATAAAAAGTACCATGGAAAAAAGTTAGGCATTTTATTATTGATCGAGTCACTAAAGGCTGTCGAAGCTAGTTGGAAGTTAGTAAATTCAGTAGGGCTACTCGTCCATGCTAAGCATGATAATGCTGCTAGTTTTTATTCAGCTCATGGCTTTTCGAGTTTGTCAAAAAATCACTTAGAACTATTCATGCCTAAAAAAGAAGTCTTAGCCATTGTAGCCCAGACTAAAAAACGTAGTGATGTTTCAGTTTAATCATAAAACAGGGGCGGAGTTAATGTATGGATACAGATAACCGCTTGCGCGAGTTTGCCGCCTGGCTTTTGCACGATCAGCCGGATGCTGAACCCAATACCAGCCTAGAATGGTTGATTGAGCAACCTGCGGATACGCATTTTCGGGCTGTAATGTTTCGTGCCGTGAATTTGCTCTGTTATGAGAAAGATCAGTGGTTTTTGCTGGGGTGGCGAGAGAAGTCACCGACTTGGCCGAGGCTGATTGAGCCGTTGCATCAGGTTGGGTTGGAGCAGGGGACAGTGGCGCGGTTGGTGGGTGGTGAGGTTATTCGCTTGGCGGTGGCCAGAGTGGGTGATTTGTGGGATATTTCGGAATAAATTATAAGCAGGTCAATAGTTATTAGTTTAGGCTGATTTTTATAGTTATTTGTTGTTTAATTTGTATTCAGGTTTATTACTTTGAATAGAGGTCGAAATGAAAGCTATATTTCTATCAATTGTTATTTCGTTATTAGTAGGATGCAGTGCTACTCCATCCTCACATACCACCAGCCAAATATCATCAGCCAATAAACCTAATGAGGCTGTCATCTCTCGGGGGGGGCAAGGTGTTGTATTACCTCCCAGTGTGGATAAAAGAAATAATGTTCCCGCTCAGGCTTCGATTAGTAGTCTAGAAAACCCTGCTACAGATATTGGGGGTGTAAGCTCGAAGTGTCTGTTTGATCCGAGTCTCATAGTCTATCGTTGCCCACCCAGTGATCCGGCTGTCGTAGTCAGTTCTAATAATTGCCAACCGCAAGCGGATAATTTTTACTATTGCGATTCTGTGCTGACTACAGCGAGTCCAGCCAGTGCTTACACAGGTTCTACAGGTGGTTCTGTTTCAGTGCGTGGGTACTTCAGAAAAAATGGCACTTATGTACGTTCACATACCCGCCGATCACCCCGTCGGCGTTAATAGGGACACCCTCATATGAAGCTGATGCGCAAACGTAAACCAAGCCTTAAGACAGTGCTGGGCGTTACTAAAGCTAAAAGGCAAATTAAAAAAAGCTTGGGTGTTTATGAAGTTACGAAGGTGCTTAATGCACCCAAAAATGCAGAGCGAAGATTTAAACGTAAAATGGGTTTGAATTCGGGAATTGTTGTCTTTATCAGAAATTTATTTAAGCTTTTTAAATGAGGCAATAGGGTGAAATCATGACGGCAGCGGTAAGTAGGGTTTTGGTCGCTCTGGGTGAGCAAGTGGTCGGCACTAATGCTAAACGCTACGAAGCGGCTTTGTTGCAGGGGGAGACGGTTCTTGCTGAATATAAAACTGTCAGGGATTGCCTTGTTCTAACCAGTAAAAGGATTATGCACATTGATGTGCAAGGTCTAATCGGTAAAAAGGTGGAGATTTTCAGCTTGCCTTACTCCAAGATCAGCGCCTATTCGGTGGAAACCGCAGGAACGTTCGACCTTGATGCAGAATTCAAGGTGTGGGCATCGGGTTTAGGAATGATGGAATTCAAATTCGTTAAAGGCACAGACGTTGCGAAAGTGAATAGCATCTTGGGAAATCATACCCTATAGACTCGTTGTCCAAACTGCAGCGCCAGTTGTTTAAGCTCTGCGGTATGTGTGCTGTTATCGCGCGGTACTTCTAAGCGCAGCAACGCTTTATTAAAGCTTTTTAAATCAAAATCCCCTAGATACGTGGCAGCAGGGTCAAATATTTTGGTTCTGCGGTCGCGCACGACTCCAGCGGCCAGTGTGTCGGCATCAATCAAGTCAGATAGGGGAGGGTAGGCATAACTCCGGTCTTTAAAGCTCAGGATATAGACGTTTTGCTCCCCTGCTAACCGCACCGGATCGAGCAGGATCGGCGCATAGCTGCCGTCGGGTTTGATGTTGCCCTCAATCCAACCGTCGATCATTCCCGCGATACTAATGTAGTGCTGGCCTTGGGTGCTGAGCGTATTGCCAATGATTCGCAGGTTACGGGCGATGCCGTCGCTCATAAAAATACATTGGAGCTTGCCTTTGGAGGTAATGCGGTTGCCATAAATTTTTACGTTGCAGAGTTCCGCACCGGCAAATTGCATGCGTTTGCCTTGGCTGGGGGGTATGAGTTGGATGGCGTCGCGGTGGGCTAAATCGGTGGCGCGGGTGTCGGTGATGCTGCAGCCGATGACGCTCGCGGATTCTTCAATCCGCACAGCGTCTTCGGTGAAGTCACTATAAGCTCGAGCGTGGAGCTTATGCATAGCTCGTGTCGTCGGGCTTGATAGCAGCAGCTAAGGTTTTGATGGGTTCGCTGGCGGCGATTAGGGCTTGCAAATAGTGCTCGGCGTAGCCTGCAATCAGGGCTGCTTTGTCGGTGCCGTTAATCATGCGGCGAGCGCCCCAAAAGTCGTAGGTTTCAGCGGTGAAGTAGTGGCTGAGTTTTTTGCCGGTGAAGTCGCCGTCGATCATACCGCGCACTAAGATGCGGGCGGCGATGTCGTCACGGGCGGCGAGTTCGGGGTTGTTGAGAAGGTCGAGGCCGAGTTTGTTGCCTTGTTTTTGGTAGTTTTTGCGTCCGGTGAGTTGGCTTGGGCCACCGCCTGCAAATTTGGCTCCATCACCGGGTGTAAGGTTGCCCAGTTCACGGGCTTTTTTTGGACGGCTGCCTTCGATGTCGTACATTTTTTTGAAGTAGTCTGCGTCGCCATATTCGCGGTAGCTTCGGAATTTGTCGCTTTCGTGGTGGGCGGTGGCGAGGAGGTAGGCAACACCGTAGGGATGGTGGTAGTCGGCAGCTTTGACTTCGTCGAGGATGGCTTCAATGCGGCGGGTTTGTTCTTGGGTGAATCCCTTAAACAGTTTGCCGCGTAGAGCTGTGAAAAAAGCGTTGCGGTTCATGGTTGCGCCCTCCAGTTAGTCCATTTTGAGTAGGTACGGACAGCGTAGTACATGAGTTTTGCCTGCCAAGCCGGTACGCCAAAGATGAGCATGGCTTCCAAGAAGAGTTCGTCAGCTTGCGGTCGTGAGATTTCAGGGGCTTGGGTGAGTAGCCAGTCGTGCAATATCGCTGCTTTTGCATAGCGCCCGTGAGGGGGGAGGAGTGACCAAAGGAGGCGTGGGACGCTGGCAAGGTCGGTTTCAAAGCCTGCGGGGATGCTGTAGATGGTTTCAGGGGCTTCTTTTTCGCCGACGTAGAATAAAAAAGGTTCAATCAGGCGAAAATGGTAGTTGTCCAGTAGCTCGACGCTAGCTGGGCTGGTAAATGTGCTCATGTGCTGTCCTCACGACAGTAGGTTGTTTGGGGTATTATATTAATGTGGGATGAATTTGGCGTGAATAAGTAAAGTGCACGGGTAGTGCACGAAAATGCACAAATTCGTGCAGAGGGGAAAGTTGTGAAGTCTAGGTGGTGTGGGGGTTGGAGGGGGATTCGTGCGGGGAATTTCGTGCAACGGATTTTAACGCGTGCCCCCCGCCCCGCACACGTTTTTAAACAGTCGTGATAGAGTAATGCGTCAAAAGAATACTGCAGGCAAAAAAAAGCGGCGATAGTCGCCGCTCAATACAAAACCCAGTCCACTTTTTTATTTTGGCAGATCAAACTGCAGCACAGGATGCACCGCCGCGAACAGCTTGGCCAGCGGCACGATCTCATTCTGTATCAGCGCATCACGTGCCTCAGTGATGTTGCCAAACCCTCCCGCATTACTAGACTGCACCGCCATCATGTTCGGCGGTACTCGATGAGTCGCACACACATCAGCCATGCTCACGCCCTTGATGTCAAAAAACTTATCCTGTGCCTGTGCCGACTCAACAGGTATAACTTGAATCCCATCCTTCTTTCCCTTGGGCGCATACAAAAATAGGTTGCGAAACGCCCCAGGGCCTTTAGATTCCTTGAGTGCCAGCTTCAGGTTTTTAACATCGTCTAGTGAGTAGGCAGGGTCAGATAGATACAAGATAAACCCCGCGTGATTCCCGTTGCGATAATACTTACGCCGAAATAGTGTGGCCTCCTCATTCAGCCACGCAGCTTGGAGCCCAGCCAAGTAGTAAGGCTTGCCGTAATACTCCTGCTCTAAATCATCCTCTTGCCAGTGATATATGCGACTGTTGAATTCTTTTAACTCAAAGGAGTCCAGTCTCATAATTCCGTACTTTGCATCATCCATTCGACGCACATACATTGCTGGCGCAGATATGAAACCCTTCGGTGTCAATTGGCTTTTGCTGGGTATCTCCTCCAGATAAGCATTACCCAGTACCAAAGCATTGAGCGCAAATTTTCTAAATTCGGGCAGCGGCAAATAATCGGAGGGGGTAAACAACGCGCACAATAAATTAACCTTAAGCTGCATCGCACTGAGATGGTGCGGGTTTGCATACTGCGTATTGTATAAATGCCTAAAATCTAAAGGTGTTTCATAGTAGCGTCCATTATGTCTGGACTTTAAATAGTTCCGGATTAAATCCAGATTACTTAGTACCGGAGCAGGATCACCAAACGTAAAAGCTTCCCACGGCAGTGGTTTCAATTCAGTGCGGCCAAAACTTAATAGGGATCGTAAATTCACGTTGCTGTCTCCCGACAGTTAAAAAAACAACAGCGATTCTTCATCGCTGCCACTTTCAGTTTCCAATTCAATCAGTGTTTCAAACTCGGCATTTTGGAGCGCATGAAGTAGCGCCCACGCCACATCGGCATGACCCGTATCCGCTGAGCGTTTGGCTGTGTAAGTCGGCAGTCCCCCCCTTGTCCCACTGCGCTGGATCGCTAGCAGTGCAGGCAATACATCATCCAAATACACATTATCAATTTCGATTAGTCCGCGTTTGAGCAGTGTTTGTAGCTTGATAATCATCTGCGTTTTTATTTCAGGGTCATAGCGTATACCTTCAGCAGTCGGGAATAATTTACTAACCACTTGTTGGTAAACCCCTGATCCCTCGCCCTGATGATCAATCCCCATGTACGTGATGTTGTATCTTTTCAGCAGCAATTCGACTTGCTCAAACTGCTGCTGGTAGTCCGCATCATCCATCCGAATCACTTCCACCACTCGGTATTTTTTATATTGACTATTGGGTGGAGCGATCACTACTAACGCTGCCGCATCATCCCCCTCACCGCTAGGGTCATAGCCTAGCCAGCATTCGGTCTCAGCTAATGGTCGAGCCTCTAAAGGCTTGACATCCTTCCACTTTTCCGCGATTTCTACGAGCGCTGCATGGAGTAACTTAAAGTTAAATACACTAGCTGCGTAGTCAATAAACTGGCACAAGCACAGCATTGCATAGCGGGCAGGGGAGTACTTACGTTTCACCTTGTCCAAATTAAACAGAGTGCAGCCTTTTCGTATGGCATCTTCAATGGTCACGATTTGCCGCCAATACCCATCAGGGCAATCCTGCCCCTCTTTAAGCGCAGCATGGCTGATATTGATCGTGATCTGCTCATCTTTTGCCCGGTCTTGATTGTAAGTAGCGCCTGTCCAGAATTTATAAAAATCGTGATCCATTGTGGACGGCGTGGTGAAGTAGGTTTCCCGATACACCGCTTGCAATGCCATTGCGCTCGCCACTTCTTGGATGTCTTCAAACTTCCTAACCCACGCGCACTCGTCCAAATATAAATCCCCCGAATACCCTTGCACGCTGGATACCTGAGTACCCAGAAAATGCAAATAGACCTCACCCGCCTCGTGGTCAGGCAAGATCAGGCGCATCGGGTCGCCCTGAAGGTCAATGTCTAAAGCTTTTTTGACGAAACGGATGATATTGCGCCGAAATTGTGCGGCTTGCTTTTTTGATGCAGAGACGAAAATCTGATTGCGTCCGGTGGTAATTGCAATGATTAATGCTTCAAGGGCGAAATAATACGTCGCACCAATTTGACGCGATTTGAGTATGATCCGCCCGTCTTTAAAACGCACATCAAACCATTCGCGCTGGTAATCAAAAATCGCCTCTTCAAACGCATCCAATAAAGCTTGGGTTTGATCGGCATCAATAAGGTTTTTTTCTGAGGCTTTGGGTCGTCCGCGCTTCTTCTTGGGAGTCGATTCGTCGCGTGTCGAGTGGGGTGCATCGGGTAACGAGCTGGTTTCTAATGGTTGAGAGCGTATTCGTTCAGCCCGCTCCAAATAGCCCAAGTAGCGGTCGATTTTAGCCTGATGTGCCGGTGAGTTGTCATCATTCGCCAGCAACGATTGCAGTTTGTCCGCAATCGCGTTTTTAACCCGCCCGGCTGCATCTAAGGCTTCCCAACCATATCGCCGCTTCCACGCCGCTATGGTATTCGCGGATACGTCCAGTGCGCGTGCAATGTCGCTAATTCGCTCGCCTGCGAGGAACTTTTGTTTCGCCGTCTCACGACGGTGAGTACTTGTCATTTTGTTATCTAATCATCTTGGTGTGGCTCGTATTAACGGCCTTGGACTGACAATTCGGGCAGCGCACATAGCGTGTTACCAATGTTTCGCCCGCGACCGGGTCGACATGCCGCTCCGCTTTCGTGGCTATTATCAGCATTTCCGCTCCGCATTGTGGGCAATCCGCCCCTGTTTTTTTACGTCTGAATGGGCGCTTAATTTGTTGTTTTTTGTTCATTAAGTACCTGTTTTTTATATAAAAGTTGCGCTTATTTTAACATTTCTAAACAAAATATTCATACTTTCATAAAAATCAGTAATGCGCACACTATGAGCCATTCACGTCGTGATGACGTTTTATCCCAACAGGCTGACGAGCCAACTTGATGGATTTTTATGGCTACTGTAACCAAACGCATCGCCAAATCTGGCCTAACGATAGATGGCCGCGAACTCCCTAAGCCAACGCTGCTTGCAATGGCTGCAAGCTACGATCAGCAAACCTATGCTGCGCGTATCAATATGGAACATATCGTTGCTATGTGGCCTGACTCCACTTTTAAGGAGTACGGCACAGTCACTGCATTACGCACGGAAGAAGCCCCGGCCAACGAAGTTTATCTGGTGGCTGATATGGAAGTGCTGGATGAAGTCATCGACTTTTGGGAAAACAAAAAGCAGAAACGCGCTTTCAGTATTGAGCTAGACCGCAACTTAGTAGGCTCAGGCAAACCGTATTTAACGGGTCTGGCAATTACCAGTACGCCTGCCAGCCTCGGGACACATTTCAGCGCAACCTCGCCCAACGTCATCCGTTATCAATTTATTGAGCGTCGTGTGGATGATCACGCCGACTACACTGTGGAGCATTTGTCTATGTCAATAGATACCCCTGCTGGCAATCCAGCGACCCCGCCAAAAACCGAACCAACAACGCCAGCATCGAATGTGCCTGATCAATTTGCGGCTCACTTGCAGCACTTTACGACAGAGCTAGCCGCAGTACGAGATGAACGAAATGCAGCGCAAGCAGAATGTAAGCGTTTAACAGATGAGTTCACTGCAAAGCTAGCCGCTAAGGACAGTGAATATGCGAATGCTTTGTCTGCCAAAACAAGCGAATACACCGGAGTGCTCGCTGCCAAAGATGCGGAAATCGAAAGCTTGAAACAGCAAATTCCGGCTGATGGCTATCAATTTCGTCCCAAATTTACGGGCAACGAAGATGCGAAAGCTGCGACCGGCGGCTTCCGGTTTTAAAAAACAATAATTAGAACGTCGGGAGACGTACTGCAATGCGTAATGAAACACGAGTTTTATACAGCGACTACCGGCGCACCGTCGCCCAGTCAAATGGCGTCGAAGATGCTCGCGAAATGTTTTCGGTCGCACCGCCGATTGCCCAATCAATGGAAGACATCATCCGCGAAGAGGCAGGCTTTTTAGACCGAATCGGCTCACAGTCCGTCATTAACCAGAAAGGCGAAACCATTGGTTTGGACATCGGCAGCACAGTTGCCAGTGTTACCAAAACCAGTGGAACAACCGAACAGCGCGAACCGGTCGAAGTTGTTTCGCTCGAAAAAACCAACGAATATGCGGTGGAGCAGGTCGATTTTGACACCGCTATCCGCTACTCAACCTTAGATCAATGGCGGGTCTATCCTGACTTTGCGGAGCGTTATGCTCGCCAATTAGCACGTCAAATCGGACGAGATCGGATCATGATCGGCTGGCATGGCGAAGGCCGAGCGGCGCTGAAATCAGATCGTGTGGCTAATCCTCAGTTGCAAGACATCGCCAAAGGATGGTTAGCCAAAATTGCCGAATTTGCTCCTGATCGTATCCAAACCGACCCGCTGACATTGGGTGTTGCAGGCGATTACAAAAATCTGGATGCACTAGTCTACGATCTGATCGAAGCGAAAATGGCTGAGCATCACCGCGAGGACACTGACTTAGTGTGCATCGTAGGGCGCAAGCTGTTGCATGATAAATACCTTGGACTAATGAATGACAACAATGCAGCTACTGAACGTGTGGCCTTGGATATGTTATTCAGCACGCGCCAAGTTGCAGGTATGCCTGCCGTTGTTGTGCCATTTTTCCCCGCCGATGCCATTTTGGTCACTCGCCTCGATAACCTGAGTATCTATACTCAAGAGGGCAGTGTGCGTCGTCTGATGCGTGAGCGCCCTGAGAAAAATCGGGTGGAGGACTTTATGAGCCAGAACATGGATTACGTCATCGAAGACTACACCTGCCTAGCTCAAGTGGCTGCTGGCGCTATCACGTTGGCGAACTAACATGACACCGATACAGCGCGATACCTTACGCAAGCAAGCTGAGCGAGAGCAGGGACAGGCTATTGCCCCTGCTTTGCAACCGCTCGACCGCGCCATGCGCTATAAGCTCGGCGCTGATCGTGCTCGCCTGAAAAAAATTGCCTCCATGCAGCGTAAAGCAGAAGTCAAAGCAGAACTACTGCCCGACTACTTGCCTTATTTAGAGGGAATGATGGCCGTCGGGCGAGGCGATGAGGTATTGACTCAAGTGATGATTTGGGCATTTGACGCTGAGCAAATGGATGTGTTTGATCGGCTAGCTCGCTATGCATTGGACAATGGCATTGCCATGCCGACCGAGTTTGCACGACCCTTAGGGAGCTGGCTGGCTGAGTCTGTAGCGAAGTGGACACTGCGCCAAATCGAGGCGCCAACCGCCTCGCCCAACGCTGTGGCTTTGAATCCTTTTGCGTTATGGCTCGATGAGCAAACCGCACACATGGATATGCACGACGAGGTTCGCGCCAAACTCAAGCGAGTTTGCGGGGACTTGCTAGCTAATAGCCATCCTGCTGCCGCTTTAGACTATTTTGAAGAGGCCATTCGCCTTGATCCGCATATCCGCATCAAAAAACGTATGACTGCCTTGCGTGAGCAATTGGCAACCACCGAGTCCCCCACCTCGCAGGGACAAGCAGCCGCTGGGGCAACTGTGAATGTGACAACAACTCCTCCTCGTCCATTGCAGTTTGACCCCAGCCTCGCTGTTTTAATGGAGCACTAACGATGACCGCAATCATTTTTTTACTTTGTTTTGTATTGATGTTGTTGTCGTTGTGGCTGTTTGCCAGTGGCACCGACTACCACCGCTGGTTTTATCTAGGGCATGGTTTCGTGCTCGCAGTGATTGGGATTGGCAGTATTTTAGGCATGATGCAAATGCAAGTGCTTGGCGGATTGGGGATGGCCGTCATGGTTGCGTGCCAGATCGTTGCTCGCTTCTGCATTGAGTATTTTGAGCAGCGGGTGCTGACTCAAATTGATGTGTACTAATTATGCAAGACATTGTAGCCGCCGCAGACGGCATCGAACGCTTAGGGATTGTCGGTATTTTGGCGGGGATTTGCATTGTTGAAGCGCTGATCATTTTGAAACAATGGAAAGCGTGGATGGCTTGCCAGAAAACGCTGCTTCGCGCTGTGCAGGGTAAGGACATCGAATGAGCCTTCCTTCGTTTATTGCCAACACTCCAGCAATCATACAGCACCCGATTATAAATAACGGTTTTTGGCCAGATGTAAGCGTGCAAGAGTTTGAAAAAGCCTATCGCATTGACGAGAGTTTTGACGCTACTAAGCGGTTGGCACGTTTAGAGCAAGCACTGCGACTCACCAATGCTGAGTTGCACCAGCAGTTTTGCGCATGGTCACGCATGGGCTATGCGACGCTGGAGGATGTGCCGCAAGAAGAACAGGGCGATAAGAAAGTTTTAATTGAAAGCTATAAAACGGCAGTCTTTGCCAAGGCGATGGAGCTGATGAGCAATCGCTATCGTGCTACCGATACCACGATGCACGCTCTACCGCGTGCGGAAGCTCAGGAAAAAGTGGCGGATCAATACCTCATCGAATACCGCGAAGCGATTTTGATGTTGGCTTATCCCCAAGGTAGTTTCTCGTCCGTGGAGTTGATTTGATGCAAGTACGCCTACAGCGACTCAAACAATTTTTAATCGAAACTGGTCTGGCTGCAGAACAGTTTCGTTTGGATATTGAGGGCGGGGATGCTGATTGCTCTTTTGACGAAATCGAGGCGTCTGTGCAGGACAACAGCACCCAGCCGATCACCTACACATTGGCAGAACCTGACCTGCAGTTTTATATGACACTCAGTTATCAGTTGAGTATTTATGTCGCTGGTTATGCGGGCGAAGTTGCGGATTTACTCCGCAAAGTCGGTTGGTGGCTACACAGCGAAGGGCAGCGAAAAAGACTGCGCTTCATGGCTGAACTCAATAATAACGAAACCGTCGATTTGATGATCGACCTAGAAATTATTGAAATTAACAAAAACAACGGCGGGGAGATTGTCACATGCTAATGGCAGGCAATAATCAACTCCCTGAAGCACTTGCGCTTTTATACCGCAATGCAGGGCCAGTGACTCGCCGCCGCGCTCTGAAAAAAGCCTCTGTGTTTTTACAAGCCGAAAATAAAAAACGAATTAAAGCCAACGTCGAGCCAGATGGGTCGCCGATGGCAGCACGTTTGCCGTTTACGAAGCAAGGCGTTCGCCGCTTTGCCTATACCAATGGACAGAAGCAGCGCAGCATTCGCACGGTGATCAATGGTCGTGAAAATGGCCGTTATTTTGAAGGTTTTGATCAAAAAACTAAAAGCATTCGCCGTTTTCGCTTAGATCGGATGCGTGAAGCGAAGCCCACCAAAAAAAGCCTACGCATGTTTCCGCAATTTTGGAAATTTGTGGAGCGGCGGTCAGCGGGCAATGAGGAAGTGGGCTTTTACGAGCATAAAGCCACCCGTGCCCGTGAATATCAAAACGGGGCAGGTTATGTGCCGCGTGAATTATTGGGCATCAGTGCAGCGGATGTTGAATCAATCAAGCGCATTTTGCTGGACGCACTCACCGAAAACACAGGAAGGCGCCGATGAACACCAAAAGCCTTTACACACTCGCCGATCTCAGCCGCATGGTCAACGCCACACACCGGTTTGGCTCGATCAAAACCGTAGCAGCTACTAGTGCCACTGCACTAGTCCAAGCCGCATCTGGCACATTTGAGACACCTAACTTGCCAGTGATTAATCGGCCTTTGGGAGCCACGATTGAGGAAAAATGCCTATTGATTGCACCGCAAGGCAAGCCGGAGCAGGGTGTGTTGGTGTGTTTGGGACGTGATCCGAAATTTCGTTTGGTCATAGAACATTTAGAGCGCCGTATCGACGCGCTGAAGCAAGCGTAATGCGTGTCATCGTGAAAAATTTAGGTCTTGCAGCCTACATCAAGCTGCATGGCGGACAAATCGTTGGCTCAACGGCACACACCGTGACCTTTGAGAGCGATACGACAGGTCAGGAGTGGCGGACAGCCTACGCAAACAGTGATTTTTCTCGCTTCAACAGCGAGTTGATCAATCTGCAAAAACTAAAAAAAGGTGAATAATAATGGCATTAACTACTGCCCAATTGCGTGACAATTTAATCTCCCAACAACAAGCCGAAGCCGCAAATTTAATCGCGTTGATGGAATCAGTCGTTGATGGGCGATTGAATGTCGTCAACGTTGATATGACCGCCTTGGCTGCTAAAATTTCCGCAGTCAATGAGTTGCTTGACGGCGACGAAACAACCGAAGGCTTTCAAGCGTTTCAATCTTTAGTGGCTCGCGTTTTAGCACTAGAAACCTCCAGCTCTGAACACGCTTTGCTGATCGGCGGCCTGCGCAGCGATTTAGATGCCTTGGGCGTGCGTGTCACGAACATTGAAGCGGCGATCCAAGAGTTTCCGACTCGTGACGAATTGAAAGCGTCTCATGAGCAAAGTGCTCAGGCGTTTATTAATCGCTTATGGGTAGGTCGCACACGTCCGGCAGGCTTGCCGAACGCTGACGGCACTAGTAGCGTTTAAGGGCTAACGGCATGAGCGCAACGATGGACGTGACCGCAATGGCACAGGCATACGCAGCGATGGCCGCTAATCTGTCAGAGTATGCCGTGCAAGTGACTGGCGGTGACTCCAAAGCGCTCACGCTGATCAATAACAAACTCGACGTATTGATCAGTAGCCAACCGGCCGCAAAAAACACCAGTACTCGGCTCGTGCAGTCGAGTACTGGATCTAATGCGCCTCAACAGTTGCAAATTTTACGCACGCAGCGCTATGGTATGCACGCACAAACAGGCCGTCTTTTGAGCGGGATTGAACATCTCAAACAGTCGATTGCTGACATTCTCTGTACCCTCATCGGCTCAAGAGTCATGCGCCGAGACTATGGCAGTCGCTTGTTTGAGTTGCTCGACAAACCATTAAACCCAAGCACCATTTTGCAATGGACAGCCGCTGTTGCCGACGCTTTGGGGCGCTGGGAACCACGCTTTAAACTACAACAAGTCAAACCCACTATTCGTAGCAAAGCCGAAGGCTTGCAGGGTAAGTGGGTGCTGGAGTTGCAGGGCGATTACCTTGGCTATAATGTCGCGGTGGGGGTCGCACTATGATCGACCAACCGTATCACGACAAAGATTTAAGTCAGCTCCCACCGCCAGAAGTGTTGGCAGCATTGAACTATGATGTGCTGTTGAATGAGCGTAAACAGACGCTAAATGGCCTGCATCCGCTGGTGTTTGTCGATGGGCAGCCGGTTTTAAAGCAAGCCACGCTCATCCAAACCGATACAGAAAGTTATTGGAAAATCCCGTTTGACCAAGAAGCAGGGCTGTATTATCTCGACCTGCCATCCGACCCCGCGACCCGACTGGTGGAAGCGGATGCGTATCGTGAATTATTGCTGCATCATCGCGTGAATCAAGTTGCCAAAGACTTGCTGATTGCCTATGCGACCGGAGCAAATTTAGATCACTTGGCCGCCAATTATGGCGTATCGCGCTTGGTGATTAGCCCAGCGACTAGCACAACCAAGGCCGTTTTAGAGTCTGATGCGGCCTTGCGCAAGCGCACACTGTTAGCGATTGAAAATTACGCCCGTGGTGGCAGCATGGGTTGGTATTTGTTTAATACCCTGTCAGCCTCCGGCCTAGTCAAGGATGCGGCGGTAATCTCGCCGAATCCCTGTGAAATTGTGATCAGTGTCCTCTCCCAAGAGGGCGATGGCACGGCCACGCCAGAGCTATTGGCGACCGTTGAAGCCTACCTCCACAGCCGCTATACCCGCGTATTAGGGGATTTAGTCACGGTTCAATCGGCGGAGGTGCTGCATTACAGCCTCGCTGCTGATGTCGTTTATTACCCGGGGCCGTCGTCCGCTTCAGTGAAAATCGCTATCGAAACCGCATGGCTCAAGTACCGCAGCCAGTCCGAACGGATTGGCCACGGTGTGCATCGGTCCGCGATTGATGCCGCTTTACATCAACCGGGGGTTTATCGTGCTACGATTCAATCACCGGCTGAGCTGCCTTTAGCAGTTGGTGCCATGCAAGCACCTTACTGTGACTCTTTTGTTTTGACAGAGGCCAAAGTATGAGCTGCGAATTTAAGACTCTGCTGCCACAGCCAACGACAGTTGAATTAGCACTTGAAGAGGAAATGGCGCAAAAGTATTGCCGCCTTTCGCCCGATATCATTAAAGCCTTGCATGACCCGTGGGCCTGTCCACTGGAATTTCTGCCTTGGTTGGCTTATGCCTACTCTGTTGATACGTGGAATGATGGCTGGCCGGAAGCGACCAAGCGGTCGGTCGTCGCGAATAGTATTGCGGTACATACCCACAAGGGCACACGCGGTGGGGTCGAAGATGCACTTGCTGCTTTGGGCGTTGAAGTCACTATTGACGAGTGGTGGCAGCAAGTGCCCCAGGGCGAACGTGGCACGATGCGCCTGACGCTGAGCGTGCAAACGGTGCTCGATCCAAGCGCTGATATCTTGATTAGCGAAACGGTACTTGCCGACATTATCGACCAGATGAATCATACCAAGCGTGCCAGCATCCATTTTGATTTTAGATTGCTGGTGGAAACCACTGCGCCGACGGGCCTGGCGCTGGCGAGTAGCGGCCAACTCACTACGCATCAGCAACTAGAAGCCGCACCAGTGCGACTCGTGGCTCATGCGTCAAGGCCGCTGGGCTTTGCCTTAGTCAGTAGCTGTCAGCTGACAACTCATCAACAGTTAGAAACTGCTCCAGTGCGACTCGCTGCCAAAAATTCTGTGCCCGCTGGCTTGGCACTCGCCGCCAGTGGGCAACTCACTACGCATTGTCAATTGGAGGTATCCATTGCCTAATCCACTGTCCATTGTTGCTTACCCGACCGTATCGGGGATGCAACGCGCACTGAGCCTCAATGCAGGCATGGCCTTGCAGGTCAAGTACATTGCCGTGGGGTCTGGTTTGCAGGCGCTGCAATTTGACGACGGCGGTCGTGCCATGACCGACACACTCAAAAATTTAATCGGCTATGTGGAAGTCGCCGCTGCGAATAAAGTGACTCCGTATCAGTGGCAAATGACCGTCAATTTGGCGGGCTTGAATGCTAATGAATGGCGCTTGTCCGAATTTGCGCTGTGTGATGCCGATCATAACGTCATTGCCATTTACGGCAGTGCGACCCAAGCGATTTATCCGGTAACTCCTTATGTGACGGATGCGTTGCTGTCGGTTAATTTGTTGCTGGCGGCATTTCCGGCGAATTCGATCACTATTGAGCATCATAATCAGCCACTGGAGTTGTTCAATTATCAACTCGTGGCTCATGTACATAACGCAATCGGGCAATTTTCACTTACACAAACCCGCCTAATCCACGAATTTCGGCAGCTAACACAACCGATCAAAACAGGAGTTAGTGTATGACGATGACACTACAACAGCAGTTGCAACAAGGTATACAAACACACCTTGATGCTGCTGCATTCTTCCAAGAACAAGGAGCATTGATCCAATCTGACAGAGCAAAATTGGCGACAGATGTGGCGGCGGCAGGCCAGCAACTGTTAGACAAAGTAGCTCCCACTTTGGGCGAGGTGCTGATCTATGTGGATGGCAAAGCGGCGGCAGGTGGCAATGGCTCGAGTCAATCACCGTACTCATCATTGGATGAGGCACTTGATAAAGTACCGGCGGCTCGCCCCACTGTCATCTATCTAAGAGGGGACAACACCTATACGCTTAACCCCGGTGCACAACAAACAAAATGGCTGTATTGGAAAAGCCCAAACGTACGAATCGAACACCGGGGCGGCACTGCAAAACCGATCATCGTTGTGCCCCATTTTGAATCGTCAGATGGGTATGCTTACCCTACGTTATGCATACATTCGTCGGGATTGGCATACATCCATTTTTATGCCGTTACGCTGGAGTTAAAACCGTCCCTGAACAATAAACCTAGTGTCGGTTATCACTCGTGTTTTCTATACCCGTGGTGGGGTAGCTCATTGTCTTGTGCATTTTCTCATGGAAAATTGATCATCCCATCTAACATGGCGCTTATATCGCCCTATGTGCTAGCGATGTCTATCAGCTTGATGTTTTACGGCCTCGAGTTGTTGGGCGGCGGCAACATCGTTTATACCCATTACCAGCCATTGATCACGATTTTTAACTATGCCGGATCATTAGCGACAGATACGTACATCCTGAGCCAAAAATGGAGTAACGCGAGCCACTTATTGACCAACTACACCGGTGCTCAGCTAGCTCGGGTTGTCGCATAACGAGGACACAACGATGGATAATCAAATTTTAACAGTAGTGCATGCCGGGTTTGAGGTCAGCGGGACGGCGGCCTATTTGGCAGAGAGGGGGGTGCCAGTCCAGCAGATTGCGGAGCAGGCGTTAACGCAGGCTCGGCAAGCGGCGTTGGAGCGCATCAGACAGCAACATGCACAAGCGTTGCAACAGTTATCCGGTGATGCGACAGGGGAGGAGCGCGACACGTGGCCGGTGCAGCTGCAGGCGGCACTGGCGTATACAGCAGGCACAGCCAGCGATAGCCAGCACGCCATGATTGCAGCGATGTTGGTAAAGGACGAAACGCCTCCTATTTGGGCGGCCAAAGTACTGGCGAAAAACGCGGCGAGGCAGCAATTGATAGGCGTTGCGCAAGGTATCAAACGTCGTGCCGAAAAAGCGATTGAGGTCGCAGCGGATAGCACCGCCATTGATACGGCATTGGCATTAGCCAAAGAAGAGGCGATGGCTGCTATGCGGCAGTTTACTCAGTAATACAAAACCACCCGACGTGAGTCGGTATTATCCAAACTAAGGAGGCATTATGCCAAGCAATTTTTACCACGGGCCGAGTATTTTGCAGTCGCAAGATGCCGCGCCAACCG
The DNA here is from genome assembly GCF_900167255.1 of Thiothrix eikelboomii. Lineage (GTDB taxonomy): Bacteria > Pseudomonadota > Gammaproteobacteria > Thiotrichales > Thiotrichaceae > Thiolinea > Thiolinea eikelboomii. The sequence goes on from NZ_FUYB01000009.1 coordinate 108,065, forward strand.
CGATTACTCCCGCATCCACGCCCATTGGATTGATTGCCACGGCGGAGGATGCTGATGCTCAGTTTTACCCATTAAATACCCCGGTGCTGCTCAGTGACCGTAGTAGCATGGATAAAGCAGGCACAAACGGCACGTTAAGCGGTGCACTGGCCGCGATTTATGATCAAGGCATTAACCCGCAAATCGTCGTAGTTCGTGTCCCAAGCTCATCGGATGCTGCTGAGCAGGCGGCACATGTGGCAGCGGGTACGCTGGCGATGACGGCCAGCCAAAGCCTATTTGAAGTCACGCCCGAAATATTGGGTGCTCCTGGCTTGGATGCGGAATCAGTCGCAGTAACGGCACTACAAAATCTGGCGGATCGGGTCGGTGGCTTTGCGTATGTTGGGGCAAAAGGCTCAACACGCGCGGAAGTCGTTGCCGTGCGCCAGCTCTACAATCATCGGCGCATGATGTTGATTTGGCCGGAGTTTGAACGCGGTGAAAACACCGTGCAGGCGGTCGCGGTCGCTTTGGGCTTGCGCTCAAAAATTGATGCCAATGCGTCCATCGGCGGTCGGGCGAAAACGCTCTCCAATGTGCCGCTCGCCGATGACTTTGTAGCCACCGTGCCGCCGCTGACCATCAGTCAAGCTGTGGATTATTTCGGCGCTGATAGCGATGGTAATTATCTCAATGCCATGCATGTGACTACGTTGCGGCGCGAAAATGGCCTACGCTTTTTCGGCAACCGCACTTGTTCCAACGAGCTGATGTGGCAGTACGAATCGGCGGTACGCATGACCGACCACATCGCAAAAATCATTCAACGCCATGAATTTGCTGCCACTGACGGCCTAATCAGTCAGCAATTACTTGATCATCGGATTGAGATGATCCAATTCGAGCTGGACACACTAGTTCGCCAAGGCTGGCTACTGAAAGGCGCACGTGTGATCAAGCATCCGACCAAAAACAGTGTGGATGAAATCCGCGAAGGGGCGACGTGGCTGTATGCCGACTTTACGGTGCCGCCGCCGAATGAGCAGCCGGGCATTGTCCTACGCATCACCCATGACTACTTGCTCAACGTATTGGGCTAAGGGAGATCAAAATGGCAGTACAAATCCCAGAAATTTTACAAAACATGAAGCTGTACGAAAACGGTACAGAATTTATTGGATTGGTCGATATTGGCTTACCGCAGCTCAAGCGCAAAACCGAAACGAAGCAGTATGCGGGTATGGGCGCACCGGCCAAATTCCCCACCGGCAGTTTAGATGCGCCGCTCGACATCACCATTAGCGCCGCCGAACTACGCACTTCGGTGCTCGCGGGTTTTACCAAGCAGTGCGACGGTTTTCGCACGCTTAATCTGCGCCAGATTTATAAAAACATGGCGAACTGCGCAAGCGGCAAGCACAACATTGTCGCCGTGGGCTTCTTTGAGCAAGTCGATTTAGGCTCAGTGAAAATGGGTGAGGATACACAGCGCAAATATACCTTCACTTGCCACAAATTCCGCTATGAGATCAATGGCGTGGTGGTGTTTGAGCACAATGTGATGGATGTGCAAGACGACAGTGACCGCCAATTCTTAGGCTAAGTTTGCAACCGGCGGCACAGCGTATGCCGCCCACTTTGAAGTTCGGCTCATCTAAAGGTGAGCCGCTTTTTCCGAATTTATTCCCGTCGTGAGGACGGTTCAATCTTTATAAATGGAGGCGTTTATGCCAGCTACTGATGCATCTTTATTCCCTGACGTTGTTGTTGATTTTGCTGATGCGAAGGCTAAGCAGGATAAGAAGCGCTATCGTTTAGAGTTTCCGATTGCCAGCGAAAACGGCGAAATCACTGAGTTGTGGATGCGGCGTCCTCTGCTGAAAGATAAACAGGTGGCAGAGTGGCAGTCAGAGGACAGTAATCAATACGAAATGACGACCCGCATGTTCGCTAGTGTGCTCGAACAACCGCTTGCCGTCATCGAAGAGTTGGACGAAGAACTTGACTTGATGGAGTTATTGAAGGTCTTTAAGAGCTTCAAAGATAAGCCAAAAATCGAGGGCGAAACGTTAACACTCAAATTTCCACTCACTATCAACGGCAAAATCGTGGAGAAAATCACGCTGCGTCGCCCAAAAACTAAAGACTCTCTAAATTTCAAAGAAGAAAAGTTAGGCGAAAAAATCGCACGCTTGGCAGGCTATCGATTGGAGGATTTGTGGGAGATGGATCTACAAACGGATTGGCTAGGGTTAGATGCTATCTATGGCTCTTTTCGCAAACGTAAGCAACGTTGATACTGCTGATTTACGGCGGCTCTGCGTGGTATTGGCCTCGTTTACAGGTTGGAGTCTAGCCGAAATTGGTGACATGGAAATCCCCGAACTGTTGGAGTGGGTGGATGCCACGCAATAAGCAGTGGTACTGTCGGGAGACAGCAAATGTCTGGAAATAGCCTCATTATCGAAATAGGCGCACGCCTTGATTCGGCGTTTACGTCAGCGTTTACCTCCGCTCAAACAAAAATCACAGCGCTGGGGCAGGAGTTGGCGGAGCTGAAGCGCAAGCAGAAGCTGGTTGAAAATTTTGAGATGCGGACGCAGCAGGTTGACACAGCACGCCAAAAATTGGAGGAGGCTCGTGCAAAAGTCGACCAGTTGCGCCAAGCGTTTGCCAATGACCCTACGTCAGGCGCTGCTAGTCGATTGGCGGCGGCTGAGCGCAGCGCCGAACGATTGACGCAGGCATTCCAGCGCACCGAAGAAAGGCTAGCCGATACGCGCACGCAAATGGAGGCTGTTGGACTCAGCACTAGCAATACGACCGAGCAATTAGAAGATTTAGCTCGGCAAGCAGAGCGCACTGAGCACGCTATTGAAGCGCAAAATCGGCGCATGGAGTTGGGCAGTGCGATTGCACAGCGAGCAGGCTCACTCTATGAGGGTTTAAAAACAGGGATGGCGGCGGCGGCGGCAGTCGTTGTCGGTGCAGGTGGGGCGATAGCGGGAGCTACATCGGAGCTGATGTCCATGCACAAAGAGTTGGAGTCAGCAGAGCGGCAGCTAGGAATGTCATCACAGACTCTGCAAGTCTGGGGTGAAGGCGCCGCCCGTGTGGGGATCGACGCTGAAAAAATGCGCGACATATTCAAAGACGTATCGGACAAATTGGGGGATTTAGCAACGACAGGCGGTGGTGAAGCCGTGGATATTGTTGAGCGCCTCGGACTGAATGTCAACGAGCTGATCAATATGCAGCCCGATCAGGCGCTACTCCGAATTGGCAAAGCGATGACAGAGGTTAGTAATGTCAGTCAGCATGATAAAATCTTCTTGCTCGAATCCATTGCTGATGACGCCTCCGCGTTGTTACCCCTTCTTGAAGATAACGGCAAATTATTGCGCGAACTGGAGGTGGTTGCACAAAAACGCGGAATCATCATCACGCCAGAAGAAGAACGCATCTTAGGCGAGGCTAATGCGAAATTAGTTGATATGAAATCCGCCATTAGCGGTCTGTCACAAGAGGCAGGTTTGATGGGCGCAGAGATGTTTTCTGCGTTTGGCCCATTGGTGACGTCAGGTATAGACAATGTAACCGCGTGGTTGAGAGAGGCACGCGGAGACATGCGACTGCTGGTCGATGTGTGGTCTGATAGCACAGGCGGTATATTAGCCGAGTCGACTCGATTGACAGGGGTCGGTACCGTTTTGGGCGGCATCGTGAACGAGGGGCGGGTGCTGTTTACGTATTTGCCGGTCGGTGCCAATGCAGCATTTACAGCAGCGCAGGCTTACGGAGAAATGTTTGGGCATGGTGCAGCGGCGCTTTTTTATTTGGTCAAAAGCGCCGCTGCCTCTGCTTTTGCTGCTGTACTGGATATTGCTGGCGGCGTCTTCGGTGGTATCGCTTCGATGGCTGGAAAAGCTGTTGGATTCGTGCTTGACCGTTTCGCCAATATGGTTAGTGGCTTGTCTAGCTTGGGTGGGTTTTTCTCTAAAATCCCAGGCTTAGAAAGCTTTGGCGCTGCAATCGGTAGCGCCGAGGGTAATATTAAGGCTATGGCTAACACGGCTCGCGCCTCTGGCGATGTCGTTGGGCAGTCATTTGCAGCACAATCGGCTAGTTTTCGGGCGACGGCTGCTGAAAGTGCGGCAACCGCACAGGCACACATGGCAGCGGCCTCCGGTGCGAAAATGGCAGCGGCAGCGGCTATTGATAACGCTAAAGCTTATATTGATCGCAAAGAAACCCAGCGGGCTGTCAATAAAGAAATCGAAAGTGAAGTCGAGAAAACCAGTGCGCTTAAATCTGTATTAGATCAAGCCAAAGATAGCAATCAGAAATACACCTCCACTGCTAAAGAAAAAGAAGGGGCTGATAAAAAAGCCAAAGGTGCTGCAGATGAACATGCCAAAGCGGCCAAAGATTTAGCCAGTGAAATCAACAAAAACAAGGAAGAACTGCAGAAAGCCCGCGAAGAGGTTGCTCTTTTAACTATCCACCATCAGCAGGGCCAAGAAGCCATGCTGCAGAAGAAATTTGCGGTCACCGGCTTAACAGCCTCTGAGGTGGCTGAGCGGGTTGCTTTAGAACAAACCAAAGAAACGCTCACTGATCTCATTCAAAAGCGCGAGCAAGCTACTAAAGCAATACAAACAGCCAAAGATGAGCTGCGCTTAGCGACTGTTGAGCGTGATCATGGTAAGGAGGCGATGCTCAGGGAAAAGTATGAGCTGGAAGGCCTTACTAAAGCACAAGCAGCTGAGCGCGTCTCGTTGGAGCACAGCAAATCCAAAATTGAAGATGAGGTTAAAGCGCGTGAAAAAGCCACTGAAACCTTAAAAACAGCTCGTAATGAATTGCGCCTGGCCACGATTGAACGTGACCAAGGCAAAGCCGCCATGCTCAGGGAAAAGTATGAGCTGGAAGGCCTCACTAAAGCACAAGCGGCTGAGCGTGCCTCCTTGGAGCAAAGCAAATCCAAAATTGATGATGAGGTCAAAGCGCGTGAAAAAGCCACTGAAACCTTAAAAACGGCTCGTGATGAATTGCGCTTAGCCACCGTTGAACGTGATCTAGGTAAAGCCGCGATGCTCAGGGAAAAATATGAGCTAGAAGGCTTGAACAAAGTACAAGCGGCTGAGCGTGTTTCCTTAGAACAAAGTAAAACTAAGATTGAAAACGAAATCAAAGCCCGCGAAGAGGCTACCAAGTCGATTAAAAAGCTGTCGGAAGAACTGGCTTATGAGCAAACTAAGCTGACTCAAGGCGCTGCAGCGGCTGAGCTATATAAGCTACAAACCGAAGGCTATACCAAAGCCTTGGCACTGACCGCGCTGGAGCACCAGAAAAACACCGAGTTGGTGCAGCGCCAAGGGGCGTTGAATAAAAACCTTGGCACGCATTTAACCGATAGCATTATGAGCGCGGTAGAGAGTGGGAAGTTCTCTTTCAAAAGTCTTGCAGATTCCATCAAGGCCGAATTCGCCAATATGATTTTACGACCCGTCATCCAAGCGGTGATGAGTCCGGTCGGGAATATGCTGGGCAATATCATGGGGAGTGTGGGCAACTCAATTACCAGCAGTTTAGGTTTGGGAAACATTTTAGGAGGAGGCAAAGCGGGTGGTGGGCTGTTGTCTGGATTGGGTGGGTTAAGTTCCACGCTAAGCAGTGGTCTATCAGGCATTATGGGCAGTATAGGTTCATTTGTGAGTGCAATCCCCGGTTGGGGCTGGGCGTTAGCGGGAGTTGCTGGGCTGGCAAAACTATTCGGTGGTCCCAGTGATCCTAAACTGCGGTTTACGCAAGGTTCGACCGATGGGCAAGCTATGCTAGCGCAAGGTGGGCATGCGGGTAACGCACATAACTACAAAACGGCCTTCGGTACAGTTGGCGCAACTGCTGCGTCGGATAAAATCGGTCGGGAAAAAGATTTTGTCCCGAAATTCCACGCGATGATGCAGCAGATGCAAACGCTGGATCAGATGATCGCCGACACCTTGCCTCAGCATGTGGGTAAATTTACAGCTGCGCTGAAGGGGATGGAAACCTCCGGTTTCTCCACTGCCGACATGCTCAAACAGCGCTATCAAACGGTATTTACTGCTCTACCCGAAGAGCTACAAAAGGCAATGGCGAGCGGTCGGGACATGACCAAGCTCACGGCGGAGGAGATCATTGCTGAGTTTGCTAAGCTGTCTGAAGTTGCAAAATCAGGACTGGCTGCGAGCCTTCAGAGCTTGGGGCTGAATCTGGGCAAAACACAGGATTCAGCTTTAGCGGCTGCAATGGGCTTGACGAATCTCATGGGTGGGATTGATAAGGTTAAAGCCGCGAATGACTTTTTCTATACTGAATTTTTTAGTGAGGAAGAGCGTAAAGCGGCGGCGTTGAAGCAGTCATCCAGTGCTGTCCGTGATTTTAATAAAGAGCTGGGTCTGAGCGGCACAGCGGCGATTAATACGCATGCTGAGTTTAAAAAGTATGTCCTGGGACTCGACTTGACCACCGAAGCGGGGCGCAAAGCCTATGCCTCTGCGATGGCGGTTGCTGGCTCGTTGGATGCGGTCGCGGATGCGGGCAAAGCTGCCGCCGCACAGCACGCAGAAGTAGTGGATTTAACCCGTAAACTGGGGATTGACTTTGGAGGCATGGGGCCGAAAGCGCAGGCAGCCTCGTCCGCGTTGGTCTCGCTCATGGGCGGGATGGACAAGCTCACCCAGTCTGCAAATTTTTATTATGATCAATTTTATTCGGACAAGGAAAAAGAACAGCTGGCGTTATCACAAGCAGCTGTTGATGTGCGCAAGTTCAATCAAAGTTTGAATTTATCAGGGTCAGCGTCGATTGATACTGTGTCAGAGTTTAGAAAATATGTGGATAGCCTTGATCTGCAAACGGAAGAAGGCCGCAAAGCTTATGCCGCCGCGATGAATGTGGCTAGATCAATGGATGCGGTGGCGGACTCTGGGAAAACGGTCAATAAGTTAATGGGCGAGTTGCCCAAAGACATGATCAAAATGTTCCAAGGGGTGAAAAAACCCTTGGATGATGCAGGTACGGCGGTTGATAAAAACTCGAAATTGGCGGCTGCCGCAATGGAGGGCTTGAGCACTAAGTCGAAACTGGTCAGTGATAATGTGACAATTGCAAACACTCAATTAGGTACCATGAAAACGGCAGTGGTAGCCTTGGCTGATGTATTGGTCAAGAAAGCAGGGGAAATTTCTGCGGCAGCGGCTAAAACAACAACCACTACAACTACTAGCACCACCTCTACCAGTACTACTAGCGCCGACGGATCACACGCCATCGGCCTTCGCAATGTCCCATTTGATGGCTACCGCGCGATTTTACACAAAGATGAGGCGGTGATCCCTGCGCGGGATGCGGCGATTCTGCGCATGGGCATGCCAGTGATGATGGATGCTCAAACTAATATTCTGTCCCTAAGTGCTGCGAATGATGAGCAGCCGGTGAGTTTACCCGCTGGCGTGACCGCTTTGCCGCAGCGGGTCTCTAGCGCTTTGAGTCGGGCTAATAGTCAAACTCAGGTCGATGTGACTGTGCCCAACTCTGCGCCGATTAATATCACGATCAATGCCGCAGTGGGGCAGGATGCGGCGCAAATTGCCGCTGAAGTTGAGCGCGTGCTGAAACGGGTACAACAGCAGCACGCACGGCAATTGCGGGCGCAACACTTGGACGGGGTGGCATGATGCAGGTGGCGTTTGGCAATCAGTTTATTTTTGATGTATCGACGCTGCTGTTTGATCAGGTGCAACGCTCCAGCCAGCAGCGCTGGGCAAAGCAAGAACGACTGGGGCAACGGCCAGCCCTGCAAAATGTGGGGCCGGATACGGATACCGTTTCACTCCCCGGTGTGCTGTTTAGTTGTTGGATCGGTAATCACAATGCGATGACGACGCTGTATCGGCTCAAAGAAGAAGGCGTGCCACAGGCGCTGTGGACGGTACGCAATGGGATTGGAGTGCCCTATTTGCCGGGGCGTTGGGTCATTGAAGGCATTAGTGAGACGTATAGCGATTTGAGCGGATCAGGGAAGCCGGGCAAGGTGGAATGGACGCTCAATCTGTTGAGGTATGACTAATGCGGACATATACGACCCAAGACGGCGATGTATTAGATGCACTTTGTTATGCGGAGTATGGGGCTGAGCATGGGACAACCGAGGCAGTGCTGGCGGTTAATCCAATATTGGCACAGCATCCGGCGGTCTTGCCTGCGGGGGTGGTGATTCTATTGCCCGATTTGCAGTCGAGTTCGCCCGTCAAAACGCAAGTACAGCTCTGGGATTGATTTATGCAGCCGATTTTTAAAGTTGAAGCGGATGGAGTGGATGTCACGACAAGATTTAAGCCGTATCTGGTTGAGCTGAGTGTGCGCGATAGCAGCGGGTTTGATTCGGACACGCTCGACATCCGCTTGAGCAATGTCGGCGGCATCATTGCCCCGATTCGGCGTGGAGTCGTGTTAAAGGTTTGGCTAGGGCAACGAGTCGCGGGTGCTGAAACGCTGTATTTTAAGGGGTCGTATTACGTCGACGAATGCAGTGAGTCAGGCGCACCGGACGAGCTGACGATACATGCCAAGTCGGCCGACATGATGGGCGAAGGCAAGGTTTTACGCACACAGGTTTATCAGAGCACGACTTTAGGCGAAGTGCTGGAGGCCGTAGCGGGACGGAATGGTTGGCAAGTAGCGGTCGGTGCTGCGTATCGAAGCATCGTTATTGGCTGGCTCTTGCAGCAAGATGAGTCGGATTTGGCGTTTATTACCCGACTGGGTAGCAGTTATGGCGCAGTAGCGACGGTCAAGGATAGTCGATTAGTGTTTGTGAGCCAAGGCTCGTTGAACTCACAATCGGGGCAAAGCATGCCGCAGATTACGGTGAATTATGGCGATTGCAGCCAGTGGAGCTATCAAGAGCTGGGGCGGGGTGAATATGCAGGTGCCACCGCCAATTGGCGCGATGACGAAGGCAATGCTGGCACAGTGGCGCGGGGGAGTAGTCCGGTCTGGGTGGTGCGTGAGCTGTTTGATTCGGCTGAGCGTGCCACCGAAGCAGCCGATGAAGAGCTGCGGCGCTTGGCGGGTGGGAGCAATACCTTATCGCTGACGCTGGCTAGTGCGAATCCAGCCTTGATGGCGGAAGCTGAAATCATTGCGCGTGGTTTTAGAACTCATATTGATGGTCAGCGGTGGGTGGCTAAGGATTGTACGCTGACGCTTGGAGTCTCTGGGTTTAGTGGCTCGGTGGAGTGTGAGCGGTATGTGTAAATATTAATTAAAAATGAGAGCGGCGAGTCGGTGCAGCTAACACTGACCCGTCATCTTTGCGACAGACATAAGCTGTCAGCATCAACCAAGGCTCTCACTACCCGATCAGGTAATGAGAGCATAACAACAACTTAAACGCCCGTGCGTGAGCACCGGCTATAAGGTAACTATATGCTGACCAAAGAAAGAATAAAGTCCCCGCTGTCCGGCTGGGTCGGTGGAAAGTTTCATCTCGCAAAAACTATTGTCCCACTCATCCCACCCCACGCTTGTTACGTCGAAGCATTTGCAGGTGGTGCTTGGATCACGTTTCGCAAAGCGCCGTCGGATGCGGAGGTGCTCAATGATATTAATCGTGATGTCATCACGCTCTATCGCGTCATCCAAAAGCACTTGCCCGAATTTATACGCTATATGCAGTGGGCGCTGGTGAGTCGGGATGAGTTTTTGCGGCTGCAACAGGTTGATCCTGAGACGCTCACGGATATAGAGCGGGCGTGTCGGTTCTTCTATCTGCAAAAATTGGCGTTTTCGGGGAAGATTGCGAACAAGCCGACGTTTGGGATTAGTGCCTATCGTCCACCACGCCTTAATTTAAGTCGGCTGGAGGCGGATTTGTGGGATGCGCATCAGCGTTTGGCGCGTGTGACCTTGGAGTGCCTGCCCTACTCTGACGTTATTCAGCGTTATGACCGTGCCGAAACTTTTTTTTATTGTGATCCGCCCTATTTCGGCTGCGAAGATTATTATGGAAAAGCTATTTTCAATCGTGATGATTTTCAAAAACTGCATGATGTGCTAGCTGTGATTAAAGGTAAGTGGCTGGTGTCGATTAATGACGTTCCAGAAATTATAGAGATATTTAAAAACTTTAATATAAATAAGGCCGAAACCGTTTATTCAATTCAGAAAGGCGGCATGAGTAAAGTTTCGGAATTATTGATTAGTAATTATTAGTTTTTCCGGTTGTTGTTTTTATAAGGCACTGTTTCTGAAGTGCTTTTTTATTTAAAAGCCTCTGAATCTGCTGGACTGTGTGCGCCCAACGAGCGATAGTGTAGACCTCTTGCGAAAGTAGTCATTTTCGCCTATAAAGTTAAGAATGAACTACCTAACCCTGAAAACTCTACCCCCCTCGGCGTTCAAACGCGGAGTAGGAATCCCCCTGCCACTCTTTCACGAACTGCTTGAAGTGCTCAAAGCAGGCGAGTTGACGAAGAAGAAGTCGGGTCGCCCCAGCCCGTTAAGCCTAGAGGATCAACTATTATTGACCCTAGGTTACTGGCGAGAGTACCGCACGTTGTTCCACTTAGGTTTGAGCTATCAGGTCCATGAATCGACTGCCCAGCGCATCGTGAAGCGGGTTG